>NZ_JAOSZE010000130.1 GCF_025630775.1 Actinoplanes sp. KI2
GACGATGTCCTCGGCTACATCCCGTTCGTCCGCAGCGCGCCGGCGCCGGGCACCGGGGTGACCACCCCGCGCCAGCAGGTCAACTCCAACAGCTCGTACATCGACGCCTGGCCCGTCTACGGCGGCACGACCGCCCGGCTGGACTGGCTACGCGCCGGTAAGGTGGATGGCAATCCCGCGAACAACAAGGCCCGGTTGCTGCTGCCGCATGGCTACCTGCCGCGGGCGACCGCACGGGGCAACGCAAGCACTTCGCCGCCCATGGAGGTCGACGGCCTTCTCCGGGCCAAGCCCGGCCACCGCATAGTCGCCGGGGACGTGCGGGCCAACGAGAACCTGTTTCTCACCGCCACCCACACCCTGTTCGCGCGCGAGCACAACCGGATCGTCGCTGCGCTGCCGGCGTCGCTGAGCGAGCAGGACAAGTTCGACATCGCCCGCAAGGTGATCATCGCCGAGCAGCAGTACATCACCTACACCCAGTGGCTGCCGGCGATGGGTGTCCCGCTGCCCGCGTACGCCGGGTACAACGCGAATGTCGATGCGAGCATCAGCAACGAGTTCGCCACCGTCGGATACCGGGCGCACAGCCAGATCCACGGCGAGATGGAGGTGGAGGCCGACGCCGGCCACTACGGCAAGGCCCAACTGAACGCGTTCCGCGCCCGACGCCTCGAGATCAAGACAGCTTCCGGCAAGGTCACCGTGGTGGTCCCGCTCAACCAGGCCTTCTTCAACCCCGACCTGGTGCCCGCGCTCGGGCTCGGGCCGCTGCTGAAGGCGGTCAGCCACGAAGCGCAGTACAAGAACGACGAAATGATCGACAACCAGCTCCGCAGCGTGCTGTTTCGCACCCCGGTCGCCCGGAACCGGGACTGTCTGGACGGTACAACGCTGCATCAGTGTTTCAACACCGTGACCGATCTCGGCGCCACCGACATCGAACGCGGCCGGGACCACGGCATGCCCAGCTACAACCAGCTCCGACAGGCGTACGGGCTGCCGGCGCGGACCTCGTTCACGCAGATCACCGGCGAGACGAGCTCAGCCTTCCCACCCGGCACCGGGATCGACAGCCGCC
>NZ_JAOSZE010000131.1 GCF_025630775.1 Actinoplanes sp. KI2
ACGAGGCTTGCCCAACGCGCGGCATCCCGGGTAACCGCGCGTCACTGAACCCAAGGATGGCTGCACCGTTCGAGTCGGGCCAGGCTCCCGGGTTATATCGACGGTCGCTGACGCGGTGGTTCGGGCTCGCGGGCCTTGAACCGGGCGATTTGAAGCCGGGGTGTAACGCATCAACCGGAGTCAGACATCTGCGCAACATCATTGCAAGTCGGCCAGTGCAAGTCGGCCAGTGTCTAGTCCCAGCTGATACTTGACGAATCCGTCCCAGGTGATCCTTGACTGCCGATCTACGCCGAGCACAGCGGACGTCACACCGCGTGATCCAGGCGCGCAGCCTGATCTAGCCGCGATCCGTGCGCTGCGTAGCGCCACGATGGATCGACGCGGTTGGCGCACGGATATGCGGAGGACAGCGCAGGGGGAATGACGGTCGACGGGCGAGTCGCGGAGCCGGGCGGCCTGACGGCGAAGCTTCATAGTTCGTACCGCTGTGGGTACCGATCGTGTTGGATCAAGTCTCTCCGGCCGACTAATCTGCGCGGATGGACGAGGCCCCCAGAACGTATTCGATTTCGGTTCGGTTGCAGCGAGCCACGACAGAGGAGACTTACCTGTCCGTTCCAGTCGACGAGGCGATCATGCAGGACGAGCCTGCAGCCGACGGCAGCCACAGGATCGACCCCGGCAAGCTTTGGGCTGAGGCGATTCGCTTGGCCGAAGCATCGACCAACTGGACGATCGAGGACCGGCAGGTGGCCCCTCATCCAATCCAGAAGGCGCCGCCCTGGATCGCCGACCAACACACCGAGAGCAGTCGTCCGGCGAGTGAGCTGAACCTGCCGACTGCCGTCGCGGATCCTCTCTGATGGTCCACGCATCCGCTGCAATCACGCGCTCTGCTCGTCACCGACCGTTAGGCCTCTGGGCGTCATCGCGGACGATCATGACAAGCGTCAGGTGGGACGCGAGTGTCAAGTATCAGCCGTGACGGGACAGTGCAAGTCGGCCAGTTGAACAGTCGAGCATTGAACAGTCGAGCATTGAACAGTCGAGCAGGCTGTGA
>NZ_JAOSZE010000132.1 GCF_025630775.1 Actinoplanes sp. KI2
CGAGCAGGCAGAGATTCGCTTCCCGGGCATGCAGGCCCGGTTCGACGACGCACCGACCACACAGTCCCGCTTCGACCTCACCTTTGTCCTCAATGAGACGTTCGACGCCGAGGGTCGGCCGGCGGGGTTGTCGGGTGAGGTCGAGTTCGCCGTCGATCTGTTCGATGTGGCGACGGTGCAGGGTTTGTCGCGGTGGTTCGGCCGGGTGTTGGAGGGTCTGGTCGAGCGGCCGGACGCGGCGGTGGGTGAGGTGTCGCTGCTGTCGCAGGCCGAGCGCGATGTCGTGGTCCGGGAGTGGAACGAGACCGGTGCGGGAGTGCCGGTGGGGACCTTCCCGCAGCTGTTCCAGGCGCAGGTGGACGCCGATGGGTCGGCGCCCGCGGTGGTGTTCGGGTCGCAGGAACTGTCGTATGGGCAGTTGGCGTCCCGGGTGGATGCTTTTGCGGCGCGGTTGGCGGCCGCGGGGGTGGGCGCGGAGTCGGTGGTGGCGGTGGCGTTGCCGCGCTCGGTCGACCTGGTGGTGGCGTTGCTGGGGGTGTTGCGGGCCGGTGGCGCGTATCTGCCGGTCGATCCGGACTATCCGGCGGAGCGGGTCGAGTTCATGCTCACCGACGCTGCGCCGGTGCTGCTGGTCACCGACCGGGTGACGCAGTCGAGGCTGCCTTGGGTCGACGGGCTGCCGGTGTTGCTGGCCGACGACGAGCCGGTGGGGCCGGCCGGTGCCGTGCCGCCGTTGCCGGTGGAGGTGCGGCATCCGGCGTATGTGATTTACACGTCGGGGTCGACGGGTCGGCCGAAGGGTGTGGTGGTCACTCATGGCGGTTTGGCGGCGTTGTCGCAGGCCCAGCAGTCAGTACTAGGGGTGGGCCCGGGAAGCAGGGTGTTGCAGTTCGCGGCGTTGAGTTTCGACGCGGCGGCGTGGGAGATCGTGATGGGTCTGCTCTCCGGTGCGACG
>NZ_JAOSZE010000133.1 GCF_025630775.1 Actinoplanes sp. KI2
TGCCGAGGCCGCACCGGCCCTGCCCGGCGTCGAGGTCACCATCGAAGCCGTCGACACCCAGGCGGCCAAGTTCGATCTGTCGTTCCGGCTGGAAGAAAACTTCGACGCCGAGGGCCGGCCGGCGGGGTTGTCGGGTGAGGTCGAGTTCGCCGTTGATCTGTTTGACGTTGCGACGGTGCAGGGTTTGTCGCGCTGGTTCGCTCGGGTGTTGGAGGGTCTGGTCGAGCGGCCGGACGCGGCGGTGGGTGAGGTGTCGCTGCTGTCGCCGGTCGAGCGGGATGTGGTGCTGAAGGAGTGGAACCAGACCGGTGCCGGGGTGCCGGTGGGGACCTTCCCGCAGCTGTTCCAGGCGCAGGTGGACGCCGATGGGTCGGCGCCCGCGGTGGTGTTCGGGTCGCAGGAACTGTCGTATGGGCAGTTGGCGGACCGGGTCGAGGTGTTCGCGGCCCGGTTGGCGGCGGCGGGCGTCGGCGCGGAGTCGGTGGTGGCGGTTGCCCTGCCGCGCTCGGTCGACCTGGTGGTCGCCCTGCTGGGGGTGTTGCGGGCCGGCGGCGCGTATCTGCCGGTGGACCCGGACTACCCGGCGGAGCGCATCGAGTTCATGCTCACCGACGCTGCCCCGGTACTGCTGGTCACCGACCAGACGACGCAGGGCAGCCTGCCGCGGGTCGACGTGCCGGTACTACTCGCCGACGAGGAAGCAACAGACGTTGGACCGCTGCCGCCGTTGCCGGTGGAGGTGCGGCATCCGGCGTATGTGATCTATACGTCGGGGTCGACGGGTCGGCCGAAGGGTGTGGTCGTCACTCATGGCGGTTTGGCGGCGTTGTCACAGGCCCAGCAGTCAGTACTAGGGGTGGGCCCGGGAAGCAGGGTGTTGCAGTTCGCGGCGTTGAGTTTCGACGCGGCGGCGTGGGAGATCGTGATGGGTCTGCTGTCGGGTGCGACC
>NZ_JAOSZE010000134.1 GCF_025630775.1 Actinoplanes sp. KI2
AGTGTTCGCCGCCAACGGCATCACCGGCGGCTTCGGGATGACCGGGCGGTTCGCCCAGCAGAACCCCGCCGAGGCGAAGAACGTCGCCACCCAGGGCCACAAGATCTTCAACCACAGCTACAGCCACCCGGACTTTCTGACGCTGACCCAGGCGCAACGCTGGGCGCAGCTCGACAAGGCCGAGGCGGCGTTCCGCGCGGCCGGCATCGTCTCGGCGGGCTGGTTCCGGGCGCCATACCGCTCCGGGTACCTCGACGCGGGTCTCAATCGGGATCTGGCCCTGCACGGCTACTACATCAACGCCGACTGGACCTTTGACACCACGGGCTACAAGGGCGCCGACTGGGCGACGGTGAGCAGCCGGATCGACAAGTACACCGTGCCCGGCGCGATCATCGTGATGCACGTGTCGATCCCGTCCACCGACCCGGGCAACCTGCAGCAGATCATCGACAAGCTCAAGGGCATGGGGTACGGCTTCGTGAGCCCTTGGCAGGCGGTGACCCGCAACGCGATCCGGGCCAAGTACCTCGCCGCGGGCGGCCGGAGCTCGGCCTTCGGCGCCGCCACCACCGGTGAGCTCACCGCGACCGCGGCCGGCACCGCCGTGCAGTGGTTCCAGAACGGACGGATCTACTACTCGCCGGCCACCGGGGCGCACTACGTCTGGGGCGCCATCCTCGCCAAGTACAAGGCGATGGGCACGGTGACCTCCGTGCTGAAGTTCCCGACGACCGACGAGATGACCGGGGCCGGCGGCGGCTGGTACCACCACTTCCAGGGCGGCTCGATCTACTGGCTGGCCGCGGCCGGCGGCGGCCACGC
>NZ_JAOSZE010000135.1 GCF_025630775.1 Actinoplanes sp. KI2
GGTGTTCGCCGCCAACGGCATCACCGGCGGCTTCGGGATGACCGGGCGGTTCGCCCAGCAGAACCCCGCCGAAGCGAAGAACGTCGCCGCCCAGGGCCACAAGATCTTCAATCACAGCTATAGCCACCCGGACTTTCTGACGCTGACCCAGGCGCAACGCTGGGCGCAGCTCGACAAGGCCGAGGCGGCGTTCCGCGCGGCCGGCGTCGCCTCGGCGGGCTGGTTCCGGGCGCCGTACCGCTCCGGGTACCTCGACGCGGGTCTCAATCGGGATCTGGCCCTGCGCGGCTACTACATCAACGCGGACTGGACCTTTGACACGACGGGCTACAAGGGCGCCGACTGGGCGACGGTGAGCAGCCGGATCGACAAGTACACCGTGCCCGGCGCGATCATCGTGATGCACGTGTCGATCCCGTCCACCGACCCGGGCAACCTGCAGCGGATCATCGACAAGCTCAAGGGCATGGGGTACGGCTTCGTGAGCCCCTGGCAGGCGGTGACCCGCACCGCGATCCGGGCCAAGTACCTCGCCGCGGGCGGCCGGAGCTCGGCCTTCGGCGCCGCCACCACCGGTGAGCTCACCGCGACCACGGCCGGCACCGCCGTGCAGTGGTTCCAGAAAGGACGGATCTACTACTCGCCGGCCACCGGGGCGCACTACGTCTGGGGCGCCATCCTCGCCAAGTACAAGGCGATGGGCACGGTGAGCTCCGTGCTGAAGTTCCCGACGACCGACGAGATGACCGGGGCCGGCGGCGGCTGGTACCACCACTTCCAGGGCGGCTCGATCTACTGGCTGGCCGCGGCCGGCGGCGGCCACGT
>NZ_JAOSZE010000136.1 GCF_025630775.1 Actinoplanes sp. KI2
ATCAGCACCGGTGAACTCGACCAGGCCCGCATCCTCGCGCGCAGCCTGCACTCCGGGATGCTGCTGCTCGCCGATCGCGGCTACTGCGCCGCCGACCTCATCGCCTCGTTGTCCGCCACCGGCGCCGATCTGCTGATCCGCTGTACCCGCCGACGCCGCCTGCCCGTCATCCACCGACTGCCCGACGGCTCCTGGCTCTCGACCATCGGCCCCCAACGCATCCGCGTCGTGCAAGCCCAGATCACCATCACCACCACCGCAGGCACCCAAACCGGCGACTACCGGCTGATCACCACCCTGCTCGACCCGCGCATCCACCCAGCCGCCGACCTCATCCGTCTCTATCACCGGCGCTGGGAAATCGAGACAGCGTTCCTCGAACTCAAATCCTCGATCCTCGGCGGACGTGTCCTGCGTTCACGCGCCCCTGAGGGCATCGACCAGGAAATTCACGCCCTGCTGGTCACTTACCAGATCCTGCGCACCGCGATGGTCGACGCCACCGACAGCCGGGCCGGCCTCGATCCCGACCGGGCCAGCTTCACCACCGCTCTGAACGCCGCCCGCGACCAGATCATCCACGCCGCCGGAATCATCACCGACACCGTCATCGACATGGTCGGCGTCATCGGCACCCACGTCCTAAACAACCTGCTACCCGACCGCCGGATCCGCACCAAAACCCGCATGATCAAACGCTCCAACAGCAAATACCAAGCCCGCGGCCCCAACATCGACCGCCGCAGCTACAAAGCCACCATCAACATCGACATCATCGCCGCAGCTCCTTGACCAACACACCACCGCCT
>NZ_JAOSZE010000137.1 GCF_025630775.1 Actinoplanes sp. KI2
GCTGGACGACGAAACCTCGATAACGTCCGTGGCATAGTCCCAGACCGCATCCACGATCTTGGTGGCGTCGTTGACCTGGACGGCGTAGCGGTCCGGGTACGCGGAAACCTGGACGTCCTGGCAGACCTTGCCGATGGGCGCGGTCATCCAGGAATCGTTGGGATATAGGTCGATCATCTTGTTGAGGAAGGCGTTGGTGGCCCAGATCGGGTCGGTGCGCTGCGCCGCGGTACCCCAGGGCGCGCGCTGCTGAAAAAGTCCGAGGCTGTCGTGGTCGTCCGACTCGTCGTAGTTCTGCAGGGTCGACTCCACGATGGCGGTGGTGACCGCGATGACGGCGGCCCGGCGAGCCAGGTCGCGATTGCGGACCGCCTTGACGATCATCCGGGCGCAGGAGACCCGGTAGGCGGTCATGTATCCGTGCAGCTCGTCGGTGAGTGTGCCGTTGAGCTCGGTGGCCAGGCTGCTGTCGGCACTCGTCGTGCCATGGGGATCGCAGGGGACCGTGGAGAGGGCCGCGGTCACGCTCGCCGCAGCCGGCTCGGTCGGATCTGTTCCGGCGTGGGCAGTGGACGACATAGCGAGGATCATTGAGCCGCTTGTCGCCGCTACGATGAGCATTCGGCGCACGCGTCTTCTCGAATTCATTCGGAACTCCCAGAACGGAATGGGGCGGCCGGTCGACGCACCGAAATTCGGGCACGGCGGAGCCGGGCCAGGAGGAGAAAGAGGGCCGGGCTGCCGGATAAGGGTTTTCTCCGGCAGCCCGGATCAGGCGCTACGAGGCGCAGTAGTGCCTAG
>NZ_JAOSZE010000138.1 GCF_025630775.1 Actinoplanes sp. KI2
CCCTGGCCGGGCCGGGTCTCGACGTTGTTGAACCAGACGTACTCGGTGCCGGCCCGGTTGGTCCACGCCTGCTTGCAGGTGACCGAGCAGGTGTGGCAGCCGATGCACTTGTCGAGGTTCATCACCATCGCCATCTGGGCCATGACTCTCATAGGAACTCGACCCCTCAGTATTCGACGTCTTGGGAGCGACGCCGGATGACGGTGACCTCGTCCCGCTGGTTGCCGGTCGGGCCGAGGTAGTTGAACGCGAACGACAGCTGCGCGTACCCGCCGATCAGGTGGGACGGCTTGATCAGCAGACGGGTCAGCGAGTTGTGGATGCCGCCGCGGCGGCCGTTGGTCTCGGTACGCGGCACGTCGATCAGCCGGTCCTGGGCGTGGTGCATGTAGACGGTGCCCTCGGGCATCCGGTGCGAGACGATCGCCCGGGCCACCACCACGCCGTTGCGGTTGACCGCCTCGATCCAGTCGTTGTCGTGCACCCGGATCTTGGCGGCGTCCTCCTTCGACATCCAGATCGTCTGCCCGCCGCGCGACAGCGACAGCATGAACAGGTTGTCCTGGTACTCGGAGTGGATCGACCACTTGTTGTGCGGGGTAAGGTAGCGCACCGCGATGCCCAGCTCGCCGTTCTCGCCGACCTTCGGCTCGCCGAACAGCGCGTGCATGTTCAGCGGCGGCCGGTACGTGGGCATCCACTCGCCCAGCTCGGCCATCCAGTCGTGGTCGAGGTAGAACGTCTGCCGGCCGGTCAGCGTGTGCCACGGCTTGAGCCGCTCGAC
>NZ_JAOSZE010000139.1 GCF_025630775.1 Actinoplanes sp. KI2
GCCGCCGAGTTCGAAGAAGTTGTCGTCGGGGCCGACGTGGGGCAGGTCGAGGATGTCGGCGAAGGCGTCACACAGGACCGGCTCGTAGGGTCCGGTCGGTGCCCGGCCGATGCTGCCGGTGTGTCCGGGGGCCGGGAGTGCCTTGTGGTCGATCTTCCCGTTGGGCATCAACGGGATCGCGGCCATGGTGACGAACGCCGACGGGATCATGTAGTCCGGCAGCCGCCCGCCCAGCAACTCCCGCAACTCACCCACGGCCGGCACCTGCCGGCCGTCAGCGGGAACCAGGTAGGCGACCAGCCGCTTGTCACCCGGCCGGTCCTCCCGCACGATCACCACGACCTGCTCGACCCCGGCGATCCCGGCCAGGGCCGCTTCGATCTCGCCCAGCTCGATCCGGAACCCACGCACCTTCACCTGCGTGTCGACCCGGCCCAGATACTGCAACTGCCCACCCGGCAGCCACCGCGCCAGATCCCCGGTCCGATACATCCGCTGCCCGGCCTCGAGCGGGTTCGCCACGAACCGCTGCGCAGTCAACCCCGGCCGGCCCAAATAACCCCGCGCCAGCCCGGCCCCGGCGACATACAACTCACCGGTCACCCCCGGCGCGACCGGCCGCAACCACTCATCCAACACGAACACCCGGGTATCAGTGACCGGCCCGCCGATCGGCGGCACCACCTCACCCGCCAACGGGCCACTCATCGTCGCGCACACCGTCGTCTCCGTCGGCCCGTACGCGTTGACCATCCGACGACCCCGCGAGAACCGGCCCACCAGA
>NZ_JAOSZE010000014.1 GCF_025630775.1 Actinoplanes sp. KI2
GCTTGTTCCAATGTTGCTGACAGCCGCGTTGGCGTACGCCCGGCACGGAATCCCCGTCCTGCCGGTGCACACGCCTGACCCGAGCGGCGGCTGTTCCTGCGATCGAGGAGTCCACTGTGACCGGCCGGGCAAGCATCCCCGGCTGCGACACGGCCTCACCGAGGCCACCACCGATCCACGCCTCATCGACGTGTGGTGGTCCCGCTGGCCCGACGCGAATGTCGGGCTGCGCACCGGGGTCACGATGGACGTGGCCGACATCGACTCGGCCGAGGGCTGGCACGGCCTCACCCACCTCCTCGGCGGACAGCTGCCGGCCGGCCCGCGGGTGCGCACCGGCAGCGGCGGGTGGCATCTGTGGTTCCACCCGATGGGCTTCGGCAATCGGGTGGGCCTGCTCCCCGGCCTCGACTGGCGCGGCGCGGGCGGCTATGTGGTCGCCCCACCGTCCCGGCACGCCACCGGCGGCGACTATCGCTGGGTGCGCCGCCCGGGCGACACGCTGCCGGTCGGGCCGGCCGCCCTCCGCGACCTGATCGAGGGCCCGCCGCCGCCCGCGCACCGGACGACCACGCACCGGACGATCGCGCACCCCGATCGATACGCGCAGGCCGCCCTGACGGCCGAGTCCGAACGGGTGGCGTCCGCGCCGGTCGGCACCCGCAACGACACGCTCAACCGGGCGGCGTTCGCGCTCGGCCGGCTGGTCGGTGCGGGCCTGCTCGACCCGGGCGACGCCGTTCGCGAGCTGGACGCGGCCGCCCGGCGGTGCGGGCTGGCACGCGCCGAGATCCGGCGCACGATCCGGTCGGGGCTCGTCGCGGGTCGACGGTCACCGATCGATCCCGATGCGGGCCGACGCGTGGCGTGAGCGGCTGTTTGCCCCAATGATGGGGGCATGACCGATCAACGCGGACTGAAACCGTACGACGTGGACGTCGCCGTCGACGCGGGCCGGGACGAGGTGTGGGAGGCGGTGACGCAGCCCGCCGTGCTGCGCCAATGGTTCGGTTGGGACTACGACGATCTCGATGCCGAGATCCGGCAGATCTTCGTCGACGAGGCGACCCTGCTGGCGCCCGAGCGGATGGGCTGGGCCGACGGCTCCTACCTCGAGGTCAGCGGCGACGACGACCGGGCCCGGGTGCGGGTGTCCCGCGAGGGCTCGGGCCCGCGCGGCCCGGAGCGGTACGACGCGATCGAGGAGGGCTGGCGCGCGTTCCTGATCCAGCTGCGGTACCTGCTGAGCGCACGCCCGACCGGCCGCCGCCGCACCCTGTACCTGACCGGCGAGACGACCGGCAGGCAGGCGCTCGGGCTGGCCGAGGGCGGCTGGGAGCGCGTCGGCCCGCGGGTCGCCTGGACGGTCGACGCCGAGGGCCACCTGGTGGTGGTCGCCGGGCGGGTGCCGCTGGACCGGCCGGAGGCGGCGCGCATGGAGGTGACGGTGTCGACGTTCGGGCTGGACGACGCGGCCTTCGCGGGCCACCGCGAGGAGTGGGCCAAGCGATGGGCGCCGCTCGCCGCGGGCGCCGAGGTGACCACGGCCGCCGACCCTTCGCCGGAGAACTGACCCGGCTGCCCCTCGCCGGAGCCGACCCGCCGACCCGCTCCCTCCCCCGGAGAGCCGCCCCCGCCGGCCCGCTCCCCCGCCCCAGAGAGCCGCTCCGCCGACCCGCCCCCGCCGGAGAGCGGCCCCCGCTCGCGCTCGCCGGAGAGGAGAGCCGACCCGCTCGCCCCCGACGGAGAACTGACCCACTCGCCCCCGACGGAGAGCTGACCCGGCCACCGCCGGCGCACCGGATCCGTCCGGTTTGGCCTGCGTGCGGTGCCCGGATGGGATGAACGGAGGGTCGATCCGACGTTCGCGGGCCGGTAGCCTGTCAGGTCTGGGCGGCCGGGGGGCGACGTGCTGCGGGGAGACTTGGTCGAGACAGTGAAAGGCGTTCTCGCGCATCCGGAACGTCTGCGGGCGGTTCGGCGGCTTGGGGTGGGCGCGCGCGCCGATGCGGCATTTGACCGCATTGCCGTGCTGGTCGAGCGCCTGATCGAGACGCCGGTCGCGCTCGTGACGGTGCTCGGCGCCGATCGGCAGTACCTACCCGGACAGACCGGTCTGCCCGGTCCGCTGGCCGAGGCGCGGGAGATGCCACTCAGCCACTCGCTCAGCCGGCACGTGGTCGAGGACGGAGAGCTGCTGATCGTCCCGGACACCAGGGTCGACCCACGGATGCGGGACAGCCCGGCGGTGCACGAGCTGAGGTTCGTGGCGTACGCGGGCGTACCGCTCACCGATTCGGACGGACACGTGCTCGGCACCCTGGCGGTGATGGATTCCGAGCCGCGGGCCTGGACCCGCAGCGAGGTCGCGCTCCTGGTCGAGCTGGGCGAGGTCTGCTCGTCCGAGCTGCGGCTGCGCATCGCCCGGGAGATAGCGGACGAGGCACGCCGGGCCGCGGAGTCGGCGCACGACCAGCTCAGCCTGCTCGGCGAGCTGACCGAGACGCTGACCGCCACGATGGACATCGACGAGTCGCTCGGGCGGCTCGGGCAGACGGTCGCCGGACGGCTGGCCGACTGGTGCGTGGTGGCGCTGGCCGAACCGTCGGGGACGGTCCGCCACGTGTCGGCGGCCCACCACGACCCGGCGTACGCGGAATCGGTGCAACACCTCGCCCGGCTCGCCGCCGCGGCGCCCCGGGAGATGAAGTCGCTGGTCGCGGCCGTGCAACGCGCCGCGCTGCCGATCCGGGCGGAGGCGGCCGACCCGGCACTGCTGCGCGCTCGCATCCGGCCCGCCGAGGTCGCCGAGGTCGCCGAACGGATCGGTCTCGGCTCCTACCTGATCGCGCCGATCACCGCCCCGGTCGGCCGACGCATCGTCGGCGTGGTGATCCTGGTCAACGGCCCGGACCGGCGGCCGTTCGGCGAGGCGGAGGAGCGCACGGCCGTGGAGATCGGCCGCCGCGCCGGGCTCGCCGTCGACAACAACCGGCTCTACCGGCGGCAGCGCCACGTCGCCGAGGTGCTGCAGCAGAGCATGCTGCCCGAGCTGCCGGAGATCCCGGGCATCGAGCTGTACGCCCGGTACCTCCCGGCGCAGAGTGGCGCGGCGGTCGGCGGCGACTGGTACGACGCGTTCGTCCAGCCGGACGGCAGCGTCATGCTCGCCGTCGGTGACGTCGCCGGCCACGACATCGAGGCCGCCGCCACCATGGGTCAGGTCCGCAACCTGGTGCGCGGCGACGCTTACGGCCGCGACGACGAGCCCGGCCCTCTCCTCGCCCAGCTCGACCGCGCGCTACACGGCCTCGGCATGCCCGCCGCCGCGACCGCCGTGCTGGTCCGGCTGCGCCGCGACGACGACGGTTACGACCTCACTTTCGCCAACGCGGGCCATCCCCCGCCCGTCCTGCTGCGGCCCGACGGCGAGGTCGAGGTCTGGTGGGAGACGCCCGAGCCGCTGCTCGGCCTCGTCCCCCGCGACGAGCGCAGCACCTATCGCCGACGCATACCGCCCGGCTCGGCGCTCATGCTCTACACCGACGGGCTCGTCGAAAGCCCGGCGCAACTCATCGACGACGGCATCCGCCGCATCCGCGAGGCGATCGGCGGGAAAGCCGCCCTCCCCACCGACGACCTGTGCACCCTCCTCCTCTCCACCGCCCCCCGCCGCGACGACGACGTGGCGATCCTGGTCATCCGAGTCAGCTGACCCGCTGCGAACAGCGTGGACCCGGCCCCAAGGGGAGAGTCAAGCGACCTCGCGGGCGGTCCCGGACGAGCGTCACGCGACCTCGCGGGCGGTCCCAGGCGAGCGTCAAGCGACCTCGCGGGCGGTCCCGGACGAGCGTCACGCGAGTTCGCGGGCGGTCCCAGGCGAGCGTCAAGCGACCTCGCGGCGATCCCGAGGGAGAGTCAATCGACCTCGGGGCCGTCGATCGGCGGCCCACCGTGCGTCCACGGTGTGTCGGCCGGCTCGGGGAAAGCCGCGCCCGGCCGGTAAGCCTCGCTCAGCGTGGTCAGCAGCACCGACTCACCGACCGACGGAACGCTGCCCGGCTCGGCCACCAGCTTGCGGCCCATCCCGCCGGACAGTTCCAGCAGCACGTCGTGGCCGGTGGCGGTCGGTGTCACCGAGATGACCTTGGCCTTCTGCGCCGGGCGGGCCGGCGACGTCAACGACGCGCCCGCCTCGACCCGTACCGTCTCGGTGGTGGCCACCATGATGCGCGGGCGAAGGACGGGACGCTTCCCGGTGTCGTCCACGCGGTCCGGGTCGGCCAGCGTCACCACCCCGCCGAACGCGGCCCCGGCCAGGCGATACTCGGCCATCACCAGCGGGTCGTCGAAGGCGCGCTGCACGGCGTAGCGGGCCGCCGCGTTCTCCAGCCGCTGCAACCGGGCCGCCGCGGCCACCGCACCGTCCCGGCGGGGCTGCGGAGCGCCGTCCTCGGCGAGGTGCTGCACGTACGCCGAGTACGCGTCCCGGTCCCCGTCCCACCGCGCCCCGACCCGGTCGCCCGGCGGGAGCGTGCGAAGCCGATCGAGCGCCCGCCACATCCCCGCCCAGGTAGGCAGCAGCAGCTCGTGCAGAACGGCCCGCAGGCTCGGATCCGAGTTGCTGATCAGCGGCGCCAGCACGCGGTTGTCGAAGTCGGGATCGGTGGCCGGGCCGGCGACCGGACCCCGCTCGGCCTCCCGCGCGGCGTCGGCGCCCGACTCGATCCAGGCGAGCAGGGAGCCGAGGTGGTTGTCCTCGGCCCCGCTCTGCCCGGTCGCCCAGTGCAGCATCAGGGCCTGCACCGTGGTGGGCAGCAGCGCCGAGCCCGGCACCTCGGACGACCCGGCCAGGAAGGTCAGCCACCGCCCGAGCAGCGGCACCGAGGCCGGAACCGGGTGGTCGCCGTCCACCCGGCGGAAGCGGGTCGACCGGCCGAACAACCGGAGAAAGTCGATGCCGCCGGTGTTGGGCACCCAGACCTGCGGTGCGTCGACGAAGCGGTACCGCACGTCCCGCCCCCGGTCGACCGCCACCGCCTCGGACTCGCCGGCGAACGACTCCAGGTACGGCACCAGGTGCCCGGCCAGCTCGGCGGCGAACGCGAACCGCTCGTCCCGGTTGCGCGGCTGCTCGACGACCAGCAGCCGCGGCTCGGCGGCCGAGGTGCCGACCATGGCGGCCAGCGGCGCGTTGGCCTCCCCGGCCATGGCCAGCGGAATCAGGACGAAGGGCCGGTCGTGCACGTGTAGGTGGCGCACGGTGGCGATGGGCTGCGCCCGCCCGGCCGTGAACGCCTCTGCCCGGGCGAGCGCGACCAGCGTGCTCACCCGAACGCCTCGGCGAGCGCGACCAACGTGCTCACCCGAGCGCCTCGGCAGCGCGACCAGCGTGCCCACCCAAACGCCTCGGCGAGCGCGACCAGCGTGCTCACCCGAGCGCCTCGGCACGCAGCCGGGCCGCCTGCCGCAGCAGCGCCGCCGCCTCCGCCTGCTCGGACGACGGTTCGACCAGTCCACGGGCCAGATCGAGTGCCACCGAGACCTCCTCGATCCCGCCGAGCGACTCCCGCACCGACCGCCCGAACGCCGCGGTGGACCCCGAGGCTTCGCTCCGGCAATACACCGACATCTCACAGAACGACAGGCACTCGGGGGCATAGCGGGCGGCCAGCGCGGCCAGCGAGGAGACCAGGGCCGACGGCGGCAGCGCCAGGTCGAAGGAGACCGACTCGGGCAGCGCCTCGATCAGCGCGGAGACCGACGACAACCGCGACAACTGCCGGCGCAGGGTGGCGAGCTGCTTGCGCACGTCCAGCACCACCGCGACCGGCTGGAGCGAGAAATTCTCCGGGCAGACCAGGACCACCTCGTGACTGACCCGGTCCTCACCCAGCAGCGCCCGCAGCGCCAGCACGTACACCGCGGCCTGCACCGCCGCCGACGACACCGCCGCCGCGTCCGCCTGCCCGTCCACGATCGCGAACGACTTGATCTCGACGACCCGCAGCCGGCCCTCACCCTGGAACGCGATCAGATCCGGCTCGAGGAAGACCGTCCGGCCCGCGAGCTCGAGCGTCAGCAACGGATGGTCGATCAGCCCGGAGACCGAGGAGGCCAGCAGCTCACGGGTGCGGCCGTGGCGCGCCCCGAGCGTGTCGTCGGAGTCCGCGCCGAGGTCGTGATACCCGATCATTCCGACGTCGAGCACCGAGCGCAGCAGCGCGCAGTCGTCCGCCTTCAGCATGGCCTCGAAGGCGTTCCCGCGCGCCAGGGCGAACCGCGACTGCCCGAAGCTGCCCGGAAATCCGACTCGGGACGCCAGCGCGACCTTGTCCACCCCGGCGGCGTCCAGCACCGCGCGCCGTGAGCACCCCGGATTTCCGGTCAGGGCGGCGATGGTGCGCGCGTTGTGCCGCTTCGCCGGCGTCGAGCCGCGCAGCCGATCTATCTGGTTCATCCGGTTCCCCGCTGATGGGGCACGACCGGGATGCCGTACAACCGCTGCCGCTCGTCCAGATCGGCCGCCCGCGCCAGCGCCGCCTCCCGCCACTCGGCCTCCGCCGCGACCGCGGCCGTGAGCCGCGGGTCGGTCAGCGCGAGCCGCGCCGCCTCCGCAAGATCAAGGGCCTCCACCCCGTGCGGTACGCGCCGGGCCAGCTCCCGCAGCAGCCCCGCGGGCGCCCGCCCGCCGACCGGGGACATCGCCACGAACTCGGCGACCCGGACGATCATGGCAAGCTCGTCGGCGCGCCGGACGGCGGGAGTGACCAGTCGCTGGGCAAGTGGCCACTCCGCCAGCGCGACCAGTCCGCGCGCCGCGCGCAGGTCACCCGTGAGAGCGGCGCACAGGCCCGGCACCCGCTCCCGCGCCAGCGCCGCCACCGTCAGATCCCCGTCGAACAGCGCCGCGTGCACGTCCACCACGAGCCGGGCGCTCGCGGGCGCGCCGAGCAGCAGCAGCGCGTGCCGCGCCTGCTCGCCGGTGGTCGGTAGGGCGCTCAGATGGTTCACCGGGCCACTCTCGTCGGGGGTCGCCGTGGCGGTCGACTCTAGATCTTCATACACCGAGGGGCAATGTGGGGACGAGTCGCCACGTTTCACTCACGATAGCGATTAAGGTTCGCATATCGGACGGCCGACCGGTTCCGCGCTACCTTCGACCGTATGCCGAAGGCCATCTGGAACGACGAAGTTATCGCCGAGAGCGACGACACCGTGGTTGTCGAGGGCAACTACTACTTCCCGCGCGCATCCCTGCGGGAAGATCTGCTGGTTCCCTCGGAGACCCACACCGTCTGCCCGTGGAAGGGCAAAGCGTCCTACTACACGCTCTCGTCGAACGGGCAGACCGCGCAGGACGCGGTGTGGTTCTATCCCGAGCCGAAACCGGACGCCAAGGCCGTCCGCGACCGGGTCGCTTTCCGCAAGGACGTCCGCGTCGAGGTCTGACCTCGGGACCGGAAAATCGCCGGCGGCCCGCTCACGCGATGCGCGGGTGGGCCTCCTCGATCGCCGAGACCTCCAGATAATCGAGCATGTCCCGCTGCTCCTCCGGCTCGAGCGCGCTGAACGCCTCGTAGGCCGACGCCCGAGAGTGCGCCGTCTCGGCCGCCAGCAGCGCGATGATCGCCGACCAGGCCAGCGAGACCCGGTCGAACAGCCGCGCGCGCCGCAACGAGGTCAGCCGGCTCAGCATCGCCACCTTCGTCGCCGCGTCGTCGTCGTGCGGGATCCGGTCGGAGAGCTCGAACAGCGCCTTCCCGCGATAGGGGTGCTCGGACTCGACCATCCGCGCCAGCTCGGCGTTGCTCATCCGATCGACCGGCGGCGCCGGCCCGCGCCGGGGCAGCTGGGGAACGTCAGCGGGCACGGCTGTCCCTTCCACTCTCGAATCCGTTACCGGGCGACTGCTGCGGCAGGGTGGGTACGTTCACGAAGGTCGGGAACGGCATCACCGGCATGCTCGGCTCGGCCGCCTCGACCTGCTCATCCTGCTCGGCCGGCCGGTCCGGCCGACTCTCGGGATCTGCACCCGGCACAGTTTGTCCTCCGTTGCCGACTTTCATGCTGTTGGCGTCCTATGAGATCACGGACGCGCAACGACGGCAGCGTCGCACCCGCCCGGTCCGCCCGGGCGTCACCCGCCCCGATGACCACCGTAGCCTTGCCGCAATACATTGATTGTCACTACTTGCGGGGAAAGGGGGTGTCGTGGATCCGACGGCCGAGAACGACGCCGCGGCGTGGCAGTCACCGATGGTCGACATCTCCGGCCTGTCCCTCGAGGAGCTGGCGTCCTACGACGGCGACACCGCCCTCGCCCGCTGCCTGCGCCGCCTGTCCGCCGAGCTGGACGACCCGGCCGAACCGACGGCCGGCTTCAACTCGGCGCTCTAGGTGCGCGCCTTCCGGCTCACCGACCCCGATTTCGCCGCCCTGGCCGCCGGTCGCCCGAGTGCCGCGACCATCGCCGAGCTGCAGCGAGCGCAGATCAGCCGGCACCTTCTCCTGCTCGGCGAGATCCTCAAGCACAAAAACGGAAAAACACCCATATGGTACGCCGAGCGACGCCCCGGCCAGGAAGTGCGAGACGTGCTGGCCGACCCCATGAATGCGCTCCACACGGCCGCCACGCTCGCCGCGCTCCGGGCCAGGACTCCCCCGCCCGGGCCCCGCGACCCGGCACCGCACCGACTCTCCGCCACCGGCCGCGGCCTCACCCTGACGGTCCGCCTCGAGGACACCGACCCGATCCGCGCCCGGCTGGGCCTGATCCCGTCCCGGCCGTTGACCCGCCCGGAGGTCGACACCTGGCAGCGCCTGCTCACCGAGGCCTGGCGGCTCCTGGTGACCCGGCACCGCCCCGCCGCGTCCATCGTCGCCGCCGTCCTGCAGGTGATCGTCCCGATCGAGCCCGACCCCGGTTCGGCCGGCCTGAGCGCCACCTCGTCCGAGGCCTTCGGCGCGGTGGCCCTGTCCGCCCCGGCCGACCCGACCGCGCTGGCCGTGGGCCTGCTGCACGAGACGCAGCACAACCTGCTGAACGCCACCCGGACCCTGTTCGACCTGGTGCTCCCGGGCATGCCGGACGTCTACTCCCCCTGGCGGGACGACCCGCGCCCGCCCTTCGGCCTCCTCCACGGCGCGTACGCCTATCTGGCCGTGGCCCGCTTCTGGCGCACCGAGGCCGCCGCCACCCGGCACCCCCTCGCCCAGTTCGAGTTCGCCCGGTGGCGGTCCGCGGTCGCCGCGTCGGCCGACGCGCTGGACGGGTGTCTGACCCCGCCCGGCGCCCGATTCGTCCGAGCCCTCAAGAAAGAGGTCGGCGGCTGGCTCGCCGACGAGGTCGACCCCGAGGCCGAGCGCCTGGCCCGCGGCGCGAATCTCGAGCACCGCGTCCGCTGGCGGCTGCGCAACCTCACCGTCGACGCCGAGGCGCTGATCAAGGCATGGCCGGACGGTCCGCTGCCCGAGGCGAGCCAGCGGGCCGGCACCGGGCGCGTCCTCGAACGCAGCGACCGGTTGGACCTCGTGCACCGGTTACTCCGCGAGGGTGACCAGAGTCTTCTGCCCGGAAGCCGCCAACGGCCCGGTGATGCCGCCTGGCTACGAGGCGAATCGGGGACTGCTTGTCACGCGTACGTCCAAGGCTTGAAACAGAGTGTGAGTCGCGCCACAAAGCCGGAGGAACCGCCGGGCCCGCGCGAAGTTGACCTTTGGGCCGGAATCGCGCTCACCGGGCCGTGGCGCAGCGTGCGGGAACGGCCGGAGCTGGTACGGGCCGCCTACCTCGCCCTGCCCGACCAGGAACTCGACAAGATTGCCGAGTGGCTGAACTTCTCAAGTTGACTTCGCGGCGGCCGATGGACGGCGCGGAGGTGAGCTATGGGCTCCAGCAAGGCTCTGGATTGGGTGCGGCGTGGCATCGACGATGCCACGATCTTCGCGTCCTTGACGGTGCTGGCCTGGCCGGTGTTCCTCGGGCGGCTGTTCGACGGTGACCATCGGCTGCTCGACTGGCTGCTGCCGGTGGGCATCGTGGCCGTGGCCGGCGTCGTGGTCTCCCATCTGGCCGATCGCCGGCCGATCGCCAAGTACGCTCCGGTCAGCGTCGGGCTGCTGGTGGCCGCCCTGCTGAACGCGAGCGGGCGCGGCGGTGCCGGGCTCACCTGGCTGATCATCGCGGTAGCGGCCCTGATCGTGGCGCGCCAGTTCCTCGGCGCGCGCACCAACGAGGGCCTGATCCGCGACCTCACCCGGCAGCAGGCCCAGCTCGCCCGGCAGGCGGTCCGTGACCCGCTCACCGGGCTCGGCAACCGGGCCATGTTCATGAACCACGCCCGGGACGCGCTGGCCGACGCCGACGACACCATGACGGCGGTGATCCTGCTGGACCTGGACGGGTTCAAGGGGGTCAACGACACGTACGGCCACGCCGCCGGCGACGAGCTGCTGCGGGTCGCCGCCGAGCGGCTCAACGCGAACGTGCGAGGCAACGACACCGTCTCCCGGCTCGGCGGCGACGAGTTCGTGGTGCTGCTGCCCCGCCTCACCGACGACCAGATCGCCGACACGGTGGCCAACCGGATCCTGCGCGACCTGCTGCAGCCGCTGGTCGTCGGCGACCACGTGCTGAGCATCCGGGCCAGCGCCGGCATCGCCTTCGCCCGCGGCGCCGAGCACGACGTGGACGCCATCCTGCGCGAGGCGGACGTCGCTCTCTACCAGGCCAAGGAGGACGGCAAGGGTGTCGCCTGCCGGTTCGACCCGGCCCGCCTCGCCGCCGTCGAGCAGCGCCGCCGGGACGAGGACGACCTGCGCCGGGCCCTCGCCGAGCAGCAGTTCGAGGTGCACTACCAGCCGATCGTCGACCTGGCCGGCGAGCACGTCGTCGGCGTCGAGGCGCTGATCCGCTGGCAGCACCCGTCGCGCGGCTTGCTCGCGCCGGGCGCCTTCCTCGAGCTGGCCGAGGAGATCGGCATCATGCCGGAGCTGGGCATCTGGGTGCTCGAGCGGGCCTGCGAGCAGGCCGTCGAGTGGCAGCGCGACAACCCGGCCTTCGAGCTGAACGTCAACCTGTCCGCCTCGCAGCTGGGCAGCGCCTCGCTGACCGACGATGTGCGGGCGGTGCTGGAGCGCACCGGCATCCCGGCCAACCTGCTGGTGCTGGAGCTGACCGAGTCGGTCGCGCTCACCGACCTGACCGAGTCGGCCCGGGTGCTGGCCTCGCTGAAGGCCCTGGGCGTCCGCCTCGCGCTGGACGACTTCGGCACCGGGTTCTCCTCGCTGAGCCACCTGGGCGCCCTCCCGGTCGACGTCGTGAAGATCGACCGCTCGTTCGTCCAGGCCATGCCGGACAGCGCGGACGGCACGTCGGTGGCCGAGGCGGTGCTGCAGATCGCCCGGACGTTCGGCCTGGCCCCGGTCGCCGAGGGCGTCGAGGACGCCGGCCAGGCGGCCCGGTTGCGCGATCTCAACTGCGCGCAGGCGCAGGGCTACCACTTCGCCAAACCGATGCCGGCGGCCGACATCCGCGACCTGCTGACCCTCCAGGGCTCGGCGACGTAGTCCGGTGGCCAAGGGTCTGTCCTAGAGGGGCGGGAGGTCGACTTCCGTCTCCAGGCGAACGCCGGCGGCCACCCGGGCCAGCAGCGGGTGGCCCTCGCCGTACGCCTTGGCCAGGGCCGCCGTCACCTGGTGCCGGGCCTCCTCGTCGCCGCCGTCGAGGACGGCGTTCCAGGCGCAGGCCAGGGTGTCCGGGTGTTCGGCGCCGCGCAGCAGGTGAGAGCGCTGCCAGGTGTCGGCGGCGATCTGCTGGGCCTCCTGCCGCTCGCCCAGGCCGAACAGGTCGGTGGCGTAGCCGTTGGCGCAGGCGAGCGTGAACGGGTGGTCGGCGCCGACGCTGCGCCGCAGGCCGTGCAGCGCCTCCTGATCGATGCGGCGGGCCTCCACCCGGCCGCCGCGGGCGCGCACGACGCCGGCCAGGCCGGCGGTGGCGGCCAGGGTGAACGGGTGGTCCTCGCCGAGCAGTGAGTGATAGCGGACCACCGCGCGTTCCAGCAGGTCGAGGGCCCGGCCCAGGTCGCCGGCCGCGGTCGCGGCGTGGGCCAGCGTGACGATCGCGCCCAGCGTCTCCACGTGCTGGTCGCCGAAGCGCCGCCGGGTCAGCTCGGCGGTGGTCTCGGCCAGGGCCAGCGCGTCCGGCCGGCAGCGGCGGCGGGCGGCCATCGCGGCGACCCGGGCCGCCCAGATCGCGAACGGATGGTCCTCGGCGACCGTGCCCGGCCGGATCGAGGCCAGCACCTCGGCGGCGCCGGCGTAGTCGCCCATGCCGAACATGTCGTAGGCGAGCCCGGCCCGGGAGGACAGGATCTCCGGGTGGCCGTCGGCGAGGACCGCCTGGCGCTGCCGCAGGGTCTGCTCGTCGACCGTGCGGGCGCCCCGGAAGTCGCCGAGCAGGCGCAGGTCGGCGGCCAGGTTGTTGGCACAGCGCAGCGCGGTCGGGAAGCCCTCGCCGAACAGCCGGCGGTAGCGGACCAGGTTGTCGGCGTCGAGCTGGCGGGCCTGGCCGAAGATGCCCCGGATGCGCAGGTCGGCGCCGACGCTGTTGGCGGTGGCCAGGGTGGTCTCGTCGTCGGCGCCGAGCGCGGACCGCTGGGACCGCAGGGTCTGCTCGTTGAGCTGCCGGGCCTCGGCCGTGCGGCCGAGCGCCCGCAGCGCGTTGGCGAGGTGGAACGAGGCCAGCAGGGTCTGCTCGTCGGTCTCGCCGAGGGTCTCCCGCCAGCGCTGCCGGGCCGCGGCGGCGAGGTCGCGGCTGGAGTCGTAGTCGCCCCTCGCGTACAGGAACCGCACGCAGTTGATCACCAGCTGGCGGATCTCCTCGCGGTCCGCGCCGAGCACGTCGGAGTGGATCAGGTGCGGGGTGAGCTCGGCGTACCGGGCACGGACGGCCGGGTCGTCCGGGTCACCCGGGTCGGCGGCGGCGAGCATGCCGCGGACCGTGGCGAGCAGCGTGACGTGCCGGGCCGAGTCGAGCCCCTGGCCGAGCAGGGTGCGGGCGAGCGGGTGCACGATCAGCTGCTCGCCGGGCGGGTCGAGCTCGGCCAGCCCGTACCGGCCGATCAGCCGGAGCGCGGCCTTCAACCGGCGCTCGATGCGCACGGTCTCGCCGAGCTCGGCGGAGAGCGGCAGCATGCGGGCGCCCCACAGCAGCCGCCAGGAGACCGGCGCGCTGCCGAGGAAGGCGCCCAGCTCGAGCAGTTGGTACGCGGCCGGGGAGTCGGCCCGCAGCGCCTCCGCGGCCAGCTGCCAGGCCACCCCGATCGGATTCGCGAGGGAGTCGTCCCGATGTTTCTCCTCGAATCGGGCCAGATACTCCTTTACCGACCAGCCGGTCATGGCGCGGGCGGCCGCGGCCAGCACCAGGGCCATCGGCAGGTCGCCGAGGCGCTCGGCGATCTGCTCCGCGTCGGCGATGGATAGTTCCGGGCCGCGCCGGCGCAGCAAATCGACGCTGTCGGGGCGGTCGAAGACGCCGACCGGCAGCGCCTGCGCCACCTCGGCCGGCCAGTGCGGGTTGCGGCTGGTCACCAGCACGTGCCCGGCACCGCTGGGCAGGTACGCCTTGATCTCGTCGGGCCGGTTGGCGTCCTCGAAGACGATCAGCCAGTTCCGGTACGGCTCGCCGCGGCTGAGCGCGTCGCGTACCTCGGCGAGCGTGCGGTTGATGTCGCCGGTCTCCGGGAGGCCCAGCTCCTGGGCGAGGCCGATCAGCGCGTGCCGGGCGCCGGCCGACTGCTCCGAGGGGATCCACCACACCAGGTCGTACGTCTCGGCGTAGCGGTAGACGTACTCGGCGGCCAGCTGGGTGCGCCCGGTGCCGCCCAGCGGGTGATCGTCGCCGGGGAGCAGCACCACGGCGCCCGCGGCGAGACACTCCCGCAGGCGGGACAGGAGATCCTCGCGACCCACGAAACCGGGGTTACGTGGCGGCAGACCGCCCAGGATCGGCATGCCGATTACCGTACGTGGAAACGTGACGACAGTGGAAGACGGAAGACCGGGTTACCTGATGCGTTTGTGACGACTATGGACACCGATAGTGACGAAACCGCGGTGTCCACAGTCGTCGGAGACTCACGCCTTGGCCGCCGTGACCAGGCCGATCCCCGGGGCGATCGGCTTCATCCGCCGACCGGCGAACAGCATCAGGCTGAGCAGGCTCGCGAGGATCGCCAGCGCGCCGGCGCCGTACCAGGCCGCGTCGTACGCCCCCAGCTGATCCCGCAGCAGGCCGGCGGTGCTGGCCGCGATCGCCGCGCCGAACTGGTGCGAGGCGAACACCCAGCCGAAGACGACCGGGCCGGCGGCGCCGAAGTACTCCCGGCACAGGGTCACCGTCGGCGGCACGGTCGCCACCCAGTCGAGCCCGTAGAACAGGATGAACACCACCATGCTCGGGTGCGCGCTCGCCGCGAACAGCGACGGCAGCACCAGCAGCGACAGCCCCCGGCCGAAGTAGTAGATGCCCAGCAGCACCCGGCTGTCGACCCGGTCGGTGAGCCAGCCGGAGACGATCGTGCCGGCGATGTCGAAGAGGCCGACCAGGGCGAGCAGACCGGCGGCGGTGGTCTCCGGCATGCCGTGGTCGTGCGCGGCCGGGATGAAGTGGGTGCCGACCAGCCCGTTGGTGGTCGCACCGCAGATCGCGAAGCCGCCGGCCAGCAGCCAGAACGGCCCGGTGCGGGCGGCCTGGCCGAGGGCGCGGACCGCGGTGCGGGCCGCTCCGGCCGGAGCGATGGGCTTCGGCTCCTCATACTCGCCGCCGTACGGGCCGATGCCGAGCTCCGCCGGATGATCACGTAGCTTCCACCCGACCAGCGGCACGACCAGCAGGGCCACCCCGGCCACGGTCATCGCCGCGAACCGCCAGCTGTACTGCTCGGTGAGGGTGGCCAGGACCGGCAAGAAGATCAGGTTGCCGGCCGCGCCACCGGCCGTGAGCACGCCGGTGACCAGGCCACGATGCTTGACGAACCAGCGGTTGGTGACGACCGCCACGAAGCCGAGCGCCATCGAGCCGGTGCCGAGCCCGACCAGCACGCCCCAGCAGAGGATGAGCTGCCAGCTCTGCCGCATGAAGACGGTGAGCCCGGAGCCGGCCGAGACCAGCAGCAGCGCGCCCATCACCACCCGCCGAATGCCGAATCGCTCCATCAGGGCGGCGGCGAACGGCGCGGTGAGGCCATAGAGCAGCAGGTTGACCGAGACGGCCGCGGAGATCGTGCCGAGCGACCAGCCGAACTCGTCGTGCAGCGGGCGGAGCATGACCGACGGGGTCGCCCGGAAGCCGGCCGACCCGACCAACGCGACGAAGGCAACGGCGGCGACGAACCAGGCTGGATGGATCTTGTACGTCTTGGGCACGACTCCATGATCGTGCGACGTGGCCGGCTGGGCGAGTGGCCGGGAGGCCATCATGCGCAAGAATTGGGCCATGGTCCCTCACCAGATCGCGGTACTGGCCCTGGACGGCGTCGTCGGCTACGACCTCGGCACGCCGCCACAGGTCTTCCATGCCGCCCGCAAGAGCGACGACGACCGGTTCTACGACGTACGGGTGTGCAGCGCCGGCCCGATCCACAGCACCGCCGGGTTCACCGTGATCCCCGACCACGGCCTGGAAGCGCTCGAGGACGCCGGCACCGTTCTGGTCCCCGGCGTCGGCACCGGTGGCCCGGTCACCGACGGCACCATCCCGCCCGAGATCAAAGAGGCACTGCTGGCCGCCGCCGCCCGCGGGGCCCGGATCGTCTCGATCTGCACCGGTGCCTCGGTGCTGGCCGCCGCCGGCCTGCTCGACGGCCGCACCGCCGCCACCCACTGGGCCTGGGCAGGGCGCATCTCCCGGCTGTACCCGCGGGTGAACTGGAACTTCGACGTGCTGTTCGTGGACGACGGCGACATACTCACCTCGGCCGGGGTGGGCGCCGGCGTCGACCTCTGCCTGCACATCGTGCGCAGCGACCACGGCGCCGAGGCGGCCAACCGGGCGGCCCGCCGCTGCGTGGTGCCCGCGGTCCGCGAGGGTGGGCAGGCGCAGTACATCGAACGGCCGGTGCCGGCGAGCGCGGGGGCGGGCACCGCGCCGACCCGGGCGTGGGCGCTGGACCGGCTGGCCGAGCCGGTCAGCCTCGAGGAGATGGCCGGGCACGCGCGGATGAGCGTACGGACCTTCACCCGCCGCTTCCGGGAGGAGACCGGGATGAGCCCGCGGCAGTGGCTGCTGCGCGAGCGGGTCGCGCACGCTCAGCTTCTGCTCGAGTCGACCGATCTTGGAGTCGACGCGGTGGCCCGGCGCTCGGGCTTGGGCAGCGCCACGGCTCTGCGGCAACACCTGCAGGCGACGATCGGGGTGGCGCCCAGCGCGTACCGGCGGACCTTCCGGAACTCGGCCTTCCGGCATCCCGTGCAATCTGGGTCGTAGCATCTCAGTTCGGACGCATGGCGTCCGATGATTCAGTTCGTGGACCAGACCTTCCGACCGCTGCTCGACGCGCTGAAGCAGATCGGTGTCGATCCGCGCGCCGTCGACGCGGCCGCGGAGGAAGCCCAGCGCAGCAACCGCTCGGTGCGCGCCGTTCTGATCAACGACCAGGTCGTCACCGAGGAGAAGCTCACCGAGGCGGCCGCCCAGGCGTTCGGCATCAACACCCTCGATCTGGCCACCTTCACCCCCGACCCACAGGCGCTCAAGCGCATCCCGCTGCCGGTGGTGCTGCGCCACCGGGTGCTCGGCCTGTCCATGTCCAACGGCGAGCTGATGGTCGGCGTCACCGACCCGGGCGACGTGGTGGCGCTGGACGACGTCCGGGCGGCCACCGGCATGACCGTGCGCCCGGTGGTGGTGGCCCGCAGCGAGGTCCGCCGGATCATCGAGAAGCTCCAGCGCGACTCCAGCGACCTCGCCGAGGTCGCCGACGGCGACCAGGACGACCAGGCCGGGATGACCGCCCAGGCCACCAGCAACGACGATGCGCCGATCGTGCGGTACGTCAACAACCTGATCGAGCAGGCCGTCCAGAACCGCGCCTCCGACCTGCACCTCGAGCCGACCGAGGACGACATGCGGGTGCGCTACCGGATCGACGGCGTGCTGCACGAGGTCGACGTGGTGCCGCGCGGCGTGATGGCGGCGCTCACCTCCCGCATCAAGATCATGTCGGGCGTCGACATCACCGAGAAGCGGGTGCCGCAGAACGGCCGCATCACCGCGATGATCCGCGACCGTACGGTTGACCTGCGGACCGCGACGCTGCCGACGGTCTGGGGCGAGAAGATCGTCCTGCGGGTGCTCGACACCGGCGGCATCGACCTCGACATGAACAAGCTGGGGTTCGCCCAGCACAACCTCGACCGGTTCGCCGCGTCCTTCTCCAAGCCGCACGGCATGGTGCTGGTCACCGGCCCGACCGGCTCCGGCAAGTCGACCACGCTCTACGCCACGCTGGGCCGGATCAGCAAGCCGGAGATCAACGTGATCACCGTGGAGGACCCGGTCGAGTACCGCCTGCGCGGGATCAACCAGGTGCAGGTCAACGTGAAGGCCGGGCTGACCTTCGCGGCGGTGCTGCCGGCCATCCTGCGGTCCGACCCGGACGTGGTGCTGATCGGTGAGATCCGGGACGGCCACACCGCGCAGATCGCGGTCGAGGCCTCGCTCACGGGCCACCTCGTGCTCTCCACCCTGCACACCAACGACGCGCCCGGCGCGGTCACCCGGCTCACCGAGATGGGCATCGAGCCGTTCCTGGTCGGGTCGTCGCTGGACTGCGTGCTCGCCCAGCGGCTCTCCCGGCGCCTGTGCGACTGGTGCAAGGAGGCGTACGCGCCGACCGAGGAGGAGCTGGTCGGCGCCCGCTGGCCGTTCGAGGACCTGGCCGTGCCGCAGGCGCTGTACCGGCCGGTGGGCTGCCGCAACTGCGCGAACACCGGGTACCGCGGCCGGCTCGCGATCCACGAGGTCATGCCGATCTCGCCGGAGATCGAGTCGCTGACCATCCGCCGGGCCTCCGCGGGCGAGATCCGCGAGGTGGCGCTCGACCAGGGCATGTACGACCTGCGGGCGGACGGCTTGGCCAAGGCCGCCGGTGGGCTCACGTCGGTCCGCGAGGTCTCCCGGGTAGCGATCTGAGGACGTCGCGCGATTTTTCGTCCTATTCCGTCAAGGCACCCGGTCAGGTGCCGAATAAAGATCGCGTCACGAGGCGAAAGGGATTGCGTTGTACACGACCGATCAGACGGTGCCGCATCAAGCCGCGCCGGTCGCTCCGCCGGCCCCGGCGAGCGGTGACCTTGGTGTGCTCAACCAGATGCTCGTGACGCTCGTCGAGTCGCGCGGCTCCGACCTGCACCTGACCGTGGGCACCCCGCCGATGATCCGGGTGAACGGCTCGCTGCGCCCCATACCCGGGTACGGCAGCCTCAACTCGGCCGACACCGCGCTGCTGGCCCGGGCCGCGGTCTCGCCGGCGCAGTGGGAGACCTTCCAGAGCAGCCGGGAGCT
This sequence comes from Actinoplanes sp. KI2, assembly GCF_025630775.1. GTDB lineage: Bacteria > Actinomycetota > Actinomycetes > Mycobacteriales > Micromonosporaceae > Actinoplanes. The sequence goes on from NZ_JAOSZE010000014.1 coordinate 18,569, forward strand.
GGACTTCGCGCACAGCATCGTGGGCGTCTCCCGCTTCCGCGGCAACCTCTACGTCCAGCGCAACTCGTGCGGCGCGGTCTTCCGGGCGATCCCGCACGAGATCAAGGCGCTCGAGGAGCTGGGCATGCCGGCCTCCGTGGCCCGCTTCGCCAGCCTGCCCCGCGGTCTCGTGCTGGTCACCGGCCCCACCGGTTCCGGCAAGACCACCACGCTCGCCTCGATCCTCGACCTCGCGAACCGCAGCCGCGCCGCGCACATCATCACCATCGAGGACCCCATCGAGTTCCTGCACCCGCACAAGCGCAGCGTGGTCAACCAGCGCGAGGTGGGCGCGGACACCGAGGACTTCGCGGCCGCGCTCAAGCACGCGCTGCGGCAGGACCCGGACATCATCCTGGTCGGTGAGCTTCGTGATCTGGAGACCACGGCGACGGCGCTGACCGCCGCCGAGACCGGTCACCTGGTGCTGGCCACCCTGCACACGCAGAGCGCCACCCAGACGATCGACCGGGTCATCGACATCTTCCCCCCGCACCAGCAGCTGCAGATTCGCGCGCAGCTGGCCGCCTCGCTGCAAGGCGTGATCACGCAGGCGCTCGCGCCGCGCGCGGACGGCAAGGGCCGGGTGGTGGTCTCCGAGATCCTGTCCGCCACGCCGGCCATCCGGAGCCTCATCCGCGAGGGCAAGTCGCACCAGATTCCCTCGTTCATGCAGGCCGGCGGGTCGGACGGGATGCTCGCCTTCGACCAGGACCTGGCCGAGAAGGTCCGCGAGGGCCTGGTCACGCTCCAGGTCGCGCTCGAGCTGTGCCACTCCCAGGAAGAGCTGAAGCGATTGATTGGCCGGATGTGACCCCATGCCCATGACCAAGACGTTCCACTACAACAGCATCGACGCCACCGGTCGCAAGGCGAAGGGCACCATCGAGGCACCCAACGAGGTCGCGGCGACCAACATGCTGCGGCAGCGCGGCGAGGTGCCGCTCGAGGTGACCGCCGGCGGCCAGGGGCTCAACCGGGAACTGAAGATCCCGGGGCTCGGCGGCCGGACGAAGATGAAGGACCTGGCCATCTTCGCCCGGCAGTTCGCCACCATGACGTCCTCCGGCATGACGCTGCTGCGCTCGCTGGCGATCCTCGAGGAACAGACGTCGGTCGCCTCGCTGAAGACGGCGATCGGCGAGACCCGGGCCGAGGTGGCCGTCGGCATCTCGCTCTCGGCCGCGATGGCGAAGCACGACAAGATCTTCCCGCGCCTGATGGTCGCCATGATCCGGGCCGGCGAGACCGGCGGTATGATCGACCGCGCGCTCGAACAGATCGCGGACAGCCTGGAGAAGGACACCGCGCTCCGCGGCAAGATCAAGAGCGCGCTCACCTACCCCGCGATCGTGCTGGCATTCACGTTCGTCCTCATCGCGGCCGTGTTGATCTTCATCGTCCCGATCTTCGAGGGGATGTTCAAGAGCCTCGGCGGCGAGTTGCCGGCCATCACCCAGTTCCTCGTCGACGCCAGCCACAACATGTGGTGGATCGGGCCACTGGTGCTGATCATCGGGATCGGCGGCTCGATCGCGTACAAACGGCAGGCCCGGGTCAGCGCCGAGTTCCGGCTCGCCGTGGACAAGCTCAAGCTGCGCATGCCGGTGTTCGGCGGGCTCTTCCAGAAACTCGCGATGAGCCGGTTCTCGCGCAACCTCGGCCTGCTGCTCAATGTCGGCGTGCCGGTCATGCAGGCGCTCGCCGTGGTCGGCGAGACCACCGGCAACGAGGTCATCAACGTCGCGATGAAGGACGTCCAGGGGGCGGTGCGGGACGGCCAGCCCATGTCGTCCGCGATGCGGCGCCACAAGATCTTCCCCGAGATGGTCACCCAGATGGTCGAGGTGGGGGAGGAAAGCGGTCAGATCAGCCAGATGCTCGACAAGGTCGCCGACTTCTACGACCGCGAGGTCGACTCCGCCGCCGAGTCACTGACCGCCTCCATCGAGCCGATCATGGTGCTCGTGATGGGTGCCGTGGTCGGCGGCATGGTGATCTGTCTCTACCTCCCGATGTTCACCATTTACCAGAACATTCAGAGCAGCTGAGCCTCAAGTCACGCCTTGCGCGACCGATTGCTCAGGTGGACCCAGCAAGACCCCTTCCCCAGCACACTCCCCAAGCCACGGAGGCATCCCCAATGCACGAGACCATCAACCGCCTGCGCGCCAAGAAGGCCGACGAGGGCTTCACCCTCATCGAGCTCCTCGTTGTCGTCGTCATCATCGGCGTCCTGGTCGCCATCGCGGTCCCGGTCTACCTGAACTACCGCAAGGGCGCGGCCGACAAGTCGGCGCAGTCCGACGTCCGCGGCGCGGTCAGCGCGGTCGAGCAGTACTACACCGACAACGGCAACCAGTACCCGGCGGACATCCCCGTCACGGACGGCATCGTCACCAAGGTCACGCTGCCCAAGCAGACCAATGGCAACGACGGCACCGTCACGCTCTCCGACGGCACCAAGTTCGCGCTGAAGAACAACTCCACGACCTATGTCATCTGCGCCACCAACACGGGCGGCTCGAACAAGATCTACGTCTACACCAGCAACGGCGGCGGCTCCGTCAAGGCCTCGACCGCGACGACCATGGCGTCCTGCCTCGCGACTCCCTGAGTCCGTCGTCGGCTGACACCCCACCATCGCGAGCCCGAGGAGAAAGTCGTGCCGGAACTGTTGTTCCTCAGCGCTGCCGGCCTTCTCGGGCTCGCGATCGGTTCGTTCCTGAACGTCGTGATCTGCCGGGTCCCCCGCGACCAGTCGCTGGTGCGACCCGGCTCGCACTGCCCGCACTGCGGCCACGCGGTGCGTAACCGGCACAACATCCCGGTCCTCGGCTGGCTGCTGCTGCGCGGCAAGTGCGCCGACTGCAAGGCCCCGATCAGCCCCCGCTACCCGCTGGTCGAGGCCGGCACCGCGGCCCTGTTCGTCGCGGTGGCCGCGAAGTTCGGCCCATCCTGGGAGCTGCCGGCCTACCTCTACCTGGCCGCGGTGGCGGTCGCCCTGGCCGCCATCGACCTCGACGTCATGCGGCTCCCTGACAAGATCGTCCTCCCCTCGTACGCGATCGCTCCGATCCTGCTGCTGCCCGCGGTGATCGCCGAGCACAACTGGCACGCAGCGGTCCGCGGCCTGGCCGCCGCCGGGCTGCTCTACGCCGGCTACTGGATCCTCGCCGTCCTGCCCAAGGGCATGGGCGGCGGCGACGTGAAGCTTGCCCCGCTGCTCGGCCTCTACCTGGGCTGGCTCGGCTGGAGCTCGGTGGTGGTCGGCGCCTTCGCCGGCTTCCTGCTGGGCGGCGTGGTCGGCGTCGCGCTGATGACCGCGCGGGCGGCCACCCGCAAGAGCCGCATCCCGTTCGGCCCGTTCATGCTCGCCGGCGTCTTCCTCGCGGTCTTCGCGGCGGCGCCGATCGCGAACTGGTACACCGACCTGCTCCTTCCCACCGCGTAACGAAGGGATACATCAGATGGCGGGCGTTGTCCCGATCGGGCTGGACATCGGCTCGTCCTCGATCCGCGCCGTCGAGGTGCGCCGGAGCAAGGACGGCTACACGCTGAACAACTTCGGCCAGATCGCGCTGCCTCCGGGCGTCGTGACCGGCGGGGTGGTGCAGGACCCGGTCCAGGTCACCACCCTGCTCAAGCAGCTCTGGCAGACCAGCAAGTTCGGCACCAAGCGGGTCAGCATCGGGGTCACCCACCCGCAGCTGGTGGTCCGCGAGATGTCGGTGGCCAACCTGCCGGCCAAGGAGCTGAAGCAGGCGCTGCCGTTCCAGGTCAAGGACGCGCTGCCGCTCGCGGTGGAGAAGGCGGTGCTCGACTTCTACCCGCTCGAGGAGCCGGGCAGCAACCCGACCGTCCGCGGCCTGCTGATCGCCATGCCCAAGGAGGCCGTGCTCACCGCGGTCGAGGCCGCCGAGAAGGCCGGCCTGCACGTCGGGTCGGTCGACCTCGCCTCGTTCGCCCTGCTGCGCGCCGCTTCCCGGCTGGACGCCCAGGTCGAGGCAATCGTCGACATCGGTTCCGAAGTCACCAGCGTGGTCGTGCACGCCGACGGCGAGCCGCTGATCGTACGGACCGTGCCGCGCGGGGGCGCCGAGATCACCGCGGCCATCGCCGGCCGGCTGGGCGTGTCGCCGGAGCAGGCCGAGGGCATCAAGTGCCACTACGGCCTGCACGGCGACGGCAACGCGGAAACCGCCGAGGCGGCCGGCGAGGCGGTCCGCCCGCTCGCCAGCGAGCTGCGCAGCTCGTTCACCTACCTGGCCTCCGGCGAGCGGCAGAAGCAGGTCACCCGGCTCGCCCTCTGCGGCGGCAGCGCGCTGATGCCCGGCCTGGCCGAGCACCTTCAGCAGCAGCTGGGCATCACCGTGCGGTACGCGGACAGCGCCAGCCGGCTGCGCGACACCCGCAAGGGCCGCGAGCGTGGGTTCGACGGCTTCGTGCCCGCGGCCGCGGTGTCGATCGGCCTCACCCTGGGAGCGGCAGCCTGATGACCATGAGCACCGCGGCCCTGCTGCCGCTCGACCCGGCCCTCTCCCCCGAGCAGATCAACCGGATCCTGCCGATCCGCACCAACCTGCTGCCCGCGGAGGTCACGGCCGGCCGCAACGCCCGCCGCACCCGCGTCGTGCTCGCCGGCGTGCTGGTCCTGGTCGCCCTGCTGACCGGCGGCTGGTACGTCCAGGCCGACAAGCAGCGCGACCAGGTCGACGTGGAACTCGCCGAGGTCACCGATCAGGTCGACAGGGTCCGGGCCCAGACCGAGAAACCCGAGTTCAACAAGGTCACCAGCACCATCACGCAGCGAGACGCGATCACCACCGACCTCAAGAGCGCCTTGAAGAAGGACCTGCCCTGGCCGACCCTGCTGGACTCGCTGCGTACCAGGGCCGCCGACAAGGGCGTCACCCTCGACTCACTCAACGGCGCACTCGACGACGACTCCACCCTCGGGGTGACCAAGACCTCCGACACGGTCGGCACGCTGATGTTGGCGGGCACGGCGAAGGACAAGCCGACCATCGCCGGCTTCGTCGATGCGGTCGCCAAGGTGAACGGGGTGACCGATGTCTATCTCACCGCCGCGAACGAGCAGGAGAAGAACTGGGCCTTCACCCTGAGCGCGAGCATCAAGAGCAGCCTTCTGACGAACGGGGGTAAGTGATGGGTATCCGTCGCGCCGATCGCCTCTGGATGCTGGGCGGCCTGTTCGGCATCATCGTGATCGTCCTTGCAGCGTACCTTTTGGCTATCAAGCCGATATATACAGATAAGGCAGATAAGCAGCAGCAGATCGGCGACCAGGAAATCGCTCTGGTCCGCCTCCGGACCACGCTGAACCAGCTCAAGACCAAGGCCAAGAACCAGGCGTCGCTCACCGCGCAACTGAACGTCAAGACGGCGGCACTGCCGGATTCCTACGACATGCCGAACTACCTGCGCGCGCTGCAGACCTCGGGCACCGCGGTCAACGTCGCGGTGAGCGGCATCGGCGTCGGTGCGGCCGCCACGGTCACCGGCGTGGCCGATGTCGTCTCGGTACCGATCACCCTCACCGCCGCCGGCGCGCCGGCCAACCTCAGCGAGTTCATCAATCGGCTGCAGAAGGTGCAAGCCCGCGCCGTGCTGGTCCAGTCGATCAACATCACCACCGACGCCGAAACCCCGACCAAAGCGTCGGCCTCCGTCACGCTCGCCGCGTTCTGCCGCAAGGGCCCGAAATGCAAGCCCGCTGCCGGCTGACCGGTCAGTGCACCTGCCAGACCGCCATGTCGCCGCGGACGGTCGGGCAGAGCAGGTAGTCGCCGCCGGTCTGGCAGCGGAACGCGGCGACGTCGGCCACCGACCCGGCGACGCGCAGGTCGCCGGTCGACCCGTCGGGCACCGACACCCAGGTGCGGAACCCGTCGGTGCGCAGGATCAGCCGGCCCAGCTGGCGGCTGTGCCCGAGCGGGCGCAGCTCCCGGCCGGTGCCGGCGTCGATCAGTGCGGCCTGGGCGTCCTCCTGGTTGTCGTACGCGAACAGCCGCTTCCCGTCGAACCGGTAGGCGATCCCCCAGGACGGCTGTTGCCAGCGCACCCGGCCGCTGGCCGGGTCGACGCCGCTCACCCACCGGGTGTCGGCCACGCACAGCACCGGCCCGCAGTCCGACACCGAGCCGATCGGCCCGCCCACGGACTGCCACAACGGGGCCAGCGGGCGCATCGAGTACGCGGTCAGCGACGCCGTCCCGCGTATCCGCCGGGACACGTAGAGCCGGTCGCCGACGACGCTGACCGAGGCTGAGTTCGACGGCAACGACCGGTCGGCCGGGGGCGCCGAGCCCAGCTCGAGGCGGCCGCGGGCGATCTCGTGGCCGTCCGCGTACGAGAAGAGCACCACGTCGCCGATCGGGCCGACCGCCACGATCCACGGCGAGCCGCCGCCCTGGAACAGCGCGTCCGGCCCGAGGAAGCCGGCCGGGTCGACGTCCCGCGTCCACCGCGTGCGCCCGGTGCGCGCGTCAAGCATCCGGAGCGACCCCTCGCCGTTCATCCCCTCCTGGGTGAGCACGCCGCCCCGGGACAGCGTGATCATCACGGTGTCCACCGAGTTCATCGCCCACAGCAACCGGCCGGTGGCCGCATCCAACGCGGTCAGCAGCTGCTCGCCGCCGCCGGAGAGGACGAGCAGGATGCCGCCGGCCGGGTCGATCCACAGGTTCTGAACCTGGTCGTCGAACCGCCGGGACCACTCCCGGGCGCCGGCGGGCAGGGCGTACCGGCGTACCTCGGCGGGGGTGGCGAGGAAGAGCGACCCGGCAGCCAGCTCGGCCGCCGTGAGCGGCTCGTCCACCGCCAGCACACGCGTCAGCCCGGGCCGGGACGGCACCGAGCCGGCCAGCGCGAGCAGCACCGTGATCAGCATGGTCAGCAGCAGCGCCGGGCGCGACCGCACGACCGCCTCGTCCGCCGGCGCCGGCGGTGGGCGGTCGAGGTCGATCAGCGGGATCTCGGCGACCATGGGTTCAGCATGCACGGCCGGGCCTCCGGTCGGCATCCGGTCACCCTGAGTACTCTGCCGGTATGTCTTATGCGGTTCCACCGACCCGCACGGCGGCCGTCGTCCGGCAGCTGCGCAACGAGATCGTCACCGGTGAGCTGCGGCCCGGCACCCTGATCAAGGACGCCGAGCTGGCCTCCCGCCTCGGCGTCAGCATCACGCCGGTGCGCGAGGCGATCGCGCAGCTCTCCGTCGAGGGTCTGATCGACATCGCGCCGAACCGCGCCCGCCACGTCACCCTCGTCACGCAGAAGAACGCGCTCGAGCTGATCGACGTGATGAGCGTGCTGGCCTGCGCCGGTTTCGAGTGGGGCGTGGACAACCTCACCGAGACCCACGTCGGGCTGATGCGCCGGCGGCAGAAGGAGTTCGTCGACGCGCTGCGGGCCGGGAACGTGCTGGCGGCCGGTGCGGCCGGCGCCGATTTCAGCACCATCGTGATCCTGGCCAGCGGCAACCGCGAGCTGCAGTCCATGGTGGATCTCGTGGTCGCGCGCACCATGCGGATCCTGGCGTTGACCGCGGAGAGCAACCTCTGGAGCACCTGGATCGAGGGGCACGAGGAGATTCTCGCCCTGCTCGAGGCCGGCGACCGGAAGGGCGCGCTGGCCCGGTACCGGCAGATCTTCGTCGAGCATCGCAACCAGGTCGAGCGGGAGCTCTTCGAGGATCTTTAGCCGCCCAGGATCGTCTCCACCGCCTCGACCGCCGGAAGGCGGACGGCGTACCGGGCGATGCCCCAGCGGCGCTCGATCTCGGCCAGCTTCGCCTCGATCTCGGCGAGGGTACCGGCGAAGGCGTAGGGCGCGGCGGCCAGGTCGGCCTCGTCCTCCTCGAACTCCTCGGCCCATGTCGCGTACGTGGCCCCGGCGTCGTCGGTCACCTCGAAGCGCTGCACCAGCGCCTCGGTCGGCGTGTCCGCGCAGAGCTCGACCTGCGCGTCGATCTGGTCGCGGCGCCAGCGGGTCTGGTGCATGTGCCCGTCCTCGAGGGTGCGGCCCAGGCCGGTGAGCCCGATCAGGTCGGCGTTGCCGGCGGCCCAGCGCAGCAGCCGGGTGTTGCCGCCGCCGATCAGCAGCGGAACGCGCTCCTGCACCCTTGTCTCCTCGGCCAGCCGGGCCCGGGTGCGCTCGGCCACCTCGATGCAGTGGTCGACGCGACCGCGCACGTCCGGCCGGGTGCGGCCGACCGCCGCCCACTCGGCCGGGGTGTGCCCGGCGCCGACGCCCAGCACGGCCCGGCCGCCCGAGACGACGTCGAGGGTGGCCACGTCGGAGGCGAGCAGGATCGGCTCGCGGACGCCCGCGTTCGACACGTACGAGCCGAGGCTGATCCGGCTGGTGACCGCGGCGGCCGCGGCCAGCGCCACGAACGGGGACACGCCCGTGCCGGGGTGGTCGGGCACGTAGAGCGACGCGAAGCCGGCCCGCTCGGCGTGGCGGGCGAGGTCGAGCCATGCCGCGGCAGTGGTCGGCTTGGCTTGGAGCGAGAAGGTCACCATCGCCCGATCGTCGCCGCTGGGGCCCGCGGGGCCCAGACCGTTCTGCCATCAGCAGAGGCCGCTACCGGATGGCAACCAAGATCCTTTCAAGGGCTCCCCGCACCGGCCGATCTCCGGAACAGCCGCGCCCGCGAAAGGAACCCGCATGACCCTGGCCCTCACCGAGCCACGCGCCGACGACTTCATCAAGGCCCTCACCTCGGCCCCGATCGCCGCTCCGGCCACCCCCACCATCCTGATCGCCGACGAGGACGACGACATCCGCGATGTCCTCGCGTTCCGGCTGCAGGTCTCCGGCTTCCGCACGCTCAGCGCCGACAACGGCCGGACCGCGCTGAACCTCGCGGTCGAGCAGCGGCCTCGCATGATCATCCTGGACATGACCCTGCCCCAGATCGACGGCGTGACCGTCTGCCACGAGCTGCACGCCCGCCGGGAGACCGCGCGGATCCCGGTGCTGATGATCGACGGGAACGGCCGGCCCGGCGACGTGGACCGCGGCTTCGCCATCGGCGCCGACGACTACCTGCCCAAGCCGTTCAGCCAGCAGGAGATGTTGCGCCGGGTGAACTGCCTGCTGATGTCGCCCGGGCACTGATTAGCCCGTCCGCTTACGGCCTCAGCAGGGACGTGCGCCGAGCCGCGTTGGCGGCCGGCCGGGCGAAGTGGGCGACCCCGCTGTTGTCGTGGCGACGGCGCTGGGACTGCGGTGACGTGGCCGCACCGGGTGCTCTCGCCGCCACGGGAGCACCCGGTGCTGCTGGGTTGGGCTCGGCGGGAGGCGCCGGTTGCCGCCGGCGCCGGGCCACGCGGAGCAGCAGCAGAAGGAGCAGCGCCGCGCACGTGACGACGGATCCGACGATCAGCATCACGGTGCCACCACCTCTCGCGGAGCGAGCCCGTTGGTTACAGAGACAACGACGCTAGCAGCCCTTGACCTCGGAGCCAATCCTTCGCGCGGGCCACGGACTCCGGCTCAGGCCCGGCCTATGCTGTGCCGATGGCAGCCACCGGCTTCGGGGCCTATCTGAAGGAAGCGATCCTGGCTGCCCACTTTCCGACCCCCACCCACTTCGCCCGAGCGGTGGGCACCGATCCCTCGGTGGTGCTGCGCTGGCTGAGCGAGGAGCAGCGGCCCACGATCAAGTCGATCGAGCGGATCGCGCCGGTCCTCGGCAAGAGCATCAACGAGCTGGTTCTCGCGGCGTACCCCGATCGGGTGAACGGCCCGGCGCCGATCGCCGTGCCCGCCGCCCACCCGCTGGTGCACGATCTCGCCCGGGTGCTCGCCGACGATTCGCCCATCCCCCGCGCCGATCGCGAGGCCTTGGAGACGGTGCTCGATCGGATGCTGGAGCCATACCGGCGACTGTTACGACGTCGTAAATCCGGGTGACAGATTCTCGTCCGAAGGGGAGCTTCCCGTCGGCCGATCTCGCGCTTCCGCTCGTGGCGAACTAGCCTCGGAGCGTGACCGCGCAGGCCCGGGACGACCACCACTCGCCACTGGAGATTTTGCACCTCCAGATCAGCAAGCTGCTCGTGGTGGCCCTCATCGTCGCCACCGCCGCGACCGGCGCGCTGATCGTCACGGTGCTGACCCAGATGCCGTCCGGCACGATTCCGCCGCCGGGGCCCAACGGGCTGCCCCCGCCGCCGCCCAACCTGCGGCCGCTGGCCGTCGTCTCGATCGTGACCGGCTGCTTCGTGCTGGCGTGGCTGGCCGTGCTCGTCGTGTTCGCCCGCGACCAGGTCCTGCGTCAGCTGCGGCAGCACAGTTCGCCGACGCCGCCCGGCGTGTCCGGCGACGAGCTGAACGCGCTGCTCGGCGACCTCCGGGCGGAGATTGCCAGTGATCGCGAGCGAGACCTGACCGCGCTCGCCGAGAGCATGGCCGAACTGACCAATGAGTACGGCGAGAGACGCGAGACCGACGGCTACCTCAGCGGCATGCGTGCCGCGACCACCGGCGAGCCCCGGCCCGAGGCCAACGTGCGCTCGCTGCGCCGATCCCCGAAACGCTAGGCGCCGGCGTTCGCCCGGTAACCGGGGTGGCCGCGGAAGTACGCGGCCATCGTGTCGGTGCGCAGCGCCTCGAACAGCTCCCGGCACCCGGCCGGGTCCAGGCGGTTCGCGGTGCCGGCCGCGCTGCGCACGAATCCGGTCGACGGGATCGTGGCGAAGTCCAGGTCCTGCGTACGCAGGCCGGACAGCTCCCGGGCGGTAGCGCTCAGGTCCAGCCCCGCGTCCACGACCACGGCCTTCGCCACCTCGGTGAGCAGCGAGCTCAGCCGCAGCGGGTGGGCCACGACGCCCGTCGACAGCACCTTGTCGCCGAGCGCGTGCAGGTACTGCTGCTGGCGTTTGACCCGGTCGAAGTCGCCCTGCGCGAGCCCGTACCGCTGGCGTACGTAGATCTCGGCGAGCTTGCCGTCGAGGTGGTTCACGCCGGCGTGGAAGCGGTAACCGGTGCGGCCGTCGGTGACCGCCTTGCGGACGGTGACGTCCACGCCGCCGACGATGTCGGTGATCCGCCGGACGGCCGCGAAGTCGACCCGCACCACGTGGTCGATGCTCACCCCGGTCAGGTGGCTGACCACCTGCACCACCAGGGGAGCTCCGCCCCAGGCGTACGCAGCATTGATCTTGGTCTTGCCGCCGGGCCACTTGCCGGGCACCGGGGGAATGTAGACGTAGGAATCCCGCGGGATCGAGACGATGCTGGCGTGATCGCGGGTGGCGTCGACGTGCGCCAGCATGATTGTGTCGCTGCGGGACTGGCTCTGTGTCCAGTTCGCCCGGGTGTCGACGCCGAGGATCAGGAAGTTCCGGCCGCCGGTCGCGGGTGCCGCACCACCGTTGACGATCACGTACTCCGGCGCCGCGGTGATCCTCGGCAGCGCGGACGCCCGGCCGAGGATGTCGTCGCGGCCGACCTCACCCTCGACGTGCCGGGCGTACAGGACTGCGGTCCCGAAACCCGCCCCGGCCAGCCCGATCAGGACGGCAAGAGCCACCAGGACCACTTTCGCCCACCGAGTCACCACGCCGCCTTCGTCCCCGGGCTCCGCCACCCGAGGCGAGGCTCTCACGACCTATCGGCCTCCGCAGGAATCCCGTGAGCGAAGATCGGCGCCGTCCGCCCGGCCTCCTGGGTGAGCGCCGCAAGAACGACGAGACTGAGCCAGACGTACGCGTTGCTGCCGGGGAACGCACCCCAGCCGAGCGGATGCGCCCACCAGATCCAGACCAGGCTGCTGCTCATGATCACGAAGCCGGTCGCGAGCACGGCCAGCTGTCGCCGTCGCGGCTCGGCCGCCGGGATGCGCACCGCGCGATCGAGCAGCAGGAACACGCCGGGGATCAGCCACACCAGGTGATGCACCCAGGTGATCGGACTGATCAGGCAGGCGATCACGCCGGTCACCGCGAAGCCGAGCACGGGCTCCGGTTTGCGGCTGCGGACCCACCAGCACCAGTACGCGACGACCAGGGCCACCGCGGTCAGCCACAGCGTGGGCGGCCCGTCCAGCCGGGCCACCACGCCGCGCAGCGACTGGTTGGAGACGTAGTACAGCTTGCCGATCCGGCCGGTGTCCCAGACCGCGTCGGTCCAGAACTCCGCCGACGCGGACGGCGCGATCAGCAGCGCGAGCACGGTCGCGCCGGCGGCCGCGGCCACCGCCGTCGCGGCCTGGCGGTACTGCCGGGACAGGACCAGGTAGCCGATGAACACCACCGGCGTCAGCTTGATCGCCGCGGCCAGGCCGATCCCGACGCCGGCCAGCTTCCGGTTCCGCAGGTCGCTGCAGACCAGCACCAGCAGCAACAGGTTGACCTGACCGTAACTGAAGGTGTCCCGGGACGGCTCGAACACCAGGAAGCCCAGGAACATCAGCGCGCACGGCGTCCACACCGGCCATTCGCGACGACGCAGGACCGGCATGAAGTACCAGCGGATCAGCACCACCACCGCGGCCCCGTTGAGGAGCACGGCGACCGCGACCGCCACCGGCCAGGAGGTGATCGCCAGCGGGCTCATCACCAGCGCCGCGAACGGCGGATACGTGAAGCCGTACTCGGTGTCCTGGTAGCGGTAGTCGTAGAGCTCGTTCCCGTCGATCAGCCAGGACCGCACCGCGCCCCGGTAGACGCCCAGGTCGAAGAAGTGCCGGAAGGTCGGGATGGTGGCCAGGAAGACGGCGACCGCGACGGCCGTCACGGTGACCAGCGTGACCTGCGCCCATGGGCGGCGGAATACCTGCTGCTCGGGGTGCCGCCTCATCGGCGCGCCCACACCGGCCGCAGCGTGGCCGGCAGCGCCAGGATCAGCCGGACCACCAGGAACGCGGCGATCCCGAGCAACGCGCCGAGGACGGCCAGCAACACTCGCTCGCCGTCGGCGGCGAACCCGTCCGGCAGCACCACCAGCACCAGCGCCGCGCAGAAGCCGGCCAGCACGCTGCGCACCCGGTGCTGGGCCGCCACGGCGGCGAGCGGGGCCAGGCCCCAGACCACGTACCAGGGACGGATGGCCGGGCCGAAGATCACCACGGCGACCAGCACGATGCCCAGGCCGTAGACCGGGCCGAGCCGGGCGCGGTAGGTCCACACCACCCCTGCCACGATCACCACGGCGAGCATCCCGAACCAGCGCGAGTCGGCGACGACGGACCGGCCGAGCACGTCGGACAACCAGCGGCCGAGCAGCCCGGTCAGCGACCAGTTCTGCGCCGAGATCGGGGTGCCGAGGGCGCCGACCCAGCCGTACCCGGTTCCCGCGACCGCGGTGATCGCCACGGTGGCCGCGGCAGCGGTCGCGCCCACCCCGCCGGCCGCCCGCAACCAGGGCCGGCGGCCCGGCAGCTGGGTGGCCCAGATCGCCGCCACCGCGATCAGCCCCAACCCCGCCGGCACCTTCACCAGCGCGGCCGCCACCACCAGCAGGGTCGCCACCACCGGGCGGTGCCGCACCGCAGCGGCCAGGCCGGCGGCGAGCAGGCCGACCATCAGGGCGTCGTTGTGCGCGCCGCCGACCAGGTGGATCAGCACCAGCGGATTGAGCACGGCCAGCCAGGTCGCCGCCGCCGGGTTCACCCCGGCCGACCGGGCCAGCACCCGGACCGCGCCGGCGAGCAGCACCAGGCCGGCCAGCGCGACCAGCCGCATCGCCACGACGCCCAGCATCAGGTGGGCGCTGAGCAGGGCGGCGACCGTCTTGGCGACGATCAGGAAGACCGGACCGTACGGGCTGGGGGTGTGCTGCCAGATCGCCGGCACTTGATCGGCGATCACCCCGCCGAGCAGCGCCGGGCCGTGCCGGTACACGTCCATCCCGGCGTGGATCATCAGGCCCTGGGCCAGATAGCTGTATACGTCCCGGCTGAACATCGGCGGGGCGAGCAGCAGCGGGGCCACCCACAAGGCCAGGGTTTGCCAGGTGCCGTCGGTCTTCTCCGCGGCGCCGCTCCTGTCCGCGGCGCCGCTCCTGTCCGCGGCGCCGCTCTTGTTAGCGGCGCCGCGGCGCACCAGCCGGCCGTACCACCACCAGGCCAGCAGCAGCAGGGCGAGTCCGCTGTAGACGCCGACCAGGCCCAGCCGGGCATGACGACCACCGGCGAAGAACGGGACACCGGTCGGTAACGCGCCGGCCCCCAACCCGCCCACCGCGATCAGGGCGGAGCCGGCGAAGCCGACGGCGCGCGACCACGCATGATCCTTGAGCACGGCTGCACCTTCTCAATAGACGGTGTCGAGCCGTGGACGAGCTAGTGACTGGTCGATGTCTCCCGTTTTTACGGCAGGTCGAATGGCAGCTTGATGCCGTCGAGGGCGGTCGCGCAGGGACAGTCACGTACGGTGGGAAGTTGGGTCACCGCCGCCAGCAGCACGCTCCGGAGCCGAACCGTGTTCTCGCCGAACACCCGGAACACTTCCTCCTGGGTAACGCCATGATCACCCTCGACACCGGCGTCCAGGTCGGTCACCAGCGCGATAGCGGTGTAACAGAGAGCGAGCTCCCGGGCGAGGACCGCCTCCGGGTGCCCAGTCATATTTACGACAGAGCCGCCGATCGAGGTGAACCAGCGCGACTCGGCCCGGGTCGAGAAGCGCGGCCCCTCGATGACCACCATCGCCCCGCCGTCCACCGGCTCGACATCCGCCTGTCTGGCCTTTAGCAAGACGGCCCGGCCGTTCGGGCAGTACGGGTCGGCGAACGAGACATGCACCGCGCCCTCGTCGTAGAAGGTCTGCGCCCGGCCGCTCGTCCGGTCGATCAACTGATCCGGGACCACGAAAGTGCCCGGCCCCAGCTCCGGACGCAGGCCGCCGACGGCGCACGGGGCCAGGATCTGGCGTACGCCCAAAGCGCGAAGCGCCCAAAGATTCGCCCGATAGGGGATCTTGTGCGGCGGGTACCGATGATCACGCCCGTGCCGCGGCAGGAACGCCACCCGGCGCCCCCCGACGTCGGCCACCGTGATCGGATCGGACGGCGAACCGTAGGGCGTGGACACCTCAACCTCCTCGGCGTCCTCAAGGAGCGCGTACAGCCCCGAGCCGCCGATCACACCGATCTCCGCCGCTGCGTTCATGCGCAGACCTTATCGAGGCCCGGAAACACGGGCTAATGTGCTGGGCATGGCGTTGCTGGAAGATGACCCCCAGGCGCGGTGGGCAGCCCGTGTATAGCGAGGGTCAGCGGATCGGAGGCCGGTCGATGGAGTCGATGACCGGCCGGCTGCTGGTGGCGACCCCGACCCTCAAAGATCCGAACTTCGACCGTACGGTCGTGCTGCTCGTCGCCCACGAGGCGGGCGGTGCCCTCGGCGTGGTGCTCAACCGCGCGACCGAGGTCCCCGTCTCGGACGTGCTGGGCAGCTGGGGCGAGCTGGCCGGCGACCCCGCCGTGCTCTTCGAGGGCGGCCCGGTCCAGCCCGAGTCGGCGATCTGCCTGGCCCGCACCCGCCCGGACCTGAAGACCAGGGTCACCGGCTTCCACCAGGTCTCCGGCGCGCTCGGCACGGTCGACCTGTCGGCCGACCCGGACCGCATCCGCGACAGCGTGGCCGGCATCCGGGTCTTCGCCGGCTACTCCGGCTGGTCGGCCGGCCAGCTCGAAGAGGAGATCGCCTCCGGCTCCTGGTTCCTGCTCGACGCCCTCCCCGGCGACCCGTTCATCAACCGCCCCGACGACCTGTGGGCCATGGTCCTACGCCGCCAGGGCGACATCCTGGCGGCCGTGGCCCACTTCCCACCCGACCCCCTGCTGAACTGATCTCTCCGGGGTGTGTAGTATTTCCCCCGTGCCCGGGCGACCGGGTGCGGTAAGGGGCTGTGGCGCAGCTGGTAGCGCACCACACTGGCAGTGTGGGGGTCAGGGGTTCGAGTCCCCTCAGCTCCACGAGTCGATGGCGGCTTGTGTTCGCGGAGAGCGCGAACCAAGTCGCCTCGTCATGTCTGCTCAGGGGGCCGAGCCCCCTGAAACCCCGCGGTGCGGTGGGCGATCTTTGTTCGCTGGTCGCCCTTCTCATGTCTGCTCGGGGGCCGAGCCCCGGAAACCCCGCGGTGCGGTGGGCGATCTTTGTTCGCTGGTCGCCCTTCTCATGTCTGCTCGGGGGCCGAGCCCCGGAAACCCCACGGTGCGATGGGCGCGGTGGATGCCTTCGCTTCGCTTGGCGGCCTGGTCGCTCTTTCGATGATCCGGGCAGGGGTGTGGCGATGGTTCGTCGACGAACAGCTACTTGGCGCCGGCTCCCAGCATCGCGACGGCGAGGCCGGCGTAATGATTGGCGACTCGCCCCGGTGAGCGTGGGCGGCCCTGGCCCCACCATCGGCAGATGTCGATCGTGAGTGACATCAACGCGAGGCTCGCGTCGGGCACATCGTCCACGCGGAACACGCCGCTGGCCGCGCCGGACTCCACGGTGTCGCGGAAGGCGCGTTCGGTCTTCCGCCTGATCACGGCGACCTCTTCGAAATGCTCTGAGGTGAGCGCGGGCAATTCATGGTGGATGACCCGCCCTAGCGCGTGGTGGTGCGCGTGCCATCGGGCGAAATGGCCGACCATCGTCGTGATGCGGGCGACGGGCTCGCGGACGCCATCGGCCGCTCGTTCGAGCGTGGCGAGCGCGTCGGCGTGGCCGACGCGGCTGATGTCGAACAGCAGAAGCTCCTTGGTGCGGTAGTGAACGTAGAGCGCCGCAGGACTCAGCCCGGCCCGGCCGGCGATGTCGCGGGTGGTGGTGCCGTGGAAGCCGCGTTCGCCGAACGCTTCGACGCCGACCGTGAGCAGCCGCCGCCGCGCGGGCGAGTCGACGCCGTTCCACAGGTCGTCGGGCACGGTGCCGGAGGCGGCCATGTATTCCTCCACATCTCTGGGTTGACATGATCTCGCGTCACCGATTTGCTAAGCAAGCGCTTAGTAAGTAAGCGCTCGCTTAGGCCGAGCGTAAGGGGGTGCTGATGCGGGACGCGGTCATCGTCGCGGCCACACGCTCGCCGATCGGCCGGGGAGGCCGGGGTTCGTTGTCCGGTGTCCGCCTCGCCGACCTGGTCGCCGGCGTGGTCCGGGCGGCCCTCGATCAGGTGCCGGAGCTCGGCTTGGCGGGTATCGACGACCTCTATGTCGGCTCCGCCTTCGGCCGGCCGGACACGGCATTACAGGTCGCCGCCCGGCTCGGCCTGCATGTCGGTCCCACGGCTCTGGTCAGCGGACTGTGCACCTCGTCGATGCAGACCATGCGGATGGCGGTGCACGCCATCCGGGCGGGCGAAGGTGACGCCTACATCAGCGCCGGCGCCGACTCCGCGACCCAGGCCACGCCTACGGCGCGATCTTGTCCGGCTCGGCACCGCCGTCTACGCCGTGCGATCGTCCGGCCCTCCGATCGCCGCGAGGCGCTGCGCCAAGCTGCCGAGCAGACCGGCGTCGGGCACCGGATCAGCCACTACGAGCAGGATGAATTCCGTGTTCGCAGCCACCTGCTCGCCGAGCACGCGGTCAAAAACGGCTTCTATCGCCGCGAGATCATGCCGGTGCAGGTGCCTGGCGGCGCGGTGGTGACTCTGGATGACTCACCGATCGGCGGCGCCGACTACGAAACGATGCGGACCCGGCCGATCGAGGGCCGGCTGCACGACGGGGCAGCGGCGACAGTCATCGTCAGCGACGTGTACGCCCAGGAACTTGGGCTGAGGCCGTTGGCACGCGTCATCGGCACCGCCGTGAGCGGCGCACCCGCAGCCAGCCAGGGTGCCGCCGTCGTCGAGGCGGCCCGGCGGGCGTTGTTCCACGCCGGGCTGTGCGTAGCGGACGTTGATCTGTGGGAGATCGACGAAGCTTCTGCGGCCGACACGGTCGCCGCGTACCGGACGCTGGATATCAAGGTCGACCGGGTGAATGTGCACGGGGGCGCTCTGGCTCTCGGCCGTCCGGACGGCATGGCCGGAGCGCGGCTCATCGCGACGCTGCTGAACGGGCTGCGCAGCACCGACCTGCAGGTCGGGCTCGCCGCGGTGAGCGCCCCGAACCGGCAAGCGATGGCACTTGTCGTGGAGCGGCTCAGCTGAGCGGGCCTCTCGGTCGCAGGTTAGACCTCGCCTAACCCGGACGGGCGCACCGCTGTCGTGCGTCTTCGCGGATGCCTCGGGTCGTTTGCCGTCCCTGCGCTGTGGCGGCCGGCTGTGTTGCGCATCGTCAGAATGGTGCGGGTCCGCGGCCTGCCAGCGACATCAGCACCTGCGTGGCGAGTAGTTTGCGCATGCCGGTGACGGCGACTGTCCCCGCCCGATCGTAGGGCAGTTCCAATTCAAGCCCCTCGACGGCGTCCCGCAGGTCCGCCGTGACCTCGTCCGGACGGAACGTGCCACCCCAGCCGGTGAGTCCTCCGCGCGAGTTGGTGCTGAGGGAGGCCATACCAGGAATGCATGCGCCGTTGACAAGAATCAGCCTCGCAGGGCCCGAGTAGGTCGTCGTCATAGTCGTTCCTTCGGGGCCTGACGCCTTGATCCGAGGATTCCGGCTGTCTGACAGTTATCAGGCGAACGGAGCGTCGAGTCGATCGGATGATATTCACTACGCCGCGGCAAGCGTGCGAAACGCCGAACGGCGGCCCGCTGAACCAGTCGGGCCGCCGTTCGCAGAGCGTGGATCAGAGCGGGCGAATGTTCTGCGCCTGCGGGCCCTTCTGTCCCGGGGCAATGTCGAACTCCACCTTCTGGTTCTCCTCGAGGCTACGGAAGCCGCTCGTCGAGATCGAGGAGAAGTGGGCGAAGACGTCGGCACCGCCGTCGTCCGGGGTGATGAAGCCGAACCCCTTGTCGGCGTTGAACCACTTCACGGTACCTGTAGTCATGTCTGCTCCTTCGCAGGCTTTCAGAGACCGCACTGCGCGGACTCTGCCGCCGCCGCGTTGATCACCCGCGTCGAAACGACACGAAAAACGAAAAGCGCCTGGATGGCTCAGATACCATCAGGCGCTGGAAACGTCTACGGAAATCAAAACTGCAACCTGCTCAAGGTAGCACACAATCCGTTGCGGGCCCGAGAGCAACGAGTGAAGCAGGTCACCCACCCACCCACGCACCGCGCTGCATGGCCGGCGCGCTGACCCGGGATGACGATGAGCCATTTGCAGGCCCCGGAAATGGCAGCCACACCCAGAATTCCGGAGGTCACACTGACCCGACGCGTTTCAGGCGTTCAGGATGTTCTTGCCGAAGAATGCCTGATTCAGTGCCCGGTCCGGCTTCGGCGCCAACGCCGGTGTGGTTGCGGCCTGGCCGCTGCGGCCACCCTTCGTACCGCGTTCGAGCCTTACCCGCGTTCCAGCTTGGTGCGGATGTCCCGAGCCCGGCTCCAGGCATCGCGGGCCGCGTCGGCCTGGCCGGCCTCGTGGTAGGTGTCGCCGAGGCGTTTCAGGGCGTCGGCGGTCATGGCGGCGTGGCCGAGCCGGTGGAAGATCTCGATGGCCCGCTGGTAGCAGTCGACGGCCTGCCCGTGGTCGCGCAAATGCTGGTGGGCGTAGCCGAGGCTGTCCAGGGTGGCCGCGATGCTCTCGTCGTCGCCCAGCCCGATGTTGATGGCCAGCGCCTTCTCGCAGAAGTCCAGGGCTGCGACGTGGTCGCCCAGCAGCGCACTGAACCAGCCGACCGTGTTGAGGGCGCGGGCCAACGTGCGCTCGCCCTGCTCCCCGAGACCGGACTGGTCGGACATGATGGCGAGGGACCGCTCGGCGTGCTCGAGGGCCGCTTCGAGATCGCCCTGTTGTTCGGCGAGCATGGACAGGTCGAGGTGCACGCCCGCCTCGCCGCGCCAGTCCCCGATGTCGTTGAACAGCAGCAGGGACGTCCGGGCCTGGTCGGACGCCTCGGCCGGCCGCCCGGCCCGCCGGTAGGCCTCGCCGAGCCTACGGTGCGAATAGGCCGACACGTGCGTGATCTTCAGGTGCTCGGCCGCAGCGACGGCGGCATGCCAGGTAGTCAATTGGTCGTGCGGGTGCCCCTGACGGTAGTGGAAGGTGTCCAGGCCCCACGCGAGCTGCCAGGTAAAGGCGTGCTGGCCGGCAGCGGCGGCATACGCGGCGGCCGCGAGCAGGTTGGCGTGCTCGGCGGTCAGCCAGGCCAGGGCGGCCTGCTGGTCGGCGATCTGGTCGATCTCGACGCCGGGCGGCAGCGGTTCGAGCGGCACGGCGATCGGGCCCAGATTGGGGTAGACGAGGCGATTGGCCGCACAGGTGGTGTGCACGTAATGGGCGACGAGGCGGGCCGACGCGGCACCGGCTTCGTCCGGCGAGGCCAGCTCTTCGGCGTACGCGCGAAGCAGGTCGTGCTGGGTGTATCGGCCGGGCCGGTGTTCGCTCGCGAGGTTCGCCCGAGTCAGCTCGGTCAGCATCCGGCGCGTCCCGGCCACCGGCGCGCCGGCCAGCGCCGCGGCCGCCACCGTGGACAGATCGGCGCCGGGAATCAGGCCCAGCAGGCGGAACAGCCGCGCCGCCGGCGGCGTGAGGCTGGCGTACGACCAGGAGAAGATGGAGCGTACGTCGCTGAGCGGGTCACCGGCGTCCAGCACGTCGAGCCGATGACTGGCCTCGTTCAGGTCGGCGGCGAGGGCGGCGAGCGGAAAACCCGACTGCTGCGCCCGGGCGGCGGCGATGCTCAGCGCGAGCGGCAGCCCCGCACAGGCCGAGACGATGTCCGGCACGGCGCCGGCCTCGGCGGCCGCGCGATCGTCGCCGAGCCGCTCGTGCAGCAGCTCGCGGGACTCCGCCGGACTCAGGACGCCGAGCTGGAGCGGGTGCGCGCCATCGGTGGCGAGCAGGCCGGTGAGCTGATTGCGGCTGGTCACCAGGACCAGGGCGGCCGGGCTGGCCGGCAATAGCGGCCGGACCTGTTCGGCGTCGCGGGCGTTGTCGAGCACCACCAGGACGCGCTTGCCGGCGAGCAGGCTCCGGTAGCGCGCGGCCTGGGCGTCCGCACCCGCCGGGATCCGGTTGGGTGCCACGCCGAGGGCGTCCAGGAAGCCGC
The DNA here is from genome assembly GCF_025630775.1 of Actinoplanes sp. KI2. Taxonomy (GTDB): domain Bacteria; phylum Actinomycetota; class Actinomycetes; order Mycobacteriales; family Micromonosporaceae; genus Actinoplanes. Next base: position 39,685 of record NZ_JAOSZE010000014.1, read on the forward strand.
GGATGGCGTCGGCGGGATCCATCACCCGGCCGGACGGGTCGAAGCCGCGCAGGTTGACATACAGCTGGCCGTCGGGGAACTGATCGGAGACCTGACGGGCCCAATGCACCGCGAGGGCTGTCTTCCCGATCCCGGCCATGCCGGACAACGCGGAGATCAGCGCCACGGTCGGCCGCTCGCCCGCGACGGCCAGCAGCGCATCCAGCCTGGCCAGTTCCGCCGCGCGGCCGGTGAACGGGTACACGTCCGACGGTAGCTGGGCCACCACCGGGAAGCCCGATGGCGGATCGGGCGGGGCTTCGGCCGTCTGACAGAACGTGTCCCGCGCCTCGCCGGCCAACCCGAAGGCATCCGCAAGCAGGCGCATCGTGACCGGCCGGGGATGGCGGATCCGGCCGGATTCCACCTTGCCGATGGTGCTCGTGCTGACCCCGATCCGCTCGGCCAGGTCTTCTTGCGAAAGCCCCAGCCGACGCCGGTGGGCCCGCACGGCGAGCCCGAACGTCGATCCTCCGGTCACGCCGAGATAGTACGGGTGAGTTACCGGTGAAGTCTCTGGTGCGCAGGCGGGCAAGCCTGCCAGGGTTGACGTCGATCTGCTGGATGTCCTCGGCAGACGGGGGGCAATGCTGACTCACAAGGTCGATCTCTCGAGAGTGCCGCGCGCCGCCGCGGAGGCCGGACGAGCCGTCATTGCGTGGCCGAGGACAGCAGGTCGGTTGATCGGCGCCCCGCACCCTCGGGTTGGAAAAGACGTCGTCCTGGCTGCCCCAGCGGACTCTTCCGGGCCGGGACCGGCGGGCCGCGGCGGCACGATTGTCCCGTGCCGCCGCGCCATGCCAGCGCTTCCCATCAGCTCCCCCGCGAGCCGGGCCCACCGCCGATGCGTGCTAGCCACGATCCGTCGTTCATGATCGGGCCAGCTCCGCGAACACCTCCCGCAGCCTCGGGTAAATCTGCCTCTGGACGGTGAAGAGACGCTCGTATTTTGCGGTGTGCTCCGGCCGCGGGACGACGGTATCGCCCAAGGAGGCCATCCGGGCGGCGGCCGAGGCGACGTCCGCTCCGGGGACCGCCCCGGCCCACGCCAGGATGCCCGCGCCCCGGGCGCTGATCTCCTCGCCGTGGCACAACCGCAGCGGGCGGCCGGTGATGTCCGCCACGATCCGCGTCCACAGCGGGCTACGGCTGCCACCGCCCATGGCCCGCAGCACGTCGACCCGGGTGCCGGTGACCGCCTCCAGCCCTTCCAGGTGCAGGCGCAGCTCGAACGCCACCCCCTCCATGAGCGACCGGTAGAGGTGCGCCCGGGTGTGCCCGCCGTGCCAGCCGAGGGTGACGCCGCGAGCGGCGGTGTCCCAGTAGGGAGTCTGCGCGCAGTTCCAGTAGGGCACGGTGAGCAGGCCCTCGCAGCCGGGCGGCACCGCCTCGGCCGCCGCCTCCAGCGCCGGGTCGAGCGCGCCGCCGTGGGCCGGGTCGCCGAACTCCCGCCGGAACCAGCCGGTCAGGTAGGCGGCGGCGTTGAGGATGGTCTCGAGCACGAATGTCCCGGACGGTGCGCCCGCCAGCGTGCGGAAGGCGGGCGACGTCGCGTAGTCGGCCGCGGCGACGCCCATCACCATGGACGTGCCTAGGTTCAGGTAACCGGCGCCGGGGCCGGTGACGTCGGCACCCAGGCCGGCCGCTTGCCCGTCGCCGATCCCGGCGATGAGGGGTACGGGTGACGGGAGGCCGATGGCGGCGGCGACCTCGGGCAGCAGCGGCCCGATCGGCGTGCCGGGAGGTACCAGATCGGGGAGCTGGTCGCGGCGGACGCCGGCCAGCTCGAGCAGCTCCGGGGACCAGTCTCCGGCCCGCAGGTCGAGCAGGCCGAGGGAGTCGGCCGACCCGACGCTTGTCACCCAGCGTCCGGTGAGCCGGGCGGCGAGGTACGCGTGCACCTCGGCGACCCGGACCGCGGATCGCAGCAGTTCGGGCTCGTGCCGGGACATCCAGGCGATCTTGTAGATGGCGGGGGTGACGTCCGGCGGTTTCCCGGATACCTCGCGCACCCGGTCGGACCCCAGCTCGGCGATCTCGCGGTCGGCCCGGCTGTCGAGCCAGAGGATGGCCGGCCGCAGCGGGCGACCTCCGGCGTCCAGGCACACGAACGACTCTCGCTGGTGAGTGACGCTCACCGCCGTCACCCGGGCGGCGTCCGCGCCGAGGGCGGCCACCGCCTCGGCCAGCGCACCGACCGTGGCTGACCACCACTGCCCGGCGTCCTGTTCGTGTCGGCTCGGGCCGGGACGGGCCAGGTCCAGGTGCCGGACGGCGGACGCCGCCACCTGCCCGGACCCGTCGAGCGCGACGGCCTTGGCCGCGGTCGTCGAGCAATCGACGGCGAGGACCAACGGCTCGCTCGGCGGTGTCGTGGCGTGCATCGGTGTGGTCCCCTGACGCTCGGTGGTGCGGTCGGTGATCTGTCCGGTTGTCCTCGAGGAGCGACCGCCGGGCCGGTGGTCGTCTCCATCCTCGAACCCGAGACTCCCCCGAAGGACGACCCGCGCCACACGCGCCTGTTGTGGCGCTCGCGGGCGAGGTTCGGAGTCAGGATGTGAGGACCGGGCGCACCTCAACCCAGCCGTCGATGACGGGAATCATGCGGCCGATCCAGACTGCATGGTCCAGATCCGATGCCTCCACCAGGAAGTAGCCGGCCAGGGTCTGGTCCGTGCCGGCCAGGGAGCCGCCGATGGGGACGTTGTCGCGGATCGACACGGCGTTGTTTGGCGGCCCCATCGCATTGCCGGCGATGATCTGGGCACCGGTCTCGGCTATCTGCCGCGGCAAGTGCAGGTGGGCTTCGAGAACGGTGGGCGGGGCCGCTGACGCGCTCTCCGGCGCCTCGCGCTCGTAGATGAGAATCATGAAGCGCGGCAGAGGCGACTGTTTTTCCGACGGGTCCACGGCCACCCCCATTGCCTTTCGCCGACGCGATGACCGTAGCAGCGAAGCCGTTCTCGCCGGTGCGTCCTCACTGATTCGCCGGCTCGCCGTGCCACCATCGCCTCGTGTGCAACGAGCGATGTCGACAAACTCGGATGCCCAAGTCACGAACCCGGCTCGCCGTGAGCCGGTCCTCGCGCCACAACGCGCTGCCGTTCGATGACCTCGACGCGCGTGCGGTAATACCCGCCGAGATCGTCGATGGACCGGTCGTTGAGCGGCAGCCACGATGACGATCGTCTTGTCCGTGCCGGGAACTGGGTCCGTCGCCGCGTTGCGCCTGCGACCGTGGCGGCTCAACGACCTGCCGGCGCTGATCGCCGCGCATCGTGACCCGGTGCTGCGCCGGTGGCTGTCCACCTCACTGGCCGACGAGGACGAGGCCCGGCAGTGGCTGGACCTACAGGCCAATGGCTGGGCTGCCGCGACACGGTTCAGTTTCGCCGTGGTGCCCACCGACGCGGATGACCGAGCGCCGTTCGGCCACGTGGTAGTGCGGGTAGGCAGCGCAGCGACAGCGGAGGTCGGCTATTGGACCGCGGCTCACGCACGGGGGCAGGGGGTAGCCACGCGCGCTCTGGAGACCGTGTCTCTATGGGCCCTGCAGGCGCAGGACATACTCCCGCTTACTCGCTTGGACTTGTTGCACGCGGACGGCAATCAGGCGTCCTGCCGCGTGGCGGTCAAGTGCGGCTTTCCCTTACACGATCTACTCCCGGCCGCACCGCCCGCCTACCCGACCAGCGGTCACCGACACGTACGCACGGCCGTCCTTCGTGAGCCGACCTGACGAATCGCCACGGTGAGACGGTGGGTTGATTGCTCGCATCCGCGTGCGTCGTCGTTGTCAAGAATGCCGGACAAACCGTACGTGTCCATCGCAGCGTCGAGGAAACCGGCGCCAAGGTCGAAAACACGGGAATGGTCGACGTCTTTCCGACCCGCGCCCCCGTCAAGCCGCCATCGGCGCCGGCGAGAACCTGGGTTACTGCCCGCCATTCACCGGTGCCGGCTGGTCGATCTGGCACTGATCTGGCATCTTGATCGAGAATGCGCGCCGGCAGTCGTCGTCTTGTCCGATGACACGTCACCTCGAGTGCGTTGGGACGAGGCTGCCGGTAACGGTGTTCGACATGGGGGAATGAGTGATGGCACCGGACACGGAAGATGTGTTGGGTTCGTTCGAGGCGCGCGTTGAAGCTCAGACGCGGTTGTCGTTGCAGTTGAGCGCGGAGCTCGAGGCGGCCGAGGTCACGCTGCGCTCACCGAACGGTGAGGTGACGGTCCGCGTCGACTCGGCCGGCGGCCTCTCCGATCTGCGGTTTCATCCCGAGGCCGAGGCGGTTTCCCGCGAGGAGCTGGCGAGGATCGTGCTCGCCACGTCACGACAGGCTCAGGCGAAGCTCGCCGACCGGGTAGGCGAGCTGGTGTCGAGCATCTATGGGTCCGATTCGAGCACGGCGGCCTTCGTCACGGATGCATATACCAGCAGATATCCCCATGCAGAGGACGAGCCGGAGGTGCGCTGATGGGCATCCAGATACCCCCGGACGATGTTCGCCAGCACGCGCGTGACGTGGACGAGGCGGCCCGGATGCTGGACGAGGCGCGTGCGGCGGCTTCGTACATTCGGGTCTCGAGCGGTGCCTACGGCCATTTCGTCGGATTGCTGATCGCGGAGCAGTACATCAACCCGCACGGTGACCACGCGATCGCCGCCTATGTCAAGGCGGTCGATGGCCTGAACGGGCTGGCCGATCAGCTGCGGGCGATGGCCGACGACTTCGACAACAGCGACGGCCGCGCCGCTGACCGCCTGAAGGGGACCCGATGAGCGACGCCGCAATTACCCGGCCGAGCCTCATCGCGGGTGAGTCCGAGACGGCGGGCTATGAGGGTGCCGGCATCGTCGAGGCCGCCATGGGCATGAAGGACGGCTTCCAGAACGAGAACTATCTCGCCGGCTTCGGCAACATGGCGGTAGTCGGGCTCAGCGCCCTGGGGGCGGTCATGGACCCGTTCCAGGCCGTGTTCGCGGCCGGCGTCGGCTGGCTGATGGAGCACCTCGACTGCCTGCGCGAACCGATGGACAAACTGCTCGGCGACCCGAAGGAGATCGAGGGTCACGCCGCCACCTGGCGTAATCTGCAAAAGCGAACCTATGAGGCGGCCGAGTACTTCGCCGACCAGGTGACCGCCAAGACCGCCAACTGGAGCTCCGAAGCGGTCAACGCCTACCGGGCCAAGGCCTCGCAGATGGCCGGCAGCACGCTCGCGCTCGGCGAGATCGCCGATTCGATGGCTGAGGCAACACTGGTCGCCGGCTCGATCGTCGGCGTGTTCCGCAACACGATTCGCGATCTCGTCGCCGAGTTGGTCGGCGCCGCGATCTCCAAAGCCCTCCAGGCGCTGCTGGTGGTGACGATCCCGAAGGTCCTCGCCGAGGTCGCGTTGATGGTCGCCGAGGTGGCCGGCAAGGTCATCCGGCTGCTGCGGCAGCTCACCGAGGCGATCGGCAAGCTGGGCAGCAAGTTCCCGGCGATGGTCACGCTGATCGACCGGATCACGAGGCTGGTTGACAACTCGGCGTCGGAGCTGGCCTACGGATCCCTGTTCCTCAACTCCTCGAAGCTGCACGCCGCCGACAGCTACCTCTCGGACAGCCAAGGTCCGTGGAAGGCGTACAAGCACGCGTACGGGACCATGGCCCAGGGCGATGCGGTCGTCTACGGCACCAAGAGCCGGGTGGCCGTGGACGCGTTGCGCGAGGGGATCAAGATGAACGGCATTCAGAATGGCAGCACCACCGGCGGTCAGTTGCACGACGGTGAACCCCCTGCACCGACGATCGAGCTGCCACTCTGAGCGAGGTTGACCGATGACCGATGACGATCGCAGGGCCGCCCGCCGACGCCGGATGGACGAGCTTCTTGCCGAGGCCGAGGCCGACGTCACCCGCACCCGCGCCGCGCGGAACAGTCCCGCCGAAGCCCCTGTGGTCGACCAGCGCCGCGGAACGGCTCTCGGCAGCGTCGCCGGTGTGCTGGTGCTGTTGCTGCTGGCGGCTGTGTTCATGTTGGTCTCGGCAACCGTCGGCCGCTTCACCGGCCCGGACTACCACGACGCCGCCCGGCACGGCACCGCAACCGTCGAGCAATGTCAGCGGCATGGCCCGATCACCTGGCATGGCTTCGGCTACTTCGATGCGTGCACCGTCTCCATCACCTGGAGCGACGGAGCCGGCCCTCGGGTGCTCATCGACAAGCCAGGTTTTATGAAAGGCGAGAAGCCCGGCGACACCTTCGAGATCGGGCAGAATCAAGGCACCCGCGGTGCGATCAGCTACTCGCGCCCGGAACAGCCTGCCCGAGGCTGGGTGACAGCGATCACGATCCTCTTCGGGCTCTTGGCGTTCCTGTGCGTCGGAGCCGTCTACCTGTTCATACGACAGACGATCAAGGACATTCGCCGACCGAAGGCATGAGCGACCAGGTCGCCGGCGGGTGCTGGATCGTCGCTGACCGGCCTGGAATGAGGCAGGCCGCATCGGCAAATCGACGACCCAGACACCCGGCTGCGAGTGGCGGCGCTATTTGACGGCGACAATGACGATTGCCACCGGGCCGAGGAAGACAATCGCAGCTACTTGGAATCCGTAGCCCCAGCGAAGGGCTACATCCTTTTTATGGTTGCCCGACCTCAGACTCTCGATGGACTGAAGGCGGTCCGCGCCCACGCGGTGCATCGACTCGCCGGAGGAGTCTCGCCAGCGCTCGTCGAGCATCGACTTCAGCGCCGCGGTGCTGGTGGCTTTGTAGCCATAATTCAGCTGAGCGGCCACCCCGGCCACCGCCGCCGCGAGGAACGCCAGGAGCGCCACCGCCAAGAGCGGGATAATCCAATGAGGAACGGTCGAGCGAGAACGTCCTCCGTTGATTGAACCAAGGCCGACCAGGATGGCGTGGACGGCTCCGGACGAGGCGAGTAGAGCCGCTCCGCGACTGTCGAGCTTGGCCCTGCGATCCGTCTCGGATTTCAACTCACCTTCGAAGAATTCCGCATAGGTGGGGTTGTCGGGAACTGCCTCGGTAGAAATGTTAAGTTCACTCATGATTTTGACGGTGGCATTCTTCCGACAGGCGCAGACCATCTTCCGGAAATTCGCCTGACACTCCGATCGCCGGCCGGTCGTCGCTATTCGAGTGCGCACGTCCGAGATCTTGACGGAACCCTTACCTCGGCCTGGCCGATCGCTGACCGACGATCCCCAAGATCTGTCGCCATGAGACGAACCTTCGCCGTGGCGCTGGCGGTCGGCGTGCTGCTGCTGGGCGGTTGCGACCGGCAGCACGCACAGTCGTCCGGCGGCCCAGCGGTCGGCGGCGCCCCCGCCGCGACGCATGGCACGGCAGCGACCAGCGGCAAGTCCACGAATACCGGCACCGGCGCGACCTCCGCCGGCGGCCGGGCGACCGCGAACGACACCCACGACGTCAACTCGATGCTCGACGACGTCGACAAGCAGCTCAGCAGCGACTCCCAGCCCACCAAAGACTCCGACTGAGAGGCCCTCGACCGATGAACCGCGTATTCAAGTCCTGCGCCGTCGCCACCGCCGTGCTCGGAGCCGTACTCGCGGCGAGCGCCGCGCCGGCCTCGGCCGCCACCGCCGACGGCAAGGCCCTCGACGCCGCCAAGCAGGCCGCCACCGCCGACGGCAAGGCCCTCGACGCCGCCAAGCAGGCCGCCACCGCCGACGGCAAGGCCCTCGACGTCGCCAAGCAGGCCGTCACCGCCCGCATCGACCTGCGCCTCGCCGCGCTCACCCGGTTCGGGACCGAGCTGGCCGGCGCCAAGCAGGTGCAGGCCGGCCACCGCAGCACGTTGAGCACGCTGCTCAGCGACCAGACCACCGAGCTGAAGGCGCTGCGGGTCAAGGTGGGCGGCGAGACCACCGGCACCGCGGTCAAGGCGGACGCCCAGAGCATGATCGACGACTTCCGTGTCTTCATCCTGACCGGCCCGAAGGTGCACCTGACCGCGGCCATCGACACCGAACTGGCCGTGGTCGGCAAGCTGCGCACCCACAAGGACGTCGACCAGAGCAAGCTCGACGCCATTCAGTCCTCGCTGACCGGCAAGGTCGACACGCTGCTGGCCATCAAGCCGGGTCCGGACGGCGACGCCATCCGCGCCGCGGTCAAGCCGATCCGAGACGCCGCCAAGTCGGCTCGGCAGCAGCTGAAGTCGCTGAAGACGGCCTGATCCGAGCCCTTGAGCCGGGCGGGGCCGGACCCGCCCGGCCTCGCTCCGGTGGGTGCGGTCCGCGATGAGTTTGGGCGCCAGCTCCGGTCAATAGGAACAAGCGCGAACCTCGGAGGCCCACCTTGAAGCTCTTGCTCACGTCCGGCGGCGTCACGAACCCCAGCATCCACGCGGCGCTCCTACAACTGCTTGGCAAGCCGCTCGCCGAGTGCGACGCCCTCTGCGTACCGACAGCGCAGTGGGGTCACCCGATGTGCGGTCCGGCGTCGGTACGGCGCTTCGTGGCCGCCGACCCCGATTTTCGATACCTGACCGGCCTGGGCTGGCGGTCGCTCGGAGTCCTCGAGCTCACCGCGCTGCCCAGCATCGGCGCCCCGCGATGGACTCCCTGGGTCCGGGAGGCCGACGTGCTCCTGGTCGACGGCGGTGATGCGACGTACCTGTGCCACTGGATGCGGGAGTCTGGACTGGCCGATCTGCTGCCGTCGCTACCCGACCTGGTCTGGGTCGGAGTGAGTGCCGGAAGCATGGTGATGACGCCCCGGATCGGAGCGGACTTCGTCGAGTGGCCGTCCGCACCGGACGACCGCACCCTGGGAGTCGTCGACTTCTCGATCTTCCCGCACCTGGAGGCGTTCCCGACGAACACCCTGGCTCACGCGGAGCGATGGGCCGCCGGCATCGGCGTCCCGGCCTACGCCATCGACGAGCAGACAGCCATCAAGGTCGTCGACGACTCGGTCGAGGTGATCTCCGAAGGGCAGTGGACGAAGTTCGGGTGATCGCATCCGGGCGGGAAGGCGCAACGGGCCGGGGACCGCGGCAAAGGCGACCCCCGGCCGTGGCGGCGTCAGGCGGCCCGGGAGCCGAGCACGCCGTGCGGGTCCAGCACGTACTTGCGTGCCGCGCCCTTGTCGAACTCCTCGTACCCGCGCGGCGCCTGGTCCAGCGTGATCGGCGTCGCGTTCACGTTCTTGGCGATTTGTACCTTGTCGTGGAGGATTGCCATCATCAGATTGCGGTTGTACTTCATGACCGGGCACTGGCCGGTGACGAAGGAGTGCGACTTCGCCCAGCCCAGGCCCAGTCGCAGCGAGAGCGAGCCGACCTTCGCCGACTCGTCGACGCCGCCCGGGTCGCCCGTCACGTACAGGCCGGGAATGCCGATCGCGCCGCCCGCCCGGGTCATCGTCATGAGCGAGTTCAACACCGTCGCCGGCATCTCGGTCTGAGCGTTTTCGCCGTGCCCGCGCGCCTCGAAGCCGACGGCGTCGACCGCGGCGTCCACCAACGGCTCACCGATCGCCGGCGCGTCGTGACCGAGGATCTGCTGCACCTGCTCGACCGGGTCGCCCTCGGCGACGTTCACCGTCTCGCAGCCGAAGCTGCGGGCCTGCGCCAACCGCTCCTCGTTCAGGTCACCCACGATCACCACGGCCGCACCGAGGAGGTACGCCGAGGTGGCCGCCGCGAGGCCGACCGGGCCCGCGCCCGCCACGTACACGGTCGAACCCGTGGTGACGCCGGCGCTGACACAGCCGTGGTAGCCGGTCGGGAAGATATCGGTCAGCATGGCCAGGTCGAGGATCTTCTCCATCGCCTGGTCGCGGTCCGGGAATCGGAGCAGGTTCCAGTCCGCGTACGGGACCAGCACGTACTCGGCCTGCCCGCCGATCCAGCCACCCATGTCGACGTACCCGTACGCCGAGCCGGGACGGTCCGGGTTCACGTTCAGGCAGACGCCCGTCTTGCCTTCCTTGCAGTTGCGGCACCGGCCGCAGGCGATGTTGAACGGCACCGAGCACACGTCGCCGGGCTTGATGAACTCGACGTCCGGCCCGACATCCACCACCTCACCGGTGATCTCGTGGCCGAGCACCAGGCCCGCGGGGGCGGTGGTCCGCCCGCGCACCATGTGCTGATCGCTGCCGCAGATGTTGGTGGCGACCGCCTTGAGGATCGCCCCGTGCCGGACCTTGCGGCCGATGTTGGCCTTGTTGACGCCCGGCCCGTCCTTCAGTTCGTACGTCGGGTAGTCGATGTCGTGGACCTCAACGCGTCCGGGTCCCTCGTACACCACTGCTCGGTTTCCTGGCATCGTTGCCTCCGTCCAGACGTAGCGGGAACTGGCGGCGCGCGGCCCCCACGTCTCTCGGGGCGGCGGCGCCCACACACTCAGTCTTCACCCGGTTACGGCCTGAAAAACCAGCGATTGTCTCAGATACCGGCATTGATGACATATGGCAACGACACCGCGGTGAAGCCGCCGTGAATCCACCCCCGCGCAGGCTCCTACCGTTCGTGGCGAATCGCGCCGCGAACGGCAGGAGCGGCGAATCGCGCCGCGAACGGTAGGAGCGGCGAATCGCGCCGCACGAGGGAGGGAGCGGCATGCCCAGCGCAATCGCGGTCTCGGGCCTGCGCAAGTCGTTCGGCGACAAGGTCGTGCTCGACGGCATCGACTTCGACGTTCCGGAGGGTACGACGTTCGCCCTGCTCGGCCCGAACGGGTCGGGCAAGACCACCACGGTGCAGATTCTGTCCACATTGATCGGCTCCGACGGGGGCCGGGCGAGCATCGCCGGGCACGATCTCGCGACCGCGCCGCAGGCGGTGCGCGGCGCGATCGGGGTGACCGGGCAGTTCTCCGCGGTCGACAATCTGCTCACCGCCGAGGAGAACCTGATCCTGATGGCAGATTTGCACCATCTGCCGCGGGGTGAGGGCCGGCGCCGGACCGCCGAGCTGCTCGACCGGTTCGATCTCGTGGATGCGGCGAAGCGGCTCGCGTCGACCTGTTCCGGCGGCATGCGACGCCGGCTCGATCTCGCGATGACGCTGATCGGGCGACCCCGGGTGATCTTCCTGGACGAGCCGACGACCGGGCTCGACCCGCGCAGCCGGCGGCTGATGTGGCACACCGTGCGGGAGCTCGTGGCCGGCGGCGTGACGATCTTCCTGACCACGCAGCAGTTGGACGAGGCCGACGAACTGGCCGACCGGATCGCGGTCCTCAACGGCGGGAAGCTGGTCGCTACGGGCACTCCCGACGAGCTGAAACGGGGGCTGCCGGGTGGGCACGTACGCCTCCTATTTCATGATAAATCTGACCTGAATCGAGCGGCCCAAGCGCTCCAAAACGCCAAACCCGACGAGGAGACGCTTGCCCTCCGCGTACCTAGCGACGGAGGAGTCCGCGCCCTGCGAGACCTCCTCGACCGGCTGGACAAAACGGGCATAGAAAACGCCAGCCTGGAAGTGCACACGCCCGATCTCGAGGACGTCTTCCACAAGCTGACCGAAAAGGAGGCGGCGCGATGACCGACGCATTGACCATGGTGCGCCGCAACTTCCGGCACACCCAGCGAAATCCCGGTGCGATCATCATGACGATCGGGCTGCCGGTCGTACTCCTGCTGCTGTTCGTCGGGGTTTTCGGCGGCGCGCTGCGAGCCGGCTTCGGGTCGAGCGACGACTACATCGACTACGTCGTGGCCGGCGTGCTGATCATGACGGTCGGCTACGGCGCCACGACCACCGCGCTCGCGGTCAATCGGGACATCACCGAGGGCGTGATCGCGCGGTTCCAGACCATGGCGATCTCCCGGGCCGCGGTGCTGACCGGCCACGTCGTCGGCTCGACGGTGCGCACGCTCGCCAGCGCCGTGCTGGTGATCCTGGTCGCGCTCGCCCTCGGCCTGCGACCGCACGGCGGCCCACTCGGCTGGCTCGCCGCCGCCGGTCTGCTGACGCTGCTCACGATCGCGCTGACCTGGCTGGGCGTGGCGGCCGGGCTGGCCGCGAAGACCGCCGAGGGGGTCGCCCCGTTCACCCTGATCCTGCAGTTGCTGCCGTTCCTGAGCAGCGCGTTCGTGCCGCCGGAGTCGATGACCGGCGCGGTGCGCTGGTTCGCCGGGCACGAGCCGTTCACGCCGATCATCGACACGTTGCGGGCGCTGCTGCTGGGCACCGCCGTCGGCGACCGATGGCTCACCGCGGTCGGCTGGTGCCTGGCGCTGGCCGGGTGCGGCTATCTGTGGGCGCGTGCGCTGTTCGCGCGGGACCCCAACAGATAGGACAAGGCCGCGGTTCGCAGCTCTTCCGGACCCATTCCGGCGTACGCGGAGACCGCCCCCGCGTACGCCGACGGATCCGCCTTTACGGCGACCTCCCGGGCCCACGCCGGCGACATGGTCGGCTGGAAATCCAGCCGCAGGCCCAGCCGGTCGGCCAGGGCGATCATCCGAGATTTCGCCGCCGCGTCCGAGGTGGACAGGGCGATGGCCAGCAGCAGCGTGCCGCAGCTCGGGAACTCGACCGCCGACGCGGTGGGCAACAGCGTCGCCAGCACCGAGGGCAGCGCGCCGGCCTGGTCCGCGACGAGGTCCAGCCGGCCGTGCCGAGCATGTGCGATCACCGCGACCGACGACACGTCCCAGGCCCAGCGGGCGTCGTCGGCGCCCTGCACGGCTGCGGCCGCCCGCCGCCACAGGCTCAGTCCGCCGTCGATGTCGCCCCGGCCGAGCAGGATCTCGGCGCGGGCGCAGGTGTCGAACGCCGGCCGCCAGGCTTCCTCCAGCGTGCTCCCGCCGGCCAGCCGGTCCAGCCCCTGCTCCGCCTCCTCGAACGCGCCACGCTGCAGGTTCGCCACCACGATCGCCCATCGGGCGCGCGCCGCGCTGGGCCACGCACCGAGCTCCTCCATGATCGACAGGGCGGCGGCGAGGTGCAGATACGCCTCCCGGCCCGGGTCGGCCTGCAGGCACAGCTCGCCGATCCGGGCGTGCGCGAGCGCCCGCGCCCACAATGCTCCGTCGTCCTGGAGCCGTTCCAGCATCCGTCGCGCCGACTTCAGCGCGCCGGGCAGATCGTTGGTGTTCTCCAGCAGATGGCTGTGCGCGAAGCTGGCGACGCTCGCGACCAGCGGCCACTCGCTGTCGCACAGCTCGGTCAGCGCCGCCAGGTCCGGCGCGCTCAGCGCGATCTGCACCGCCCCGACCATCGTCGACGGCTCGGGCGGCGGCAGCGAGCGCAGCGTGGCCAGCGCGCGCAGCGGTCGCGGCTCGCGCATGAGGTAGGCAATCACCGCACACCACACTGCGGCCGTCCGGACCGCCTCGACGAGGTCGCGATCGCCGGCCGGCCGCACCCGGGACAACGCCTCGGGCACGTCCCGGGCCAGCCCGACGAGCCGCACCAGGTTCGAATCGGTGATCCACAGCGTGCCGAGCAGCGCGGACGCCGCCGCGACCGTGGCGTTGTCGGCACGCTCCAGCGCACACCGGAGTGCCTGCACCAGATTGTCCTGCTCGGCCCGGATCGCGTTCACCATGCGTACGAGATCGATGTCCTGCTCGTATTCGGGCAACCGGCGCCAGCAGTCCCCCACCCAGGCGAGGAATCGGTCGACCGTCTCCCCCGCCTCCGCGCGCCGCGCCAGGCTGAACTCGCGCACCGTCTCCAACATCCGGAACCGGGTGCCGGCCTCGCCCTCCACCACCTCGACCAACGACTGATCGACCAGCTGCTCCAGGACGGCGTCGTCCCCGGTCATGAAGGCCGCCGCGGCCGCGGTGAAACCCCCGGAAAACACCGATAGCGTACGCATCGCCGCCCGCGCCCGCGGTTCCAGCAGATGCCAGCTCCAGTCGATCACCGCGTGCAACGTCCGATGCCGCTCCGGCGCGTCCCGCCGCCCGCCCCGCAACAGCGCGAACCGGTCGTCGAGCCGCCGGGTGATCTCGTCGACGGACATCACTCGTACCCGCGCCGCCGCCAACTCCGCGGCCAGCGGAAGCCCGTCCAGCGACGCGCACAGATCCCGCACGCTCGCGCCGGGAAGGCCGGCCGACGGCCGCGCCGCCAGCGCACGCTGTTCGAAGAGCCGCACCATGGTCACGAGATCCAGCTGCGGAAGCGGATGGATCACTTCCGAGGACAACCCCAGCGGCGACCGGCTCGTCATCAACAAACGCACATTTCCCGTACGCGCCACCAGCTCCCGGACCAGCAGTGCGACTCGGTCCACCACGTGTTCGCAGTTGTCCAGCACGACCAGTGCCGCCCGCTGGTCCAAGGCGTGCACGATGCCGGTCAGCCCCGGTGCGTCCCCCGCTCCCACCGCCGACGCGACCTCGCCCAGCACGTCACCACCCGGCGCGACCCCGGCCAGGTCGACGAAGTGCACCACCCGCTGCGGCGCCGCCCACCCAACCGCGTGGGCGAGGCGCGTCTTGCCCAGCCCACCGGTCCCGACCACCGACACGACCCGGTTCACCCGCAGCAGCTCGAGCACGGCGGCGACGTCCGCGGCCCGCCCCAGCAGCTCGTTCGGCTCGTGCCGGAGCCCGTTGCGCACCACCGGCGCGTCCCCGGCGAGCAGTTCCCGCTGCACTTGCTGAAGCAGCGCCCCCGGATCACTGCCCAGCTCACGCCGCAGCCGCCGCCGGTACTCCTCGTACCGCTCGAGCGCCGCCGCGGTCCCGACCACGACGGCCTCGCTACGCAGCAGCTCCGCCAGCAGCTCCTCGTCCCGGGCGCTCGGCTGTGCCAGCGCGCCATCCGGCGCCAGGGCGCTCTCCCGCGTCTGCCCGCTCTCCCGGACCAGCGCGCTCTCCCGGAGCAACTCCCTGAGCGGCCCGAGCGCCTCCGCGGCCAGCCCGAGACGCGACAACGCCAGCGCCCGCTCCCGCCGCAGTTCCTCCCGGGTCGCCGCTCGTGCCGCCCCGAGCGGCCCCTCCCCGCTCCCCGGCGCCCCGAACAACGCCAGCCCCGCCTCGGCCTGCTCCAATGCCGCCGCATGCTCGCCGGCACGCGCGGCCCGCCGGCTCCCCTCGGCCCGGCGCAGCACGGCGGCGGCATCCACCTGCTCGTCGTCGAGCGCCAGTCGGTACCCGGTCGCCGTGCTCACGATGATGTCGCCGCCGAGCACCGCCCTGGCCCTCGACACCACCGTCTGCAGCGCCTTGACCGGATGCTCGGGCGGCTCGTCCGCCCAGAGCCCCTCGACCAGTCGCCCGGCACTGCACCCGCCGTGCAGCTCGTCGGCGAGCAGCGCAAGCAGCCCGCCGAGCCGCCTCCCGCGGACCTCGACCCCGTCCCAGGAAACCGCCCCCAACAGCCGCAGCCGCACCACACCGACACGCTAGCGCGGGCGGGCCCACGCCCGGCTTCGGTCGCCCCCTCCGTGCCCTGCCCGGCGGTGCGCTCGTGCTCTACGGACTGGCCGATCCAGGCGTGATCCACCTGACTTCCGGCCGTTGGACCCGCTTGACAGGGCTCGGAATAATCGCCGCGATGATCGAGACCCGGGACCTGACGAAGACGTACCGTGGGGTCGACGTCGTCAGCGACGTGACCTTCACCGCCGCGCCCGGCCGGGTCACCGGCTTCCTGGGGCTCAACGGCTCCGGCAAGACCACCACCATGCGCATGCTGCTCGGCCTGGCCCGGCCGACCCGCGGCGAGGCGCTGATCAACGGGAAGCGCTACCGCGAGCTGAAGAATCCGCTGCAGCAGGCCGGCGCGGTGTTGGAGCAAGGGCTCAGCCATCCGGGGCAGAGCGGCTACTCCCACATGGTCACGCAGGCGCTGCTCGCCGGCGTCTCCCGCCGCCGGGTCGACGAGCTGCTCGAGTACGTCGGTCTGACCGAGGCGGGCAACAAGAGCACCGGCGCCTATTCGCTCGGCATGCGGCAGCGGCTCGCGGTGGCGACCGCGCTGCTGACCGACCCGCCGGTGCTGATCCTCGACGAGCCGGCCAACGGTCTCGACCCGGGCGGCATGGCCTGGCTACGGGCGCTGCTGCGCGAGCGGGCGGCGGCCGGCGGGACCGTGCTGATCTCCAGCCACCTGCTGGGCGAGCTGGAGCAGATGGTCGACGACGTGGTGATCATCGCGGCGGGCCGGGTGCGGCTGGCCGCGCCGCTCGCGTCGCTGGGCGGAGGCGGCCGGCTGCGCGTACGCGGGCGGGATCCGCACACGCTCTGGCGGGCGTACGAGCGCGCCGGCGCGACCGTGACCACCGACGGCGAGGTGCTGCACGTCAGCGGGCTCACCGCCGAGGACGCCGGCGACATCGCGCTGCAGGTGGGGGTGCCGGTGTATCAGCTGGTCACCGAGGTCCAGAACCTGGAAGAGGTCTTCATGAGCCTGGCGGAGGACGCGTGATCCGGGTCGTGCTCAGCGAGCTGTACCGAACGCTGACCGTCCGGTCCGCCTGGCTGTCGATGACCTGCTACGCCACGCTCGGCATCGCGACCGGCTGGTTCAGCGAGGAATTCTGGGCGCTGTTCATCAGCATCGGCGCCTTCGCGGTCACCGCGGTCACCACCGCCCAGCACTATCAGCACCGCACCGCCGTACTGCTCTTCCTCGGCCAGCCGCACCGCTTGGCCGTGCTGGCCGCGCAGTGCCTGGTCGGCGCGGTCCTGGCGGTCGTGACCGCGGCGGTCAGCGGGATCATCGTGGTCGGCCAGGGCGACGGCGACGTCTTCTGGTACACGCTGACGGCCGTCCCCCTGATCGCGGTCTTCGGTGTCGCGAACGCCACCCTGGTCCGCCGCCCCACCTGGCTGTTCGCCGGCTGGGCGCTGTGGATGATCGCGGTCGAGGGCGTGATCGGCAAGTTCCAGAGCCGGCTCCCGCTGAGCAGCATGCTGATCGGCGCGTCCGGCAACGCCGCATACCTGCGGGCCTTCGCCATCTGGACCGCCCTCTTCCTGGCCGCCGCGGTGTGGTCGATCCGCCGCGATCTCTCCGGGAGCTGACGGGCGACCGCCTCGGCGACCCGCGGGCCTGATCAGATCACGACCGGTACGGGTTGTAGGTGTACGCCTCGGGCGACGACGGCTTGCCGGACCACGCGAAGTAGTCCCACACGAGGTAGGCCGGGTCGGTGGCGAGGGCGCCCGGGGCGGGCCGGTCATTGTGGTCGTCCCAGGCCCACGGCGGATTGGCCGAGTTGGTCTCGCACGAGGTCGCCGCCGCGCCCGCGCCGCACTTGGCGCCGTACGGGTTGCTGCTGTTGTCGCCGGCGAAGGCACTGGTCGTCGCGAACAACGACGTGTTGGTGCGGCTGTCCCACATGCCGCCCGGCGCAAAGATGTCGATCAGCGTGTACTGGACGTCCCGGTCGTTGGCGCTCGACGGCGCCTCCGCGGTCGAGCCCGGGTAGTAGAGGACGCCGTCGCCGCTCCTGTACTGCGTCTGGAGTGCGTCGGAGGGCTTGCGACTCGCGCCGAACGACCACGCCGCGTGCGACTTGGACTGCTCCGCCGTCCAGGGACGCTGATGCTGCTCGGCGTCGTGCGGATCGGTCGTCGTGGTGAGCAGGCCGTCGATGTCCTCGGCGCCGCTCGAGAAGTCGCTGCCCGCCGGAACGTACGAATAGCAGTCCTTGTGCGCCACGGTGATGGCGGCCTCGAGCTTGCCGTACGCGGAGCCGTCGTTCTTGACCACGACCAGGACGCCCTCGGCGTCGTTCTCGTGCTCGCTCAGATCGGCCTCGTAGTCGCTGAGGGAGCCGTCCGACCAGTCGCGCGGGTGGAAGAACAGGTAGCTCAGGTAGGTGAAACCCGACGTCTGGACCACCGAGTAGTAGAGGTGCGCGGACAGCGCGTACCGCCCGGTGTTCTCCCAGTTGTTGCGACCGTTGAGATCGCCGTCGAAGTCGTACGAGGTCAGGTAGTCTGACTTCCCGGCCAGCGAGGTGTTGCCGGTGGTGTCGACGTCCTGGAAGTGCACCGGCGCCCACCAAGAGGCGAGGTCGGCGCGCTCGGCCGCGGCCGCGGGCGAAGCGCTCACGCCGATTGCCCCGGCGGCCGGGAGCAGGACGGTTACGAAGGCTGCGATCAGGGTCTTCACTCGTACCGAGACTGTTGCCACGGTTCCTCCGGAAGGCGGACGGCAGGGTACCGACAACGACGGCGATCCGCCGGCGCTGCCCGCACGCTACGGCCCCGGGGTCCGATGTGGATGAAGAAGAGGTAAACGACGGACATCGATGCGCTTTCGCCGCCACCCGCACGGCGAGAAAGGGCAGCGAACCTCGGTGACCGTGGAGTTGGTGCCGGATGGCACCAGGCGCAGGATGAACTGAGCAGGCGGCGCCATCGGCCGCCACTGAACGAACGACCAGGGAAGGGGCAACTCTCGTGACCGCCGACACCGACCGCCGCCAGGCGTTGCTGCAGGCCGCGGAGGCCGCCCGGTACGCACCATCCGTCCACAACACCCAACCCTGGACCTGGACCGTTTACCCGGACCGACTCGAGCTGAACGCCGCCGTCGAACGGCAGCTGACCGTCCAGGACCCGGACGCCCACATGCTGTTGCTCAGCTGCGGCACCGCCCTGCACCACGCCCAGATCGCCCTGGACGCCGCCGGCTGGCAGTACCGCGTCCACCGGCCCGCCGGTACGCCGCTCGCCGTGATCTATCCGGAGCGGCACGTCGGCGCCCACCTGGAAGCGTTGCGCAGATTCGAGCAGCTACGAGTCCGGCACACCGACCGCCGCACCGTCAACGACTCCCCGCTGCCTGCCGCCGCGCTCGACACCCTGGTCGCCGCGGCCGAGTCCGCCGGGGCCCGGCTGCACGTCCTGCGCCGCGACCAGATCATCGACCTCGCGGTCATCGTGGAACATGCGCAGCAGACCGAAAGCAGCGACGAGCGGCTGCGGCGGGAAACCGCCGAGTGGGTCGGCGGCGACCGCGCCGAGGGCAGCGGCATCCCCGCCGCCAACCTGCCGGCCGAACCGCCGCTGACGACCGTCGCCGAACGCGATTTCGGCACCGCCGGCACCCTGCCCGCGGGCGCCGGCCACGACGCCGGCGCCACCTACGCCGTCCTCTACGGCACCGGCGACGAACCCGTCGACTGGTTACGCGCCGGGGAAGCCCTCAATGCGCTGTGGCTGGAAACCACCGAACACGGCGCCACCGTGCTGCCGCTGAGCGGTCCGACCGAGGTGCCATACACCCGCAGTGAACTGCGCCGCATCATCGGCGGCGTGGGCGAACCGTACCTGGTGGTACGACTGGGCATGCTCGATCCCGTCCACCACGGCCCGGCGAGCACGCCCCGCCTGCCGGTCGACCAGGTGATCGAGGAGCGGGATTGAGACCCTGACGCCGGCCCGCTGGGCCAGTCAAGGCCGCTCGGCTGATCGGTCGGTGAGCAGGACCTCGTCGAGCGGACGTCGCGGGGTGGCCGCGGCCGGCCGCCCGTAGCCCACCCGGAGGATCACCTGCGCCCAGACCCCGTGACCGGTGTCGGTGAGCAGGTCGCGGATGGCGGGCACCTCGACCGGTTGGCTGATCGGCGTGGTGGCCAGGCCGAGCGAGGTCGCGGTGAGCAGGGTGCGTTGAAGCGCCTGGCCGGCACGTACCCAATCGTTGGGGGTGTCGCCCCGGGTGGCCAGCACCATGATGGTCGGGTACGGCTCGAACTCCTCGGAGGGCCGGCTCAGCCGGGGCTGCATCAGCCCGAAGTCGCGCAGCGGCAGCGATTCCAGAGCGTCCCACGGACCGATGGCCGACGGCGGGATGCCGTCGCGGCGCCCGGTTGCCGGGGCCGTCCACCGGGTGAGCTCGGCCCGGTAGCCGCCCTTGGCCCGCAGCCTCCTGTCCGCCGACTGGGAGAGGTTGATGATCGCGTTGCGAGTCACCGCGCCGGCCACACTGAGCACGGCTTGTTCCCGCCGCGCGGCCCCCACCAGCTTCTCCACGTCGTCGGCGGGCACGACCGACCGCGCGAACGGCCAACGGTTGGTGTGCCGGCGCGGAATCGCGGCCACGAGCGCCTCGACCGCCGGCGTCGGGGCGGTCTGCTCGCCGGCCGTCACCGTCGCCACCAGGTTGGGTTCGGCCGGATCGGGAAGGATTTCCGTACGCGGGACGTAGCCCGCGCCGTGCAGCGCAAGCCGCAGGGTGAACAGCGCCGCGCCGACACTGATGAACAGTTCACGGCCGTACGGGTCGAGCACGTCCAGACGCCGGCTGGGATCGGCGTACAGCTGAATCGAGCGGTCCCACAGCCGGAACAACCACGGCTGACTGTTGTGCAACGACGGAGCCGCGGTGGCCGAACGCACGCCGTCCGTCAAGACGCCACGCAGGGGAGAGGAGGCGGTCCGGCCCATGGTCCCCTCCGATCAGTCAGCCGGTAGCACTACCTCCACCACACCGCACCGATGGACCGCCGAAGTAGGGCCGATGGACCCGAGGAAGGTCAGAAGGCGCCCGCCGCTCCGAACTACCGCTGGTGGAACGAGGTGCACTGCGGCGGCGCGGTGGGCTCGCCCTCCTGGGCCAAGAACTGGTTGACCTCGGTGGTCGTGTGGAACGCGGTGAACCTCGGCCCGACCGTCAGGTCGACGACGTCGTCATGGCGGGACGGGTCGAAGATCATCGTGACAACACCCGGGAAGTACGCTCGCAGCAGCGTCGCGTTGCCGATCGCCGCGGGTCCGTACCGCAGGACGACGTCGCCTTGGCGGTTGCCGGCTTCCTGAGAAGAGCCGGTCGTCACGGTGAACCGGCGATTGCGCAGCCCGGTCAGCGCCTTGTCCGCCATTCCCGCGGCTGCCCCGCCGTCGATCACCCGGACCTTGACCTGGGCCGGATCGTCCGGCAGCGAAAGTGTGCAGGTCAGCCCCTTGTCCAGGGGCGTCACCGCCGGCTGATGCGTCCCGGTGTGCGTGGCGGCGAACCCGCCCCCGGCCGCCACGACGGCGACCGCCGCGGCCACCGCCATCCGCTGCCGCCACGCCCGGCGACGCCCCCGCGCCCGCACGGCGGCGGCCGGCAGCACCTTCACCTGCCGAGCCTCGGCTTCGAGCTCTCGAAGCCGGTCACGAAGCGGAGTTGACACTGCTGACCTCCTTGTCCTCGAGCAGCCCGGCGAGCGTGCTCCGCGCGCGGGAAAGCTGCGCCTTGACCGTCCCCACCGGCGCGCCCACGCTCTCCGCGATGTCGCCGACCGGCATGTCGAACAGGTAATAAAGCGCGACGACTCGTCGCTGCGCCCGCGGCAACCGCTGCAACGCCCCGACCACCGCCACCCGATCCGGCGATGGACTCGCGCTCGCCTCCTCCGGCGGCCCGAGCCGCGCCAGGGCCGCGAGCCGGCGCTTCACACCTCGCCACCGATTCACCGTCAGCCGCCAGGCCACCTTCCGCACCCAGGCCTCGGGGTCGTCATAACCGCTCACCCGCGCCCAGTGCTGCCACGCCCGGGCAAAGGCCTCCTGCGCGATGTCCTGCGCCTCGGCCCTATCCCCGCACGCGGCATACACATAGAGCACGACCCGATGAACCGCCGCGACATAGAAGGCGTCGAAGTCCGCACTCCCGCTACCGGTCATGTCCCCCGCTCCCGCTCGCTCCCCACCTCCGAAACACCCCGCTGCGCCCCTTCAGGTTGCATCGACTTCGACGGAGATTTCTTGCCGCCATGGCGGCCGGCAGGGGCTCGGCCCGGCTCGCCGGGGAGGTGCTCACCGCTTACTCGGCCGAGCCGCTCCAGCGGGCGATGTCCTGGTCGGTCACCGGGGACGGCTCCTCGGCCGGCTGGGTAACCCGGAGATGGTTGCCGAACGGGTCACGGAAGGCGCAGTCGATGCCGTAGGGCTGCACCTCGACGCCCTGGGTGAACTCCACGCCCTGAGCCTTGAGCGTGTCATAAACGTGCTGGCAGTCGTCGGTGGTGAGGATCGCCGCCGCGCCGAGGGCACCCTTGGTGACCAGGTCGCGCACCTGCGCGCCGGTCTCCGCGCTCATTGCCGGTGGCCCAGGCACCTCCAGCAGCAACTGCCGGCCCGGATCGGACGGGAGCGAGATGGTCAGCCAGCGCATAAAACCCATGTCGACGTCGTCGTCGATTTTGAAGCCGAGCTTGCCGACGTAAAAATCCAGAGCCTCGTTCTGATCGAGTACCCACACCGTGGTGATCGTGATCGCCTTGAACATGACCTCACGGTACGGGCGCTTCAGGGCCGGGTGCTTCGCCAAAACTGACCGGTCGCAGCCAGGTTTTCACGAAGCACACCGGCGCGTTGGCGACCAGCCCTCGATCGCGGTACTGCGACGGTGACACCCCGACGACTGCCCGAAACGCCCGGCTGAACGCTCCGAGGCTCTCGAATCCGACCTGAAGCCCGACCTCGGTCACCGAGCTGGCCGGGTCGCGCAGCGATGCCATGGCCCGTTCGATGCGACGGCGCTGCAGATAGCGGTGCGGGGTCTCGCCGAACGTCTTGCGGAAGGTACGGCTGAAATACCCCTCGGACATGTGCGCCAGCTCGGCGAGCGCGGCCAGGTCGAGCCGGTCGGCGAAGTCACGGTCCATCGCGTCGCGCGCGCGAAGCAGCCGCCTGTTCTGATCCTCGGTTGGCGACCAGCCCGTTCCAGGCACGCCGCCGATCATATCTACTCGAAGTTGATCTGGGCGCCGTCCCACGTCGACAGGCAGAAGGGGTGGCCCGCCGGGTCGGCGTAAACGAAACAGTGGTCAGAGTTCGGCTGGAAGTCGAAGCGAGTGGCGCCGGCGGCGATGACCCGCGCCTCGGTTGCCGCGAGGTCGTCGACGAAGAATTCGAGGTGCATCTGCATCGGTACGGCGCTTCCCGGCCACACCGGTGGACGGAAGTCGTCGACCTGCTGGAAGCCGATATCCGCGTGGGGTCCGGTGACCCTCGCCCAGTGCGAGTCCCCCTTCGCCACGCCGCCCGTTATCGCGGCGTAGAACCTGGCCAGCACGATGGCGTCCGGCGCGTTGACCGTGACGCCGCTGAGCCTGATCGTGTCGGACATCAGTAGAGCCCTCTCTGCTGGTAGGTCGGCGTCAGCTCGGTCCAGCGCGCATGCCAGGTCGGCTCCGGAGTCTGTTCGGTCCAGGGCTCGGGGCCGGCCGCCGCGTCGCCCACGAGCGACCGCGCGAGATCCTCGAGGTGGGCCTGCCACCCGGCGCCGTAGAAGTGGAGGCTTTCCCGTGGCAGGCCGCGCTCCTCGACGATCAGGCGCGTCGCGGAGCCTTCCTCGCTCAGCCATGCCTCGATCTGGCCCTCGTCCTCGGTGCCCGGCTCCGTGGTGAGCAGCAGGTGGTGGGGCCTCTCGCACACGTCAATCCGCCCAGAACCGCTCCAGGTGCTGGTGAAGACGGCGTGGACAGAGCCACCAGCCCGCAGGTCGCCGGAGACCTTGGCGATCCAGCGGGCGAGCCTTTCCGGATTCGTGCACGCCTCCCACAGGTCGTCGATGTCGGTGTCATAGACGTCCTCGACGCGCACCGCACCGCGCTTTCCGTCGAGCGACCGCATAGTTCCGACGATCTTCACTTCCGCTCCTTCTTTCCTCGGGCGATTTCCGTGTGCAGGGCGTCGAATCGGTTCTGCCAGAGCGCTCGGTACGGCTCCAGCCACTGGTCCAACTCGGCCAGCGCCTCTGGCCGGAGGGTGTAGATGCGGCGTTGCGCGTCTTGACGGACGTCGACCAGCCCGACCTCCCGCAGCACCCGTAGGTGCCGGGACACCCCCGGGCGGGCGATCGGAAGCGCCGCCGCAAGCTCGCCGGCCGTCGTCGGACGCCGGCGAAGGATCTCGAGCACCGTGCGCCGGCTCGGGTCGGCCAGCGCCTGCAATACCTCATCCATATGCGCACGACTGTAACCGATGTGGTACGTAACAGCAAGGGTACATAGGTGCGCCGGCTCAATCCCACCTTGCAGACCTTCAGGCGGCGAACGACAGCGCCATCCCGCGGCGCCGCACCCCAACGCGGCCGGACGGCTTAGTCACACATCGCGCCAGTTCGGCGCGAGGATCGCGACCGCGGCGGCCGCCACGGCCCAAGCGGCGAACACCGCCCAGGCGCCCACGTTCGTCGTCGGGATTCCGTTCATCGGGCCGGCGAGTTGTTCGGCTGACAGGTGGTACCACGCGCTGTGCGGTAGTGACCGCTTGATCGCCGCCGACCAGGCCTGCTTGGAAACGAACAACAATGGCAGCAGGAGGAGAACGACCACGGTACCGACGATGCTGCTCGCGCTGTGCCGTACCACGCTACCGACGGCGAGGCCGGTCAGCGCGCAGACCGGCACCAACAGCGTGGAGGCGACGATCACCCGCATGGCATGCGGGTCACTGACCGGTGCGGAGGCGCTGCGCCCGGCGAGAATGGCCTGGACCGCGACGAACGATATCGAGGAGACGATCGCGCCGTACCCGGTCATGACCGCGCTGAGCACAATCACCTTGGCGCCCATCACGGCGCGCCGGTTCGGGACCGCGGCGAATGTCGTCCGAATGAGGCCGGTGGAGAACTCGCTGACGATAATGATCGCGCCGATGCTGCCCGCCGCCAGCATCACCAGCTGGCTGGCGAGATCGGTGAACGAGTCGAACAGGGCGGAGCTGAGGAAGTCGGCCCGCATCGATGCGGGATAGCTCGGGAAGTCCGTGTAGTCGGCGACGGCCGCGCTGACGTTGGCGCCGATGATCGCCAGGGCGCTGACGAGAAGCGCCCACGGCGTCGAGCGCAGCGAACGCAGCTTGATCCACTCAGCGGTGAGCAGGTGGCGGAACCGTGTCCGGTCCGGGCTCGTGGTCATCGAACGTCTCCACCCAGGTACTCGACGCTTTCGGCGGTCACGTGCATGAATGCCTCCTCCAGTGATGCGCTGCGAGTGGTCAGCTCGCTGAGTGGGATGCGCCGGTCCATGGCCAGTTCGCTGACTCGCGTCACGGACAGGCCGGTGACAGCGAGAGCGCCGTCCGTCTCGAGGTGGACCGACGCGCCGGCGGAAGCCAGCACGTCGGCGAGGATGGCGGCGTCGGAGGCGCGCACGAGTACGGTCGGACGCGCGCCGCGAGTGGCGAACTCGGTCACGCTCTCGGCCGCCAGGAGCCGACCCTTGCCCAGGACGATGAGCTGGTCGGCGGTGTTTTCCATCTCCGTCATCAGGTGGCTGGACACCAGGACGGTGCGGCCCTCGCCGGCGAGGCGGCGGAACAGTCCGCGTACCCAATGCACGCCCTCGGGGTCGAGGCCGTTGATCGGCTCGTCGAAGAGCAGAACCGGTGGATCCCCGAGCAGTGCACCGGCGATGCCCAAGCGTTGGCGCATTCCGAGCGAATATCCGCCGATCCGGCGATGGGCCACGGCGGCCAGGCCGACCTCGTGCAGGACGTGGTCGACCCGGGCTCGGGGGATCCCGTTGCTCGCCGCGAGCGCGGCCAGATGGCTCCGGGCGCTGCGGCCGCCATGCACATCGGCCGCGTCGAGCAGCGCGCCGACATGACGCAGCCCTCGGTGGTGGTCGCGGAACCGGCGGCCGTCGACGGTGGCGGTTCCGCTCGTCGGCTCGGCCAGCCCGAGGATCATCCGCAGGGTGGTCGATTTGCCGGACCCGTTCGGTCCGAGGAATCCGGTGACGTGGCCGGGCCGCACCGTGCAGGTGAGACGGTCGACGGCCGTGGCCCGGCCGTACCGTTTGGTCAGCTCTCTGAGCTCGATCATGGGGTTCACGGTGCCGCGAGAGGCTCGCCGGTTCATCGGTCCGCCGTCAGAAATGCGGCGGCCTCGTCAGACCGTGGATGTATGTCCACAGTCTGATGCCGACGCCCTACGGCCTGGTTAGCATCACTGAATGGTCGGCACCCTCCCCCGCTGGGCGCGGCTCGCGCTCGGCTGGAGCGTTGTTCTCGGTTACCCGGTTCTCATGACCATCGCTATCGACAGCGTCCGACGGGACGACGACGGGCTGCGGGTGCTCTGGCCGGCCGTCGTGATGACGCTGCCCGCAACTCTGCTCAGCCGCCGGCCCTTACTGGCCTTGTGCCTCATGACCGCCGGCGTGCTCGCCGTGGCCTCGGTGCTGGGCCCGGGCGATGTGACGTTCGGGCCGACGCTCGCGGTCGTCGTGGGCGTGGGCGTGGTGGCGGCGGCAAGCCGCCCGCGCACCGGTGTCGGCGCGGCAGTCGCGGCGTGGGTCGCCCTGGCCTCCGCCGCGAATATCTGGCGGGTGGTGTTCCATGAAGGCGATTCGCTGCCGCGCCGGATCGCCGCCGTCGCGCACAACTCTCAGACGGTGTTCTGCGCGCTCCTGGTGACGATCAGCCTGACAGCCGGCCTACTCGTCCGGCAGCGGCGTGAGCACGCCGACACGGTGCGCGCGGAGGCCGCCGCCCGGGCGATCATCGGGGAGCGGCTACGCATCGCCCGAGAGTTGCACGACTCTGTCGCGCATAGCATCGGCGTCATCGCGTTGCAGGCGGGCGCCGCGAACCGGGTCTTCGACACGCAGCCGGCACGAGCGCGGCAGGCGATCGGCGTAGTAGAGACGGCCAGCCGGGAGGCTCTGGCCGAGCTCCGTCGGATGCTGGGTGGGCTGCGCGCCAGCGACCCGGGTGACGCCGCCGCGACCGGCCTGGCCGACCTTCCGAGGCTCGCGTCGGCCACGGCCGAGGCCGGCGTCCGGGTCGACGTTCAGTGGCTCGGTATCCCGGCGGTGCTGCCCCCGGAGGTCGACCGGTCGGCGTTCCGGATCATCCAGGAAGCGGTCACGAACGTGGTCCGGCACGCCGGCGTCGATTCGTGCCGGGTCACCCTCGAACACGCCGACAGCACGCTGACCGTCGAGGTGCTCGACGACGGCCAGGGCCGGGCCGGCCACATCGGCACCGGCCACGGGCTGATCGGCATGCGTGAGCGGGTCGCCCTGCTCAACGGTGACTTCTTCGCCGGTCCCCGCGCGGAGGGCGGCTTCCGGGTCGCCGCGCGCCTGCCGATGCCGGTCGCGGCCGCATGACGATCAGGGTCCTGCTCGTCGATGATCAACCATTGATACGCGCAGCACTACAGATGGTCATCAGCGACGCGCCCGAGCTCGAACTCGTGGGCGAGGCGGGCAGCGGCGCCGAAGCGGTCCGGATGGCGCAAGAACTGCGCCCGGACGTAGTCGTCATGGACCTGCGCATGCCCGGCATGGACGGGATCGAGGCGACCCGCCGAATCGTCGGCGGGCCCGGGCATGCCCGGGTACTCGTTCTGACCACCTTCGACGACGACGACAACGTGTACGGCGCACTGCGCGCCGGCGCCTGCGGGTTCCTGGTCAAGGACATGGCGCTCGACGACATCCTCGACGCCGTCCGCGTCGTGGCCGCCGGCGACGGGCTCCTCGCACCGGGCGTCACACGCCGGCTGATCGAGGAATTCGCGCGCCGGCCGCAGCAGACCTCGCTTCCCCGGATGCCTGAGGGCATCACCGACCGCGAGACCGCGGTCCTGACCTTGGTTGGCCGCGGCCTGTCGAACGCCGAGATCGCCACCGAGCTCCACATCACCGTCGGGACCGTCAAGACATACGTGTCCCGGCTCCTGTCGAAGCTCGACGCCCGAGACCGCATCCACCTCGTGATCCTCGCGTACGACGCAGGCCTGGTCTCCCCGCCCGGAACGGGCCCCGCCTGACCCGGAAGGGCCGACCGCACGCGGGCTGACCGCTGGACACGGCACAGGATGACCGTGAGACGACCGCTGAGCGCAACCACCGCAACGCGGGGCCGTCCGGGGCTCGGCCTCCGGAGCGGAATACCGGAACGGCCCCCTGTTCGCGCTTCCGCGAACAGGGGGCCGCAATGCCGTGGAGGTGCTGTTCGCTTACTTGAAAACTGCCGACGAGCTGACAAGGCTGCGAGACTGCCTCGACGCACACCCTCGCAATACCCATGCAATGGGAAGACGTCTTTGGCACCATGTGACTCATGCAGCTGCGCCGCGAGCAAATGATCCGCCCCTCCTCGGGGCTCCTCGGCGTGCGCTAGCACCACCAACGACCAGGCCCCTGTTGTGCGGGGCCTGCGGCATCGTCTCCCGCTCAGGACAGGGCGAGCGAAAGAGGACGACGATGATCACCGACGGGCGCTTCTACATCACGACAGCCATTCCCTACGTCAACGCCGCGCCGCACCTCGGGCACGCGCTGGAGCTGGTGCAGGCGGACGTACTCGCGCGCCATCGCCGACTACGCGGCCAACCGACCCGGTTCCTGACCGGAACCGACGACAACGCGCTCAAGAACGTCGCCGCTGCCCGCGCCGCCGGGGTGGACGTGGGTACCTTCGTGGACGGCAACGCCGCCCGGTTCGCCGCACTGCGCGACCCGCTGGCGCTGTCCTTCGACGACTTCATCCGCACCAGCGTCGACCGGCGCCACGCTGCAGGGGTGACGCGGCTGTGGCGGGCGTGCGCCGCCACCGGCGACTTCTACCGCCGACGTTACGAGGGCCTGTACTGCGCCGGCTGCGAGCAGTTCTATCCGGAAGCAGAACTGACCGGCGGCCTCTGCCCGGAACACCGGGCGGCGCCCGAACCCGTGGCCGAGGAGAACTGGTTCTTCCGCCTGTCCCGGTACACCGGCCGGTTACTGGACCTCCTCGAGACCGGCCAGATACGCGTCGAGCCCGCCGCCCGCCGTAACGAAGTGCTCGCGTTCGTGCGCGCCGGTCTGGCCGACTTCAGCGTCTCGCGCCCGTCTGCGCGGGCCCACGGCTGGGGCATCCCGGTGCCCGACGACCCGGACCAGGTGATCTATGTCTGGTGGGACGCCCTCAGCAACTACGTCTCCGCGCTCGGCTTCGGCACCGACGAGCCCGACTACCGGCGGTGGTGGACGGACTCCGCTGAGCGGGTCCACCTCATCGGGAAAGGCATCGTCCGCTTCCACGCCGTGTACTGGCCGGCCCTGCTGCTGTCGGCCGGACTGCCGTTGCCCACCACCGTGTTTGTGCATGATTACCTGACCGTCGACCGGAAGAAGCTGTCCAAGAGCGCCGGCACCACCGCCGACCCGACGGACCTTGCCAACCGCTACGGCGGGGACGCCGTCCGCTGGTGGCTGCTACGCGAAGCTGCCCGGGCTGGTGACACCGACTTCACCGTCGAACGGCTCGTGCAACGAGCCGACGGCGACCTGGCCAACGGACTCGGCAACCTGGTCAACCGCACCGTGGCCCTGGTGCACAAACTCCGCGCCGGGCAGGTGCCTCAGGCAGCGGACCCCGGTGAAGCCGCCCGCCTGGCCAATGCCTGCGCCACGCTCGCCGGCCGCGTCGATCGAGCCCTCGCCGACTTCGACTTCCGAGCCGCCACCGACGCCCTGTGGTCGGTGGTGGACGAGGGCAACCGACTGGTGGAGGCTGCCCGCCCGTGGGAACTCGCGCACGCGCAGCGCACCGGCGACAGGTCGGCCGCCGCGCGCCTCGACACGCTGTTGACAAGCCTGGTTCGCGCATGCCGAGTGCTCGCTGACGAGCTACGGCCGTTCCTTCCGGTAGGCGCACAGCGCCTGCGCGACCAGTTGCTGTCCGGAGACCGCGTCGGCCGACCGCAGCCGGCCTTCCCCCGCCTGCGGCAGCCGAGGGAAGGCAAGGGGCAGTGAGCCTGAGAAAGGGCTTCAGGCCGCGGTGGGCTTCGCCTCGGCGAGCGCGTCACGGACGACCTGCGCGCTCGCCGGCGTGCCAGGAAGCACCCCGTAGGCACCGTAGGGAGTCACGTAAACCGGAGTGTCCCGCTGGGTGCGCCAGTTCTCGGCGAGCGGGCCGGCGTCCACGGTGTCGTAACCGAGGCTGTCGAAGAGCTCGGTGACCGCCTGCTTGGCGGCCACGTCATCACCGGCGATCGGCAGCGCCGACCGGTCGACGCTGCCCGCCGGCCGTGCCAGGGACCGCAGGTGCTCGAACCAGATGTTGTTGAATCCCTTCACCACGTGGGCTTCGGGGAGATGCTTCTGCAGCAGTTCACCGGTGGTGCTGGAGCCGTCCTCCAACTCGTCGAAGACGCCGTCGCGCTCCGGGTAGTAGTTGTTGGTGTCGATGACCACCTTGCCCGCCAGCGGCTCCACCGGAACGTCCCGGTACGCCCGCAGCGGTACGGTCACTACCACGACCTCGCCGGCCGCGGCTGCCTCCGCGGGGGTGGCGGCACGCGCTTTCGGCCCCAGCTCGGACACCAGGTCCTTGAGGGTCTGCGGGTCACGCGAGTTGCTCAGCACCACGTCGTGACCGGCGGCAACCGCCAGCCGCGCCACGGTGCTTCCGATGTTGCCACTGCCGATGAGTCCGATCGTCGTCATGCCACCGGTAACTCCGAAGATCCTCAACCGATTCCGCCCGGCACCGCACCGTGACGGCTGGCACACCGGCCGGAGGTTCAACTCGGCAACGATTTCGCGATCTTCTCTTTCCCCGCGGCCGACCTCGACATCGACTACCGCGATGTCGCGGCTCAGAAGCGCCTGCTGCGCGAGCGGATGAACGACATGGACTGGTTGACCCCGCGCACCTCACACATCTGGACGACACCCCGGACTTCTACCTGGACCAGGTCGCCCAGGTGGTGATGGACCGCTGGTCGAGCGGACGGGTCGGGCTGCTCGGGGACGCGGCGTTCAGCTCGTCGCCGCTGTCCGGGCAGGGCACCGGGTTGGCCCTGGTCGGCGCCTACCTGCTGGCCGGAGAGCTGGCCACCGCCGAGTGGGACCCGCAGGTCGGCTTCGCCGGCTACGAGCGGCGGATGCGCTCGTTTGTCGAGGCCAACCAGGAAATCGGCCGATGGCACGCCCGCAGCCTCGACGTCCACGGGCCGGACGCCGCGCCCAGCCCGGACCAGTGGCCCGTCGACCTGATCGACCGCGCGATCAACGGCGTCGAGCTGCCCGACTACGCGGGAGCGCCGGACTCCGGGCTCCCGGCCGGACCGTAGGCCACCTGTACGCAGCACCAGCAGCGGGGCCGCCGAGGCAGCTGCGGCGGGACGCGGGCACCCATAACGGCCACCTCGTGCGCACCACCGCAACGCGGGGCGTCCAGGGGCTCGGCCCCTGGAGCAGATATACCGGGACACGCTCGTCTGACCAAGTTCGCTCAGCTCGTCGCTCGCTATCCCGGCGTCTCCGTCGCGGGCGCAAGCTGGCGGCGGCTCGCAGCCTCGATCAAGCCCACCTGAGTGGTGATCAGCTCCTCGGCGGTGGTGCCCCATTTCTCGCCGGCCAGGTGGCCCGCGACCTCCATGCCGACGATCCCGTGCGCGCTGGTGAGTAACAGCGCGCCGTAATGCCGGGCGTCGCGGGCGCCAACGAGCTCACCAACAATTGCCAGGAACTCGTCCTGGTTGCGGCCCGCGGCCCGCAGCAGCGCCGTCGGGTCGCCGGCCGGGGCGGTGAACATCAGCTGGTACATATGCGGCCGGCGACGTCCGACCGCGATCAGGCCGGTCACCGCGGCGTACAGCCGCTCGGTTGGGGCGAGAGCCGGATCCGTCCGCAAATCCCGGGTTTCATCGGCGAGCCGATCCCAGGCCTCGGCGGCGACGGCGGTCAGCAAGCTGTCCTTGTCGGCGAAGTGCCGATACGGCGCGCCGCGGCTCACCCCCGCCCGCGCACCCACCTCCCGCAAGGTCACGGCCTCGGGCCCGCCCTCGTCGAGCAACTCGGCTGCCGCATCCAGCAGGGCGCGCCGGGTGGCGGCGGCTGACTCGACGCGGCTGACCATGCCGACAGCGTACCGACGTCTTTAGTTGACAACGTCATCTGAAGGCCGGATAGTAGTTCAGGTGACAACGTCATCTGAAACTCGTGAGTACGTCATCGTGACCGGCGCGTCGGTCGGCATGGGTGCGGCAACCGCGCGGGAATTGGCTCGCCGCGGCTTTCACGTGCTGGCCGGGGTACGCCGCCGGAGCGACGGCGACGCCATCCGCGACACCGGCATCGAACCGGTCCTCCTGGACATCACCGACCAAAACCAGATCACGAACCTGGCCGACCAGTTCCAAGGCACGCTGCGTGCCGTGATCAACAACGCCGGCGTCGCCGCCAACGCCCCGGTGGAGACCCTGCCACTCAGCGAATGGCGGCGCTCCTTCGAGGTGAACCTCTTCGGCCACGTCGCAGTCATACAGGCATTTCTGCCCGCTCTGCTCCGGAGCAAAGGCCGGATCGTCAACATCAGCTCGGTGGGTGGCAAGGTAGCGATGGCCAGCTACGGGGCTTACGCGGGGAGCAAGTTCGCGTTGGAGGCGATGAGCGACGCCCTGCGCCGGGAGTTGGCGCCGCATGGGGTCCAAGTAGTCGTCGTGGAGCCCGGCGGCGTCAAGACCGAGATGTCCGATCGCGGTATCGCCACCGCCAACCGGCTGGCTGCCGAGATGACGCTGGAACAGCGGGAACGCTACGGCCCGATGATGGAGGCGATCGTGTCCCACACCCGAGCTTTCACCGAGGCCGGCCTGCCCGCCGACCGGGCGGCGCGGATCATCGCCGACGCAGTCACCGACCGGCGACCCCGAATCCGTTACACGATAGGCCGGGACGCCGCGACATTGACCCGCCTCACCCGCATCCTCCCCGACCGATTGCTGGACCGCGTAGTAGCCGCCAACCTCCGCCCCCACTACCCCGCACCACAGGACGCCCGCATCCGCTGATGGCCGCCAGACGACGCCGAAGAGTGCGTCATCCCTCGCGGCGGCGGCAAAGCTGTCGTGATCGTCTCGCTCGACGAGTGGAACGCTGTAAACGAGACGCTGCACGTGCTCGGCTCCGCCACGAACGCCCGCCGCCTGCTGGAGAGCATCGCGCGGGCCGACGCTGGGCTGGCTGAGGAGCACCCGCTGCTCGGCTCCGAGACTGGTGATCCTGAGCCCGGCAAGGAAGCGGCGTGAGCTTACGCATCGCCTTCACCCCAACGCGTGGCAGGACTACGACGGTTGGCTGCGCCGCGACATGAAGATGGCTCGACGTATCAGCAAGCTGATCATCGACGTCCAAAGGGACCCGCACGGAACCGGGCTCGGCAAGCCGGAGATGCTGAAGGGCCCGCTTTCCGGTTGGTCCTCCCGCCGCATCAACGACGAACACCGGCTGATCTACCGCGTTCGCGGAAACGACTTGGAGATCGCCGCCTGCCACGGCCACTACCTGGACAAGTAATGGGCGACGCGTGGCCGGCCCAGGCCGATCGCGACGGAGCCACCACCACAACAGACAGGCCCAGCGCGCAACAACCGCAACGCGGGGCGTCCGGGGGCTCGGCCCCCGGAGCGGAATACCGGAACGGCCCCCGGCTCGCGCTTTCCGCGAGCAGGGGGCCGCAATGCCGTGGAGGTGCTCACTGCTTACTCGAACCCCGGCGAGGGATACACGAGCTTCGCACGGCGCTCGACGAGCACTAGGTCAGAGATTCTGCCGGCACCGGCACCAAGGCCGGCGCCGGTGCCGGCGGGGACGGACGGCGTTTGACGAACGGAGATATCCGCGGCCGGCGGCGGGCGGCTAGGTCCTCTACCCAGCCGAAGCCGAGCACCGCCCCGGTCAGCAGGACCAGCATGATCCCGAGTGCGGCCAGGGCCGGGGGCCAACTCGCCGACAGGCCCGGCCAGGGTGCGCCCCAGACCGGTTCGCGGCCCGCGCCGAGCGGCTCGCAGATCCAGACGGCGACCGCGATCGCCGCCACGTGCCACAGGTAGATGGTCACCGCCCGGTTGTTGACCATCGAGACGAAACCGTCGAGCGGCCGGATCCGGGCCAGCCAGTCCATCGGCGGCGTCCAGCGCAGCAGCACGAGGACAAACCCGATCATGTAGACGGCGTACGGGAACGGCAGCGCGAACAGGGCGAACTGTCCTTCGACGTGGTGGGTCAGGGCCCAGAGCACCGGGACGCCGATGCAGAACGCCGAGAGGCCGAGCACGTGCCGTCCCGGGAGCCTGGCGAGGTCACCCTCGCGGTGCGCGATGCCGAGCACCCAGCACGCCCCGTACATGAAGGTGTTCACCAGCAGCCAGTAGTTGTCCTCTCCCAGCTTGGCGCGGTGCGGGAACACCAGCGCCAGGCAGAACAGCGACAGCACCACGGTCGGCACGTTCCACAACCGGTACATGCGCACCAGCAGCGGGGACAGCAGCACGAACCAGATGTAGACGTGGACGTACCACAGCACACCGGCCCCGACGTGCTGACCGACATCGCTGGCCGGCGGCAGCGCCACCGGGAAGACCCAGAGGGACAGCAGGGGCCAGGCGGGCCGGTCCTGCCAGGGGCGAACGAGCATCAGGGGCACCAGGATCAGCGCCATCACCCAGACCGCGGGCAGGAGCCGGCGCAACCGGCTGCGCACCGCGCGCACCTCGCCGCGCTGCATCGACTTGGCCATGAGCGACCCGCCGAGCGCGAACATCAGGCCGAGCGACGGAAACAGCAGCGGCAGAACGGTCAGGCTCATAAACAGGTGATGCAGGATCACCCGGACCATGGCCAGCGTACGCAGCAGGTCGAAATACCGATCGCGGCCGTTCTGCGCCACCTGTGTCACTGTCTGTTCCGTCCTTAGGTCCCTGCTGGCCGAAGGATGATAGACGCAGCCCTCTTGCCCGACGCCACCCGAGTGGATCATCGGACGGCGTTCGATGTCCGGCTCGGTCTTGCGGAGGACCTCGCCCGCCTCTGTCGGCCGTGGCGCCGGGACAGCTTGGATCCACAGGGAACCGGGATCGGCAAACCGGAGATGCTGAAGGGCCCGTTGTCCGGCTGGTCTTCCCGCCGCATCAACGACGAACACCGACTGATCCAGTGTCCGCGGCAACGACTTGGAGATCGCCGCCTGCCACGGCCACTACCGATAAAAATGACGCCGTCGGCGTGCCACCCGGGCGACGCGGCCGATGATGCTGTCGTACGCCTTGCCTCATCCGGTCGGCATGATCAAGGCCTCAGCGGGGCATTGACGGCACCCGCCGCTCGATGAGTCAGCGGCAGGCGACCTCCTCGTCGACCACACCGACTTGCTCAACAGTGCAAACCGAGCTCGCGGCCGGGCGTAAGGGCTTCGCCGAAGAAGTCGACGCGTTCACTCAGCGCAGGCGTTAGGTCGCGCGCGTCCACCGCACCGTGGGGTTTCCGGGGGCTCGGCCCCGGAACAGAAATACCGGAACGGCCCCCGGCTCGCGCTTTCCGCGAGCCGGGGGCCGTTAAGCCGTGGAGGTGCTCGTTGCTTACTTGAACCCTGCCAACGAATAGCGAGGCAGCGCGAGGGTCTCTACGAGCGCGAACCGGGCTGTTGGCCGAGGAGAGACCGCTACGACGTCGTGGCGCTCTGGTGGGTGATCTGGTAGGTGGCATCGGCGCTCGCTGCGTCCAGGTAGACGGTTAGCGGACCGTCCGGCAATCCGCAGTTCGCCGTGTACGTGTCGGCAGTGCGGGTCGGTCCGCAGTATCGCGTGCCGTCCGCACCGAATACCGAGAGATACGCGCCGCCGGTGCCCGACGTGAGCGTCCAGGTGAAGCTTTCTCTCGAGCCGTGCCCGTCGGCCGGGATGGTCCGGCAGGCCACGAAGTCGGCGGCGCCGGTGGTCACCGGCGAACCGTCCAGGGCTGGGCAGGACGAGGGCCCGTCCACCCGCGCGAACCGGGCCGCGAACGAGGCGGGTGCCACTCCTTCCGGCTCGTTGAGCACTGCGAAGTACGGCGCCGTGCCGGTCAGCAGGCAACTGGTCTGCCATAGCTGATACGACGAGTCGCAAATGGTGTTGCCCGTCGAATCCATGATCTGGGTGAACGGCCGCCCGCCGTCAGCGGCGTCGGTCGACTGGAAGTCGACGATGCTCGCCCCGGTCGGCTCGGACAGTTGCCGGCAGAGGAACTGCCCGGTCGAGGTGAACGTCGCCGGGTACAGGTTCTGGCTCAGGATCGGGCATCCGGCGGGCCGGGCCGGAAGCAGGCTCGTCACGTACGCGAAGTCGGTGTCGATGACCGAGCTGGGGTTCTGCCCGTCGAGCACCATGGTGTAGTCGCCCGCCGCCGGGAACTGGCAGTATCCGCTGTCGTCGCAGATCCGGTGGCCGGTCCGGTCGTACACCGCGGCGTACTTCCGATAGTTCTGCGCGTCGTACGCCCTGGCCTGATAGACGCCCGGCCCGGAGATCCGCAGGGCCCGGCACCGGATGGGGCCGGCGGCCCCGGCCGGCGCCCCGTCGTAGGCACCCGGCTCCACCACCGGGCAGCCGGTGGGCGCGGACAGGGTCCGGACCTGGGTCTTGTAGGCGTCATTGCTGGTGTTCGAATCCCATTGGCTCAGGCGGGAAACCACCCGGTAGGTACCGTCGGCCGGTAGCAGGCAGCCGGTCTCGTCGCTATAGCCGAGGCAGAGCGCCTGCCCGGTGCCGTCCACCAGAGTGGTGAGGACCCCGTTGTAGCTCACCGGCGCCGAATAGGTGACCACCCGCTGGCCCGCGGTGCCGTGGAACTGCTGGCAGTTGGTCTGCACTGGCGACACCGACCGGAGCACGGTGGCGGCCTGATCCCACGCGAACGACTTGACCGTGGTGCAACCGGCAGAGCGGAACAGCGCCGCGATCGCGATCACGTAGGTGATCGAGTCGTAGGCCTGGCTGCTGGTCACGATCGTGTAGTCACCGGCCGCCGAGAGCGGGCAGGAGGATGCCTGGCTGTACTTGTCGCAGACCTGCGTGCCGGCGTTGTCGTATACGGTCCACCAGACCTGCTGGTCGTCGTAGATCCGGACGGCCACCCCGCCGGCCGCGGGCGTACGAAGCTTGTGGCACGCGACGCTCGACTGCGACGGAAGGGTTCCGGTGCCGGTCGCGTTCCCCGGGTCGCCGAAGGACACCGGCCGCAGCACCGGGCACCCGGCCGAGGCCGAGATCCGCGCCATCCGCAGGGTGTAGGGCGACGCGTTGCCGTAGAACTCGTACATCATGACGTGGTACGGAGCCGGACCGGTCAGCACGCACTGGGTGGTGTACTGCACCGGACAGGCCGGCTGGTAGTTCGCGTCCAGGATGCCGCCGCGAACGTCCCCCGTGCCGCCCGGTGCCCACATCTGCAGCACGCTGCCGGTCGGCTGGTCGAAGATGTAGCAGTCGCCCGCCGACCCTTGGGCCAGCTGACCCGGGTGGCCCGCCGAGGCCCAGGAGAAGAAGCCGTTGCCGAGCGTCCGGCAGGAGGACGGCGTCTTCATCGAGTCGGCCGCAAAGGTGTAGCTCTGGCTGCCGGTGCCGTAGCTCAGGGTGATCACGACCGTGTACTTGCCGGCTGCTCCGAGCTGACACTGCCCTGGGTACGACGAGTAGTAGCAGAGGTAGTTGCCCGCTGGGTCGTACACCGCGGCGGACACCGGGTCTCCGCTGCCCTGGGTGAAGGTCCCGTAGAGGGTGTCATGGTCCGCCGTCGTCGTGACGGTGAATACATCACGCTGCGTGTTCTTGATGGCGGAGCAACGGTAGATTTTGCCGAACGTGAGAACACCGCCGCAGCCCGCCGGTGAGCTAGCGGCGCTGGTCGTGCCCGCCACGAGCGCGGCCCGGCTGCCCGGCCTGACGTTGACCCGGCGCGGTCCTACGGCGGCCGCCGGCCGCTCGGCCGCACCCGGCCGCGGCGGTTGCGGCACGGCGTGCGCCACAGCCAGAGGTTTCGCGGCCGGCACCGACCCGGTCGCCTCGGCTGGCGACCCACCGCCTACCACCCCGGAAATGCCGACAAGTACGGCGATCAGACCAGCGATGACCGGGTGCACGGAACGTTGTCCACTCATGCGTTTTCTCCCCGCGTAAACTGCACGCAACCGTGAAGTCCCCGGGATCATGACACCCCAACCGATAGGTCCGCATCACTGGGGTGAGCCGTGGATCAGCGAGGCGTGGGCTTGTCCCGTTTTGGCGGACATCCTGAGATCAGGAGCCCGCTTGGAAATAAGGACGATGCGGTCCGCACCGGGTAGATCCCCGTCTTCCCCGTGCGCGACCACCGATCCGGCACAACCACCGCACCGTGGGGCGTCCGGGGCTCGGCCCCCGGAGCCGGAATACCGGAACGGCCCCCGGTTCGCGCTTTCCGCGAACAGGGGGCCGCAATGCCGTGGAGGTGACGACGGCTTACTTGAACCTCGGCGACCAGATGAGGCAGCGGTTACGGGTCGGGAGTTGCCCACGCGTCCAGGGTGCGGTGGATCTGGGCCAGACGCTGATCGTTCCACTCGGCGGCCGGCTCGGGTTCGAGGAAAGCCATCGCGAGGCTGGCCATGCCGGTGGCAGGCAGGGACCAAGGCTCCTTTCCCGCCGCGCCGAACGGGCTGGCGACCGTCGTGCGGGTGGCGACCTCGGGAGTTGACAACGCGGTGACGATCAAACCGCGCATGGTCGCGTTGAGGAGCGTCGCGAGGGTTTCGAAATTCGTGGCGAGCTCGGGCCTCAGCCGATAGCCGAACAGACCGGCGATCTGGCTCCAGGCCTGGGCGACGCGTGCCACATGGCCGGCCTCGGCGTGCGCAAGCGCGGCCTGGATCTGGTCACGCAGCTCGCCGTCGGACAGGCCGGAGAAGGCCGCATGTAGTGCGAGGTAGGTCCGCCACTCCGGCGAGGCGAGCGTGTTGCGGAAGTCCAGCAGAGCCAGCTGGCGGATGAGTTCAAGGATCAAGCCGTGGCGCCGTTGCGGCGTACGCAGCCAGTCCCGATGCTCGTTCAGGATCCGCTTGATGAGCGAGATCTCGTTGTTGATGATCGCCGGGCTTCCCCGGCCGGCCAGCTCCTTGACCAGGTCACTGAAGAACAGGTCCTTGTAGGGCCAGTGCCGGTACGCCGTGCTGCGCGCGACGTCGGCCTTGCGGATGACGTCCTCGAAACGGATGTGGTCGAGGCTCACGGTCAGGCCGGACCCGTTGATCATGTCGATCGCGGCGCGCATCATCCGGTCGCGCGTTTCCTGGTCGGACAGGCGACGGTTCCGGCGCCCAATGCCGGCACGGGCGGTTGCGGTCTCCACCGAGCAAGTCTATCGACAGGACTTTGGACTCTGTATCTCAAGTACCAATCCCGCCAACCATGGGAGGACAGACACCATCCGATCGAGGAGACCCGATGAGGCGCTGGCCGTACTCTGATGATGATCTCCGGGCCATGTACGCGGGAGGACGCGGAAACGCGACGGCCCGCCGGTTCGCCAACTTCTGGGCGGGCGCATTCGGCACCGGCCTCTTCCCGCGGCGTTGGGTCACCCTCGAGGTGGTGGGGCGCCGCACCGGCCGAGTAGTCCGGTTCCCGCTCGGGATGGCCGACTGGCAGGGCAACTGGTACCTGGTCTCGATGCTGGGCAACGACTGCAACTGGGTTCGCAACGTGCGGGCGGCAGGCGGCTTGGTAACCATCCGGCGCGGACGCGGTCAAGCCTGCCATCTGGCCGAGGTACCCGTCGGCGAGCGGGCTCCCATCCTCAAGCGATACCTGCAAACGGTGCCGGGCGCCCGGCCACACGTTCCCCTCGACCGCGACGCACCCCTGGCCGCCTTCGAGGCGATCGCGGCACGCTACCCCGCCTTCCGAGTCGACATCTCGACCACGACACCCAGGGCCTGAAGGGAACAAGACAATGACCGCTGGCACCACACCACAGTCTCCCGCCCACGCCCCCATACAGCCCCGACGCAGACGCCGCTGGCTGCGTTGGACGATCATCGGCGTCGCCGGGTCGGCCGTTCTCCTCTCAGCACTCGTCGCCGCAGCCATCAAGCTTCAACCGACACCCGCGCCGCTGACGCTGCCGGCGACAGCGAGCACACCGGCCGGCCCGCTGGACGGCACGTACCGTGCTGTGGCCGGATCGACCGCCGGCTTTCGGATCCAGCAGAGGATCGTAGGACTCACCAGCGACGTGGTGGGCCGCACCAAGGACGTCACCGGCACGGTCACGATCGCGGACGGCCAGGCCACCACCGCGCGCTTGCGGGTCGGCTTGCTTGCCCTTACCTCGGGCGACGCCAAGCCCGCCCCACAGTTCGGCATTAGCCTCGACACCCAGCGATACCCGGACGCGGCCATCAGCCTGACCCAGTCGGTGACCCTCGACCCGGCATTCAGCTCCGGGACCACGGTCACCGCCAATGCCTCCGGGGCGCTCACCCTGCACGGCATCGCCCGCCCCGTCACCGTGGCGGTTTCGCTGCGACGAGACGGCACGAACATCGACGTAGCAGGATCATTCCCGGTCGCCTTCACCGACTACAGCATCGCCCGGCCCAAGGGATACGGGGCATTCGGCTCGCTCTCCGACCACGGGGTGGCGGAATTCCTGCTGATCCTCCAACGCCCGTGACGGCCAACCACCCCGATCGGCGAAGACGGCCCATGGAGCACGCGAGGGCCGCCCACGCAACCACCGCACCAAGCGCACCACCGCACCAAGCGCCACCACTGCACCGCGGGGCTTCCGGGGCTCGGCCCCGGAGCCGGAATACCGGAACGGCCCCCGGCTCGCGCCTTCCGCGAGCAGGGGCCGCCAAACCGTGGAGATGCTCTCGGCTTACTTGAACTTGGGCGACGGAACTGACGATGCTGCCCAGGCGCCCCTTCCGGCTTCGAGGAGCCACTGCGTTCTCAGGAGCTCTAGCCGCGCAACCGAACACCGGACTAGCCTCTTAGCTAAGGAGGTCGCCATGTCCGAGGCAGCCGCGCAGTTCAACATCCACGACGCGAAGACGAACCTCTCGCGGATCATCGACCGCGTCGAGCACGGTGAAGAGATCATCATCAGCCGAGCCGGCACCCCGGTCGCGAAGGTGATCCCGCTGAACCACAGGGTCGATCGAGTTGGTCGGGGCTCCCTCGCCGGCCAACTCGTGATAGCCGGTGACTGGGACTCCCCAGAGGTCAATGAATCGATCGCACGGGACTTCGGCCTCGCATGAGCCTGCTTCTCGACACGCACGTAGTGCTCTGGTGGCTTACGGACGACCCCACGCTCGCCGCCGAAATCAAGGAGCGGCTCGACCATGAACCGGACGTCTACGTCAGCCCGGCAACGATTTGGGAAGTGGCTATCAAGCAATCCATCGGCAAGCTCGACAAACCGGCCGATCTTCCCGAGCGCATCCGCGACAGTGGCTTCCGTCATCTGAACATCACCGCCGAGCACGGCATTGTCGCCGGACGGCTTCCCCTCATTCACCGAGACCCGTTCGATCGGATGCTGGTAGCCCAAGCTCAGGTAGAGCACTTGACGCTGGTCACCCGTGACGCCGAGATCCCGAAGTACGACGTCGAGACGCTTGCCGTCTGACACCACGCGCGGAAACCATCCATGACCCCGAGCGCAACCACCACACCGCAGACGGCCGCGCCAAGCGTAACCACCGCACCGCGGGGTGTCCGGGGGCTCGGCCCCCGGAGCAGACATACCGGAACGGCCCCCGGTTCGCGCTTTCCGCGAACAGGGGGCCGCAATGCCGTGGAGGTGCCGGGAATCGAACCCGGGTCCTTCGTTGCTTCGTCAGGGCTTCTCCGAGCGCAGCTCACTATGCCTCTACTCGCCCCTGCCGATCACGTGAGCAAGTCGGTATGGCGGGGCCAGTCGCTGATTAATCTCGCCGCGCGGTCCCCGCGACCGGGGCCGGTTGGCCAACCTCCTAGCTGATGCCGGAAATCTGGGACGGAGGTGCTCCCAGCCCGACAGACTTGCTACTCGCCTCAGGCGGCGAGAGCGAAGTCAGCGCGATTGTTATCGGCGCTTATTGGTTTCCGACGACCGATTCTCGAGACGACGTCGGCTTCCTCGGCTCGCTTCCCCTGTCTCCACGTACGAAGTCGAAACCAGTCACCCCCTGGATCAGAACAACCTACGAATCTTAGCTCACTCGGCAGCTGCCGCCCACGACGGCACAGCCGGACGGGCGGGCGTTGCCGCGGCCGGTCTTGCTCACCTGGTAGCCGAAGCCGGCCGAGGCGCCGGGGGCGAGCGGGCCGCCGGTGAAGACGACGTTGTCGCCGCTCTGCTTGCCGGTCGCGTTCCATGTGCTGACCAGGTGCAGGTTGTTCAGGTCGGCGTGGCTGACGGTCACGGACCACGAGCCGGCGGCGTCGCCGTTGTTCCGGACCCGCACCTGCGCCACGTACCCCTGGTCCCAGCTTGCCGTGACGGTCACGGTGACCGCGAAGTCGGCGCTCGGCGGCGGGGTGGTCTTGGCGGGCGCCGGCTTCGACGGCGTCGGCG
Organism: Actinoplanes sp. KI2; assembly: GCF_025630775.1. Lineage (GTDB taxonomy): Bacteria > Actinomycetota > Actinomycetes > Mycobacteriales > Micromonosporaceae > Actinoplanes. The sequence continues at coordinate 81,992 of NZ_JAOSZE010000014.1, forward strand.
AGTGGCTGGTCGCCGTGGGCCGGGCCGAGGAGCGCGACGGGGACGCGGACGCGGAGGGCGATGCCGAGGACATCGAGGGGGACGGCGAGGAGGAAGGGGACGGCGAAAGAAACGGCGAAGTGGGCGACGGCGAGGCCGAGATCTGCGGCATCGACGGGAGCACGACCGTGGAGGGCTGGCGGGCCGCCTCGGCCGGGCCGACGGCGCGCACGGCGATCCAGACGACCAGCATGACGAGGACGGCCGCGGCGGCGCTCAGGAAGATCCGGGCCGGACCGAGCGGACGCGCGGAGTGCTTAGCGGGCAAGCGGAGCCACCCCTTCGGTGATCTAGAGCCGCCCGGCAATGTACCCGATCAAGACGCGCCTTTGTTACGTCGGCCCAGCGCACGGGTGATCTCGCGCTGGGCGTCGCGGGTCGCTAGGTCCTGCCGCTTGTCGTAGCTCTTCTTGCCGCGGGCCAGCGCGAGCTCCACCTTCGCGTACCCGTTCTCGAAGTAGACCTGCAGCGGCACCAGCGTGATGCCCTCGTCGCGAAGTTTGCCCTGGATCTTCCGGATCTCGTCGCGGTGCAGCAGCAGCTTGCGGGTGCGCCGCGGCTCGTGGTTGGTCCAGGTCCCCTGGGTGTACTCGGGGATGTGCAGGTGGTGCAGGAAGATCTCGCCGTCGGTCTCCTGGCCGAACGCGTCGGTCAGTGACGCACGCCCGGCGCGCAACGACTTCACCTCGGTGCCGGTGAGGGCCATGCCGGCCTCGTACGTGTCGAGGATGGTGTAGTCGTGGCGGGCCTTGCGGTTGGAGGCTACGACTTTGCGCCCCTGTTCGCGTGGCATGCCGGCGGCCCCCTGGAAATTGAGCGGAACGAACCCGCCCAAGCTAACAAAGGCAGTTCGGCAGATATCGCAGGGGATTCTTCGGTACGCCGTTGAAGCGCGTCTCGAAGTGCAAGTGATTGCCGGTCGACGCGCCGGTGGTGCCGACCCGGCCGATCACCTCGCCCTGGTACACGAACTCGCCGACGTGCACCAGGATCCTCGATTGATGGCCGTAGCAGGTCTCGAACGGGACCCCACTTATTCGCCCGTGGTCGATGCAGGTGTACTTGCCGTACCCGTCGCTCCAGCCGGCCCGGATCACGTGCCCGGCGGCGGCCGCGTGGATCGGCGTGCCCCGGGGTGCGGCGAAGTCGGTGCCGGCGTGCAGCTGCCAGACCCGGTAGTACGGGTCGTAGCGCTCGCCGAAGTCGCTCGACTTCCAGCCGCGTACGGGCATGAACAGTTGGCCGCCGTCGTACCGGCCGTCGCGCGACCTCGCCGCCCAGCCGCGCAGCGCGGCCCGGATCCGTCGCTCCTCGGCGACCGCCGCCCGGTAGCGGGCGAGCACGGCGGATCGCTGGGCGTTGGCCACCCGCAGCGCGGCCTGCCGGATGAGCACCAGCCGGGCGAGCGCCTGCTTGGCGCTCACCGCCGCGTTCTGGGCGCCCTTGGCCGACAGCAGTGTGGCCTGCGCCAGCGCCTCGGCGTCCTCGGCCTGTCGTTTCGCGAGGCCGGCCTGGTCCTGGGCGCTGCGCGCGGCCCGGCGGGTCCAGATCAGCCGGTCGACCTCCGCCTGCTGGGTACGCATGAGCTGGTCGACCATGCTGAGCCGGTCCATCATGTCGGCCGGCCCGGTGGCGTCGATGATCACGTTGATCCGGGTGAACGCGCTGCCCATGTAGCTGGCCTGGGCGATCTGGTCGACGCGGGCGCGGGCGTCCTCGAACTCGCTCTGCGCCCTCTGGTAGTGGCCGGCGATCTTGTGGTAGGCCTTGCGGGCGGCGTTGGCCTGCCGGCCGGCGGTGTTGGCCGCGTTGATCGCGGCGGCGAGGGCGCCCCGGGAGGTCGCGACCTTCATCTCGGCGGCGGCCATAGCGTTCGTGGCAGCTTGCAGGCGAAGTGCCGCGAGCCGCGCCTTTACGGTGGCATATTCCAGTACGGCCGATGCGCGCTCCACGGCCTTCGCGGCGCTTGCGGCGTCGCCGGGGTCGGCAAGGGCGGGCGCCGGAGCGATCGCCGTGCTCCCCAAGCACGTACATATCACCACAAGGAGCCTATGTCGGCATTTGGACCACACGGAGACCCACCGTACCCCCGATACCTGCCGAAATTGCCTAAAACGCCCAACGGCCGCATCCCTACCGGGACGCGGCCGTCAGACCGTGCTCAGCTCATGTTTCGGGCGGTCGGACCGGTGACCCGGCCCGGGGAACGTCAGACCTTGAGGTAGAACCGGAGCGTGATCCACGCGGTGACCGCGCTGACCACTCCGCCCACCCCGGCCAGCAGCGGCAGCATGAGCCACACGTTGCCGTTGTGCACCGGTGTGAGGATGGTGGCGAGCGCCTGGAGCTTGTGGTCGAGCAGCACCACCTTGGCGATGAACAGCACCACGAAGCCGATGACCGAGCCGATGACGCCGGCCACCACCGCCTCGAGCACGAACGGCGCCTGGATGAACCAGTTGGACGCGCCGACCAGTTTCATGACCGCGACTTCTCGCCGTTTGCTGTACGCCGCCACCTGGATCGTGTTACCGACCAGGAGCAGCGCCGCGACCGCCATGAACAGCGCCACCCCCAACGCGCCGAACTGGAAGCCGTTGAAGATCCCGAACACCTTGTCGAGCAGCGTGCGCTGGTCGATGACGTCCAGGATGCCCTGCTGGCCCTGGATCTGGTTGGAGAACTCCTTGTACTTCTGCGGGTCCTTGAGCTTGACCCGGAACGACTCGGGCAGGCTGTTCGGGCCCACCGACTTGACGAAGTCCGGCGAGTCGGCCCACAGCTGCTGGAAGCGGTCGAACGCCTGCTTCTGCGTCTCGTAGGTCTTGCCCGCGACCAGCGGGTTGCTCGAGATCATCTGATCGATGTTCTGCCGCTGCGCGTCGGTGACGTCGGGGCGCAGGAAGACCGACACCTCGATCTTGCCGTAGTAGTAGTTCTTCATCTGGTCGACCTGCATGTACAGCAGCACACTGGCGCCCAGCATGAAGAGGGAGATCGACATGGTGATGATCATGGCGATCGTCATCGTGACGTTCCGCCACAGGCCCACCAGGACCTCGTTCAGAACGTATTTCAAGCGCAGCATCGGGGGGTTCCTTCCGGGACTCCGCGTCCCGCGATTTCGGGGGTCGGGGATTCGGCAACGGAGCCGCGGGCGAGGTCAGCCGTAGACGCCACGGGCCTGGTCGCGGACGATGCGCCCGCTCTCGATCTCGATGACCCGACGGCGCATCTGGTTAACGATGTTGGAGTCGTGGGTGACCATCACGACCGTCGTGCCGGTCCGGTTGATCCGGTCCAGCAGTCGCATGATCTCGATCGACGTGTCCGGGTCGAGGTTTCCGGTGGGCTCGTCGGCCAGCAGGATCAGCGGACGGTTGACGAAGGCCCGGGCCACCGCGACACGCTGCTGCTCACCGCCGGAGAGCTCGTGCGGGTAGCGGTGCTCCTTGCCACCGAGACCGACCAGCTCGAGCACCTCGGGGACGACCCGGCGGGCCACCGCCTTGGTCTTGCCGATGACCTCGAGCGCGAAGGCCACGTTCTCGTACGCGGTGCGGTTGGGGAGCAGGCGGAAGTCCTGGAACACGCACCCGATCGAGCGGCGGAAGTGTGGAACCTTCCACGACCGCATGGTCGTCACGTCCTTGGCATTCACCACGACCTTGCCGCGGGTCGGTGCGACCTCGTGCAGCAGGAGCTTGATGATTGTCGACTTGCCGGAACCGGAGGGGCCAATGAAGAAGACAAACTCACCCTTCTCGATGCCCACGCTCACGTCGTCCAGCGACGGGCGAGACGCCTTGGGGTACGTCTTCGTCACGTTCTCGAGCTGAATCACGGGAAGGCAGTCTACGCGGTGTAACGGAAACGCCAACCCCGGCGGGCACGTCAATCTGCGTCGGCGGCACCGGAACAGGAGTTTCGGGGGTCGACGCCTGACCGAACGTTCAGGCGTCGTCGCCGTCCGTGGCGTATCCGAGATCAGCTTCCCGACTGCGACGTCTTGCGCCAACGGATCCCGGCCTCGATGAACTCGTCCAATTCGCCGTCGAACACCGCAGATGGGTTGCCCGTCTCCTGCTCAGTACGCAGATCCTTCACCATCTGATAAGGGTGCAGGACGTACGAGCGCATCTGGTCGCCCCAGGAGCCGGTCGTGTCGTGCTTGAGGCCGGCCAGCTTGGCCTCCTCCTCCTGCCGCTTGCGCTCGAGCAACCGGGCCTGCAGAACACGCAAAGCGGACGCCTTGTTTTGCAACTGAGACTTCTCGTTCTGGCATGTCACCACGATCCCGGTGGGGATGTGCGTGAGCCGGACAGCACTGTCAGTAGTGTTGACGCTCTGCCCACCGGGCCCGGACGAGCGATAGACATCGACCCGGATCTCGTTCTCCGGGATGTCGATGTGGTCGGTCTGCTCGACCACCGGCATCACCTCGACACCGGCGAAGCTCGTCTGGCGCCGGCCCTGATTGTCGAACGGGCTGATCCGCACCAGCCGGTGCGTGCCCGACTCGACACTGAGCGTGCCGTACGCGTAGGGCACCTTGACCGCGAAGGTGGCCGACTTGAGACCCGCCTCCTCCGCGTACGAGGTGTCGTAGACCTCGGTCGGGTAGCCGTGCCGCTCGGCCCAGCGCAGGTACATCCGCATCAGCATCTCGGCGAAGTCGGCCGCGTCCACCCCGCCGGCGCCGGCCCGGATCGCCACCACGGCCTCGCGGGCGTCGTACTCGCCGGAGAGGAGGGTGCGGACCTCCATCTCCTCGATCGCCTTGCTGAGCGCGCCGATCTCGTCGCCCACCTCGGTGATCGACCCCTCGTCGCCCTCGGCCTCGGCGAGCTCGAGCAGCACCTCGGCGTCGTCCAGCCGGGAGCGCAGGCGCTCCAGCTTGCTGATCTCGCCGGAAACGTACGACAGCCGGCTGTTGACCTCCTGCGCGCGCGCCTGATCGTCCCACAGGTCGGGGGCGGAGGCCTGTTCCTCGAGCTCGGCCTTGTCTTGGCGCAGCTTGTCGACGTCGAGGACGGTCTCGATGTTGCGCAGGGTGGCGTCCAACGCCTTCAGTTGCTCAGGAAAGTCGGCAGCTGTCACAACAGTCAAGACTACGCCGCCCGGCCGGCTCCGCGGCCGGGCGGTCCGGTCGGGTCATCAATTGGCCGGTGCGGTCTTCAGCCAGCTCAGGGCGGCCTTGTGATAGGCGACGGCAAACTCGAGGGCGGCCGACCCGTACGCGTCGCCGTTCTTCTTCGCCTCCTTCGCCTGCTCCTTGGCCATGGCGAGCGCTTCCGAGTGATACTCGCTGGCGTCGTGGTAGAGCGACTTGAGCTGTCCGCCGGCATGCTGCTCCCCGAAGGCGACCCGCAGCGCTACCGGGTTGCGCAGGGCGTCGCGGCCGGGGGCCTCGGCGAGCCACCGGCTGAAGGCACGCTTGCCGGAGGCGGTGATGGCATAGGGCTGGCTGGAACGGGGGCCGGGCTTGCCGAGCCGGACGAAACCCATGTCGGCAAGAACCGGCAGTTCGCGGTAGACCTGGCTCCGCGTCATCGACCAGTAGGGCCCGAGGCGGCGTTCGGCAGCCGCCATGAGCTGTCCGCCGGTCATCGGCCCCTCGTGAAGCAGGCCGAGCAGAGCGGCAGCCGTGGGATTGATTTGAGTGTCGGGCATGCCTTCTAAGCTGCCACTTTGTCGCGCCCACGTCCAGGATTTCGCCCGATCCGTCCAGTTTGCGTCTCCACAAACGACTGTCCGGCACAGACAGTCCGACCACGAGGGTCGAGACGGCGCGTTCAACCCCTCAGGTCGCTCCTGACCAGGTAAAATGGCGCAAGCAAACCGGTCAGACGGCGATGCCGGGCGGTAACCGGTCGAAATCGGGCGGCGGGCCGCGCACAAAAGGGCACGAGCGCGCCGTAATAGCGACAATCAACCCACCGGGGGTACGTCCTCGACGGGCGCCACCGGCGCGGACCCCTCATCCGCGCACCGGGTCGGGTCACCGCAGCCCCGCCGCGTACCCTGAGCCCCATGAGTGCCCAGGACACGACACCGGACGCCGAGCGGTCCTCGTCGAACGGTTTCCTCCTCGCGCTCGTCGCGCTGATCTGGATGGCCGCCATGCTCTGGTCGGCGCGCGCCACCATCACCGGCGGCGGCGACGCCGAGATGGAGGTCACCTCGACGGCGTACGCGCTGCCCGGCGCGGTCACCGCGTCGCTGGCCACCGGGGCCGCGGTCGCTCTCGCGGTGATCACTTGGCTCACCCGGCGACGCGAGCTCGGCTCGACCGTGCGCTTCGCCGTCGCCACCGGCACCGGCCTGGTGCTCGGCGCGCTCGGCGCGCTCGTCATCATCACGATCAACACCGAGGGCTGGATCTACGCGGTCGTCGGCGGCACCGTCGCCGCGGCGGCCACGATCGGCGGCGCGCTGGCCGGCTTCCGCCAGCCGCGGGTGCTCGCCGCGGTCTGCTGGGCGGCGATCGGGGTGTTCCTGGTCGGCTTCGTGCTCAACGTCTTCCAGGACCCGGTGCTCAAGGCGCTGGGCGCCGGCTCGACCGAGGCGACCCGCAGCTCCGCCGCGAACTGGTTCACCTTCCTCCAGTCGTTCCTGTCCGGCCTGGCCGCGGGCCTGATCGCGTACGCGGTGCTGCGGCGTTCCCGCCGTCGCGCGGCCGGCGGCGACGTGGCCTGGCCGCTGTACTCGCTGGCCGGCGCGGGCCCCGGCCTGCTGCTGGTGGTCGGCGAGGCGCTGACCCGCACGGCCGGGTCGCGGGTGCTCGATCTGGCCGGCAAGGTCAGCGAGCTGGAACAGGTGGTGCAGCGGATGCTGAGCGGCGCCCGCTTCAACAGCGCGCTGATCGTGCTGTTCGTCGGCGCGATCAGCGCCACCATCGCGGTGGGCCGCACGATCAAGCCCGCCGCCGATGCGGCCGAGCCGGAAGCGCCCGCTCCAAAGGCGAAAGTGCCCGCGAACAAGAAGCCGGAAGCGCCCGCGGATCAGAAGCCGGCAGCGCCCGCTCCGAAGAAGACGGCTCCGAAAGGGGCCGCTCCGAAGAAGACGGCTCCGAAAGGGGCGGCACCCAAGCCGGAAACCGCCCCCGCGGAGTAGCTCAGATCAGGTCGTCGAGCTCGGCGACCGCGTACCACTCCAGCTCGTGGTCCTCGGCGCCGTCGACGGTGAACTGCGCGTCCGGGTCGCCGGCCAGCGCCTCCTCGACGACCTCGGCCGCGTCGGCCACCTGCTCCGCCGCGTCGGCGCCGTCCACGTGGATCGACGCCACCTCGGTGAGCGACACCGGCTGCGGCAGCACCACCGCGCTCGAGCCCAGCTCGACGTCCTCGCGCACCAGTGACCCGGCCGGCACGTCGGCCGAGACCACGACCCGCCGGCGTGGCGCCGCCGGATCGTGCCGGAGCAGCTGCAGGGCGGCCTGCGCGGCGCGGGTGAACGCCACGTATTCCAGCTCCTCCTCGTCGCCCTCGGCGTACCACTCGCGCAGCGCCGGCGTGACCGCGTGGGCGGTCATCCCGCCGGCGCCCAGCTTCCCGGAGGCGCGCAGGGCCGCGAGCAACGGCACGGTGGCCGGCACGTAGACCCGGACCAGCTCGGTGATCGGCACGTCTCCTCCTGCGTATGGACCGTCCCCGTAGTACACCGTCACCGCGGCGCTCGGAAGGCCCATTCCACCAGTCGTGTCCCGATCGTGCCGCGCCGGGGTTTCAGCAGCCGCAGGCCGGTCCCCCGAGCGCCGCGACGGGCGCGGTCAGTGGGTCGGCGGCGGCCTCGACGTCGCCGTCCCGGGCACGCAGCGGGAAGCCCTCGCGCACCCAGTACTCGACGCCACCGATCATCTCCTTCACCGAGTACCCGGCCAGCGCCAGCGCCAGCGCCGCCCGGGTGGCGCCGTTGCAGCCCGGCCCCCAGCAGTAGGTGACCACCGGCACGCCCGGGTCGAGCAGACCGGCGGCCCGGCCCTCGATCTCGGCGGTCGGCAGGTGCACGGCGCCCGGGATGTGCCCCTGGTCCCAGGCCGCCCGGCTCCGCGAGTCGATCAGCACGAACCCCGGCGTCGCCGCCAGCAGGCCGGCGCGGACGTCCGAGACGTCGGTCTGGAAGTCAAGCCGGGCCGCGAAGAAGGCGGCCGCCCGGTTCGGCTCGTTCGGCGTCTCGGGACCCACGTTCTTGCTGCTCAGAGCTGATGTGATCGCCATGCCGGAAACGCTACGGTCCGCGCGCCGTGCAGAACATGCCCATTCGACGGCAGCGGGGATGGATCACCGAGGAAAGCCCGGTACATTGCCGCCATGACCGTCGACTCCGCCCTCGACCGTACGGATTGGCGGCTCCTCGCCGAGCTGCAACGCGACGGCCGCGCCACCTACGCCGAGCTGGCCCGTGCCGTCGCCATGTCCGCGAGCGCGGTCGCCGAGCGCATCCGCCGCCTCGAGGAGGCCGGAGTGATCGCCGGCTATCAGGCCACCGTCAACCCGGAGCGGGTCGGGCTCACCGTGATGGCCTTCGTCCGGGTGCGCTACCCGACCGGGAACTATCGACCGTTCCACGCCATGCTCGACTCCACCCCGGAGATCGTCGAGGCGCACCACGTCACCGGCGAGGACTGCTTCATCCTCAAGGTGCTGGCCCGCTCGATGCGCCACCTCGAGGAGGTGACCGGCCGCATCGCCGGCCTCGGCCCGGTCACCACGAGCGTCGTCTACTCCAGCCCGCTGGCCACCCGCTCGATCGCCGACCCGACGCCCTAGGGCAGCCCTAGGGGCCCGAGACGCCCGCCGCCTCTGCTGCACGGCGGACGCCTCGGGGGTATGCGCCGGCTAGATCAGTCGGAGGGTCGTCGCCGCCCAGGCCTCGCGATGCAGCTCCATGCGCAGCGCCATGGCCCACGTGCGCTCCCCCGTGACCAGCGCGACGGCCGCCTCCACCGCGCCCGGCCGTGGCTCGCACAGCCGCAGCTGGATGACGGCCACCGGCGGGGGACGCCGGGGCGGGCGCCGGCCGCGCGGCGCCGCGGCCCGGCGCAGGGCGGTCACCCGGCCCGCGCCGGCGAGCGCCTGGGCGACCACCCCGGCCGCGTGCGCCGGCACCGAGAGATGGCGCAGCTGGGCCGGCGGCCGATGCCCGTTGAGCACCTCCACGCACATGCGCACGAAGTGGTGCACCGCCAGCCGGGCATCGTGCGAGGCCCCGGCGACCGCGGCCGACCGAGCGGCGGCATCCCCGCCGGCGGACGACGGGACAGTGGGCCGCCAAGACCGGGACGGCGGGACGTCCGCCGGCGAAGACCCGGACGACGGGACCACCGGCGGCGAAGGCCCGAGCGACGGGGTGGGCGGTGGCGCCGCCGACTCGGCGAGGGCGGTGGGTGACCAGTCGAGGGCGAGCTGATGGGCGGAGACCCAGACGGCCGGGTCGAGCTCGTCGTCGAAGGGAGGCTCGCACCGCGGCGCCGGGCGAAGACTGATCGAGGGCCGCGAGCCCCCGGGAGCGACCCCGACCGTCCGCCTCATCCCGAACCCCCGCCCGCCAATCGCTGCGTTTGCCTTCGTTTGCCTTCGACAGCGATTCTTCCGAACGGCTTCACGGAGCGTCCAGCGGCTACCCAAGACCACCACCGATGCGAGAAGAGGCGCAAACCGGGCGCTACGGGGTCTCCTTGTCGGTCAGCGGGTTGGCGAGCACCCACTTCGCGGTCTCCGCGTACTTCTGCTGGATGTACTCCTCCAGCTTGGCCCGCTCCACCCGCCACTGACCGCGGCCGCCCACCTTGATCGCGGGCAGCTCGCCGCTGCGCACCATGTGGTAGACCTGGGAGTCGGTCACGTTCAGCTCGGCCGCCACGTCCGACAGCAGCAGAAACCTGGGTTCCACGCCGAGCACCTCCGATCCGACCGGCTCAGTTTGCCACCGTTTGCGTTCGGTTGCCTCCCCCGGCGTACGGGAAAACCCGCGCAACCAAAAACGGCCCGCCGGAGGTCGGCGGGCCGTTCTCGGTGTGGGTCAGACCGCTCCGGGAGCGCCGTGGCAGCGCTTGTACTTCTTGCCCGAGCCGCAGTAGCAGGGCGCGTTGCGCGACGGGCCGCCCTCGGACTGCCCGGCGTTCCGGTTGCCGCGGCCGGTCGCCTGGGTGTGCGCCGGCGAGGCCGGCACCGGCGAGCCGCCGGGACCGATGCCCAGGGCGGGCGCCTGCGGCTGCTGGATGACCGGCGAGCCGCCACCCGCCTCGCCGTCGATCGCCGGGGCCGTGTACTGGAGGTTCTGCGGGCGACGACCGCCGCCCAGACCCTTGGCACGCACCTCGACCCGGTCCGACTCGGTGAGGTTGTCGTCCTCGGCCACCGCGCCGACCGCGGAGAGCGGCACCGCCTGGCTCGGGTCGACGGTGACCGTCGGCGCCTCCTCGACCTGGACCTCCAGGTTGAAGACGAAGCCGACCGCCTCCTCCTTGATGCCCTCCATCATCTGGTTGAACATGTCGAAGCCCTCGCGCTGGTACTCGATCACCGGGTCGCGCTGGGCGTACGCCCGCAGGTTGATGCCCTCCTGCAGGTAGTCCATCTCGTACAGGTGCTCGCGCCACTTGCGGTCGATCACCGCGAGCAGCACCTGCCGCTCGAGCTCGCGCAGCGCCTCGGCGCCCAGCTCCTCCTCGCGAGCGGTGTACGCGGCGGCCACGTCGTCCTTCATCTGCTGGATGAGGAACTCCTGGTCGAGCGCGTTGCGCTCGCCACCGGACTCCTCGACGACGTCGTCGATCGTGACGCCGACCGGGTAGAGGCGGCGCAGGTTGGTCCAGAGCTGGTCGAGATCCCAGTCCTCGGCGTAGCCGTTCGCGGTCGCGGCCTGCACGTAGTCGCCGATCACGTCGTCGATCATGTTGCGGATCTGGTCGTGCATGTCCTCGCCGTCGAGCACCCGCTTGCGCTCGGCGTAGATGACCTGGCGCTGCTTGTTGAGCACCTCGTCGTACTTGAGGACGTTCTTGCGGATCTCGGCGTTCTGGCCCTCGATCTGGGTCTGCGCGCCGCGGATCTGCCGGGTCACCATCTTGGACTCGATCGGCACGTCCTCCGGGATGTTGAAGCGGTCCATGACCGCCTCGACCGCACCGGCCCGGAAGCGCTTCATCAGATCGTCCTGCAAGGACAGATAGAACCGGGACTCGCCCGGGTCGCCCTGCCGGCCGGAGCGGCCGCGGAGCTGGTTGTCGATGCGGCGGGAGTCGTGCCGCTCGGTGCCCAGGACGTAGAGGCCGCCGGCCGAGGTGACCTCCTCGGCCTCCGCGTCGCAGGCCTCCTTCCATCCGGGAAGGACCTCCTCGAGCGCCTTCGCGTACTCGTCGGGGCTCTCCACCGGGTCGAGGCCGCGCTGGTGCAGCTCGGCCGACGCGAGGAACTCGGGGTTGCCGCCGAGCAGGATGTCGGTACCGCGACCGGCCATGTTGGTGGCCACGGTGACCCCGCCCTTGCGGCCGGCCTGCGCGATGATCGTGGCTTCCTGGGCGTGGAACTTGGCGTTCAGCACGCTGTGCGGGATGCCGCGGCGGCGCAGCAGTTGCGAGAGGATCTCGGAGTTTTCCACCGAGACCGTGCCGACCAGGACCGGCTGGCCGGTGGCGTGCCGCTCGGCGATGTCCTCGACGACGGCGTTGAACTTCGCCTTCTCGGTCTTGTAGATGACGTCCGGGTGGTCGATCCGGATCATCGGCCGGTGGGTCGGGATGGTCACGACGCCGACCTTGTAGACCTTGTTGAACTCGCCGGCCTCGGTCTGGGCCGTACCGGTCATGCCGCCGAGCTTCTCGTACAGCCGGAAGTAGTTCTGCAGGGTGATGGTCGCCAGGGTCTGGTTCTCCTGCTTGACCTCGACACCCTCCTTCGCCTCGATGGCCTGGTGCATGCCCTCGTTGTAGCGGCGACCGTGCAGGATGCGGCCGGTGAACTCGTCGACGATGAGGACCTCGCCGCCCTCGTTGACGATGTAGTCCTTGTCCCGCCGGTACAGCTCCTTCGCCTTGATGGCGTTGTTCAGGTAGCCGACCAGCGGGGTGTTCACCGACTCGTACAGGTTGTCGATGCCGAGGCGGTCCTCGACCCGGGCGACGCCGCGCTCGGTCACCGCGATGGTGCGCTTGGCCTCGTCGACCTCGTAGTCGCCCTCGCCGTCCTTGCCCTTCTGCAGGCGGCTGACGATCCCGGCGAACTCCGCGTACCACCGGGCCGAGTGCTCGGCCGGGCCGGAGATGATCAGCGGGGTACGCGCCTCGTCGATGAGGATCGAGTCGACCTCGTCGACAATCGCGAAGTTGTGGCCCCGCTGGACCAGCTCGTCCCTCGACCACGCCATGTTGTCGCGCAGGTAGTCGAAGCCGAACTCGTTGTTCGTCCCGTACGTGATGTCGCACTGGTAGGCCGCGCGGTGCTCGGCGGCGGGCCGGTTGGGCAGGATCACGCCCACGGTCAGGCCGAGGAAGACGTGCACCCGGCCGACCCACTCGGCGTCCCGCTGGGCGAGGTAGTCGTTCACCGTGATGATGTGCACGCCCTGGCCGCTCAACGCGTTGAGGTAGGCCGGGAACACGCCGGTCAGGGTCTTGCCCTCACCGGTCTTCATCTCCGGGATGTTGCCGAAGTGCAGGGCGGCACCGCCCATCAGCTGGACGTCGTACGCCCGCTGGCCGAGCACCCGCTTGGCGCCCTCGCGGGCCACCGCGAACGCCTCGGGGAGCAGCGAGTCGAGCGACTCACCGTCCGCGTAGCGTTCCTGGAACTGCTGGGTGCACTCTCGCAACTCGTCGTCGGTGAGGTCGACATAGTCTTCCTCGATCGAGTTGACCGCATCAGCGATCGCCTTGAGCCGGCGCAGCATGCGACCTTCACCGGCGCGTAGGACTTTTTCTAATATCGACACGGGTCAGCGCTCCCCTAGACAGTCTGCCGAACCATCGTAGGCACCCTCCCGCGGAACCTGTGACCCGAGCCTCCGGTTAACCGAACAAAAGGCCCGAAAGGCGGCATCGCGTTCGCTCATGGCGCAGCGATTCCGGCAGGATTAACCCCAGTAGGCATCATCACCGGGAGGATTCTTGAGCCCCGCGGAGATCAGCGGTACCGGGGTGCGCCTGCGGGCGTATCGCCCGGACGACGCCGAGGCGGTCGCTGCCGGCTACGACGACCCGCTCAGCCACCGCTTCCTGCCCACGCTGCCGTCGCCGTTCACGGTCGCGCACGCCGAGCGGTTCCTCAGCGAGGGGGTCATGGCGATCCTCGCGGAGGGCGGCGTGGTCTACGCGATCGCCGACCCGGAGACCGACGACCTGCTCGGCGGGATCGGCTTCGACAAGGTGGTGGCCGGCCGCGGCCAGGCCGAGATCGGCTACTGGGTCGGCCCGTGGGCGCGCGGGCGCGGGGTGGCCACCGCCGCGGTCCGCGCGCTGAGCCGGCACGCGCTCGGCTCCGGCCTGCAACGGCTCGAACTGCTCACGCACTGGGACAATCCGCTGAGCATGCGGGTCGCGCTGGCGTCCGGCTACCGCCGCGAGGGGGTACGCCGCGCGGCGCTCCCGAAGGCCGGCGGCGGCCGGGACGACCTGCTGGTCTTCGCCCGGGTCGCGGCCGACGACGGCGCCCCGGTCGCGCGCGCCCTGCCCGACCTGCCCGGCGGCGAGCTCACCGACGGCGTGGTCCGACTGCGCCCGCTCGGCCCGGCCGACGTCGACTTCCTCGCCGGGCTGCGCGGCCAGCCCGACGTCTGGCAGACCAGCGTGCCCGCGGTACCGCCGACCGACGAGGACGTGCGGCGGCGGTGCACCCGCGCGGAGGCGCACTGGCTCGACGGCAGCCGGGCCGACCTGGTCATCGCCGACGCCGCGACCGGTGAACCGGCCGGCGAGATCGGCCTGTTCTACCAGGAGCCGGCCACCAACCAGGGCATGATCGGCTACAGCATGCTGCCGGCGTTCCGCGGGCGCGGTTTCGCGACGCGGGCCGCCCAGCTGCTGGCGCTGTGGGCGTTCGCCGAGACCGACATCGCCCGCCTCATCGCGGGCGCGCTGCCGACGAACGTGGGCTCGCAGCGGGTGCTGGAGAAGGCGGGATTCCACCGGGAGGCGTACCAGAAGTCTCGCTTGCCCGGCCCGGACGGCACCCGCCAGGACGACGTCCAGTTCGTGCTCCTCGCCGAGGACCTTCTCGCCGAAGGCCCTCGGCTGGACGGCTAGAAGGTCAAGCGGTCCCTTCCAGCGAGAGGATTCCGTAGTCGTAGCCGCGCCGCCGGTAGACGACGCTGGGCCGGCCGCTCTCCTTGTCGAGGAAGAGGTAGAAGTCGTGGCCGACGAGCTCCATCTGGAAGAGGGCGTCGTCGACGGTCATCGGGTCGGCGGAGTGCTCTTTTTCTCGCACGATGCGCCACGGCTGGTCACCGTCGTGTTCGGCCAGGGCGGTGGCGACCGATGACTCCTCGGCCGGCTGGGTGAGGCTGAGGTCGGTGGGCAGGCCGGCGGTCGCGGCCGCCACCGAGACGGGCGCGTGCCGCCCGCGGTGGACCCGGCGTCGGTCGGCCGAGCGGCGCAACCGGGCGTCGAGCTTGGTGATGGCGAAGTCCAGGGCAGCGTAGAAGTCCTTGGCGCAGGCCTCGGCACGAACCACCGGGCCTCTCGTCTTGACGGTTATCTCGACTCGCTGACACGTGTCGGACTGGCGTGGATTGCGTTCGTGGAACAGCTCCACGTCGGCCCGGATCAGTTTCTGGTCGTAACGCTCGACCTTGCTCAGCTTGTCGGCGACGTGCTCCCGGTAGTGCTCGGGAACCTCCACGTTGCGGCCCTTGACGACAATGTCCACTCGTGACCTCCCCCAACGTTTTGAACTTCGGCCACCCCCGCCGCCCCTGACGGGACTGAAGGTGCGCCGAAACTGCGACGCGGTGTGCTGCGGTTGGTTACGGCGACGCCGGTGCCATGTGCACCATGCGTGACCGATCGCGAATGAGACGACTCCTTTCCGGTGGCGGTAGCTCTCTCCACGCTCCCCGGTGGGCGAGTAAGCAATGACGCTTACCCTCGTCACCAAGACGCTAACGTGCCGATGCTCCCGCGTCACCCCTCGTTTCGGATAGCTGATCGGCGACCTTCCGCCTTTTAGGTATCCGGGGGCGAAAATCATGCGAAACCACCCGGCGCAGGCGCGTGGCGGCGACTACCGCAGCCCCCGCGACCTGCATGTCCGCCTCCTCGAGACGACGGACGACCGCGGTCAGCGTCGACCCGGTCGTGACGATGTCATCCACTACCACCAGCGTGCCTTCGATCGGCGTCGCGTGTCGGGAAAACCCGATTCGCCGGGAGCGAATTCGCAGGGAACTCTCAGCCGCCGCGCGGCGCTGGGCTACGGTCAGTGACGCGGAGTCAGGCCGCGGCAACGCCTCGAGAGGACGGCTCAGCCGAGCATCCCAACCCGCGGCGCACAGCCGGCGCACCGCCTGCGCGGCCAGCCGGGCCATGTGGTCGCCGTATCGCTCCCGGGCCGCCGCCGCGGTCGAGGGCACCGGGACGAGCGTGACCGGCCGGCCGGCGCGAGGGCCGAGACCGCCGTGGCAAGCAGCGTGCCCAGCGGCGGGCCGAGCCGGTGCCGGCCGCGTTCCTTGTACGCGAGCAGAACGCCCCGCAAAGGGCCCTCATAAGCCCCCACGGCGACGCACGACGGGAAGCCGGAGGGCGGTGGGGTCGGCGCCGTCCGGAACGGCCGCAGCGCCTCCAGGGCGAACGCGCAGGGTCCGCACACGCCCGACCGCAGCGGCACCCGCTCGACCCCGCACCCGGCGCAGGCGGCCGGCAGCACGAGATCGGCTAGATCGCCGAGCAGGCCGAGCATTCAGAACAGGTAGAACGGCGCGGTCGGCGGGGCCTGGCCCTTCGGCGGGTTCGCCGGGGCGCCGACCAGGTCGCTCGCGGTGATCGCGACGGGTGCGCTGGACACCTGCCAGGCAAAGCCGGCCGTCTCGTACGACTCGGTGTCGGCGTTCTCGCGGTGACTGGTCGGGTTGGCCGGGTACGCCGTGAGGTAGGTGACCGCCTCGCCCCCGGCGTCCTGGACCCGGGTGCGCGACAGCGCGCCGTCGACAGACACGTCCGCCACCTGGTAGTGCTGACCGTCCGCGCCGACGCCGGCCACGGCCAGGTAGGTTTCGCTGCTCCAGGCGACGGCCGTCACCTGGCGGAAGTCCGGCGGGAACAACCGCTCGGGGGTGCTCAGGGCGACCGAGCCGCCCCCCGTGTCGAGGGTCGCGCGGTAGAGCATGCCGCCGGCCACGATCGCCACCCGGTACCCGTCGGGCGCCACCGACACGGCGGTGATCGGGCCGGGCTGGCCCTGCCAGCTGACCGGCCCGCCCAACGAGCCGTCCGGGGCGAAGCTGTAGAGCTTGCCGTTCGCGGTGATCAGGCCGGTCGCGCCCTGCGGGTCGTCGCTGACGGAGGTCACCGCCCAGACGGGCCGGCCGAGCGGGACGGGGAGGCCGCGGACATCATGGAGCGTGGCCTGCGTTCCGCTCGCCGCCGAGCCGACCCGCAGTTTGCTGTTCTTGCCCGAGGTCACCACCGCCACGAACGTGCGCGAGGCGGGGCTGCTCATCGCGGCCGCGATGATGCCCTTGTTGTCGTCCGCCCGCAGTGCCGGGATCGGGTCGCCGGCCTGTGGCGAGGTCACCATCCGGTGGATCGCCCCGTTGTAGATCGCGAACTTCTGCGGCGTGGGGACCAGCTGGTCGGCCGGGTTGCTGTCGAGGTAGTCCGCACCGGAGTACCGGGTCGTGTCCTGGCCCTTGATCTTCAACTCGAGCGTGCTCGGCCCGGGGGTGGACAGCAACGACCACTGCAACTGCCGGCGCAAATGGTCGAGGGACTTCGCGTCGCCGGCCAGCGCCGGCGGACCGCTCAGTGTGACGGTGAGGGTGTCGTTGGTGACGATCGGCACGTTCTCCGGCACGTCGGACTTGTCCGGCAGGCCGTGCGCGACGTCGGGGGTCAGCCATCCCGCCGGGCCGCCGACCAGCCAATTCAGGATGGTGGTGGGCTGCTGCGCGCTGTTCACGCTCCGGGGCATGTAGCGCAGGTCGGGGATCAGCTCGGTGTTCTCGGTGTTCCAGAAGTAGATCGTGTGGCGCTGGTAGAACTGGTCCAGCGCGGTGTCGCTGAGCAGCAGCACCCTGTTCAACTGCGGCGGCAGCTGGGAGATGAAGAAGCCCTGCCCGGCCACCTGTTCGATCCCGAACTTGTACAGAGTTTTGTCGCCCGAGTCGGCGGACCGCTCCAGCGAGCCGTTCTTCAGCGTGCCGATCGTTTGCGCGTTGAACGTGACCACGCCGCCGTTCTGGAGGTTGAGCGGATCGCCCGTGAGCCGGATCACCCGGACCTCGGTAGGGCCGGCCTCGAAGCTCGCCCTGGCTCCGGGTGTGAGGAAGGCCTTGACCCGGTCCGCCGCGGTCTCCGGATCCCCCGCAGCGGCCTCGAGGAAGTACTGCAGCAACTGCTTCGAGTCGCCCGCGGACTCGCGGGTGTTCGGCGCCGCTTGGGTCGGGTCCTGGCCGGCCCCGACACCGCCGGACGGCCCGCCGCCGACGACGACCACCCTCGTCTCGTCGGGGATGCCGCAGCCGCCCAGCAGCAGCGCGGCCAGTGCGGCGACAGCCAGCAGGCGACGCATCACACCACCTCGGCGGTCTCGTCGGCGGCGGCCGGCGCGACGGCTTCCGCCTCGATGGCCGGGACCCGGTCGCGGGGGATCAGCGGCAGCGGCGCGCTCAGCAGCCGGTCGCCGGCCCGCACCGGCAGGGTGAGCCGGAACTGGGCGCCCTCGCCCGGCGCGCCCCATGCCTCCAGCCAGCCGCCGTGCAGCCGGGCGTCCTCGGCGCTGATCGACAGGCCGAGGCCGGTGCCGCCGGTCTGCCGGGCGCGGGACGGGTCGGCCCGCCAGAACCGGTTGAAGACCAGGCGCTCCTCCCCCGTCTTGAGACCGATACCGTGGTCGCGCACGGTGATCGCGACGGCGACGTCGTCACTCGCCAGGGTGATCTGCACCGGCCGGCCCTCGCCGTGCTCGACCGCGTTGCCGACCAGGTTGCGCAGCACCCGCTCGACCCGGCGCGGGTCGACCTCGGCGATCACCGGGGTCTCGGGCAGCCGCAGCTCGATCGGCACCCCGGCCCGCTCGGCGAGGCCGGCCAGCCGGTCGGCGACCCGCTCCACGATCGGGACCAGGTCGGTGTGCTCGGCGTCGAGCGCGGCGAAGCCGGCGTCGAAGCGGCTGATCTCGAGCAGGTCGGTGAGCAGGCTCTCGAACCGGTCCAGCTCGGCCTGCAGCAGCTCCGCGCTGCGCGCGACGGCCGGCTCGAACTCGTCGCGCTCCGAGAAGATCAGGTCGGCGGCCATCCGCACCGTGGTGAGCGGTGTGCGCAGCTCGTGCGACACGTCCGAGGTGAAGCGCCGCTGGAGGCGGGACATCTCCTCGAGGCGGACGATCTGCCGCTGGAGGTTGGCCGCCATCTGGTTGAACGAGGCGGCGAGCAGCGCCAGGTCGTCCTCGCCGTCGACCCTCATCCGCTGGTCGAGCAGGCCGGCCGAGAGCCGCTGGGCGGTGCGGGCCGCGTCTCGCACCGGCAGCACCACCAGGCGGGTGACCAGGCCGGCCACCACGCCGAGGAGGATCACCAGGGCCAGGCCGGTGACCAGCACCGTGGTGCGGATCTGGTTGGCGGCGCTGTCCTCGGTCGTCAGCGGCACGAGGTAGTAGAGCTCGACATGGCCGAAGCTGGTCGGCACCGGCGACCCGTACACCAAATATTTGATCTTCTTGCCGTCGTCGAAGGTGGCGGTGCGAACCTGCTGGGCAATCTTCGAATCCTTCGAAACCGCCCTGATCAGGTCCTTCGTGATCAGCTCGTCGGTATTCTTCTTCGTCGAGGTGACCGGCCTGAGGTTGGGGAACTGGTCGGCGCGCATCACGACGATCGAGCCGCCGGACTCGGCCGGGTCGTCGTCGGCGAGCGCGGTCACCGCCTGGCTCATGGCACTCGGCAGCGTCGAGTCCTTCGCAATGAAATACACGCTGAGCTGGGATTCCGCCCACTTCGTCTTGCTCTGCAGCGAGGACTGCACCTCGTCCTGCGCGCGGTTGAGCAGGATGCGGGCGCTGTTCTGTGCGACGAAGAAGCCGAACGCGCCGACCAGCACGCTGGACGCAGCCAGGGTGAGCGCCACGATGCGCAGCTGCAGTGACCGACGCCACTGCCGGCGGGCCGGCGCCGACCAGTGCTCGAACCGGCGCCCGAGCACGCGGTAGTACCGCCGGAGCACCCGCAGGGCGCGGCGGAGGGGCATCGGGAGCCAGCTTGGAGCACGCATCTCGCGGCAAGGTTAGCCGCTCGGAGCGATCAGGCGGTGCCCGCCTTGTAGCCGACCCCGCGCACCGTGAGGATGATCTCGGGGCGTTCCGGGTCCGGTTCGATCTTCGCCCGGAGCCGCTGCACGTGGACGTTCACCAGCCGGGTGTCGGCCGCGTGCCGGTAACCCCAGACCTGCTCGAGCAGCACCTCGCGGGTGAACACCTGGCGCGGCTTGCGGGCCAGGGCGACCAGCAGGTCGAACTCCAGCGGGGTGAGCTTGACCTCCTCGTCGTCGCGGCTCACCGTGTGCGCCGGGACGTCGATGGTGATCTGGTTGCCGGGCGGGCCGATGGTGAGCATCTCCGGCGCGGCGTCCTCGCCGCGGCGCAGCCGGGCACGCATCCGCGCGACCAGCTCCTTGGGCTTGAACGGCTTCACCACGTAGTCGTCGGCGCCGGACTCCAGGCCCAGCACCACGTCCACGGTGTCGCTCTTGGCGGTGAGCATCACGATCGGGATGCCCGACTCGGCGCGGATCGCGCGCGCCACGTCGATGCCGCTCATCCCGGGCAGCATCAGGTCGAGCAGCACGATGTCCGGCCGGTTTTCCCGGAAAGCGGCCAGGGCGCGCTCGCCGTCGGCGACGAACGAGGGCAGGAAGCCCTCGCTCCGCAAAACGATGCCGAGCATCTCGGCCAACGCTGGATCGTCATCGACGACGAGTACCCGGGCTCTCATGCGGTCCAATATTGCACTGTCCTCCCGAACCACGTGTACCCCGGTACCGATCTCTGTCCGCCGGCAGCCTACGCGAACAGCCCACGTCCCCAGAAGTCGTCGGGTCCGGTGACCCCCGGCGGACAGGCCCACAATCCGCTGGAGACGTGCCGGGTGTACTCGTTCATGGCGTCGTGACGGGCCAGATTTGTCTGGATCGGGACGAAGTGGGTGCGCGGGTCACGCTGGTACGCGATGAAGAACAGCCCGGCGTTGAGCCGGCCCAGCCCGTCCGAGCCGTCAACGAAGTTGTAGCCGCGTCGGAGCAGGTGGGCGCCGTTGTTGGTGTCCGGGTGGGCGATCCGCACGTGCGCGTCCACCGGGATCAGCGGGTCGCCGTCGCCGTTCTTGGCGACCAGGTCGATCTCGTCGAACTCCTTGGCCTGGCCGAGCGCCGCCCCCTCGCCCTTGGTCCGCCCGATGATGTTCTCCTGGTCGCCGAGTGGGCTGCGGTCCCAGGTCTCGATCATCATGCGAATCTTTCGGGTGACCGCGTACGAGCCGCCGGCCATCCAGTCCGGCCCGTCCTCCGGCCGCACCCAGAGGTGCTCCTTGATCAGGTCGGTCTCCTCGGCCTTGAGGTTGGCCGTGCCGTCCTTGAAGCCGAACAGGTTGCGCGGGGTCGCCTGCGACGTGGAGGTCGACGACGTACGCCCGAAGCCCAGCTGCGACCAGCGCACGCTGACCACACCCATCCCGATCCGGGCCAGGTTGCGGATCGCGTGCACCGCCACCTGCGGGTCGTTGGCGCAGGCCTGCACGCAGATGTCGCCGCCGGAGATGGCCGGGTCGATCGTGTCGCCCGGGAAGTGCGGCAGGTCGGCGAGCGCGGCCGGCTTGCGCGCGGCCAGCCCGAAGCGGTCCTTGCCGGACGAGTCGCGGAACAGGGTGGGCCCGAAGCCGACGGTCAGGGTGAGGCCGGACGGCGGCAGCCCGATCGCCTCGCCGGTGTCGTCGGGCGGGGCCTCGAGGATGCCCGCGGTGGCGCCGATCGGGCCGGCGTCCTGGCCGGCCGTCATCCGGGCCGCCGCCGCGGTCCAGTCCTTGAGCATCTGGACCAGCTGGTCGCGGTCCTTGGTAAGCACGTCGAACGCGACGAAGTGCAGCCGGTCCTGGGCCGGGGTGACGATGCCGGCCTGGGTCGCGCCGTGGAACGCGATCGCGTCCGAGAAGGTGGTGTCGGTCGGCTTCTCGGACTTGTCGGCAAGAATCGAGGCACCGACCGCCGACGCACCGACGACCCCGGCCACCCCGGCGCCGGCGAGGCCGATCGCCCGCCGGCGCGAGACCTTTTTCTCGGCCATGGTCACTTCTGCGCAATCACGCCGGCGATCTTGCTGATCGGCTCAGCAAGCGCGTTGATCACGTCGGACAGGCCCTTCAGCTGC
This sequence comes from Actinoplanes sp. KI2, assembly GCF_025630775.1. Taxonomy (GTDB): domain Bacteria; phylum Actinomycetota; class Actinomycetes; order Mycobacteriales; family Micromonosporaceae; genus Actinoplanes. The sequence goes on from NZ_JAOSZE010000014.1 coordinate 103,597, forward strand.
TCCCGGGTGAGCTGGTTCTGCAGCTTCCACCCGTCGCCGTCGCGGTACTTCGCGAGCTCGGTGTCGACGTTGGCGAAGGCGGTGTCGATCTGCTTGACCAGCGCCGGGTTGCGCTGCTCGAGCGCCGGGCGCAGGGCCGCGACCGCCGCCTGCGAGCCGTCCACGTTGGCCGCGAAGTCCCACAGGTCGGTGTGCGAGTACCGCTCCTCCTCGCCGGTGATCTTGCTGGTGGCGACCTCGTCGAGCAGCTCCTTGGCGCCGTTGGCCAGCTGCAGCGGGGAGAGCTTCTCGGCCTTGGCCTTGGTGACGATCTCCTTGACGTCGGTGACCAGCTGGTCGGCGATCGCGCCGTCCTTGCTGACGTCCTTGGTCACCCAGAGGTCCTTCTCCAGCTTGTGGAAGCCGGTGAAGGGCAGCGCCGCGGTGGCGTCGTCCTCGCGGCCGTCGATCTTCGGGTCGAGGTCACCGAAGATCTCGGCCACCGGCTCGATCCGCTCGTAGTAGGTGCGGGCCACCGGGTAGAGCTTCTTGGCCTTCTCGATGTCGCCGGCCTTCACCGCGTTCGCGAAGTCGGTGGTCTTCTGCAGCAGCGCCTCGCTCTGCGTGGTGATGTACCGGGTGTAGCTCGCGGTGGCCTGGGCCAGCGCGGCGTCCTCGGAGAGCGGCGAGGCCGAGCCGGCCACGGTAAGCGTGTTCCGGATGCCGTTGCCGACCATGCCCGGCTTGCAGGCGGCCTGGTAGGTGCCGGCCGGCAGCTCGACGCGCAGCTCGCGGGAGAGGCCGGGGGTGATGTTCTCGACCTCGCCCATCACCCGGTCGCCCGCGGCGTAGACGTAGAACTCGGTCACCTTGGTGCCGGAGTTGGCGATCGCGAAGACGTGCGTACCGGCGTCGAGCTGGCTCTTGGCCACCTCGCACCCGGTGTCGGTGGCCTTCACGGTGATCGGGCCGCCCGCGCCGGCGGCGTCGGACTTGGTGCCCGACTTGCCGCAGGCGGCGACGGCGCTGAGCGCGACCAACGAAAGGATCAAGGGGATACGACGCACGAGGGGGTCTCCTAGGCCTGCGGTGCGGGGGCGGGTGCGGGTGCCGGCGCGGGTTTGCGCGCCGGCCAGAGGAAGAGAACGAGGACGGGCACGGCGTACAGCACCCAGGCGATCACCTCGAGCACCGTCGGCTCGGCGGTGACGTTGAACATCCCGGCCAGCAGGGTGGCGTACCAGGTGGAGGGGTCGAGAACGCCCGCCGCGTGGTAGGCGACGTCGTTCACGCCCGGCAGCACGGTGGCCTCCTGGAGGGAGTGCAGGCCGTACTTGAAGATGCCGGCGGCGACCAGGATGAGCAGCACGCCGGTCCATCTGAAGAACACCGTCAGGTTGATCCGGACCGCGGTCGCGTACATCAGGTAGCCGATCGCGACGGCGGTGAGGATCCCGCCGATCAGCGCGACCAGCGGGCCGCCGTTGAGGTCGGCGCCCTGCACCGCGGCGTAGAAGATCAGCGAGGTTTCCAGGCCCTCGCGGACCACGGCCAGGAAGGCCATGACGCCGACCGCGAGCGAGCCGACCGCGAGCGCGTCCTCGAGCTTGTTGCGAAGCTCACCCGCGATGCCCCGGGCCGCCCGGCGCATCCAGAAGATCATCCAGGTGACGAAGCAGATCGCCGCGATCGAGGTGACCGCCTCGAAGAGCTCCTGCTGCCGGTAGTCCTGCAGCAGGGTGGTCTCGGTGTAGCTGAGCAGCCAGCCGAAGAACACGGAGACCGCCACCGCGGCGGCGACCCCGATCCAGACCAGCTTGAGCTTGTCCTTGCGTTCCGACTTGACCAGAAAGGCGACGAGGATGCTGACCACCAGGGTGGCCTCCAACCCCTCGCGCAACCCGATGAGGTAGGTGGCAAGCATGGCTCTCCGCTTCTCGACACGTCACTCTTAGCTAAGGCGATCCTAAGTTAGGACTGGCATACCTTAGCAAGTCCCTCCTACGATTCGTAGGCAGCAGGGAGCGGGCGGCCCCGATGGGACCGCCCGCCAGTGAGGTGTGAGGCCGGCGAGAGCCTCAGGATCCGGGGCGGTCGAACTCCCCGGCCCGGATCCCGGCGATGAACCCCGACCACTGAGAGGCGGCGAAGGTCAGGACGGGACTGTTGGCGTCCTTCGAGTCGCGCACCAGCACGGCCGCCGTAACGTTCGCTACCTCGACGCAGTGGCCGGCTGCCGCGCTTCGAGTGCTCTTACGCCAGGTGAGATTGGCGTACCGCATTTCTGTCCCCTTCCAGGATGGATGCGCCTCCATTTCAGCTCAGAAGGCCGCCGCGGACCCGAAGCGCTTCCTCCCTTTCAGCGATGACCGTTCGGCTCAGTTCTGCCGACAAAGAGCGTTCCCGCAGGTCAGCGAGCGCATCCCGATAGACCTCGACTTCGCTGTCGGTCACCCGGAAGAGACCGCCCATCAGCCCCTCGCTGTGCACGATCGGGTTACGGGTGCCGGCCGGGAACTCGAGCACCATGAACGACTCGCCCTGTCCGGCATGCGCGCCCGCGGCGAACGGCATGATCCGCAGCTCCACCCCGGGCCGCCGACTGTCCTCACCGAGCTTCGCCACCTGGCGGCGCAGCACCTCCACGCCGCCCACCTCGCGGTGGAGCACCGCCTCGTCGAGCACCATCAGCAGCGACGGCGGCGGCTCCCGGGTGAGCACCGCCTGCCGGGCCATCCGCAGCGCGAGCCGGCGCTGGGCCACGGCCTGGTCACCGACGTCGGCGCCGGCCTCGATCACCGCGCGGGCGTACTCGTCGGTCTGCAGCAGACCGGGGACGACCTGGCTCTCCCACTCGCTGATGAAGGTGGCCTCGGCCTCGAGCGCGACGAACTCGTCGTACGGGTCCGGGACCGACGACCGATACGGCGTCCACCAGGCCCGGGCTCGGCCGCGCCGGGCCAGGTCGCGCAGGCGGTCACGGTCCTCGACACGGACGCCGTACGCGGTGAGGAGCCGTTCGAGATCTTCCTCGCTGATCGCGGTGTGCGCCGTCTCGATCCGGCTGAGCTTCGACTCGGACCAGCCGAGCGCCGTCGCCACCGTGGCGGCACGGCGATCACTGCGGAGCCGGCGCAACTCGACACCCAGCTCGCGCCGCGCAGTGGAGGTCGGCCTCGCCACGCCAGACACCTTAACCGCGCAGCGGTGGCTCGCTGCAACTTGCACCGGACACTATGCACTTGCACGCAGGTCAGGGGGCATGAGGAAATGAATGTGAACAACGGGTTCACGGTGGCGGCAACCGCCGTGCCCCCGGAGAAATCGAGCCCCCGTCCATCGGGCGGACGGGGGCTCGATGCCGGACCGCGAGCGGATATTCCCCCGACGGGTGAACGGCTCGCATGATTCAAAAGCGATTCCCGGATACGAGTCGAGCGCCGTCCCCGACCGCAATCCCGCCCGGCCCGCCGCGCCCCGCGAGCCGGGTGCACCTTCAGCCCGTGCCGCGACCGCCGGGCGGAGCTGCCCACTTGCGCTCGCGGCCGCCCCGCCGAGGCAGGGCGCCCGGGGCGGGAGTCGACCACGTAAGCCGCGGGAGTGGAGCCGGCCGTGGCCGGGAGCCTGGCGCATAGCGAACGGGGCGACAGGCTAAGCCCGCCGCCCCGTTCATCCCCCCGGTTTGGTACCGCGCGCGTCCGTGGGACCCCCCGATCACCAATGACGCTGCGTGTTTATAGACTCACACTACGCAGTCGAGATGTCAAGCAAATCTGGAAATTTCGCCTTTTGTCTCGCGTGACTCGCACGGAGAGTGGCCAATCAGCGTGACGTACGGCACCACCCGAGCCGCCGGCGGCCACGGATCGATGCCAGCCGCGGGCTTTCGTTGCAGCTCCGCCCGGCGGTCGCGGCACGGGCCGGAGTTGCAGCGAGCTCGCGGGGCGCGGCGGGCCGGGCGGGATTGCGGTTGGGGACGGCGCTCGCCTCGTACGCGATACGGAAAACGACCAGCGAGAGGCGCGGCCGGAAGCGGAACCGAACGCCGCGATGGCGAATCAGGCGGGAACCGCGGCCACGAACGCCGTTCCCGCGCCGGCGAGTTTGATTTTGCCGGTGTCGGCGGGGACGAAGGCGGCGTCGCCGCGGGCCAGCTCGATGGGGGTGCCGTCGACGGACTCGCCGGCGAAGAGGTCGCCGGCCGTGACCACGACGATGCGCGGCCCCTCGGCCGGTACCTCGGCCGGCGGGCGCGTGCCGTCGAGCTCCAGGCGGTAGAGGACGAAATCCGGGACCGGGACCGGCCAGGTCAGGACGCCGGGGGACAGCTCGGTCGGCTTGAGGATGGGGTCGTCGAGGACCTCGAAGCGGAGGACCTTCAGCAGCTCGGGAACGTCGACCCGTTTCGGGGTCAGGCCGCCGCGGAGGACGTTGTCGCTGGCGGCCATCAGCTCGATGCCGGCGCCCCGAAGGTAGGCGTGCAGGTTGCCGGCGGGCATCCAGATGGCCTCGCCGGGCTGCAGGCGGACGTGGTTGAGCAGCAGCGCGACCAGCACGCCGGGGTCGCCGGGATAGCAAGCGGCCAGGTGTGCCGCCAACGCGCAGGAGTCGTCGCCGGGGCGGGACCTCGCGGCCGTGACCACCAAGTCGATCATTGCCGCGCGGTCGTCCGGCGGCCAGGAGAGCAGGGTCTCGACCGCGCCGCGCAGGTCGCCGTCGCGGAGAGTCTTGACCACCGGGTCGAGGGCCGGGAGGGCCAGCGACTCGATGGCGTCGGCGGCCGTGCCAGGCGCGCGGAAGCCGCACAGGGCCTCGAACGGGGTCAGGGCGACCAGCATCTCGGGCTTGTGGTTGGCGTCCGTGTAGTTCCTGGGCAGGCTCGGATCGGCCTGCTGGCGGGCGAAGGCCTGCTTGGCGTACTCGAGATCCGGGTGGGCCTGCAGGGAGAGCGGCGCCTCGGCGGCGAGGACCTTGAGCAGGTACGGCAGGCGGGGGCCGAACTTGCCCAGCACGTGCTCGCCGAGCCGGGCCTGCGGGTCGCCGCCGATGAACGTGACCAGGCTGACGTCGCCCGCGGCGCCACCCACGGTGGACGGCTCGTCGGGGTGGGCGCCGAGCCACAGCTCCGCCTCGGGCCCGTCGGTGGGCGCGGGGCGGCCCTGCAGCTCGGCCAGCACGGTGTGCGAGCCCCAGGCGTAGGGACGGATCGCACCGGTCAGCGGGTACACGGTCATCAGCGGCAAACCCCTGGGATCATCCGGCGGCGGCCGAGGCGCCCTCGGTGGTGGTCGGCGTCTTGCGTTCGCGGTAGATGTCGGGCTCGATGTAGATCACCCGGGCGATCGGCACGGCCTCCCGGATGCGCACCTCGGTCTCGTCGATGTGCTGGGACAGATCGTCGGCGCGCTCGGCCCGCGGCACCGCGATCTTGACGGCGACCAGCAGCTCCTCGGGGCCCAGGTGCAGGGTCTTCATGTGGATGATCCGCTCGACGCCGTCGCCGGCCAGGATCGCCTTCTCGATCTTCTTGAGGTCCTCGGGGGTGGCGGCCTCGCCGATCAGCAGGCTCTTCGTCTCGATCGCCAGGATCACCGCGATCGCCACCAGCAGCAGGCCGATCGCCGCGGTGCCGATGCCGTCCCACACGCCGTTGTCGGTGATCAGGGTGAGCACCACGCCGAACAGGGCGAAGACCAGACCGATCAGCGCGCCGGTGTCCTCGAGCAGCACCACGGGCAGCTCGGGCGCCTTGGCCCGGCGGACGAACCTGACCCAGGTGACCTTGCCGCGGATGTGGTTGGACTCCTTGACCGCGGTCATGAACGAGTAGCCCTCGAGCCCGATCGCGATCAGCAGCACCACCACCGGCACCCACTGCCACGAGTCGATCGGCTCGGGGTGCTGGATCTTGTGGTACGCCTCGTAGAGCGCGAACAGGCCACCGACGCTGAACAGCACGATCGACACGATGAACGCGTAGACGTAGCGCTCGCGGCCGTAGCCGAAGGGGTGCTCGGGGGTCGCCCTCCGCTGCGACCGCCGGCCGCCGATCAGCAGCAACAGCTGATTGCCCGAGTCGGCCACCGAGTGGATCGCCTCGGCCAGCATCGACGACGAGCCGGTCAGGGCCCAGGCGACGAACTTGGTGACCGCGATGCCAAGGTTTGCCGAGAGCGCGGCGATGATCGCGCGCGTGCCGCCCTCCGCGCTCACTGGATGCCCTCGGGCATGGGGTTGGACAGCTCCTTCATCTCGCTGATCGCCGGCACGGCCATCGGGTCGAGCCCGTGCGCCAGCGCCAGGTAGAGGGACGCGAAGTCGGGCACGGCGGTGAGCGAGGCGAGCCGCTCGATCGCCGAGCCGCCCTCGGCGGTGAGCACGTCGCAGCGCACGCCGCGGCGCTCGGCGATGGTCTGCACCGCGTCGGCGCGGCGCTCCTCGACGGCGACCGGCTCGTCGGCGTCGTCCTCGGGGTTGAGCCCGCCGTCCCGGAAGACCACCAGGCGCAGCCGGGTGCCCGCCTCCTCCTCGTCGCCGGGGTCGGCGAAGATGTCGCGGGACGACTCGGCGAGCCCGCCGAAGACGCCGTCGAGCAGGCCCACCCGGCCGCGGCCGGCCTCGCCGAGCGCGCCGGCCATCACCGGGTAGCGCGCGTTCGCGGCGAGGGTGTCGGCGAAGCGGCGGGCGGCGACGGTGGCCAGCGGCGACGAGCCCCAGACGATCGGGATCGAGCCGGCCAGGCCGAGCGCGAGCGATTTCGCCGGGTTGACGAACGAGTCGGCGCCCGGGCGGCAGCGCTCGGCGTCGGCGTCCAGCCGGGTCGCGGTCTCGGCCAGGTCGGCCTCGTTGACCTTGACGAGCCCGATGGCGCGCGCCGCGAGCAGCACCGGCACGGCCAGGCCCCAGAGGCTGGCCCGGGCCGGTGCCCGGCGCGGCACCGGGATGAACGGCGAGCGGGCGCGCTCGGCCATCGCCTGCAACTCGGTGTCCGGGTTGCCGATCGCCACCAGCCGGGCGCCGCGGCGGACCGCGGCCTCGGCCGCGGCCAGCGCCTCGGGGCTGCGGCCGGAGGCCGAGACGGCGAAGACCACGTCGGCGGCGCCGACCCAGCCGGGGATGCCGGCGCTGCGGTGCCCGATGATCGGGACCGGGCAGCGGTGCCCGGCGACGGTGGCCAGGATGTTGCCGGTCAGACCGGCGGTGCCGATGCCGGCGACGACGACCGCGCGGGGGCGGCCCTCGTCGGCCAGCGGGCTCAGGTCGGCCTCGGCGGCCAGCGCCGCCGACTCGCGGACCTGGGCGCCGGCCGACGCGGTGGCGCGCAGCATGCCGCCCGGGTCGTTGGCGACCATCGATTTCTCGTCGTCGAGCAGCGACTCGTCGGCGACCCGGTGCCCGTTGACGCCCGCCATCAGTTGCCACCCGCCTCGGGCCGGCGGGCCTCGTCGAGCAGCAGCACCGGGATGTCGTCGCGGATCTCGAAGATCCGCCCGCACTCCGTACAGGTCAGCGTCTGCGCGCCGGCGTCGTAGGTCAGCGGCGCGTGATGCGTGTCCGGGCAGGCCAGGATGTCCAACAACTGCGGATCGAGGGCCACCGAACGACTCCTTACGGTGTTGCGGGCAGGTAGGCCATCTGATCCTACCGGCGCACAATCGCCAGCACTTCGTCCCGTAGGGACGCCATGCGGTCCGGTTTGGGAGCCTCGACGTTGAGCCGCAGCAATGGCTCGGTGTTGGACGGCCGCAGGTTGAACCACGCGCCGTCGGGCAGCGTCACGGTCATCCCGTCGAGATCGTCCACCCGCGCGTTCGGGAAGTGCTCGCGGACCTCGGCGACCCTGGCCTTCGGGTCGGTCACCGTGGAGTTGATCTCGCCGGACGCGCTGTACCGCTCGTACTCGGCGGCCAGCTCGGACAGCGGCCGGTCCTGCCCGCCGAGCGCGGCCAGCACGTGCATGGCGGCCAGCATGCCGGTGTCAGCGAACCAGAAGTCCCGGAAGTAGTAGTGCGCCGAGTGCTCGCCGCCGAAGACCGCGTTGGTGCGGGCCATCTCGGCCTTGATGAACGAGTGGCCGACCCGGGTGCGCACCGGGGTGCCGCCGTTCTCCGTGATGATCTCGGGAACCGCGGCCGAGGTGATCAGGTTGTGGATGACCGTGCTGCCCGGGAACTTCGCCAGCTCGCGGACGGCGACCAGCGCGGTGATCGCGGACGGCGAGACCGGCTCGCCGCGCTCGTCGACGATGAAGCACCGGTCGGCGTCGCCGTCGAAGGCGATGCCCAGGTCGGCGCCCTGCTCGCGGATGGCCCGCTGCAGGTCGACCAGGTTGTCCGGGTTGAGCGGGTTGGCCTCGTGGTTGGGGAACGAGCCGTCCAGCTCGAAGTACATCGGGACGATCGTCAGCGGCAGGGCCGGCAGCACCTGGTCGCCGAGCACGGCCGGCACGGTGAACCCGCCCATGCCGTTGCCGGCGTCCACGATGACCTTGAGCGGCCGGATGCCGCTGAGGTCGACCAGCGAGCGCAGGTGCGCCGCGTAGTCGCCGAGCAGGTCCCGGGTCTCCACCTGGGTGATGCCGTCAGCCTCGGCGTTCAGGTCGTTCAGCAGCTGCTCGGCGCGGCGGCGGACGATCGCGAGGCCGCTGTCCTGGCCGACCGGCTTGGCGCCGGCCCGGCACAGCTTGATCCCGTTGTATCGGGCCGGGTTGTGGCTCGCGGTGAACATGGCGCCGGGCAGGCCGAGCGAGCCGGAGGCGTAGTACAGCTCGTCGGTCGAGGCCAGGCCGATGTTGACGACGCTTGCGCCGGCCGAGTTGACGCCCTGGCCGAACGCGGCGGCCAGGCCCGGACCGGACTCGCGCATGTCGTGAGCGATCAGTATCTGATCCGCGTCGTCGCCGGCCTCGCGCAACATCTCGACGAAGGCCGTGCCGAGCGCGCGGGCCACCGACTCGTCGAACTGATCGGGCACCGTCCCACGCACGTCGTAGGCCTTAACGATCTTGGACAGATCCGACAACTCTCCCCCTCAACCTGGGTGAACTCCGCTGAGAGTAGCGGAGCACCCGCTACGAACGGGTGGCAATCGGGCATCGCCACCGTTACACGCGGGTTGTCGCGACAGGTGTCGCAGGACACGATGGGTGGACCTGGAGGTGCTTCTTGGGCAACCCGTGGCTCGCACTCGATCACGGCGCCGATCCCGCCGAGCGGATCCGGCAGGTCGGGCGCGCCCACGAGCGGTTCCTGGCCGGCGACGTCGCGGTGCCGCAGATCCGTTCGGTGGTCGCGGAGTCGTGGAAGCGGTCGGCCGACGCGCTCACCAGCCCGGACGGCACGGCCCCGATCGACCTGAGCGACGGCGAGCTGGAGGAGTACCGGGCGGCCCATCCGCTGGCGCGGGTGCTGCCGATCTTTCGCGATCTGCTCGGCGGCCTGGCCGACGACGGCGGCGGTCATCTGATCGCCGTCTGCGACGCGTACGGGCGGCTGCTGTGGGTCGAGGGCGGCTCGTCGATGCTGCGCGGGGCCGAGCGGATGAACTTCGTGCCCGGCGCCCGCTGGGACGAGGAGAACGTCGGCACCAACGCGCCGGGCACCGCGATCGCCATCGACCACCCCCTGCAGATCTTCGCGACCGAGCACTTCAGCCGGCCGGTGCAGGGGTGGACCTGCGCGGCGGCGCCGATCCACGACCCCGGTACCGGGCGGCTGCTCGGGGCGATCGACGTGACCGGGGGCGATCATCTGGCCAACCCGCACAGCCTGGCGCTGGTGCGGGCCACGGCGCTGGCGGCCGAGGCGTACCTGGGTAGTCACCGGCCGCCGCCGGCCAGCGTGGGCCGAGTGCTCGCGCTGGGCCGCAACGAGGCCACGCTGACCTTCGGCGGGGTGCGGCAGCGGCTCGGCCGGCGACACTCGGAACTGCTCGTCCTGCTCCTGGCGCACCCGGAGGGGCGTACCGGCGAAGAACTTGGTGTTGATCTTTACGGCGACGACGTCAGCCCGGTCACGGTGCGGGCCGAGCTGTCCCGGCTGCGCCGAGCGCTCGGGCCGGAGCTGCTCGAGTCGCGGCCCTACCGGCTGCGCGCCGAGCTGGACGCCGACTTCCGCACGATGACCCGCCTGCTGGAGCTCGGCCGGGTGGCCGAGGCCCTCGACGAGTACGCCGGACCGCTGCTGCCGTTCTCCGACGCGCCCGGCGTCACTCGCCTGCGTCGGCTGGTCGACGGCCGGCTGCGCGCCGCGGTGCTGGCCAGCCGCGACCACTCGCTGATCCAGGCCTGGCTGCACGCGCCCTGGGGCGCCGACGACCTCGAGATGTGGGAGGAGTACGCGAGACTCCTGCCGCACGGCTCCCCCGCCCGCCCGCCGGCCGTGCGCCGGGTGCGCCAGCTGACCGTCGAGTTCGGGCTGCGCCCGCCGATGTCGGGGGCTCCGAAAATGGCCAAGCGAAGCTGACGGCATTTTCGGCGCCCCCGACATCGGCCTCGAAGGGCGCAGTCCCTGCGAGCCGGAGGCGACGCCGGCCAGCACAGCCTTGCAACGTCTTTGCAACGTGGTCGTAGCTAGCGTCGGCCGCACCTATCCCCGAAGGTGCGGAGACCGCCATGACCACTTACTCCCCGCCCGGTTCCGACGGATCGATCGTCAGCTATCAAAGCAGGTACGACCACTACATCGGCGGCGAATACGTGCCGCCGGCCAAGGGGCAGTACTTCGAGAACCCCACGCCGGTCACCGGCGAGAACTTCACCGAGGTGGCCCGGGGCACCGCCGACGATGTGGACCGGGCGCTGGACGCCGCGCACGGCGCCGCCGACGCGTGGGGGCGCACCTCGGTCGCCGAGCGCGCGAACGTCCTCAACAAGATCGCCGACCGGATCGAGGCCAACCTCGAGAAGCTCGCGGTGGCCGAGGCCTGGGAGAACGGCAAGCCGGTACGCGAGACACTCGCCGCCGACATCCCGCTCGCGATCGACCACTTCCGCTACTTCGCCGGCGCGATCCGGGCCCAGGAGGGCACGGTCGGCGAGATCGACGACGACACCATCGCGTACCACTTCCACGAGCCGCTCGGCGTGGTCGGCCAGATCATCCCGTGGAACTTCCCGATCCTGATGGCGGTCTGGAAGCTGGCCCCGGCGCTGGCGGCCGGCAACACGGTCGTGCTCAAGCCGGCCGAGCAGACCCCGGCCTCGATCCACTACCTGATGTCGCTGATCGGCGACCTGCTGCCGCCCGGCGTCGTGAACATCGTGAACGGGTTCGGCGTCGAGGCCGGCAAGCCGCTGGCCTCGTCGAACCGCGTCGCGAAGGTGGCGTTCACCGGTGAGACCACGACCGGTCGCCTGATCATGCAGTACGCCTCGGAGAACCTGATCCCGGTCACCCTCGAGCTGGGCGGCAAGAGCCCGAACATCTTCTTCGAGGACGTCGCGTCCATGGAGGACGACTTCTACGACAAGTCGCTCGAGGGCTTCTCGATGTTCGCGCTCAACCAGGGTGAGGTCTGCACCTGCCCTTCCCGCGCGCTCATCCAGCAATCCATCTACCAGGACTACCTGGCGGCCGGCGTGAAGCGGGTGGAAAACCTGGTGCAGGGCAACCCGCTCGACACGAACACCCAGGTCGGCGCCCAGGCGTCCAACGACCAGCTCGAGAAGATCCTTTCCTACCTGGACATCGGCCGGCAGGAGGGCGCCAAGGTACGCACCGGCGGTGGCCGGGCCGAGCTGGGCGGCAACCTCTCCGGCGGGTACTACGTGCAGCCGACCATCTTCGAGGGCAACAACTCGATGCGGATCTTCCAGGAGGAGATCTTCGGGCCGGTCGTGTCGGTGGCCTCGTTCGCCGACTACGCGGACGCCATCAAGATCGCCAACGACACTCTGTACGGGCTGGGCGCCGGCGTGTGGACCCGGGACATCAACCAGGCGTACCGGGCCGGCCGGGCGATCAAGGCGGGCCGGGTCTGGACGAACTCGTACCATCTGTACCCGGCGCACGCCGCGTTCGGTGGCTACAAGCAGTCCGGCATCGGCCGCGAGAACCACAAGATGATGCTGGACCACTACCAGCAGACGAAGAACCTGCTGGTGTCGTACAGCCCCAAGGCGCTGGGCTTCTTCTAGGCCGATGGTCACCCGGGTTGATGTGACGCCCCAGGCCGCCGACCTGATGCGACGGCTGCGCGGGCAGCATGGTCCACTGATGTTCCACCAGTCCGGCGGGTGCTGCGACGGCAGCTCGCCGATGTGCTACCTGGAGGGTGAGTTTCGCACCGGTCAGTCCGATGTGCTGCTCGAATCCCTCACCATCGAAGGAGTGGACGAACCGATCACGTTCTGGATGTCGTCCGCGCAGTTCGAGCTGTGGAAGCACACCCACCTGACCGTGGACGTGGTGCCGGGGCGCGGCGCCGGCTTCTCGCTGGAGGCGCCCGAGGGCGTACGTTTTCTGATCCGTTCCCGCTTGCTCACCGAGGAGGAGCTGGCCGAGCTTTCCTGAATTCTCCGCGGGAGGTCGTGGCGCCGGGCCGATCAGCCGGGCGCCACGGCCTCATCCGCTCCCCCCGCGCCGTACGTAATAGCCGATGTGGACTGGCGGATCTCTCGATTGACCGGACAAAACCGGAAGTTCGGAATTACCCATTTCCGATCGCGTGACATAAATCCCGAAAGCGTGCCGAAGCCGCGAGCACCACTGGCCTTGGAGCGCTTCCACCAGGCACTGTCGTGGTTCGAGTCGCCAGTAATGACGCTTGAACCGCCTGGGGAGGGTTTGATGCGGTTGTCGCGATCCAACAAGCTGGTCCTGTTCGGGGTCGCCCTGCTGATGGTGGGGCTGGCCGGGCGCGCCGCCGCGGACGAGACGCCGTCAGCCCCATCGCACCCGCAGGCCAAACCCGCGATCTCGGCGCCGCCCACGCCGCCGGCGAAACCGGTGAAGCCCCCGGTGAAGCCCACCGAGGCGGCCAAGCAGAAAGTCGTCACCATCTCGGCACGACAGGGCCGTGGCCCCGGCGGCAGCCGGCTGACCACCGGCAGCAAGGCCGTGGCGCTCACCTTCGACGACGGCCCCGACCCGGCGCAGACGCCGAAGATCCTCCAACTGCTGGCCCAGCAGCACGTGCACGCGACGTTCTGCCTGGTCGGTCAGAACGTGGCGAAGCACCCCGAACTGGTGCGGCAGATCGTGGCCGGCGGCCACACGCTGTGCAACCACACCTGGAGCCACGACCTCAAGCTCGGCAAGAAGCCGGCCGCCAAGATCAAGGCGGACCTGGCCCGCACCAACGCCGCGATCCGGGCGGCCGCGCCGAACGCGAAGATCAGGTACTTCCGGGCGCCCGGCGGCAACTTCACGCCGGCCGTCGTCGCGATCGCCAAGCAGATGGGGATGGGCTCGCTGTACTGGAAGGTCGACCCGCGCGACTGGGACCACCCGGAGGGCGAGACGCACGCGCAGCACCGGGCGCGGGTGATCGCGAAGGTGGAGCACAGCACGCACCCGGGGGCGATCGTGCTGTCCCACGACTACGCCCAGCCGGACACCATCGCGGCGTATCGCACCCTGGTGCCGTGGCTGAAGAAGCGGTACAAGCTGATCGGTCTCTAGTGAGTCGGCGGTATCACTCGGAGATGACCCCGGCGGCCGGTCTGGTGGCCGGGCAGGTCCTGCTCGTCGGTGCGCGGGGGCGGCGCCGGCGGCCGGGCCGCCTCGCGCACGGCGTCCGCGAGGGCGACCAGGTCGTCGGTGGTGGGGGGCGGGGGCGCGAAATCACCGTCGTGCCGCACGAGCTCCCAGCCTCGGGGGGCGGTGAGGCTGCGCGCGTGCGGCTCGCAGAGGTCGTACGTATGGGGCTCGGCGAACGCCGCCAAGGGGCCGACGACGGCGGTCGAATCGCTGTAGACGTAGGTCAGTGTGGCGACCGCCTGTCGGGGACAGCCGTTCCGGGAGCAGCGCCGTGGGGACCTCACGGCGGCACGTTATCGCCCCACGGGCTCGCGTGGGGGGCGATGCCTCGCGACACGCCGACCCGCGGCGCATCACGATTCGGCCATGGCCCGATCGACACGCCGCCCCGAAGGAGCGAATTCCCGTACGGCGCTTTCGGGACACGCGACAGACCTGGGCTGCACCTTGCACGGCCGGGAGGGGACTAGGCTGACAGGGTGACCACGAGCCCCGAGCGCCGCCGCAGTGACCGGGCGGCGCGCACCACCGGCCCGGGACACCCGGCCCGTCGCGACCGGCACGGGCGCGGTCTGCGGGGCCGCCTGGTCCCGGCCACCGTCCCGTTGGCCCGCACCAAGGCCGAGATCTTCGACGACCTGGTGCTCGACACCGTCGAGAGCCTCGAGCGGCGCTACGCCAAGGAACTGGCCGGCGTCGAGTTCGCGGTGGAGGACGTGCCCCCCGAGCTGAATGTGTACGACTCCGACGTGCTCGAGGACGGTGAGGTGCCGCTGGCCCGGCTGCTGCCCGGGCGGCCCGGCCGGCAGGAGCTTCCCCCTCGGATCGTGCTCTACCGGCGGCCGCTGGAGTTCCGAGCGATGGACCGCGAGGACCTCGCCGACCTCGTCCACGATGTGATCATCGAACAGGTGGCCAACCTGCTCGGGGTGGATCCCGACGAGCTGTCCTAGGGTTTTCTAGGCCACGCGTCGCTTGAGTTTGCGGCGCTCGCGTTCGGACAGCCCGCCCCAGATGCCGAAGCGCTCGTCGTGGCCCAGCGCGTACTCGAGGCACTCGGCCTTGACCTCGCAGCGGCCGCAGATCCGCTTCGCCTCGCGGGTCGATCCGCCCTTCTCCGGAAAAAACGCCTCCGGATCGGTCTGCGAACACAGCGCCCGCTCCTGCCACTCGGGCGCGTCCCCGAGCAGGTCTACCCCTTCAACCTGCGCTTCCATCGGCGTGCCTCCCAATTCCGCGCCGGCATCGCTGCCGACGCTGACCCCCCACGCACGCGGCGTGCTTTTTGCGGGCCGGTACCCCTCCTGCCCGCAACCCCACCCGAAATTACACGCGTGTAAGACGTGCGTCGTCAAGCCGAACCTGATAAATAGGCCCGTTTCCCCGGCGCGCCTTCGGCGCGTCGTGGTCCCGTTCCTGCCCTATCTCTCAGGAGCCACACAGGGTTACGCCGCCCTGGCGCGTCGTGCCCAATTTAACCCGATTTGTGACCTTGAAGTTAGCGCCGTCCGTAGACTGTGGTCCGCTCCACTGCCGGGCGGCCGACGGCGGCCGCCAGCTCCTTGAGCTCGGCGACCGTGCGGGCCGAGCCGTGCTCCGAGCCGGCCATCCGGGAGATGGTCTCCTCCATCAGCGTGCCGCCGAGATCGTTGCAGCCGCCGTTGAGCATGACCCGGGTGCCGTCGTCGCCGAGCTTCACCCAGGAGCACTGGACGTTGTCGATCCGGCCGTGCAGCAGGATCCGGGCCATCGCGTGCACCACCCGGTTCTCCCGCCAGGTGGCGCCCGCGCGGGCGATGCCGGCCAGGTAGATCGGCGCGTTCGTGTGGATGAACGGCAGCGCCACGAACTCGGTGAAGCCGCCCGTCTCGTCCTGCACCCCGGCCAGCACCCGGAAGTGGCCCAGCCACTGCCGGGGGTGGTCGACGTGGCCGTACATCATGGTCGAACTGGACCGGATGCCCAGCTGGTGCGCGGTGGTGACCACCTCGACCCAGGTGCTCGCCGGGAGCTTGCCCTTGGTCAGCACCCACCGGACGTCGTCGTCGAGGATCTCGGCGGCCGTGCCCGGGATCGTGTCCAGCCCCGCCTCGCGCAGCTCGGTCAGCCACTCCCGGATCGGGACACCGGCCTTCGCGGCGCCGGTGACGATCTCCATCGGCGAGTACGCGTGGACGTGCATGCCCGGCACCCGCTGCTTCACGGCGCGGACCAGATCGGCGTACGCGGTCACCGGCATTTTCGGGTCGATGCCGCCCTGCATGCAGACCTCGGAGGCGCCGTCCTGCCAGGCCTGCGCGGCCCGGTCGGCGACCTGCTCGACGGAGAGGCGGTAGGCGTCGGCGTCCTGCTCGCGCTGGGCGAACGCGCAGAAGCGGCAGCCCACGTAGCAGACGTTGGTGAAGTTGATGTTCCGGTTGACGACGTACGTGATGTCCTCGCCGTTGACCTCTTTCCGCAGGTCGTCGGCGATGCGGGCCAACTCGTCGAGGGCCGAGCCGTCGGCGTTGAACAGTGCCATCGCCTTGTCCTCATTTTTCGGGGCAAGGAGGGCGGCGGGGTCCTCGGCGGCCAGTTTCAGGCCGGCCAGGACGTCGGTGGGGGTCGACTTCTCGTTGCCGGCCTTGACGTGGGCGGCTACTTCTTTCCAGTCGCCGTAGACGTCGTCAAAATCGGAGCGGCGATCGTCCGTACGCCCCGTGGTGTCGATCGTGGCAAATAGGTCGATCCGGCCATTTCCCGAAATATCATCAGGTTCTTGCCAAGGCTTGCCCTCGGGGTGCGCGTCTTCCCTGGCCAGGCCGTCTGCCTGGGCCAACGCCGCCACGTGCGTAGCCAGCCTCGGGTCGAGCCAGCCCTCGCGCCGCACGTACTCGGGATAGATCGTGAGACGCTCCCGCAGGACAAATCCGGCTTCGGCCGATTTTTCGCGCAACAGCTCGATCTGCGGCCACGGGCGCTCGGGGTTGACGTGGTCAGGCGTCACCGGCGACACGCCGCCCCAATCGTCGATGCCCGCGCGCAGCAGCAGGTCGAACTCGGCGTCGATCAGGTTGGGCGGCGCCTGGATGCGCGCCCGCGGGCCCATGATGATCCGGGCCACCGCCACCGTCGCGGCCAGCTCGCGCAGCTCGGCGTCGGGCATCCCGCGCATCGCCGTGTCCGGCTTCGCGCGGAAGTTCTGAATGATGACCTCTTGGATGTGGCCGAACTCGCGGGCCGTTCGGCGCATCGCGAAGATCGCGTCGACCCGCTCGGCCCGGGTCTCGCCGATGCCGATCAGGATGCCGGTGGTGAACGGGACCCCCACCCGGCCGGCGTCGTCGAGCACCCGCAGGCGCACGGCCGGTTCCTTGTCGGGCGAGCCGTAATGCGGTCCGCCCGGCTCCGACCACAGCCGGGTCGCCGTGGTCTCCAGCATCATCCCCATGCTCGGCGCCACCGGCTTGAGGCGCTGCAGGTCGGCCCAGCTCATCACCCCGGGGTTCAGGTGCGGCAGCAGGCCGGTCTCCTCCAGCACGGCGATCGCGCAGGCGCGCACATAGTCGAGGGTGGAGTCGTAGCCGCGCTCGTCCAGCCACTGCCGGGCGGCCGGCCAGCGCTCCTCGGGACGGTCGCCCAGGGTGAACAGCGCCTCCTTGCAACCCTGCGCGGCGCCCTGGCGGGCGATCTCGAGAACCTCGTCGCGCTCCAGGAACGCGGCCGGCAGGCGATGCGGCACGGTGGCGAACGTGCAGTAGTGACACCGATCGCGGCAGAGCCGGGTCAGCGGGATGAAGACCTTTTTCGAGTACGTGACGACGCCCGGCCGCCCGGCCTCGCGCAGGCCCGCGTCCCGGACGCCGCCGGCGATCGCGAGCAGGTCGTCGAGGCGTTCACCGGTGGCGGCCAGCAAGGCCGTCGCCTCCTCGGCGTTGATCGCCTTGCCGTCGGCGGCGCGCCGCAGGGCACGGCGGATGCTCGCCTCGGTCGGAACCGGTTCCTCCCCGTCCAACCGCCCCGCCGCCGCCCTTGAAGGGACTGAAGACTGCGTGCCCGCAACGTTGACCTCAACCACCAGAGCAGCCTAGGCCCGAAAGCGGCCGGGTGCGGCGCTGGTGCCCGGGCGCGCGCAGTGGCATAGGACACGGCCGCGCCCGGGCATACCGCGTGTCACTGGCGAGGCGGATCGTCCGCGGCCGGGCCGAAGCCGGGGCGCTCGTCACTCAGCTTCTGGGTGCGGTCGTCGGTCGGCACCGGCGGGACGACCTGGGTCGGCTCGGCGACCGGCGGGACGACCTGGGTCGGCTCGGCGACCGGCGGGACGACCTGGGTCGGCTCGGCGACCGGCGGGACGACCTGGGTCGGCTCGGCGACCGGCGGGTAGCCGGCGCCGGCCGGGGCGGCCGAGGTGGGTGCGCCCGAGGCCGGCTGGGCGGCCGGACCCGAGGTCGGCTGGGCCGCAGCGCCCGAGGTCGGCTGGGCGGCCGCGCCCGGTGCCTGCCAGACGGGCTGGGTGGCCGCGGCCTGGCCGGTCGGCTGGTTCCACGGCGGGGCGGGCTGGCCGTACGTGGCCGGAGCGAAGCCCTGCTGGCCCGGGGCCGGCGGGTAGCCGGGAGCGGGCGGCGGCGGGTAGCCCGGACCGGGCGGCGGCGCTGCCGGGTGACCGGGCGGCGGCGCTGCCGGGTGACCGGGCGGCGGCCCGTAGCCGGGCTGGCCCGGGAACGTGCCCGGCTGGTTGAACTGCGGCTGGCCGTACATGCCGGGCTGCGGCTTCGGCCGCGGGGTGTAGAACATGTTGCGCCAGATCTGGTACACCGCGAACGCGGCGACGCCGAAGACGGCGAGCCAGGCGACCCGGTTGAGCAGGCCCTCCAGCGCGCCGCGGGCGCCGCTGGTGTCGGCCTCGTTGATCAAGCCGATCAGCACGCCGAAGACGATGCCGAAGAGCGCCATCACGGCGTACTCGACCGCGGCGCTCACCACGATCAGCTGCGCCTTCGGATGCCGGGGCTGCACCAGCAGGGCGAGCAGCACCGCCGCGAGCGGGAAGCCGATCGTCACCTGGTTGATGAAGCTGCCGAAGCTACTCTGCGTGCGGTAGCCGAACCCGTCCCCGATCAGGTCGACGACCGCCAGGAACAAGAAGACGGCGTTGGCTCCGACCAAGACGTACGCGGCGAGGTCGCGAAGTGGGCGAAGGTACTGGCCGGCCGACTTGACCTCGCCCGGCACGGGCTGCGGTTGGCTGGTCACTGGTTCTCCCTGACGGACGATGGTTGGGTCTGCCCAGCGTAGACCGCCCTCGCAGGAGCCACTCGGTACCCGGCGAGCGGTTTTGTCAGACCCGTGCGGAAGGATGAACACATGCGGATCGTGGTTCTCTCCGGTGGCATCGGCGGCGCCAAGTTTCTCGTCGGTGTGCGTGCCCACGCCCGGGCCATCGGCGCCGACGTCACGGCGGTGGTCAACGTCGGCGACGACGTGCGGCTGCATGGCCTGCAGATCTGCCCCGATCTCGACAGCGTGATGTATACGTTGGGCGGCGCGCACGACCCCGAGCGGGGCTGGGGCCGCCTCGGCGAGTCCTGGGTGGTGAAACAGGAGCTTGCCGCCTACGGCGTCGAGCCGTCGTGGTTCGGCCTGGGCGACAAGGACATCGCCACCCATCTCGTACGCACCCAGATGCTCGCCGCCGGTTTTCCGCTGTCCCAGGTGACCGCGGCGCTGTGCGAGCGCTGGAAACCGGGGCTGGCGATGCTCCCGGCCACCGACGACCGGCTCGAGACGCATGTGGTGGTCGACGTCGACGGCGAGCGCAAGGCGATCCACTTCCAGGAGTGGTGGGTCCGCTACCGCGGGGAGGTGCCGACTCATCGGTTCGTGTTCGTCGGCGCCGACGCGGCCAAACCGGCCCCCGGCGTGGTCGACGCGATCGCCGCGGCCGACGTGGTGCTGATCGCCCCGAGCAACCCGGTGGTCAGCATCGCCCCGATCCTCGCCGTCGACCCGATCCGGGACGCGGTCGCGGGCGGCCCGGCCCCGGTCGTCGGCGTCTCCCCGATCATCGGCGACTCCCCGATCCGCGGCATGGCCGACAAGTGCCTGGCCACCCTCGGCGTCGAGGTGAGCGCGGCCGGCGTCGGCGCGCTGTACGGCGCCCGCACCGACAACGGCCTGCTGGACGGCTGGCTGGTCGACACCGCCGACGCGGGCGCCGCGGTGCCCGGCGTCTCGGTCCGGGCGGTCCCGCTCTGGATGAGCTCCGAGGAGGCGACGGCCCAGATGGTCGCCGACGCGCTGTCCCTGGCCGGCGTCGCGTGACGCTCGACGGCTTGGAGATCCGGCCGGTCCGCGGCATCGGCGACGTCACGCCCGGCGACGACCTGGTCGAGCTGATCGCCGCCGCGGCGCCGTGGCTCGCCGACGGGGACGTCCTGGTGGTGACCAGCAAGATCGTCTCGAAGTCCGAGGGCCGGCTCGTCGAGGTCCCGGCCGACGGCCCCGAGCGCGACGCGGCCCGCGCGACCGCACTGGCCGCCGAGACCCGCCGGGTGGTGGCCCGGCGCGGCCCGACCACGATCGTGCAGACCCACCACGGGTTCGTGATGGCGGCGGCCGGCATCGACGCGTCCAACGTCGACAAGACCCACCTGGTCCTGCTGCCCGCCGACCCCGATGCGTCGGCCCGCCGGCTGCGGGACGGCTTCCGCGCCCGGGGCCTGGCGGTGGCCGTCGTGGTCTCCGACACGATGGGTCGCGCCTGGCGAAACGGGCTGACCGACGTGGCGCTGGGCGCGGCGGGGATAGCGCCGTTCCGCGACCATCGCGGCGAGACCGACCCGTACGGCAACGAGCTGCAGCTCACCCAGATGGCCGTGATCGACGAGTTGGCCGCGGCGGGCGAGCTGGTCAAGGGCAAATGCGACCAGGTGCCGGTGGCGGTCGTGCGCGGCTTCCTCGCCACACCCGGCGCCTCGCTCTCGGCCGACGTCACCCACGCGGCCTTCCCTCCCCCGCCCAGCGGTCTCCAAGCCGACGCGGGCCCCGATGCGGACGCGGGCGCGGCGGCCCTGCTCCGCGATGCGGCCAGCGACATGTTCAGCCTCGGGACGGCAGAGGCGCGCGCGGCCGGCCTGCTCGACGCCGCCCAACTGCCCGAGGAGGCGCATCTGCCCGGCGTCCCGGTCGACCCGGCGGCGATCGAGCGCGCGCTGACCGCGGTGGCCGGCGTGCTGAGCCACGCGACGACCGTGACGTCCGACGAGGTCCTCCCGCACAACGGGGTCACCACGGCGCTGCACCTCGCCACCCTCGACACCAGCCCGGCCGGCTTGATGCGCCTGGGAGCCGACGCCCACCGGCTGCGGGCCGCCCTGGCCGCCGAGTCGATCGTGACGGTCGCGCTCCCCCACGAGGACGGCATCCGGCTCGGCCTCTCCGGCCTGGAGGCCCCGGGTGGCGTTCAGCTCGGCCACTCCGGCCCGGAGGCCGCGGGTGACGCCCGGCTGGGCCACACCGGCCCGGAAGCCGCGGGTGACGCCCGACTGGGCCACACCAGCCCGGAAGCCGCGCACGGCGCCCGACACGGCCACACCGGCCCGGACGCCGCCGGCGGCGCCCGACACGGCCACACCGGCCCGGAAGCCGCCGGCGGCGCCCGACACGGCCACTCCGGCCCGGACGCCGCGGACGGCGCCGCATGAACGAAGGGTTGTATGCGGACGCGGTCCGGGTGCTGAGCGAGTGGGCGGCGACCACCGACGAGGGCGACCTGGCTCGGAAGCGGACGCTGGAGCTGCTGTCCGCCGGCCCCGAGGCGATGACGCGGGCGCATCGGGCCGGGCACGTCACGGCCAGCGCCCTGGTCGTCGACGGCGACGGGCGGGTGCTGCTCTGCCTGCACCGGCGGCTCGGCAAGTGGATGCAGCTCGGCGGCCACTGCGAGCCGGGCGACGCCACGCTGGCCGCGGCGGCCCTCCGGGAGGCCACCGAGGAGTCCGGCATCGACGGCCTGGTCCTCGACCCCACGCCGATCGACGTCGACGTGCACGACGTCCGCTGCGGCGCCGGCGACGGCACACCGGCGACCGCCTCCACCCACTTCGACGTGCGCTTCTTGGTGCGCTGCCCGCCCGGCGCGACCGAGCGAATCAGCGAGGAGTCGTCGGCACTCGAGTGGTTCCGCCCCGACGCGCTGCCCACGCCTCTAGCCTCGGCGACCGCCCGCCAGATCCCGCCGGCCCTCGCCCGCCTGGCCTGACAAGCCGCACCGCTCGGCGCTGGGGCGGCGTTACTCCTCGGCGCTGGGGCGGCGCTGGGCCACGATCTCGACGCGGGTGGTCTCGTCGGCGGGGTCGTCCGGAGGACGTTCCATCTTCATGACCGTCATCGAGCGGCTGTGGGTCTCGGCGGCCTCGTCCCCGTTCAACAGCGACAGCGTGAGGGGACTGGTCGGGTCGTCCGCGAAGTTGGCGGCCTCGGCGTCAGCGATCGACGTAGGGACCTTGGCGTTGACCGCCGGCGTTGTCCCCGTCGGGGTCGGCGCGGCGTCCGTCGGCGTGGCCTCGGTCGGCGCCGGCGCGGCGTCCGTCGGCGCGGCATCCGTCGGCGCGGCATCCGTCGGCGCGGCATCCGTCGGCGCGGCATCCGTCGGCGCGGCGTCCGTCGGCGTGGCCTCGGTTGGCTTCGGCGTTGGGGTGGCGTCGGTCGGCGCGGTCTCGGTCGGGATTGACGGCTCGGGGTCGGTGGGCGGTGGGGGCGTTGCGTCGCGGAGGGTGGGGGCGCGGAAGGCCAGCACGTCGCCGCGGTCGTCCGGGCGGGTGACCAGGGCCGGGCGGATTACCTGGGTCTTCTCGTCGTCGACCGCCTTGCCGGCCAGGCGGATCACCTGGGTCTCGTCGCCGCCCACGTCGCCGGTCGCTCGGTTGGAGAGGTCGCGGGTTCGCTGACCGGGTTCCGCATCCGGCGAGCGCACCGGGAACTGCAACACCTGCGGCAGGCGGATGACCCGGGTCTTCTCCTCGGGATCGGCCGTCGGGAACGGGACCACCTCGGCCACCGGGAGGCGCACGACCTGGGTCCGCTCGCCGTTGTCGGCCGCCGGGAGCCGGACCACCTGGGTCTTGTCTCCGTTGTCCGCCATCGGCAGCCGAATGACCTCGGTCCGGTCCGCCCCAGCCACCGGACTGGCCACGGTCGAGTCGTCCTCTTCTGCCTCGCTCCCGTCCGCGTCGCCTTCGTCCGCGTCGCCCTCGCCCTCGCCCTCGTCGCCCTCGCCCGCTTTCGCGGTCGGCTCCTCGTCGGCCGGCGCATCGGCGGCTGGCGCATCAGCGGCTGGCGCATCGGCGGCTGGCGCGACGACGGTCTCGGGCTCTTGGTCGGCGGCGGCCGTCGGCTTGGTGGGCTCGTCGTCCTCCACCGGTTCGGCCTCGGGCACCTCATCGGCCTCCGACGCGACGACGGTCGTGGTCGGCTCCTCGTCGGCGGCGGGCTCGGTCACCTCGTCGGCCACCGATTCTGCGGTGGCGACAGTCTCCGTGGGCTCCTCGTCGAGGGTGATCGTGGGCTCGCCGGGCGATACGTCCACGACGGTGATTGGCTCTTCCGCCGGCGGCGTGGGGGTCGAGGCGACCGTGTCCTCGTCGGCGGCGGCGACCGTGGCCAGGGCCTTCGGCATCGCCCACGCGATTGTCGGGTCCTCGTCCACGACCGGGCCCGAGACGGCAGCCGGGGCCGAGACCATCGCTAGGCCCGAGACCATGGCCGGACCCGGGACCATGGCCGCGCCGGGGACCGTGGCGCCCGGGACCATGGCCGCGCCGGGGACCACGGCCGTCGTCGAATCGGCGGAGGGGAGGCGCAGGGCCGTCGTCGGGTCGGGGTCGGTGACGCCGTGGCCCACGCCGATCACCGTGGTCTGGGCGATCGACAGGGGCATCCCGTACGCGGGCGCCGCCCCGTGGGCCCGGCCGATGGGGCCGATCAGAGGCAGGACGGGCGGCTCGTACTTCGCCCAGCGGCGCGCGCTCAACGCCGTACAGATCAATGGCACCGCAAGGATCGCGGCCAGGCCGTAACCCGGACGCGAAAGGTCGAATCCTTCCTTGACCACCGCCGGTGGCCAGATGTCGGCGTAAGCCGACGGCGCGGTCAGCGCCCACGCCGAGAGCGCCAGGTAGACGACGCCGGCCAGCAGCGGGCCGGCCGGTGAGAACGGGCCGAGCACGAGGATGCCGTAGGCGGCCCCGGCCAGCAGCAACAGCAGCAGGCCGGTGAAGTTCTCCACG
This sequence comes from Actinoplanes sp. KI2, assembly GCF_025630775.1. Lineage (GTDB taxonomy): Bacteria > Actinomycetota > Actinomycetes > Mycobacteriales > Micromonosporaceae > Actinoplanes. Next base: position 127,544 of record NZ_JAOSZE010000014.1, read on the forward strand.
GCGAAACCGTCACGGCCGCGCGCGGTCAGGTCGCCGGTCAGCCCCACGGCGGTCAGCACCCAGGCTGCCGGCGCCAGGACGAGCGAATACAGGATCGACCTGATGTGGCGCACGGTTCTCTCCCCGGGTGGTTCTGTCTCCAGGACGCTACCCGCGCCGGGCAAGTAGCCGTCCCGACCGACTGCACCAGCAGCGGCGGCCGGTCGGTTCGGCCGGGCGGGCACGATTGACGGCCGATCAGCCAGCGCGGCCGGACACATATCTCGCGGCGGCCTTGTGTCGGCCGGCGCCATGGACGGCACCACGACGGTTTCGAGACGCTCTGAAGCCGGGCTGAACAAAAGTTAAGGTGTGTGCATGACGGGCACAGTGTTGTGGCAACCGCCGGCCGACGTTCGCGAGACCACTCGCATCGGCGACTATCTGCGCTGGCTGGAGCAGCGCGGCCACCGCTTCGGCGACTACGCCGGGCTGTGGGAGTGGTCGGTGAACGACCTGGCCGGGTTCTGGCAGTCGATCTGGGACTACTTCGAGGTCATCAGCCACGATCCACCCACCGCCGTGCTGGCCGACGCCACCATGCCGGGTGCCCGGTGGTTCCCGGGCGCCACGGTGAACTACGCCGAGCACGTCCTGCGCATGCCGGGTCTCGCGGACGACGAGACCGTGGTCCTCGCGTACTCGCAAAGTCGTGAGCCGATCCGGCTGAGCGCGCGGCAGCTGCGCGACCAGGTGCGCAGCGTGCGTGCCGGGCTGAAGGCCCGCGGGGTCGGCAAGGGTGACCGGGTTGCCGCCTATGCCCCGAACATCCCGGAAACCTACATTCTGATGCTCGCTACCACGAGCCTCGGCGCGATCTTCTCGTCCTGCGCGCCGGAGTTCGGCAGCCGGAGCGTGATCGACCGGTGGAGCCAGATCGAGCCGAAGGTGCTGGTCGCGGTCGACGGCTACCGGTACGGCGACAAGCCGATCTCGCGCACGGCCGAGGTCGACGCGATCACCGCCGCGATCCCGTCGATCGAGCACGTGATCACCATCGGTTACCTCGACTCGCTGAAGGGCAACTGGGCTCAGCTGCACGGGGACGAGCCGATGGCGTTCGAGCCGGTGCCCTTCGATCACCCGCTGTACGTGCTGTACAGCTCGGGGACGACCGGCCTGCCCAAGCCGATCGTGCACGGGCACGGCGGCATCCTGCTGGAGCACCTCAAGATCCTGGCGCTGCACCACGATCTGGGCCCGGGTGATCGGTTCTTCTGGTTCACCACGACCGGGTGGATGATGTGGAACTTCCTGGTCAGCGGCCCGGCGGTCGGTGCCTCGATCGTGTTCTTCGACGGCAACCCGGCATTTCCTGATTTGTCGGCTTTGTGGGATCTGGTGGACGAGGCCGGCATCTCGTACTTCGGCACCAGCGCGCCGTTCCTCATGGCCTGCCGCAAGGCGGGGCTACGTCCGGACAAGCCCGGGCTCAAGGCGGTCGGCTCGACCGGCGCGCCCCTCCCGCCGGAGGGCTTCGACTGGGTCTACGAGGCGGTCGGCTCCGGCCTGCAGCTGCAGTCGCTCTCCGGCGGCACCGACGTGTGCACGGGCTTCGTGGGAGCGTCGCCGCTGCACCCGGTGACCGAGGGCGTGATCGCCTGCCGCTGCCTGGGCGCGAAGGTGGAGGCGTACGACCCCTCCGGTGAGCCCGTGATCGATCAGCTGGGCGAGCTCGTGATCACCGCGCCGATGCCGAGCATGCCGGTCGGCTTCTGGAACGATCCGGACGGCAAGCGGTATCGCGAGGCGTACTTCGACGTCTTCCCGGGGGTGTGGCGGCACGGCGACTGGATCACGATCGGCGCCGACGGCACCTGCGTGATCACCGGGCGCTCGGACGCGACGCTCAACCGCGGCGGCGTACGCCTGGGCACCGCCGAGTTCTACTCGGTCGTCGAGGGCCTGGACGAGATCGTCGACTCGGTCGTGGTGCACCTCGAGCAGCACGACAACCCGAACGGCGAGCTGCTGCTGTTCGTGGTGCTCGCCGAGGGCCGCGAACTCGACGACGAGCTGACCGGCCGGATCCGCCGGGAGCTGCGGACCGCCCTGTCGCCGCGGCACATCCCGGACGAGATCTACCAGGTACGGGCGGTGCCCCGGACGCTGTCGGCGAAGAAGCTCGAGGTGCCGGTGAAGCGCATCCTGACCGGCACCCCGGTCGAGTCGGCGGCGGCGAAGGGCGCGCTGGCCAACCCCGAGTCGCTGGTCGCGTTCGAGGAGCTCGCCGCCAAGCGGTCCCGTTAGCTCGCCGCCAAGCGGTCCCGTCAACTCGCCGCCAAGCGGTCCCGTTAAGCGGTCAGCACAACGGTGACCTTCTCGGCGGTGGTGCGGGCCTCCAGCTTGGCCGGGTGCAGGTTGGCGCACAGCACCACCGACGCGCCCACCACCAGCGGCGCGAAGAGCCAGTCGATCGGGCCCGGATAGGCGCGTGCGTCGATCAGCACCCGGTCGCCGCCGGTGATGCCGAGCTCGGCCGCCCGCTCGGTGGCCGTGCGCATCACCGCCAGGTGGCTCAGCTCGATCGGGCTGGCCAGGGCTCGACTGTCCGGGGTCACCGGCGCGCCGCCGAAGTGGTCGCCGTAGTTGCGAACGTCTGTCACATAGTCGACAAAACCCGGGGGCACCTCGCGCAGCGGCATGGCGAGCGGCAGCAGCCCGGTCGCGTACCGGTCGACGGCCGCCCAGGCCGCCGCCTCGCCGGCCTGCGCCGGGGTCATGAACAGGGCATCCACCGGCTGCGGGCGGCCGGGAAGTGCGACCGAGAGACCGGCCTCGGACACCCCGAGGAGGATCGCCGCGGTCTGCCAATGCGGCGGCAGGAGGACCGCGACCGTTTCGCCGCCGCTCAGCCCGAGGCCGTCGACCAGCAGGTTGGCCGTCTTGGAAACCCAGTTCTCCAGGGTCGCGCCGGACAGCTCGGTGCGGTCGCCGGTGGCGTCGTCGTACCAGGTCAGCAGGGGCGTCGTCGGATCACGGCGGACCGCTGACGAGAGGGCCTGCGGGATCGTGGTGTACACCCGATCAACGATAGTGGCGTCACCGTATGTAACTGATCCTGAACGGGCGATGAGGTTACCGAAACGCTTCGAAACAGGCGGTGTCGCGGTCACATGCCCGATGCATTCCGGGCGTAGGCTTGCCAGTGGTCTGAATTACAACCTCTTTGGGAGTTGCCTCGTGACCGCCGGTCGCCCCCCGCGAGTGCTCGTCGACGCCACCAGCGTCCCCGCTGATCGAGGAGGAGTCGGCAGATACGTCGACGGTCTCCTCGGCGCCCTCGGCCGGATGGGCCCCGAGAGGGTCGATCTCGCCGTCGTGGCGCAGCGGTCGGATGCGGAGCGTTACAGCCGCATGCTCGGTGACGCCGAAGTGATCGCCGGCCCGGCCGCGGTCGCCCATCGGCCCGCCCGGCTCGCCTGGGAGCAGACCGGGCTGCCGCTGCTCGCCCAGCAGGTCGGCGCCAAGGTGCTGCATTCGCCGTTCTACACCTGCCCGCTGCGGGCCGGCTGCCCGGTGACGGTGACCGTGCACGACGCCACCTTCTTCACCGAGCCGGAGCACTACGACAACACCAAGCGGACCTTCTTCCGCAGCGCGATCAAGACGTCGCTGCGGCGGGCCGCCCGGGTCATCGTGCCGAGCAAGGCGACGCGGGACGAGCTGATCCGCCTGCTCGACGCCGATCCGACCCGGATCGACGTCGCCTACCACGGTGTCGACGGCGCCGCCTTCCACGCCCCGTCCGACGAGGAGAAGGCCCGCGTCCGGGCCCGCCTCGGCCTGGGCGACGCCGGCTACGTCGCGTTCCTCGGCGCCAAGGAGCCGCGGAAGAACGTGCCCAACCTGATCCGCGGCTGGGCGCGCGCGGTGGCCGACTGGCCGCACCCGCCGGCCCTGGTGCTGGCCGGCGGCCAGGGCCACGACGACGAGATCGACCGCGCGGTCGCCGAGGTCCCGCCGCACCTGCGCCTGCTGCGCCCGGGCTATCTGCGCTACGCCGACCTGCCGGGCTTCCTCGGCGGCGCGCTGGTGGCCTGCTACCCGTCCTTCGGCGAGGGCTTCGGGCTGCCGATCCTCGAGGCGATGGCGTGCGCGACGCCGGTGCTCACCACCCCGCGCCTGTCGCTGCCCGAGGTCGGCGGCGACGCGGTGGCGTACACGACGGAGGACCCCGACCGGATCGCGTCCGACCTGGCCGATCTGCTGCACGACGAGCAGCGCCGGCTGACCCTGGCAAAGGCCGGGTTCGACCGGGCCAAGGAGTTCACCTGGGCGTCCAGCGCCGAAGTACATGTCACAACGTGGAAACGGGTAGCCGCCGGATAAGCCACTAAACTCTGTGCGCATGACTGAGCATTGGGGTGCGCTGTACGGCGTTGTGCTGGCCGGCGGCACCGGAACGCGACTCTGGCCGCTCTCCCGAGCCGGCCACCCGAAGTTCCTGCACCCGCTGACCGGCACGGAAGCGTCGTTGCTGCAAGCCACGGTCGACCGTCTCGACCTGCTCGCTCCGTCTGACCGGATCTTCGTGGTGACCGGCGTGGCGCACGCCGCCGCGGTCTCCCGCCAGCTGGCCTCCGTCCCCGACGAGAACGTGCTGGTCGAGCCCTCCCCGCGGGACTCCTGCGCGGCGATCGCGCTGGCCGCCGCGGTGATCGCCCGCCGCGATCCGGAGGCGCTGATGGGCTCCTTCGCCTCCGACCACCTGATCGCCGACAAGGCGGCGTTCACCGAGGTCATCAAGCAGGCGATGGCGGGCGCGCGGCAGGGCCTGCTGATGACGCTGGGCATCACCCCGACCCGCCCGGAGACCGGTTACGGCTACCTCGAGTGTGGCTCGCCGGTCGGCGACGGCCCGGTGTCGGTGGTCGAGGAGTTCAAGGAGAAGCCCTCGTACGACGTGGCCGAGAGCTACGTGAAATCGGGTAACTACCTGTGGAATGCCGGCATGTTCGTCTGGCGGGTCGACGTCTTCCTCGCCGAGCTGTCCCGCCAGCAGCCGCAGCTCGCGGCCGGCATCTCCCGGATCGCGCAGGCCTGGGACTCGCCGGAGCGTGAGGATGTGCTCGGCGAGGTGTGGCCGACGCTGCCGCGCATCTCGGTCGACTACGCGGTGATGGAGGGCGCGGCCACGGTCGGCCGGGTCGGCACCGTGCCGGGCGACTTCGGCTGGAACGACGTCGGCGACTTCCACACGCTCGGCGAGGTGCTCGCCTCCGACCACGCCGGCAACGTGGTCGTGGGACGCAACGACGAGTCGAAGCCGGGCGTGCTGCTGCACGAGACCGAGGGACTCGTGGTGGTGCCGACGACCGGCCGGCTGGTGGCCGCGATGGGCGTCCGCGATCTGGTCATCGTGGACACCCCCGACGCGGTGCTGGTCTGCCCTCGCGACCGGGCCCAGGAGGTCAGGAACCTGGTCGACCGGCTCAAGGATTCCGGCGAGCTGAGCTACATCTGATTCGGGCCGCCCACGGCTGTCACGCCTCGGCCAGTCGTCGGGCCGCCAGCTCGGCGAGCAGCACCGCGCAGATCGGCACGCTGCCGTCGTCGAACAAGGCCCCCGGCGAGTGGTTCATCGCGGCCGCGTGCGGGTCGATGCCCGGCGGCACCGCACCGACGCCGAGGTAGGCGCCGGGCACCCGGTCGAGAACGAACGCGAAGTCCTCCGAGGCGGCCATCGGGCGCTGCATGGTGATCGCCCGCTCCGGGCCGACCAGCCCGGTCGCGGCACGTAGCGCGAAGGCGGTCTCGGCGGCATCGTTGACCGTGACCGGGTACTGCTCCCGGTAGTCGATGTCGGCCCGCACCCGGTGCGCGTCGGCGATCCCCCGCACCACCCGGTGAAAGCCGTCCCGGATCGCCTGCTGGGTGGCGCTCGAGAAGGAGCGGATCGTCGCCTCGAACCGCCCGGAGCCGGGAATCACGTTGCCGGCCGAGCCCGCGTGGATCGAGCCCACCGTGATCACCGCCGGGTCGAAGGCGTCGATCGAGCGGGTGACCATCGTCTGCAGGGCGGTGACCATCTCGCACATCGCCGGGACCGGGTCGGTGGCCTGGTGCGGCAGGGATCCGTGGCCGCCGGCGCCGGTGACGGTCACGGTCGCCGCGGCGCAGGCGGACATCATGGTGCCGGGCCGGGTGCCGACCACCCCGAACGGGGTGCCCGCGGAGCTCACATGCACCGCGTACGCCGCGACGACGCGATCGCCGGCCGCGTCCAGCACGCCCTCCTCGATCATCAGACGGGCGCCGCCGTAGCCCTCCTCGCCGGGCTGGAACATGAAGACCACGTCGCCGGCCAGGTCGGCGCGTCGTTCGGCAAGCAACCGGGCCGCTCCGACGAGCGCGGCGGTGTGCACGTCGTGCCCGCAGGCGTGCATCCGGCCGGGCAGCCGGGACGCGTAGTCGAGATCGTTCTCCTCGGTGACCGGCAGCGCGTCCATGTCGCCGCGCAGCAGCACCGCCGGGCCGCTCCGGCCGCCCCGCAGGACCGCCGTCACCGAGGTGAGCGACGCCCCGATCGTGATCTCCAGCGGCAGGCCGTCGAGCGCGGCCAGCACCTTGGCCTGGGTGAGCGGCAGGTCCAGCCCCAGTTCGGGCTCGCGGTGCAGCGCGTGGCGGAGGGCGATCAGGCGATCGGCCGGCGGCCGGCCGTCCTCGAGTGTGAACATCCCGACATGATCGCAAGACCGCGGACCGTACGGGTCATCCATGGTCGGCGGGCATCGTCTCCGGCAGGCCGAAGTAGGGCATCGCGCTGGTGTCGAACCGGGTGATGGCGCTGATCCGGTCGCCGTCGAGGGTGAGCACCAGCACGCCACGCGTGCGGCCGACCGGCTCACCGTCGTCGTACCCGTACGTGATGAAGGCCGGCTGGCCGTTCGCGGAGGTCGCGACGAGCCGGTAGCGGCGGGCGCCCTGGCGGAACGCCACCAGCCGCATGAACTCCCCGATGGCCTGGCGGCCCTGGTACTCCTGCGGTGCGGGCGGCATGGTCAGCCACGCGTCGTCGGTGAGCAGGGAGACCATCGCCGGCACGTCGCCGCGTTCCATGGCGTCGGCGAAGGCACCGGCCAGCGCCCGCTCTTCCGCGCCGCCCGCCCGCGCCGGGCGTTCGTGCGGCATCGCCGCCCGGGCGCGCTTGAGCGCGCTGGTCACCGACTCCGGCGTGGTGTCCAGCATCTGCGCCACCTCGGCCGCGCGGAAGCCGAGCACGTCGCGAAGCACCAGGACCGCGCGCTGCCGCGGTGGCAGCGCCTGCATCGCGGTCACGAACGCCAGCGAGATCGCCTCCCGGCGCTCCACCCGTGCCTCGGGACCGGGAGCGGTGTCCGGCACGCCGTCGAGCAGCGAATCCGGGTACGGCTGCAGCCAGCTCGGCTCGACCAGGCGGGTCGGTGGTGGCGGCGCGGTCCCGAACGCGGCGCCCGTGCGCGGGCGCCTGCTGCCGCCCCGCAGGGCGTTCAGGCATCGGTTGGTGGCAATCCGGTAGAGCCAGGACCGGACCGAGGCGCGGCCCTCGTACCCGTCAAACCCGCGCCACGCGGCCATCATGGTCTCCTGCACCACGTCCTCGGCATCCTGCACCGAGCCGAGCATCCGGTAGCAGTGCACGTGCAGCTCCCGCCGGTGCGGCTCGACGAGCGCCCGGAACGACTCCCCGTCGCCGGCCCGCGCGGCGGTCAGCAGATCCCCGGTCACCATCGCATCCTCGCATCGCCTCCCCTCACCCCGGATAGACACCGGACCGCCCAGTTTCTGGGCGGTCCGGTGTCCACCCGAGCATGACGATGACAACAACGATCACCAGGACGCAGCGGTGGGTGCTGGGGCTCAGTGCCCTCGCCTCGTTCATGGTGGTGCTGGACCTGCTGGTGGTGGCCACCGCGCTGCCGTCGATCCGGCGCGACCTCGGCGCGTCGCTCGAGGATCTGGAATGGACGGTCAACGCCTACACGCTCAGCTTCGCCGTTCTGATCATGACCGGCGCCGCGCTGGGCGATCGGCTGGGCCGTCGCCGGATGTTCGCCGCCGGGCTGGTCCTCTTCGCGGCGGCGTCCGCGGCGTGCGCGCTGGCCTCGTCGGTGGGCACGCTGGTGGTGGCCCGCACGGTGCAGGGCGCCGGCGCCGCCATGATCATGCCGCTGGCGCTGGCGCTGCTCAACGCGGCCTTCCCGCCCGAGCGGCGGGGCTGGGCGACCGGTGTGTACGGCAGCGTGACCGCGCTCGCGGTGGTGCTCGGGCCCGTGCTGGGCGGTGCGGTCACCCAGGGCCTGGCCTGGCCCTGGATCTTCTGGATCAACGTGCCGATCGCCCTGCTCGCGGCGCCCTTGGTGAGCACCCGGGTGCCGGAGAGCCGCGGCGCGGGCACCCGCATCGACGGTGCGGGACTGCTGCTCGGCGGGCTCGCGGCCACCGGCCTGGTCTGGGCGCTGGTCCGCGGCAACAGCGCGGGCTGGCGAAGCGCGGAGACGGTCGGCACCGCCGTGCTGGGCGTCGTCGCGCTAGCCGCCTTCCTCGCATGGGAGCGCCGCGCCCCCGCGCCGATGCTGCCACTCCGGCTGTTCCGATCCCGGTCGTTCTCGGCCGGCAACGCGGCGATGTTCTTCCTGAGCGCGTCGGTCACCGGGGCCATCTTCTTCACCGCGCAGCTGTTCCAGGTCGGTCAGGGCCTCGGCCCGTTCGCCGCGGGCCTGCGGCTGCTGCCGTGGGGCGTGCTGCCGATGCTGCTCGCACCGTCCGCCGGTGCGCTGGCCGACCGGATCGGCGCACGGAACCTCATAGTGGTGGGCACGGTGGCGTTCGCGGCGGGCATGTCCGGCCTGGCGCTGTCGGCCGCGCCGCACGCGTCCTATCTCGTCCTGGTCGGACCGATCCTGCTCAGCGGTGCCGGGCTCGGCGTCGCCATCCCGGCCGTCACCCGGTCGGCGGTCAGCCTGGTCGCGCCGCCCGACCTGGCCAAGGCGTCCGGCGTGTTCAGCACCCTGCGCCAGCTGGGTGGGGCCTTCGGTGTCGCGATCGGCGGCGCGGTGTTCGCGGCGACCGGCGGATACGGATCGGCGACCGGGTACGTCGAGGGATACACGCCGGCGGTGCTGATCGCTGCGACGCTGGCCCTGGGAGCAACCGCCGCCGGACTGAGTCTCCCGCGTCCCACCACGGCCGCCACCACCCGCCCGGCCGGTTCGCTGGATCACCCGATCGCGGTCGATTAGCACAAATGATCGAGAAATGTAGTATCGTCACCGCATGGCTTCCCCTGCGCCGGAGCTCACGCCACGCCAGCAACAGATCCTGTCGATGATCCGCGAGTGGGTCGACCGCCACGGCTACCCACCGACCATGCGCGAGATCGCGCGCGCGGTCGGGCTGGCTTCGCCCTCCTCGGTCGCCCATCAGCTCACCGTCCTGGAAAAGGGCGGCCACCTCAAACGCGACGCCCGAGGTTCCCGGGCGGTGGCGCTCACCCAGGACAAACCGGTGATCTACCAGGAGGGCGACGACGTCCGCATCCCGGTGCTCGGCGCGATCGCGGCCGGCGTCCCGATCCTCGCCGACCAGCACGTCGAGGACGAGGTCACGCTCTCGCAGAGCCTGGTCGGGCACGGCACGCTGTTCGCGCTCAAGGTCCAGGGCGACTCGATGATCGACGCCGCCATCTGCGACGGCGACCTGGTCATCGTCCGCCAGCAGCCGACCGCCGAGAACGGCGACATCGTCGCCGCCCTGATCGGCGAGGAGGCCACCGTCAAGGTCCTGCGCACCGACGGCCGCCGGGTCGACCTGGTCCCCCGCAACCCGTCGTACGAGGTGATCCCCGGCAACGAGGCCACCATCCTCGGCAAGGTGGTGACCGTCCTCCGTCGCGTCTGAGCGGACGGCTCGTGAACGTTGCGGCGAAGATGCCCCTGGCCTGGCTTGCTGCAGACCAAGCCGGCCGACCACAACCTCTGTGTCAGCTGAGGTCGCCGGGCCGCGGCCCTTTTGGTGAACCGGACTCGGTCATCGCCCGGGGAGATCGGCGGGCGGAATCGGAAGAGGCCCTGCCGGAACGGATCCACTGGCGGCCGTGGAATTCAGGGACTTGAATGATCGGGGGTCCAGCAGCCGGAACGGGGAGGGGTCGTGGGCGAGAACTACGGATGGGTGCCGGAGGGCGTCGACATCACGGTGCCGGACGCATCGCGGGTGTACGACTACGCGCTCGGCGGCGTACACAATTTTGCGGTTGATCGGGAGTTCTGGCGTCGTGCCGAGGCGGCCTTTCCCGGCGCCGGCCTGGCCGCCCGGACCAATCGCGCCTTTCTCGGGCGGGCCGTGCGCTGGCTGGCCGACCAGGGCGTGCGGCAGTTCCTCGACATCGGCTCGGGCATACCGACCCTGGGCAACGTGCACGAGGTGGCCCAGGACGCCAACCCCGACGCCCGGGTGATGTATGTGGACATCGACCCGATCGCGGTGCAGCAGAGCCGCAGCCTGCTGACCGACAATCCGTACGCCGAGGTGATCGAGGGCGACCTGCGCGACCCGGAAAGCATTCTCTACCACCGCGAGGTGTTGCGCCTGCTGGACTTCTCCGAGCCGGTGGCGGTATTGACCGTCGCCGTTCTGCATTTCATCCCGGACTCGGCCGATCCGGTGGGCATCCTGAAGCGACTGGGCGACGCCATGGTGTCCGGCAGCTACCTGGTGATGTCGCACGCCGGTCCGGAGGTGACGCCGGAGGCCCGGGAACGGCAGGAGCAGATACAGAAGCTGTACGAGCACACGCCGACGCCGTTCATCATCCGCGATCGGGACGAGTTGATCACGCTGATCGGCGGCGACTTCGAGATCGTCGAGCCCGGTGTGGTGAGCGCAACCTACTGGCGTCCGGATCCGGACGAGGAGGACGAGACGCCGGTGCCGTCGGCGCTGGTGGCGGTGGCTCGCAAACGTTGAACGGCGAAAGCCGAGCGGAATGCCGTTTCTTCCGCCTGACGCACACCAGTGACCCTGGGTAGGGCCTACCGCGCCCGCCAAGCGACAAAGCGTAGTGATCTTGGCAGTTCACCCGGAACGGTCGGCAAGGTCAGAATGGCCCGCGACGGACATGGATGGGCATAATTCCTCGGCCAGTCACGATGGCGCGGAAGGAAGCGGATGGACCTCACCCGGGAGTGGCTCCGCGACGTCACCCGTGTCGGCTTCGTCCCGGGGCTGCGCGCTCGCGCCCGCGCCGCCCTGCAGGAGCTGCTGGACGAGCTGATCGCGGCGGTCCGGGCCGAGCCGTTCGACCCGGCGGCCGGCGACCGGATCGGCGCCGAGCTGGTCGACCTGCGGATGTCCGCGCCCCCGGTGATCGGGATGACCGTACGACTGCTGACCGAGCGACTGCCGCCGCTGATCGAAGGCGATCCGGCCGTGGTCCGCGGCCGGGTCCTCGAGCTGCTGGAACACGTCACCACCGGATTCGTGACGGCCCAGCGCGACGCCGCGGTCCGGGCCGCCGAACAGATGAACCGGTCCGAGAAGATCCACTGGCGCCGGGTGCAGACCGACCTGCAGCGGCGGCTGATCGAGGACCCGATCACCGGCCTGCCCAACCAGCAGCAGCTGCGTCAACTCCTGGCCGCACCGACGGGCGCGCGGCGCGGGCTGTGCCTGCTCGGCATCGACCGGTACCCGGAGCTCGCCGACAGCCTCGGCCAGGACAACGCCGACCAGCTGCTCACCGCGGTCGCGGCCCGGTTGCGGCAGCTCACCGGCGTGTTCCTGGCCCACCTCGGCGACGACCAGTTCGGTCTGCTGGCCGACGACACCGCCGGCCCCGACGACATCGTCAAGATCGCCGATCAGGCCCGCCGCGCCCTGCACGCGCCGTTCCCGCTCGGCGGCCACTCGCTGCGCCTCGAGGTCACCGCGGGCCTCGTGGAGGGCCCGAAGCCGGGCGAGCACTGGCTACGCGACGCCCGCCTCGCCCTCGGCTGGGCCCGCCAGGACCGGCACGAGCACGCGGTCTACGAGCCGTCCCGGGCCGAGGCCGACCGGCGCCGGCACCGGCTGGCCGCCGCGCTGCCCTCCGCCGTGGACAGCGGCGAGTTCGTCGCGTACTACCAGCCGCTCTATCGCCTCACCGACCGCGAGGTGATCGGCGTCGAGGCGCTCGCCCGCTGGCAGCAACCCGGCGGCAGTCCGCCGCTCGGGCCGCCCGATTTCATCACGCTCGCCGAGCGCACCGGCCTGATCCGCCCGCTCGGCCGGTTCGTGCTCGAGCGGGCGTGCCGGCAGGGCGCGGCGTGGCTGCGGGCCGGACGCGACCTGACGATCAGCGTCAACCTGTCGCCGCTGCAGCTGAGCGAGCCGACCCTGCCCGCGGACGTGGCCGACATCCTGCACCGGGCCGGCCTGCCGGCCGGCAACCTCCAATTGGAGATCACCGAGAGCGCCGCGCTGGACCAGGGGTACGCCACCCTCCACCAGCTGGCCGAGCTCGGCGTCCGGCTGGCCCTCGACGATTTCGGCACCGGATACTCCAGCCTGGCCACGCTCTCCTGGCTGCCGGTCTCGAACGTCAAGCTGGCCGCCGAGTTCATGGCCGACGCCGGCGCCCCGGCCGCTACCGAGATGCTGCGCCACACGATCGCGCTGTGCCACGCGCTCGATCTGACGGTCACCGCCGAGGGCATCGAGACGGCCGACCAGGAGGCCCTGCTCCGCGACTTGGGCTGCGACTACGGCCAGGGCTACCATTTCGCCCGCCCGGCTCCGTGCCCGTTCTCGAGCTGAGCCGGTCACCCAGCGTACTGACCGCCCCGTCGTCCACCGTGGCCGGACCGATCACCGCTGGGCTACCGTGCGGGCGTGGCTGATGAGACGGGCAAGCGGGCCGGCGGGATGGCCTTCGCCGCGGTGGTCGGGGCACTGGCCGGCGCGGCGATCGCAAGCCGGCGGGGCGCCCGCGCGGCGACCCTCGGCGGGCTGGCCGGCGCGGTGGCGCTCGGCGCGACCGAGGCGGTGGCGCGGGCCCGGCAGCGGCCCGGCGAGATCCCGGCCTGGTGGTCGCGGGTCGTGATGAGCGGCGCGCTCGCGGCGCCCGCCGGTTGGCTGGGCGCGCGGCTCACCAAGGCCGGCCCGGTGCCGGTCGGGCTGGCCGCCGGCGCGGTCGCCGGCGCGCTCGGGCTGCGGCCGCAGAAGGTGGCGCTCGGCCCGGTGGCCGGCGCCGCGGTGGGCGCGGCGTGGCGCCTCGCGGCCGGACCGGACGCGCCGCCCGCCGCGGTGGCCGCCGGCGCCGTGGTCGGCTTCCGGGTGCTGTCCGCGGCGGTGTTCCGCGATCCACAGGTGAGCCTGCTGGCCGAGCGGGTGCCGGCCGCGGAGCTGCCGTTCGTGGTGCCGCTGGAGGCGCGCACCGGGTACGTCGGCACCGACTACGTACGCCGGTTGGCCGAGGACGTCGGCGGCAGCTATACGGCGGACGCCGCCGATGTGGGGATCGTCGGCTCGCTCGACGACCTGGCCGGGCCGCAGTTCGACCCGGCCGAGGTCGACCCGCTCGTCCGCGAGTTCTACGAGCACACCACCCGGTTCAAGCTCGACATCCGGCCCGAGTGGCGGCCGTGGGTACGCCCGGGGTACCTGCTCTACCGCACGCTGGTGGCCCGGCCGCTGGGCCAGGCCAACGTGCCGATGAACCAGCGGGAGACGGTACGGGGCGTACGCAGCCGGATCGACACCATCACTCCCGACGGATCGGAGCTGGTCGGCGTACGCGGATGGATTCGGTCTTTCGCCGACACCGACGAGCCGATCTATGTCGGGATCTACACGACGTATCGGCACGACGGGCGTGGGTACGTCAGCGTCGGGTTCCCGGTGCCGCAGGCCAACTTCACGGCCACGCTGCTGCCGCTGCCCCGGCCCGGCGGTGGGCTGGTGCTCAGCAGCCGGACGGGGCTGCCCCATCCCGGCCACTACCTGAGCTACATCGATCCGGCGAGCCGGGAGCTCACCACGCTCGCGGTGCACGGCTTCGCCGAGCGGCTGGACGTCTTCACCGAGGACGGCGAGCTGCGGGCCGCGCATGCGTTCGCGCTGTACGGCCTGCCGTTCCTGGTGCTGCACTACAAGATCGCGCGGAAGTGAACGGCGTACGATCCACATCGGACGGGAACGTAGTCGTGACTGCCGTAAAGTGACCCCGCAGAGCGACGCGAGGCCACGGAGGCGAATCGATGAGCAGCTCAGAGTCTGACCTGCAGGCACGGCTGAAGGTCGAACAGCCGCACAGCGCCCGGATCTGGAACTACCTGCTCGGCGGGAAGGACAATTTCGCCTCCGACCGGGCGGCCGCCGAGGCCGTGCTCGGGCAGATGCCGGAGATCCGGGAGTTCGCCGTCGCCGGCCGGCGGCTGCTGGCCCGCGCGATCGGGTTCCTGGCCGGCGAGGCGGGCATCCGGCAGTTCCTCGACATCGGCACCGGCCTACCCACCGCGAACAACACGCACGAGCTCGCCCAGCGGATCGCCCCCGCGTCGAAGATCGTGTACGTGGACAACGACCCGCTGGTCCTCGTGCACGCCCGGGCGCTGCTGACCAGCCACCCGGACGGGACGACCAGCTACATCGACGCCGACGTCCGCGACCCGGAGAAGATCCTGCACGCGGCCGCGGACACCCTCGACTTCGACCAGCCGATCGCCGTCGTGATGATCGGGATCCTCGGCCACATCCCCGACGACGACAACCCCGCCGCGATCGTGCGGACGATCGTCGACGCGCTGCCCTCGGGCAGCTACCTGGTGATCAACGACAGCATCACCACGCCGGTCAACGACAGCGCGATCGAGACCGCACAGAGCAAGGGCGCGAATTACTACCTGCGGACCGTCGAGCAGATCACCGCCTTCTTCGACGGCCTCGACCTGGTCGAACCGGGTGTGGTGTCGACGCCGCAGTGGCGGCCCGACTCCGCGGACACCGCGGAGGAGATCGCGGTGTACTGCGGAGTCGCCCGCAAACCCTGACTCAGAATCCGGGGAACACCCGGCGCAGGTCGTCGAGGGAGACGTTGCCGGTCACCTCGACGCCGGCGGGGGTGTGCGCCGGGGACAGCCGGCCGACGATGAGCCGCAGCGCGGCTTCGAGCGGCCCGGCGAACGTCGCGGTGGCGGTGGTCGGCTCCGCGGTGAAGTGGGCACGTTCGTCGAGGACGATGCGGTACGGCGTACCGCTGATCTCGACCACGGCCGGCTCGCGGACCGCCTCCGGCTTGGCGATGAAGCCCAGGAAGAAACTCAGGCCGCCGCTGAGGTGCTCGGCCAGCACGGCGGCCGACTCGGCCGACAGCGCGGCGGCCGGGTCCGCGCCGACCCGGATGTCCCAGCCATGGTGGACCGTCTCGCTCAGCCGGATACCGGCGAACGACGCGAGCGGGACCGGCTGCGGCAGGAAGCCCGGGTTGATCGCGAGCGTCTCGTGCTGCTCGGGCGTCAGGGCCTCCAGGGCGGCGACCAGGGCGGCATCCGACTCCACCGCGCCGGCGGCCTGCGCCTCGGGGCTCAGGGCGTTCCACCGGTCCCACACCCGCTGGTTGAAGTCCGGACCCGGCGCCGGCGCCTCGCCGGTCCCGGCGCGGAAGGCGGCCAGCGTGATCTCCGCGCCGCTGCCCAGGTGTGAGAAGACCTGGGCCACGGTCCATTCCGCGGCGCCGGACGGGCCCTTGAGCAGGGCCGGCGAGATGGCGGCGCCCGCCGACGCGAGGCCGTCGTGCTCGGCGCGCAGGGCAGCGATGGTGCGGACAGCAAAGGTTGTCATGACCAAAGCCTAGGTCTACCGGATCCCACCGCGGCCGGCATCGACGCTGCGCGTATGAGGCGCGACGCACGGTCCATACCGGCCCGTGGACCCGATGCGGCGCCGCGATAGTGTCCGCCCCGGGTCGGAGGTGCATCGACATGCGTCGACAGCGCCGGAGGGATGGGGGATGAATGGCAGTACCGGGTTCGTCGGCCGCGGCACCGCCCGCACCGGAGGCCGAGCCGGAGCGGATCGTGACCCGGGACGACTTCGGCCGGGAGTTGAGCCTGCTGCGTCACGGCGCCGGGCTGAGCGTACGTCAGGTCGCGGCCCGGACCGGCAGCTACCGCAACCACAGCACGATCGGCGACTGGTTCGCCGGCCGTGGCCTGCCCGCCGCGGCCTCGCGGGAGCTCTTCGTCCAGGTGCTGCGGACGTGCGGCGTCACCGACTCCGCATCGCTCGTCGCCTGGGTGGCGGTCTGGCAGCGGCTCCGGCAGGCGCCGGGCCCCCGCCCGCCGGGTCCCGAGCCGTACCGGGGCCTGGCGAGCTTCGAGCCCGAGCACGCGGACTGGTTCTTCGGCCGTGAGGCCCTGACCGCCGAGCTGATCGATCGTCTCGCGGCCGGGTACGCGGCCGGCGGCGGGATGCAGGTGGTCGTCGGCGCGTCCGGTTCGGGGAAGTCGTCGCTGCTGCGCGCCGGCCTGATCCACGCGGTGCGAAGCGGCAGGCTCGCCGGCGGCGGATGGTCGGTACGGTTGTTCACCCCGGGCCGCTCGCCCCTCGACGAGCTCGCGGCCCAGCTGGGCGCCGCGACCGAGATGCCGGCCGAGCAGGTGGCGGCCGATCTGCGCGAGTGTCCCGCCCGCGCGGCGGACTACGCCCGGCGCGCCGATCCCGAGTCGCACCGCCTGCTGCTCGTCGTCGACCAGTTCGAGGAGACCTTCACCACCTGCGTCGACGGTACGCAGCGGCAGTCGTTCGTCACCGCGCTGTGCGCCGCGGCCGGGCCGGGCCGCGCCCTGGTCGTGATCGGACTCCGGGCCGACTTCTACGCTCCGCTGCTGCGGCATCCCGAGCTCGTCGCGGCGGTGCGCGCGCACCAGCTCACGGTCGCGCCGATGGCGGACGAGGAGCTGCGCCGCGCGATCACCGAACCGGCCCGCAAGGCCGGCGTCGAGGTGGCGGACGGCCTCGTCGAGCTGCTGCTCAGCGAGGTCGGCTCCGGCGAGGTTCGCGGCCGGGCACACGACGCCGCCGTACTCCCGCTGCTGTCGCACGCGCTGCTCGCGACCTGGCAGCACAGCCGCGACCGCCGGCTCACCGTCGCCGACTATCGCGAGGTCGGCGGCATCGACCGGGCCGTCGCGGCCTCCGCCGACGCGGTGTACGCGGAGTTCGACGAACACCGGCGGCACCTCGCGCGGCAGGTGTTCCTCGGCCTGGTGCACATCGCCGCGGATGCGCCGGACACCCGGCGCCGGCGCGACTGGGCCGAGCTCGTCGCCGAGTGCGACGGCTCGACCGATCAGGTGACCGAGGTGCTCGACCGGTTCGTCGCCCAGCGACTGATCACCGTGGACGCCGACCGGGTCCAGCTCAGCCACGAGGCGCTGCTGACCGCCTGGCCGCTGCTGCGCGGGTGGCTCGAGGTCGACCGCGCCGGCATGCTCACCCGACGCCACCTCGTCGAGGCCGCCACCACCTGGCAGCGGGAACAGCGGTGCCCCACCGCCCTGTACCGCGGCGCCCGGCTCGCGGCGGCCCAGGAATGGGCGCAGCGCACCGGCGCACCGGCCCTCAACCCGGTGGCCCGCGACTTCCTGGCCGCCTCGGTGGCGCGCGAGCTCGCCGAGCAGGCCGCCGCCCGGCGCCGGACCCGCCGCCTGCGCCAGCTGGTCGCCGCGCTCACCGTGCTGTTCCTGCTCACCACCACGATGACCCTGCTGGCCGCGCGGGCCGGGCAGATCTCCACCCGGCAGCGGGACGAGGCGGTGTCCCGGCAGGTCGCCCAGGAGGTCGACCCGCTCCGCGGTGACAACCCGGCCCTGGCCAACCAGCTGAGCCTCGCCGCGTACCGCCTGGCCCAGACCTCGGAGGCGCGGGGCGCGCTGCTCAGCTCGTTCGCGGCGCCGTACAACATCCGGCTGACCGGGCACACCGGGTACGTGCACGACGTGAAGTTCAGCCCCGACCGCCGGCTGCTCGCCAGCGCCGGCAGCGACCGGACCGTCCGGCTGTGGGACACCAGCGCCGCACACCGCCCGACGCTGCGGGCCGTGCTCGACGCGGCATCGGACTACGTGTCGTCGGTGACGTTCAGCCCGGACAGCGCCACCCTCGTCACCACCAGCGCCGATCGCACGGTGGCCCTGTGGGACGTCCGGGACCCGAGCCACGTCACCCGGATCACCGTCCTCACCGGTCATCGCGGCTCCGTCGACCAGGCGGCGTTCAGCCCGGACGGCCGCACCCTGGCCACCGCCGGCGCCGACCGCACCATCCGGCTGTGGGACGTCGCGGATCGGGCGCACCCCCGCCCACTGGTCACCCTCACCGGTAGGCGGGCGTGGTTCGCCGTGGCGTTCAGCCCGGACGGGCGGACCCTGGCCGGCGGCGACGAGCGCGACGTCCGGCTCTGGGACGTCACCGATCCGCGGCGGCCCGCCGGCACGCTGACCGGACACACCGCCGTGGTGAGCATGATCGCGTTCAGCCCGGACGGACGGACCCTGGCCACCGCGAGCTACGACCACACCGCCCGGCTGTGGGACCTCGCCCGCGGCACGTCGAGCGTCGTGCGGGGCCACACCGGCCTGGTCTACTCCGTCGCGTTCAGCCCGGACGGCCGCACCCTGGCCACCGGCAGCGGTGACGCCACGGCCCGGTTGTGGAACGTGGCGAACCCGGGCCGGCCGGTGCCGATCACCACCCTCGACCCGCACGCCGACGAGCCCGGCGACACGAACGCCATTGCCGGGGTCGCGTTCAGCCCCGACGGCCAGACCCTGGCCACCGGCAGCTACGACTACACCGTACGGCTGTGGGAGCTGACCGGCCCGGCGCCGACCGGACAGCCGGACGCCGTCCGCCCCCTGCAGTTCGGCCCGGACGATCGCCGGCTGCTGCTCGGCCCCGGCCGGGCGCCGACGGTACGGGTGTGGACGGTCGACGACCGGTCCGGGCTCACCGACCCGATCGACGTCCCCGCGGCCGGGTCGGTGACCTTCTGCCAGAACTCCCGGCTGCTCGTCGCCGCGACCGCGACCACCGTAGGGCTGTCCGACCTGAGCGACCCGCGGCACGTCACGCGCTTGTCGCGACTGCCGCACGGCCTGGTCGACGACGTACCGCTGCCCGTGTGCAGCCCCGACGGGCACCTGCTGGCGGTGCTCGGCGCGCGCAGCCGGGCCGCGCGGCTCTGGGACATCACCGATGCCCGCCACCCGGTCGCGCTGTCCGCGTTCTCGGCGAGGAGCCACGCCAACGCGCTGAACATGGCCATCTTCAGCACCGACAGCCGCATCCTGGCAACCGCCGGCCTCGACCACACGGCCCGGTTGTGGGACCTGACCGACCCGCGCCGCCCGATCGAGGCGGGAACGCTGGCCGGCCACACCGACGCGGTCAACACGGCCGCGTTCGGCCCGGTCGGCCACGTCCTCGCGACCGGCGCCAACGACGGCACCATCCGGCTGTGGGACGTCCGCGACCCCTACCGTCCCGCCGCTCTCGCCACCCTGACCGGGCACACTGCGTACGTCGAGGAGGTCCGGTTCAGCCCGGACGGCCGGACGCTCGCCAGCA
Organism: Actinoplanes sp. KI2; assembly: GCF_025630775.1. Taxonomy (GTDB): domain Bacteria; phylum Actinomycetota; class Actinomycetes; order Mycobacteriales; family Micromonosporaceae; genus Actinoplanes. Next base: position 147,173 of record NZ_JAOSZE010000014.1, read on the forward strand.
GCAGCGGCGACCACACCGTACGGCTGTGGAACGTCGCCGACCCCCGCCGGCCGGCCAAGATCGCGACTCTGACCGGCCACGCCGCCACCGTGAGCACCGTGGCGTTCACCTCGGACGGCCGGCATCTGGCCACGGCCGGCGCGGACGGCACGGTCCGGTCCTGGGACCTGAACCTGGAGCGGGTGGCCGACCGGATCTGCGCGCTCGCCTACCCGACGCTCACCCGCACCGAATGGGCGAGCCATTTTCCCGGCATCGACTACCGGCCGCCGTGCCGTACGGCGCCGTCCGGATAACTGCCTGACCTCGTCCGGGCTTGTCCGGACAACGCCGTCGAGCCTTCCGCAGCCGGCTCCGGGGCCGGATCGTCTTCGGCAGACGTCCGGCACCGAACGCCGGCTACGAAAGGATCTCTCCAAAATGGTCAAGAACCCCGTCCAGGCCCTGAAGCGCACGATCGTCGGCGTCACCGCCGCCCTGGCCGCCACCGCGGGCTTCGCCGTCGCTGCCGCGCCCGCCCAGGCCGGTCCGATCGGCGGCTGTGCCGAGCTGCGCGCGTTCTACCTGAACCTCGGGACCGGTGGCGACGACCTGCGGGACAACTCGGAGGTCATCGTGTGGCTGACCCAGCGCAACGGCGGGGGCGACGTCGAGCTCCAGCACGTCACGGGCGGGATCGGCAACTGGAGCAACCAGAGCTACTCGCGCGGCTACCAGAACGCGAACTGGCACGTGAACAGCTGCGACGTGACCGGCATCAAGGTCCGCATGATCTCCCACAACGGCACCTTCCAGGGCGACGACAACTGGAACATGGAGTCGATCACCCTGAACGCGTACGCCGACGGGGGCTCCCCGGCCTACGCGATCTCCGCCAACGGCAACCCGGTCAAGCGGTTCACCGGCAGCAGCCAGTGGTGGTCGATGCTCGGCTGACGCAGCCGCACGTGTGGGGCGGGGAGGCCCGGGACCGGCCACCCCGCCCCACACGCGCATGCCAGGACGTTCGCTCACCGAACCCGCCGTACGGGTCTTCCGCCCGGGCCGGCAAGAGTCAGCCTGCTGCTGATTGAAGTTCGGCCTGCCAGGCTCGGAAACGTTCACGCATCGCCGCAACCTGGGTGGATCCGAGACCGTAGTCGATGAAGTCCTGATCGTCGAAGCGACCGATCATGCCGAGCATCTGGGCGAAGAACCGCCTGTCGAAGCCGGAATCAGCCTCCGAAGCCAGAGCGCAGAGCCGCTCCGGGGTGTACCGGCCACCTGTGATTGCGGCGTCGATATCGATGAAGTCTCGTGCTGCCGCACGGTTGTACAGGGCATCCATCTTGCCCGCCATCACGTCGTCGGGGTGCAGGACCGGGCCGATCTGCATCTCAACGGGTGGTTGGGCACGCCAGTTGGCGACGAGCTCCACCCGGTGTTGCTGGTTCGGGCTGGCCGCTTGACTGACATGTAGTCGGGCGAAGGTCTCGGTACGAAGATCGACCACGACGTCGAATCCTGCGCCCTTGTAGGCGGCAACAACCGCATCCACGGCGGTCGGGAAGTCTGCGCGTCGTTGCCAGTCGGCGAAGAGGTCGACGTCTTCACTCGGTCTGTCGATGATGCCGTGCGCCGCGACGGCGTGCCCGCCGGCCAGGGCGAAACCGAACGGACCACCCGCGCGCAGACCGATCTCGGCGAGTAACCGGTGCAGCGGCTCTGCCTCGCGAGGCACTATGCGGCTGCTCGGCGAGCTTCGGCGAGCACCGGGTGCTTGGCCTCCCAGGCAAGTCGCACCTGCGGAGGGAGGACCAGACCGGCCCAGAGACGCAGAAGCGTCGGTCCGTTCAGCCAGAGCTGAAGATCTTCGCTGTTGGTCGCCTCACGCAGGACGGTCTCATACATGCTGGCGAGCCTGCGTGGGTTGTCGAGGTCATATCTGGCACGCCCTGACCAATCAAGCCGTCGGCTGAGCATCACCTGGCCGGCAACTGGCCCGCACAGATCATCGAGCCGTTCGCTGACGACATACGGCCGCTGATCTGCGTACCGTGACCCGCGCGGCGCGCCTCGCCCAGGTTCGGTCGGCTCAGCCACAATCCCGTGCCCTCTCATCCGCGTACCCGGCAAACGGTCAGGACCCGAGACGGATCCTATCGCCGAACGCGTGGTGCATGCGGGTGGCAGGAGGTCAAGCCCCGGCCACCCACCCACCGGAGAGCCCCGCCGAGCCCCAGAAAGAAGCGTCGGCGAGGCCTGGTGATCACTGGCATCTCAGCAGATCAGCTACCGTCCGCAGCAAGATGGCAAATCCCAACATATGCATGTTGAGCCGCAACGAGGCAGTTCCTCAGCCCTTCAGGAGCTGCCGGGCCATGACGATGCGCTGCACCTGGTTGGTGCCCTCGTAGATCTGGGTGATCTTGGCGTCGCGCATCATGCGCTCGACCGGGTAGTCGCGGGTGTAGCCGTAGCCGCCGAGCAGCTGGACGGCGTCGGTGGTGATCTCCATGGCGGCGTCCGAGGCGAAGCACTTGGCCGCCGCGCCGAAGTAGGTCAGGTCGGCGTCGCCGCGCTCGCTCTTCGCCGCGGCGGCGTAGGTGAGCTGGCGGGCCGCCTCGAGCTTCATGCCCATGTCGGCGAGCATGAACTGGATGCCCTGGAAGTCGGCGATGGGCTTGCCGAACTGCTTGCGCTCCTGGATGTAGCCCTTGGCGAAGTCGAGCGCGCCCTGCGCGATGCCGAGCGCCTGGGCCGCGATGGTCACCCGGGTGTGGTCGAGCGTCTTCATGGCCGTGGCGAAGCCGGTGCCCTCGTCGCCGATCATGCGGGAGGCGGGGATCCGGACGTTGTCGAAGTAGACCTCGCGGGTCGGCGAGCCCTTGATCCCCAGCTTCTTCTCCGGCGCACCGAACGACACCCCCTCGTCCGCCTTCTCGACGACGAAGGCGGAGATGCCGCGGGAGCGGGCGGACGGGTCGGTCGCCGCGAAGACGGTGTAGAACTCCGAGACGCCGGCGTTGGTGATCCACCGCTTCACGCCGTTGAGCACCCAGAAGTCACCGTCGCGGACCGCCCGGGTGGTCATCGAGGCGGCGTCCGAGCCCGCTTCCGGCTCGGAGAGGCAGTACGAGAACATCGCCTCGCCCGCGGCGACCTTCGGCAGGTACTGCTGCTTGACCGACTCGGACGCCGACAGCAGCAGCGGCAGCGTCCCCAGCTTGTTCACCGCCGGGATCAGCGAGGACGACGCGCAGGCCCGGGCCACCTCTTCGATGACGATCGCCGTGGCGAGCGCGTCGGCGCCCGCTCCCCCGTACTCGGCCGGGATGTGCGGCGCGTGGAAGTCCGACGACCGCAAGGCATCGTAGGACGCCTTGGGGAACTCCCCGGTCTCGTCCGCCTCGGCGGCATGGGGCGCCACCCGGGCGTCGCAGACCTCGCGCACCGCTGCGCGGATGGTCTCGTGGTCCTCCGGCAGCCGGTATACGTCGAACTCAGACATGAAGATGGCCCTTTCGCCAAGACGAGGAGTACCCCAATGTTACTGGCAAGTAGCGGGCACCCACCAGCGTTCGACCGGTATGCCGGACGTGACACTTCCCGGCACCGCCAGTGGGCATTTCGGTGGCGGGTCGCCCATCCGCGTGACAAGGTCTGCGGCGTTTCGCGCCCGTTTCCATAGATCTACGCCCGCGTGAGCCTGTTCTAATGAGGTGTCGTACCGGCATGCTCTAGTCATCCCCGGATGACTGGGCCGCCGGTGGGTGTCGAGGAGGTGCCGTGGCGCAGGCTGGACAGTCCGACAGCTACGACGAGGAGCTGGCTCGGATCGATGCCTCCATCGCGGAACTGAAGATCCGCGATATGAACGCGGCCAAGGAGCGCACGCAGATCGCCGCCAAGATCCAGGCGGCGCAGTTCCAGCGCGACATCCTGTCGCACGCGAACACCCAGGCAAAAGCGAAAAAAGCAAAGAATCGTCGCGTACGGCGGAGGCCCGGCCCGGACTTCCCGCCGCCCCCGCCGCCGGGCGCGCATCAGGGCGAGGAGCCTCCGCCGCCGCCCGGGGCCCGGCCCACCGGAGCACCACCCCCGGCCGGCTCCACCCCGCCCCGCGACACCCCACCGCCCCCACCCGGCGCCCGGCCGGCCGCCGCACCGGCAGGCGGTCCCCGAGGCGGCACCGGCACCGCACCGGCGGGCGGTCCCCGAGGCGGCACCGGCCGCGCTACCGGCCCCCGCCCCGACTGGGCGCCGCCCGGCTCCGCGCACACCGGCCCGCCCGGCGTGGCCACCGACGGCGTGACCGCGCTGGTCGACGACCCGCCGCCGACCGAACGGGTCGGGCCGCCGCGCGAGCGGTCCGGCCCGCCGCCGCGCCGGGTCGGTCTCACCGGCGGCGAGCAGCACCCACCCGAGGCGTCCACCCAGTCGGTGCAAAACATCCTGCTCGCCATCGGCGCGCTGCTCATCGGCGTGGCCGCCGTGGTCTTCTCCGGCGTCGCGGTCAGCAACCCGCTGGCCCGCGCGGTCATCCTGGCGATCTGCACCTCGGTCGCCCTGGTCGCCGCGCCCGGGATCGCGAAGCGCGGGCTGAGCTCGACCGCCGAGACCGTCGCGGCGGTCGGCCTGGCCCTGCTGCCGATGACCCTGTACGTGCTGCACGGCACCTCGCTGACCGGCCGCGACCGGGTCTCGCTGCCGCTCTACCTCGGCGTCACCTTCGCGATCACCTCGGTCGCGTCGTTCCTGTACGCCACCGCGGTCCGGCTCAGCGCGCCCCGGTACGCCACCGTCGTCGCCCTGCAACCGGTGCCGCTGCTGCTCGCGTACCCGTCGATCCAGAGCCCGGCCGGCTGGGGCATGGCCCTGGCCGTGGTGGCGCTGCTCGACCTGTTCCTGCTGACCACCGTGATCCGCGGCGGCCGGCTCGTGCCGCAGTGGCCGATCGGCCGTCCGGTCGCGGCCGACCGCGAGACGCTGGCCGCCGCCGACGCGGGCGCGGCCGACTACCTTCGCCGCGGCGACCCGGCCGACCCGGCGACCCATGCCCCCGGCTCCCCGCCGCGCCCCGAGTCGCGGCCCGAGGAGCCCGACCTGATCATCGGCGCGATGACCGGGCAGCGCCGCCGGTGGCTGCGTACCCGGATCTTCCCCGGCCCCCGGCCGGCCGGCGCCCCCGCCGCCGCCTCGGCCTCGCTGACCCCGCCGGCCACCCCGCCGTCGGCGGACTGGCTGCGCGAGCTCACCTTCGCGCTGCTCTGCGTGGCCAGCGCGGGCGCACTGCTCTACTCGTCGGTGGCGCTGCTGCAGGCCAGCATCGTGCCGGACGCGGTGCGCTCGGCCTTCGTGCTGGTGCTGGCCTCGGTCGTCGCGGTCGCCGCGGCCGGCCTGCTGCAAAACCTGCCGGCCCGGAACATCACCGGCGGCGTGCTCACCCTCGCGGTGATCGGCTCGGCGGCCCGGATCGCCGACGTGGTCGACCCGCGCTGGACGCTGGTGGTGGCCGCCGCCGCGGTGGCGGTCACCGGCGCGGTGATCGGTCTGCTGCCCGCCCCGATCCGGTCCGGCCCGGAGATCGCCTCGGCGGCCGCACTGGTGATCATCGGGATCTTCCTGACCGTCGACGGCATCCGGGCCGCGCTCGCCCCGCTGCAGGCCGCCCGCCCGGTCTGGCACGCCGACACGGCCGCGTACGCGCAGAAGATCGCCGAGGCGGCCGGGCCGTCCGGCTGGCTGCTCGCGTTCGCCGCGCTGCTGGTCACCATCGCCGCCGCGCTGGCGCTGCCGCGCAGCTGGCGGCACGAGGGCGCGGTGATCGGCGCCGCGCTGACCGCGCTGGCCGTGCCCGCCTCGCTCGGCCTGCGCTGGTCCGAGGCGCCCTGGCCGCTGGTGCTCGCCTCGATCGCGATCGGCGCCGCCGGCCTGGCCGCGAGCAGCCGCCGGATAGCCATCACGCACGTCGCCGCGGCGGGCGCGGTCGGCCTGTTCGGCGCGGGCGCGGCGCTCAGCGCCGCCTGGCTCACCGCGGCCGTACTCACCGCGCTGGCCGGGGCCGGCGTGATGATCGCCGTGGCCGCCCGGCAGATCCCGATCCGGCTGTACGCGTGGCTGGTCGGCGACTGGGCCTCCGGCGCCGCCGCGCTCGCCCTGCCCGGCGCGGTGGTCACCGGCGCGCTCGCGGTCGCCGACCAGGGCCAGGGCCCGCCGCCCACCGAGGCAGTCACCGTGCCCGCGCTGGCCGTCGGCTTCCTGACCGTCGCCGCCACGCTCAGCTATGCCGCCGTCTTCCAGGTGGCCCGCCGCGAGATCAGCGCGCCGCTCACCGTCGGCACCGGCCTGGGCGCGATCGCGCTGGCCATGGCCGCGCTGCTCGCGCCGGGCGCGACCCCGCCCGACATCTGGGTGGGCGCGCTGCTGCTGGTCGCCGCCGGCCTGCTGTTCTTCGCCAAGTCGATCGACAACGGCCGGCGCAGCGACCGGATGCTGGACGGGCCGGACATCGCGGCGGCCGCCGCCACGGTCGCGATCTGCGGCGCGCTGGCCCGGGTGTTCGCGCTGGCCTTCCCGAACGCGCCGCTGGCCGTGGCCGGCGTGGTCGTGCTGATCGTCTCGCTCGGCGTGGCCGCCCTGCCCGACGAGTGGCGCCGCGGCCCGGTCCGCGGGCTCGCCGCCGCCGGCGTGGTGGTCGGCGCGATCGCCGGCTGGCAGGCCCTCGCCGGCGGGCTGCGGATCATCGCGCTGCACGGCTCGGTGTGGGCCGCCGACCTGACGCAATACCCGACGAACCCACCGGCGGGCGCCTGGCAGGCCCCGTTCACGCTGGTCGTGGTGGCCATCGCGGCCGGCTTCGCGGCACCCCGGCCGTGGTCGTACGCGATCTCGGCAACCGCCGGCGCGCTCGCCACGATCGGGCTGCCGTTCGCCATCGGACTGCCCTGGTGGTCCCCGCTGCTGGTCGGCGGCGCGGTCGCGCTGGCGTACGCGATGGCCTCGATCGCCGCGGCCGACCCGCGCGCCGCCCTCTGCCGCGCCGGGGCGGCCGCCGCCGTGCTGCTGCACGCGGCCGGCGCCGGGCTGGCCCGCCCATGGTCGACCTGCGTGGCGCTGCTGCTGATCACCACGATCGGCGCGCTCACCGCCGCGATGGCCCGCACCCCGGTCGCCTTCACGATCGCCCCCGAGGACGCACCACCGCCGGAGACGGGCCGCTTCTGGGTCCCGGTCATCACCGAGGCCGACCTGGCCCGCGACGACACCGGCATGCCCCGGCACCGGGCCCAGATCGGCGGCATGGCCACCGGGGCGGTGCTGCTGGCGCTGCCCGGTGTCTTCGCCGCGCTCGCCGGCGACCAGGGGCAGAACGCCCAAGTGCTGCTGACCGCCGCGCTCGCCGCGTCGAGCCTCAGCCTGGCCGCGCTCGCGCTGATCGGCCGCTGGATCCCGCAGTACCTGCCCTGGGCCACGGTCGGCCTGGTGCTCGGCGCGACGATCACGGCGTTCGCGTCGATCCCCACGCCGTACTCCACGGCCCTCTATGCCGCCGCCGCGGCCCTGCTCGGCGTGCTCGCCGAACTGCTGCGCGGCGCCACCCCCGCGCCCGGCCTCACGGTCGCACGCACCCGCTCGTGGGCGGACGGCCGGTACCAGTCGGCCCGCTGGACCAGCCTGCGCCCGAGCGGCCTGAGCGGCCGCTGGCTGGTCGACCCGGCCACCAGCGCGGTGCTGCTCGCCCTGATCCCCACGGTGCTGGCCCTCTTCTCGATCGCACCCGCCCTCAAGGCCGCGCTGATCGACCCGCTGCAGCAGATCAAGCACATCTGGGCGGGCCCGATCCCGGCCCTCGCCCAGCCCGACGCCGGCCACGTGACCGGCAGCAGTGTGCTGGCCATCGTGCTGCTCACCGGCGCCTCGGCGCTGGCCGCGATCGGCTTCGGCGGCAAGACCTCCGAGGCCGTCCCGGTGATCCTGCCCGGCCTGGCGATCAGCATCCTGATCGCGCCGATCGCCCTGGGCCTCCCGTTCCCGGCCGCGACCAGCGCCGGCCTGGTGGTCTTCACGATCGTCATGCTGGGCCTCGCGCTCACCCCGCCGCCCGCCGCCACGCACGCCCCGATGCTCCGCGCCGTCCGCCGGATCGTCTTCGTGGTCGGTCTCGCCGCCGGCAACGCGGGCCTGGCCGGCAGCCTCGCCCAGCAGAACCTCACGCTGTTCACGCTCGGCTCCGCGGTCGGCGTCGGCCTGGTCGCCGCGCTGGCCGGCCGCAGCCAGCTAGCCCGCGTCCTGGGCTGGCTGTTCGTCGCCGTGATGGCCCAGCTGTTCGTGCTGGCCGCGTGCATCGCCGGCGGGGTGGCCCGCCAGTGGGCCGCCTTCGGTGTGCTCGGCGTCGGCGCCGCCCTGCTCATCATCGAGGCCACCGTTCCGCGGCTCGGCCTGCCGCAGTACCGCCGCGAGGCCACCACCGTCGAGTGGGCCGGCTACACGTCCGCGGTGCTGGCCGGCGCGCTCGCCTTCGACGCGCCCGCCCACCTGGCCGCGCTGCTGGCCGCCTGGGGCGCGGTGCTCGGCCTGGCGGCGTCCCGGGCCGGCCGCTCCCCCAGCCAGCGCCGGCTGCTGTTCTGGCTGGCCGTCGGCTTCGAGATCGTCGGCTGGTGGCTGTTCATCGCGCTGGCCGACGTGGCCCTCCCCGAGGCATACACTCTGCCGTTCGCGGCGCTGGCGCTGGCGGTGGGCATCGTCGAGTCCCGCACCCGCACCGATCTGAGCAGCTGGGCCGCGTACGGGCCGTCCCTGCTGGCGGCGTTCGTCCCGACGATCGGCATCGTGCTGGCGGGCGACGGTGGCGAGCTGCGCGAGGTCCTGCTGCTGCTCACCGCCGTGGCCACCCTGATCATCGGCTCGACCTACCGGCAACAGGCTCCGGTCGTGGTCGGCGCGGTGGCCACCATCTTCGCGGCGATCCATTTCGCGGTGACGCTGGTCGGCCCGTGGGTGGTGCTGCTGCCGCTCGGCGTCCTCCTGCTGGTCTTCGGCGCCACCAACGAGAACCGCCGCCGCACCCGCGAGGGCCTCCGCAACCGCCTGGTCAACCTGCGCTGATCGCCGCCCTTCCCGGCGTCACGAGACCCGCATCCCGGCGGCACCGACCGGGAACGGGCCGGGCCGGCCGGTGAGGGCCTGGTAGTCGGCGTTCAGGGCGGCGACGTCGATGCCCTGCTGAAACTGGGTGGTGCCGACCGCTTCGGGCCAGATGCACACCCAGCCCTCGGTGACCTGCCGCCGCCAGAACACGTCGGTGGTGCCGACCACCTCGGCCCAGGTGACGACTTCGACGTCGGCGCCGGACGGCGCGGAGGTGTACGCCCCGGCGAGGACGGCGTGCCCGCCCCACTCCTGGCTGGGCTGGTAGTCCCAGAGGCCGCTGTCGGTCTGGGCGTGCTGCGCGATCTCGAGGTCGCAGCCGAGCAGCAGGAACCCGAAGATGGCGATGGCGGCGCGCACCTCGTCGAGGTCGGTGACGTCGACTTTCGCCTCGGCCAGGGACCGGACACCGCCGAGGCCGGCGTTGCGGACCGCGGCGAGCATGGTGGCCATCTCGACGCCGTTGTCGCCGGCGCCGGTGTCCGGGTCGAAGTCGGGGTTGCCGGAGGCCCGGTACAGGTCGAACACCTCGGCCTGGGTGGGTGACTCCTCGGCGCCGGCGAGTATGCGGGTGACGAGCTTCCGTGAGTTCGCCACCGCGGCGGGGCCGCAGTCGCCGTACTGGTCGTTCTCGTACAGGCCCCAGTCGGTGACCTGGGTGAGGTGGTCGGCGGCGAGCGGGTGCGGCGGTGGCGCCGCGGCGAGGATGCGGGACAGTTCGAGGACCGGCCGGTTGGGGTCCGAGGGGCGCAGGCCGAGGCGGCGGCCGGGCATTGTCAGCGTCTCGAAGGTGTTCACCGGTTCCCCCTCTACCTTGACTCCAGTCTGCGCGCTCGATTTTGGGCGAGTTGCGGCTTTTAGGAAGTTCGATGCCGGGACGGGAACGGTCGGCTTCGCCGGCCCGCCGGGACAACCCGGTGTGGCGCGAGGAGGGCGAGTTGCAACCAGGGTGGCGGGAAGGCGGGGACCGGTGCTCGCCTCGTACGGGAAAAGGGATCAAGCGAGGGTCAGGGCCCGGACCACCTCGGGTTTGGGGTTGACCATCGCGGTGTCGCCGGCGATCACGGTGGGGACGGTCTCGTTGCCGTCGGCGACCGCGCGGACCGAGGCGGCGCCCGCCGGGTCGGCCCAGATGTCCACCCAATGGAGACGGTCGGCACGGCGGCCCAACGAAGCGCGCAAACGCATGCAGAACGGGCACCCGGGTCGCCAGTAGACGATCGCGCGGCCGTCCTCGGCGCTGCGGGCGCGCGCTTGCGCGTCGGTGATCGACCTCGGGAAGGCGCGCGGCGAGACGAGCAGCGCGACGACGGCGAAGAAGAGGAACCAGCCGGCGGCCGAGCCGACATTTCCCGCGGCCAGCGACGTGGCGCCGACGAACAGGGCCACGGCGAACGCGCCGATCGACAGTCGCCAACGCCGGGCCATGCGCCGACGTTACCCCAGGAGGCGGTCGCGCAGGGCGGCGTCCTTCTCCGCGACCAGCTTTTCGAGGCTCGCCTGGAAGGCCGACATCCTCGCCCGCAAGGCCAGGTCGGAGGCGCCGAGAATGCGCACCGCCAGCAGGCCGGCATTGCGAGCGCCGCCGATGGAAACGGTGGCGACCGGTACGCCGGCCGGCATTTGGACGATCGACAGGAGCGAATCCATGCCGTCGAGGTGCTTGAGCGGGACCGGCACCCCGATCACCGGCAGCGGGGTCAGCGCGGCGACCATGCCCGGCAGGTGGGCCGCGCCGCCGGCGCCCGCGATGATGGCCCGGATGCCGCGGTCGGCCGCCGACTCGGCGTAGTCGACCATTTTGCGCACGGTGCGGTGCGCGGAGACCACGCCGACCTCGAAGGGCACCTCGAACTCGGCCAGCGCGACGGCCGCGGCCTCCATCGTGGACCAGTCGGAGTCGCTGCCCATGATGATGCCGACCACCGGTGCCATTACACGCCTTCCTGCAGCCACTTGGCGGCCCGGACCGCGCGGGCCCGCACCGAGGTCAGATCGTCCCCGAGGACCGTCACGTGGCCGATCTTACGGCCGGGGCGTACCTGCTTGCCGTAGAGATGGACGCGGGCGCCGGGGTCGGTCGCGAACAGGTGGTGCAGCCGCTCGTCGATCGAGATGCCGCCCGGCGCGCCGCCGAGGACGTTGGCCATCACGACGACCGGCGCGGTCAGCGTGGTCGCGCCCATCGGGTAGTCGAGGACGGCGCGCAGGTGCTGCTCGAACTGCGAGGTGCGAGCGCCCTCGATCGTCCAGTGCCCGGAGTTGTGCGGGCGCATGGCCAGCTCGTTGACGACGATGCCGTCCTCGGTCTCGAACAGCTCGACCGCGAGCAGCCCGACCACGCCGAGCGAGTTCGCCAGGTCGATGGCGAGCTGCTGCGCCTGCAGGGCCCGCGACTCGGAAAGGCCGGGCGCGGGCGCGAGCACCTCGACACAGATGCCGTCCCGCTGCACGGTCTCGACCACCGGGTATGCCGCCACCTGCCCGAACGGCGAGCGCGCGACGAGCGCCGCGAGCTCCCGCCGCAGCGGCACCCGCTCCTCGACGAGCAGCGGGGTGCCGGTGGCCACGAGATCCGCGGCCGCCGCGGGCGAGTCGAGCATCCAGACGCCCTTGCCGTCGTACCCGCCGCGGACCGCCTTCGCCACCACCGGCCAGGAGCCCGCCGCGAAGCTCTCGACGTCGGCCGCCGTCTCGACCCGCCGCCAGCGCGGCACCGGGGCGCCCAGCTGCGAGAGCCGCTCCCGCATCTGCCCCTTGTCCTGCGCGAAGACCAGCGCCCGCGACCCCGGGAAGATCTTCACGCCCTCGGCCTCGAGCGCCTCGATGTGCTCGGTCGGCACATGCTCGTGGTCGAAGGTGACCGCGTCGCAGCCCTTCGCGAAGTCACGCAGCGCGGCGAGGTCGGTGTGCGTGCCGAGGCGAACGTCGGCGGCCACGAGGGCGGCGCTGTCGTCGGGCGACACGCTGAGCACGCGCAGTGACTGGCCTAGGGAGATCGCGGCCTGGTGGGTCATCCGGGCCAGCTGGCCGCCGCCCACCATGCCGACCACCGGCAGATCGGTTCGGGTATCCATCGCACCGTCAGCCTATCGACCGCCCAGCTCAACCCTCCTGCGACCCCAGCCGCGCGACCAGCTCCCCCGGATCGGTCACCGGGCGGTCACAGACAAAACCGCGGCAGACGTACGCCGTGGGCAAGCCGTCGATCAGCGGACGATCGGCGAGCAGCGGGACGCCCGGCCGGTCCGGCGCGCCGGAGACGATCACCGCACCGGGCGGGGCGTGGCGGTGGGCCGCGCTCAGCAACTCGGATTGCGCTTCGTGGGTGGCGACCGCGATCTCGTACGGGCCGGAGAGCGTCGCCTCGGCCACCGCGGCCGCATAGCCGGCAAACCGCGGATGGCCCCCGATCAGCGGCGCGACCCGCTGCAACGCCACGTCGGCCGCCTCCCGGTAGCTCGGGTCGCCGGCCAGCGCGGTGTAGCCGACCAGCGCCGCGCAGATCGCCGAGAAGCCGGACGGCGTCGCGTTGTCGGTCGGGTCGGCCGGCCTGGTGACCAGCTGCTCGGCGTCGTCCGCCGTGTCGTAGAAGCCGCCGTCCCCGGTGCCGAAGTGCGCGAGCGCCACGTCGAGCAGCACCTTCGCCAGGTCGAGCCAGCGCCCGTCGGCGGTCAGCTGATGCACGGCGAGGAACGCCTCGGCGACGCAGCCGTAGTCCTCCAGCACGCCGGCCGGCTCGCCGACCACGCCGTCCCGGGAGACCCGCCGCAGCCGCCCGTCGACCAGGTGCCGGGTGGCGAGCACCTCGGCGAGCTCGACCGCGGCGTCGGCGCTCGGCCGGGAGCCGGTCAGCACGCCGTGCTCGGCCAGGGCGGTCACCGCGAGCCCGTTCCAGGACGCGACGACCTTGTCGTCCCGGGCGGGCTGCGGGCGACCGGCCCGAGCGTTCAAGAGCTTTTCGCGTACGCCCGACCAGCGCGCGACCAGCGACGGCTCGGCGGCCTCGATGTCCCGGGCCAGCACCAGCACACTGCTGCCGTGCTCGAACGTCCCGCCCTCGGTGACCCGGAACAGATCGGCCGCCCACGCGCCGTCCTCCGCGCCGAGCACCTCGGTGAGCTGCGCCGGCGTCCACGCGTAGGTGAGCCCCTCGACCCCCGCGGCGTCCGCGTCGAGCGCCGAGGCCAGCCCGCCGGCCGGCGTACCCAGATCACGCAGCAGGAAGGCCGCGGTCTCGTCGGCGACCCGGCGCGCGAACGGGTCGTCGGTGAGGCGCCACAGCTGCGTGTACGCCCGGAGCAGCAGCGCGTTGTCGTAGAGCATCTTCTCGAAGTGCGGCACCGTCCAGCGCGCGTCCACCGAGTAGCGGGCGAACCCGCCGGCGAGCTGGTCGTAGATGCCGCCCCGGCCCATCCGCTCGGCGACCTCCCGCACCGCGTCGAGCGCCTCGGCCGACCCGGTCCGCTGGTGGTGGCGCAGCAGGAAGAGCATGCTCATGTGCGGCGGGAACTTCGGGGCGCCGCCGAAACCCCCGTACGTGCGGTCCCGGTCTTTCACCAGCCCGGCAACCGCGGCCGCGAGCAACTCCGCGGAGATCGGCGCCGTCGGGCCGCCGACCAGCTGGCTGCCGCCGATCGCCCGCACCACGTTCGCGCCCTGCTCGACGACCTCGGCGCGCTTGTCCCGCCAGGCCTCGGCGACGGCCGTGAGAAGCTGGGCGAAACGCGCCCGCGGGAAGTAGGTGCCGCAGAAGAACGGGTCGCCGTCGGGGGTGGCGAAGACGGTCATCGGCCAGCCGCCCTGCCCGGTCATCGCCTGGGTGGCGGACATGTAGACGGCGTCGACGTCGGGCCGCTCCTCCCGATCCACCTTGATCGCGACGAAGTCGTCGTTCATCAGCTTGGCGATCCCGTCGTCCTCGAACGACTCGTGCGCCATGACGTGACACCAGTGGCAGCTGGAATACCCGACCGAGACCAAGACCGGGACGTCTCGCCGCCGCGCCTCCTCGAACGCCTCCGGGCACCAAGGCCACCAGTCCACCGGATTGTCGGCATGCTGGAGCAGATACGGCGAGGTCACGGCACCCAATCGGTTCACATGGACCAGCCTCCCACATCGGGGACAACGCTTCTCCGGCACTTTCGCCCGGGACGCGTGTTCATCGATCGACCTTGACAGTCCCGAGTTTGGAAGGAAGGCTTCCTTCCATCCAACATATCGTGTACCCGTCCACCAGGCGGTGTTCGGCTCCGATCAGGTGGCTCGGCGGTCCGGTCACCGCCAGTGTCGAACTCGTCGATTCGGGGTGAGGTCACTACCACAAGGAGACCCATGTCCAAACGCGTAAGAGCCAAGACCGCGAAATTCGGAAGCCTGGCCCTCGCCGGCGTGGTTGCCGTCGGCGTCGGGCTGGTCGCCCTGCCCGCGGACGCCGCCGTGTCCTCCCCGGTGCTGGCGTATCAGTTCGAAGGCGATGCGACATCACTCATCGCGGCCAGCGCCGGTGCCATCGAGCAGGTGGGCGTCGACGGAGTCAACATCACGTCGGACGGTACCGGCGTCGGCCGCCCGGATGCGGACGCGACGTCGCAACTCGCCGCTGCTCACTCGCTCGGCAAGAAAGCCGAGGTGCTGATCGGCAACTTCTCGGAATCGCTCGGCGACTTCGACGAACCCGCCGCCTACCGGATGCTCTCCTCGACCGCGCACATCAAAGCGATCGTCAATACGATGAAGAGCGCGGTGAACTCGCAGGGCTGGGACGGGGTCGACATCGACCTCGAAGCGTTGCAGGCGCGGGACACGTCCGGACTGCTCACCTTCATCAAGACCCTCAAGGCGGCCCTGCCCGGAAAGACGGTCAGCATCGCGATCACCTGCTACACCACGGAGCAGGAGTTCACGAACGCCGGCTATGACCTGTCCGCGCTGGGCAAGGCCGTCGATCGCCTCGTTCTCATGGCCTATGACCAGCACGGCTTCGGGGACTCCGGACCGGGGCCGGTCGGTGCCCTGTCGTGGCAGACAACCGGCCTCGGCATCGTCCTCAGACACATGGGCGGCGACAACGGCAAGGTGATCCTCGGCGAAGCCGGCTACGGATACCGCTGGTACACCGACTGGCGGAGCGGGCACGTCGACCAGGTCTCCGATGCCCAGGCGCGCTCGCTGGCCGGCTCCCGCGCGGTCTGGGACGGCACGGCGCACGAGTGGCACGCCACCCTGGCGGACGGATCGATCCTGTGGTGGGCCGACGCCAAATCCCTGGCCGACCGACAATCCCTGGTCTCCGACCGCGGTCTGCACGGGCTGGCCGTCTGGGACCTCGGGCTGTCCGACCCGATCACCCGCTCGTAGCGTCTCCGCGTCGGTGGGAAGGCGTGCCCTTCCCACCGACGCGGTTGGCTCACGAGGCCGGGGACGGCCGTCCGGCCAGGTCCGCTCGAGCCCGCTCGACCGCCTCCGCCGAGGCCGCGGCCAGCGCCAGCGCGTCGACGAGCGGCCCGGCCACCGGCGGGACGTCGAGCACCACGACCCGCGAGCGGGGTGCGGACGCGGCGACGTTCTCCCGTACGCGACGGATCAACCGCTCGGGGGCGTTCTGCAGCGCACCTCCGCCCAGCACGACCGGCACCGTGGCGTGGCCGAGGTCGAGGCGGTTCAGCAGGGCGGTGGCCATGGTCGCCACCTCGTCCGCCATCCGGTCCACGATGGAGAGTGCCGCCGCGTCGCCGGCCTCGGCCACGGCGTAGAGCACCGGTGTGAGCGTAATGATCTCCCGCCACGTCAGGTGGCGTTCCTCGACCGCGAGCGCCACTTCCTCGGGCGACGCCCGGCCGAAGTGCGCCGCCACGGCCTCGCGCAGCATGCTGGCCGGCCCTCGGCCGTCGCCGGCGCGGACGGCGGCCCCCAGCGCCGCCATGCCCAGCGATCGCCCGCCGCCCCAGTCGCCGGTGTGCGGACCGAGGGCCAGGAAACGCGCGACGCGGCCGTCCGGATGCACGCCGACCGCGTTGATTCCGGCGCCGCCGACGACACCCACCCCACCGCGGCCGGCCCGGCCCGCCCCGAGCACCGCGAAGGTGTCGTTGCGCACCACGAGGCGCGCCGCCACGCCGAGCGCCGCCAGCTCCTTGTGCATGACCGCCTCGGCCGGCTCGGTGTCGAGGTTGGCGAGGTAGAAGGCGCCGACCTCGATCGGGGCGTCGGAGCTCAACCCGGCGGCGGCGGCCTGCGAGCGCGCCGTGCCGACCAGGGCGTGCAGCCGGGCGGCGGTCTCGGCCATGCCGTCCTGCATCGGGCGAGTGCCGGCGCCGCGTACCCGAGCCCAGACGCGGCCGGAGGTGTCGGCGAGCACGAGGTCGGTCTTGGAGTTGCCGCCGTCGGCGCCGACGACCAAGCGCTCAGCCACGGATCGACGCCGCCTTCGGCTCGGCCTCGGCGGCGGCCGGGAAGAACGCGGGCAGGAACCGCCGGTTGGTCTCCAGGAGGTCGTCCAGTAACGATTCGACGAGATGCCATTCCCGCACAAGTGGGTTGGCCAGCAGCGCGCGGGCCGCCACCGTACGGTCGCCGGTCGTGGCCGCCTGCACGGCAAGGATCTCGTACGCGGTCACGGCCTGCACGAGCCCGAGCATCTCCGGGGCCAGATCCGGAACCGGTAGCGGATGTGCCCCGCCGGTGTCGACGATCGCGCCGACTTCGACCACGGCGTCGCCGGGCAGGCCCGCGACCGTGCCGTCGTTGCGGACGTTGACGTAGTGGTGGGCACCGTCGCCGGTGAGCAGGCTGGTAACCAGGGCCGCCGCAGCCTCGCTGTAGTAGGCGCCGCCCCGGCTCTCGAGCAGCTCGGGTTTGTGGTCCAGCGTCGGGTCGGCATACATCGCCAGCAACTCGGCCTCGATCGCCTGCACGGCGCTCGCGCGGTGCTCGCCCGCCTGCTGGGCCGCGAGCTCCCGGGAGGTTCCCCAGAAATAGTGCAGGTAATAGGAGGGGATCGCGCGCAGCGTGCGCAACAACGACGGGGCGCCCGTGCGGCCGGCGACCTCGTCCAGCAGCGGGCCGTCGAGGATCTCCGGCAGCCGTTCGTCGCCGTCGACGGTCACCGACCGGATCCACGAGAGGTGGTTCAGGCCGGCGTGGCCCAGGCGGACCCGGCCGGGTTCGACACCGAAGGCCTGGGCGAAGCGGCGCTGGAAGCCGATCCCGACGTTGCACAGTCCGAGTGCGCGGTGGCCGGCGTGCTGGAGCGCCCGGGTCACGATACCGACCGGATTGGTGAAGTCGATGATCCAGGCCGCGGGACCGGCGAGGGCGCGCACCCGGTCGGCGATGTCGAGGACCACCGGCACCGTCCGCAGCGCCTTGGCGAATCCACCGGCGCCGGTCGTCTCCTGGCCGACCAGGCCGTACCGGTTGGGTGTGGTCTCGTCGGTCATGCGGGCGGCCTGGCCGCCCACCCGGAGTTGGATCAGGACCGCGGCGGCGTCGCGGACGGCGTCGTCGAGATCGGTGGTGCACACGAGACGTCCCGGAAAGCCGGTGCGATCGAGGATGCGCTGAGCCAAGCCACCGACGACGGCGAGGCGCTCGGCGTCGATGTCGTTCAGTACGAGCTCGTCGATCGCCAGCGTCCCGGCCCGGGCCCGGGCGGCGAAGCCCTCGATGAGTTCGGGGGTGTAGGTGCTGCCGCCGCCGACGACGGTGATCTTCACAGGGTTCATCCTTTGACTCCGGTGGTGGTGATGCCCTCGACGAAGACGCGCTGGGCGAGGAAGAAGATCACCAGTACGGGCGCGAGGAACATGAGTGAGGCGGCCATCTGGAGCTGGTACGCGCCTTGATGGCCGGACTTGGCCAGTTGCGACAGCGCCACCGCCAGGGTCTGCCCGGTGGTGCTGTTGCCGGTGTAGAGCAGCGGGTTGTAGAAGTCGTTCCAGGCGTACAGGAACGCGAAGAGGCCGACCGCGGCGATGGCCGGCTTCGCCACCGGCACGACGACCCGGGTCAGGATGCGGAACTCGTTCGCGCCGTCCACCCGCGCGGCTTCGATCATCTCGGCCGGCAGCGTCATGAAGAACTGGCGCAGCAGGAAGATGCTGAACGCGTCGCCGAAGAACGACGGGACGATCAGCGGCTTGAGGCTGCCGATCCAGTGCAGGTTCGCGTAGAGCACGTACAGCGGCAAGCTGGTGACCTGGGCCGGGATCATCATCGTGGACAGCACGAGCAGGAACACCACCTCGCGGCCGCGCCAGCGCAGCCGACTGAGCGCGTACGCCACCGGCACCGACGAGAGCACCGTCCCGAGCGCCGACAGCACCGCGTACAGGACGGTGTTGTAAAGGTCGTGCAGGAACGGCATCGCGTCGAACACGGCGCGGAAGTTGTTCCATCGCCAGGGGTGCGGCAGGACCGATCCGGTGCCGGCCTGTCGCTGCGTCATGAACGCCGTCAGTACGCTGATGATCAGTGGTGCCGCGAACGCCACGCACAGCGCGATCGCCGGGGCATGCTCGGCGACCAGGTGCAGCGTACGGCGTCCGGTGCGAGGCCGCACCGCGGCCGCCCCGAGCGCCGTGCGGGTGGTGAGCGCGGTCATCGGCCACCTCCGTCGTAGGACACCCAGCGGCGCGAGACCCGGATGAAGACGACGGTCGCGACGAGGATGACGGCGAAGAGCATCCACGCGAGTGCCGAGGCGTATCCGGTCTTGAAGTAGGAGAAACCCTGCTCGTAGATCTCGGTGGAGTAGAAGAGCAGGGACTGGTGCGGGTAGCCGACGACCTGGTTGCTCGAGGTCGCGCCGTTGGAGGTGGCCCCGGAGACGACGAACGCCTCGGTGAAGTACTGGAACGTATAGATCATCCCGGTGATCAGCGAGAAGTAGATCACCGGCGAGATGCCCGGCAGCGTGACGTGCCAGAACCGGCGCCAGCCGCCGGCCCCGTCGATTTCGGCCGCCTCGTAGAGCTGGACCGGCACATCGAGCATGGCGGCACCGACAATGACGATGACGTCGCCGGCCACCCACAGCGCCATCAGCACCAGGCTCGGTTTCGTCCACGCCGGGTCGCCGAGCCAGCTCGGGCCGTTGACGCCGAACCGGGACAGCACGGTGTTGAGCGGCCCGGCGGGGTTGAGTACGACGATGAAGGACAGCGCCACGCCGACGACCGGCACCATCGACGGCAGATAGGCGATCGTGCGGTAGACGCGGGCACCGCGCTTGACCCGATTGATCGCCCAGGCCACGAAGACGGCCCAGAGCGTTCGCAGCGGCACCATGATCAGCACCATCCACAGCGTGTTACGCACCCCGACCCAGAAGTCATCGGCGTGCACGAGCGCCTGCACGTAGTTGGCGAATCCGACGAACTTCGGCGCCAGCAGCGAACCCGCCTGATAGTCGGTCAACGAGTAGTACAGCGCCGCGCCGACCGGATAGCCCAGGAACAGCACCACGCCGACGATGAACGGCGAGCAGAACAGGATGACGGTGGTCCACTTGGTCCGGGATGCCGAGCGCCGCCGCGACGAACGTCTTGTTGCCGCCGCGGTCATCAGTTCTTGGCCGCGGCGTTGAGCTGGTCGACCTTCGCGGCCGTCTCCGCGAGCAGGCCGGTGGGGTCCGGCGTGCCGGAGGACTGGTCGAACGACTGGATGGCCGAACCCCACACCGTGCCGATCTCGGCCCCGGCCGGAGTCAGCGGCGTGTACCCGGAGCCGGGATCCTTGTTGATGGCGACCATCGTCGCCCAGTGCGGGTCACTGGCGTTCTTCCAGGCGGCAAGCGAGGCGAAGGTCGACGGCACGTTGGACATGGCCGTGGCGAGGTCGGTCAGGAACTGCGTGTCGGTCGCCATGTTGGCGATGGCGAACGCGGCCTCCTGCTGGTGAGCGGCCTTCGTCGGCAGATACATCACCGTGCCGGCGGTCTCGCCCGCACCCGGCGAGGCGCCGCTTCCGGCCAGCTTGGGCACCGGGACGATGCCGTAGTCGAGCTTGGGGGCGTTGTCCGCGAGCTCGCCGATGTGCCACTC
The DNA here is from genome assembly GCF_025630775.1 of Actinoplanes sp. KI2. Taxonomy (GTDB): domain Bacteria; phylum Actinomycetota; class Actinomycetes; order Mycobacteriales; family Micromonosporaceae; genus Actinoplanes. The sequence continues at coordinate 167,350 of NZ_JAOSZE010000014.1, forward strand.
GCCGTCGACCTCCATCGCCACCTTCCCCGAGGTGAACGGGTTCGACGCGTCGTCGGAGTGCGGCTGGTACTGGGCGATGAACCGCTTGACCTGGTCCTGGCCGTAGAACGCGTTCAGGCGTTGAGCCCAGGTCAGCAGCTTGGCCCAGTTGGGGTCGGAGGCCAGAGTCGACTTGCCGTTGCTGTCGTAGAAGGACGAGCCGGTGAGTGCGCCCTCGTACAGGGTGTTGTTGAGGTTGTAGGCCTCGGCGGGAACGAATCCCCACTGCTTGATGCTGCCGTCGGGGTTCTTGATCGTCAGCTTCTCGGCGTCGGCCCGCAACTCGTCGAGCGTCCTCGGCGGGGCGGTGATGCCCGCCGCCCGGAACATCGCCTTGTTGTAATAGAGGCCGAACGCGTCGGTCAGCAGCGGCAACGCGCACTGCTCACCCTGGTACTGCATGTATTTGTAGTTGCCGGCCGGGAACGTCTTGGCCGTGTCGATGCCGGCCGCAGCCAGGTACGGGTTCAGGTCGGCGACGGTCTTGTTGTGGCAGAACTTGGCGACGCTGTCCGGAGAGCTCGAGATGAACACGTCCGGGGACTCTCCGGCGGCGACGGCCTTGGTGAAGTCGGCGTCGTCCTTGTTCTGCACGAGTTTGACGGTCAGCCACGAGTAGCGCGCGTGCAGCCGGTCGGCGGCTGCCTGGAAGGCCTTGACCTCGTTCGGCAGATGCGTGAACGACCAGACGGTCACGGTGGTCGCGGCGTGGTTGTCGCCGGGCTTGATGGCCACGGACGGGGCCGAGGCGGTCGAGGAACCACCGGTGCTGGTGCAGGCGGCGGTGAGTATGACGGCGGCGGCCAAGGCAACCGGAGTCACCGCAGGACGACGGGGGAACGACATTATGAATCCTTCTCCAATACACCGGCTCGGGACATATCGCAGGCGGGCGTCCGGGCGCCTGTGTCGTACGCCTCGCCGGCGATGGATGGAAGGAAGCCTTCCTTCCAAATTTGACCGTGTCAAGGCCGTGCCGGGCCAGACTCGGGCCGCGGGCAGCACGTATAGCCTTGGAGTCGCCTAGCCTGGGAATCGCCGCCGGCGCTGGACGCGGGCAGGCTCAGCGACTCGAAGGGAAAACAACGGGTGGAGCGGCCGGTGACCATGCGGGGCACGCCTCAAGCGATGCGAGCGATCAACGACGGATCGGCGCTGCGTCTGCTGCTCGAGCACGGCCGGCTGTCCCGGACCGAGCTCGGCGCGCTGACCGGGCTGTCCAAGCCGACCGCCTCGCAGACGCTCACCCGCTTGGAGCGAGCCGGGCTGGTCCTGTCCGTCGGAGTGTCGAACCTCGGAACGCCGGGCCGCGGGGCCGAGCTCTACGAGATCAATCCGTGCGCCGGTTACGCCGTCGGGTTCGACGTCGAAACCGGCGTCATCCGGGCGGCGGCGGCCGACCTGTCCGGCCGGATGATGGCCCAGGTGCGGGTCGCCGCCAAGCCGGGCGAGCGGGACGCGGTCGCGCACGTCACCCGGGCGTACGAAGAGCTGCTCGCCGCGTCCGGGCTCACGCGGGAGCAGGTCGGCTCGGTGGTGGTCGGTGTGCAGGCCGGCTACGACTCGGGAGCGGGGGCGCTCCGGCACGCGAAACACCTGCCCGGCTGGCAGGGTGGCGACATCCGCGACCGGCTCGGCGCGGCCCTGGGCACCCGCGTCGAGATCGAGAACGATGTCAACCTGGTCGCCCTTGCTGAACACGCCGATGGTGCCGCCGTGGGCACCATGACGTCGGTGCTGCTGTGGTCGGGCCGCGGCATCGGTGCCGCCGTCATTATCGACGGCCGCCTGCACCGCGGCGCCACCGGCAGCGCGGGCGAGGTCGGCTACATACCGGTCCCGGATCAGCCGCTGCGCACGCCGTCGGGCCGCCGTGACACCGGCGGCTTCGACCGCTCCTGCAACGCGAGCGCGATCCGCGACCTCGGCCGCTCCTTCGGTCTGCGTGGCACCGACGCCGTCCGGATGGTGCAATCGGCCCTCGCCGGCGGAAGCGCAGCCGAGGAGTTCCTGGACGCGCTGGCCGCACGCTATGCCACCGGCCTCATCGCCATCGTGGCCGTCATCGATCCGGAAGTCGTCATCCTCGCCGGACCCATCCTGCAGGCCGGTGGCGAGCCCTTGCGAGCCCGGGTCGCCCACCAGGTCGCCGAGGCAGGCACCCGGCCGGTGCCGACCAAGCTCGGCCTCATCGTGGACGAGCCGGTGCTGACCGGCTCCTGCCGAGTGGCGCTGTCCGCCCTCCGCGACGCCATCTTCGCCAACCCGGTTGCCGCGGCCATCCCCTCGCCGCCGAGCAGATGAACGGGCCGGGACAGGGCCGAGCCACCCCCGTCGTACATGGCTCGACCCGGCCGCGGAGTCCTGCCTCGCCTTCCGGCGGTCAGTCGATGCTTCCGGCCACAAGCATGGCTGCTTACGGCTAATAAAATGCTGTCGCCTCGGCTCGGCGGACGTGATGGTGGGCCGTGGTGGGGTGCAAGGTTCGAGGACGGGAGACCATGGTGGAGGTCCGCCTGCTGGGTCCGGTGGAGATCTGGGCGGACGGCCGGCCGGTCGAGATCGGTCCACCGCAGCGACGGCACACGCTGGCGGCCCTGGCGGTCGATGCCGGTCGCCCGGTCACGATCGACGCTCTTGCCGCGCGGGTGTGGGACGAGCCGCCACCGGCGGCGGCCCGGGTTCTGCAGGTGCACATCACCCACCTGCGGCGGCTGCTGGCCGAGGCCGTGGGCACGCCACCGACCCGCCTGCTGCGCCGCTCCAGCGGCTACGTCCTCGACATCGCGCCCGAAGGGGTCGACGCCAACCGGTTCGCCGACCACGTCCGGCGTGCCCGCGGCGCCGACCCGTCCACCGCGCTGACGCTGCTGCGCACGGCCCGCGGGTGGTGGCGGGCCGAGCCGCTCGACGGGCTGAAGGGCAGCTGGGTGGACCGCTGCCGGCACGCGTACGGGGCGTTGTATCTCGACGCCACGGTGGCGTGGGGGCTCGCCGAGCTGCAAGCCGGCAACCCGCTCGCGGTGCTCGGGCCACTGGTCGAGCTCGCCGGTGATCACCCGCTGACGGAGCCGCTGGCCGACGTGGTGATCCGCGCCTATGCCGCCGCCGGCCGGCCCGCCGAGGCGCTGGCGTATTACGCCGAGTTCCGCCGCCGGCTCGCGGACGAGCTGGGCGCCGATCCCAGCGCCGCCCTGCAGGCACTGCACCAGGCCATGCTGCGCGGGGAACCGGTCGCGCCGCGGGAGACCGCCGAGGTGGCGGCCGGAGTGCCGGTCACCGTTGTGGTGCCGGCCCAACTCCCGGCGGATGTTCCCGGTTTCGCCGGCCGTGCCGCGGCCCTGCGCACCCTGGACAACCTGCTCGCGGAGACGGCGATGGCCGTCGCGGTGGTGTCCGGCACCGCCGGGGTGGGCAAGACCGCCCTTGCCGTGCACTGGTCCCACACGGTGCGGTCCCGCTTCCCGGATGGCCAGATCTTCGTGAGCCTGCGCGGCTTCGACCCGACCGGACAGGTCGTCTCACCGCAAGAGGCGCTCCGCAGCCTGCTCGATGCGCTGGGCGTCGCGCCCGAACGGGTGCCGGCCGGCCTCGACGCGCAGGCCGCCCTGTACCGCAGCGTGGTGGCCGGCCGGCGGATCCTCCTGGTGCTGGACAACGCCCGCGACGCCGAGCAGGTCCGGCCGTTGCTGCCGGGCACCGCCACCGTTGTCGTCGTGATCACCAGCCGAGCTCAGCTCACCGGTCTGCTGACCGACGGCGCGTCCACCGTGCCGCTCGGCCTGCTGTCCTGGGTGGAGGCCGAGGAGCTGTTGACCAACCGGCTCGGTCCGGGGGTCGTCGCCCAGCGCCGCGCGCTCGATCAGGTCATCGCGGCCTGCGCCCGGCTGCCGCTGGCGTTGAGCATCGCCGTGGCCCGGAGCCGGCAGACGAACTTTCCGCTGACCGCGCTCGCCGCCGAGCTCAGCCGGGCCAGTGACCGGCTGAACGCGCTGGAGGTCGGCGACCCGGCCGGTGACCTGCGGGCGGTGCTCTCCTGGTCGTACGCCGCCCTGAGCGAGCCCGCCGCTCGACTGTTTCGGCTGCTCGGGCTCGCCGTCGGACCCAACTTCGACGTCCCCGCGTTGACCAGCCTGGCCGGGTTGCCGGAACAGGAACTGCGCACACCGCTGCGCGAGCTGACTCGTGCGAGCCTGGTGACCGAGTACGACCTCGGCCGGTACAGCCAGCACGACCTGCTGCGCGAGTACGCCGCCGAACTCGCCCGCCGCGATGACGCGCAGGACATCCGCCGGTCGGCCACCATCCGCCTGCTCGATCACTACACGCACACCGCGTACGCGGCGGATCGCCTGCTCAATCCGGCCCGCGAAGCTATCGTGCTGCCCCTCGGTGAACCGGCCGCCGGCGTGTGTCCGGAGCGGCTCAAGGATCACAGCGCCGCGATGACCTGGTACGGCGAGCACCGTCCCGTCCTGGTGGCCGCGCTGCGCGAGGCCGCCGCGGTGGGGCTCGACCGGCTCGCCTGGCAGCTCGCCTGGTCGCTGGACACCTATGCCGCCCGGAAGGGCAATCTGCACGATCAGGCCATGGCCTGGCAGACCGCCATCGAGTGCGCGGACCACCTCGGCGAGCTGCCGGCGCGGGCCTACGGCCACAGTGGCCTGGCTCGGGCCGACACCCGGCTGGGCCGCTACACCGAGGCCGATGACAACCTGAATCGCGCGCTGGAGCTCTTCACGACGATGGGCGACCGCATCGGGCAGGCACGCACCGAGAAGCACCTCGCGTACCTGTGGGGCCAGCGGAAGCAGCCCGCGACCGCCCTCGCGCACGCCCGGCAGGCTTTGGCGCTCTTCACCGGCACCGACGACCGGATCGGGCAGGCCGAGTGTCTCAATTCGGTCGGGTGGTACCACGCGTTGCTCGGCGAATTCGAGCACACGTTGTCGTACTGCCGGCAGGCGCTGGAGATTTTCGAGGCGGACGCCGACCTGTTCGGCGCCACCGCCGCCTGGGACAGCCTGGGATACGCCCACCACCACCTCGGCCGCCACGCCGAGGCCATCGACTGCTATCAGCACGGCCTCACGTTGGCCCGGACCATGGACCACGACCTGTTCGTCGCCGATCTGCTGGCGCACCTCGGCGACTCGTACTGCGCAGCCGGGCAGCCGGCCGAGGCGCGCATCGCGTGGACGGAGGCGGAACAATTGCTGACCGCGCTAGACCACCCGAGCGTCGCCGGCGTCCAGGAGTCGCTGCGCCGGCTCGACGACTGAGCCGATCCACGATTCCAGCCACAAATGCGGAGCGCAGCCTGTTGCGGTGCCGTTAGGGTGCTCGAATGTCCGGGACGACGGATTGGGTAAAGCCAAAGGTCATCCGGACCGGCCGCTGCGAGGGGTCACGGTGGCGGCGGCGGTGGCCGTCGAGACCGGTGACCCGCATCCGCTGGAACGGCTCGCACTCGAGGGCGACTTCCCGCTCCACACGATCGCAGCCATGGCCGCCTCGTCCGACTACCGGCTGCGGGCGGAGGTCCCCTGGATGAGTGCCTGTCCATCGAGATCCTGGCGCATGACGAGGTACCCGCCATCCTCGGTGTGATCGAGTAAAGCGTGAGCGGCTCGGCTCTCCATGGTGCGCTCTCGTCCGCCAACGCGGCGATCAGGCGAACTCGACCGCGTCGAAGTCCCAGTAGGCGCGCAGCGCGACGAGCTTTCCCGAGCCGTCGCCCCGGTAGGTGAACACGCCCCGGACGACGGCCGCCGCCCCACCCGGGAGGTCCATGTGGATCGCCCCGACGTCGGCGATCTCCTCGCCGCAGAGGTACGACCGCTCGATCTCGAATCGCAGCCGGTCGACCCGCCCGATGACGGCGTCGTAGAACGCGGCGATCGCGTCGGCGCCGCGATGCCCCTTGCCTGCCGGGTCGAGCGGGGAGGGGCCGACCGGGTCCTCGACCACCGCGTCGGCCGCGAACAGCCCGAGCCAGGTCTCGCGGTCCTTGGCCCCGGCCGCGGCCTGGGAGCGCCGGGCCAGATCGCGAACGGTCACCGTCACGCCCTCAAATCTAGAACGCGTTCTAGTTCAAGACAACACCCTGCCGCGCACCCCGGCTCTGTCAGGAGGCGTCGTCGGCGCGCAGGGGGCGGACGTTGTGCGGGGCGGCCTCGCTCAGCTGCGCGAGGGCCTGCACGATCCGGTCGGCCGGCATCGGCTGGCAGAAGTGGTAGCCCTGGGCGTTCGGGCAGCCCAGCTCGATCAGTGCCGCCCGCTGCTCGGTCGTCTCGACGCCCTCGGCCACGACCCGGACACCCAGCCGTGCGCCCAGTTCGACGGCGCTGCGGACGACCGCCTCGGCGGCCGACGAGTCGATCATGTCGTCCACGAAGGAGCGGTCGATCTTGATCTCGTCGAACGGTGCCCGGGTGACGATCGCCAGCGATGAGTAGCCGGTGCCGAAGTCGTCGAGCGACAGCTGGACGCCGGAGTCGCGCAGCTTGGCCAGCACGTCGTCGACGATCGGCTCCTCGCTGACCGCCACCGACTCGGTGATCTCCAGGACCAGGCTGGCGGCCGGGGTGCGGTGCAGCCGCAGCGCCTCGGCCACCTGAGCCGGGAACGCCGGGTCGAGCAGACTGCGCGCCGACACGTTCACCGAGACCGGCACCTCGACGCCCACCCGATGCCACCCGGCCGCGGACTGCAGCGCCAGGTCGAGCACCCGCCGGGTGAACGGGGTCAGCAGCTCGGTGTGCTCCACCGTACGGATGAAGTCGTTGGGGGACAGCTGCCCGCGCCGGGGGTGACGCCAGCGGACCAGCGCCTCGACCCCGGTCGGCGCCGCGGTGATCAGATCGACCGCGGGCTGGAGGTGCAGCACGATCTGGTCCTCGGCGGCCAGCGCGTCCTGCAGCTCGGCCAGCAGCGCCAACTCGTCGGTGGTCACCGCGTCCTGACTCGCGTCGTACGTGGCGACCGCCAGCTCCTGCGCCTTCGCCTGATCGAGTGCGAGCCCGGCCCGGCGGACCAGCTCGGCCAGCTCGACGCGACCGGCTCGGGCCACCACGACGCCGACCGCGATCTCCACCGCGAGGCGTACGCGTGCCACCTCCATCGGCAGCGCGAGATTTTCGACCAGCTCGCGGGCCCGGCGCACCGCCATCGGCAGCGGGCTGTGCGTCTCGTGCGGCGAGGTCGCCGAGTCGGCCAGCGCGGTGACCACCGGGATGAGCACCGCGAATTCGTCGTCGCCGACCCGGGCGATCAGATCGTTCTCGCGGGACAGGTCGGTGAGGCGCTCGGCGGTCAGCTTGAGCACCTCGTCGCCACAGCGGTGGCCGAGCGTGCCGTTGACCTCGCGGAAGCCCTTGATGTCGAGCAGCAGCAGCGCGACGTGCCGGTCCGGCTGAACCACCGCGCGCACCAGGCGGTCGCCGTCGGCGAGCAGGCCGCCCCGGTTGCGCAGGCCGGTGAGCCGGTCGTGCCCGTTGTCGTGGTCGACGCGTTCGCGCAACTCGGCGACCTGCTCGCGAGCCGAGGCATCATGCAGCGCCGCCGCGAGGGCGTCACCGTACGCGGAGATCGCGGCCTCGTCGCGGGGCGCGGGCAGGCTCGGATCGGCCAGCCAGACGGTCAGCTCGCCGACCACCTCGCCGGCGACCGCCATCGACCGGGTGATCGCCGGGCCGGGCAGACCGGTGAGCGCGCTGTCCTGGCCGGGGCCGTCCTCGGCGTACCGCCGCTCGCCGGCGCCGCTCACCTCGATCTCGACCCGCCGGGCACCGAAGACGTCGAGCGCGCCGCGCAGACCGGCGGCGGCCACCTCGGACACGGTGCCGCCGGGCATCGCGGCGATGGCGGCGGCGAACGCCTCCCACATCCGCCGCTCCTGTTCGGCGCGCAGGTGGAAGCGGTAGGTGCGCTGGAGCAGCCACAGCGCGGGGAGGAAGGCGAACAGCCAGGCCGGCCCGCGCAGCAGCGCGAAGACGGCGCCGAGGCCGACCAGGACGTTGCCGACGAACATCGGGATCTTGGCGTACGGGATCCGGGCGAAGATCTGCGCGGTGGCCGCGTCGTGGTGCACGGTCAGCGTGAGCGCCGCCAGCCCGAACGTGATCAGCAGATAGGTGAGCGCGCCGGCCACCAGGGCGGCCTGGGTCTGCACGCTCAGTATCGGCGCGTCGCCGCTGATCAGCCGGGCGACCGCGACCGCGCCGGCCGCGCCGAGCGACAGGCTGGCGGCCAGGTGCGCCACCTCGGCGACGTTGCGGCGCTCGTCCAGCCAGGACAGCACCGCCCAGGCGGCGGTCGCGCCGGCCAGCGTGGCCAGCGGCAACCAGCCGGGCGGGGCCATGATGTACCCGATGACGAGCGCGGCCTCGCCCCACGAGATGGAGACGACGCCGCGACCGAGCCGGAACCGCAGCCGCGCGAGTTGCCCGGCCGCCACCAGCAGCGCCGCCAGGCCCACCCCGGCCGCTACCGAGAGTGGACTGCCCACAGGGCGATCGGCGTGCAGGAGCAGCCCGCCGGCGGCCACCAGTACGGCCAGCGAGACCACGACGGCGGTCAGCACGCGAACGCCGCGGGACCGTCCGGCGAGGCCGGTCGCGCCGGTCCACGATCGACGGACGCCCGTCCCGGCGACGGGTGGGGCCGTCATGAAAGTTGCCTGTTCAGAAGAGGCACACGCGAATGCACGTGCATCTGCAGGCGCGAAAGCCGGGGGCGGGGAATGGTCATTTTCGGCGCCCCCTTCCGCGCAGGGTCGGGGGTCGTTGACAACCCCCGGCGGAAGGCTAAATCAATCCTGATGAACACAACAAGGGTTGACGTACGACCCGTGTTCGGTTTTTGTCTGACCAATACGCAGAGTATTGGGCGTTTCAGCGAGCGAACCGCCGTTCACGTGGTCAAACGCGGCCCTGATCACCATCTGCAACGACTTTGTCACTGTCCGTAGTATCGCCCTTGACCTCGGATTCCGCGGCGACCTGATCTCCTGACGATCGATTCTGATCGCTACCGGGGCGTACGGGTTCGGCGCCGGAACGCTCGAGGTCGGCATTGAGCCGAGCGATCTCGGCCTCACGCTGTGTCTGCTCTTCGTCAGGGAAACTGTCGGGAAGCCGACGCAAGCGCTTGTTCATATTGCGGATCAGCAAAACAGTCGCTATGGACATCAGCACAATCACGAACAAACCCATCGGCCCGGCAAGCCCACCAGACCGCGTGTCCCCAAAGTTGTTAACCGCGACTACGACGTCCACCCCCCGAGCCTACGCCCCCAGGCCACGCCCCCGACCGCCACGTCATCCCCGCGCCCCCGCTCCCCGCGATCTGCAGGCCCCCCGCACCAGTCACCCGCACCCAGGCGCATCTCATCACTCGAGCGCCCCCCACCAGCCGAGCGCCCCCACCAGCCGAGCGCCCCCCACCAGCCGAGCGCCCCGCACCAGTCGAGCGCCTGCACCAGTCGGGCGCGTCTCGTCAGTCAGGCGCCCCGCATCAGTCGCGATCTGCAGGGTGCCCCGTATCACTAAACGACCCGCGATCGCCCCGCTGATGAGGAGGCAGTCGATTTTCCGTCGTCGCGGGGTGTGCGACGCCGGAAAATCGGCTGCCTCCTCATCAGCCCCCGAAGGGGCGATCGCCCGCGGAGCGAAGCGGAGCCAGCCAGCTCAGCCGCACGGGACAGTCCCCCACGGGACTCACCCGGTCGACCGCAACCATCAGCCCAGCCCACGGGACAGTCCCCCCACGCGACTCACCCGGTCGTCGACCGCAACCACCAGCCAGCCCCAAGCGAAGCCACCAAGCTCAGCGGACGTCGGCACCCTCGTGGACCCCCGCGAACAGGTCCGACTCCGGGATCGGGCTGTCGACCAGCGACCGGGCCAGCTCGAAGTCCTCCGTCGGCCACACCTTCTGCTGGAGGTCGAGCGGAATGCGGAACCAGAACCCGTCCGGGTCGACCTGGGTGGCGTGTGCCCGCAGCGCGTCGTCGCGGACGTGGAAGTACTCCCCGCACTCGACCCTCGTCGTGATCTTGTCGCCCCGGTCGTCGCGGTCGGACCACTTCTCCAACCATTCCGTGTACGGCGACTCGAGGCCCGCCGACAGCATGCCCTCGTGCAGCGCGAGCATCCGCGCCCTGGTCCAGCCGGAGTTGTAGTACAGCTTCAGCGGCTGCCACGGCTCGCCCAGCTCGGGGTACTTCTCCGGGTCGCCGGCCGCGTCGAAGGCCGCCACCGACACCTTGTGACACATGATGTGGTCGGGGTGCGGATAGCCGCCGTTCTCGTCGTACGTCGTCATGACCTGCGGCCGGAACTCGCGGATCAGCCTGATCAGCGGTTTCGCCGCCTCCTGCGGGTCTTGCAGACCGAAGCACCCCTCGGGCAGCGGTGGCAGCGGGTCGCCCTCGGGCAGCCCCGAGTCGACGAAGCCCAGCCAAGCCTGGTCGACCCCGAGGATCTCGCGCGCCTTGGTCATCTCGGCGCGGCGGATGTTGGCGATGTCGGCCAGCACCTCGGGGCGGTCCATCTTCGGGTTGAGCACGCTGCCGCGCTCGCCGCCCGTACACGTCGCGACCAGCACCTTCGCACCCTCGGCGACGTATTTCGCCATGGTCGCGGCGCCCTTGCTCGACTCGTCGTCGGGGTGGGCGTGCACCGCCAGGAGGCGCAGCTGCTCGGTCACCGAAGGACTCCTCTGGTTCAACCGCTCTTCTGATTCAGGGGCGGATGGGGTCAGGTGCGAAGATGGACTCTGCCATTCTTGCGGATACCACCGACAAGAACCGCACGAGAGGTCGTCAGGTGAGCGAGACGCACACCACAAACCCGGTGTTCCCGCCGGGCCGTTACGGGCACCGGCGCGAGGGCCGGCGCCGGCCGGTGGTGCCGATCATCATCCTGTCGATCGTGCTCGCGGCGTCGGTCCTGGTGTCGGTGAAGCTGTACCAGCGGTACGGCCAGACCGACTATCAGGCGCAGATCGTCGGCTGGCAGCAGTCGACCGACACGACCATGACGATCAAGTTCACCGTCCAGGTGCCGGCCGGGCAGCCGGCCGAGTGCGTGCTGCGGGCTCGCGACTACGGCGGAAACGAGGTCGGCCGGCGTACGGTCGTGGTGAAACCGGCCGACGCGCGCGCCACCTCGATCGAGGCCGCGGAGCCGGTAACCACCTCGAAGCGTGGTTCCGTGGGTGACGTGCTGGGTTGTCAACCAGCCAGTTGACCTCCTCCGGCCGAGGTTTGAACAGTGCAAGATCGAGCAATCTAGACGCCGCGCATACCGCTGGTAAGCTTGGTGATTCGCTCCGTTCAGCAGGCAACGGTGATGCTGAGCTTTTCCCCGTCCCAGCAAGGAGATCGACCGTGTCCAGTTCAGAGGCGCCCAAGACTTGGCTTTCTCAGGACGCTTACGACCGGCTGCAGGCCGAGCTCGACGAGCTGATCGCCGCGCGGCCCGCGGTCGCCGCGGAGATCAACGCTCGGCGCGAGGAAGGCGACTTGCGGGAGAACGGCGGATACCACGCCGCGCGGGAGGAGCAGGGCAAGCAGGAAGGCCGCATTCAGTACCTCAAGGAGTTCCTGCGGAACGCCGAGGTCGGCGAGGCCGCCACGGCCGATTCGGTGCAACCGGGTTCGGTCGTGACGATCTACTTCGACGACGACAAGACCGACACCGAGACGTTCCTGCTCGGGTCCCGCGAGATCGCGTCGACCACCGACCTCACCGTGTACAGCCCGGAGTCGGCGCTCGGCAAGGCGATCCTCGGCGTCGGCACCGGTCAGACCGTTACCTACACGGCGCCCAGCGGCGCCGACATCAAGGTCACCGTCGTCGAGTTCGGGCCGTTCGAGGGGTAGGAAACTTCAGGGGGTGGCGTCTGCCAGCGGCGCCACCCGATACCCCGCGGCCCGCAGCGCGCTGATCAGTGCCGCCGAGTGATCCGGCCCGCGGGTCTCGACCGACAGCGCCACCTCGGCCTCGCCGAAGCTCAGCCGGGGGCTCTGCCGCGAGTGCGCCACGTCCACCACGTTCGCCCGCTGCTCGGCGATCTCCGCAAGCAGCCGGGCCAACTCGCCCGGCCGGTCGTCGCAGCGCACGGCGAGCCGCAGGAACCGGCCCGCCGAGGTGAGCCCGTGCTCGATCACCCGTAGCAGCAGCATCGGGTCGATGTTGCCGCCGGACAGGATCGCCACCGCCGGACCGTCCGGCGCGGGCACGCAGGCACCGGTCAGCAGCGCCGCGACCGCCGCTCCCCCGGCCGGCTCGACCACCATCTTGTGTCGCTCCAGCAGCACCAGCAACGCCGCCGACAGGTCCTCGTCGGTCACCGTCACGACGTCGTCGACCAGCTTGCTGACGTGCGCGAACGTCAGGTCGCCGGGCCGCAGCACGGCGATGCCGTCGGCGATCGTGGCGCCCCGGGCGAGCTTGCGCGGCGCGCCGGCGGCCAGCGAGGGCGGGAACGCCGCGGCGCCGGCCGCCTGCACCCCCACCACCCGTACATCCGGACGCAACGCCTTCACCGCGACCGCGAGGCCGGAGATCAGCCCGCCGCCGCCGACCGCGGTCACGATCGTGGCGGCCGCCGGCAGCTGGTCGAGGATCTCCAGGCCGACTGTGCCCTGCCCGGCGATGATGTCCGGGTGGTCGAACGGGTGGATGAACACCGCGCCGGTCTCCGCCGCGAAGTGCTTCGCCGCGTCCAGCGCGTCGTCGACGCTGGTCCCCGCGTACTCGATGGCCGCGCCGTACCCCTTGGTCGCGGTCACCTTCGGCAGCGGCGCGCCCTCCGGCATGAAGACCGTGGCGCTCGCGCCGAGCAGTTCGGCCGCGAGGGCCACGCCCTGCGCATGATTTCCGGCGCTGGCGGCCACGACGCCGCGCTTGCGCTCGGCGTCGGAGAGACGGGCAATTCGGGTGTACGCCCCGCGCACCTTGTACGAGCCGGCCCGCTGCTGGTTTTCACACTTCAGCCAGGTCGGCACGCCGGTGACCTCGGACAACGGCCGCGAGTGCAGCACCGGCGTGGTCTCGACGACCCCGGTCAGCAGCTCGCGCGCCGCCTCCACGTCACTGAGGGACAACAGATCCAGGGGTACGCCAGTCATGCGTCAAATCGTGCCACCTGATCACCCGAAAGCGTGACGCTGCCAGGGGTTGGCCACCTCGAGCTGGCCGGCGATCGAGAGAAGCAGCAGCTCGGAGTCGGGCGGCCCGACGATCTGCACGGCCAGCGGGAGCCCGTCCGGGCGCAACCCGACCGGGACCACGATCGCCGGCAGCCCGGCCACGTTCCAGGGTGCCGCGTACGGCGCGTACCGCAGGTTCACCGCCATGTTGCGCCGCCAGGACCCCTGCGAGTACTGCTCGGCCGGCGGCGGCGCGGCGGCCAGCGCCGGGGTGAGCAGCACATCCACGTTGCGATCGGCGAAGAACTTGATCGACGTCGCCCGCCAGGCGTCCCGGTGCTCCTGCTTGGTCAGGCCGGTACGCGACACCCACTTGCCGAGCCGGATGTGCTGCCGGGTGCGCGGCTGGAGCTTGCCGACGTCCAGGCCCTGCGACTCGCGGTAGGCGGCGGCGAACCAGGTGGCCAGCACCCGCAGGCCGAGCGCCGTCGGATAGCGCGGCTCGGCCTTCACCGTGTCGTGGCCGGCCTGCGTCATCAGCTTCGCGGCCGTCGCCACCGCACCCCGGTTCGGCTCGTCCAGGCGTACGCCCACGACCGGCGACCTGGTCGACACGCCGACGCGCAGCTTGCCCGGCTCGACCAGCTTCACCGGCTCGCGGCCGGCGAGCACCGAGAAACCCAGCGCCGCATCGGCCACCGTGGTGGTGAGCACGCCGTTCTCGGCGAACCCGAACCAGTCGTTGGTGCCCAGCTCGGCCGGGATCACGCCGCGACCCGGCTTCAGGCCGACCAGCCCGCAGCAGGCCGCCGGGATGCGGATCGAGCCGAGCCCGTCGTTGCCCTGGGCGATCGGCACCAGCCCGGCCGCCACCGCCGCCGCCGAGCCGCCGGACGAGCCGCCCGGCGTACGGTCGCGGTCCCACGGGTTGCGGGTCGGCGCCTCCTGGTCGTCGGTGACCCCCCACAGCCCCATCTCGGGCATCCGGGTCACCCCGACCACGATCGCGCCGGCCCCGCGCAGCCGGCGCACCACCTCGTGGTCCTGTTCGGCCACCGGCTTGCGGGCCGCGGCCGAGCCGTCCCAGACGGGCAGGCCGGCCACGGCGGTGTTCTCCTTCACCGCGACCGGCACGCCCGCGAGCGGAAGGTTGGCCAGGTCCTCCTGGTCGTCGACCTTCTCCGCCTCGGTGATCGCCTCGCCGGCCCGGACCACCCGGAAGGCGTCCAGCGAGGGGTCGGAGATCGCGATCTGCTCGAGTGTGTCGGCGACGACCTGGGTGGCCGACACGTCACCGCGCCGTACCGCCCGGGAGATCTGCTTCGCGGTAGCGCCCACCCAGCTAGTGCCGTCCGACATCCCAAGCTCCGTGTATGTAAGGGTCAGCCGAGCGCCTGCTCGAGGTCGGCGAGCAGATCGTCAACGCTTTCGATGCCGACAGACAGTCGCACGAGATCGGCGGGGACTTCAAGCGGTGAGCCCGCAGCCGACAGGTGTGTCATCTGACCCGGGTGCTCGATCAGCGATTCGACTCCGCCGAGCGACTCGCCCAGCACGAACAGTTTCGCCCGGTTGCAGATCTCGATCGCCGCCTCGGGACCGCCCGCGGCCCGGAACGAGACCATGCCGCCGAACCGGCGCATCTGCTTGGCGGCCGTCTCGTGCCCCGGGTGCGACTCCAGCCCCGGATAGAGGACGCTCGTCACCGCGGTGTGCTCGCCGAGATATCCGACGATTCGCTCCGCGTTGTCGCAGTGCCGATCCATCCGTACGCCAAGGGTCTTGATGCCCCGCAAAGTGAGCCAGGCGTCGAACGGCCCGTTGACCGCGCCCATCGCGTTCTGGTGGAACGCGAGCGTGTCGCCCAGCTCGTCGGTCGCGGCGACCAGCGCGCCACCCACGACGTCGGAGTGTCCACCCAGGTACTTCGTGGTCGAGTGCACCACGACGTCGGCGCCCAGCGCGATCGGCTGCTGCAGGTACGGCGAGGCGAACGTGTTGTCGACGACCAGCATCGCGTCGTACTCGTGGGCCAGGGCGCCCAGCGCGGCGATGTCGGCGATGTTGAGCAGCGGGTTGGTCGGCGTCTCCGCCCAGATCAGCCGGGTGTGCCCGGGCCGGAACGCGGCCCGCACCTCGTCCAGGTTGTCGAGCGGAACGGCCGTCCAATCCAGACCCCAGTTCTCGGCCACCTTCGAGAACAGGCGATACGTGCCGCCGTACGCGTCGCCCGGGATGACCACGTGATCGCCGGGACGGCAGACGGCCCGCAGCAGCGTGTCCTCAGCGGCGAGACCGCTCGCGAAGGCCAGGCCACGGCGGCCGCCCTCGATCGCCGCGAGGCATTCCTGGAGCGAGTCACGGGTCGGGTTGCTGGATCGGGAGTATTCATACCCGAGCCGCGGCGAGCCGACGGCGTCCTGGGCGTAGGTACTGGTCTGGTAGATCGGCGGCACCACCGCGCCGGTCCGCGGGTCCGGCTCTTGGCCGGCGTGGATGGCAAGGGTGTCGAAGCCGTAGCTGTTAGCCGTCATGTTCCGCAAGGCTAGTCTCGCGATGTGGCGGAGTGTGTGTTCTGTGCGATCGTGGCGGGGTCGGTGCCCGCCTTCAAGGTGGTCGACGTGCCCGAGGGTGTCGGGTTCCTCGATACCCGGCCCGTGTTCAAGGGGCATGTGCTGGTGGTGCCGCGCCGGCACGTGGTGACGCTGCCCGATCTGCCCATCGCCGACCTACCCGGATATTTCGGACTTGTTCAGCGGGTGGTGACGGCCGTGCCGGCGGCGCTCGGCTCGCAGGGGACGTTCGTCGCAATCAACAATGTCGTGTCGCAGTCGGTGGCACATTTGCATACACATGTGGTGCCGCGGACAAAAGGGGACGGTCTGAAGGGCTTCTTCTGGCCGCGGACGCGCTACGCGAGCCCCGAGGAGGCCGCCGACTACGCCGCGAAAATTGCCTCCGAGCTTGGGTAAGGTTGGCCTAACTCCCGGCGTTGCACCGAGCGGATGAAGGGAGTGACCGTGTTCCTGCGGTACAAGAAGCTCGAACTGCCCACCCCCGACCAGGCCCTGCCCGGCCGCCCTCTGGCGATGCCGGTCGCCGACAAGCATGTCGTCCTAGGCAACCCGATGAAGGGCCCGTGGCCGGAGGGGTTCGAGGTCGCGGTCTTCGGCATGGGCTGTTTCTGGGGCGCGGAGCGCATCTTCTGGCGCCTCCCGGGCGTGTATTCGACCGCCGCCGGTTACGCCGGCGGGTTCACCAAGAACCCGACGTACGAGGAGGCCTGCTCCGGCTCGACCGGGCACGCCGAGGTGGTCCAGGTCGTCTATGACCCCACGAAGATCGCGTACGAGGACCTGCTGAAGGTCTTCTGGGAGAACCACGACCCGACCCAGGGCATGCGCCAGGGCAACGACGTGGGCACCCAGTACCGGTCGGCCGTTTATACGACCACCGACGATCAGTCACGGCTCGCCGCCGCGTCCCGCGAGGCGTTCCAGCCGGTCGTCACCAACGCCCGTCGCGGCGACATCACCACCGAGATCAAGCCGCTGACCGAGTTCTTCTACGCCGAGGACTACCACCAGCAGTATCTCTCCGACGCGAAGAACCCCAGCGGATATTGTGGTCTCGGTCCCAACGGGATGACGTGCCCGACCGGCGTCGCGAAGGTCGCCGAGTAGCCAGCTGATCAGCACAGATCCAACGAAAGCCCCTCCCCGAGGTCATTCCGGGAAGGGGCTTTCATCTGTCACGGGCCGGTACGTCAGCTCGGCCGGCTCGGGACCGGTGCAGCTCCTCATCGCGGGGGAGGACCGTCTCGCCGTGCGTCGGCGCGTTGCGGCGGCGGCGCGGCTCGTCGGGCTCGGCGGCGTGCATGGTGCCACGGGCGACGCGTGCCCGCCGACGTGGGAGCCACGATGTTGCGCCTGCACGCACCCGAGTCATTGCGGGGTTGAAGGATTTAAGGATCTTTAAGGTACGAACCCCGTCCGCTCGAAGACCAGCCACGTAAACACGGGCATGAGGAGATCACGCAGCAGGGCATACCGGCGGCCGGGCAGTGGACTCACCGGGCGCAACCGCAAGATCGCCATCGGACTTGCCGTCGCGACTCTGGCCGGCGGTGCGTTCGCCGTCAGCACCGGCATGAGCAACGCCGCCACCAACTGCTCCGGTCTGGACCAGTCGCTGCGCGACAACCTCGCCTTCATGGCCGACCAGCGTGCACACCCCAACGCTCAGACCAACGCCGTGCTGGCGAACCGCCAGGCCGTGGTCAACCTGATCAACCTGCAGCGCCAGCAGGCCGGCTGCACGGCGGACGTCGGTGCCGCCAACCCGCCCGCGAACGCGAACCCGCCGGCCAACGCAAATCCGCCGGCCGCGAATCCGCCGGCCGCGAATCCCCCGGCGAACCCGCCCGGCACGGGTTCGGGCCAGAGTGGAGCGACGGGGAACGCCGGAGCCAGCTCCGGTAACATTAACGCTTTGGTGCCGGCGCTGGGTTTCAGCCCGGGCAATCCGAACGCGACGGCCGACCGCGTAGGCCCTACCGGGGTAAAGGTTCCCGGTCGCTGCCCACCCACTCAAGCCCAAGTGAACGCGCAGGTAGCGCTCAAGAATGCGAACTTTCCGAGTGGAACGGACCTTGAAAGCCGCATCCAACGGTATGAAAAAACCTTGTCGGCGATTCAAGACTTGAAATGCCCCGCATCTTCCACGACTTTGCTGGGCCGCTTGAATTCCTTGACCGCGCTGCGCGGAAACGCGAACCGCGATAACATCCTGCGTGGTTTGGGTCTGAACGAAACGCCAGCGGGATAAAGCCGCGGGGAATGCGGCGCCGTAAAACGCGCCAGCGAAACAAGTGGCTCGCAGAGCGGCGCCGCCGACAACGGCAACCTGATCCTTCGCGGATCCTGATCCACCGCACGGAACCGCCTCGCCGGAGGCCCTCGCACCACTGGGGTCTCCGGCGCGTCCGTGTGTGGGCCATGCGCGCGGTGATCTTCGGCTACTTCGGCACGCTGACCGACCCCGGCGCTGGGGAGTATCGCGAGCCCCCTTCTGAACGGACCGCTATGCCCGTACGCGGCCCGGAATGGCAGCCGGGCCGTGTTGCGATCTTCCTCAGTGCTCGCGAAGACGTCGCACGATGGCTCCGGGGTCGAATTCCCTGCCAAGCGGTGCGACCGAAGGTCAGCCCTTAGAAGTAGTCGTGCAATGTCGGCGTGGGGCCGGCGGTCGCGGTACGTAGCAGCTCGTCGGTGTCGGTGTCCCCGCCGGCCAGGAAACCGCTGCGGCGCAGCTGCTGCGGCGTCGCCGCGCCCGCGTACCAGGCGGCCAGGCCGCGCGGCGTCAGCCGAACGCCGCCCGCACCGCCTGGCTCCAGCCGGCCGGTCCCGCCGGAGAGCACCAGTCGGTGGCGACCCTGGTGCCATGGGCAAACCTCGTCGATCAGCTCCAGGTCGACCTCGCCGGTCAGGTGCCGCGGCCAGCCGCGGGCGGCGACCGCACCGGGCGCGTCGATCACGCGCAACATCCACGGCTGCGCGGACTCGGGCCTGGCGTCGCCGCGGGCCAGCAGCGACCAGACCGGATCGGCGGTGCCCAGCCGGATCAGGACGGTCGGTGCGACGCTGGCCCAGCCGCCGAGCATTGCCAACAACGTACGCGTAGCCTCGGGCGTCAATCCGATCAGTTCGTCCACGGTGAGCTTGCCACTGGCGTCGTAGCCGGGGCCGCGGTTCCACCGGGCGTACCCGACGATGGCGCCGGTGTCGTCAACGGCGATGGTGAACCCGTGGTAGTCGGCCAGCCGTTGCGCCGGTGTCGCTCCGAAAGCGGGCCCGGAACGCTCCATCATGCCGATGCCCGCCCGTGCCACTACGCGGTAGATCTCGTCGACGGCGGGGATGTCGGCCTCGGCCGCCGGTCGCAATGTCGTCTTGGCATGGAGACGAATCTCGGCCAGAACCCGGGTCGGCACCCTGTAGTAGACCAGCTCGCCGACCTCCTCCCAGCCCAGTGCCCGGTACGGCGCCGGAGTGGTGTCGAACAGCGTGCTGATCACCGCGCCCCGTTCCCGGGCACCCTGCAGCAGCTGGGTCAGCACGAGCCGGCCCAGGCCACGCCCGCGCAGCTCGGCCGCGGTCGCCACGCCCGCGACGCCGCTGGCCGGCACCACCCGGCCGCCGAACCACTGGCCCTGCTCGCGGTCCACCGCCTTGGCGACCATGCGCCCGGCCGGGTCGAAGACACCGAGCGTCCGCCGGCCGGGGGAGTCGGAGACCCAATCCTCCGGCATGGGTCGCTCGCGGTACCCGAACGCGAGGCTCCCCAGATCCCACGCGAGCTGCTGATCCCCCGGCCCGAGCAGCCGCACCTGGTACGTCACACCGGACATCCTGCCAGCCGCCCCACCCGCCCCAGGATTATCGGCACCAGTGGGATCACGGGTAATTGCACCCTGCACCGAACGGCATGACCTGCCCGGTCGGCGTCGCCCGGGTCGCCGAGTAGGCGGGAAGTCGCCGGGCGGTTCGACGGTGAGTGTGGTCCCAACAAGCACCGACACCGGCGGTCGGGATGACACCATGACGGGCGGGGCCGGATCCGGCCCCCCTGCCACGGGAGGCGTCCATGGGCACCGAGAAGAACCGGCCGTCGCGGCCGTGGCTGCTGCGCTGGGCCGTACTCGGCCTTATCGTGGCCGGCGGGATCGTCCAGATAGTCATGTCCGGCTACTACCTGAGCGTGGCGCACGCGCCCCAGCCGCACGACCTGCCCGTCGGCTTCGTCGCCGCGCCGGAGGACGCCGCGCGGATCGAGGCGGGCATCGACCAGGGCGGCCAGTTCGCCGCCCGCCGGTACCCATCAGTCGACGCGATGACCGCGGCCATCACCACCAAAGAGATCTTCGGCGGGCTCGATGCGAGCACCGCCCCGGCACACCTATATGTCGCGTCCGCCGCCGGCACGGCGGCCTCCAACGCGCTGCGAACCGCATTCACCGGCGTGGTGCAGAAACAGACCGCGGAGAAGGTTCAGCAGCTGACCGCCGCCGGGCAGCCCGTCGCGCCGGCAACGGTGCAGCAGCTGACCACCCCGCCCGCCGTCACCGACCTGGTGCCGCTGCCGCCCGACGACCGCACCGGCGCGTCCATCGGGCTGCTCGTGCAGGCGCTGGCCATCGGCGCGACCGTCGCCTCGCTCGGGCTGGGCCGCATCGGCGCCCGGACGACGCCGTCGCTGCTGCGCGGGGCCGGGCACACCGCGACGCTGCTGGTGTACGCCGCCGTGTCGGCCGCCGCGGTCCTCGGCGCGGCCCACGCCTTCGGTGTCGTGCCCGCCGGTACCGACAACCACCTGTTCGGGGCCTTCCTGCTGGTGTCGGTGGCCATCACCGGTTCGGTCGCGGGGGTCGTCGCGCTGATCGGCGCCGTCGGGTCCTTCCTGGGCACCTTCTACTTCCTGTTCGGTGTGCCGATCTCCGGCGCCACCGTGATCCCGGAGTTCCTACCCCCGCTCGCCCGAGTCCTGGGCCAGGTGCTGCCCACCGGCGCGGGCGCCACCCTGGTGCGGGACAGCCTCTACTTCCCCGACGCCGGCGTCACCCGGCCAGTGCTCACCCTGAGCCTTTACGCCGGCGTCGGCATCCTGCTCGTGCTGATCACCAATGCGCTGGCCAATCGCTCCCGCCGCGCGTCCCTGCTCAACATCACGGGGCAGCCCGCGGACCCCGACCCGCCGGATGACGTCCCCGCCGGTGTAGTCGCAGAGGAGCCAACGTAGCGACGACTCCTGGGCGGCTGAGAGCCGTCCAGGACGCGGCGGAAAGGCGCCGGCCGAGCGTCCGGGTTTTCACGCCTGGGGTGGAAAAAGATCGACATGGGCCGACATGCTCCGCACACTGGGATCGACGCGCTGACACCCCGGGAGGTGCACTATGCCAACCTTCAACAATGAGGAAGAGCGAGCCGCCTGGGTCCTCGCGGAAGAGCTGTCCGATCAGGCGCGCACGATGATGCGCCAGGCCGAGGCCGCGCTGGAGACCTGGAAGCTCGGCAAGGAGATGAACCGCCTGCGCTGCGAGCGCCGCGGGATCAGCGCCTCGGATGCGGAGATCCGGTGGTCGGCGTCGGCCAACTCGAAGAACGCGCTGACCGACAACAGCTTCCACGTCGGCCTGGCCACCATGTATTTCGGCGCGGCCACCGCCAATTACTCGCGAGCGCTCTATCTGCGCAGCCGCGAGACCTCCCGGTAGAAAACGGGCGCTGGAGCTACGAATCCTTTTCGGCCACCGGTGCGGCCGGCGGCTTCGGTGACCGGGGAGTATCCGGCGACGCGGCGGACGCTGGGGTCGCGAGCGCGATGCCGAGCACCGCTCCCGCGCCGAGCAAGCCGAGCCCGGCCAGCGAGACCCGCTTCGTCTCGGGTTTCTCCATCAACGACCTCCCAGCGAACGTGCGAACCAGCGAAGAGACCCAGCCATCAACGGTGCCAGTTGAAGCTGAGACGAGCCTGTGCAGAAGCTGCCAATCGATTGCTCTGTGTATGCGGCCCTCCATCGGGCAACATGAACGGATGGAGATCGCCAGCGAAACCGAGCGTAAATACGACGTCCCGGACGGCTTCGTGCTGCCAGCGCTGGCGGGCACGGCGGGCATCCGGGGTGCCGCCGCGGCCAAGACCCATGATCTCGACGCCACGTACTTCGACACCGACGAGCTGATCTTGATGAAAAACCGCCGGACGTTGCGGCGGCGCTCGGGCGGTGACGACGCCGGCTGGCATCTCAAGACCCCGGGAAGCGGCGGCAGCCGCACCGAGCACCGCCTTCCGCTGAACGGTGCCGGCGACCAGGTGCCGGCCGAGCTGACCGGTCAGGTCCGGGCGATCATCCGGCGCCGGCCGCTCAAGCCGATCGCCCGCCTCCGCACGCATCGGGTGGAGACGCCGCTGCGCGACGCCGAGGGCCACACGCTCGCCCTGATCGCCCAGGACTCGGTGATCGCCGAGTCGGAGGGCCGGACCCAGCGCTGGCAGGAGGTCGAGGTCGAGCTGGTCGACGGCGATGCGGACCTGCTGGCTGCGGTCGAGCGCTGCCTGCTCGGCGCGGGTGCGACGCCGGCCGCGGGCCCGTCCAAGGTCGCCCGCGCCCTCAACGGCCGCCTGGCCGCGAGCCCGGCGCCACCACCCGCACCCAAGACCAAGAACCCCGTTTTCCGGTACGCCCGGGAGCAGCGCGACGCCCTCACCGAGTACGACCCGGGTGTCCGCCAGGGCGACCCGGAGTCCGTGCACAAGATGCGGGTGGCCACCCGGCGCCTGCGCAGCAGCCTGAAGATCTTCAAGCGCTCGTTTCCCGGCTTCGAGGGGGTCGGCGACGAGCTGAAGTGGCTCGCCGACCTGCTCGGCCAGGTACGCGACGGCCAGGTGCAGCGGGGCAAGCTGCTCGCCGCGGTGGAGCAGGCCGGCCCGGATTTCGCCGACGCCGCCGACCGCATCCGGGAGCACCTCGACTACCAGGTCCGCGAGGGCCAGGCCGCGCTCGGCACGGCGCTGGAGAGCGAGCGCTACCTGACGCTGCTCGACCAGGTCGACAGGCTGGCCTCGCTGGCCGGCAAGGGCGAGCCCGATGCCCGCGGCCGGGCGCGCAAGAGTCTCCGCAAGGCCGACCGGCTGCTGGACACCGCGTTCGCGGACGGGGTCGACGCCGAGCTGCACGACGCGCGCAAGGCGTACAAGAAAGCTCGTTATGCCGTTGAAGTTTTCGCCCCGGCCGCGGGCAAGAACGGGAAGGCCCTGGTCAAGTCGCTGACCGACCTGCAGGACGTGCTCGGCGCGCACCAGGACTCGGTGGTCGCCCGGGAGCTGCTGCACGAGCTCGGCCCGGACAGCTTCTGGTTCGGGGTGCTCTGGGCCCGGCAGGAGCAGGTCGGCAAGGACACGTACGCGGAGCTGCCCGTCGTCGTGGAGGCTTCCCGGAAGAAGAAGCTTCGCCGCTGGCTGGGCTGAGGTTCATCTATTCGGGGTATGAATCTCGATATGCAGGCGGAGGCGGAGTACCAGGACGAGCAGCAGACCACCGAGCCCTACAGCGGGCCGATCGCCGCGCTGGGCGGCTATCGGGTGGCCGACGACGACGATGACGACCCGGTGCTGCTCAACGCCGACGGCACCCCGGTCGACACCTGGCGCGAGGACTATCCGTACGACGAGCGCATGCCCCGCCACGAGTACGACCACCACAAGCGCCTGCTCCAGATCGAGCTGCTGAAGCTGCAGAACTGGTGCAAGAGCACCGGCGAGCGCCTGGTCGTGCTCTTCGAGGGCCGGGACGCGGCCGGCAAGGGCGGCACGATCAAGCGGTTCATGGAGCATCTGAACCCGCGTGGCGCCTCGGTGGTGGCGCTGGAGAAGCCGAGCGAACGCGAGAGCACGCAGTGGTACTACCAGCGCTACATCGATCATCTGCCGGCCGCCGGCGAGATCGTGCTGTTCGACCGCTCCTGGTACAACCGGGCCGGCGTGGAGCGGGTGATGGGCTTCTGCACCCGCGCCGAGTACCTGGAGTTCATGCGGCAGACCCCGGAGCTCGAGCGGATGCTGGTCCGGTCGCACATCCACGTGGTCAAGTTCTGGTTCTCGGTGACGCAGGGCGAGCAGCGCACCCGCTTCGCGATCCGGCAGGTCGATCCGGTACGGCAGTGGAAGCTCTCGCCGATGGATCTGGCCTCGCTCGACAAGTGGGACGACTACACCGAGGCCAAGGAGGCGATGTTCTTCTACACCGACACCGCGGACGCGCCCTGGACGGTCGTGAAGAGC
Source organism: Actinoplanes sp. KI2 (assembly GCF_025630775.1). GTDB lineage: Bacteria > Actinomycetota > Actinomycetes > Mycobacteriales > Micromonosporaceae > Actinoplanes. The sequence goes on from NZ_JAOSZE010000014.1 coordinate 191,387, forward strand.
AACGACAAGAAGCGGGCCCGGCTGGAGGCGATGCGGCACGTGCTGAGCCGCTTCGACTACGACAACAAGGACGCCGAGGTGGTCGGCCGGCCCGACCCGCTGATCGTCGGCCCGGCCTCGCTGGCCGTGGAGGGCATGGAAATGTCACCGCGGGTATTCCCGCGCCTTTAGTGATTCAAAACCGTTGGCGTCCGCCGGGCCTCCTCGATACCGTGGCCGTACACGTGAAGGGAGGTGGTCCGAAGTTGTATACCAACGGGACTCGTGAGGTGGCTGTCCGCTAGCCGCTGTCCTCGACAGCTTCGTTCTGTTTGACGTAGTACGTCGAGACCGTGTGGCAGCGGTCCGGCTAATACCAGGCAGCCACCCGACCCCCGGGGATCCGGCCTTGTCCGACCGGACCACGTACGCGTGGAACAATCCCCGGGGGTCGACCCATATCTGGAGAGCTCCCGTGACGCGCGAGTTGGCCGTCCTCGGCACCGCCAGCCAGGTGCCCACGAGGCATCGCAACCACAACGGCTACCTGCTGCGCTTCGACGACGAGGTGATCCTCTTCGACCCGGGCGAGGGCACCCAGCGCCAAATGCTGATGGCCGGCCTCGCGGTCAGCCCGATCACCCGGATCTGCATCACGCACTTCCACGGCGACCACAGCCTCGGCCTGCCCGGCGTCCTCCAGCGCATCTCGCTCGACAAGGTGCCGCACCCGGTCGCCGTCCACTACCCCGCGGCCGGTCAGGAGTTCTACGACCGCCTCCGGCACGCCACCAGCTACTGGGACAACGCCGACATCGTGCCCGCCCCGGTGGCCGGCGCGACCTTCGCGGCGGAGACCTCCGCCGGGCGCCTCACCGCACTGCCGCTATGGCATTCCCAGCCCACGTACGGGTATCGCCTCACCGAACCGGAGGGCCGCCGGATGGTGCCCGCGCTGCTGGCGGAGCACGGCATCAGCGGCCCGGAGGTCGGCGAGTTGCAGCGCGCCGGGCGCCTCGGCGACGTCACCCTCGACCAGGTCAGCGTGGTCCGGCCGGGGCAGAGCTTCGCGTTCGTGATGGACACCGGGCTCTGCGACAACGTCTACGCCCTGGCCGAGGGGGCCGACCTGCTGGTGATCGAGTCGACGTTCCTGACCGAGGACAAGTCGATGGCCGAGATGGTGGGTCATCTGACCGCCGCTCAGGCTGCCGCCGTGGCGCGCGAGTCCGGCGTACGCAAGCTGGTTTTGACGCATTTCTCGCAGCGTTACCAGGACGCCTCCCGGTTTCTCGACGAGGCCCGCCCGGAGTTCGCGGGCGAGATCGTCCTGGCCGAGGACCTGATGCGCGTTCCCTTCCCGGCTAGAACGTCCAGCGGGTAGCGCCGTACGGCTCCCGGGTCGCGACGCCGACCACGGTGCGCGCGGTGAAGCGGTAGACCTGCCACGGCGGCGGCCCGGCGCTGGGCGCACTGAACGGCGCGGTCAGCGCGTCGCCCTCGACCTGGCACGGCCAGCCGCCGTCCCGGTAGTCGGCGGCGACGCCCTCCAGCGTCTCGGCGTCGGTGACCCGGACCGCCGTGCCCTCGAGCACCAGATCGATACCGTCCAGCCGTGCCGAGATCGTGCAGCGCGGGTTGACGGCCAGGTCGCGGGCCTTACGGGTGGTCGGGTTGCTGGTGAAGTAGAAGTGGCCGGCCCGCCACTGGGCGCCGACACCGGCGGCGTGCGGCGTCCCGTCCGGCCGGCAGGTGCCGAGGAAGTGGGTGATCTCGGGGCCGGCCGGGGTGGACAGCGCCGCCTCCGCGCGGCTCCAGGGCAGCTCGGCGTCACCGTAGCGGTCGAGGTTCTTCGTCTCTCGGGGTTCGCTCATGCCCTAGTAGACCGTTGGGCGGTGGCGGAGTCATCGACGGCAGCCCAAATGACCCGAAAACGGTGGTCTCGAACCGGCTCATCGCGGCGATCCGGTCCCCGCGGAGGCCGAGCACGTAGAGGCCAGCCGGTCGGCCGGCGCCGGTCGGGCCGAGCAGGTAGGCGCCGAACGCCGGTTGCCCGTTGGCCCGGCTCGGGATCAGCCGGAAGCGCCGGCCGGCCGCGAAGATCCCCGCGCAGAAGCGGGCCACGATGTCCCGGCCCTCGTACTCGAACGGGATCGGCGGCATCGACATGAACACGTCGTCGGTCAGCAGCGCCACCAGCGCGTCGACGTCCGCCGACTCCCAGGCCCGGACGAACCGCGCGACGATCGCCTCCTCGGCCGGCTCGCTCTGCCTCCGGTCGGGCGCTTGGATCGCGGCGCGGGCCCGCTTCAGCGCGCTCTTGATCGCGTCGACGCTGGTGTCGAGCATCTCGGCCACCTCGTCGGCGTGGAAGCCGAGCACGTCCCGCAGCAGCAGCACGGCGACCTGGCGCGGCGGCAGCGTCTGCAGGGCGGTGACGAAGGCGAGCGAGACCGACTCGCTCCGCTCGTAGCTCGCCTCCGGGCCGGGCAGCAGCGCATCCGGGAACGGCTCGAGCCAGACCACCTCGCCGAGCCGGGTCGGCTCGGGTGGCTCGACGCCCGGCACGTCCCACTCCTTCGCCCGCCGCCGGGCCGCCGACCGGCGCGCGTTGAGGCACCGGTTGGTGGCGATCCGATACAGCCAGGTCCGCATCGACGCCCGGCCCTCGAACCCGTCCAGCCCCTGCCAGGCGGCCAGCATGGTGTCCTGCAACGCGTCGTCGGCGTCCTGCAGCGAGCCCAGCATCCGGTAGCAGTGCACCCGCAGCTCGGCCCGGTACGGCTCGGTCAGCTCCCGGAACGCGTCCCCGTCGATCGTCAAGGTTCCTCCTCGCTTCCGCTGTACCGACACCGGTCGACCGGCAAAAGGGTCGCGCCCCGTTGGCCGGCGGTCCGGTGTCGGTATCGGCGGCAGTTACCAGCACACCGAAGGGACAACCGAGATGGCAAGGATCGTGGTCAGCGAGAACGTCACCCTGGACGGGGTCGTCACCGACCCGACCGGCGAGGAGGGCACGGGGCACGGCGGCTGGTTCACCCGGACGATCGGGCGGGACCGTGAGGCGTGGGCCGAAATCGAGTACGACGAGGCGCTGCGCAGCGACGCGGTCCTGATCGGGCGGCGCAGCTACGAGTATTTCGCGCCGCGCTGGGCGGACCGCACCGGCGACTGGGCGGACCGGTTCAACAGCATGCCCAAGTACGTGCTGACCGCCACGGCCGGCGAGCTCACCTGGAACAACTCGACCGCGGTGAGCGGCGAGGTGCCCACGGTGGTCGCCAAGCTGAAGGAGGAGGTCGAGGGCGACATCGTGGTGTACGCCAGCAGCCGCCTGGTGCCCGAGCTGGTTCGGCACGACCTGGTCGACGAGCTGCGCCTGATGGTCTTCCCGGTGGTGGCGGGCTGGGGCGCGGGGCTGTTCGCGAGCCTGGGCGCGATCCGGCCGCTTCGCCTGGTCAGCCACCGGACGGTCGGCGAGAACCTGCTCCACCTCGCCTACCGGCCGGCCTGACCGGGATCGGCGCCGGCGCCGTCGGATAGGTTCGGGCGATGGCCGCCACTCTGCGTACCGGAAACGATGTTGATCTTTTGCCGGTGGGTGCGTTGCATTTCCGTTCGCGCGGCGCCGCCTACGCGCACATCCTCTCCCCGGAGACGCTGGCAACGCCGTCGGCGGCGGCGCTGGCGGAGTGGTGGACGGAGCGCTGGAAGTGGGAGCGGGAGACCCATCGGCTGACCGTCGCCGAGGATTTCGACCGGATCATCGGGTTCAGCTACGTGGGGCCGAGCGAGACCGAGGGCGCCGCCGAGCTGTACGCGATCCACGTCGATCCGGCCGTGGTCGGCACCGGCGTCGGCCGGCTGCTGATGGTCAACGCGCTGACGCAGCTCGCCGAGATCGGCGAGGAGCGGGCGGTGCTCTGGGTGCTGGCGGCGAACGAGCGGGCCCGCCGCTTCTACGACCGGGGCGGTTGGTCGCCCGACGGCGAGACGCGCGTCGCGCCGATCAGCGGCGAGTCCGTTCCGCAGCTGCGCTACAGCCGACCGCTCGCCTGACGGAGCGGCCGTCCACGTTCCGGTGGGCGGGAGCGCGCGACCTAGATATTGCGGGGGAACCTCTGGTCGCGCGCTCCCGCCAACCACCCCGCCCAAACCGGGGGTCGCGCCTGGCCGGAGGCGCTGGACCAGCGGAGGCGTGCCGGTCCTGTACCAGTTCGAGGGCGGGTTCCTGGTGCGGGATGCCGCAGCGCTGGCGGGGCGCCGCGGTGTCACCGCCGGAAGACGTCGGCCGGGCTGGTGAGCCGGGGCTTGCCGGGGGGTCAAGCGGTCGGCGACGTCGGAGCTGGATGGAGTTGTCAGTCTTCCCTCAGAGGTTGGCAGTCCCGCCTCGGACGAACGAGCCGCGGTTCCGGGTGCCGGCGTAACCGTGCCGGTCGGCGTTGTGCTCTCGCCGGCCGGGCAGGGCCCGGATGCTGTTCAGGTCGTGCCGGACGGTCCACGCCTCCCGCCAGGGACGGCGGGACGCGACGTCGGCCCGCTCGGCCAGGTGGCGAGGCGCGCACGGCCACTGCCATCCACACCAGACACAGTTGCCCGCGAGATCCGCCTCGGCGTGCCGCCCGAGCATCTGCTGGGCGTCGCGCCAGAGCATGCGATCCACGATGTCGGCCGGCGCTTGGTCGGCGATGACCATCCGTCACACTCCGTCGGGACGTGCTGCTACCTCCAGTACGTCCCATACAACCGTCGCGGTCCCGCCGCCGATCGGACTTTCTGTGCGACTATCACGACTTTCCGTTACCCCTGCTGTTCGCCGTGGGCGGACGCGGGTGCGGCATCGACCGGCGCGATCGGGTTGTTGACGCGGTCATGGATACCGAACACACGGGTGTCGAATCCGCGGCACTCGACGCGTACAGCCGCATCGTGACCGGTGTCGCCACAAGCCTGCTCCCCTCGGTCGCCGCCCTCTCGGTGCGGACCAGCCGCGGGGCCGGCGCCGGTTCGGCGGTCACCTTCACCGACGACGGCTTCCTCCTGACCAATGCCCACGTCGTCAACGGGGCGAGCGGCGGCACCGCCTCGTTCGCGGAGGGCACCGAAACGAAGTTCGATGTGGTCGGTGCGGACCCGCTCTCCGACCTCGCCGTGGTCCGGGTGCACAGCCCGGGCGCGCCGGCCGCGCCGCTCGGCAACGCCGACGACCTCAAGATCGGCCAACTGGTCGTGGCCGTCGGCAACCCGATGGGCCTGGCCGGCTCGGTCACCGCCGGTGTCGTCTCCGGCCTGGGCCGATCGTTGCCCGCCCGAGACGGCCGGCGGGTCCGCATCATCGACAGCGTCATCCAGACCGACGCCGCGCTGAACCCGGGCAACTCGGGCGGCGCACTGGCCGACTCGACCGGCACGGTGGTCGGCATCAACACGGCGGTCGCCGGGTACGGCCTCGGCCTGGCCGTCCCGATCAACAACACCACCCGCACGATCATCGGCGAGCTGGTCGCCTCGGGCCGGGTCCGCCGGGCCTGGCTGGGCGTGGCCGGCGTCCCCGCCCCACTCCCCCCGGCGCTCGCCGAGCGGCTCGGCCAGAAGCTGGGGCTGCGGGTCGTCGAGGTCGTCCCAGGCAGCCCGGCCGGCACAGCCGGGATCTACCTGGGCGACATCCTGCTCTCGGCGGGCGGCCAGCCGCTCGGAACGGTCCAGGCCCTCCAGCGCCTCATGCTGGGCCCGGCGATCGGGCAAAACCTCCCGATCACCCTGCTCCGCAAGAACGCGCTGGTGGACGTGGTGACCGTCCCCGCCGAACTGGACTAAACGAGGTGGGCGAGTAGGTCCTGACGGGTCAGCACGCCGGCCGGCTTGCCGTCGACCAGCACCATCGCGGCGTCGGCCTTCGCCAGCAGGGCCACCGCCTCGCTCACCGGCTGGCCTCCCCCGATCACCGGGAGCGGGTCGACCATGTGGCGCTCAATGGTGTCGTGCAGGTGGGCGTCGCCGGAGAACAGCGCGTCCAGCAGCGCCTTCTCCGCTATCGAGCCGGCCACCTCGCCGGTCACGACCGGCGGCTCGGCCTTGAGCACCGGGAGCTGGCTCACGCCGTACTCCCGCATGTAGTCGATCGCGTCGCGCACGGTCTCGGTCGGGTGGACGTGCACCAGTGGCGGCGTCCGGCCGTCCTTGCCGGCCAGGGCGTCGGCCACGGTCGGCTGGTCGCCGCCGGTGCGCAGGAAGCCGTACCGGGCCATCCAGTCGTCGTTGAAGATCTTGGACAGGTACCCGCGGCCGCCGTCCGGCAGCAGGACCACGACGACGTCCTCGGGGCCGGCCCGGCGGGCCACCTCGAGCGCGGCCACCACGGCCATCCCGCACGAGCCGCCGACCAGCAGCCCCTCCTCGCGGGCCAGCCGCCGGGTCATCTCGAACGAGTCGGAGTCGGAGACCTCGATGACCTCGTCGCAGATCTCCCGGTCGTAGGTGGTCGGCCAGAAGTCCTCGCCGACGCCTTCGACCAGGTACGGCCGGCCGGTGCCGCCGGAGTAGACCGAGCCCTCCGGGTCGGCGCCGATCACCCGGACCGGGCCCTGCTCCTTGAGGTACCGCCCGACACCGGTGATCGTGCCGCCGGTGCCCACCCCGGCCACGAAGTGTGTAAGCCTGCCGCCGAGCTGTTTCCACAGCTCAGGACCGGTCTCCTCGTAGTGCGAGCGCGGGTTGGCCGGGTTGCTGTACTGGTCCGGCTTCCAGGCGCCGGGGACCTCGCGGGCCAGCCGGTCGGAGACGTTGTAGTAGGAACGCGGGTCCTCGGGGGCGACCGCGGTCGGGCAGACGACGACCTCCGCGCCGTACGCCCGCAGGACGTTCTGCTTGTCCTCGCTGACCTTGTCGGGGCAGACGAAGATGCAGTGGTAGCCGCGCTGCTGCGCGACCAGGGCCAGGCCGACACCGGTGTTTCCGCTGGTCGGCTCGACGATGGTGCCGCCCGGCCGGAGCAGCCCGGCCTTCTCGGCGTCGAGCACCATCCGCAGCGCGATCCGATCCTTCACGGACCCGCCCGGATTGAAGTACTCGACCTTGGCCAGCACCGTGGCTTCGATGCCCTCGGTGACGCGGTTGAGTTTCACCAAAGGTGTGTCACCGATGATCTCGACGACGTTGTCGTAGTAACGCACGCCCTAGATTACGACGACGCGGTCCCGTTGCTTCTCCCACTCCAGGAAGCGCTCGGTTTCGGCCAGCACCGCGCCGGCCAGCCAGGTGATCATCACGGCGTCGTCGGCCAGGCCGACGACGAACAGGAACGCCTCCGGGATCAGGTCGATCGGCGAGACGATGTACGCCGCGGCGCCGGCCATCAGCGCGACCCGCAAGCCACCGTCGTACTGTCCTTTTGCCGTCGCTTTCAGCATGCGGGGCAGGGCCGCCATGCGCTTGCTCACCGACGGCCCACCGCGCGCGCCGGCCATGAGTGCCCTGGCCAGCGCGGTGAATGCGGCCGTCCTTCTCAGCGTCTTCGCCATCATTTCCCCTCTCCGCCACTCCAGCATGACTTGAGCCCGCCATGATTGCCTCTCGCCGGAACGAGTTAGCCTCGAAATCCAAGCCGGATCTGGAGGGGGACCCGTGAGCGGCTTCGAGTTCACCGCACAGGACCGCCGGCGGATCAAGGTCGCCGGCCAGGTCCTCGGCGGTCTGACCGGCGCGCTGGCCGTGGTGACCGCCGGTTCGGCGGGCGTTCTCCTGCGGCAGGCCGCCGACGCGCGCCGGATCATCCCGCTGGCCGAGGCGCCCCCGCCCCGCGGTGACGGCCTGTACGGCGCGAAGCTCGCCGGCAAGCCGATCACCATGGTCGTCCTGGGCGACTCGTCGGCCGCCGGGTACGGCGTGCACCGTCCCCGCGAGACACCCGGCGCCCTGCTGGCCACCAGCGTCTCCCGCCGGCTCAACCGGCCGGTGCGCCTCTACCGGCTGGCGGTGGTCGGCGCGATGTCGTCCGGCCTGCCGTACCAGGTGGACGCCGCCCTGGAGTACGAACCGGACGTCGCGGTGATCCTCATCGGCGGCAACGACGTCACCCACATCTCGGCCCGTGACCAGGCGGTCCGCTACCTCGGCGACGCGGTCCGCCGGCTGCGCGCGACCGGCTGCCGGGTGGTCGTCGGCACCTGCCCGGACATCGGCGCGATTCAGCCGATCAAGCCGCCGCTGCGCTGGCTCGCCCGCAAGTGGAGCCGCGACCTGGCCGCCGCGCAGACCGTCGCGGTGGTCGCGGCCGGCGGGCGTACGGTGTCGCTGGGCAACCTGCTGGGCCCGATCTTCGAGGCCGACCCGGGGCGGATGTTCAGCTCGGACCACTTCCACCCGTCGGCCGAGGGCTACGCCCGGGCGGCGGCCGTGGTGCTGCCGACGCTGCTCGCCGCGCTCGGCGAGGACGACCGGCCGACCGCGGGTGTGGGCGTGAGCAGCCTCGAGGACGCTGCGCAGGAGGCGGTGCGCACGGCGGGCACCGAGGTGAGCCCGGCTCGGGCCGGCGGGCGGCGGGTGCTGTTGCGGCGGCACCCGTGGTTCGCCGAGCCGCGCAACTGGTTCAGCCACAAGGCGGCGGTGCTGCCCTCGGCCGCCGGTGCTACGGACGAGGCGCAGACTTCCGGCCGGGACGGGGCGCAGACTTCCGGCCCGGACGGCGCGCAGCCTTCCGGCCCGCACGGGGCGCAGCCTTCCGGCCCGGACGGGGCGGTGCTGGAATCGGCGCCTGGTCGTGCGGACGGCGCGGAGGCCCCCGGGCCCGACGGGGTCGGGGGTGCGAATCTGGGCCCGCCCGGGGCCGGGGCCGTAGGGTGGACCCCAGCGGATCATTGATGGTTCCGCGGGCCGAGGCAGGGAGGCGAGAGATGGCGGGGCTGAACGCACGGATCGGTAAGGCCGCGGCCACCGGCCTGCTCGCCGGGGCGGTGGGCGGCCTCGCCCTGCTCGCCGGCGAGGTGCTCGCCGCCAAGGCCCGGCGCTACGCGAAGCCGACGATGGGCCTGGCCTTGCGTACGTCGATGGGCAAGCTCTCCGCCCCTACCCTGCGCCTGGTCCTGCTCGGCGACTCGGCCGCGATCGGCGTGGGCGTGGAGTGGCTCTCCGAGACGGTCGGCGGCCAGCTGGCCCGGCTGCTCGCCGAGGGCTCGGCCGAGACCGGCGAGCGTCACGTGTTGCTCTCCAGCGTCGGCGTGGCCGGTTCGCGCTCCGCCGACCTGGCCACTCAGGTGGCCCGGGCACTGCTCGGCGACCGCCCCGACGTGGCCGTCGTGCTGATCGGCGCGCACGACGCGACCAGCCTGCGCAGCCCCGACGACGCCGCCGAGCTGCTCGGCCAGGCCGTGCGCCGGTTGCGCGAGTCCGGCGTACGCGTGGTCGTGGGCACCTGCCCCGACCTGGGCGCGTTGCGGGCGATCGCGCCGCCGCTGCGCCAGGTGGCCGGCATGCTGGGCCGCCGGATGGCGAAGGCGCAGGCCCGGGCGGTGCAGGCGGCCGGCGGCGCGGTCGTCGACCTGGCCGAGGAAACCGGCGCCGTCTTCCGGGCCGATGCGGGTACGTTGTGTTTTGACGGGTTCCACCCGTCCGCTGATGGGTATCGAGTGTGGGCACACGCGCTGTATCCGGCGGTCGCGAAAGCGAGCATGTCCGGCGTGTGACAAATCTGCACTCGCAGACGTTGTTACCGACCAGTTAGCGTGGTGCTCATGCCGGAAGCTGTCATCGTCGCCACCGCACGCTCCCCGATCGGCCGTGCCGTCAAGGGGTCGCTCAAGGACCTCCGCCCCGACGACCTCGCCACCGCGATCGTCGACGCCGCGCTGAACAAGGTTCCTCAGCTCGACCGCACGCTGGTCGAGGATCTCTACCTCGGCTGCGGCCTGCCCGGCGGCGAGCAGGGCTTCAACATGGCCCGGGTGGTCGCCACCAAGCTCGGCCTGGACGGCCTGCCGGGCGCGACCATCACTCGCTACTGCTCCTCCTCGCTGCAGACCTCCCGGATGGCCTTCCACGCGATCAAGGCGGGCGAGGGCGACATCTTCATCTCGGCCGGTGTCGAGACCGTCTCCCGCTTCGCCCGGGGCAGCTCCGACGGCCTCCCGTCGGAGGCCGCGGCCCTGGTCGGCGGCGGCTGGCAGAACCCGTACTTCGCCGAGGCGGAGGCGCGCACCGTCGCGGCCGCGCAGGGCGGCACGGTGTGGCACGACCCGCGCGAGGACGGCAACGTTCCGGACATCTACATCGCGATGGGCCAGACCGCCGAAAACCTGGCCCAGCTCAAGGGCATCTCCCGCCAGGAGATGGACGAGTTCGGCGTACGCAGCCAGAACCTGGCCGAGAAGGCCATCGCCGACGGCTTCTGGGAGCGCGAGATCACTCCCGTGACGCTGCCGGACGGCTCGGTGGTGTCGACGGACGACGGTCCCCGGCCGGGCGTGACGGTCGAGGGCGTGTCCGGGCTCAAGCCGGTGTTCCGCCCCGACGGCCGGGTCACCGCGGGCAACTGCTGCCCGCTCAACGACGGCGCGGCCGCGGTGGTCATCATGAGCGACACCAAGGCGCGCGAGCTGGGCATCACCCCGCTGGCCCGGATCGTGTCCACCGGCGTGACCGCCCTCTCCCCCGAGATCATGGGCCTCGGCCCGGTCGAGGCGTCGAAGCAGGCGCTGAAGCGGGCCGGCATGACCATCGGCGACGTCGACCTGGTCGAGATCAACGAGGCGTTCGCGGCGCAGGTCATCCCGTCGTACCAGGACCTGGGCATCCCGATCGAGAAGCTGAACGTCAACGGCGGGGCGATCGCCGTGGGCCACCCGTTCGGCATGACCGGCGCCCGGATCACCGGCACGCTGCTGAACTCGCTCGACTGGCACGACAAGAGCATCGGCCTCGAGACGATGTGCGTCGGCGGCGGCCAGGGCATGGCGATGATCGTCGAGCGGCTCAGCTGAGCTAGCTGGCTCCGCTTCGCTCCGCGGGCGATCGCCCCTTTGAGGCTGATGAGGAGCCAGCCGATTTCCGAGGCCGCAAACCCCACGGCCGCGGAAATCGACTGTCTCCTCATCAGCGGGGCGATCGCGGACAGTTCCGTGGTGAGGGGTTCACAGGAATAGCGGGGTATGGGTTTCCGCCGGGTTCGGCCTGCCAGGAGCGGCCGGGCTCGGCGGCTTTCATTTACAGGCATTTACAGGCTCTTGCGCAGGGTCTCCACTGCTGTCGCCGCCGCGGCGAGAACCGTTTCGGGAGCGGCCGCGATGAGGTCGTCGGCCGTCACGCGGAGCTGGTCCGGGAGGATCAGGTCGTGCTCGCGCGGGACCGGCCGGCGCGGGCGGGACTCGGCGTCGGCCGCGAGGTCGGCGAGGTGCTGGACCAGTGCGTGCGTCTGGTCGGCCCGGTCGCCGCGCCAGCGTGGCTGCTCCCAGTGCCGCACCTGGTTGAGCAGACGCTCGATCGCGGTGGCGAAGTCGGTCACGTGAGCGAGCGTAGCCGGGCACCCGCGGACGGAAACGCGTGGCCGAAGGGCACCGGGTGGAGGCCGTCGGCGGCAGGGCGCCGTCCGCAAAGCGCCGTCAGCAAAGCGCCGTCAGCAGGGCGCGCCCTCCGGCCGGAGGGCGCTGGCCGGAGGCAGGCGAGCGCGCGAGGCCGGAGCCCGGGGGGCGGCGCGGTCGAGGGCGGACGTGCGGCGGTCCGGGCAAGGGCGGACGTGCGGTCCGAGCGGGGGCAAACATGTGGCGGCGCGGGCGCGGGCGGACAGACGGCGGCGCCGACTCGGGCGCGGGCGGACAGGCGGCGGCGCGGGGGCGGGCGGACAGACGGCGGCGCGGGGCGGGCGGACAGACGGCGGCGCGGGGCGGGCGGACAGACGGCGGCCTGGGCGCGGCCGGATATGCGGCGACGCGGGCGCGGCCGGACATGCGACGGCGCGGGCGCGGCCGGACAGGCGGCGGCGCCCGGAGTGTGGGAGGACTTTCCGGGCGCCGCCTGATGGTTGCTTGCTAGTTTCGGCTGCCGCCCTGCAGGTAGCTGAGCAGGCGCAGGATCTCGAGGTAGAGCCAGATCAGGCCGACCAGGATGCCGAACGCGCAGATCCAGGAGTAGCGCTGGGGCAGGCCCATGCGGACGCCCTGCTCGATCTGGTCGAAGTCGAGCACGAAGCTCAGCGACGCGACCACGATGCAGACGAGGCTGAAAACGATGCCGATCAGGCCGTTGTCGCGGAGGCCGGTGTGCACACCGAACAGCGACAGCACGAAGTTAATCACCATGATCATGAAGAGGCCGCCGATCGAGGCGATCATGATCTTGCGGAAACGCGGCGACGAGCGGATCACGCGCTGCGTGTACAGCACCGCCATCAGCGCGAAGACGCCGAACGTCGCGACCACGGCCTGCAGGACGATGCCGTGGTAGAAGGTCTCGAAGAACTTGCTGACCATCCCGACGAAGACGCCCTCGACGACCGCATACGTCACGACCAGGGCGGGGTTGGCCATCTGCGAGAACGAGATGATGAAGCCCAGGATCAGGCCCACGATCGCGGCACCGATCCACGCGACGCCCAGGTAGGCGTCGGGAATCAGGTTCCACGCGGCGACCGCCGAGATGCCGGTGAGGCCGAGCAGGATCACGGTCTTGACGACCACGTCGTCGATCGACATGGTCTGCGCGACCGGCGGGGCCGCATAGCCCGGAGTGGTCGGGTACGGCTCGCCATATCCGTACCCGGCGGTCCGCTGCCGCTCGGCGGCCTGGCCGAGTCGCGTGAGTACCGGGTTCGAAGATTTCACGCTGTCCAGCCTCCCTTGAGGTTGAAGCACGCCATGTGCTGCCCTACCAGGGTAGAGGGTTTGTCCACGAGATGGCTTCGTCGCCGCCTGTGAGCAGGCTGAGAAGAAACCTATCTACGTTGCGGTGGCTTGGTCGCGCCGGGCAGGCCAGGGAAGCCGGGGATGACCGGGCCGCCGGCGCCCTTGCCGTTGCTCACCTCGATCTCCACCGGGCCACCCTTGATCGTCCGGCCGGACGGGTTGGTGCCGGCCGCGGTGCCCGCGGGGCAGGACGAGTCGACGGTCTGGCCGACCGAGACGTCGAAGCCGGCCGAGCCGACGCGGGCCTGCGCGCTGGAAATCGGGTCGCACTCCACATCCGGGATGCGGCGCTGGTCCCCGTACGCAATCTTCTCGTTGTCCGGTTTCTTGAATTGGATCTTGGGTTTGCCCGCCATGAAGTCGGCCAGCGTGTTCCACACCGCCGGGTTCACGACGTGGTGCGACATGCGATCGCGGTGGTTCTGGTAATCGGGGTTCACCAGATAGCCCGCCACCACCAGCGAGGTGGTGCCCGCGATCAGGGCCGCGGTCCGGTCGTTGTCGGTGGTGCCGGTCTTGCCGAAGACCGGGTGTTTGACGACGCCGTGGGTGGCCGGGGCGGTGGCGCCGTGGCAGGAGCCCATCTGAGCCGAGTCACCGACCGGGCAGCGGGTCGCGTCGAGCGCCGCGCGGGCCACGTTAGCGCTGGTCGCCCGGGTGCAATGCGGCTTGCCGACGTCGAGCTTCTGGCCGCCCTTGGTGGTGATCTGCTCGATCGGCGTCGGCTCGCAGTACATGCCGTCGCCGGCCAGCGTCGCGTACGCGTTCGCCATGTCCAACGGGGTGGTGGCCGAGACGCCGAGGGTGAAGGCGCCCCACTGGTGCGAGTTGCCCGGTTCGGCCAGCCGGGCGTCGCTGGCGGCCCGGAACTGGATGCCGAAGCGCTTGGCGACCGAGACCACGTTCTCGGCGCCGACCCGCTCCTCCAGCGGCACGAAGTACGTGTTGACCGACTTACCGAAGCCGGTCCACATGTTGTAGACGCCGGCCTCGCCACCGCCGGAATTCATCGGGCACCAGAAATGGGTCCCCGGACAGGCCGAGTCACTGCTGCTACTGATGATATAGCCGGATTTATACTGTTTTTCCGCTTTGATGGTGTACGCCAGCGGATAGCCATGCTCCAGCGCGGCCACCATCGTGAATATCTTGAACACCGAGCCGGCCTGGTAGCCGGTGATGTCGCCGCCGCCGGTCAGCAGCGGGTTCGTGGTGTTCGGATAGGTGCCTCGGATGCCCCGCTTCGCCTTGCCCGGGTCGGACGAGATGAGGTTCTGCGGGTGCGCCTTGTTGTCGAGCTTGTACCTGCGGTTGGCCGCCAGCGCGCGAACCTTTCCACTGCCCGGCTCGACCGCGGCGAGCAGCAAGGCGTTCTTGTTGGCGTCCTGGATCTCCGCGGTGATGTTCGTCCGGGCCGACGTCTGCGCCTTGATGTCGAGCGTGGTGGTGATCCGGTAGCCGCCGCTCTTGAGGCGACGCTCCCGGTCGTACGCGGTCGCCCCGAACTCTTCCCGGCCCATCCACCAGCGGTAGAAGTAGTCGCAGAAGAAGCCCCAGGCGTTCTTCGCCACCGAGACGCAGCCATTGCCGACCGGCTTGACCTGCTTCGGGATCGCTTCCTTGACCGCCTTGTCGGCCTGCGCCTGGGTGATCATGCCGAGCTGGACCATGCCGGGGATGACGTAGTTGTTGCGCCGCTCGGAAATCCCCTTGTAGCCGTCGGCGGTGGCCGGGTTGAAGCTGGTCGGCGCCTTCACGATGCCGGCGAGCATGGCGGCCTGGCCGATCGTGAGGTCCTTCGGCTTCTTGTTGAAGTAGACCTGGCTGGCCGCGAAGACCCCGTACGCCTGGTTGCCGAACGGCGCGATGTTCAGGTAGCGCTCCAGGATCTGGTCCTTGGTGAGCTCCTTCTCCACCTGCAGCGCGTACTTCATCTCGGTGACCTTGCGCTTCGGCGTGTCGGTCGTCGCGTCGACCACCTCCTGCGGGTTGGTCGCCGAGTAGGCCAGCGACATGCGTACCCACTGCATGGTGATGGTGGAGGCGCCCTGCTTGGACTTGCCCTGGTTGTTGTTCACCAGGGCGCGCGCGACACCCTTCAGGTCGACGCCCTTGTGGTGGTAGAACTCCCGGTCCTCGGCCGCCACGATGGCGTCCCGCATGTACGGCGAGATCTCCTTGAGCGGCACGTCGCTGCGGAACTCGTCGTAGAACTGCGAGATCTGCGTCTTGTTGTCGGACGCGTAGATCCGGGTGATCTGCGGCGAGTTGAACGCCTTGAGCTCACTCGGCAGATTCGCGAACGTCTGGCCGCCGGCCTTGGCCGCAAGTCCGGACATGGCAGCGGCCGGGAAGACCCCGGCCGCCACGACGACACCTGCGAGCGCTCCGCAAACTAGCAGATTCGTCGCATTCAAGAATATATTGTGATCATGTCGGCGCATCCAGGACGTCACCGCACCACCATCCGCGACTAGAGTGAGCGGAGTCAATAACAGCTCACGATGTCAACCACTGCTGCTCAGTGGCCGTACCTCTGGAACGAGACCGCCCAGTCGCCGAGGCCGTCCCAGATCGGGAGCGACTTCGGGCTGTGCCTGACCTCGACGACGTCGCCGAGGAGGCAGTTCTCGAAAAACCAGCGGGCGTCGGCGACGCCCAGGTTGACGCAGCCGTGCGACAGGTTGGCCCGGCCCAGCGAGTGGTTCCAGGGTGCGGCGTGCAGGAACTCGCCCGAGTAGGTGATCCGGGTGCAGTACTCGACGTCTTCCGGCGCGTAGAAGTACGGGTTGCTCGGGTCGGTGAGGCCGTAGCTGGCCGAGCTCATGCTGTGCCACTTCTCCCGGTGGAGCACCACGTGCGGACCGGCCTGGGTCCAGAAGTGGATCGACTGCCCGTTCGCGCCGGTGGTGTAGCCGCCCCGGCCGTTGCTGCAGGCCATGTCGCGGACCAGCGTGCCGTCGATGTACACCTTCACGCGGTGCGTTCGGGTGTTGTTGATCGCGATCAGCTGGCGCCCGATGGTGAAGTGCGTCGTCGCGTTCCGCGCGCCGTACACGCCGTTGCCGAGGTCGACGCCGAGGGCGTTGACCCCGACCTTGATCGTCGTGCCCTTCGCCCAGTATCTGGCCGGCCGCCAGTGCACGGCCTGGCTGCTCGCCCAGTAGAACTTCCCTTCGACCGCGGGCGAGGTGCTGATGTCGATCGCCTTCTCGGCCGCGGCCCGGTCGGTGACCGGGCGGCTGAAGGCGACGATGACCGGCTGGCCGACCCCGTAGATGTTGCCGGCCTCGAGCGAGTTCATCGCGTTCGCCCGGAAGGTGATCTTCGCGGTGGTGCGCGGCTTCAGCGTGGTGAAGGCGGAGGTCTTCTCGACCGTCGCGCCCAGGCTGTCGGTGGCCGACGCGGTCACCCGGTACGTCGTGCCGTAGGCGAGGTCCTCGGTCGAGCGCCAGGTCCCGTCGGGCTGCACGGCGCCGCGAACCGTCCGGTTGCCGGTCATGACGGTGGCCGACCGGAGCGTGCCGCCGTCGACGGTGACGACGACCGGTTCGCCGGGCGACACCGCCTTGGCGCCGGTCGCCGGCGTGATGCCCAGCTTGACCGGCACGGCCGGCGGTGGCGGGCTGCTCACGGCCGCGGCGCCACCCGGCGCTGAATCACCGGCGGCGGCAGCGACGGCCGTCGCGCCCAGCGCGCCCAGGATGACCTCACGTCGCCGAATCATGGCTCCCGCAATCGACGGGGAATGGTTGCCGATCGAGTAGATCATTCCGGCGGGCCGTCCCGTGGCCGCTTGGCCAGGGCTTTCTCGCCCGGTCGTGGTACCGGGCCGGACG
>NZ_JAOSZE010000140.1 GCF_025630775.1 Actinoplanes sp. KI2
CCTCGTGATCAAGTGTAGAACTCGCAGAGACGACCGGCCTCGCTTCCGCTAGCCTGCGACCCAGCGGCAATATCTTCTAGCCGGACGTGTCACCCACGTCCCGAGACAGATCTGTCACGGACGTCCTGAGACTCGGCATGCTCTGTCGGGCTTCAGTTGATGCGTTACGGATTGGGGTCAGATGATCCGTGACAGCTCCGACTAGACGATCTTCGTGTTCTGTCTCGTTCAAAGGTAATCGAAATAGCGGATCCACCAGCTCGGCTCGGACGGACCGAAGACGGCCGGATCCCAGACCCCGTCGTAGGGCGCCCAGAGCGGCTCTTCGGGAATGACGGTATATCCGAGGTCGGTCAGGGCCGTCTGGACCCGCCGGGCGTCGTCGGGGTGGAGCAGGGCGGCGGCCTCGGCGTCGGTCCAGACGCCGGGGTTGTCCACCGACAGGACTGCCAGGTCTCCGAAGTTGCTGATGCTCACCACCAGTGGCGGCCGGTGGTGGCAGCGGTGGCGGGGATGTCGATGCGGCCATGCAGGCTCGCGTCCTGCACGTCACGGTCGCGAGCGGCCGCCCTTGACCGGCAGCCTCTGCGGCCCTCGGCGGGCAGGGGGTCAAGCGGCAGGCCGGTGGCCTGCCCGCGTAGATCGCACGCCGCCGCACCCGTCACCGACTCACAGGAAACCTCCGAGCCCGGTGTCAACATCCTCTTGACACGGAACGCAGAGCCCCGCGGTCCCGCACGAATGTGG
>NZ_JAOSZE010000141.1 GCF_025630775.1 Actinoplanes sp. KI2
CCGTTGGTGCGGGATTTGTCGGTGGCGTATGGGGCTCGGGTCGCTGGTGTGGGGCCGGGGTGGGGTTCGTTGCCGGTGCAGTATGCGGATTACGCGTTGTGGCAGGCGCGGGTGTTGGGTCGTGAGGATGATCCGGGGAGTGTTTTCGGGTCGCAGGTGGGGTTTTGGCGTGCGGCGTTGGCGGGTGTTCCGGAGCTGATGTCGTTGCCGTGGGATCGGCCGCGGCCGGCGGTGCCCAGTTATCGGGGTGGCGCGGTGGATGTGTCGGTGGGTGCGTCGGTGCATGCGGCGGTGGTGCGGTTGGCGCGGGAGTGGGGTGCGACGCCGTTCATGGTGGTGCAGGCGGCGTTGGCGGTGTTGTTGTCGCGGGTTGGTGCGGGTTCGGATGTGGTGTTGGGGACGGTGGTTGCGGGGCGTTCGGATCGGGCGTTGGAGGAGTTGGTCGGGTTCTTTGTGAACACGGTGGTGTTGCGCACGGATGTGTCGGGGGATCCGAGTTTCCGTGAGTTGGTGTCGCGGGTGGTGGCTGCGGATCTGGCGGCGTTCGGGCATCAGGATGTGCCGTTCGAGCGGTTGGTGGAGGAGTTGGCTCCGGTCCGGTCGTTGGCGCATCATCCGTTGTTCCAGGTGATGCTCGTCTTCGACAACAA
>NZ_JAOSZE010000142.1 GCF_025630775.1 Actinoplanes sp. KI2
AAGAGGCCGGCGTCGACTGGAACGTCATCTTCCTGCTGCTGGGCATGATGCTCATCGTCGGCGTGCTGCGGCGCACCGGGGTGTTCGAGTACGTGGCGATCTGGTCGGCCAAGAAGGCCCGCGGCCGCCCGTTCCCGATCATGGTGATCCTCGTCGTGGTCACCGGTGTCGTCTCGGCGGCATTGGACAACGTGACCACCGTGCTGCTGGTCGCGCCGGTCACGCTGCTGGTCTGTGACCGGCTCGGCGTCCCGCCGGTGCCGTTCCTGATCGCGGAGGTGTTCGCCTCCAACATCGGCGGGACCGCCACCCTCGTCGGGGATCCGCCCAACATCATCATCGCGAGCCGGTCCGGGCTGAGCTTCAACGACTTCCTGGCCGTGCTCGCCCCGTTGGTCGTCGTGGTGCTGGTGGTGCTGCTTGTGCTGTGCCGGATCATGTTCCGGCAGGCGTTTCGGTACGACGTCGACCGCGCGGCCCGGGTGATGGCGTTGCGGGAACGGGACGCCATTCGCGACCCGCGGCTGCTGGTGATCAGTTTGGGCGTGCTGGCCGGAGTCCTGGCCGCGTTCCTGCTGCACACCCTGGTGGGCCTGGAACCCTCGGTGGTGGCGCTGCTCGGCGGGCTGCTGCTGCT
>NZ_JAOSZE010000143.1 GCF_025630775.1 Actinoplanes sp. KI2
TGAGCAGCCGGGAGACGTGCATCTGGGAGATGCCGATCTGCTCGGCGATCTGCGACTGGGTCAGGTTGCCGTAGAACCGCAGGGTGAGGATCTTCTGCTCGCGTTCGTCGAGGGTGGCCAGGGCGGGGCCGAGGGCGACGCGGGTCTCGGCGAGCTCGTATTCGTGGTCGGTGTCGCCGAGGGTGTCGCCGAGCTCGGTGGTGCCGTCGGCGCTGATCGGGGTGCTCAGTGAGGTGGCGTTGTAGGCGCGGGCGCCTTCGAGGCCTTCGAGCACGTCTTCCTCGGTGATCGACAGGTGCGCGGCGATGTCGGCCACGGTGGGCGAGCGGCCCAGCGAGTGGGTGAGGGTGCTGTTGGCCTCGGTGATGGCCAGGCGTAGTTCTTGCAGCCGGCGGGGGACGCGGACGCTCCACGTACGGTCGCGGAAGTGTCGTTTGATCTCGCCGATGATGGTGGGGATGGCGTAGCCGGCGAAGTCGACGCCGCGGTCGGGGTCGAATTTGTCGACGGCTTTGATCAGGCCGACGGTGGCGGTCTGGATCAGGTCGTCGGTGGGCTCGCCCCGGCCGGAGTAGCGGTTGGCCAGGTG
>NZ_JAOSZE010000144.1 GCF_025630775.1 Actinoplanes sp. KI2
ACGCGATCCGCTCGTCCCACTGGTCCTTGGGCTCGCCCATCGACAGCCAGACGTCGGTGTAGAGGAAGTCCACCCCGGCCACGCCCTCCTCGACGTTCGCCGTCTGGGTGATCCGGGCGCCGGTCTGCTCGGCGATCCGGCGGGCCTCCTTCACCACGTCGTCGTGGTTCCACCGGCCCTCCGGGGCGACCATCCGCACGTCCATGCCCATCATCGCGCCGCCGATCAGCAGCGAGTTGCCCACGTTGTTCTCGGCGTCGCCGAGGAACGCGAAGGAGATCTCATTGTCGTGCTTCACCGTGTGCTCGCGCATCGTGAGGATGTCGCACAGCGTCTGGGTGGGATGCCACTCGGTGGACAGCCCATTCCAGACCGGCACCCCGGAGTACTTCGCGAGCGCCTCCACGTTCTCCTGGCCGAAGCCGCGGTACTCCAGCCCGTCGTAGAAACGGCCGAGCACCCGGGCCGTGTCCGCGATGGACTCCTTGTGCCCGAGCTGGGTGCTGCCCGGGTCCAGGAACGTCACGTGCGCGCCCTGGTCGTGCGCCGCGACCTCGAAGGCGCACCGCGTA
>NZ_JAOSZE010000145.1 GCF_025630775.1 Actinoplanes sp. KI2
GCGCGATCCGCTCGTCCCACTGGTCCTTGGGCTCGCCCATCGACAGCCAGACGTCGGTGTAGAGGAAGTCCACCCCGGCCACGCCCTGTTCGACGTTCGCCGTCTGGGTGATCCGGGCGCCGGTCTGCTCGGCGATCCGGCGGGCCTCCTTGACCACGTCGTCGTGGTTCCACCGGCCCTCGGGGGCGATCATCCGCACGTCCATGCCCATCATGGCGCCGCCGATCAGCAGCGAGTTGCCCACGTTGTTCTCGGCGTCGCCGAGGAACGCGAAGGAGATCTCGTTGTCGTGCTTCACCGTGTGCTCGCGCATGGTGAGGATGTCGCACAGCGTCTGGGTGGGGTGCCACTCGGTGGACAGCCCATTCCAGACCGGCACCCCGGAGTACTTGGCGAGCGCCTCCACGTTCTCCTGGCCGAAGCCGCGGTACTCGATCCCGTCGTAGAAGCGGCCGAGCACCCGGGCGGTGTCCGCGATGGACTCCTTGTGGCCGAGCTGGGTGCTGCCCGGGTCGAGGAACGTCACGTGCGCGCCCTGGTCGTGGGCCGCGACCTCGAAGGCGCACCGGGTC
>NZ_JAOSZE010000146.1 GCF_025630775.1 Actinoplanes sp. KI2
GCCGGTCGGCCAGGTGCCCGGCAGGCCGGGCCGGCCCACGCCGTACTGGGCGAGCAGCAGGTCATACACGGTGGTGACCAGGTGGTCGCCGATGCGCCGGACCGGGATGCCGCGGCGCATGGTGGCCGCCTCGCCGCTTGCGGTGTCGAATCTCGGCAAATCAACCAGAACGGCGGGCTCATCAGTCCCCGCCGCCGACAGCAGCGGCTTCAACTCGCCAAGATCAAGGTTCCACTGTCCTTTGACCTCGCCGTACCGGTGGCCCAGCGAGCCGTTCGGAACACACGGCATCCCGTTGCTGTCCAGTAATACCGTCTTGAATGCGGCGTTTTCGGTGTCTTTGAGCGCGCCGGGAAGCTGGGCGGCCGTGAGCATTTTGCCCGGCTTATACGATTCGCCGTCGCGATCCAGCGTGACCAAGAACGGCAAATCCGTATATTTCGTAACGTAATCGCGGAAGTATTCGACATCGCGATCGACGAAGAACTCCTTGAGCACCACGTGCCCCATCGCCATCGCCAGCGCCCCGTCCGTCCCCGGCGCCGGCGCCAGCCACTCGTCG
>NZ_JAOSZE010000147.1 GCF_025630775.1 Actinoplanes sp. KI2
GGATGAATGGCTGGCGCCGGCGCCGGGGACCGACGGGGCGCTGGCGATGGCGATGGGCCACGTCGTGCTCAAGGAGTTCTTCGTCGACCGCGAGTGCCAATACTTCCGCGACTACGTTACGAAATATACGGATTTGCCGTTCCTGGTCACGCTGGACCAGGACGGTGACTCCTACCGGCCGGGCAAGATGCTCACCGCGGCCCAGTTGCCAGGCGCGCTCAAGGATGCGGAAAATGCCGCATTCAAAACGGTGCTGCTGGATTCGGGCGGGATGCCGGTAGTGCCCAACGGCTCGCTCGGGCACCGGTACGGCCAACCCGGAAACTGGAATCTCGATCTTGGAGACGTGCGGCCGCTGCTCTCCGCGGCAGGCGGCAATGAGGCATCCGTTTTAGTTGATCTGCCGAGATTCGACACCGCGCACGGTGAGGCGGCGACGATGCGGCGCGGCGTCCCCGTGCGGCGCATCGGCGACCACCTGGTCACCACCGTGTATGACCTGCTGCTCGCGCAGTACGGCGTGGGCCGGCCCGGCCTGCCGGGCACCTGGCCGGCCGGG
>NZ_JAOSZE010000148.1 GCF_025630775.1 Actinoplanes sp. KI2
GCCGGGTAGGGTTGTCGGCAGGTGCGCCGGGAAGTCTGGTCGGCAATGTCGTTTCAGCGACCAGAGAATGGAGCCGCCGTGCCTGATTCCTCGCGCTCGACGCCGTCCCTGCTTGGCCGCGGTTCGTGGGCCGAGGTGCGTCGTGTCGCCGATGTTCTGCGTAAGGAGACCGTCGGTGGAGTGTTGCTGCTGTGCGGCGCGCTTGCGGCGTTGCTGTGGGCGAATTCGCCGTGGTCGGGCCGGTATCACGCGCTGACCGCATTCACGGTCGGGCCGTCGGCTCTGCATCTTGATCTGAGCCTGGCGTCCTGGGCTGCTGACGGGCTGCTGGCGATCTTCTTCTTCGTCGCGGGGCTCGAGCTCAAGCGGGAGTTCGTCGCGGGCGATCTGCGGGATCCGCGGCGGGCCGCGGTGCCGGTCGCCGCGGCCGTCGGCGGTGTCATCGTCCCCGCGGTGTGCTATCTGCTGATCAACTGGGGTGGTGCGGCGAAGGGCTGGGCCGTGCCGACCGCTACCGACATTGCGTTCGCGCTGGCGGTG
>NZ_JAOSZE010000149.1 GCF_025630775.1 Actinoplanes sp. KI2
CTCATGAGTCCGCTGCTGCTGGCCGACCTGACCGTGTTCACCCTGGCGCTGCTGGTCGGCTTCGAGGTGATCAGCAAGGTGCCGGCCACCCTGCACACCCCGCTGATGTCCGGCGCGAACGCGATCCACGGCGTGGTCATCGTCGGCGTCATGCTCCTGGCCGCCTCGGTGCACGGGATCGGCGGCTATGCGCTGCTCGCGGTCGCCGCGTTCTGCGCGGCGATGAACGTGGCCGGCGGGTACGTGGTCACCGACCGGATGCTGGCAATGTTCCGGAGCCGGTCATGAGCGGCTTCGACACCATCGTTCACCTGGTCTACCTCGCCTGCGCGGTGTGCTTCGTGATCGGCCTGCACCAGATGAACGCCCCGGCCACCGCCCGGCAGGGCAACCGCATCTCCGCGGCCGGCATGGCGGCGGCGATCCTGACCACCGCGATCGTTCTCGTCCACGACCGAACGGTCCCGGCCGGCGCGGTCGCCGCGCTCGTGGCCGGCGCGGTCGCCGGCGGCGCGGCCGGCCTGATCGCCGCCCGCCGG
>NZ_JAOSZE010000015.1 GCF_025630775.1 Actinoplanes sp. KI2
ATATGTTCTAAGATGCTCGGCGTGGCCATCCTGCACGCCGATCTGGACGCGTTCTATGCGTCCGTCGAGCAGCGTGACGATCCTGCGCTGCGTGGGCGTCCGGTGCTGGTCGGCATGGGCGTTGTGCTCGCCGCCAGCTATGAGGCCAAGGCGTGTGGGGTCAGCACGCCGATGGGGCTGACCCAGGCTCGGGCGCTGTGCCCGCGCGCGGTCGTGGTGCCGCCGCGCATGCAGGCGTATGCCGCGGCCAGCAAGGCGGTCTTCGAGATCTTCCGGGATACCACCCCGGTCGTCGAGGGGATCTCGATCGACGAGGCGTTTCTGGACGTGTCGGGGCTGTACAAGATTCGGGGGCCGGCCCGGGAGATCGCGGCCCGCCTGCGCTCCGACGTCCGGGAGAAGGTCGGTCTGCCGATCACGGTCGGTATCGCCGGCACGAAGTTCCTGGCGAAGGTCGCCAGCGGCGTCGGCAAGCCGGACGGCCTGCTCGAGGTGCCGCCTGGCAAGGAGCTGGAGTTCCTGCACCCGCTGCCGATCGAGCGGCTCTGGGGCGTCGGGCCGGTCACCTCGGGCAAGCTCCGCAAACACCAGATCACCACGGTCGGCCATGTGGCCCGGGTCGGCGAGGCGGCGCTGGTCGCCCTGCTCGGCGCGCACCACGGCCGGCATCTGCACGCGCTCGCGCACAACCGCGACCCCAGACGGGTACGGGTCGGCCACCGCCGCGGCTCGATCGGCTCGCAGTGCGCCCTCGGGCGGCGACCCCGCCCGTTCGCCGAGATCGATGCCACCCTCGCCGCCCTGGTCGACCGGGTGACCCGCCGCATGCGTGGTGCCCGCCGGGCGGGCCGGACGGTGACCCTGCGGCTGCGCTTCGACGACTTCGGGCGGGCCACCCGCTCCCGCAGCATGCTCAAGGCCACCATGCAGACCCGGGCCATCCTCGAGACGGCGCGCGCCCTGCTGGAGGAGGCCCGCCCGCTGATCGAGACTCGCGGACTGACGCTGGTCGGCGTCGCGGTCAGCAACCTGGACAGCGACGGCAACGTGCAGCCGTCGCTCTTCGACGAGCTGGCCGACGACAGCCTGGATGTGGCGATGGACGCGGTTCGCGACCGGTTCGGCGCCAAGCTGCTGACCCGGGCCGCGACCCTCGGCCGCGACCTCAACCCGTCCGTCCCGATCCTGCCCGATTAGGCGCCGACCCGGCTCCGGCCGTTGGCGTCGTGCCAGGTGAGGACCCGCAGGGCGCGCAGCGTGTTCCACCGGCTGGGCCGGCCGTCGCCGTCCTCCAGCGCGAAGTGCACCTTGCCGCGGTGCGTGTTCTCCAGCGGCCAGGCGCCGTCGGGCTGCCGCTTCGAGCGGACCACCTCGACGGCCTCGGTCACCCGCGGGTCGGGCGGGTCGCCGGCCGCGCGGAAATGCTCCAGCCCGCGCAGCACGTCGTAGTGCCAGCGCGGCGGGAACGAGAGCCGCAGGTAGTCGTCGCGGGCGGGCGCACCGGTGCTCCGGCGCCGGAAGAGGTTCCGTTCGAGCAGGTACTCCTCGCCGCGCCGCCGCGCCTTCGTCACCTCGGCCGGGTTGCCGTTCGCTCGCTCGTACGCCAGCAGCCCCTCCAGGACGTTGATCGTCGAGTCGAACGACGAGCGGGTCGAGCCGAACTCGGCCTCGCAGTTCCACCCGCCGTCCGCCAGCTGCCCGGTCAGGAGACGCTCGACGATCCCGCGCACGTCATGTCCGAAATAGACACCCAAGCTCACGGTGCGGCCGTTGATGCACGGCTCGCCCTCGCCGTAAAAGAGCGGCTCGCCGTTGTAGTCCCACCGGCTGCCCTCGGCGGCCCGTGCCACGGCAGCCCGGACGCGTTCGTCGGCCGGATCGGCCCCGAACAGGTAAAGCAGCATCAGGGTCGGTTCGGTGGCGGTCCAGGGCTGGCCGTCGGGGCCGGGGCCACTGCTGCCCGCCGGGAAGAGCGAGCCGCCGTCCCACTGGCCGTCCGGATCCTGCCGGTCGAGGAGCCGGGCGCCCCAGCCCTCGCCGGCGACCCGCGCGCGCTCGGTCGCCACCACCTCGTCGGTCGCGCCCGCGAGATCGCGCAGCACCTGCCACCGAATGGCCGGGTCCGACTCGAGCAGCCACTCCAGAACGGTCACCGCCCGAGACTAAGCCCCACCCGCCACGGCCGGGGGCTGTGCCACCCACTTCAGCCCGGCGGTCGCGCTACGGCCCGGACTCCCCGCTCAGCTCGCGGGGCTCATCGGGGACTCGTGCCCCACCGTACGTTCTCGGGAAGTTCCGGAACCAAACGCTGAGCTGCACCGAGTCGCAGAAAGCGCTTCCCGCGCTGCTACCAGGCATTGACAGCCGCAATCAGGGCAGTTCAGAGTGTCGTCATAAGAGCGCTTTCACAGCCCGTTCCCCGACGGGACGCCGCTCATCCCCAATGGTCATTCCCCATAGGAGTCGTCCATGACATCCCCCCTGGACGGGCTCGCGACGCGCCGCAGACGGCCGTCACCTGCTCGATTCCTCGCCTTCACCGCCGGATTGGCCGGCCTGTTGGCGACCTTCCTGATCGCCAATTCCCCCACGGCGGAAGCGGCCGAGGTGATCGTCTCGCAGGGCAAGACGGCCACCGCGTCGTCGACCGAGGTGGCCGGCGCCTACCTGCCGTCGGAGGCGGTGGACGGCAACAACGGCACCCGGTGGGCCAGCTCGTGGTCGGCCGCGCAGTGGTGGCAGGTCGACCTCGGCGCCACCACGTCGGTGAGCCGGATCGCGATCAACTGGGAGGCCGCGTATGCGACCGCCTTCACCATTCAGTTCTCGACCGACGGCGCCAACTACTCTCAGGCGTACGCGACGACTACCGGAACCGGTGGCCAGCAGAGCATCACGGCGAGCGGTAACGCCCGGTACGTCCGGATCAACCTGACCACTCGGGCGCTTTCGAACTACGGGTACTCCTTCTGGGAGTTCCAGGTCTACTCAGGCGGCACGACCACCACCCCGCCCACGACCCCGCCCACGACCCCGCCCACCTCGTCCGGCGGGGCGAAACTGCTCTCCTACAACAAGCCGGCGAGGGCCTCCACGGAGCAGAACGACGCGCAGTGCCAGCCGTGCACCGCGGACAAGGCCTTCGACAACGACCCGGCGAGCCGCTGGGCCACCAACCCGACGACCGGCTGGGTCGACCCGGGCTGGATCTACGTCGACCTCGGCGCCACCGCCCAGGTCAGCCAGGTCGTCCTGCAATGGGATCCGGCCTACGGCAAGGCGTACCAGATCCAGGTCTCCGGCGACGCGGCGAACTGGACGACGATCTACTCGACCACCACCGGTGACGGCCTCAAGGATGTCATCAACGCCACCGGATCGGGGCGCTACGTGCGGATGTACGGCACGGCTCGGGGCGGGCCGTACGGCTACTCGCTGTGGGAGTTCAGCGTCTACGGAACCGGCGGCAACCCGCAGGCTCCGCCGGCCAAGCCGGCCGACCCGACGTTCCCGGCCACCCGGCTGGTCTTCGACGACGAGTTCAACGGCGGGTCCGGATCCGGCGTGGACACCTCGAAGTGGACGATCGACCCGGGTACGGGACAGAACGGCGAGCAGGAGTACTACACCAACGGCAACAACGCCGCGATGGACGGACAGGGACATCTGGTGATGACCGCCCGTAAGGAGACCGTGGGCGGCCGCGACTACACGTCACACCGGATGAACACGGGCGGCAAGTTCACCTTCCAGTACGGCCGGGTCGAGGCCCGCATCAAGGTGCCGAAGGGCCAGGGTTTCTGGCCGGCGTTCTGGATGATGGGCGCCGACTTCCTCACCGGGCGGCCGTGGCCGTACAACGGCGAGGTCGACATCATGGAGATCCTCGGCAAGGACACGTTCACCTGCTACTCGACGCTGCACGCGCCGATGTACAACGGCGGCGGCGGGTACGGCCAGTCGTACAAGGCCGCCGGGAACGCCGATCTGTCCGCTGATTTCCACACTTATGCTGCCGAATGGGACAGCAAGGGCATCCGGTTCTTCCTGGATGGCACGCTGGTCTTCAACGCGAACAAGGACACCGTGGAGAACACCAGGGGCGCGTGGATCTACGACCACCCGTTCTACATCATTCTCAACCTGGCGGTCGGCGGTGACTGGCCGGGCGCGGTCGACGCCACCACGCCGTTCCCGTCGCAGATGCTGGTCGACTACGTTCGCGTCTACCAGTGAGAGGCAAGGGTGCCGCCGCCGGCGGCGGCACCCCCGCCGCACCCCATGAGAGCGCTCTCCGCGGCTCCCGGCCCGGTGCTATAACAGACCGCATGAATTCCCGGACCGCGCGCGGTGGTCAGCACCCGACGATGGACCAGGTGGCCGAGGCGGCCGGCGTCTCCCGGGCCACCGTGTCCCGCGTGATCAACGGCGCCCCCAGCGTGGACGCGAAGATCCGCGAAATGGTCCAGCGGGCGATCGCCGAGACCGGCTACGTCCCGAACGTCGCCGCGCGCAGCCTGGTCACCCGCCGGTCGAACTCGGTGGCCCTGGTCATCAGCGAGCCGGACCGCCCCGACAACAACTCGTTCCTGAACCGCATCTTCACCGACCCCTACTTCGGCCGCATCACCGCCGGCGCGACCAGCGCCCTACGCCCGCACGACATCCACCTGGTCGTCATCCCTACCGACTCGACCGACCATCATCAGGTGATCCGCTATCTGCGGCAGGGGCACGTCGACGGGGTGCTGCTGATCAGCAGCCACGAACAGGACACGTTGCCCCGGCAGGTGCACGACCTGGGCATTCCGGCCGTGGTCTCGGCCCGCCCGACCTCCCCGATCGCGGTCAGCTTCGTCGACGTCGACCAGCGGCTGGGCGCCCGGCTCGCGGCCGATCACCTGCTGGCCCGCGGCTGCCGCCGGCTGGCGACCATCAGCGGTCCGCTGGACATTCCGTCGGGGCTCGACCGCCTGTCCGGCTACCGCGACTACCTGGCCGCCCGCGGGTTCGCCTCGGTGCCGTCGGTCGAGGGCGACTTCACCCGCTCGGGCGGGGAGTCGGCGGCCCGCTCGCTGCTTGGGGACCATCCCGACATCGACGGCCTGTTCGTCGCCAACGACCTGATGGCCGAGGGCGCGTTGCGGGCGGTGCAGGATCTCGGGCGCCGGGTGCCGGACGACATCGCGGTGGTGGGGTTCGACGACAGCACCGCGGCGCTGGACTGCCGGCCGTTGCTGACCACGGTTCGCCAGCCGGTCGAGGAGATGGCGGCGGAGATGGCCGAGGTGCTGCTGGCTCACATCGCCAGTCCGGGGCGGTTGCCGCGCTCGGTGACCTTCCAGCCGACCCTCATCGTTCGGGAATCGGCCTGACCGACGGGCCGGCTGCCGCGCCCGTCGGGTCCCAGGCCAGGGTCACCTCGAAGTTGCCCTCGGTCGCCGCCTTCGCGACCAGCCAGGTCATCGTGCCGGTGACCTTGACGCCGAACTTCACCTCGACCCGGTCCGGTGCCATCTCCTTCACCTGGTCGAGCACCGCGCGGGCGGCCGCCACGGCCGGCTCCATCGCGACGCGCACTCGGCCGATCACCTCGTCGGCGGAGGTGGCGGGGGTGAACCCGTCGACCGGCTCGATCTCGAACGAGACCGCGACATCGTCCACCGCGTACGTGACGACCTGTGACGTCATGACCACCACCCCGTCCGACTTGGCGTCAGCGTACAAGCCACGGATGGTCACGCCGCCGATACGGCGCGATGTCAGGCGTAGACCACGCGATCGCGGCCGGCGTTCTTGGCCTGATACAGCCGCCGATCCGCCTCGGCCAGCAGGTCGCTCTGATCGCTGCCGTCGCCGGGCACGGTGCTCGCCGCCCCGATGCTGACCGTGACCGGCAGCTCGCCGGTGATCGATGACCAGGCGTGCGCCTTGATCCGTTGCCGGATCGCCTCGAGCCGGGCGGCGGCTCCGACGGCCGGCAGCACCATGAGGAACTCCTCGCCACCCAGGCGGGCCACCCAGCATTCCGGCGCGGTCGCGAGCAGCCTGGCCACCGCGACCAGCACCTTGTCCCCGGCGTCGTGCGACACGGTGTCGTTGATCCGCTTGAAGTGGTCGAGGTCGAGCAGCGCCACGGTGAGCCGGCGGCCGGCCGCCTCCGCCTCGGCGATCGCCTGCGGCAGCCGCTCGTTGACGTAGCGCCGGTTGTAAAGGCCGGTGAGCGGGTCGCGGCGGGCCTGCTCGCGGTAGCGCTCGGCGTCGCGGCGGGCCTCGGCCGTCTCCAGCATCGCCTGCCGGGTGCGGGCCCGGGCCTCCTGCTGCGAGTTGCGCTGCTCCTCGCTCGCGATATGGAACTGTTTGTAGTGCTCGAAGGCGTCCTGGAAGTCGCCGGTCGCCGCGAACAGCTCCGCCTGCTCGGCCAGCACCAGCACGCGTACGGCGGCCAGCTCGTTCTCGTCGCAGAGCCGGCGGCATCGGTCGAGGCTGTCGCGGGCCCGGTCGAGCGCGCCGAGATGCCGTTGCGCCCGCGCCAGGGTGAGCGCCGCGTAGGCCGCGTCGTGCACCTCGAACCAGGGCGGCCCGTCGTACACGTCGCGAAGGGTTCGCTCCGCGTCGGCGTACCGGCCCAGGGCGATCTGCACGTTCGCGATGGTGTCCCGCTCGGCGATCAGGAAGTCCCGGCCGAGCGCCGCGGCCGATTCGTGCATCCGCTCGACCACGGCCCAGGCGACCTCGATGTCGCCGAGTTCAAACTCCTGGTAGGCCAGGTTGTTGAGCACAATCATCCGCCGCGCCTCGTCGCCGTGCTCCACGGCGATCCGTTCGGCCTGGAGGTTGCGCTGCCGCGCCGCGTCCGGGGACCCCGTCTCGGCAAGCGCGTTGGACAGCCGCAGCAGGCACAGGATGCGGAGGCCGGGCAAGGCATCGTCGTCCAGCAGCTCGACGGCGGACAGCATGTGCTCCAGGCTCGCGGCCTGGTCGCCCAGGTAGTGATGGGTCAGCGCCAGGTGGTAGTGGGTGCGGGCGAGAAGCGGCCGGCAGCCGTGCCGTCCGGCCCAGTCGTGGACGGCGAGAAAGACGGTGGCCGCGGCGTCCACGTCGCCGGCCCGCTGGCGCATGTCGGCCTGCACCAGGCGGGCCCGATGGGCGAGCACCACCTCGCCGGCTCGCTCCGCCGCCTCCGCGACCGCCGTCGCCCGGGCCAGGATGGCCTCGACGTCGTAGCCGGCATGGTTCTCCAGCTCGTCGACGTCGGTCGCGAGGTCAGCCTGGGCGAGAGCGGTCACCCCCGAGCTATCGGCCGGAAGGCGACGAGTTGCGGGCCGATGCCGAGTGAGCTTGATCACATCGATTCGGCTCAAGTGCGGCGGGACGCAGCCGACGGTCAACGCGATCGCAACCGAGAAGCTACGGAGGGATGCGGCGTGGTGCTGACCAGAACGATGATGAGGGCAGCGATAGCGGCGGTGCTGCCGCTGAGCCTGGCAGGGGTCGGGACGGTCGTGACCGCGGCGCCGGCCGCGGCTTCCGGCAGCAACCGGCCGGGCGGCTGGCAGAACTCGGCGACCGGCACGACGGGGCCCACCTCGCTCAAGGACGTCCGGTCGATCATCGGGGCGGACACCGGCGTCGCGTCCTTGCTGACCGGAGCGGGCGTCGGCGTGGCGCTGCTGGACACCGGCGTGGTGCCGGTGAGCGGGCTGCCGGCCAAGCAGATCGTCAACGGGCCCGACCTGTCCTTCGAGTCGCAGGCGGACGGCCTGCGCTACCTCGACTCGTACGGGCACGGCACCCACATGGCCGGCATCATCGTCGGCAACGACACGGCGAGCGGCAGCAAGGGCCTCGCGCCCGGGGCCAAGCTGACCTCGGTCAAGCTGGGCACGGCGAACGGTGCGGTCGACGTCTCCCAGGTGATCGCCGCGATCGACTGGGTCGTCGCCAACAAGGACGCCGACCCCGCCAACCCGATCCGGGTCATCAACCTCTCGTACGGCTCCGGCGGCAACCCGTCCTCCACGACCGACCCGCTGCAGTTCGCGGTCGAACAGGCGTGGAAGGCCGGGATCGTGGTCGTCGCGGCGGCCGGCAACGACGGCGCCGCGGCCGGGACGCTGGACGACCCGGCCACCGACCCGTTCGTTCTCTCGGTCGGCGCCGCCGACACCAACGGCACGGTGAGCACGGCCGACGATGAGGTCGCCGAGTTCAGCAGCAGCGGCTCGGCCGCCCGGCCGGTCGACGTGCTCGCGCCCGGCGAGTCGATCATCTCGCTGCGTGACCCAGGATCGAGCATCGACGTCGACTACCCGGCGGCCCGCGTCGGCGACACTCTCTTCCGTGGGAGCGGCACCTCGCAGGCCACCGCGATCACCTCGGCCGCGGTTGCTCTGCTGCTGCAGGCCCGGCCGTGGCTCACCCCGGACCAGGTGAAGAACCTGCTCAAGCGAGGCACGAGCCTGACCGGGAGCAGGACCACCGAGCTCAACGTCGGCAAGGCGCTGGGCCTGATCGCGGACCCGAGCAGCACCCAGAAGTTCCGGGCCTCGACCGGCAACGGCAAGCTCGACGACGCTCGCGGCGACAGCCGGGTGCTCAGCAACAACATCCCGCTCAGCGGCGAGAACAGCGTCTGGGGCCCGTTCCGCAGCGCGAACTGGGCGGCCTTCGCGGCTCAGAAACGCTCCTGGGTCCGCGGGACCTGGATGGGCTCGACGATCGCGGGCACCGGTTGGACCGGCGCGTCGTGGGCCTCGAAGACGTGGGGCGCGGCCGCCTGGGCCGGCGGCCCGTGGGGCGGCACGCCGACCTGGTCCGACCCGAGCTGGAGCATCCGGCGCTGGTCGAGCGCGCGCTGGTCGACCACCGACTGGAGCGGCGCCCGGTACACCGCGGGCGTGGACTGGGCCACCTCGACCTGGGGATGAGGGTAGAAGCGGCGGCGGGCGCAACGGAGCGTCCGCCGCCGCTGGCGTTACGGTGGCGGAGTGACTTTCCGTGGCTGGCAGAGCGAAGCGCTCGAGTTCTACGAGGGGCTCGCCGCCGACAACTCGAAGACGTACTGGACCGCGCATCAGAGCTTCTACGAGGAGCAGGTGCGCGAGCCGATGCGGGAGCTGCTCGCGGCGCTGGAGCCCGAGTTCGGGCCGGGGAAGATCTTCCGGCCGTACCGTGACGTGCGGTTCAGCAATGACAAGTCGCCCTACAAGACGCACCTGGGCGCCTGGCTCGAGGCCGGCGGCTATCTCCAGCTGTCGGCGGACGGGCTGGCGGCCGGCTGCGGCATGTACCAGATGGAGTCCGACCAGCTGGACCGCTACCGCAAGGCGGTCGCCGCGGACCGCACCGGCAAACAGCTCACCGACCTGATCGCCACGATCGAGCGGGCCGGCATCGGCGTACACGGGCACGGCAGTCTGAAGACCGCACCCCGGGGCTATCCGAAGGATCATCCGCGGGTCGACCTCCTGCGCCACAAGGGACTCACCACCTGGCAGGAGTGGGAGCCCGCGGCCTGGCTCGGCACCGCGAAGGCGCAGACCCGGCTCGTCGAGTTCCTGCGGACGAGCCGCCCGCTACGCGAGTGGTTCGATGACCACGTCGGCCCGCACCGGCTCTGACCGGCGCGCGGCCAGGGCGAAGAGGGCCACGGCCGGCACCAGGACCAGCCCGGCCACCGAGAGCCCGGCGCCGAGCGAGCGGCGCTGGGCCACCACGCCGACGGGTGGACCGCCGGCGATCTGGCCGAGCGCGTCCGCCTGGTGTGGAGGGCCGGTGCACGCCGCCTTTAGCGGGTCATCGGCCCGGCAGGCCGCGCACAGCAGCGGAGGAATGGACGATGCCGCGCGAGGTCCTCGTGCCAGGATTAATGGCGAGCCGGCGGAACGGTGCCGACGAAGATCGGCGTGGGCGGCGGGAACCCGTTGAACGACGTCGCGTACGGGAGGGTGTAGGCACCGGCCGACCCGAAGTAGAGCACGTCCCCGACCGTCACCGTCGCGGGCAGCTCGACCCCGTACGCGAAGGTGTCGGAGCTGTCGCACGTCGGACCGGAAAGGATGAACGGCAGCCGGGGAACCTCGGCGTGGTCCTCGAGCGAGGTCAGCGTCGGGTAGTCCCAGCCGCCCGGCGCCTGCCCCGATTCGGCCAGGCCGTGGTGGGCGCCGACCTCGAGGTACAGCCAGTTCTCGGCGCCGCGCGTCTCGCGTCCGATGACCGTCGCCGCGAGCACCGACGACTCGGCCACGAGGTGCCGCCCGGTCCCGGCCGCGATCAGCCCCGGCCGGTACGGCAGCACGTCGAGCTCGCTCCCGATCACCTCGCCGATCTGTTCGATCGACGGCTCGGCCGCCAGGTAGCGGGCCGGGAACCCGCCGCCGAGGTTGAGCATCTCCAGCTCGATGCCCTCCGGCCGCAGCCGCGCCATCAGCTCGCCCGCGGTGCGGACCGCCGAGCGCCACGCCCCGGTGCTCTCGCACTGCGAGCCCACGTGGAAGGCAACCCCGTACGGCCGCAGCCCGAGCCGGCGGGCCAGCAGCATCAGGTCGTACGCGTCCTCGACGTCGGCGCCGAATTTGCCGGCGAGCGGGAACACGCTGGTGCTGTCGTCCACCAGCAGGCGCACGTAGACGGCCGCACCGGGCGCCCGCATGGAGATCTTGGCAAGCTCGCCGGGTGAGTCGAAGGCGAACCGCCACAGACCCGTACCGGCCGCCTTCGCGATGTGGGCCGGCGGCTTGATCGGGTTGCTGTAGAGCACGGTCGCCGGGTCGACGCCGAGCGCCTGCAGCGCCCGCAGCTCGCCGAGCGAGGCGACCTCGAAGCTCGAGCCCTCCGCCGCGAGGGTCCGCAGGATCTCCGGCGCCGGGTTGCACTTCATCGCGTAGAACGCGGTGGCCCACGGCATCGCCGCCGTGAAGGCGCGGTACCGGGCGGCGACCGTGTCCAGGTCGGTGACCAGGTACGGCGTCGGCATGTCCACCAGCCGCAGCAGGTCCGGCGTGAGGGAGTCCGGCCACGCCGTGCTGGATGCGATGGTGCCCGTGCTCATGAAGCTCCTTCGGTGAGGCGTGCGGCGTCGATGGCGTCGAGGAACAGGCGGCCCGCCTCCTCGGCGGGGACCGGGCGGGAGAAGTAGTAGCCCTGCGCGAAGTGGCAGCCCATCTCGCGCAGCGCGGTCAGTTGGCCGAACTCCTCGATGCCTTCGGCCACGGTCGCCATGCCGAGGCTCTTGCCGAGCTGGACGATCGTGTCGGCGAGCGCGGTGTCGTCGGTGAGCGCGCCGAGCCGCTCCACGAATGAGCGGTCGATCTTCAGGGTGTCCACCGGGAACCGGCGCAGGTAGGCCAGCGACGAGTAGCCGGTGCCGAAGTCGTCGATCGCCAGCGTCACGCCGAGGGCCTTGAGTCGCAGCAACTGCTCGAGGTTGTCGTCGGTGTCGGTCATCAGCACGCTCTCGGTCATCTCGAGGCAGAGCTGGTCGGCCGGCATGCCGGTCTCGGCGAGGATCCCGGCGACCACCTCGACGAGGTCGGCCCGGTCGAACTGGCGAACCGAGACGTTGACCGACATCTTCACCGGCCGCTCCGACTCGCGGGACCACTCGACGGCCTGCCGGCACGCCTCGCGCAGTACCCACCGGCCCAGCGGGACGATCAGGCCGGTCGCCTCGGCGATCGGGATGAACTCGGCCGGCGGGATCATCCCGCGCTGGGGGTGCTGCCAGCGGGCGAGCGCCTCGAAGCCGATCACCTCGCTGGTCGCCAGGTCGACCGTGGGCTGGTAGTGCAGGTGCAGCTGGCCACGTTCGAGGGCGACCCGCAGGTCCGCCTCCAGCTCGAGCCGGGCGACGAGCCCGGCCAGCATGTCCGGGTGGTACGCGGCGAAGTGGCCGCCGCCGGCCGACTTCGCCTTGTACATGGCCAGGTCGGCGTTGCGCATCAGCTGCTCGGCGCCGTCGCCCTCGGGCTCGCCCAGCCTGCTCGCCGACGCGAGGCCGATGCTGGCCTGCACGTGGATGTCCCGGGTGCTGCTGCTGAACGGCTGCTCGAGCACCTCGACGATCCGGCGGGCCACCTGCTCGGCGTCGCCGGCGATGCCGTCCGGCGAGAACTGCGCCTGGGCCGCCTCGATCAGCACGGCGAACTCGTCGCCGCCGAAGCGGGCCACCACGTCGCCCTCGCGTACCGAGAGTCGCAGCCGGTCGGCGACCTGCACGAGCAGCTGGTCGCCGGCCAGGTGGCCGAGGCTGTCGTTGACCTCCTTGAACCCGTCGAGGTCCAGGAAGAGCACGGTGACGTCGTCGCCCGGGCCGCGCTTGCGCAGCGCCTCGGCGACCCGCTCGCGGAACAGCGCCCGGTTGGCGAGCTGGGTGAGCGCGTCGTGGTACGCCTCGTGCACGAGCTGGTCCTGCAGCTCCTTGCGCTCGCTGATGTCGCGGGTGTTCAGCACCAGCCCGGCCACGCTGGGGTCGGTGAGCAGGTTCGTGATGGTCATCTCGGCCTGGCGGATCCGCCCGTCCTGGTGCTGCACGGACAGCTCGAGCACGGTCGTCGCGTACGGCCGGCCGGCGACCTGGCGCAGTGCCTGGGCCAGGCGGACGCCCGACTCGGCGTCGAGCAGCTTGGTGAGCCGGCTACCGGTGAGCACGTGCGCCGGGTAGCCGAAGACGCGCTGCAGCGA
Organism: Actinoplanes sp. KI2; assembly: GCF_025630775.1. Classification (GTDB taxonomy): domain Bacteria; phylum Actinomycetota; class Actinomycetes; order Mycobacteriales; family Micromonosporaceae; genus Actinoplanes. The sequence goes on from NZ_JAOSZE010000015.1 coordinate 12,685, forward strand.
CTCGCTCTGGTAGAGCACGTCGGCCTCGGGGGAGACCACGGTGACCACGTCCGAGCTGTGCTGGACGAGCGCGTGGAAGCGCTGCTCGCTGGCGAACAGCTCGGCGGTGCGGTCGGCGACGCGTGCCTCGAGGGTGCGCGTGAGGTGCCGGTTCTCGCGCAGCGTGAGCAGCTGGCGCGCGACGATCAGCAAGATCAAAGCCGATCGGGTGTACGCGATGAACAGGTTGCTGTAGCCGGTGTCGGCGTACCAGAAGACGTTGGTCACCAGCGCGGCGAGCACGGCCACGTAGGGGAGCAGCACGCCGATCGGCCGGCTGCCCTCGGCCGGCCCGGACTCGTGGTCGCGGACGGAGACCGGTTTGGTGGCGGCCAGCAGGATCAGCGAGAAGCCGGCGAACCAGCCGATGTCGATGATCCCACCGGAAAAGTACGAGCCGACCAGGTTCTGGTACGCGTAGCAGATGTCGGAGACGGCGAACCCGACGATGCCGCCGCCGACCAGCGCGAGGTGGCCGAAGGTGTGACCGTCGCGCCGCTGCTGGGCGAGCATGTAGATCACGATGGTCACGATGACCACGTCGCCGAGCGGATAGGCGAGGCTCACGTAGAGCGCGGTCGCCGAGCCCTGCCCGGAGTGCAGCAGCGGCGAGAGCACGAGAACCCAGGCGATCAGCATCAGCGACGCGGCGATCATCAGCCCGTCCAGCGCGCTGCGCATCCGGTTGACGAGTGCCTGCGCGCTGTTCGGCAGGACCAGCAGGCCGATCGGCGTGAACAGCACCATGCCGAGGTAGCCGATGTCGGCGACCGACGGGAACGGCGTCTCCTGGCCGCGGAACATCTCGAGGTAGACCCAGGCGCACTGGCCGAGCCCCCAGCTGAGCACGCCCAGCCCGATGAACGCCCAACCCCAGCGCTGCCGCCCGGCGAACCGGCGGCCGCGCAGCAGGCAGGCGACGGCCGCGGCGATCGAGGCGAAGCACTGGCCGAAGTTGGAGATCGTCTGGGCGGCACGCGGGCCGCCGAGCCCGCTGCTGAGCACCGCAGCGTATGCGGCGAAGACGGCAGCCACCACGAGGCACAGCCGCGCCCAGCGGCTCCGTGCGACCCTGCCTGCCATCAACTCTCCGGCTCCGTGCGGTCAGCCCCGGGATGGGCTGGACCTACCGGAGATCGGGCTCACAGCGGCGGCCTTGAGGGTTTCCCTGAGCGGAGTCTGTGCCGTCGGGTGCAAAACGGGTGCGAGGTCAGCCCAGCCAGCCGTAGACGCGCTCGACCCGGATCCGGACGACGAGCCGGCCGTCGGCGACCATGGCCCGCCGGAAGTCGTCCCAATCGGGGTGCTCCGCGCCGCGGATCGACCGGTAGATCTCGATCAGCTCCTCGACCGTCGCGTCGTCCCGTGCCCCGGCGACCGGGCTGAGGTCGGCGGTGCCCTCCACGACCGCGTAGCCGTACCCGGCCGGGGCGGTGACCTTCATGCTCACCCGGGGGTCGCGGCGCAGGTTGTGCACCTTCGCCAGGGCCGTGCGGGTGGAGAAGCGAACGAGCCGCCCGGCCGCGTGATAGCTGACGTCCGACAGCTGCGGCCGCCCGTCCTTCTTGATCGTCGCCACGGTCCCCAGGTTCCCGGCCGTGATGACATTCCAGAGATGCTCTTCAGGCATGCCCCGAACCTACCCAGCCGCGTTTCGGCCCCCCAATCGGCTGACGCCCGATTTGTCGGCTTACCGGGCGCCCGCCTTGCGGGCCAGCACCAGGCCGCAGCGCGGGGTGCCGTCGCGGCCCGCGCCCAGCGTGCTCAGCGGCTCGACCCGCACCTCGAAGCCGGCCGCCGCGAGGTCGTCGCGGAGCGCCCGCAGCGGAGTGGTCCGGTAATACATGACGAACGGTGGGCGCCACACCGCGTTGCGCACCCGCATGACCAGATCGAACCCGACCTCGACCCAGTACGCGGGCGACGTCAGCGGCGCCGGCGCCCCGACCGCGAGGGCGAACAGCCCGCCCGGCCGCAGCGCGCGGTGGATCCCCGCGAGGACGGCCGGCCGCTCGCGGGGCAGGAAATGCCCGAACGCCCCGAAGCTGACCGCCAGGTCGAACCCCTCGACGAACGGCAGGGCCCGCGCGTCGGCCCGTACCCACGTCGCATCCGGATGGGCATCCTGCGCCCGCGCAAGCATCCCGGCGCTGAAGTCGACCCCGGTGATCCGCCCGTCGCACACCGGCCGGAGCGTGTGCATCCCCGCGCCGGTCCCGCAGCAGACGTCGAGCCCGTCCGTGAACGGCCCGAGCCCGGCGAGCGCCTCGGCCGTCGCGTCGAGGATGCCGCGCGGGGTGCGGAACGGGGTGTGGTCGAACTTGGGCGCCAGCAGGTCGTAGCCGCGCTCGACCGAGGAGAGGGCCTGAACGCAGAGCTCGCCGAACGTCGGACCTTGAGCCGAGAACACGCCGCCCTGTCTACCACGACGGCGCGATGGCCGAGAATGGTTCCGTCCTCCGGCCCAAGGATGACGCGGTCGTGCAGGCATTGACCGGGCTGCGCGCCGAGCCGACCACGGTGGAGGTGGCCCGCCTCGTACTCTTCGACGAGGAGACCCACCGCCTCGCGGACCGCATCTTTCAGGCCACCGACCCGCTGCCCTGACCGGCGCGGTGGGCGAGCGCGGCCAGGGCCACCCGCCGCCCGACGGCCGCTCCCACCTCGTCCGTGTGGCGGAAGTGCACGCCTTCCCAGACGCGTGCGTCGATGTTGTCGCGGGTCAGTTGCGACCACTGCGAGTACCGCAGGGTCACGTCGGTCGCCACCGCGCTGGTCAGCGAGAACGGGACCCGCGGCGGCCCGGCGAGGGTCTCCAGCACCGCCTGCGCCGCGCCCGCGTAGGTGGTGTGCCCCGAGGGATACTCCGGGTGGGCGGGCGTGCCGATCAGCGGCGTCCACGACGGATCCGGTGCGACGGCGCCGGTGCGGATCGCGGTGACCGGCCGCCAGAACAGGTATCGGTACTTCGCCCGGTAGGTAGTGATCTGCGCGTCGATCGTCGCGGCGTGGAACAGGGCGATGAGCGCGATCCGCTGCGCGAGCGGGCGCCGGGTCGCGGCGTGTGAGCCGTCCGGCGCGACGGTGGTGCGCAGCGCCCCGGTGAAGCCGTTGAGCGAGGTCTGCGACCAGAACCGGGCGACCGCCGTCTGCGGTGCGGTGCGTACGGCACTGTCCACGGCTCCGACCGCCCGTGACTCGGCGAGGTCGCGCCGGAAGACGTCGCTGTCGAGGGCCGGCGGCGGGCCCGGTTGCAGCGGCCGCACGCTGCGCACCAGGAACGGCCGCCCGTCGCCCTGCCCGGCCTGGACCGCCGCGGCGAAGGCGGGCGGCGTCGGCTGCCAGACGCCGGGCGCGGCCGGTGGCGGCGTGAACGGCCGGTTGACCGAGGCCGGGTCGAGCCCGTCGCCGGCCCGCTCGGCGAGCACCGCGCGGGCGGCCTCGATGCCGGCCGCGACGGCCCGGTCCGGGTGCCGGGCACTGAGCCTGGCCGCGGTCGCCGCGAGCGCGGCGTCCAGCGCCGGCGCGGCCGCCGGGTTGGTGCCGAGGAGGGTCTCATGGACGGCGGCGGCCAGCGCCAGTTCGGCGTCGGCGCCCGGGCGGACGGCGGACACGGCGCGCCCGGCGGCGATCCAGGCGACGGCCCAGGTGCGGCTGTTGGTCACCTGCTGGGGCCCGGTGATGACCCCGATGGTGGCCGCGGTGAGGTCGTACCACTCGAGCAGCGTGTCGGCCGGTGCCGCGGCGGCGTCGGCGGACGACGGGATCAGGACGGTGGCGGCGCCCGCGCCGAGGGCGGTCGCCAGCACGGCACGGCGAGTCACGGGAATCGATGAGATCACCCCGTGACCATAATATCTATCTCCTATCGGTTCAATAGAGATCTGGAGACGCGGTAGGGTCGTCGTCGTGAACACCGGACCGGCGTCGAGCCACGCACGGATGGGTGACCCGGTGGACGGCTGAGCCGCCCGCGGGTCGCCGATGGGGCACGCGGACCTCCGAACGATCGGAGTCCCCGCGCAGTCGTGTCCCATCCACCCGAAAGGTTCACCGCATGACAGTCACCTTCAACCACACCATCGTCGCCAGCAAGGACCGCGAGGAATCGGCCCGGTTCTACCGCGAGCTTCTCGAGGTTCCGGCCGCGCCGTCGTGGGGCGTGTTCACCAACATCCAGCTCGGCGACGGCGTGCTTCTTCAGTTCGCCGAGCCACCGGTCGAGATCCAGATGCAGCACTACGCGTTCCTGGTCGACGACGATCTCTTCGACCGGGCGTACGCGCGCCTGCGCGACTGGGGCGTCGTGCACTGGGCCGATCCGCAGATGCGCCGGCCCGGCGAGATCAACAACGAGCACGGCGGCCGCGGGGTCTACTTCAAGGACCCCGCCGGCCACGCGATCGAAGTGATCACCCGGCCGTACCTGTAGCCGGACCCGGAATTCGTCGCTATGTAGACATCACGCATCGCACCTACGGGGGAACCAACCGTCGACATGCGTCGATAATCTTGCGGCATGTTGTGCCCTGTGTGTGGACTCGACAACGACCCGGCGGCGGTCCTGTGTGCGCGCTGCAACACCTCGCTCGCGCTCGGGAACCCGCCGCCGGGCGACTACCCGCCGGTTCCACACCCGTCGACGCAGGCGCCGGACCTGCAGCCCACGATCGTGCAGACACCGGTGCCGTCGAGCCCGAGCCCGGCGCCGGTCCCGTGGCGGCTGGTCATCGTCGCGGCCGTCCTCGTCCTGCTGGTCGGCATCGCCGGCTCGGTCGTGATCATCGTGCTGACCGGGAAGCCGAAGACCAGCCCGACCGCCGACCACGGCACCATCGCCCTGCCGACCGCCGTGACGTCCTCGGCGGATCCCGGCCCGGATCCGACCACGAAGGCCGCGGCGAGCTCGGCCAACGAGCAGGCCGCGGTGATCGACAAGCTGCTCGACCGGAGCGTCGCGAGCCGCACCAAGCTCAACAAGGCGATCGACAAGGTGAACCGCTGCACGGATCTGTCCCAGGCCCTCGCCGACATGCAGCGGGTGGGCGTCGAGCGTACGCGGGAAATCGCCGCCGCCGACGCGGCCGACGTCTCCGGTCTCGCCGGCGGCGAGAAGATCCGGTCCACTTTGAAGTCCGCGCTCGGCTTCGCGCTCGCGGCCGACCAGCACTTCGTGGCCTGGGCGCAGCCCGCCGTCGCCGGCGGCTGCGCCGACACCGCCGCCCGTCAGGCCGCCTGGGCCGCCGGGCTGGCATCCTCGCAGCAGGCCCAGGCGGCGAAGCAGAAACTGGTCGACGCCTGGAACCCGGTGGCCGCACAGTTCGGCCTCAAGCAGCGCACCACACAGTTCATCTAGAACGGCCAATGCTTGGCGACCAGGGCGACGATCGCCGCGATCGCCTCGGCCGCCCGGCTCGCGTTGCCGGCGTTGGCGGACAGGCGCTCCAGGGCCCGGTCGAGACCCTTGCGGTTCGCCGCGGTCGGCTGACGGATCGCCTCCTCGATGGCCGGCCGCTCCCGCTCCAGCAGGTCCGGATCGGGGTACGTCTCGCGCAGCACCGCCAGCTGGGCCTCGATCTTCTCGAGCTGCTTCGCGGGTAGCTCGACGAACACGGTGGTCTGCTCGTTCTCGTTCGTCCCGCCGAAGTTCTGGATGCCGCCCTGGAAGTTCAGGTTGCCGAAGGTCATGCGCGGCTCGGTCATGCGGACGCTCCGTTCGTGGAGGTGGTGACGGTGGTCTTCTGCCGGACGGTGTTCGTGCCGCCGAAGTTCTGCACGCCGCCGTGGAAGGTCAGGTCGCCGTAGGTGTTGTTGACGACCTGGTTCTCGAACTCGGACGTGTCCACGCCGTTGTCCCGCAGGAAGCCCAGGACGGCCTCGGTCACGGTCTTGTCGACGAGCTTGATGTACTTCGCGCCGTCCAGCTTCTGCATGAACTTCGTCGTCTCCCGGCCGGCCCGGTCGCGCACGCTGAACCGGGCGCCGTAGTCGTAGAAGCGCAGCTGCTCGGCCTCGGACGTGGAACGGGACATCCGCGCGGTGAGCCGCAGCGCGTCCCAGCCGTTGCGGACCAGCCACCACGGCGCGTACAGGTTGTCCCGGACGTACTCCCGCAGGGTGTCGCGCCACGCGCGGGCCGGCACCCGGTCGGCGCGCAGCGTGTCGGCGATCCGGAAGTCGGGCCGCAGCGGCGGCAGCACATGCGCGGCGAACTCGGTGTACAGCAGGCCGCCCTCGACCGCCAGGTGCACGAAGGCGGTCACCGAGATGCCGGAGTCCTGCGCGCCCAGGACCGGCCGGTCGTCCGCGGTCCGGATCTCCTTGCCGTTGGCCGGGATCACCACCCGCAGGTAGTGCCGCAGGCCGCCCTGCGGACACGACTCGATCGCGGTGATCGTCTCCGGTGACGCCGTCGTGAACGGCGTGTGCGTCTCCTGGTCGATCAGCGGATCGTCGTGCCGGCGGTACCCGTCGGCCGCGACGTACGCGACGGTGTAGAGGTTCGGGATGCGCTCCCCACCGCTCAGCTTGGTGTCCCGCATGGCCAGCACCGCGTCGTTGACCCGCTTGTTCAGCTCGTGCGGGTCGATGGCCACCCGGTTGCCGTTCTCCGCGGCGCCGCTCGGCCGCAGTGTGACCACAAAGGACCAGCCGCGCTTGAGGATGCCCGCGCCCGCGAACGGGTTCACGTCGTGCACCGCGATGTTCCCGCGCTGCATCCGGGCGACCGTGGCCAGCCGGCGTTCGACCCGGACGCTGCGGGTCGGCGGTGCGGTCGCGTCGGCGCCGGGAGCCAGTTCCCCGAAGAGGATTCCGTACGCGTGCCAGCGCGACGCGAACAGCAACACCACCATCGCCACGGTCGGCAGGAGCGCCGTCACGCCGGCGACCCCGAGCAGGCCGGTGCCGAGAGCGTCGGCCAGGCTCGACCCGTGCGCCCGCGCGGCCAGGCTCGCCAGGTGCTCGTCGAGCCAGTCCGGGCTGAGCCTGGCCAGCACCAGGACGGTGGTCACCAAGGCGGCCACGGCGATGAAGCCGAGCACGGCGATGGTGGAGACGCCGACGCCCAGCGCCCGCACCCGCGCCCTCGGGCCGCCCCGCACCACCTCGATCAGCATGCACAGGGTCAGCCAGAAGACCGGCAGCCAGCCGGTGAGGCAGAAGCTGAGCAGCAGCACGCCGGTGGCCATCGCGTACCGGATGATGAGCAGCCGCCGCGCGCGCAGGCAGTGCCGCACCACCGGGTCGAGGTCGAAGCCGAACGACGGCGGCACCGCCTTGCGCTCCGACTCCACGATCTCGGCGATCACCTCATTGGCGTACGTGACGTCGACGTACGCGCCGCTGCAGAGCCCGCGGGTGGTGTCGCTGAGCTGCTGCGCGGGCGCGTAGCTGGAGGTGGTGAGCGTCGGGTCCGAAGTGGTCACGCCGTGACTGTATTAGCGATGATCGCTGGAACGGCACTGTCCGTAAAGGCAACCTCACTCATCCGCGCGGCTGTTGAGGCGAACAACCGCGCCGTGGGCGAACGGTCGGGCTACGCGTGGCCGGCGCCGGAGCGATCGGGCAACGCCGCGAACCAGCGCCGGACCTCGCGCGGTGAGCGCAGCAGGACGATCGCGATCGGAAACTCCGGGTCGGCCTGCCAGGCGCGCATCCGGCGGCGCTTGCGCTTGAACGACTTGAAATGCCAGACCAGGATCGATTCGTACGAGAGGAAGGCCTCCCGCCAGGTCTCGTGGTTGCCGTTGCACAGCGGGCGGTGGCCGACGATGTTCCGGACGGTGCGACGCAGCAGCCGGCCGAACGAGAGCCAGCGCGGCAGGTCGAGGCCGACGATCAGATCGGCGCGCGCGAGTGGGATGTCGCGCCAGATCCCGTACGCCGAATCGATCACCCACTCGTCGGTGGCGCAGATGTCCCGTACGCGATCGCGTTGCCGTTGTTCGCTCACGGCGACCCAGCCGGGTTCCCAGGTCAGGTCGTCGATGGAGTGGTACGGCAGGCCGAGGCGGGTGCCGAGCGCTCGCGCCAGCGTGGTCTTGCCGGAGCCGGTGACGCCGTACACCAGAATGCGTCGCACCCGATCACCTTACGATTCTTTGGTGTTCACCGTTGTCCGTGCCTGTTTGCGGGACGGGGCCGGCGGCAGCCCGACCGCCGTGCTCGACGAGTCGCCGATGGCCGACGAGGAGCGCCGGTCGGTGCCCGGGCGGGCCGGCGCGTCCCATGCGGCCTTCGTCGCACCGGACGGGGCCGTCCGGTTCTTCACGTCCGAGGGTGAGTTGCCCGCCTGCGGCCACGGGACCGTGGCGGTGCTGGCGGTGCTCACCGAGCGGACCGGCCGGTCCGAGCACCTGCTGCGGGTTTCCGGCCGCACCTTCCGGGGCCGGGCGATGCCGATCGGCGGTGGCCTTTTCGACGCCGCTTTCGATCCCGGGGCCGTCACCACCCGCTCGCCCGATGACTCGGAGATATCCGCAATCCTCGCGGCGGTGGGAGCGGGGGATCGCGCCGGTGCCCGCGTCGCGACGCTCGGCCGCCCAAGAATGCTGCTGCCGATCGCCGATCGCGACGAACTTGCCGATCTGCGGCCCGATCTCGATCGATTGCGTGCGGCCACCGATCGATGCGGGTTCCTCGGCTGCTACGTCTACACGGTCCCGGACGCCGACGGCCGGGCGGCCGCTCGCATGTTCGCGCCGTCGATCGGCGTCCCCGAGGACATCGCCAATGCCAACAGCACCGCCTGCCTGGCCGCCCACCTCGGCGCCGACCTGCGCGTCGACATGGGCGACAGCCTCGGCAGCCCGGCCACGGTGACGGCCTCGGCCCAGCCGGGCGGCAGTGTTGTGGTCGGCGGCAGTGTCCTGGTCGGCGGGATCGCCGCGGTCACGAGCTGACCAGGCCGTCCTCGAAGGCGATGATCACCAGCTGGACCCGGTCGCGGACGCCGAGCTTCGCGATCGCCCGGGTGATGTGCGTCTTCGCGGTCAGCGGGCTGATCACCAGCTCCCGGGCGATCTCGTCGTTGGACAGCCCGGACGCGACCAGCCTGACCACCTCGCGCTCGCGGTCGGTCAGCACCGCCAGGCGATCGCCCCCGGCGGCGGCCGCCGGCACCGGCCGGTGCGCGAACTGACCGACCACCCGGCGGGTCACGCTCGGCGAGAGCAGCGCGTCCCCGCCAGCCACCACGCGGACCGCCTCGCGCAGGCGGTCGGGGCCGATCTCCTTGGTGAGGAAGCCGCTCGCCCCGGCCGCGAGCGCGGCGAACACGTACTCGTCGGTCTCGAACGTGGTCAGGATGACGATCCGGGTCTCCGGCAGTTCGGTCAGGATCAGTTTGGTCGCCGTGATGCCGTCCATGCCGGGCATCCGGATGTCCATCAGGATCACGTCCGGTCGCAGCTGCCGCGCCGCGCGGACCGCCTCGTCGCCGGTGGACGCCTCGCCGGCCACCGCGATGTCCCGGTCGCGCCGCAGCAGGCTGCGGAACCCGGCGCGCACGAGGTGCTGGTCGTCGGCGAGGAGGACGGAGATGGTCATCGTGGTGCCCTTTCGTCGGCGGCCGGGTGTGGATGCGGTCACGCCGCGATGGGGATGGTTGCCCGTACGGCGAAACCGGTCTTGCCCGGACCGGCCGTGAGCGCGCCGCCGAGCGCGGCCACCCGCTCACGCATGCCGGAGATGCCGTGGCCGTCGGCCATCGTCCCCGCGCCGGCCCCGTTGTCCTGCACGTCCACCACCACGCTGGCCGGCGCGTAGCGCACGGTCACCACGACCCGGCTCGCCCGCGCGTGCCGCACGGTGTTGGTCAGTGACTCCTGCACGACGCGGTAGACCGCGGTCGCCACCGGCGCGGGCACCTCGGCCCGGTCGCCGAACTCGTTGAGCGACACCTCGACGCCGGCCGCCCGCACCTGCTCGGCCAGCCGCTCCAAACCGTCCAGGTCGTCGATCGGCGCGCCCTCGCGCAGCACGCCGACCAGCGATTTCAGGTCGGTCATCGCCCGGCCGCGCACCTGCTGGGCGAGACGCAGCGACTCCTTCGCCTCGTCCGGGTCGGCGTCGAACGCGTCGAGCGCGACGTTCAGGTGCACGCCCACCACGGCGAGGGTGTGCGAGACGACGTCGTGCAGGTCGCGGGCGATCTCGACCCGCTCCTCCGCCTGGCGGCGCCGGGCGTCGATCTCCCGCTCGTGCTCGTCCTGCGCGAGCCGGTGGGCGACCTCCTCGCGCCAGCGCGCCGTGTTCCGGTACGCCGTGGCGGCGGCCAGCAGCGCGGCCATCCACAATGTCTCGCCGCCGACGTGCGCGAGCGCAAAGGTGCTCCCGCCGTGCTCGAGGTCGACGAAGCCGTCCCAGGCGAAGCCGTAGAGCAGCGCCAGGCCGGCGGTGATGGTGGCCGCGCGCAGCCGGCCCTGAAGCGCGAGCACGGCAGCCGCTGCGCTGGCCGGCCAGACCCAGCCCGATCCGATCAGTTCGGCGCCGCGCATGGCGACGATGCTCAGGATCGACACGATCAGCACCGTGAGCGGCCAACGCCGGACGAACAGGGCGAGCACCGCCAGCCAGACGGCCAGCGACATGGTCATCACGGTCTGCAGGTTTCCGCCGGTGATCGCGAGTCCGGCCGGAACCCCGACCAGGGTGAGGGCAACAGCGATTTTCGTCATGCCCCGGACGCTAATTTCGGCCGCGGCCGGCCCGCGTCGTCCCACGGCCGTCACTGTCATCGACGCCTCCCGACTACTCGCGTACACCTTTCGGTGTAGGCGACATCGATAAGGTAACCGGGTGACCGCCGCGGAACTACTCGCCGCTTCCCGACGCTTTACGCTCGCGCCCGGCCTCACCGACGAGGAGTTGGCGGCCATCGAGAAGGAGTTCGGGTTCTCGTTCGCCGCCGACCATCGCGGGTTCCTCGCCGCCGGCGTCCCGTTCGGCCGCGGCTGGCCCGATTGGCGCACCGCCGACCGGGCCGCGTTGCGATCGCTTCTGGCGCGGCCGATCGAGGGCGTGCTCTACGACGTCGGGCAAAATTCTTTCTGGTACGAGGGGTGGGGCCCCCGCCCGCCGTCGTCCGCGGACGCGGTCGCCGCGGCCCGCCGCTACCTGGTGACCGTCCCCCGGGTGATCCCGGTCTACGCGCACCGCTATCTGCCGGCCGGTCTGGCCGGCCATCCGGTGTTGTCGATCTATCAGACCGACGTGATCACGTACGGCAACGACCTGCTCGACTGGCTCAACCGGGAGTTCGGCCTGGGCTCACCGGCCGCCTCAGCCGTCCGCCCCAGCGTCGCCTTCTGGCGCGACCTGCTCTGAGGCCCGCTTGGCTCGGGCCCGCCGCTTGCCCTCGTGCATGGCCTGCACGCGGGCGACCGGGATGGTGTGCCCCTCCTCGACCAGCCCGGCGTCCAGCGCCTGCGGCGCCGGCATGTTCTCCGACCACGGATCGCGCTCGCCGAGCAGGCCGGGTGCACTGTGGATGGTGAAGTCCTCCGGCGTCACGTCGTCCAACTGGTCCCAGGCGAGCGGGAACGAGACGCGCAACCTCGGCCGGATCCGCGGGCTGTACGCGGCCACCACGGTCGCGCCGCCGGAGCGGGTCGCATCGAGGAACACCTTGCCGTGCCGGTCCTCCCGGATGAACGCGGTGGTCGCCAGCGCCGGGTCGAGCCGCTCGGCGCGGGCCGCCACCGCCCGGGTCGCCGCGGCCACGTCGTCGGCCGCCGACTTGCCGTCGAGCGGCACGAACACGTGCACGCCCTTGGAGCCGCTGGTCTTCACCGCGCCGGCCATGCCGATGTCGTCGAGCACCTGCTTGATCAGCCGGGCCGCCGCGACCACCGTGCCGAAGTCGCCACCCTCCGGCGGATCCAGATCCATGATGAGGTGGGTCGGGTGGTGGTCGCCGGCGTGCATCAGCGCCGGGTGGTACTCGATCGCCCGCTGGTTGCCGAACCAGAGCAGCGTCCGCCGGTCGTTGCACAGCGCGTAGCTGACGTTCCGGTGCGACGCCTCGGCCCACATCTCGGCGCGCGGCACCCAGTCCGGGGTGTACTTCGGCAGATTCTTCTGCATGAAGGCGTCCTGCCCGCGCAGCAGCCGGATCACCGACAGCGGCCGATCGCGCAGCACCGGCAGGATGCGCCCGCTGACCGCGTCGAGGTAGTCGATGAGGTCGCGCTTGGTCGCCTGGGCGCCGTCGAACAGCTCCTGGTCGAGGTTGGTCAGCGAGACGCCGTCCCGCTCCTCCTTGTCCGCCATGGCACCATCCTCGCGGATTTCCACCCCGGGTCGTAGCTCTACGCTCGTTCCATGCCGCTGCTGGGTGCCGCCGATCCGCTGCCGATCGTCCCGCGACGGGTGCTGGTGGCCGGCCCCTCCGGGTCGGGGAAGACCACGCTCGCCGCCCGGATCGCCGACGCGCTCGGCGCGCCGCACGTCGAGATCGACGGCCTCTTCCACGGACCGGGCTGGACCAGGCGCCCCACCTTCGAGGACGACGTCCACCGGTTCAGCGCCGCCCCGGCCTGGGTGACCGAGTGGCAGTACACAAGCGTGCGGGCCCACCTCGCCGACCAGGCCGACCTGCTGGTCTGGCTCGACCCGCCGACCGCCACGGTGATGCGGCAGGTCGTCCGGCGGACCGTCGTGCGCCGGCTGCGCCGCCGGCAGCTGTGGAACGGCAACGTCGAGCCGCCGCTGTGGACCGTGCTGACCGACCGCGACCACATCGTGCGGTGGGCGTGGCGGACCCGCGCCAAGACGGCGACGCGGGTCGAGGAACTGCGGCAGCGTCGCCCGGAGCTGCCCATCGTGCGGCTGCGAGGCCACGCCGCCGCGGACCGTTGGCTGCGCGGGCCGCTGCGGCGAGCTTGACGGGGTCCCTCGACCTGTCTGCGTCGTTGGCGCGGCGTCGTTGGCCCGTGTGCGACGCTGGCCCGGTGGAGTGGGTGCGGATCGCCGGCGCGCTGGGGCTCGGCCGCGTGCATGACTGTCAAGCGGTGACCAGCGGCGTGATGAATCTGAGCTGGCGGCTGACCACCGACGCCGGGACCTTCGCGGTCAAGCAGCTGCGCGATCGCACGCCCGACGAGATCCGGGTGGTCAACGACCTGCTGCCGAGGCTGGCCGGCGCGGGTTTTCCGGTGCCCACGCCGCGCGGCGATCCGGTGCAGGTCGACGGCAGCTGGTACGCCGCGACGGCCTGGCTGCACGGCGTACACCCGGAAGACGCCACCCTGCGCGACGATCTCGGTGAGCTGGTCGGACGCCTGCATGTCGCCTTGGCGACGCTCTGCCCGCCGGCGCCGCGGCGCCTGGCGGACGTCCCGGAAAGTGCCTTCAAAGCCATAAAAACCCTTGGTGTGTACGCCGACCGGCCGCCGGCCGACGATTTCGACCGTTCCGCGGCCAGGGAGATCGAGTGGCGTCGGGCGATGCTGGCCGAGCTGGCCGATCAGCGGCCGGCCGACGCGGAGCTGGCACCGTGCGGCTGGACCCACGGCGACCTGCAGCCGTTCAACCTGCTGGTGGACGCGGACGGGCGAGTCTGCGGCATTCTCGACTGGGACCGGCTCGGCGTGCGCCCCTACGGCCTCGAGGTGGTCCGCACGGCGACGATCGTGTACGGCCATTCGCTCGATCGGATCGCCGCGTTCGTCCGGGCCTACCGCGCGCATGTCCCGATCACCGACGCTCAGTTGGTCGACGCCGCCGACCGTCGATGGTGGACGCTGCTCACCGAGACCTGGCAACTGGAACGCCACTACGAGCACGACGATCGCAGCTGCGACCATCTGCTCGCCCGGCGCGGCGACTATCTGCGCTGGTGGACCGCCCACCGCGGGGAGATGACGGAGGCGCTCACAGCCGGGTGATCGCCGGCGGTAGCCCGCTCACGGCCGGGTGATGGCCGGCGGTAGCCCGCTCACAGCCGGGTGATCGCCGCGGCCGGCAGCACCATGAGCAGGGTCAGCACGATGTAGCCGCCGCCGAGGCCGAAGCGGCGGTTCTTGGTGGCGAGGACCGCGGCCGCGAACGGGCCGAGCAGGGTGAGGAAGGCCGCGAGGTCGAGCACGTTGTCGGTGTGACCGGGACCGGTCAGGCCGTAGATGAGCAGCAGCGGCACGGTCACCAGCCAGGCCAGCGTGATCGCGATCAGCCGCAGGTGCAGGTGGGTGCGGCGCGGGGCCTCGAGCGGATCTTTCTGCAGCGCGAAGGCCATCCGTGCGGCGAAGCCCTCGGCCGGCTGGTCCTCGGTGGTCACGGTTCGACCCTATGGGTCCGGGGCGGTCCGCGCCTCCTTCGTTATGGACAATTCACCCGCCCCGGCGCGCCGCGCACGGCGCGCCGGGACAACCGTGCTCAGCTCTTTACCGAGCCCGCCATCAGGCCGCCGATGAACCAGCGCCCGAGCAGCACGTACACGACCAGGGTGGGCAGCGACGTGATCAGCGCGCCGGCCATCGAGGCGGCGTAGTCGGGGGACTGCGCGCCGGCCAGGGCGTTGAGCGCGATCGTGATCGGCCCGTTCCGCGTGTTGGACAGGAAGATCGCGAACAGGTAGTCGTTCCACGCCGAGGTGAACTGCCAGATGATCGTCACGACGAAGCCGGGGATCGAGATCGGCAGGATGATCCAGCCGAACGTGCGCAGCAGGCCCGCGCCGTCCACCCGGGCCGCCTCGACCAGTTCCTCCGGCACCGTGGTGGCGTAGTAGTTCCGGAAGATCAGCGTGCAGATCGGGATGCCGTAGATGCAGTGCACGAACACCAGGGTGGGGATGCCCGGCGGGATCCCGAGGGTGGTGACGATGTCCCGCAGCGGGATCATGACGGCCTGGTACGGGATGAACATGCCGAACAGGATCAGCGTGAACACCACGTCGGCGCCGGGGAAGCGCCACCGGGAGAGCACGAAGCCGTTGGCCGCGCCGATCAGCGACGAGATGACGGCGACCGGGATGGCCAGCTGGAAGGTCCGGAAGAACGAGTCGCTCAGCGACGTCCAGGCCTTGGCCCAGGACACCGTGGTCCAGTGCTCGGGCAGATTCCATTGGCTGGTGACGCCGATGTCGCTGCCGCCCTTGAAGCTGGTCACGATCAGCACGTACATCGGCATCAGCACGATCAGCAGGAACAGGATCGCCAGCGCGTACTTGACGATCGAACCCGGGCCGAACGGGCGGCGGGTCTTTCGTTTGGGGACGAGCGACTCGACCGCGGCGGGCGGTGCGGCAACCGTGGTCATGAGTTCTTCTCCGCCCGGTTCGTGTAGATCAGGTAGGGCACGATGACCAGCGCGACCAGCACCAGCAACACGATCGAGATCGCCGCAGCCTTGGCGTAGTCGCTGGTGAGCAGCGTCTGCCAGACGTAGATCGCGGGCACCTCGGTGAGCCACTGCGGGCCCGAGACGCTCATGATCAGGTCGAACATCTTCATCGACATGTGGCCGATGATGATCAGCGCGGACAGCGCCACCGGGGTGAGCTGCGGGAAGATCACGTTCCGGTAGAGCCGGTAGGTGCTCGCGCCGTCGACCGCGGCGGCCTCCTTGAGCTCCTGCGGAATGCCGCGGAACCCGGCGAGGAACAGCGCCATCACGTACCCGGAGAGCTGCCAGATGGCCGGCATGGCCATCGCCGCCATGCCCCAGGTCGGGTTGGTCCACCATTTGTTCTGCAGGAAGTCGAGGTGCATCGCGGCGAACAGCGCGTTGATGCCGCCGGCGCCCTCACCCACGACGGGGTTCATCAGCCAGCGCCATACCACGCCGGAGGCGACGAAGCTGACCGCCATCGGGAACAGGTAAACCGTGCGGAAGAAGCCTTCGGCGCGTACCCCGCGTTCCAGGAGGAAGGCCCAGAGCAGGCCGAAGAACATGGTCCCGATCAGGAAGACCACCGTGAAGATCAGCAGGTTCTTCAGCGAGTGGGTGAACCGGTCCTGGATGTCGTTGGTGAACAGGTTCTTGTAGTTCTCGAGCCCGACGAAGCCCTTCGACCCCAGCGCGTCGTGCTGGTCCGAGACGGACAGCTTCGTGGTCCAGGCGATCAGGCCGTACACGAAGACGGCGAGCAGGATGAGCGAGGGGGAGAGCAGGAGCAAACCCGGTCCCCAGTGCCTCAGGCGGCGCATCAGGGCTCCTTTTTCAATGCACCCCGGGCGGGACGGCTGTTCGCCGCCCCGCCCGGGATCCGGAACAAAGAATTACTTACTTGCCATCACTTACTTGCCGAACTGCGCAGCTGCTGCGGCCATCGCCGTCTGCAGGGCGGCGACGTCCTGCTTGGTGGAGAAGGCGCCGAGCGCCGAGTTCGCCGCGCCCTGGAAGCCCTGCGAACAGCCCGAGCCGTGGGCGCAGGACGGAACCTGCTTGAAGGTCTTCCAGGCCGCCATGGCGTCCTGCTGGTACTTCGGGTAGTCGGCCGGCGACGCGTCGGTCCGCGCCGGGATCGAGCCCTTCTTGGTGTTGAAGGCCTTCTGGCCGTCGGCCGAGCCGACCGTCTTCAGCCAGCACTTGGTGCCGTCGACGTTCTTGGCGCCCTTCGGCAGCACGAACGAGTCGGCCAGCCACTGGTAGGTGTCGCCGTTGCCGGGGAAGGTGAAGTACCCGTAGTCGGCGAACTTCTTCGCGTCCATGTCGGCGGCTTCCCAGTCACCCATCAGCTGGTACGCGGCCTTGCCGTCCATGACCAGCTTCTCCGCGTCGGTCCAGTCCAGGGCGTCGCGGTCGGTGTTGGTGTAGGTCAGCAGCGTCTTGAAGTCGTTGATGCCCTTGGTGACGTCGGCGCCCTTCCAGTCGGTGGTGCCGTTCCACAGACCGGTGAACTTGTCCGGGCCCAGGTCGGTGATCAGCACCGACTCGAGCAGCATCAGCTGGGTCCAGTCCTTGCCGAGGGCCAGCGGGGTCTTGATGCCCTTGGCCTTCAGCTTGTCCAGGTCGGCGAGGAAGGTCGCCATGTCCTTCGGGTCCGCGGTGATGCCGGCGTCCGCGACGACCTTCTTGTTCGTCCAGACGACGTTGGCCCGGTGGATGTTCGCCGGGACCGAGTAGATCTTGCCGTCGATCGTCAGGTTGTCGATCAGGCCCTGCGGGAACGCGGACTTGAGGCCCCACGTCGCGTAGTCGGCGCTGATGTCCTCGATCTGGCCGGCCTTGATGTAGTCCTTCAGCTCGGCGCCGGCGTGCGCCTGGAAGGTGTCCGGCGGGTCGTTCGTCTGCAGGCGGGAGGCGAGCACCTGCTTGGCGTTCGCGCCCGCGCCACCCGCGACGGCGCCGTTCACGAACTCCTGGCCGGCGCAGTCCTTGCCGAACTGCGCGACGAGGCCGTCGAGGCCGGCCTTCTCGCCGCCGTCGGCCCACCACGTGAAGACTTCCACCTTCTTGGAGCCGGAGCCGCTGCCGCCCTTGTCGTCGCTCGACCCACAGGCCGCGACCGTCAGCAGCGCGGCGACTCCGACAACGGCCACTGCGGCCCGTCGAGTGAAGCGCATAGGAATCTCCCATCGAGAGATTGACATCGTTGTCAAATACGTCGGGGAGTACCGTGCCGCCTGAACCGCACACATGTCAACGGCTGTTTCCGTGTCGTTACGTGCGGACCTTTGTGTTCAGTGTGGTGAACGTTCACCTGAGCCGCGGGCGATGATCGATGTCGAGATGACGATCGTTCGAGCTGGGCCAGTATGCCCGGAGATCCTCTCGTACGCGAGCCGTGCGGCCTCTCGTCCGATTGCGCTCATGTCGTGCGCGACCACGGTGATGCCGAGGACGTCCGCGAGATCGAAGTCGTCGAATCCGACCAGCGCCGGGGGTGTTGCCCGGTCACTTTCCTGGTTTCTTTGCTGGTCACGCAGGGCGCGCAGGGCGCCGGTGGTGAGCCGGTTGTTGGTCGTGAAGATCGCGGTGGGTGGTGGGTCCAGCGCCAGAAGTTCCCGTACGGTTCGTTCCGCGTGCCGCACATCGTGCACATCCGTGCGCAAATACGGCTCCCAGGCGTCGTTGCCGGCGGCCCGCATCGCGCCGACGAACCCGTCGATCCGGCCCTTCTGCGGAGCCATATGCCGCAGATCGGACACCAGGGCGATCCGCCGGTGGCCGCCGGCCAGCAGATGCTCGCCGGCCGAGCGCGCGCCGCCGGCGTTGTCGATCAGCACCGCGTCGGCCGAGAGACCGTCCGGCGGCCGGTCCAGGAACACGAACGGCACGCCGCGGTTGCCCTCGATCGCGAGGTACCCGTGGTCGTCGGCGCTCGGGATGACCAGCAGCGCGCGGACCCGCCGCTCCAGGAAGGCGTCCACCAGGCTGCGCTCCAGCTCGGCGTCCTCGTCGTTGTTCGCGGTGATCAGCAGCAGGCCGTGCTGGCGCAGCTCGCGCTCGATCCCGCTGGCCACCGCCGAGTAGAACGGGTTCGCCAGATCGCCGCTGACCAACCCGACCAGCGAACTGGTGGCACCCCGGCGCAGCTCCCGGGCGATACCGTTGAGGCGGTAGCCGAGCGTGTCGGCGGCGTCGCGCACCCGGCGGCCGGTCGAGGGCGCGACGTTCGGCTCGCGGTTGAGCGCACGGGAGGCGGTCTTGAGGCTGACCCCCGCGAGAGCGGCCACCTCGGTCAATGTCGGCCGGCGGACGTTGGCATCGTCGGCGGGCATGGCGCTCCGAGGGCTAGTGCGGTGGGATCGGCTCACAGTATGACATCGATGTCGCCTTT
Source organism: Actinoplanes sp. KI2 (assembly GCF_025630775.1). GTDB lineage: Bacteria > Actinomycetota > Actinomycetes > Mycobacteriales > Micromonosporaceae > Actinoplanes. The sequence continues at coordinate 31,451 of NZ_JAOSZE010000015.1, forward strand.
GCCTACCAGGTCGGTTGTTCGACTTTGTGCGTTTGTCGTCGGGTCCTTCGATCGGGGTACGTCAAACGGGCCATAGCTGTTTGTCGATCAACGTGGCCACAATCGTGCCCATGACCGCCCCCGGCAACTCAGCTCTGGTCATCAGCCTGATGGCCGTCTTCGTAGCCTGCGCGGCCTACGCCATCGGTCGCCTGCACCAGAGGCGCCAGATGGACGGGGACCGCGAGGACGCGTACCGGGAGGGGTACGACAACGCCGCCCGCAGCACGTTCAGCCTGGCCGCGCACCTGGTAGCCCGCCGCCGGGCCGGTCGGCCGACGGCGGATCCCGCGGCCGCACCGGAAGCGCCGACCGCTGAGCCGGCCGCATCCGCGCCGTCTGTCGCTTCGCCCACGCCCGGAAATCCGGCCGGGCCGCCGGCGGCGCAGGCCGACCCGGCGTCGTCGGGCTCACGTCTGGGCATGGCCGCGGGTGAGGTGCGGTTTCCCGCGCCGGCGCAGCGTCAGGCGTTGGCCGGGCCGTCTGAGGGGTCGGCCGGGCCGTTGCAGGGGTCGGCTGGGCCGTTGGAGGCGTCGGCAGGCCCGTTCCAGGCGCCGGCTGGGCCGTTGCAGGCGTCGGGCGGTCCGTCGCAGGCGTCGGCCGGTCCGTTGCAGGCGTCGGCCGCGCCCGGAGTGGCGCCGTGGCCGCCGGCCCGCCATTCGTTGCCGCCCTCGGAGCAGAACGCGACGTCACTCGGCTTCCCCGTCCCGCCGCCCGCGCCACCCCAGATCGTCGGCGAGCCGGCCGCGTTCGGCGGTGTCGTCTACCGCCCGTTCCCCGACCCGCGCCTGACCGGCAACTCCCAGCCGTTCTCCGCCGACCGCGCCGCCAGGCCCGCAGCGCCGTCCGCCCGCAAGCCCTCCCCGCGGCGACCTTCCTCGATCCCGTCCGCCCCGGTGCCGCCCACCTCGCACGTCTCGTCCTCGGCCGGCTCGCAGGCCTCGTCCTCGCCCGCCGTGCGCGTTCCTTCCTCCCAGGTCTCCTCTTCGACCTCTTCCTCGATGTCGGCGTCACCGCCCGGTATCTCCGAAATATCGGCTTCGGCCGAGCCGACGGTTCCGTTGGGGCCGGCACCGGAACCTGCGGCCACGGCGGAGGAGGCCGAACCGGAGTCGACCGGGCGGCACACCGTGCCCGACGAACTGGTGCGTTCCGCCACCTACCGACTGCCGCCCGATCGGGTGTTTCGCGCCAAGGTCCCGGAGTCCACCGACCGGCCTGCGCTGGCCGAGGAGCCGACCACCGCGATCTGGGTGCCCAAGCCGCGTCAGTCCTGATCAAGCCGGCCGAAAAGTGTCGTACCTCCGGCGTAGCTTTCCCGCATGGTCACCGTCGACGACGTGCGCAAGGTCTGTCGCGACCTGCCGCGCAGCGAGGAACATCTGATCCGCGACCGCGTCAAGTTCCGGGTGGGAAAGATTGTCTATGTCGCGTTCTCCCGCGACGAGACGGTCATGGGCTTCGGGTTCTCCAAAGAGGAACGCATGGCCCTGGTCGCGGCCGACCCGGGCACGTTCCATCTGCCGCGCCAGTCCGACCTCCGGTTCAACTGGGTGCAGGCGTGGATGTCCGAGCTGGACGAAGACCAGATGACCGAGCTGGTCCTCGACGCGTGGCGCATGGTCGTGCCGAAAAAGGTGTGGTCGGCCTACCTCCCACGGCTGGCTTAGCCATCGTGGCGGGCGTCGTCGTGATGCGGGGCCATCGTGGACGGCCTGTCATCGCAACGTTGGGCCGGCGGGCGCCGCAGTTGGGCGGCGGTCAGAAAGCCGGCGCACGCGGGCGGTCACGAGGGGAAGCCGTGCGGGCCGAAGCGGGCCCATGCGACCAGGGCGGCGAGAGCCAGCAGGGTGAGGTTGATCGCGAGCGGTTGCCGTTCGTGCAGGCGCAGGTGGGTGACGATCGCGCCGGTCATGAGCAGCACCAGGCCGGTGGCGGCCAGCGGGACGAGGATCGGGGCGATGCCCAGGGCGGCGGGGACGATCAGGCCGATCGCGGCCAGCACTTCGGCCACGCCGATCGCCTTCACGCCGGGGGTGCTGAAGTGGTCGGCCCAGCGCATCGTCCTGGCCAGGTTCGCGCGGGAGGTGGCCAGCTTTTGCACGCCGCTGGCCAGAAACAGGACAGCGAGGACCGCGGCGACGATCCAGAGAGCGATGTTCATGCGGGTTCGACGAACGGGGGGCTTGGATTGTGAGGGGGAGTGACGACCTCACGGTTCGGGGCGGTGTTTCGTCGAAGTGGTGTGGAAGAGGTCATGAGCGAACGACGGCAGCTGATCAACGTGGCGTACCGGTTACTCGGGTCCCTCGCCGACGCCGAGGACGTGGTGCAGGAGACGTACGCCCGCTGGTATGCCCTGACCCCGGCGCAGCGGGACGTCATCGAGAACCCGATCGCCTGGATGACGACGGTCGCCAGCCGGGTCTGCCTCGACCTGCTGGGCTCGGCCCGGATGCGTCGCGAGCGCTACGTCGGCGAGTGGCTGCCCGAGCCGGTGCCGCAGGCGTCGGAGTGGAGCACGACCGGCACGCCCGCCGACCCGGCCGACCGGATCACCCTGGACGAGTCGGTCAACATGGCGTTTCTCGTCGTGCTCGAGTCGATGACCTCGGCGGAGCGGGTCGCGTTCATCCTGCACGACGTCTTCCGGTACTCGTTCGCGGAAGTCGCCGAGATTGTCGGGCGCAGCCCGGCAGCGTGCCGGCAACTCGCGTCGTCGGCGCGCCGCCGGGTCGGTGGGTCGCCGCCGCCCGTCCCGCCGGCCGGGCGCAACGGCGCGATCGTCCGCGACTTCAAGCGGGCGTGGGAGGCCCGTGACATCGATGGCCTGATCGCGGTGCTCGACCCGAACGCGCGGGCGGTCGCCGACGGCGGCGGGCTGGTGCGGGCGAGACTCGAGCCGATCGAGGGCGCCGAGGCGGTCGCCCGCGGGTTGCTCGAGGTGGTCAACGCGACCCCCGGCCTGGTCATGCTGGAGCGGACGGTGAACGGCCAGCCCGGCCTGGTCCTGCAACAGGGCGGCGTCACCGGCACGGTCATGGCGTTCGAGATCGCCGACGATCGCATCCTCCGAATCTGGGCGGTGCGCAACCCGGAGAAGCTGCGCCCCTGGACGCATCTCTGACCGCCCAGCCGATCGCCGTCCCGAGTCGGCGGGTGGGCGGGTGCTCGGGCGCCGCGGGGTGGGCGGGCGCCGCGGGGTGAGCGGGTGCTGCGGGGTGAGCGGGTGCTGCGGGGTGAGCGGGTGCTGCGGGGTGAGCGGGTGCTGCGGGGTGAGCGGGTGCTGCGGGGTGAGCGGGTGCTGCGGGGTGAGCGGGCGCTGCGGGGTGAGCGGGCGCTGCGGGGTGAGCGGGCGCTGCGGGGTGAGCGGGCGCCGCGGGGTGAGCGGGCGCCGCGGGGTGAGCGGGCGCCGCGGGGGAGCGGATGCCCGGGCCGTTGGCGGGTGAGCCGATGCCCGGCCGTCGGTGGGTGAGCGGATGGCGCCCTTGGATGGCCGCCCGGCACGCGGGAAGCGGAAAGTAACCGGCGCGGTGATTCGCCGCGCCTGATTCGCGTGTAGCGTGCCGTCGCCGGTGTCGCAAACCGGCGGTCGCCCGAGGGCGACCCGGCACGGCGACCTCGGGAGAATCGTTGCGGGACGAAGAAGACGTTTCCACCGCCTCGGCGATTCCCGCGCCACGCACGCCGGCCGACGAAAGCATCGCGCCACCGACCGATGAGAGCGTCGCACCGCCGACCAACCGGAGCATCGCCCCACCGGCCGTCGAGGGCGTCGTGCTGCCGGCGGACCGGAGCATCGCCCCGCCGGCCGTCGAGGACGTTGTGCTGCCGGCTGTCGAGGGCGCCACGTCATCGGCCGAGCCGAGAGTCGGGCCGCCGGCTGATAACGACGTCGCGCTGCGAGCTGACAACGAGGTCGCGCTACCGGCCGTCAACGAGGTCGCGCTGCCGGCTGACATCGAGGTCGCGCTGCCTGCTGGCGCGGGTGGCACGCTGCCCGCTGTCGGGGGTCGCCCGCTGCCGGCCGCCCCGAGCGTCGCGCCGCCGGCCGGGCCGATTGCCCCGGCGCCGATCTGGCCGGGGCAGGGGGCGCCCGGATATGTCGTGCCCGCCCGGTGGGGCTTCGCGTACGGCGGGCCGCCCGCAAGCTATGGGCCGCCCGCAAGCTATGGGCCGCCCGCAAGCTTTGGGCCGCCCCCGGGCTACGGGCCGCCCGCCGGCTACGGGCCGCTCGGTTGGGCACCGCCCGCCCGTACTCCCGAAGCCGACGCCGCCCGGCAGCTGGGCCGATGGCTCCTGGCCGTCGTCGCGGTCCTGTTGGTCGCCTTTGCCGCGCTGCTCGTCGTGGTCGGCGAAAGCGGCGAGGAGGCCCGCCGCGGGTCCGGCAACACCGTCCAGGTGATGGGCACGCCGACGCCGACCCCGTCCACGTCGGAGTCCGACGAGCCGCCCCCCGGCGACACCCCGTTCGACAACGCGGTCCTCGCGCTCCAACGGCACGCGGACGCCCTGCTCGCCGGCGACGAGACCGGCTGGATGGCGGCGGTCGACCCGGGCAACGCCGAGCTGACCACCCGCTACCGGGCGCTCTATCGGACGATGCGGGCGCTGGGGATCACCGAGTTCTCCTACGCGCCCGGGATCAGCGTGCCCGATGCGAAGGATCCGGCCGCGATCACCTTTCCGGTCCGGGCCGACTACTGCTTCGGGGCGGACACCTGCGCGACCGGGTCACCGGCCGGAATCAACCAGTCGCTGACCATGAAGGAGATCGGCGGCCGGTACGTGATCACCGCAGCCGTGGCCGACCCCGACTCGGACTACGCCGAGCCCACCCCCTGGGAGGACGGCAAGATGGTCTTCACGGCGGGCCGGCAGGTGGTTGTCGGCGCCGACCCGAGCGAGGCGGGCTACGTCAAGACCGTGCTGCCGGCCGCCGAGCGGGCCGCGGCCGCGGACGAGCTGTTCGCCACGATGCTGCACGCCAAGCAGAACCGGTACCGGATCTACCTGGCCGGCGAGAAGCAGTGGAAGGCCTGGTTCGGCGGGCTGGCGTCGTGGGCGGTCGGCGTGGCCATGCCGATCAGCCGGTCCGGCTATGACGTGGTGCTGCGGGTACGCGAGCTGAAGTCCCCCGTCGAGCTGCGGGTCACACTCCAGCACGAGTTCGGCCACGTGATCACCCTGACCGGCTCGACGACGTACCGCATGTCCAACCAGTGGCTGAGCGAGGGCGTCGCCGAGTACATCGGCTGGTCGCCGAAGCACGCGAACCAGAGCTACCGGCGGGACAGCGTCGAGTGGGCGATCCAACGCAAGCGGCTCACCTCGATGGTCCCCGCCGCGCCGGGGGCGAAAGCGTCGCTGCGCGAGGGCGACGCCTACTACGGCCTCAGCCACTTCGCGGTGGACTGCATGGCCCAGAAGTACGGGCTGGCCACCATGTTCCGCTTCGTGCAGCTCGTGCTGGTGCGCGGCGAGGAGTGGGACGCGGCGGCCAAGGAGGCGTACCACCAGCCGTTCGCCAAGGTCGACCAGTTCTGCGCCGGCTGGATCAGGACGCAGGCCTAGGAACGGGCCAGGCCGCCCGCATCTCCGCGAGAAACAGCGCGGGCTGCTCAAACGCGGCGAAATGTCCACCCCGGGGTGGCTCGTTCCAGTAGCGAATGTTCGGGAAGCGGCGGGCGGCCCAGCGGCGGGACGGTCGCGGGTTCTCCCTCGGAAAGATCGAGCAGGCGGTCGGCACCCCGATGACGTCGGTCGTGCCGTCCCGGAACAGCGCCTGCACCTCGGCGAAGCTTTCCCGATAGAGCCGGGCCGCGGACGCGCCGGTCGCCGGGAGCCAGTAGAGCATCAGGTTGTCGAGGAAGCGGTCACGGTCGACCTCGCCGTCGGCCCAGGCGCGGAACTTCTCGGCGATCCACGTGCACAGCGCGGCCGGCGAGTCGACCAGGCCGTAGCCGATCGTCTGTGGCCGGGTGGCCTGCACGAACGAGTAGCCGTCCCCGTCGGCGGCCGCTCGCAGGTCGGCGATCGCGGTGCGCTCGGCGTCGGTCAGGTCGTTGAGCGTGGCCGGGTCGGGGGCGACCAGCGGCGGCATGAGGTGGATGCCGACCAGCCGCTCGGGGTGACGGGTCGCGAGGGCGGTGCTGACGCTCGTCCCCCAGTCGTGGCCCTGCGCGATGAACCGCACATATCCCAGGCGGGTCATCAACTCGGCCCACGCGTCGGCGATGCGATGCACCGTCCAGCCGGGACCGGCCGGCTTGTCGCTGAAGCCGTACCCCGGCAGCGACGGGCACACCACGTGAGAGGCCGGCAGGCCCGGCGGCGGATCGGCGAGCGGCCCCACCACCTCGGCGAACTCGGCCACCGACCCCGGCCACCCGTGCGTGAGCACCAGCGGCGTCGCGTCAGCCCGCGCCGAGCGCACGTGGACAAAGTGGATGCCCAGCCCGTCGATCACCGTTCGGAACTGCGGATGCCTGTTCAGCCGCGCCTCGGCCGCCGCAAAGTCATATCCGTCGGCCCAATAGGAGCAAAGCTCTCGCGCGTACGCCAAGGGAGTTCCCTGCTCCCAGCCGCCCGTGGTCGCCTCCTCCGGCCATCGGGTGCGCCCAGCCGCTCCCGCAGATCCGCCACAGCGTCAGCACCGACCCGCACCCGAAACCCGTCGATCACGGCCGTCCCGCCGCACCGAAAGCGCCCGCGACAAGCGGCCGCCTGACCGTGGTGGCCCCCGTGCCCGGCCCGGGAGCCGAGACCGAAATCGGCCGCGCTGCCGGGCGGGAACGCGGCGCCGGGCGGGAACGCGCTGCCGGGCAGGAACGCGGCGCCGGGCGGGAACACGGCGCCGGGCAGGAACACGGCGCCGGGCAGGAACGCGCTGCCGGGCGGGAACGCGGCGCCGGGCGGGAACGCGGCGCCGGGCGGGAACGCGGCGCCGGGCGGGAACACGCTGCCGGGCCGGAACGCGCTGCCAGGCCGGGACGCGGCGCCAGGCTGGGCGAGCGGAGCACCCCCATCACAGTCGCGGTGGGCCGGCCGTGATGCGGGCTCGGATCTCGGCCAGCCGGTCGGCGGAGTGGTGTGGCATCTCCCAGCGCGTCTCCATCCACCAGGTGCACCCGGCCTCGGCCCACGGCTTGACCAGCGCCGCCGCCTCGGCCGGGTCGTCGGTCGGCGTCTCGCCCTCGGACAGGATGTCGACCGTCTCGGGCGCGCCCCGGGCGGCCAGCCACGCGCGCATCTCACGGACCGCCTCGGTGCTCGGCTCGTGGCCCGGGATCACCCCGTCGCAGCGCAGCACCCGCCGCATCGATTTCTGCCGCGGCCAGACGGCCACCACCCAGATCGGGATGCGCTCCTGCACCGGGCGGGCCGCCGTGGCCGGGCCGTCGCTGCGGACCTCGTAGTGATAATGCTCGCCTCGGTAGGACCGGCCGCCCGACCACAGCGTGCGGATCAGGTCGATGCCCTCGTCCATCATCGACGCCCGCAGTCGCAGATCGGTCTGCTCGCCGGTGACCGGCAGCTCGTCGGTGACCGCGCCGATCCCGATCGCCAGCGTGGCCCGGCCCCCGGAGAGCTGGTCGAGGGTCGCGACCTGGCTCGCCAGTTTCCACGGGCGGCGCCAGGGCAGGGGTGTCAGCATCGTGCCGAGGCGGACCCGGGTGGTGCGGGTGGCCATCGCGGCCAGCAGCGTCCACGGATCGACGCCGTAGCCGGCCTCCCACACATACACCCCGTCCCACCCCGCTTGCTCGGCGAGGACGGCCAGCTCGAGCTGCTCGGGGGCGGTGCCGCCGGGGAGGATCACACCGAACCGAAGTGTCATGGATCCTTGCTATCAGGACCCCCCGACATTTTCGCGCCCGAGCCGCGCCCGAGCCGCAGCAGGATCTCGGTGAGCGGATCGGCATCCGCGGGAACGGACAGCGCGGGAGCAAAGGCCGCGCCCGGCGCGAGGCGCGACGGTCCGTCCGGCACGGCCCGGGCGAGCGGCAGCGTCGCCTCCAGGACGAACGGCGGCGGCGCGAACGGCAAGCCGGCCGCGGTCGCCACGTCCCAGCCGTGCACCACGTAGTCGACCAGGTGGAAGCCGATGGCGACCCGGCCCGGAAAGGTGCGCGACGGGCTGATCTCGGGCAGCGCGAACGCGCGGTCGAGCGCTCCCGGCGCGGCGAAGGCGGCCAGCACCAGCTCGGCGGAGGCGGCGTACGCGCGTACGAGATCGGGAATTCTTCCGTCCGCCGGCATCTCCCAGAGGCCCGGGTCGGCGCCGGCCGCGGCAAAGCCGCGATGTTGCACCGTCATGTGCGTGAGCAGCGTGCCCAGGTCCCATCCCGCGCACGGGGTGGGTAGCGAGAAGTCTTCCGAGGTCAGCCCGGCGACCAGCCGGACGGTCTCGCGCACCGCAAAAGCATCCGCGGCGATCAGGTCAGTAGGCATACGCTTATCATCTACATGCGCTTACGATATGGCAAGGGTAGGAGGATGCCGATGTGGCGGAGACCGAACGGGCCGATCTGGGAGCGATGGTGCTGCGGCTGGGGCGCCGGCTGCTCGCGATGGAGCAGCCGATCCTCGAGCGGCACGGCGTGACCATGTGGGCCTACGTCGTGCTGACCGCGTTGCGTGACGGGCCGGCGCGCGCCCAGGCGTCGCTGGCCGCGGCGATCAACGCGGACAAGACGCGCCTCATCCCGGTCCTCGATGACCTGCAGAGACGCGGCCTGATCGAGCGCGAGCCCGACCCGGCCGACCGGCGCGTGCGGCTGCTCGGTCTCACCCCCGAGGGGCGCCGGCTGCAGCAGGCGGTGCAGGCCGAGATCAGAAAAGGCGAGGAGGTCATCCTTGCCAAGATCAAAGACCAGGCCGCTTTCGTACGGGCGTTAGGCGAGCTGTCGGCCTAACGCCTCCTGCAGACCGCGGGCGGCCAGCCGGTCGGCGCGCTCGTTCTCGGGGTGGCCGGCGTGCCCCTTCACCCAGTGCCACTGCACGTCGTGCCGCTGCACGGCGGCGTCCAGCCGCTGCCACAGGTCGACGTTCTTGACCGGCTGTCGCGCCGCGGTCAGCCAGCCGTTCGACTTCCACTTGGGCAGCCATTTCGTGATGCCGTCGCGCACGTAGATGCTGTCGGTGTAGAGCTTGACCGTCATCGGCGCCCGGGTCAGCGCCTCGAGCGCGCTGATCGGGGCGAGCAGTTCCATCCGGTTGTTGGTGGTGGAGTCGGCGGTGCCGCCGCACATGTCCTTCTCCTTGCTGCCGTAGCGCAGCACGGCACCCCAGCCGCCCGGCCCGGGGTTGGGCACACACGCCCCATCGGTGTAGATCTCCACCACGCTCATGCGAGCACCCTACCGAGGGGGCAGAGTGAGGTCGGCCATGCCGGGACCGCCCTCAGCGAGGTGACAGAGACCGGCACGTAAGGTGGCCGGGTCGGAAGGGGTCTCGAGTGAGCGACCACGCGGTCGAGGTGCGGGATGTCGTCGTGCGCTACGGTGCCACGACCGCCGTCGCCGGGGTGTCGCTGACCGTCCCGCGCGGCCGGGTGCTGGCCCTGCTCGGGCACAACGGCGCCGGCAAGACCAGCCTGTTGCAGGTGTGCGAGGGCTTCCGGGCGGCCGACGCCGGCGAGTGCCGGGTGCTCGGCCTCGACCCGATCAAGGAGCACGACACGCTGATGCCGCGCCTGGGCATCATGTTGCAGTCCGGCGGCATGTATCCGTGGGCGACCGCCGGCGAGCTGCTCGACCTGTTCGCGTCCTTCTCGGCCAACCCGCTGAGTCCGCAGATGCTGATCGAGCGGCTCGGGCTGCACAAGATCGCCAAGACCCGCTACCGTCGTCTGTCCGGCGGCGAGCAGCAGCGTCTCTCGCTCGCCGTGGCGCTCGTCGGGCGCCCCGAGCTGGTCTTCCTCGACGAGCCGACGGCCGGCATGGACACCGAGGCCCGGCACACCACCTGGCAGCTGATCGAACAGTTGCGGGCCGACGGCGTCTCGGTCCTGCTCACCACGCATCTGCTCGACGAGGCCGAGCGGCTCGCCGACGACGTGGTGATCATGCGGGAGGGCAGGGTCGCGGCGACCGGGGCGCCCGCGGAGCTCACCGCCGCGGCGGGCATAGACCTTCTGGAGGTACGCGCCGACGCCGGTCTCCGGCCCGACGTGCCGTTCCAGGTCACCGAGCCGACCCCGGGGGAGTACGCGATCGCCGGCAACCTGGACGCGGCCGCGATCGCCGGGGTGCTGTCCTGGTTCTCCCGGGCGGGCGCCCAGGTCACGGCCGTGAACACCCGGCGGCGCACGCTCGAGGACGTCTACCTGGCGTTGACCGCGGAGAAGGCGGGAGCCGACCGATGACCACCTTCGCCCCCGCCCCGGCGCGGAACTCGACCAAGGCGATCCTGCGCAGCCAGATCCGGATGGAGCTGATCCTCACCGCCCGGCGCGGCGAGGCGGTGGTGCTGGCCATGGGTGTGCCGCTGCTGGTGCTGCTCGGCGCGGGCCTGACCCACGCCACCAACGTACCGGGCGGCGACCGTCTGGCCTGGGTGGTGCCCGGCGTGCTGGCGCTGACCGTGATGTCGACGGCGTTCACCGGGCAGGCGATCACCACCGGGTACGAGCGGAGCTACGGCGTCCTCAAGCGACTCGGCGCCTCGCCACTGTCCCGGCCGGGCCTGCTGTTCGCGAAGACCGCCGCGATCCTGGCGCTGATCGTGGTGCAGTTGCTGGTGCTCGCCGCGGTCGGCGTGGCGGTCGGGTGGCGCCCGCACCTGGGCGAGTTGCTGCCCGCCCTGGGCATCACCGTGCTGGCGACCGCGGCGTACACCGGCCTGGCTCTGCTCTTGGCGAGCGTGCTCAGGCCGGAGACGACGACCGGGCTGGCGACCCTGATCTACGTCCTGATGCTGGCGGCCGGCGGCATCATGTTCGCCGCGCCCGGCGGGGTGTCCGAGTTCCTGCCGCTGGCCGCGCACGCCGAGGCGCTGCGCGCGACGCTCTCGCACGACCAGCCGGTGCCGCTCGGCTCCTGGGCGAGCCTCGCGGTGTGGGCCGCGGTCTGCGTGGTGGCGGCGGCCCGCAAGTTCCGCTGGGAGTGAGCGAGTCGCGCCGTGCTGTCCATCGATCGGTGGGCAATGCGTCGCGCTGTCCATCGATCGGTGGACAACCGGTGACAGCCTCGCGGTCGTCCCGGCCGGCCCCGGCCGTCGAGCACGATCAATGGCATGGACGCCATTGAAGTCAGGGGACTTCGCAAGACCTACCGGGGGCACGAAGCCGTCCGCGGTATCGACCTCACCGTCACGCGCGGCGAGGTGTTCGCGCTGCTCGGGCCGAACGGTGCCGGGAAGACCACGACCGTGGAGATCCTCGAGGGCCACCGCCGGCGCACCGGCGGCGAGGTGAGCGTGCTCGGCGACGACCCGGGCACGGCGGGCCGCGCCTGGCGGGGCCGCATCGGCGTGGTGCTGCAGGACGCGGACGACGCCGCCGACCTGACCGTCACCGAGATGGTCAAGCACGTGGCCGGGCTCTACGCCGACCCGCGGCCGGTCGCCGAGGTGATCGACCTGGTCGGCCTCGCCGAGAAGAAGGGCAGCAAGATCCGCGCGTTGTCCGGCGGCCAGCGCCGCCGGGTGGATGTGGCGCTCGGCATCGTCGGGCGCCCCGAGCTGCTCTTCCTGGACGAGCCGACCACCGGCTTCGACCCGGCCGCCCGCCGCCAGTTCTGGGACCTGATCCGGGCGCTCGCCGCCGAGGGCACCACGATCCTGCTCACCACGCATTACCTGGAGGAGGCCGAGGCGCTCGCCGATCGCCTCGCGGTGCTGGCCGACGGGCAGATCGTCGCCGAGGGCACGCCGGCCACGCTCGGCGGCCGGGCGAACGCCGGCGCGAAGGTCAGCTGGCTGTCCGACGACGGGATGCGGACCGAGACGCTGCGGGATCCCAGCGATCTCATCCGGCGCCTCGTCAAGGAGGGCGCCGACCTCTCCACGCTGACCATCACCCGGCCGACCCTCGAGGACATCTACCTCAACCTGATCGGAGCCACCCGATGACCGCCGCGACGATGACCCTGCCCTCGACGGCGGCCAACGGACTGGCCCGCGGCTGGGTCGAGATCCTCCAGTTCCTCCGCGACCGCACCGCGATGATCTTCACCTTCGCGTTCCCGGCGATGCTGCTCCTGCTCTTCGGCACGATCTTCAAGGACTCGTACGACAACACCGGCGTCAGCGCGAGCCAGGTCTACTCGGCCAGCATGATCGCGTACGGGATCCTCTCCACCGCCTTCGTGACCATGGGTTCCGGGGTGGCGCTCGACCGGGAGGACGGAACGCTGAAGCGCCTGCACGGCACGCCGATCACGCCCACGGCGTACGTGCTGGGGAAGTTGATTTTGGTCTTGGTCCTGAGCGTGGCCGAGGCGGCGCTGCTGATCCTGGTCGGCATCCTGATCTTCGACATGCCGGTGCCGGACGCGGCGCACTGGCTGACGTTCGCCTGGCTGTTCCTGCTGTCCACCTTCGCCTGCACGGCCTGCGGCATCGCGGTCAGCGCGATCGTCAAGCATGCCCGCACGGCCGGCGCGATCCTCAACGTGCCGGTGGTGTTCCTGCAGTTCATCTCGGGTGTCTTCATCCACCCGATCACCGTGCTGCCGACCTGGCTGATCACGGTGGCGTCGTTCTTCCCGGTCAAATGGATGAGCCAGGGCTTCCGGTACGTGTTCCTGCCGGACAGCATGAAGCAGTACGAGGCGGCCGGGCAGTGGGAGCTGGGTCGCACCGCCTTGGTGCTGGCAGCCTGGTGTGTGATCGGATTGGTGCTGTGCCTGGTCACGTTCCGCTGGACCGAAAAAGACCGGTGACCCGTATCGAGGCTCACCAGCGCTACTCGCAGTGGTGGGAGGTGTACTTCGGAGTGGTCGCGGTGGCCGTTGCCGCCGCGATCCTCGCCGCGGACACGCACCCGTGGTGGCGCCGGCTGCTCACGGCCGGCGCCATCGCCGCGATGGTGGTGCTGCACCTGGCGTTCGGCCGGCGGGTGATCCGGCGGAACGCCTCGTCGGTCGTCCTGGCGGTTGCGCAGATCGCCTTGTTCGCGGTCGCGGTCACGCTGATGCCCTTCGCGACCTGGCTGCTCTTCGCGATGATCCCGATGATCTTCCAACTGGTGGCGCTGTGGCCCGCCATCGTGCTGGTCCTCGTGGTCAACCTGGTGGCGCCGGCCCGCGACCTGTTCCTCTCCCCGCAGGACATGCGAGCCGACCTGGTCATCGCGGTCATCTCGGCGGCCTCCGGCGTCTGGCTCGGCTTCTGGATCGTCCGGGTGATCGAGCAGAACGTCGAGCGCGGCGAGTTGATCGCCGAGCTGGAGGCGAGCCGGGCCGAGGTGGCGCGGCTGTCCCACGAGGCCGGGGCGGCGGCCGAGCGGGCCCGGCTGGCCGGCGAGATCCATGACACCCTCGCGCAGGGCTTCACCAGCATCATCACCCTGCTGCAGGCGGCCGACCCGGCGCTGCGGGACGAGCGGCTGGCGCTGGCCGTCCGCACGGCGAAGGAAAACCTGGCCGAATCGCGGGCCCTGGTCGCCGCGCTGGCGCCGGCCGCGTTGTCCGAGGGCTCACTGCCTGATTCGGTACGCCGTCAAGCTGCCCGCTTCGCGGAGGAGACCGGCACGCCGGCCACGGTCCGGGTCACCGGCGAGGAGCGCGCGCTGCCGACGAAGGTCGAGGTGGTCCTGCTGCGGGCGGCCCAGGAGGCGCTGACCAACGTACGCCGGCACGCCTGCGCCCGGGAGACGGCGGTGTTGATCGCCTACGCCCCGTCCTCGGTGCGCCTGGTGGTCCGCGACGACGGCCGTGGCTTCGACCCGGCCACGGCGGACGGTTTCGGCCTGAACGGCATGCGTGCGCGAGCGGAGCAGGTGCAGGGCACGCTGACCGTTCGCAGTGACCCGGATACCGGCACGACCATCGAGTTGGAGGTGCCCGCGTGATTCGCATCCTGCTGGTCGACGATCACCCCGTGGTGCGACACGGCCTGCGCGGCATGCTGGACGCCGAGCCGGATCTGTCGGTGGTCGGCGAGGCCGGCTCCGGCGACGCGGGCGTCACGCTGGCCGCCGCGGAGCGCCCCGACATCGTCCTGATGGACCTGCGCATGCCGGACGGCGACGGGGTATCGGCCACCGAACGCATCCTGAAGACGGTCCCCGGCACGCGCGTGATGGTGCTGACCACGTACGAGTCGGACCGCGACATCCTGCGCGCCATCGAGGCCGGTGCGTGCGGCTACCTGCTCAAGGACGCCTCCCCGGCCGAACTGGCCGACGCCGTCCGAGCCGCGGCCCGAGGCGAAACGGTGCTGGCCCCGAGCGTCGCCTCCACGCTGGTGCGCCAGGTGCGGCAGCCGGCGCCGCCGGCCCTGTCGGCCCGCGAGTCGGAGGTGCTGCGGCTGGTGGCGAGCGGCCTGACCAACGCCGAGATAGGCAAACAGCTCTTCATCTCCGAGGCGACCGTGAAGACCCACCTGCTACGAGTCTTCAACAAGCTGGACGTGACCGACCGCACCGCCGCAGTGACCACGGCGATGCGGCACGGCCTGCTCTGACGCCACCCCGGGTCAGCCGAGCTTCGCCCATTGCTCGTTGAGGATCTTCACGTTCGTCGCGGCGGACGGCGCCCCGCTGGTGACGACCTGAAAAGCCAGTACGCTGCGAGCCGCGGACGTGCGCCAGCACAGAATCATGTTCGGGATATCCTTCGGCGTGCCCCCGACGACCTTCAGCTTCTGGGTGCACCGCGCTCCCCCGACCGGTTTGCCGTTGTCGGCCGCCAGGTTCTGCTCCTGCTGACCCAGCAGGTTGGCCTTCGCCCAGGTGAGATGGACATTCCCGGTGGGAAGCAGTACGGTCCGGCTGCTCACGCCTTCCGCGGAGGCGGTGTCCGGCGTACGCGAGGAACGGGACTCCGCTGACGGCGGCTTAGCCGGCGATCCGGTGGTTCTGGATGCCGTACCTGCGGCCCGCGGCGCCGCCGCCGACTTGCCACCCGGCTGCGGACCGTCGCTGACAGCCGCTGCGGACGCATGGGCCGTCGGCGAAGCGGACGGTTCCAGCGCCCCGGTGGTGACGTCCTGATGTCTATTGCCAAGGAGCAGGAAAGCGCCGCCTGCGACGACCGCAAGGCCGACAACCGCGGCCGTCACGTAGATGGGTCCGGGCCGGAGTCCCGCCAAGCGCGACCGACGCGCATGCGGGTGCCCGGATGAATCGCCCGTGGTCATGGCCGCCCTCCCAAAGATCCGCAACCCGGACCAGCATATCGGGACAACTCGCCACGATCTTGGGAAATTAGCCAAAAGGCTGCCAAAGTAACTGAATATTGCCGGTGAGCGCCGCCGACGTCCGACGGGCAGCGGCGGCACCCAGCACGCGGTTTACCGCTCGGCGAAGCGCTGCACGAACGCCAGCGCCGTATTCGCGACCTCCAACCATCCACTGTCGATGGTCAGCGAATGCCCCCGCCCCGGGATCGACGCGAACTCCGTCACCCCGCTGTTCTTCTGCTGCAGCTTGTAGGCGTACTCCGAGATCGCCGGCGGCACCGTGTGGTCCTTCTCTCCGGAGATGATCAGCATCGGCCCGCGGTACGCGTTCTCGTGGTCGACCTTGACCTCGCTCCACGGGTTGAAGTTGGCCACCGCGGCCTGGAACAGCGGCTTCCCCGGCGCGGGCACCGCGAACTCATCGTAGAGCGCCCGCGCCTCGTCCTCGGTGACCGCGTTGGCGAACGCGTACCGGAACTGCTCGAAGGTCAGCGGGATCGCCTTCTTGTAGTTCGCCGGGTTGGACAGCACCGGGGAGGCGGCCCGCAGGGCCGAGATCGGCAGCGGCAGCACACCCTGGTAGGGCGCCGCGTCGATGGCCACCGTCACGTTGGACAGTCCGCGGCCGGCGAGGATCTGGGCGAGCAGGCCGCCGAACGAGTGCCCGACGACCGCCGGCTGCTTGTCGAGCTTGCCGATCACCGCGTCGTAGTGGTCGGCGACCTGGCCGACCGTCTTGCCGGCGAACACCTCAGGGTGCTCCTTGGCCTCGGCGACCGTTGTCGGGTCGTCCGGCCAGCCGGGGGAGATCGGAGCGTACCCGGCGGCGTCGAACACCTCGGCCCAGCGGTCCCAACTGCTCGGCAGCAGCCACAGTCCGTGAATGAAGACGACGGGCGTGCGCCCGCTCGCGTTGACCCGGTCAATGTCGTCCAGTGTGTGCTGCGGAATGTCGGGCATGAGCGGCAGCTCCTCTGTCGGCCTGTTGTCGATCTCCACATTAGAGAGGCGGCGACCCCACCGATACCACCGTTCGACCGCCGCCCCCGATGCCGCTTCGGTCAGCAAATCCCCACGTCACCATTCACAGATTTCTTCAAGGTAGACCGACGCCGAAGCAAGGGAAAACTCGGCCACGTGACACGGGTTTTTAAGATCCACCCGTGGGGAGATTGGTGCGGTTGGTCGCGGCTGTGGTGATCAGCGTGGTCGCGCTGGGCGGCGTGGTCCGGCTGGTCGGCCCCGCGCAAGACATTCCGTCCGTACGCCGCCAGATGACGTTCCTGCGTTCCGAGCTCACGGACGGCGCCGCCACCACCGCCCAAGGACAATTCCCCGAGGGCTACTTCTTCCTGTACGTCCTCTACGGCCTGACCGCGGTCGACCTCGGCGACGCGGGCGAGGCTCGCTGGGCGCTGGCGCACCTCGACTCGGCCGAGGGGCGCGAGCCCTTCTCGGCCGATCTCACCCCGCCGTACGGCGTCTTCTACGTCGGCTGGCTCAACTTCTACGTCGGCTGGCTCAACCGGCTGCGCGGCGGCATCCTCTCGCTGTCTCCACCCGGGACCACCGACCCGGCCTTCGACCGCGACTCGGCCGCGCTGGCCGCGGCGTTCGACGCATCCCCCACCCCGTTCCTGCCGGCCTACCCGAGCCGGGCGTGGCCGGTCGACTCGACGGTCGCGATCGCCTCGCTGGCCCTGCACGACAAGCTCACGACCCCGCGCTACGGCCCGACGATCGCCCGGTGGCTGTCCGGTGTGCGCGTACGCCTGGACCCCGCGACCGGCCTGCTCCCGCACACCGCCGACCTCGAGACCGGCGCACCGACCGCTGGGGCGCGCGGCTCGTCGCAGAGCATCATCCAGCGCTTCCTGCCGGAGATCGATCCGGATTTCGCCCGATCGCAGTACCTGACGTTCCGCTCCCGCTTCCTGGCCCGCCCCCTCGGCCTGGGCCCGGCCATCCGCGAGTACCCACACGGCACGACCGGCCCGGCCGACGTGGACTCCGGCCCGCTCCCACTGGGCATCTCCCTCTCCGCGACGGTAGTGACCCTGGGCGCGGCCCGCGTGCAACGCGACGAGTCGCTGGCCGCCGGCCTGGCCAACTTCGGCGACCTGGCCGGCGTCCCGCTGGACACATGGCACACCCGCCGCTACGCGTTCGGCGCCGTACCCATCGGCGACGCCTTCCTGGCCTGGTCGAAGTCGGCCCGCCCGCTCGCCGCGTCACCACCGCCGAGCGTCCTGAGTCGATGGTGGCGGCTCCCGCTGCTCACCGTGCTTCTGCTGCTGGCGGTGGCGCCCTGGGTGCTTCGCCTGCTGACTGCGGCGCCCTGGGTGCCCGCGATTATCCGTCGCCGCCGCTCCGTCTGAGGCGCTTTTCCCCGGTATCGGGCGGTCGCGCAGGCACCTTGCCCTGATTTAAGCCGGGAAAATGCGTTCCGCCAGTAACGCTCACATTCGCCGGTTAGATTACGGAAGGCGCGGCCTCATGGCTGACCTATGTGAGCTGTGCGCGCCGTCGGAGTCGGACTTTTCCGGCGCCCCGAACCGCCCTCAGGTGCGGTACCCGATCAGGCAAACCCGCGTCATGCGGGCGCGCATCGCTAGGGGCCTCCCCGAAACGGAGGCAGCCCCAGCCGCCGAAGGAGAAAGAAGGACATGCGCTATCGATCACCCGCGGCAGGGGACGGCTCCGCGCCAGTCCCGCTGCGTGGCCCCAAGCCCTTGCGGATGGTGCTGGCGGTCGCAACCGCCGGCGCCATTGGGCTCATCCCGGCCGCCTTCGTTGCGACGCCGGCGTTTGCAGTCGGAGTCGGAAACCAAGTAGTCACCAACAACGGACCAGTCGTCGAAGGTGCTCCCGTCACGATCACGATCACCTCCGACACTGCCGAGACGTACACCATTACCACGGCGCCGGTGGCAGGCGGTACGGCAGGGGCGGTGTCCGGCACCGACTACACCGCTCTGACTCCCTCGCCAAAGACACTCACGTTCGCGACGGCTGGAACCACGCAGACGATTACGATCAACACGATTGACGACAACGTCTACGAAGGTCCTGAGCAGTTCAGCGTCACGGCCACCGGCGACACTACCAACACGGTCGGTGTTTCGACGACGGTCACCATCCTCGACAACGACAATCCGCCGACTTACACGATGACAGCGGACAAGACGACCGTTGTTGAAGGGACTGACACCCTCGTCACCGTGACGGTCACCCTGATCGCTCCGTCGGAGCAGGCGGTCAGCATCCCGATCGCCACGTATGACGGGACGGCCAAGAGTCCCGGCGACTACACGGCGTACACAGGGCCGCTCACCCTCAGTTCTCTGCAGACGTCAAAGCAGTTCACGATCCCGATCGTCAACGACACAGTTGACGAGGACGACCAGACCTTCCAGATCAGAGCCGACGCCGGGACCAACGTGACTGGCGTCGCGGCTCCGATCACGATCACCATCGTGGACAACGATCTACCGCCGACGGTGACAATCGCCAACCCCGCCTCGCCGTCCACCGAGGGGTCGGACGTCTCCTTCCCGGTGACCATTTCCCCGGCGTCGGAAAAGACTGTCACGGTCAAGTACGACACCAGCGATTTGACCGCCGGTCAACTGCTGACCAGCACCGATGGGCTCGCGACTGCGGGCAAGGACTACACCGCAGTGAGTGGCGGGACGGTCACCTTCGCGCCGGGAGATCCGACGACGAAGGCGGCTGTGGTTCACACGACCGTGGACGATCTGGACGAGATTTCGCCCGAGGAGTTCAGGGCGACCTTGTCCGCGCCTACCAACGCGACTCTGGGAAACACCACTACGGCAATCGGAAAGATCGCGGATCCGGGAACCGTGACGGTGCCGACTGTCGCCCTCTCGCCGACATCCGTGACCGAGGGCAGCAACGGCCTCTTCAACCCTCAGACATTCACCGTCACGCTGTCTAAGGCATCGGGTAGAACTCAGATTGTGCACTGGGCAGCCACTCTTGGCGCCGGTACAGCGGCGGCCACCGATTTCAATGCTGCAAGTGGCGACGTCACCTTTGCTCCGGGTGATCTCTCTAAGTCCTTCACTGTGGACGTCATGGGTGACAAAACCCATGAAGGTAACAAGACGTTCACTATCACGCTGAGCCCCGGCGCTGAAGGCTCGCTAGTGAACCTGGCTGGCGATCTGAAGGCAAACTTGGTCACCATCACGGACGACGACGCGCTGCCGACCTTTACGGTCAACGATGTGTCGATGCCGGAGGGCAACTCCGCCTCGGTGGTGCTCTACACGGTTCACCTGTCCAACCCGACCTCGGCGCCCGTGACCTTCACTGCTACGGACCAGCCTGACACCGCTAAGAGCAACCCGACTGGCAACCCGTCGACCGCATTCGGCACCGACGACTACTCGCTGGCGGCGACGCCGATCAGTATCCCGGCTGGGCAGACGAACGGATATGCCTTCGTGCTGGTAAACGGCGACTCGATCTATGAATCCGATGAGTCCGCGTCGATCAAGTTCACCACGGCCTCCACTGATGTCAGCGGAACCACGGTGATCGGTCAGCTTATGCTGAAGAACGACGACGTGGCGCCGACCCTCAGCGTGGTCTCCGCGACTGCCAAGGAGGGCGACTCCGTTGCAGTCAAGGGCCTAGTCGCAGGCCAGTCCCAGGCGAAGGTCACCTTCAACATCACCTACACCGGCAAGGCTGTGGGCGGGTCGAAGGCCGCGTCGGCGAGTGACTTTGTCAACCCGGGTGCCCAGGTCGTCGACCTGTTGCCCGGCACGCTGGTCGGCTCGTCGCTCGACCTCGGGACCGTGAAGGTCAACACCAACACCACGGCAGACCCGGCCCGAACAATCGCCGTTGAGGGCACCGGGGTCGGTGACGTCGGCACCGTGAAGCCGGGCGCGATCACGATCGCGGCCGACAGCGGCTCCACGCCTACGCCGGGCACTCCGACGATCAACGTGCCGACCGGCGTGGTCGGGGCGAGCGTCGTCCGGGTCGCCGGCACGGCGGCCGCGGGCTCGACCGTCGAATTGTGGGGCGCGCCGACTTCGCCGGCCAACCCTGCGCTGACGATGCTGCAGAGCATGACGGCAAGTGACGCCGGCGTGTACTCCTTCGAGCGTTGGATCGGCCAGGGCTACCGGTTCGGGATCAAGGTTGGCGACTACGTCTCGCCGGAGATGTCGGTCAAGGTCACCCAGAAGCCGGTCTTCGTGGCTTCCTCCACTACGGCGGGCGTCGCGAGCTTCGCGGTCCAGGGCAACCCGCGGGCGGCCGGCCAGACGGTCGTAGTCCAGCGGTACCTGAGCGGCAAGTGGGTCAAGATCGCACAGGGCGTCACCGGTAGCACCAACCAGTGGCGGGGCACCGTGAAGATTGCTTCGGGTACCTCGGTCGCGACTCGGGCGTTCGTCGTCGGTGATACGACCATCGGTATCTACGGTGGCTACTCGGACATCAAGCGGTTCACGATCAAGTAGACACCAGCACCATCTGACCTAACGAAGGCGGGGGCGGCCATATGGTCGCCCCCGCCGCTTTGCGTCGATGACGATGACGATGACGATGACGATGACGGTCCGGCCGTGCGGCAGTGCCCGGGACTAATTGGTCGACGCTTGCCGCTTCCGCCGCGGCTCGCACCCTGGTCACGCTGCCCGGGCACCCACGGCCACCTCGAGCGGGCCACGGGCTTTGTTCGCGCGGGCAGCACGGTTGCCTAGGTTCCGCATCCGCGGGCAGGACGGCTTTAAGAAAGCCTCAAGTTTCCGGGTGATTTCGGCAAAGGATCAACAATGATGCGATGACCAGCGTGGCGAATCGATATCGGCTGCTCGGCATGCTCGGCGTCGGCGCCATGTCAGTCGTGTGGCGTGCGCACGATGAGGTGCTCGACCGTGAGGTGGCGGTCAAGGTTCTCTCGCCCGAGACGGCGGATCGGCCACAGCTGCGGGAGCAGATCCGGATCGAGGCGCGGGCGACCATCCAGTTGCGCGACAAGCACGTGGTCGAGGTGTACGACGTCGGCGAGACGGAGAGCGGGCTGCCGTTCGTCGTGGTGGAGCTGGTCGAGGGCCGGTCGATGGCCGAGCTGATGAATGGCCGCCCGTTGCCGTGTCGCACTGCAATGGCCGTCGGCGCGCAGGTCGCGGCCGCGCTGTTCGCGGCGCATACCCGCGGGATCGTGCACCGTGGTGTGAAGGCCAGCAACGTGCTGGTCACCCCGGACGGCGTGAAGCTGGCCGACTTCGGCATCTCGGCGGAGGCCGCGGATGGTGGCCCGGCCACCGATATGCGCGCCTTCGGACTATTGCTGCGGCAGATGTTGGCGGACACCGCCGAGCTGACGGCCGGGGTGGCCGACCTGGTCGACCGCTGCCTGTCCGAGCAGCCCGACGCCCGGCCCACCGCCGCCGAGGCGTCCGGCATCTTGACCGCGGCGGCCGGCCTCTTCCCGCCGGTTCCGCTGCAACTGACCGCGGCGGGCTCCGCGGCGACGAGCCCGGCAGCACCGGGCCCGGAACTGACCGCGGCAGGCCCAGCGGCGACGAGCGTGGTAGCACCGGGACCCGCGGCGACGAGCGTGGCAGCACCGGGTCCGCTGGCACATTCGGTGGCACGTCCGGGCGCAACGCGGCGGCGCACGGTACGGAGGCGGTTCGCGCGCCGGCGGCCCCGGCGTACCGCGGTGGTCGCCGGGGTGGCCGCGACCGCCGGCGTCCTGGTCGGCACGAGTTGGTGCCTCGCCCTCATGGGCTCGCCGGCGGGGACACCTGTGGCGCGGGCGCCTCTGCCGGCGGGGACAGCCGCGGCGCCGGAGCCTCTGCCGGCGGCGAGTTGTACGGTCGCCTATGCGATCCGCGAGGCTGTCGGCGGCCGGTTCTTCGCCGCGGTCCTGATCGCGCGGACCGGCCCGACCAACGCCTGGCGTCTCTCCTTCGATCTGCCGGACGGCCAGCGACTCGTGAAGGGCTGGAGCGCGGGCTGGACCCAGGAGGGAAACTCCGTCCGGCTCAGCGGCAGCGGTGCCTCGGCGAGCAGCGGCTTCGAGGCGAGCTTCCGCGATTTCGCGGCCCTGCCCGCCGTCTTCCGGGTCAACGGCACGGTCTGCGAGGCACAGACCTCGACCGCCGAACCCGCCGCCACCTCCACCACCCCGGCGAGCACGAGCAGCCCGACGAGCGCGAGCACCCCGCCGAGCACCCCGGCGAGCACGAGCCCGTCATCCGCGGAGCCGCGGCACCCGGCCGCGCCGCCACCGCCGGCTGCACGGCCCGAGCCGCTGTCACCGGCCACCAGCAAGCGCAAGCCCGTCCCGGCCGTCTAAGGCCTGCCCTGCCGATCACGAGGGGGGCGGGTGCGGCGGGAAAGCCGCACCCACCCCAACGGCTCAGTCGACCTCGGCGACCGCCTGGGCGAACTGCGCCGAATACAGCCGCGCATAAGCCCCGTCGGCCGCGATCAGCTCGTCGTGGGTGCCCTGCTCGACGATCTGGCCGTGCTCCATCACCAGGATCACGTCGGCGTCCCGGATCGTGGAGAGCCGGTGGGCGATCACGAAGCTGGTGCGGCCCGCGCGCAGCGTGTTCATCGCCCGCTGGATCAGCACCTCGGTGCGGGTGTCGACCGAGCTGGTCGCCTCGTCCAGGATCAGGATGCTCGGCTCGGCCAGGAACGCCCGGGCGATGGTGATCAGCTGCTTCTGCCCGGCGCTGACGTTCGAGCCCTCCTCGTCGATCACCGTCTCGTAGCCGTCCGGCAGCGCCCGGACGAAGTGGTCGACGTGCGCCGCCTCGGCCGCGGCCTGCACCTTCACCATGTCGAAGGAGTCGGCGCCGTACGCGATGTTCTCCGCGATGGTCCCGCCGAACAGCCAGGTGTCCTGCAGCACCATGCCGATCTGCTCGCGCAGTTCCTCGCGCGGCATGTCGTTGATGTCCACGCCGTCCAGGGTGATCCGGCCGGAGTCGACGTCGTAGAACCGCATGATCAGGTTGACCAGCGTGGTCTTGCCGGCGCCGGTCGGCCCGACGATTGCCACCGTCTGGCCGGGCTCCACCGCCAGCGACAGGTCGTCGATCAGCGGCTTCTCCGGCAGGTACCGGAACGACACGTCGTCGAAGGCGACCCGGCCCTCGGCCTGGCGGATGCCCTTCGACGCCGGCTCGGGCGACTGCTCGTCCGCGTCCAGCAGGGCGAACACCCGCTCGGCCGAGGCCACGCCGGACTGGATCAGGTTGGCCATCGAGGCCACCTGGGTCAGCGGCTGGCTGAACTGGCGCGAGTACTGGATGAAGGCCTGCACCTCGCCGAGCGACAGGCTGCCGGAGGCCACCTGCAGACCGCCGACCACCGCCACCAGCACGTAGTTCAGGTTGCCGATGAACATCATGGCCGGCTGGATCAGGCCGGAGACGAACTGTGCCTTGAAGCTCGACGCGTACAGCTTGTCGTTGTGCTCCTCGAAGGTGGCCTGGGCCTCCTGCTGCCGGCCGAAGACCTTGACCAGCGAGTGCCCGGTGAACATCTCCTCGATGTGCCCGTTGAGCTTGCCGGTCGTCTTCCACTGGGCCACGAAGTTCGGCTGCGAGCGCTTGCCGATGAAGGTGGTCACGAAGATCGACACCGGCACCGTGACCAGCGCGATCAGGGCGAGCAGCCAGGAGATCCAGAACATGAACCCGAGCACCCCGACGATCATCAGCAGGGCCGTGATCAGCTGGGCGAACGTCTGCTGCAGGGTCTGCGCGATGTTGTCGGTGTCGTTGGTGGCCCGGCTCAGCACCTCGCCGCGCGGCTGCTTGTCGAAGTAGGACAGGGGCAGCCGGGACAGCTTCGCCTCGACGTCCTCCCGCAGCTTGTAGACCGCCCTCTGCACCACGGTCGCGGTGAGCCGGCCCTGGAAGACCCCGAACAGCCAGGCGCACAGGTAGACGACCGCCACCCAGCCGAGCAGGTGCAGCAGCTTGTCGAAGTCGATGCCCTGCCCCGGTACGAAGTTGATCGAGGAGAGCAGGTCGGCGCGGGTGTTCTCGCCGTGGGCCCGCAACTGGTCGATGACCTGCTGCTTCGTGGTGCCGGGCGGCAGCGACGACAGCGACTTGCCGACGAAGCCGGAGAAGATGATGTCGGTGGCGTGGCCGAGCAGGCGCGGGCCGGAGACGGACAGCGCGACGCTGCACACGCCGAACAGCAGCACCAGGCCGACCAGCGCGCGCTGCGGCTTGAGCAGGCCGAGCAGGCGCTTGGTGGAGCCCTTGAAGTCGTTCAGCTTCTCGGGCGGAGCCCCGCCCATCATCATCCGGGCGGCCGGTGGCCCCATCGGCCGTGGGCCGGCTGCGGCACGGTTGGGCGCGGTCATTAGGCTGCCGCCTCCTGCTCGGTGAGCTGGGAAAGAACGATTTCGCGGTACGTCGGGTTGGTGTCCATGAGTTCGGAGTGCGTGCCGACGCCGACCACCCGGCCGTCGTCGAGCACGATGATCCGGTCGGCGTCGCGGATGGTGCTCACCCGCTGGGCCACCACGACCACGGTCGCGTCCGCGATGTGCGCGGTCAGCGCGGCCCGCAGCGCCGCGTCGGTGGCGTAGTCGAGCGCCGAGAACGAGTCGTCGAAGAGGTAGATCTCCGGCCGGGCCACCAGCAGCCGGGCGATCGCGAGCCGCTGCCGCTGGCCGCCCGAGACGTTGGTGCCGCCCTGGGCGATCGACGCGTCCAGGCCGCCGTCCATCCGCTCGACGAACTCCCGGGCCTGGGCGATCTCCAGGGCCTCCCAGAGCGCCTCGTCGGTGGCGTCCGGGTTGCCGTACCGCAGGTTGGTGGCGACCGTGCCACTGAACAGGTACGGCTTCTGCGGTACCAGCCCGACCGTACGGGAAAGAAGTTTTTCGTCCAGTTCGCGCACGTCGACGCCGTCGACCAGCACCTGGCCCTCGGTCGCGTCGAACAGCCGCGGCACCAGGTTGAGCAGCGTCGTCTTGCCGCTGCCGGTGCTGCCGATGATGGCGGTCACCTCGCGCGGCCGGGCGGTGAGGTCGATGTCGCAGATCACCGGCTCCTCGGCGCCGGGGTATTTGAAGCCCACCCCGCGCATCTCCAGGAAGCCGTGCCGGCTCAGCGTGGTGACCGGCGCGAGCGGCGGCTCGACGCTGGAGTCGGTGCCGAGCACCTCCCGGATGCGCTCGGCGCAGACCTCGGCCCGCGGGATCATCACGAACATGAAGGTGGCCATCATGATCGACATGAGGATCTGCATGAGGTAGCTGAGGAACGCGGTGAGCGCGCCGATCTGCATCTGCCCGCCGTCGATCCGGTGGCCGCCGAACCACAGCACCGCGACGCTGGAGAGGTTCACGATCAGCATCACGGTCGGGAACATCAGCGCCATCAGCTTGCCGGCGCGCAGTGAGACGTCGGTGAGATCCTCGTTGGCGACGGTGAAGCGGGCCGCTTCCCGGTCGTCGCGGACGAACGCGCGGATCACCCGGATGCCGGAGATCTGCTCGCGCATCACCTGGTTGACCCGGTCGATGCGCACCTGCATCTTCCGGAACAGCGGGCGCATCCGAACGATGATCAGGCCGACCGTGGTGATCAGGACCGGCACGATCACCAGCAGCATCGCGGACAGCGGCACGTCCTGGCGCAGCGCGAGCACCACGCCGCCGACGCACATGATCGGCGCCGAGACCATCAGGGTGAAGGTGAGCAGCACCAGCATCTGCACCTGCTGCACGTCATTGGTGGTGCGGGTGATCAGCGAGGGCGCGCCGAACTGGCCGACCTCGCGGGCCGAGAAGGTCTGCACCCGGGAGAAGATCGACTTGCGGACGTCGCGGCCGACCGCCATCGCGGTGCGGGCCCCGAAGTACACCGCGACGATCTGCGCCGCGATCTGCAGCAGGGTGATGCCGAGCATGCCCGCGCCGACCCGGAGGACGTAGTCGGTGTCGCCCTTGATCACACCGTTGTCGATGATGTCGGCGTTCAGCGTGGGCAGGTAGAGCGTGGCCAGTGTCTGGAGGAATTGGAAGAGCACGACCAGGGCGATCGCACCCTTGTACGGCCGGAGATGGCCGCGGAGCAGTTGAATGAGCACTACTGAGCCCCCCGCTTGTCCTCGTCTCGAATGAGAAATCCGTCTAGTAGCAGCGAGACCAACTCGGCCCCGCGGAAGGTGTCCGGATCGCCGAACGGTCCGTACGCGTTCGCCCCGCAGAACAACAGCAGCATCTGGGCCACCGCCTCCGGCGAGCGCCGCAGCGCCGCCGCGTCCGGCTCGATCACCATGGTCAGGGCGTTCTTGAGCCGCTCGCGGCTGATCGCCATCCGGCTCTGCGCGTCCGGGTCGCCGTGACCCGCGAAGATCAGCTTGCGGGCCGCGTTGAGCAGTTGCGCGTTCTCCGCGAACCGGTCGTGCACCAGGTCGGCGGCGATCGTCATCCGCTCGCGCAGCGGCAGGGCGGGGTCGATCGCGGTGAGCCCGTCGAGGGTGACCTGCGGGTCGAGCGCCTGGATGACCGAGCACACGACCAGCGAGTTCTTGCTTTCGAAGACGCCGAAGATGGTGCCCTCGGCAACGCCGGCGGCGGTGGCGATCTGCCGCGTGCTGACGTCGAGACCGTGCTCGTGCAGCAGCGGGATGGTCGCCGCGATGAGGGCCTGCCGGCGTTCCTCCGGCGCGAGCGCCGGAACCCTTCTTCGCCTGTTCTCCACGAGGAACCACCCTAACTGAGCGAGCGCTCACTCAGCCACTGACATTTGTCATGGGCGCCGGGCCCCCGCCTCAGGAACTGCTCAGGTCGGGAAACGCCCGGTCGATGAGGCGCTCGTGCGGCGATTCGAGTTGGACGATCACACGGCGGACTACTGGGCCCGCCAGATCCGCATTGCCTCGACCCTCGCCGCGCTGGTCACGGCCATCGGCGGCCTGCGGATAGCCATGAGCTGGCCCGCGTCGAGCCGGTGGTGGCTGATCCCGGTCACGCTGGTGGTCGTCTCCCAGGCGGCGGCGCTCAGACTGCCGTGGAACCGGCTGGTCCGCAACGACATTTTCCGCCGCCGGGTGTTGTTCTGGCGGTTCGCCCAGCTGCCCGTCCTGCTGCTGTTCGGGGTCGGTGACCCGCTCGGCGCGATGCTCTACCTGCCGGCCGCGGTCCTGCTGCTGATCACGGCCTCGTCGCTCTGGCCGCCGCGGATCGTCGCCGTGTTCGGCGCGGTCGCCGGCGTCGGGTACGCCGTCGTGCTGCCCCTGCAGGGCAACCTCGGCCCGGCCGCGACCTGCGTGATCATCGTGATGTACGCGTGCGTGGTCGTCATCACCACGCTCAACGCGCAGAGCCGCACCCGTCTCGACGAGCGCCGTCGCGTCGTCGAACAGCGCTCCGAGACCCTGCTCGAGGCGTCGGCCGACGCCGTGCTCGCGCTCGGCCGCGACGGCGAGCTCAAGTACGTCAGCCCGTCGATCCGCGACCTGCTCGGCTTCGACCCGGCCGCCCTCATCGGCCGCCCGCTGTCCGACGTGATGCTGCCCGACCGGGCCGCCGAGGTGCACGACTTCCTGCACGGCATGCTGGCCCTGCCGATGGGGCGCAGCGAGCGGAACGTGACCAAGCTGCGCGACGTCAACGGCGAGTGGGTCTACGTCGACGTGATCGGCACGAACTGGATCAACGACCCCGACCTCCAGGCGGTCG
This sequence comes from Actinoplanes sp. KI2, assembly GCF_025630775.1. GTDB lineage: Bacteria > Actinomycetota > Actinomycetes > Mycobacteriales > Micromonosporaceae > Actinoplanes. The sequence continues at coordinate 59,556 of NZ_JAOSZE010000015.1, forward strand.
TGGTGAGCCTCCGCGACATCAGCGAGCGGCGTGAGCTCGAGCGGAAGCTGAAGCGGCAGGCCTACACCGACTCGCTGACCGGGCTGCCGAACCGGGCGATGTTCCGCAACCGGCTGAAGGAGGCCGTCGCGGCCCACGACGACCTGCCCGCCACCGTGCTGCTGCTCGACCTGGACGACTTCAAGCTGGTCAACGACAACCTCGGGCACAGCGCCGGTGACGAGCTGCTCACCACGATCGCCGACCGGCTGCGCGCCCAGGTGCGCCCCGGCGACGTGCTGGCCCGCCTCGGCGGCGACGAGTTCGCGATCCTGATCCGGGATCTCGACCCGGCCGACGCGTCCAGCCTCGCCGAGCGCCTGCTCGAGGCCGCCTACGAGCCGGTCCGGCTGGCCAGCCGCGACATCACCTGCTCGCTGAGCATCGGTATCGCCACCTCCGTCTGCGAGCCGGGCGTCTCCGGCCTGGTCTGCGCCGACCAGCTGCTGGGCAACGCCGACCTGGCGATGTACGCGGCGAAGCGGGCCGGCCGCAACACGTACGCCGTCTTCGACCCGACCATGACCATCTCGGTCCTCGAGGAGGCCCAGCAGCGCGCCGACCTCGAGCACGCGCTGGAGCACGAGGAGTTCCGCGTGCACTACCAGCCGGTGGTCGACATGCACACCCAGCGGCTCACCGCGGTCGAGGCGCTGGTGCGCTGGCAGCATCCGCGCGACGGGTTGCTCGGCCCGTACCACTTCATCGCCGGCGCCGAGGCGAACGGCCTGATCGTCCCGCTCGGCCGCTGGGTGCTGCGGGAGGCCTGCGCGCAGCTGGCGCGCTGGCGCGCCGAGTCGCCGGACGCCGCCGAGATCAAGGTCAACGTCAACCTCTCGGCCCGCCAGTTCCAGTACGCCGGCCTGGTCGACGACGTGGCCGCGGCGCTCGCCGACGCGGGCCTGGACCCGGCCTCGCTCACCCTGGAGATCACCGAGTCGATGCTGATGGTCGACATCGAGGCGGCCAAGGAGACCCTGCACGCGCTGCGCCGCCTCGGCGTACGGCTGGCGATCGACGACTTCGGCACCGGCTACTCGTCGCTGAGCTACCTCAAGCAGCTCCCGGTCGACGTCATCAAGATTGACAAGACCTTCGTCGACGAGGTGGACGTCGACGAGGACGACGTGGCGCTGGTGGACGCGGTGGCCGGCCTGAGTCAGGCGCTGAAGATGCAGACCGTGGCCGAGGGCATCGAGACCAACGCGCAGTGGGAGACGCTGCGCCGGATCGGCATCAATCAGGGCCAGGGCTACCTCTTCAGCAAGCCGATCGAGCCGGACGCCATCCTCGCGTTGCTGGCGGCCGATCATCTGGCGGACCGGCAGCACGCGTAGGAATCCGCTCGTTCGGGTTCCTCGGCACCGGGCGGCCGCGGGGCAAGGTGGTGGGGACAGTAGCCTCGGCTTGAACCGAACCCGGGTGCTCGCCGTGTACCTGGAGGCAGGTCCTCACAGCGGTTAGGAACCCCGAGTTGTCCCAGATCAAGCCCCACCTGCGCCGTGTCGGCGGCGCGGTGGTCACCACGCTCGCCGTGCTCCTCGTCTTTGTTTCCCTGGTCATGCCCGACCAGATCACGAGGCTCGCGCCCGGCAACTTCTGGCTGAACGCCCTGGTCCGCATCCCGATCGAGGCAATTGTCGCGATCGCCGTGCTGCTCGCCCTGCCGGAGCGCGGCCGGCGGATCCTGGCCACGATCCTCGGTTTCACGCTGGGCCTGCTGACCATCGTGAAGATCGTCGACATCGGCTTCTTCGCGGTGCTCGCCCGAGAGTTCGACCCGGTCCTCGACTGGGTGTTGTTCAGCGACGGCTACCACTTCCTGGAGGACTCGATCGGCAAGGCCGGCGCGTTCGGCGTCGCCGTCGCCGCGGTCCTGCTGGCCGCGTCGCTGCTGACGTTCACCACCTTGGCCGTACGCCGGGTGACGCGTCTGCTGGCCGCGCACGCCCGCCCGACCCGGCACGCGGTCTTCGCCTTCGCCAGCGCCTGGGTGATCCTCGCCGTGCTCGGCGTGCAGATCGTGGGTGGCATCCCGGTCGCCGCGCAGGCCGCCGCCGACCTGGCCCACGACACCGCCCTGAAGGTGCCGCAGGACATCGCCGACCAGAAGGCGTTCGAGCGCGAGGTCCAGGTCGACGCGTTCCGCGCCCTCCCGGACGACCAGCTGCTCACCGCGCTGCGCGGCAAGGACGTGGTGATCGGCTTCGTGGAGAGCTACGGCCGCTCGGCCGTGGAGAACCCCGAGTTCGACGGCAAGGTGCTCGCCCAGCTCAAGGCCGACGACGCCAAGCTGGCCTCGAAGGGCTTCGCCGCCCGCACCGGCTTCCTCACCTCGTCCACCGCCGGCGGCGGCAGCTGGCTGGCCCACTCCACGTTCCTGTCCGGCCTGTGGATCGACAACCAGCAGCGTTACCGCAGCCTGGTCAACTCGGACCGCTTGACGCTGACCAAAGCCTTCAAACGGGCGGGCTACCGCACGGTCGGCGTCGAGCCCGGCGTCACGTACGCGTGGCCGGAGGGCCAGTTCTACGGCTACGACCAGGTCTACGACGTCCACTCGCTGGACTACCACGGCCCGATGCTGAGCTGGTCGACGATGCCGGACCAGTACGCCGTCCGCCAGTTCGCGAACTTCGAGTACGGCAAGCCCCACCGCGGCCCCCTGCTCGGCGAGATCACCCTGACCTCCAGCCACACCCCCTGGGCCCCCCTCCCGGTCACCCTCCCCTGGGACCAACTGGGCGACGGCTCGGTCTACGGCCCGATCATCAAGTCGGCCGAGGGCGCCGGCAGCGTCTGGAAGGACAACCACAAGGTCCGCCAGGCCTACGCCACGTCCATCGCCTACTCGGTAGACACCCTGATCTCGTACGTGCAGAACTACGCCGACGACAACCTGGTCCTGATCTTCTTGGGCGACCACCAGCCGGCCTCGGTAGTAGTAGGCCAGAACGCGAGCAAGGACGTCCCCATCTCCATCGTCGCCAAGGACCCAAAGGTCTTCGACCGCATAGCAAGCTGGGGTTGGACGGATGGTCTCACCCCCGCCCCGAACGCCCCGGTCTGGCCGATGAACCAATTCCGCGACAAGTTCCTGACAGCCTTCAGCCCCGAGGGCGAGGCACACTAGATATCGCTCAGGGCGGTCGCTTTCCGAGCCCACAAAAATGCGCGATCGCAGGCAGCCGGGGCCGACCGAAGAATGGCGCCAACAATTGCGGCGCCCCGCCATGAAACTGCGTCGTCGCGAATAGCCTTCTCCCGATTGCGCCCGTTTCCACGCGAGGTGCCCTCGTCGGCGCGACCGCAGTCGGTGGTGCGGCCGCGGCCTCGGAGACTGCGGCTGCGACCTCGGCGACGGTCTCGGTGACGGCTGCGGCCCCGGCGGCGTCGGCGACAGTGATGACCCCGAGGTCTCGGCGGCCTCGGCGACGGTGACTGCCCCGGTGGCCTCGGTGGTCTCGGCCGCGGCGGTCTCCGCAACTGCCGCCTCGGCAGCTGCCGCGCTGGTGGCTGCCGCGCTGATGGCTGCCGCGCTGATGGCTGCCGCGCTGATGGCTGCCGCGGCGGTGGCTGTGGCCTCGACGGCTGCTGCACTGGTGCCTGCGGCCTCGACGGCTGCTGCACTGGTGCCTGCGGCCTCGATGGCTGCTGCAACGCTGACTGTGGTCTCGCTGACTGTGGTCTCGGTGACTGTGGCCTCGGCGGCGGCACGCTCGCGGCGCAGGCGCCACAGTTTCATGCCATGGCGTTGCGCGAGACCCCAGTCGCGGTGGCGGGCATGCTCTCGACGGAACTCCTCAGCCGCCGGAGAATAACGGCGCGACTTTGTGCGGTCGCGCATTCCGGCTAATTGCGCCTTGGTGAAGAACTCCAGCTGTCGCACCTCAAAATTATCGCACCCCCAAGAACGCACCGGTAAGCCCGAACATTCGTTCGATCATGCCAATCTTCGCCAGCCGCTATTAGATCATGGAGAAACTCCGGAATTGATTATCGAAATGTCTATCGCAACCGGCGGCACCCACAGCGAGCATGCAGCGGACCGGGCCATGGCGAGCAGCTTGACCACCGATTGCCGCGACGGGCCGCACAGACCGCAACCGGACGGCGACCGGGCAAAGCGCCCAACCCGAAAAGTAGGCTACCCGGATGTTCCGAATCGATCTCGGCGACGGCGCCACGCTCCGCCCGCTGGAGCCTTGGCAGGCGGAAGAGTTCCTGACCCACATGAACCGCGCCCGCGCCACCGTAGACCCGTGGATCCCCTGGGCGGCCCGCAGCTTCGACCTGGACAGCGCCCGCACCACCCTCCAGCGCTACGCCGACCTGCAGGCCCGAGACGCCGGCCGGATCTACGGCATCTGGCAGGCGGAAACGCCGGCGGAAACGCCTGCTGACGCGCCGGCGGCGACGCTGGCCGACACACCGGCGGCGGCGCCGGTGGACACCCTCGTAGGCGGCTGCATGTTCGTCTCCTTCGACGCCGACTCGGGCGTGGCCGAGGTCGGCTGCTGGCTGGAACCGGCCGCGACCGGTCGTGGCCTGGTCACCGCCGCGTGCCGGCAGCTGATCGACTGGGCGTTCCGGGTGCGTGGCCTGCATCGGGTCGAATGGCACTGCAGCACCGACAACACCGCCAGCTCGAACGTGGCCCGCCGGCTCGGCCTGAAGCTGGAGGCCACGCTGCGGGAGAACTACCCGTGGAAGGGCGTCCGGCACGACACCGAGATCTGGGCCGTTTTGGCACCCGACTGGCCCGGGGAAGCATCTCGCGGATCGCGGTAACATCCCAGCATGTCGCAGACACCCCCATAGGCAGGGCTCGCGTTCGACCGCCGAGTCCCTGTCCGTCTGCGCATTCTCAGGAGCCTTGCCATGCCCCGCCCCGTCGCGGCGGGGAGTTATCGTGCCGTCCTATCGCTGCCGCATGCGCTGCGCACGTTCGTGCCCGCGCTTGGCGGCCGGCTCGCGTACGGTCTTCTCCCGCTCGCCACCTTGTTCACCGTCCAGCAGGCCACCGGCTCGTATGCTGCCGCCGGCCTGTCCCTCGCCCTGTTCGGCCTCGCGTCGATTTTCCTACCCGCCAAGGCTCGCCTGGCTGACGCCCACGGCCCCGGCCGGGTGCTGCCGTGGCTGGCCCTGACCTGCTCACTCGCGCTGGTCGGCGCAGCCGTGACCCGGTGGCCGGTCCCGTTCGTCGCGCTGGCCGGCCTGGCCGCGCCGCCACTGGGTCCGGCCATGCGGTCGGCCTGGCGGTCTCTCACCGCGGGCACATCATTCAAGGAGCGGGCGTACGCACTGGACGCCATCGCCGAGGAGACGCTCTACCTGGTCGGCCCCCTGCTGGCCGGTCTGCTGATCGCCGTGGCGCCCGCCCGCTGGTGCCTGCTCGCCACCGCCGCGCTGCTGCTCACCGGCACGATCGGCATGGTGCTGTCCGCTCCCGGCAGCAGGTCCGATGCGGTCACCCGGACGAGGCTTCTCGACCCGGGACCGCTGCGGTCGCGTGGCCTGCTCGGCGTTCTGGCCGTTCTGCTCGTTGTCGGCGCCGGCACCAGCGTCGCCTACACCGGGTTGGCCGCCGTCGCCCAGTCCCAGGGCCGCCCCGGCGCGGCCGGACTGCTCGAGGCCGCGGTCGGCGCGGGCAGCGTCCTCGGCGGCCTCCTCTGGTCCTGCCGGCACCATTCTCGCAGCAGATCTCAGCACTTCGCGGGCCTCCTCGTCCTGCTGGCCGCGGGCCTCCTGGCCGCTTCGGCCGCTTCGGCCGCCTTGACTGGTTCGGCTGATTGGGCTGGTTCAGATGATTCGGCCGGTTTGGCCGGTTTGACCGGTTTGGCCGGTTTGGCCGGTTGGGCTGGTTGGGCTGGTTCGGCCGGACCCAGCCTCCTGGCCCTGGGTCTCATCATGGGCGTTGCCGGCCTGGCGATCGCCCCGCTCTACGTGGTTGCCTACCTGGCCGCCGACGACCTTGCCCCGCCCGGTCGGCAAACCGAGGCCGGCACCTGGGTCAACGTCTCCTCCAACGCCGGCAACGCCCTCGGCGCCGCGACCGCCGGCCTCGTCATCGACCATCTTGGCCCATCGGCGGCTTTCCTGATCGCCGGCGCGACCCTTGCTGCGGTCGCGTTGGCCGTGTTCGCCGAGGGGAGGCCGAACGCTGGCTAGTGTCGTCCGGTGCCTACCGACATCGCCGACGGCAACGCCGAGGAACCGACGCTGACCCACCGCCGTGAGGGCGGCTACGACATTCCGCTGCTGGTCTGGCGCCTCCCCGCGCCGGTTCGGGCGATCTCGTCGGCCGTCGTGGGCGGCGGCTTGGGGGAGTGCCGGTGGGTGATCAACGCCAGCGTGCCGATGTCCTACGACCGGAACGACCCCGCCGCACACCTGGACGAGCTCGCCCGGGACCTGGGCCTGACCGGCCCCGGCGTGGGCCTGCTCACCGGCGTGGACGTCGCCGACGTGGTCCCCGAATCGGACGCCGGCATCCGCCTCTGGGCAACGGTCGGCCTGGGCGCTCCGATCCAGGCCTACGACCCCACCCTGCCGACGCTGGGCACCGCGGCGCCAGGCACGACGCCGGGCACCGCGACGCCAGGCACCGCGACGCCGGGCACCGCGACGCCGGGCACCGCGACGCCGGGCACCGCGACGCCGGGCATGACGCCGGGCACCGTCGAGGCCCCGCCGAAGCCGGGCACCGTCAACGTGGTGGCCTGGATACCGCAGCGCCTAAGCGACTCCGCCCTGGTCAACGCCGTAGCCACCGTCACCGAGGCGAAGACCCAGGCGATCCGCGACCTGGGCCTCTCCGCCACCGGCACCGCCACGGACGCCGTCTGCATTCTTTGCCCGCCCGGCGGCGACGCGGCCGAGTATGGCGGCCCGCGTTCCCGCTGGGGCGAGCCGCTGGCCCGGGCCGCCTACCGCGCCGTCCTGACCGGCGGCCGGGTCAACCTGACCGGCCCACAATCCTGGTCCGAGCGATCGGGCGGGTGACGCAGAGTCTGGTAACTGCGGCGGACCGAGCGTGCCTGCGCTGGGACACAGCCTCAGCGGGCTGGCCGGCGAGGCTAGCTGAGAGCGACGGCCGGCGAGGCTAGCTGAGAGCGACGGCCGGCGACTCCAGTTGAGCAGCACGATGGCCGGCGAGGCCAGCTGAGCAGCACGACGGCCGGCGAGGCCAGCTGAGCAGCACGACGGCCGGCGAGGCCAGCTGAGCAGCACGACGGCCGGCGAGGCCAGCTGAGCAGCACGACGGCCGCCGGCGAGGCTAGCTGAGCAGCACGACGGCCGTCTCCCTGCCCCGCCGCTCGGCGAAGGCGTCGAGATCGCCGTACCCCGAGTAGTCGTGCAAGGCGGTCCACAGCCGGTCGCGCTCGGCGCCGGTCGCCTGGGCGGCGGTCACCGGGCGGCTCGTGCCGCCGGCCAGGTCGACCGTCGCCTCGGGGCGGGATCGCAGGTTGAGCCACCAGGCCGGGTCGGCCGGGTCCCAGCCGTTCATGGCGAGGGTGACCAGGCGGTCGCCGTCCTCGATGTAGCAGAGCACGACGGCGCGCGGCTCGCCCGAGCGCCGGCCGGTCGTGGTGAGCCGCAGGATGCCGCAGCGGCCGGGGGCGGGTGGGCGCAGCCCGCGGTCGTTGGTGGCGCGTAGCACCAGCTTGTGGGTCCGCCAGGCGCTGCGGACGAACCATCTCGGCGGAAGGTAGGGCGACATCGGATCCTCCTACAGTGTAGACCTACACCGTAGAGTAAGCCCTACGGTGTAGGGGAACAAGTAGGATCCGGGATGTGCCAAGACGTGCTTCCGACACCTCCGCGACCCGCGCGAGCACGCGCCTGAGCCGGGAGGGGATCGTCGCGGCGGCCATCGAGCTGGCCGACCGGGACGGGCTGGCCGCGACGAGCATGCGCCGGCTGGCCCAGCACCTGGGCGTCGACGCGATGTCGATCTACTACCACGTACGCGACAAGGACGCGCTGCTGGCGGCGATGGCCGATGCCGTAGTGGCACAAATATCCTATGAAGAAATAAAAGACTATAAATGGCATGAGCAGCTAAAAGGGCTGATCATGGCGGCGCGGCAGACCATGCTGAGCCACCCCTGGGCGGCCCGGGTTCTGGAGGGCCGCGATCAGCCGACCCCGGCCGTGCTGCTGCACCTGGAACGGGTGCTCGCCATCATGCGGGCCGGCGGCTGTAGCGTCGACCTCGGCCACCACGCTATCCACCTGCTCGGCAGCCGCATCCTCGGCTTCAGCCAGGACCTCTTCGACGATGACCCGGATGCCGCCCCGCCGCCCGAGGCCATGGCCGCCTGGGCCGAAACGATGCCGCACATCGTCGAACTGGCCACCGCCGTCACCCACGACGGCGCGCTGGGCGGCTGCGACGACGACGGCGAGTTCGCCTTCGCCCTCGATCTGCTGCTGGAGGGCCTGGAGCGGCGACGGGTCAGCGGTAGCTGAGCTCGCCCGCCTCGATCCGGGCCGGCACCCGGTTCTCCGGTGGGGCGAGGGGGCAGAGCCACGCGTCGTCGTACGCGCAAGAGGGGTTGTAAAGGTAGTTGAAGTCGAGCCGGACCCGGTCGCCCGGCAGCACCTCGAGACCGCGGCTGTGGGTGCCCTTCACGGTGTCGGTCAGGTAGCGCCCGCCGCCGTAGGTGTCGTGCCCGCAGGTGCCGTCGCGCACCGGCAGGAACAAACCGCCGCCGTACGCCGAAATCCACCAGAGCGACAGCTCGCCGAGCGGCGTCTCCAGCACCCCGGCCCGCCGGTAGTGCACGATCCCGTCCGGCCCGCCGGTGTCGATGTCGATCTCACCCGGCGAAGGCCGGACGGTCGCCTCGACGATCGCCGCCGGGTTCGGCTCGAAGTACCTGAGGCCGGTGAACGAAGCGGCCGGGATCGGCGACTGCGGATGGGTGGCGAACAGCTCGTCCCGCCGCCGGCGAAAGTCTTCGAGACCGGTCGCCTCCAGGTACATCCGGGCCACCGCGGCGCGATAGTCGGTCAGCTCGAGTGCCTCCCGGACCGTGAAGAGTGTCTCCATGACCGTGAACCTATCCGTCAGGCCGGGTAGGCGGCCGTCTCCGTGGCCTTCACCGTGGCCCACACCGCACGTCCGGGGGCGAGGTCGAGCTGCACCGCGGCCGCCGGCGTGACGTCCGCCGCCACCGGGATCGGCCCGGCCAGCTCGATCCGCAGCGCGTCGCCGTGCCGGGCCATGGCGGTCACCGTGGCCGGCCAGGTGTTGCGGGGGCTGCCCTCGGGCCGGGCGGAGAACAGCGACACCGCGGACGGCGGGAAGGCGACGAACGCGTCCCCCGCCAGCGGCTCGGCGGTGACCAGCGTGAACCCGTCGGGCAGCCGCACCGAGGTGCCCGAGGCGTGCCCGCGGTACAGGTTGAGCCCGACCAGCCGGGCCACGTAGTCGGTGCGTGGCTGGGCGGTGATCGTGGCGGCGTCGCCGGACTGCACGATCGCGCCGTCCTCCACGATGACCAGCCGGTCGGCGAGCATCAGCGCATCCAGCGGATCGTGCGTGACCAGCACCGTCGCGCCCGGGAACGACGCGAGGTGGCCGCGCAACTGGGCCCGGGTCTCCAGCCGGGTGCGCGCGTCGAGGGCGGCGAGCGGCTCGTCCAGCAGCAGCAGCTTGGGCTCGGCGGCGAGGGCGCGGGCGAGGGCGACCCGCTGCGCCTGGCCCCCGGACAGCTGACGAGGCTTCTTGCGTACGTGCTCGGCCAGGTCCACCCGCAGCAGCCAGTCCCGCGCGGCCGCCCGTGCCGCCCGCCGCGGCACCCGGCGGCAGCGCGGTCCGAAGGCGACGTTGTCCAGCGCGCTGAGGTGCGGGAACAGCAGGTAGTCCTGGAACACGACGCCGATCCGGCGCCGCTCGGGCGGTTCGTCGTCCAGGCGCGCGCCGTCCAGCGTGACGTGCCCGTCGTCCAGCCCGGTGAGCCCGGCCAGCGCCCGCAGCGCCGTGGTTTTTCCCGCGCCGTTCGGCCCGAGCAGCGCCACCACCTCGCCCGCCGCCACCGCCAGCTCGATGTCCAGTGTGAACCCCGCGCGCCGCACCACGAGCCGAGCATCAAGCGTCATGCTGTGCCTTCCTTTGGCATGCCTTCTGGCCCTCGCCTTCGGCCTGGGCGGGCAACTCGCGGCAGTGCCGCTCGGTGCAGGCGGTCATGCCGCCACCCATTTGTCGCGCAGCGCCGCGAGGATGCCGACCGACACGACCAGCAGCAGGAGACTGAGCACGATGGCCGAGTCGAGGTCCTGTTCGAGGGCCAAATAAACTGCTAAAGGCATGGTTTGGGTACGCCCGGGGAAGTTACCGGCGAAGGTGATCGTCGCGCCGAACTCGCCGAGCGCCCGCGCCCAGCAGAGCACCGCCCCGGCCGCGACCCCCGGCGCGATCAACGGCAGGGTGACCCGCCGGAACGCCGTCCACCGGCCCGCGCCGAGCGTCGCCGCGGCCTCCTCGTAGCGGGCGTCCGCCCCGCGCAGCGCCCCCTCCACGCTGATCACCAGGAACGGCATCGCCACGAACGCCTCGGCCACCACCACGCCGGCGGTGGTGAACGGCAGGCTGATCCCGAACGTCGAGTCGAGCCAGCTGCCGACCAGGCCGCGCCGGCCGAAGACCAGCAGCAGCGCCACGCCGCCGACCACCGGCGGCAGCACCAGCGGCACGGTCACCAGCGCACGCACCAGGCGGCGGCCGGGGAACTCGGCGCGGGCCAGCACCCAGGCCAGCGGCACCCCGAGGACCAGACTGACCGCGGTGGCCAGCGAGGCGGTCAGCAGCGACAGCCGGAGCGCGGCGAGGATGCCCGGCTCCGCCAGCCGGGACGGCAGGGTGGACCAGGGCGCCCGCCAGAGCAGCCCGAACAGGGGAAGGACCAGGAACGCCAGCCCCGCGACCGCGGGGATCGCGAGGGCCGGCGGAACCTTCGTACGCTGCTTGCTCAGGGCTTCTGGAACCCTGCGTCGGTGAGCACCTTCATCGCGGGCTCGGTCTGCACGTACGCGACGAACGCGGCGGCCGCCGCCGGGCTGCCGGAGCTCTTCAGCGTCACGATCGGATACGCGTTGATCGCCTCGGACGACTCGGGGAACTCGACGGCGTCGATGTCCGACGAGGACGCCTTGGCGTCGGTGCGGTAGACCAGCGCCGCGTCCACCTCGCCGAGCTTCACCTTGGACAGGGCCGCCTTGACGTCCTGCTCCTCGGTCACCGGGGTGATCTTCACGCCGGCCGCGTCCATCGCCTTGTGTGCGGCCGCGCCGCAGGGCACCTCCTTGGCGCAGAGCGCCACCTTGATCTTCGGGTTCTCGAGGTCCGTCAGCCCCTTGATCCCCTTCGGATTGCCCTTCGGCACCGCGATCACGAGCTGATTCTTCACGAACGTGACCGGGGTACCGGACGCGTCCCCGGCGTCGGTCACCGTCTTCATGGTGGCCGGGCTGGCCGAGGCGAACACGTCGGCGGGCGCGCCCGAGGTGATCTGCTGAGCCAGGCCGGAGCTTCCCCCGTACGAGAAAGTGACCTTGACGCCGGGGTTGGCGGCCTCGAAGTCCTTGCCGATCTGGTTGAAGCTCTCGGTCAGCGACGCCGCGGCCAGGACGGTGAGGTTGCCTTTGACGGGCGCGAACCCGGCGGGGCCGGCGCTCGCGGGGGATGTGGTGGACGACGTGTCAGGGGAGTTGCCGCCGCAGGCGGCAAGCGTGGCGGTCAGCGCCAGCACGGCCAATATTCTCTTCACTTGTCATCTCCTCGCTCCACGACCACCGTGGTCGACTTGATCACGGCGACCGCCGTCGAACCGACCTCCAGCGCGAGCTCGTCGACCGCCTCGCGGCTCATCAGCGAGACCACCCGGAACGGGCCGGCCTGGATGTCGACCTGGGCCATCACCGCATCGCGGGTGATCGCGGTGATGATGCCGGGCAGCCGGTTGCGAGCCGACGAGCGGCGTGCCCCCGGATCGGGGTCGTCGCCCAGCGAGCGGGCGAACCCGGCCAGATCGACGCCCGCGATCGTGCGATGCCCATGGTCGTCCCGGTCGGCGGTCAGCCGGCCCGAGTCGACCCAGCGGCGCACGGTGTCCACGCTGACGCCGAGCAACTCGGCCGCCTCGCCGATGCGGTAGGTCGTCACGAGATCACCATAGGGCCGCACATGCGAGGGGATACAGGCCCGAATGGCCGCAGATGCGCAACCGTTGCGCAGCTCACTCCCGCGGCGGCATGCTGGACGGCGTGCCGGAACGGATGCGCGAGGTCACCGCCTTTCTCGCCGAGGTGCTCGCCCCGCGGGCCCCGCTCACCGTGATCGTCGACGGCGGGGATCACGGGGCCGCCGCGGCGTTCGCGGCCCGGCTCGCGGCCGCGTTTCCGCCCTCGGCGCGAGCGTGGACGGTCGACGCGGTGCTCGGGCTGAGCGGCCCGGCCGGCGGGCGGATCGACTCGGCGCTCAACGCGCTGGAGCCGGCCGCCGACCGAGTGATCGTCTACCTGCGCAGCGGCCCGCCCGGCCGCCGGGGCGAGGGCGAGCGCCGGGCCCAGGTGGTGATCGACCACTACGATCCGGAGTGGCCGGTGATCCGCCACGTGCATCCGCGGCTGGCCGACCCCGAGCGGTGGTATCTGACCGAGAGCCGGGCCTTCTTCGGCGTCCGGGCGGCCGGCTGGGACGCGAAGTTCGGCGACGACCTGCCCGCGTACGCGAGAGCCGTGGAAACCGCCGGGCCGAGCCTGGGCGATCTGGCCATCGACGTGGGCTGCGGCACCGGCCGGGCGCTGCCGGCCCTGGCCGCCGCGGTCGGCCCGGCCGGCCGGGTGCTGGGCTTCGACCTGACCCCGGCGATGCTCGACGCGGCCCGCGCCGCCGGCCGGCACGGCTGCGCCGGCCTGGTGCTGGCCGACGCGCGCCGGCTGCCCCTCCCGGACGCGGTGGCGGGTGTGGTCTTCGCCGCCGGCCTGGTGCACCACCTGCCGAACCCCGCGGCCGGCCTGACGGAGCTGGCCCGGGTGACCCGTCCCGGCGGCCGCCTGATGATCTTCCACCCCTCGGGCCGGGCGGCGCTGGCCGCCCGGCACGGCCACACGCTGCGCCCGGACGAGCCGCTGAACGAGGACAATCTCGGCGCCCAGCTCGCCGCGACGGGCTGGCGGCTGGTGCGCTACGAGGACCCGGAGGATCACTTCCTCGCCCTCGCCGTCCGCTGCTGAGGCCGCCCGGCCCCGTTCGGCGATCGCGCTGACAGGCCTATCCCACGCTCCTAGTCTGGAAGGAAATGTCCGGTCCGGCGAGCGGGGGCGCGCGGTGGGCAAGCAGGTACGCGAACAGTCCCGCGAGATGCGCAAGGGACGGGCGGCCGTCGCCGCGGAGAGTGGCCGGAAGGCGGGCTGGCCGCTCATCGTGGGCGCGACGATCATCCTGGTCCTGCTGGTCGCGATCACGATCATGATCGTGAAGGCCACCAAGACCCACTCGGTGGCCCGGCCCGCGGCGTCCGGGGCGGTGGTGCCGCCGCAGGGCGCCGACGGCGGGGCGCTGGTCACCGGCCAGGCGTCGGCGCCGGTCAAGCTGGAGGTGTACGCGGACTACATGTGCCCGTACTGCGGCCGGTTCGAGCGCGCCAACGGCGCCGAGATCGCCCGGCTGATCGGCGACGGCACCACCCGCCAGTACCTGCACCCGCTGAACTTCCTCGACGCGCAGTCGAACGGGACCCGCTACTCCAGCCGCGCCGCCAACGCCGCCGCGACCGTCTACGACAAGGCACCGGACAAACTGCTCGCGTTCAACAGCGCGCTCTTCGCCAACCAGCCCGCCGAGGGCAGCGACGGCCTGTCCGACGACAAGATCGCCCAGCTGGCCGGCCAGGCCGGGGTGCCGCAGCCGGTCATCGACACGTTCACCAAGGGCACCTTCGAGCCGTGGGTCGGCACCTGGACCGAGGCGGCGTTCGCCGCCGGGCTGCAGGGCACCCCGACCGTCAAGATCAACGGTCAGCTCTTCCAGGGCGATCTGTACACCGCCGGCCCGCTGACCCAGGCCATCACCGCCGCGGCCAAGTAATGACCAACCCGCTGGCCTGGTTCCGCCGGCTGCGCCACGCCGACGCGTGGATCTTCGGCACCATGCTGTTCTCCGCGAGTCTGAGCCTGCTCGCCTCGTTCGTCCTGTCCGTCGACGCGATCCGCCTCGCCAAGAACCCGAACCTCGAGCTGTCCTGCAACATCAACGCCGTGATCAGCTGCGGCACCGTCGCGGAGAGCTGGCAGGCTCAGCTGTTCGGCTTCCCGAACGCGTTTCTCGGCCTGATCGCCGAACCCGTCGTGATCACCATCGCGGTGGCGGGACTCTGCGGCGTGCGCTTCCCGCGCGGCTTCATGTTCGCCGCCCAACTCGTCTACACGCTCGGCGTGATCTTCGCGTACTGGCTGTTCTACCAGGCGGTCGTCAACATCGGGGCGCTCTGCCCGTGGTGCCTGGTGATCACGGTCTCCACCACCCTGGTCTTCGCCACGCTCACCCACGTCAACATCCGGGACGACAACCTGTACCTGCCCGCAGGGGTGCAACGGGCCGCGGCCCGCTTCATCGACGCCGACTACGACGTCGTGGTCGTCACGATCTGGCTGCTCGTCCTCGCCCTGATCATCGTCAGCAAGTACGGCGCCGCCCTGTTCGGCGGGTGATCCGCTCAGGGCAGGTCGGCTGATCCGCTCAGGGCAGGTCGGCCACCTCCCGGGTGAGCAGGCCGGTCAGGTGGTCGTGCCGGCCGTCGGCGATCGCGATGCCCCGGCTCGGGCCCTCGGCAATCATGATCGCGTACAGGAAGATGCGGTAGAGCCCCAGCCGGATCCGGGCGGACTCGTCGAACGGGCCGGCCCGGTACCCGGCCAGGAGCGGGTGGTCGGGCATCTCCTCGATCCGGCGGCCCAGCGCCGGCGACACGAAGTCGACCAGCGGGTCGCCGTACAGGAACCGCTCACCGTCGACCAGACCGGTGAGCGACCCGTCCGGGCCGGCCAGAACGTTGCCGTCCCACAGGTCGAAGTGCAGCAGCGCCGGCCGGGTCACCGTGGCCAGCACGTCGCGGTAGCGCGCCACCACCGGTTCGAGCGGAGGCAGCGGAACGTTCCAGTCGGCGGCGTCGGCCCGGATGTCGTCGATGATCGCCGCGAACGCCGTGGGCCAGTCGGACGCGGACGGGCGGTCGCCGGTGTACCCGAAGAACGGTCCGGTGATCGTGTGCACCCTGGCCAGCGCGGCGCCCAACTCCGCGCGGGCCCGGGGCGAGTCCTTCTCCGCGAGCGGCGTGCCGGCGAGCATCGTGGCGATGATCCACGGCGGGTCGGCCGAGACGGCGAGCACCGTGGGCACCGGCACGTCCGGGGTCTGCGCACGGACCGTCGTGTAGTACTCCGCCTCGGCCGGGATCACGTCCTTCTCGTACCGGAGAAGGCGAGCCGACGCCGGCGGACCCACCTTGACCACCACCGACCGGCCGTCGTCGAGGGCCGCCCGCCAGACCACGGCGAACGTGCCCCCGGTCAGCGGCTCGGCCGTCACCAGTCCGGCGCCGAGCCCTTCGGCGACGATCCGTTTGATGTCCTCTTCGGACACCGAGGGCTGGGTGGGGCTGCTCGTCATACGCCGACTGTAGGTGGCGTCAGCCCTTCTTCATCACGAACCCCTTGAGCAGTTCGTAGAGCTGACGGTCGTCCACCTCGCTGTTCAGGTTCTCGCCCTGGGCCAGGAAGACGACGCTCGGGCACTCCTCATCCTCGCCGGTGACCGCTCGGTCGAGCAGCTTCCGGCCGGTCGCGGCCTCGTACAGCCGCAGGCGGTAGAAGCCCTGCTTCATCGCGATGGTCTCCGGCTTGGGGTCGTCGTACTTGCAGCTCTTGAGCTTGGACCCGGACCGGGTGAGGTCGACGCAGGCGACGAGCTGGGTCTTGGCCGGGTTCTCCGGCATCCACGCCCGCCAGACCGACTCGCGCAGGTCGGGCACGGTCACCGCGGACTGGATGTGCCGGCTCGGCAACATCACCGAGTCGACGACGCCGACCGCGATCTGGTGCGGCGCCTTGCCGGTGAACTTGGGCGACTGCGGGTAGTACCAGCCGTCGCAGACCCGGGCCAGGTCGTCGTTCTCGCGTACCGGGTAGGTGGCCGCCCGCGGCCCGGTCGGCGACGGCGGGACGCTCTCCGACGGATCGGCGCCGCGCGTCGGCGCCGGCGTGGCGGGCCGGGTGGCGTTGTACCGGTCCTCGGCCTCGCGCACGCTGGTGACGGCGTAGTTGATGCCGAACCCGCACAGGGCGAGCACGACCACGACCGCCGCCACCACCACCGCCCAGCGCGGAAACTTCGGCGGCGGGGGAGGGGTCTGGTCCCATACCGGCGTGCTCGGCCAGGGCGGCGTTCCATACGGCTGCGGCACCTCTCCCGGCGCCGGGTAGCCGGGGGTTGACCAGGCACCGGCGGGCATCGCACCGGGCGGCACGGCGTCCGGGCCCGGTCGTTGCCATGGCACGTGATCGGCCGGAACCTCCGCGCCGCCGACGGGCGGTGACTCGACGGCCGGGGCCACCGGCGGCGTTGCGGCGGCGGGCGGCGTTGCGGCGGCGGGCGGCGTTGCGGCGGCAGGCGGCGTTGCGGTCGTCGGCGGCGTCGCGCTGGCCGGTGGCGTTGCGCTGGCCGGTGGTGTTGCGGCGTCCGGGGCCGTGGGCTCGGGCGGCGTGGGCGTGGGCTGGTGGGTGGCCGAAGACTGCGCCGGCTGGTCGGCCGGCGCCCCCATTTCTTCCATCGTGCTGTCCCCGTGGTGTAGCGGTGGTGGAGGATCGGCACTATATCCAATCTCGGCGATCTCCGGTCAGCGCTTTCCGGGCAGTAGCTGGACGACCGCGGCCAGCAACAACGACACCGGCACCAGGTAGAGCAGTCCGTGTTCGAAGGCGTGGGCCGGACCGCTGTCCAGCGCCTGGAAATAGACCACCCCGATGATGCCGACGCCGAGCGCGCCGCCCACCTGCTGGGTCGTGGTGAGCACCCCGGCGACCTGGCCGGCGTGCTGCGGGGCGACCCGGGCCAGCACGGTTCCCACGATCGGCGCGAAGGCCAGGCCCATCCCGAAGCCGTCCACCGCCAGCACCGGGGCGAGCGCACCGAGCGGTGCCCCGGCCGCGACCAGGGCCAGCAGCAGGAGCAGCGCGGCCGCCCGGGTCAGGCCGCCGAGCGCGATCGTCTGCCGGCCGAACCGGGCGGTGAACCAGGGCGCCCGCAGCGAGGCGGCCACGTATCCGACGCCGATCGGGGTGAACAGCAGGCCGGCCTCGAGCGCGTCCAGCCCGCGGCCCTGCTGCGCCCAGAGTGCGAAGATCAGGAAGTACGCGGCCATGGTCATCGTGAAGGTGAGCTGCGCGACGAGTCCGACGGTGACCGCCCGCTCGCGGAAGACGGCCGGGGCGATCAACGGGTGCGGGTGCGACCTGCGGGCGTACGCGAGCAGCAGCGCGACCGCCGCGCCCAGCGAAACCCAGGTCCAGGCCGGCCATCCCCGCTCGCGGCCCTCGATCAGCGGGAGCAGCAGGGCGGCCAGCCCGAGCGTGATCAGTCCGGCCCCGCCGAGGTCGAGCCGGACACCGGCGCTGGCCCGGCTCTCCGGGACGTGCCGCAGGGTGAGCGCGAACGCGGCGATCCCGACCGGGACGTTGATCAGGAAGCAGGCGCGCCAGTCGCCGGTCGCCTCGATCAGGACGCCGCCGACCAGCTGGCCGAGGACGGCCGCGATGCCCGCCGTCAGCGCGTACCGGCCGATCGCTGCGGCCTGTCGCGCGCCGGCGTAGGCGGTGCGGATCACCGCGAGCACCTGCGGGGCGAGCAGCGCGGCGGCCAGGCCCTGCGCGATCCGGGCGGTGATCAGCGCACCCGGGCTGCCGGCCAGGCCGCAGGCGAGCGAGGCGGCGGTGAACAGGGCGAGGCCGGTGGCATAGACGCGACGGCGGCCGAACACGTCGCCGAGGCGACCGCCGAGGACCAGGCCGCAGCCGTACGCGAGGCCATAGCCCGCGACGATCCACTCGATCGCGGCCGGCCCGGCTCGCAGGTCGGCGTGGATGGTCGGGATGGCCACGTTGACGATGAAGAAGTCGAGGATCGTGATGAAGACGCCGGTCAGCACGGTCGGCAGGAGCAGGGGCGAGACGGCGGGGACGACCGGCGAAGTGGATAGAACGTTCGGTCTACTCATGTGGCCGATTAGATAGAACGATTGATCTACTGTCAACCCTCTGTCAGGATGGGGGCATGTCCCAGACGACCCGGCCCGGCCCCCGCGAGCGACTGCTCGAGGCCGCCCGCGAGGTGACCTACGCCCACGGGGTGAACGTGGGCGTCGACGCGATCCTGCAGCGCGCCGACGTCGCCCGCCGCTCGCTCTACCAGCACTTCGGCGGCAAGGACGGGCTGATCGCCGCGATGCTGCACGAGACCCGGAACGATCACCGGTACCGCGAGACGATGGACGCGGCCGGCGACGATCCGCGGGAGCGGCTGCTGGCCGTCTTCGACGAGTTGGACCGGGTGGTGTCGCGGCCGGAGTTCCGCGGCTGCCGGTTCACCGCGGCCGAGTTGTCGCTGCCGGACGACCGGCATCCCGCGCACGCCGAGATCCGGCAGTACAAGGAGCGGCTGCACGAGCTGTTCGCCGCCGAGCTGGTCGCGCTGGGCCATCCCGATCCGGGCTTTGCCGCGGACCAGTTGCTGGTGCTGGTCGACGGGGTGTTGGCGCACGCGGTCACCCGGGCCGACGCGCACCCGGCGCGGGCCGCCAAGGCGACGGCCGCCCTGCTCCTGGGCGACCGCCCGCCTGCGTGACGGGGGTGACGGGGTAGGAGGGATCATCGCCGGTCGCGCGGGCGGCCGGCGGATCGAGCGCCCGGGCTCAGCGCTTCGGGTCGGCGTTCACCGGGGAGGCGGCGCCGCGGAGGGCCTCCGCATAGTAGGCGTGCCTGTTGGCCGCGGCCGCGCGCTGCGCGGCCGTGGGTTCGGCGACCGGTGGCTCGGCCTCGTCCGGGTCGATGTGCATGAGGCCGTCGAGGACCGCGACGATCGGCATGCTGATCCAGTCGACCGTCGGCACGGCGATCTGCTCGGCGCGTTCGTGCACGTTGTCCGCGGTGCAGGTCTCGTCGATGCAGGGAATGTCGGGACGTGTCACGCTCATGATTCCTCCTCCTCCTCCTCCTCCGCCCGATTCATTGCACACTGCAATCATTACTCCGGCCCGGGCGGTATCGCTACCGCCCGGGCCGAATCTCCCCCCGGAAAAACGGTCAGAACGGCGTCATCGTGATGGACGCCTGGCGCGGGTCGCCGTCGTGCACCAGAGACTCCTGGTGGAGCACGTCGTCGAAGGCGAACGCGTACGCCTTGCCGTCGATCATGTTGGCGTGGATGGCCTTCGCGTACAGGTTGGCCGGGCTGCCCTGGTAGAAGTCGGCGGCCGTGCCGCTCGGCTGGGTGTCCAGCTTGCCGAGCGTCCCGCGCTGCAACGCCGCGCACAGCGTCCGAGCGATCGGGCCGACCACCTGGTCGTTCGGGGCGCCGAGCGCGCCGTCGCAGCCCCACACGTTGGCCGTGGACGGCCTGGTGAAGGACGCGACCACCTTGCCGGTCGAGTCGGTGAAGCTCATGACGTTTCCACTGGTCCGGCCCAGGAACTTGGTGTTCGGCTGATCGCTGAACGGCACGACCGTGAGCGTCCGGCTCGCGTATGCGTTCCACGCGGCGGCGATGTACGAGTCGAGGAAGGTCGGACTCATCAGCCCGGCGTCGGCGGCCTTGCCCGGCGCCAGCACCCGCAGCACGGTTCCGTCGGAGCGGGTGACCACGCTCTTCGCGAAGTCCGGCGACGCCTTGATCGTGTCGATCACCCGCTGCCGGCCGCCGGCCTTGAGCTCGCCGGTCGAGCTGACCGTGCCGCTGCCGCCGGTGACGCTGACGATGTGCGGCACCGCGAACATGTCGACCTGCGAGCTGTTCAGGAAGAGGCCGCCGGCGTCGAGGGTGAACTCGCTCCAGTCGAAGAGGATGTCGTGGTTCGGGTCGCCGCCGGCCCACGGCGCCGGCTGCACCAGCCCGTCGGTGGTGAGCCGGAAGTCCAGCTTCTTGCCGAACGACATGTAGAGCCGGCCGGAGAGACCCCGCGGGATCTTGATGGTGGTGCTGGTCCCGGTCAGCGGGATGGACACGTCCGGCGCCGGCACCGGCACGGCCGCGCCCCCGGTCCAGGCCGTGAAGGCGCCGGCCGCGTTCACGTAGCCGAGCTTGCCGGTGGCCAGGTTCGTACCCAGCACGTACAGGTAAACGGTCTCGTTCCGCGCGGTCTTGTTGCTCACCGTGACCGGCAGGACGTTGGAAGCGGGGGGAATGTCAGTTTTCGTGGCGGTCGGCGTGGGCGCCGCGGTAGTGGGTGCGGTAGTGGGTGTCGTCTTGGTCGGCGCCGCGGTGGTGGGCGTGGTGGTGACTGTGGTCGGAGTGGTGACCACCCCACTGCACGGCACCGAGTTGATTTTGCAGTTGGCCGGCTGGCCGCCGGAGCCGACGAACCCGAAGGTCGTCGTGGCTCCGACGGCCACCGACCCGTTCCACCCCTGGTTCGCGAAGGTGACGTGTTGCCCGGACATCGTCATCTGCGCGTCCCAGAAGCTGCCGATCGACGCGCCCGAAGGCAGGTCGAACTCCACCTTCCACGAGGACATGGCGGCCGCACCGGTGTTGCTGACGGTCACCTCGTCCTGCCAGCCGCTGCCCCAGTCGGACACCGTGCGCAGTGCTGCGGTCGGTGCCGCCGCCGAGGCCGGCAGGGCGATCCACGCCGTCGCCGCGGCCGCCACCGCGGTGACGACGGTGAAGAGGAGAGTTCGTTTTCGCATCGTCGCTTGCCTCCGAGGGATGGATGGGGACCGGGCCATCCTGCGAATTTGCGACGAGTCGTCAACAGGTCTTTAACATTGGTTTAAGGTCCTTCTGCCCGTTCATCGGGTGCCGGTTACCCGCGGTGCCACTTCTGGTTGGCGGTGCCGGCGCAGTCCCACGTCTGCAGGGCGGCACCCCAGTTGCCGTTCCAGTCCTTGATGTCGACGCACTTGTTGGCCTGTGGATTCACCAGGTCACCGGCCGCCGACAGGACGAACTGCTGGGCCGGGTTGCCGCTGCAGGTGGCGATCTGGATGACCGCGCCGTTGGCGGTCGAGCCCCACGCGACGTCCATGCACATGTTGTTGGACGTCTGCAGGGTGCCGTTCACAAACGTCCACTTCTGCGCGCCGGTCCCGTTGCACTGCCACGTCTGCAGCGGTACGCCGTCGGCGAAGTTGGAGTTGGGCACGTCGATGCACAACCCGTTCCAGTCGCTGATCAGCGAGCTGGTGCTGCCGCCGCTGGTGGTCAGCGACAGACCGTAGGCGCCGAGGATCTCGTTCACCGGCTGGAACCACATCGTGCCGCCGGAGGTGCAGTTGCCGGTGCCGCCGGAGGTGACGCCCTGCGCCTGGTTGCCGGAGATCCAGGAGCCGCCCGAGTCGCCCGGCTCGGCGCAGGCGTTGCTGCGGGACAGGCCGGAGACGGCGCCCTGGGCGTACACCACGGTCTCGTTCCGGCCGAGCAGGGTGCCGCAGCGCCAGCCGGAGGTGCGCCCGGAGCGGCAGATCGAGCTGCCGATCGCGGCGTCGGCCGAGCCGGCCACCAGCACGTTCCCGCCGGCGTAGTTGTTCACCCAGGGTTGCGGGGTCCAGTTGCCGTTGGTGCGGATCCAGGAGTAGTCGTTGCCCGGGAACGACGAGCCGGCGAACGTACCCTGGCTGACGTTGTTGTACCCGAGCGTGGGGCTGCCGACGCCGCCGCAGTGCCCGGCGCTGACGAACCCGCCGGCCACCGCGAACCCGATCGAGCAGAGCGTGTTGCCGTTGATCACGTACTGGTCGCCGCCGCGGATGTCGTACATCGTGCGCGGCTGCTCGGCCAGCGGGAGCACGGTCACGCCGGCCGGCGCGAACTGCCGGGCCGCGGGTTCCGAGCCGGGCTTCGCGAGGACCACGACCCGGTTTCCGGGCACGTCGACATACCAGCCGCGGACACCGGCCGCGGCCGCGTGCGACGCGTTGCGGTCCAATGTCGCCTGCGTGCCGGCCAGCGTGGCGCTGCCGACCCGGACCAGTGCCGGGTTCGCGCCTTCCGCTCGTACGGCAGCCTCGGCATTTGCGGAAGTCACCGCGACCGTGAGTTTCGATGCCCCCGGGGGGATCCAGGCGCCCGCGAAGGCGGAGCCGAGCCGGGCGCGCAACCGCTTCTCGATCACCGGTGCCGCCGCCTCGGTACGCAGCCGCGCGGCGATCTGACCGTCGTCGAGCTTGAGGTCGCGGCGCATCGCGGCGAGCATCCCGGGCGACAGGTCGAAATGGATCGGAGCGGCCTGGGCCGGCTGCGGGGTCAGAGTTGCCGCCATGAGGGCCGCGGCGGCGAGCACGAGCATTCTTCGGCGCATGGGGGAGTTCCTTCCGAACCGGAAAAGCGGGGATGAGCTGGGAAGGAGAGCGCTCTCTAAATCGGAGTCTGTCTATTTGTGACAACGCTGTCAAGGAGTTGTTAAGAAAGTTGCCCGAGTGAACCCACGTGTCGTGGATCGCGTGCCCTCGCCGCTGCCCGGACGCGCGTGGGAGGCTGGTTCTTTCGATGCCGGGAGCGGGACGGGCAATGGGCATGATCAAGGTCGTCGGGCTGGTGCTGCACCCCCGGCGCGACTGCGGCTCGGCGATCGACGCGATCGTCGCCTGGGCCATTCGGCGTGAGGTCACCGTCCTCGGCCTGCACGACGAGATCAACCGGATCGACTGCGACGCCGTGGCGGTCGGCGCCGAGGAGATGGTCGAGCGGGCCGGCCTGCTGGTCAGCCTCGGCGGCGACGGCACCATGCTGCGCACGATGCGGCTGGTCGAGGGCCGCAAGACGCCGGTGCTCGGGGTCAACGTCGGCCGGCTCGGCTTCCTCGCCGAGGTCGACCTGCCCGACCTGCCCGACGCGCTCTCCGCGATCGACGAGCACCGGTTCACCGTGGAGAGCCGCACCGCCGTGCGCACCGTGCTGCCCGACGGCAAACAGGTGTCCGCCTTCAACGACATCGCCCTGGTCCGCGTGCCGGGCGACGGCCTCGCCGCGGTCGGTATCGCGGTCGAGGGCAAAAACTTCGTGAACTACGCGGCCGATGCGGTCATCGTGGCCACCCCGACCGGTTCCACGGCGTACTCGTTCTCGGCCGGCGGCCCGATCGTCTCGCCGAACGTCGAGGGGCTGATCGTCAGCGCCGCCGCCGCGCACTCCTCGTTCAACCGCTCGCTGGTGCTCGCGGCCGACGAGCGGCTCGAACTGGACGTGCTGCCCACCAGCGGCCGGCTCGCCGTCGAGGTGGACGGCATCATCGAGGGCTACGTCGGCGCCGACGAAAAGCTGGAGATCGAGCCGGTGCCGACCGCAGCCCAGGTGGTGCGCCTCGGCAACACCTCCTTCTACGAGCGGGCCCGGCGCAAGCTGCGGGTCGAGGGCAGCGCCCAGGTCGGCGTCCGCGACTCGGTGGAGAGCGCGGTCGTGGTCGACGCGTTCGAGCGGCAGCGCTACGAGATCCTGCTCGGCGGCGAGGTGGCCGGGGTCCTGCACTACCGCCGGCACGGCGACCGGGTCGAGCTGCTGCACACCGAGATCGAGCAGTCGTTCTCCGGTCAGGGCCTGGCCGGCCGTCTCGCCGCGGCCGCCCTCGACGACGCCCGGTCCCGCGCCACCCCGGTCACACCCAGCTGTCCCTTCGTCATCGGCTATCTCGAACGCCACCCGGAATACTCCGACCTGCTATCAGATGGGGTTTGACACATGGGCCATCCCGCCATCCTGACCGTCGACGACGATCCCTCGGTCTCCCGGGCGATCGCTCGCGACCTGCGCCGGAAGTACGGCGAGGAGTACCGCATCCTGCGTGCCTCCTCCGCCGCCGAGGCGCTGGACGCGTTGCGGGAGCTCAAGCTGCGCGGCGGCCGGGTCGCCGTCATGCTGGCCGACTACCGGATGCCGCAGATCAACGGCATCGAGTTCCTGGAGCAGGCGATGGACCTGTTCCCCAACGCCCGCCGGGCGCTGCTGACCGCGTACGCGGACACCGACGCGGCGATCCAGGCGATCAACGTGGTCGATGTCGACCACTACCTGCTCAAGCCGTGGGACCCGCCGGAGGAGAAGCTCTACCCGGTGATCGACGCGCTGCTCGACGCGTGGGCGGCCACCGGCGACCGGGAGCTCGAGGACATCCGGGTGGTCGGGCACCGCTGGTCCGAGCCGTCCTATCAGATCCGCGACTTCCTGGCCCGCAACCTGGTCCCGTACCGGTGGTTCGGCGCCGACGAGCCGGAGGGCCGCCGCCTGCTGGAGGCGGCCGGGGTGGGCCCCGAGGCGGTGCCGCTGGTGGTCACCGCCGACGGACGGGCGATGTCGCAGCCCAGCACCGTCGAGGTGGCCGAGGCGGCCGGGCTCAGCACCACGCCCGGACGCGACTTCTACGACCTGGTCATCGTGGGCGGCGGGCCGGCCGGGCTCGGCGCGGCCGTCTACGGCGCCTCCGAGGGGCTCAAGACGCTGCTGGTCGAGCGCTCGGCGATGGGCGGCCAGGCCGGACAGAGCTCCCGGATCGAAAACTACCTCGGCTTCCCGGACGGGATCTCCGGCACCCAGCTGACCGACCGGGCCCGCCGGCAGGCCGGCAAGTTCGAGGCCGAGGTGCTCAACACCCGCGAGGTGACCGGCCTGCGGCTGGACGGCTCGGCCCGGACACTGACCTTCGCCGACGGCGGCGAGATCTCGGCGCACGCGATCCTGCTGGCCACCGGCGTCGCGTACCGGCCGCTGTCGGCGGACGGCATCGCCCGGCTCACCGGCTCCGGCGTGTACTACGGCTCCGCCTCGACCGAGGGGCCGGCCTGCGCGGGCGCCGATGTCTTCATCGTCGGCGGCGCCAACTCGGCCGGCCAGGCGGCGCTGTTCTTCTCCCGGTACGCCAAGAAGGTCACCCTGCTGGTCCGCGGCGACTCGCTCGAGTCGTCGATGTCGTACTACCTGATCCAGCAGATCAACCAGACCGAGAATGTCGAGGTGCGCACCAACTGCGAGGTGCTCAGCGCGCACGGCGAGGGCCACCTGCAGGCCATCACCATCTGTGAGAGCAAGGGCACGCTGGAGACCACGGTCGAGTGCGGCGCGCTGTTCATCTTCATCGGCGCCGAGCCGCGTACCGACTGGCTGGGCACGACCGTCGCCCGCGACGACAAGGGCTTCGTCTTCACCGGCCCCGATCTGCTGGCGAACGGATCCCGTCCGAAGGGATGGGATCGCGACCGCGATCCGTTCTATCTGGAGTGCAGTGTTCCCGGCATCTTCGCCGCCGGCGACGTCCGGGCCAACTCGGTCAAACGGGTGGCCTCGGCGGTCGGCGAGGGCGCGATGGCCGTCACGCTGGTCCATCGTTACCTGGAGGCGCAGTAATGGCCGATGACGCTCCCACCCTGGTCCCGTGCGCGCCGGGCGTCCTCACCCCGGACGAGCTGCGCACGCTCTTCCTGTTCGAGAAGCTGACCGACGAGCAGCTCGGCTGGATCGCCGCGCACGGCTGCACCATGCACATGCCGGCCGGCGGCGTGGTGATCCGCGAGGGTGACCCCGCCGACCAGTTCTTCGTGCTGCTCAGCGGCACCATCGCGCTCAGCCGCAAGGTCGGGCAGGACGAGGTCGAGACGAGCCGCACCGAGCAGCGCGGCGTCTACATGGGCGCGACCCAGTCGTACCTGCGCGACGACGGCGTACCCCGCAAGTACATGGCATCGATGCGGGCGCTGGACGACAGCGACTTCTTCGTGCTGTCGGCCGCCGACTTCAGCCACATGATGCGCGAGTGGTTCCCGATGGCGATCCACCTGCTCGAGGGCCTGACCCTGGGCATGCGCAACACGGCCGCGGCGATCAGCGAACGGCAGCGGCTGACCGCCCTCGGCGCGCTCTCCGCCGGGCTCATGCACGAGCTGAACAACCCGGCCGCGGCCGCCTCCAGAGCCGCCGGCTCGCTGCGCCAGCGGGTCGCCGGCATGCGGCACAAGCTCGGCATGCTCGCCTCCGGCAAGGTGCCGACCGACCGGCTCGAGGCGCTCGTCGAGCTGCAGGAGGACGTGATCGAGCGGGCCGCCAAGGCGCCCACGCTCACCGCCATGCAGACCTCCGACCTGGAGGACGAGCTCGGCGAGTGGATGGAGGAGCGCACCATCACCGGCGGCTGGGACCTCGCGGCCGTCTTCGCCCAGGGCGGCCTCGACACCGACTGCCTCAACGAGATCGAGACCCGGGTCGGCGCGCCCGACCTGCTCGACCAGGCGATCCACTGGCTCGGCTACGCGCTGGAGACCGAGCAGCTGATGACCGACATCGAGGACGCCACGAGCCGGGTGTCGACGCTGGTCAACGCCGCCAAGCAGTACTCACAGATGGATCGGGCCGCGCATCAGTGGATCGACGTGCACAGCGGCCTCAAGAGCACCCTGGTCATGCTCACCCACAAGATCGGCAGCGGGATCAAGGTGGTCAAGGACTTCGACCGGACGCTGCCGCAGATCCCGGCCCACCCGGCCGAGCTCAACCAGGTGTGGACCAACCTGATCGACAACGCGGTCCAGGCGATGAACGGCGTGGGCACCCTGACGATCAAGACGTATCGGGAGGGCGACAACGTGATCGTCTCGGTCGGCGACACCGGCCCGGGCGTGCCCGACGAGATCAAGAAGCGGGTCTTCGAGCCGTTCTTCACCACCAAGCCGGTCGGCCAGGGCACCGGCCTCGGCCTGGACATCTCGTACCGGATCGTGGTCAACGGCCACGGCGGCGACATCGTGCTCGACTCGAAGCCGGGCGATACGAAGTTCAAGGTGCGGCTGCCGCTGGCCGAGCCGGCGTCGACCTGATCACCCGTTTGTGGCGCGGCCCGCATGGTTGAAGCGGGCCGCGCGCGGGTAGCTTCGTCGGGGATGTCTTCCCACCCGTCGCGCAGGCGACTACTGCTCGTCCTCGGCGCCGTGCTCATCGTGCTGGCCGCCGTCAACGTCGCCGACAAGTACGGCCCGCCCCACACCGGACTGATCGCCGGTCCCGTCGTGGCCCTGGCGCTGGTGCTGCTCGCCCGCCGGGCCGGACTCACCTGGCACGACCTGGGCCTGTCGAAACGCACCCTGCTGCCCGGCCTCAAGTACGCGATCGGCGCGATCGTCGCGGTCGGCATCGTTTACGCGGTCGGCGTCGCGCTGCCGTGGACCCGCCCGGCGTTCCACGACGTGCGGTACCACCTGCACCTGAGCGCCGCGCTGATGACCGCCTTCATCGTCGTGCCGCTCGGCACAGTCCTGCTGGAGGAGGTCGCCTTCCGCGGGGTACTGCTCGGCCTGGTCAACCGGCATCGCGGCGCCACCTGGGCGAGCATCACGTCCTCGGTCCTGTTCGGACTCTGGCACGTCCTCCCGTCGCTGCGCCTCAACCACGCCAACCAGGCGGTCGGCGCGGTCCTCGGCACCGACGCGGCCGGCCGGGTGCTCACCGTGCTCGGCGTGGTCGCCTTCACCGCGCTGGCCGGCGCGCTGCTCTGCGAGTTGCGCCGGCGCAGCGGGAGCCTGCTGGCGTCGGCCGCCCTGCACTGGGCCACCAACGGCATGGGCCTGCTGATCGCCGCCGCGCTGACCACGGTCCGCTTCGCCTGATCAGTCGGCGCCCGTCAGCAGCGTGACCAACTCGTCGATCTGGTCGTCGTCGATCGGGTCGCGGGTGGCCAGGACCCGGTACCAGATCAGACCGAAGACCAGGTCGGCGACGGTGGCGGGCCGGGGTACCGGTGGCAGGTCGCCGCGGGCCCGGGCGCGATCCACGAGTACGCCGAGCGCGTCCCGCCGCCGGTGCAGGAACCCGGCCCGGAACCGTACGCCGAACTCGGGGTTGATCTGCGCCTCGGCCATCAGCGCCCGCAGCACCGCGATCACCTGCGGCGTCCGCCCGAGCGCGAAGCTGGCCGTCAGGAAGGCCCGCAGGTCGGCGGCGTAACTGCCCTCGTCCGGGATCGGTATGTGCAGGTCGGCCTTCTCGGCGAGGGCCTCCAGCAGCACGTCCGCCTTGGACGGCCACCACCGGTAGATCGTCTGCTTGCCGGTGCCGGACCGCGCCGCCATGCCCTCGATGCTGAGCCCGGCATACCCGACCTCGGCCACCAACTCGGCGGCGGCGGTCAGGATCGCCTGCCGGCTCTCCTCGCTTCTCTTACGGCCTGGGCGCGTCACGGGGATCATGCTAGCGTTGAAACGAACCGAGACGGACCGGTTCGAAATTGGAGGACGGACATGACCGAGCACACGAGTCTGGTCGTCGGGGGGACCTCCGGCATCGGGCTGGCGACCGCCCGCCTGCTCCGGCAGCGCGGCGCCACCGTGCACGTCGTCGGCCGCACCGAGCGGCCGATCGACCCCGAGCTGATCCCGCACCGGGCCGACGGCGGCGACCCCGAGCAGATGGCCGCCGTGGTCGACAAGATCGGGCCGATCGACTGGCTGGTCGTCGCGCTCAGCGGCGCCGAGGGCGCCGGCCCGATCGCCGACCTCGACGTGGCCACCCTGCGCCGGGCCTTCGACGGCAAGTTCTGGGCGCACCTGACCACCATTCGCGCCGTCCTGCCGCGCCTCGCCCCGACCGGCTCGATCACGCTGATCGGCGCGATCTCGGCCCGGGCCGCGATGCCCGGCACCGCGGGCCTCGCCGCGATCAACGGCGCGGTCGAGGCGATGGTCAGGCCGCTCGCCAACGAGCTGGCCCCGATCCGGGTCAACGGCGTCTCGCCCGGTGTGGTCGACACGCCCTGGTGGAGCGGGATGCCGGCGGAGCAGCGCCGGTTCTACTTCGAGCAGGTGGCCCGGCAGCTGCCGACCCGCCGGGTGGCGACGGCCGAGGAGGTGGCCGAGGTGGTGGCGCTGGCCGCGACCAACCCCAACCTCACCGGCACCGTGGTCGAGGCCGACGGCGGCGCCCGGATCGCCGCCCTGACCTGAGTCACCGGTCAGGCCCTCTCCGGCGCGTCGAGCGCGTCGAAGAGGGCCTGGCAGTCGAAGTCCACCTCAGGACGGTAGGACCAGGGCGGCATCGGGGAACAGCGTGATCGCCAGGATTCCGCTCGGCGTCGGGGTCAGGACCGCCATCCCGTACGCGTCGCCACGCCACCACACCGAGACCCCCGGCTGCCCGTTCACGATCGCCGGCGTCATCCGCCAATCGCCCGGCGCGCCCATCGCCGGCACCGCGAGGTCCAGGCATGCGTCCCGCCCGGACGCCCAGGTCGCCGAGCCGCTCTGCTGGATCGAGGCGTCGGCCCGCAGCACCTCGCGGAACGCCACCGGGTCGGCCGCCTCCCACGCCGCCATGTACTTCGCGAGCAGCTCCCGGGCCCGCGGGTCGTCCGGCTCGAGCACCTCGTCGCGGCGCGGCGCCACCTCGTCGATCCGCTGCCGGGCCCGCTGCAGCGCGCTCTTCACGGCCGGCACCGACAGACCGAGGATCTCCCCGGTCTCGGCCGCCGAGAACGCCAGCACGTCGCGCAGCAGCAGGACGGCCCGCTGCCGGGCCGGCAGGTACTGCAAACCGGCGACGAAGGCCAGCCGTACGCTCTCCCGCTCGGTCACCGAGTCGGCCGGGTCGGTGGGGAACGGCCCGATCCACCCCTGGGCCCCGTCCGCGCCGCTCGGCAACGCCCGCCGCCCACGTCCGTCCAACGCGGTCAGGCACGCGTTCGTGGCGATCCGGTACAGCCAGGTCCGCACCGAGGACTGCTGCCGGAAGCCGTTCCACCCGCGCAGCGCCCGCAGGTAGGTCTCCTGCACCGCGTCCTCGGCGTCGTCCCGCGCCCCGAGCATCCGGTACGCGTGCGCGAGCAGCCCCCGCCGCTCCCGGTCGAAGGCCTCGGTCAGAGTCCCAGCTTCGGCCGTGTCCACGCCGCGAACCTCCCGATCGCCTCGTCGGCCTCCGTCGAGTATCCGGCCGCCATCTGGAACGAGTGCAGCCGCCCCGGGAAGACGTCGAGCCGCGCCTCCACGCCCGCGTCGGCGACCCGTTCGGCCAGCCGCTCGCCCTCGCCGAGCGGCCCCTCGGCCCCGCCCGCCTGGACGAAGACCGGCGGCAGCCCGCTCAGGTCGGCGTGGAACGCGTTCACCGCCGGGTCGGTGCCGCTCACCCCGTCCGGCAGGTACGCGTCGATCAGCGCCCGGATCATCGGCCGGGTGAAGAACGTGTCGGTGGCGGCGTTCGTGTCGTAGCTGGCCGCGGCGAGCGCCCGATCCGTGTCCAGCCAGGGCGAGATCAGCAGCAGCGCCTCGGCCCCCGGCACCCGCAACGCGGTGTACACCACCAGCTGGGCACCGGCCGAGTCGGCGGCCAGCACCGTGCGCAGCCCCTGGGCGCGCAGCCACCGATACGCCGTGACCACGTCGTCGAGCTGCGCCGGATACCGGAACTCGGGCGTGTGCCGGTAGGTGGTCAGCAGCACCGGCACGCCGACCGCCTTGGCCAGGTGCCCGTACATCTTGCGGTGCGAGTAGAGCGACCCGCCGACGAACCCGCCGCCGTGCACCGCCATGATCGCCCGCCCCGGCGCGGCGTCGTGCGGCCGCAGCCACATCGCGGGCACCCCGCCGGCCGAGACCTCGAGGTAGTCCACGCCGCCCGGCTCGCCGGTCACGTCACCCCAGTGGTCGCCCCCGCCGCGGCCGGTGCCGGCGGTCCATTCCGCATACAGCTCTTCGATGGCATCCATGCCGGTACAGACCCGGCACCCGGCCCAAAGGAATCGGTCAGGGGTGGTCGAGGGCCTTCGCGAGCGGCACCCCGTCCAGGCGGGAGAGCACCATCGACCGGAACTGCGGGCAGCTCTGGTAGTCGTCGTGGCGGCAGCGAAGGCCGTGCTCCAGCAGGGTCGCCGACAGCGTCAGCCGCTCGATCCGCTCCCGTACCCGTTCCAGCTGGGCGAGCAGCAGCGCCCGCCGGTCGGCCGGGTCGGCCGCGTCGAACAGCTCACGCAGCTCCGCCAGGCTGAACCCGGCGTCCTTGCAGATCTGGATCTCGGCCACCCGGCTCAGGTCGGCCGGCCCGTAGACGCGGCGGCCGGCCACCCGGCGGGCGGGCGCGAGCAGGCCCACGTCCTCCCAGTGGCGCAGCACGTGGGTGGCGACGCCGGCCCGGGCCGCCAGCTCGCCGATCGTGTACTCCACCGGGCACCCCCAACGGTTGACTTCAGGTCGACCTTAAGTCGCACGATGGGCGCATGGCCGAGACGCACAGCGCATACACCGATACCGAGTCGTTGATCCGCCTGCTCGACGTGGCCGAGCGCCTGCCCGGCGCGGTCGCCCTGCGTGAGCGCGGCTACGAGCTGTTGCGGCCCCCGCCGGGCGCGACCGTGGTGGACGTCGGTTGCGGGGCCGGCCGGGCGGTGGCCGACCTGGCCGAGCGCGGCTGCCGGGCCATCGGGGTGGACCTCGACCCGGGCATGCTGGCCGCCGCGCGGGCGAGATTTCCCGAGCTGGACCTGCGCTCCGCCGATGTGACCGCGCTGCCGCTCGACGACGGCGCGGCCCTGGGCTACCGGGCCGACAAGGTCTACCACATGCTGCAAGAGCCGGCGGCGGCGCTGGCCGAGGCGCGGCGGGTGCTCGCCCCCGGTGGCCGGATCGTGCTGGTCGGACAGGACTGGGACACCATGCTCGTCGACTCCGACCAGGGCGAGCTGACCCGCCGGATCGTGGCCGCGCGCGCCGACACCATCCCGCGCCCGCGGATCGCCCGCTCCTACCGCACGCTGCTGCTCGACGCCGGCTTCCGGGAGGCCACGCTCGAGGTACACACCGCGGTCTTCACCGACCCGCCGACGGTGTCGCTGCTGGAGAAGCACGCGACCACCGCCCGCGACGCCGGCGCGATCACCGACGCCGAGCTGAAGGGGTGGCTCGACGAGCAGCGGGAGCGGGCCGCCGCGGGCCGGCTGACCCTGGCCATCCCGATGTTCCTGGCCGCCGCGACCCGCTGACCGCGGTGGTCAGCGCTCGGCGACGGCGACCCGACCGCTGCGCATCGAGTTGCGCCGGCCCAGGCGTACGCCCAAATCCTGGGTGATCTCCAGCAGGTCCTGGTCGGAGCGCACGACGAAGCCGTGCAGGGCCAGCAGGCGGGACATCTCGTCGACCGACCAGGTGGAGAGCCACGGCTCGGCGGCCCACGGGTTCTGCCGGCCGGCGACCCGGCCGATGATTTTGCGGACGACCTCGCCGATCCAGGACGGCAGCTGGTAATTGACGATCAGGCGGCTGCCGGAGGCGGAGCGCGCGGCGATCGCGGCGACCGTGGCGGCCACCTCGTCCCGGGTCAGGTAGGGCACCACGCCCTCCCAGATCCAGGTGGTCGGCTGGTCGGCGTGGTGGCCGGCCGCCTCCAGCGCGTCGGTGAGCACGTCGTGCGCGAAGTCGACCGGCACATAGATGGGTGGCGCGCCGGTCAGGTTCGTCGCGCGATCGCGCTTCTCCTGCTGGGACGCCGGGTGGTCGACCTCGAAGAAGGTGGCGCCCGGCACGTCGAGGCGCCAGGCCCGCCCGTCCAGGCCCGCCCCGAGGATCACCACCTGGGTCGCCGCGCCCGCTCGTGCGGCGTCGTCGATCGCCACCGTCCGGGGCACGATGATGTCGGCGGCTCCGCGCACCATCTCGTACGGGAAACGCTCGGCCATGCCTTTCGGGGGCCGCCCCTCGCGTACGCGATGAACCTCGGCCTGCTCCTCCGCCCGCAGCAGCGGCATCG
The DNA here is from genome assembly GCF_025630775.1 of Actinoplanes sp. KI2. Classification (GTDB taxonomy): domain Bacteria; phylum Actinomycetota; class Actinomycetes; order Mycobacteriales; family Micromonosporaceae; genus Actinoplanes. Next base: position 92,575 of record NZ_JAOSZE010000015.1, read on the forward strand.
CCGTCGGGTCCGCGAAGCGGCCCGGCGCGATCCGGCCGTCCGCCACCGCCCGGGCCTGGCAGACCGTCACCGCGGTGCGACTCGCGCGACGCTCGGTCATCCGCCCAGTCTTACAGCAGCCGCACAGCCGATGCACGGCGACGCTCCAGGCCGCCGACCTACCGTCCAACCATGGTGATTCTGCTGCTTCTCCTGCTGATCGGGGTCGGGGCGTCGGTGTTCCTGGCCGGCGGGCGTCGCGGCACCGTCAACGAACGGGTGCTCGCGGACACCCGGGCCGAGGCGCTCCGCTGGTACGAGCGGCTCGGCGGCCAGTTGCTCGACCTGCGCGACGACGGCGGGGCCGCCCGCCAGGCGCTGACCGACGCGGCCGAGCGGTATCAGGCCGCGGGGGCGCAGATCTCCCGGGCCCGCACGGTCATGCAGTACCAGCTGGCCCGGGAGACCACGCTGGAGGGCCTGGCCTACGTGCGGGCGGCGCGCCTCGCCCTCGGCATCGAACCGGGCCCGGAGTTGCCCCCGCTCGCCTCGGCCCGGGCCGGCGTGATCGACCAGGAGCAGGAGATCAACGGCTATCGGGTTGGCCCGCGGGCGACCGCGCAGACGCCGTACTACTACGCCGGCGGATACGTGAACGGCCGCCCGGTGCCGGCCGGCTACTACGCCACGCCGTGGTGGAAGACGGCGCTCGCGGCCGGCGCCGGCACCATCGGCGGCATGCTGATCATGGACACCCTCTTCGGCCACCACCAGGGCGACTTTCCTCAGTTCTGACCGGCGGGGTGACCAGCGGCACGTGTGGTCCAGGTCCCGATGCGTTGTCCGGGCCAGGCCCGCGTAGAAGGCTTGTTTCCGTACGTGTGCGAAGCGAACGGAAAGGCGGCCCATGCCCCTGCGACCCGGCCGGCGGGCATGGGCGGTATGGGCCGTCGGCCTCGCCGCGTACATCATGGCCGTGCTGCACCGCACCTCGCTGGGCGTAGCGGGCCTCGACGCGCAGGACCGCTTCCACATCGGCGCGGGCACGCTCGCTTCCTTCGCGGTGCTTCAGCTTCTCGTCTACGCGGGACTGCAGGTGCCGGTGGGGCTGCTCCTCGACCGGTTCGGCTCGCTGCGCCTGGTGGTCAGCGGCGGCCTGATCATGGCTGTCGGGCAGGTGCTGATGGCCACCGCGGACGGCGTGGGCGGCGCGGTGCCGGCCCGGGTGCTGGTCGGCGCCGGCGACGCGATGACCTTCATCAGCGTGCTGCGGCTGGTGCCGCACTGGTTCCCGCCCCGGCGGGTGCCGATCGTCACGCAGCTGACCGGGCTCGTCGGGCAGGCCGGGCAGGTGCTCTCCGCCGTACCGCTGGCGGCCCTGCTCGCCGGGCCGGGCTGGACCACCGCGTTCGTCGGCGCGGCCGGCGCCGGCCTCCTGGTCGCCGTGGTGGCGCTGGCCGCGCTGCGGGACACGCCGCACCGGAAGATCTCCAGCGGCGCGCCGATCACGATGCGGCAGCTGGGCACCGACCTGGCCGGCGCGTGGCGGCACCCGGGCACCCGGCTCGGGCTCTGGTCGCACTTCACCACCCAGTTCACCGGCACGGTCTTCGCGCTGATGTGGGGCTTCCCGTTCCTGATCGCCGGCGAGGGCCTGGACCGGGAGACGGCGAGCTCGCTGCTCACCCTGTTCGTGCTGGCCGGCATGACGGCCGGGCCGATGGTCGGGTGGCTGGTGCAGCGCCACCCGCTGCGCCGGTCCTGGCTGGTGCTCGGGATCATCGCGGTCAACGCGGGCGCCTGGGGGCTGGTGCTGTGCTGGCCGGGCCGCGCGCCGCTGCCGGTGCTGGTGCTGCTGGTGGTCGCGCTGGGCACCGGCGGGCCGGGCTCGATGATCGGCTTCGACTACGCGCGGACGTTCAACCCGCCCAGCCGGCTGGGCACCGCAACCGGGGTGGTCAATGTCGGTGGCTTCGTCGCGTCGCTGGTGACCATCGAGTTCATCGGGCTGATCCTGGACGCCCGGACCGGCGGCCACAACGACTACGGCATCGACGACTTCAAGATCGCTATGAGTGTGCAATACCTCATCTTCGCCATCGGGCTCGTGGCGATCTTGCGTAACCGCAGGCTGGCTCGGCGGCACCTGGCCGCCGAGGGCGTGGTGGTCCGCCCGCTGCGCGAGGTGCTCGCCGAGCGGCGGGGTTTAGCCGCGGGACGAGCGGTAAAGGCGAAGACGCTGACCGGCGACAGAGGTGGCGGACACGAGTAGGGACCGAGGAGGACATGACTGAGCACCAACCGGACCGCATCTGGTCCGGCATCGACATCCCGAAGACCATTGCCGGCGTGCTGGCGGCACTTTCCGCGGCGGTCGTCGGCTCGTATCTCGGCGTGGCGGGCACGCTCGCCGGGGCCGCGGTCGCCAGCGTGATCGGATCGGTCGGCACCGAGGTCTACACCCGGTCGATCCACAAGGGCAGGAGGAAACTGCAGGGGACGTTCACGGCGGCGCCGGCCGCGATCGGCACGCCTCCGGTGGCGGCCGCCGCCACGACGATGGCGTTGCCGGCGATGGACGCCTCGCCGCGGAAGGTCCGCTGGAAGCGGGTCGCCGTGGTGGCCGGGGCGGTGTTCGTGATCGCCGTCGGCACGCTGACCGCCGCCGAGCTGTTCGCCGGCCGGTCGATCGCCGACGCGACCCGGGGCGGCAACGGCGACCGGTCGACGGTTTCATCGCTTTTCGGCGACAAGAGCGGAAAAACCGAAAAATCACCCCGTGGTACGCCGAGCGAGTCGCCGACCACCGGGCCGGCCGCGACACAGTCCCCGACCACGCAGGCCCCGACCGGGCAGCCCACCGACGCGCCGACCGGCGGCTCGTCACCGGCGCCGGCCACCGGCGGCACCGGCGACCCCGGCAGCACCGGCGATCCGGGCAGCACCGGTGGCGCCACGGGCGGTACCAACGAAGGCGAAGCCGGTACCGGCGGCGGCACCCCGGCGCCCATCGGCAGCGCGCAACCGTAGGGCCGGTCCGGCGGGAAGCCCGACGCGGCCGAGAGCGCGGGGGAATACTCGGTACCCGGAGCCAACGGGACGGAGCAGCACATGGACGCCAAGGACATCCTGACCGACGCCTTCGGGCGACTTCCCGGCCTCGTGCACAGCGCCGTGCACGGGCTCACCCCCGAGCAGCTGCGCTGGGCCCCCGCGCCCGGCGCGAACTCGATCGGCTGGCTGATCTGGCACCTCACCCGGGTGCAGGACGACCACCTCGCCGACGCGATGGGCGAGGACCAGCTCTACGGCAGCGGCGACTGGGCCGCCCGCTTCGGCCTGAAGAACGACCCGGCCGACACCGGGTACGGGCACACGGCGAGCCAGGTCGCCATGGTCGCGCCGGAAAACGCGCAGGCGCTGGAGGACTACTTCCGCGCCGTGCACGACCGCACGATGGCCTACCTGGCCGGCCTCACCGACGACGACCTCGACCGGGTCGTCGACACCGCCTGGGATCCGCCGGTCACCCTCGGTGTCCGGCTGGTCAGCGTCGCCGACGACGACGCCCAGCACGTGGGCCAGGCCGCGTACGTCCGCGGACTCCTCTGACGCCGAACACGTGCCCGGCCGTCACCCAGCGTGCGGACACCGGGTAGCCTCGGGCCCGTTCCGATGCAGATTTCGCGGAGGTCTTTGATGAGCAGTGTGGTCGTCGTCACCGGTTCGGCCGGCCTGATCGGCTCCGAGTCGGTCCGGCACTTCGCCGGTCTCGGCATGGACGTCGTCGGCGTCGACAACGACATGCGCGGCTACTTCTTCGGCAAGGACGGCTCCACCAAGTGGAACCTCGACCGGCTGCGGAAGGAGGTCGGCGAGCGGTACACCCACCACGACGTCGACATCCGCGACCGCGACGGGCTGCTCAACCTCTTCGCCGCTCTGGGCAAGGAGGTCGGCCTGGTCATCCACTGCGCCGCCCAGCCCTCGCACGACTGGGCCGCCCGCGAGCCGTTCACCGACTTCGACGTCAACGCCACCGGCACCCTCAACATGCTCGAGGCGGTTCGCCGGCACTGCCCGACGGCGCCGTTCATCTTCACCTCGACCAACAAGGTCTACGGCGATCTGCCCAACTCGCTGCCGCTGATCGAGCAGGAGACCCGCTGGGAGCTCCCCGAGGACCACCAGTGGTACGGCGGCATCGACGAGACGATGTCGATCGACCAGTGCCTGCACTCGGTCTTCGGCGCCAGCAAGGTGGCCGCCGACGTGATGGTCCAGGAGTACGGCCGCTACTTCGACATGCCGACCGCCGTGTTCCGCGGCGGCACCCTCACCGGCCCCGGCCACTCGGCCGCCGAGCTGCACGGCTTCCTGGCGTACGTGATGCGCTGCGTGATGGAGCAACGGCAATACCACATCTACGGCTACAAGGGGAAGCAGGTCCGCGACGCGATCCACTCCAGTGACCTGGTGTCCGCCTTCGAGGCGTTCTACCGTGCTCCCCGGGTCGCGGAGGTCTACAACATGGGTGGCGGCCGGTACTCGAACTGCTCGGTGCTCGAGGCCTTCCAGCTGGCCTCCGAGATCACCGGCCTCGAGGCGCGGACCGACTACGTCGAGGACAACCGGATCGGCGACCACCAGTGGTGGATCAGCGGCCTGTCCCGCTTCCAGGCGCACTACCCGCAGTGGAAGCTCACCTACGACGTCCCGGCCATCCTGCGCGAGATGTACGAGGCGAACCAGGACGTCTGGAAGGCCTGACCGGGGGCCGGCGGCGTGAATTTCGCTCCCGTATCGGTCAGGTGACCGATTCGGACCGGCCGCCGGTCGACAAGGATCGGGGGCATGACATTCCTGCGGGTGGAGGAGACCCCGACCGGGCTCGCCGTCTCGGGTGAGCTGGACGTCAACAACGCCGGTGTGCTGGCCGGCCGGGTGCGCGCGATGCTGCTCGGCGCGCACCCGGCCACCCTCCAGCTCGACCTGCATCGGCTGGACTTCATCGACGTGACCGGCGTCCGTACCCTCTACGACCTGCACTTCGATGCGGCCGCCGCGGACTGCGCGCTCACGGTCAGCAACGCGCCGCTGCAGACCCGCCGGATTGTCGCCGTGCTCGGCTTCCAGGATGTGTTCGCGCTGTCCCCTGAACGCCGCCTGCTTGCCGAGCCGGGCAGTTGACTTCACGTCTCGCGCTGCTGGGCCGCGACCCACGCGGCAATCTGGGCGCGGGACGTGAAGTCGAGCTTGGTGAGAATGTGTTCGATGTGGGTGTTCGCGGTGCGCCGGCCGATCAGCAGCCGGCCGGCGATCTGCTGGTTGGTGAGGCCCTCGGCGACGAGCGCGGCGACCTCGCGCTCACGTCGGGTCAGCGGCGCCCAGTTCCCGGCCCGCTGCGTCACTTCCGGCGGCCCCGTCCGGTCGGGCTCACCGAGGGCGTACTCGATACCCGCCCCGAGGTCGAGGTCGAGCCCGGCGGCGTACGCGGCGTCGAAAGCGCGGTCGCCGGCCTTGTCCCGGGCCTGCTTCTCCACCGCCGCTCGGGCCGCGACCAGGTCGGGCGAGCCGAGCTGCGGCAGGCCGACCGTCTCCCAGGCGCGGTGTGCGATGCCGAGCAGGCCGGCCGCCCGCTCGGCCTCCCCGAGCGCGGCCGCAGCGGTGGCCAGCACGTCGACCGCCATCGCACAGCCGGTGCTGTCGCCGAGCTGACGCTTGAAGCGCAGCGCGTCCCGGCAGTAGCTGACCGCCACACCGGGGTTGCCGCGGCCCATCTCGGCGAGGGCGCGCATGTAGTCGGCATAGGAGCGCATCCAGCGTTCCTGATGGTCGTCGCTGAGCGCCCAGGTCTGCTCGATGGCGGCGAACTCCCGGTCGAACTCGCCGGCGAAGGCCAACGCCCAGCACTGCGCGGTGAGCGCCACGAGCAGGCCGATGCCGGAATCGCCGCTCGCCCGATGCAGGCGCTCGGACTCCTCGGACAGCACCAACGCCCGGATCGGGTTGCCCTGGAGCAGGGCGATCATGCCGGATACGTATGAGATCCAGGCCAGGGCGGGTGTGTCCGCGTGCTGCCGGCTCTCGGCCAGCCGGCGCTCCGAGGCCGTCATGTCGCCCTGCATCGCGCAGATCCATCCGCAGACCCACCACGCCTTGGCCAGCGTCGGGCCGGACGGGTGCTTCAGCGCCAGCACCCGATCCAGGTAGTGCCGGCCCTCGCGCGGATGCCCGCAGGCCACCCAGAAGAACAGCAGCGCCGCGACCAGGTTCAGCCCGGCCTCGTGCTCGGCCGGGTCGGACAGGCTGAACTCCAGCGCGGCGCGCAGGTTGGCGTGCTCCCGGCTGAGCCGCTGGTACCAGACGACCTGCTCGGGCCCGCACCACTGGTCGTCGAAGCGGCGGGCCATCCCCAGGTAGTAGTCGCGATGGCGGCGCCGCAGCAGCCGCTCGTCGCCGGTCGCGCGCAGCAGGCCCAGTCCGTACTCGCGGATGGTTTCGAGCAGCCGGAACCGGATCCCGGACGGCTGTTCCTCGGCGAGCAGGATCGACTTGTCGACCAGGCTGGTCACCAGGTGCAGCACGCCCTCGTCGGCGAGCCGATCGTCGGCGCACACCTCCTGCGCCGCGGTGAGGTCGAAGTCGCCGGCGAACACCGAGACCCGGGCCCACAGCAGGCTCTCCTCCCGGGTGCACAGGCCGTGACTCCAGTCGATCGCGGTGCGCAGCGACTCGTGCCGGCCGGCCACCGCGCCGCCACCGCCGAGCAGCGCGAACCGGTCGGCGAGCCGGCCCTCCAGCAGCGCGGCGATCTGCTGCACGGGCAGCGCCCGGGTGCGTACCGCGGCCAGCTCGATGGCGAGCGGGATGCCGTCCAGGTCGCGGCAGAGCCGGGCCACCGCGTCCTGGTTGTGTTCGGTCAGCCGGAAGGTCGGCGAGGCGGCCCGCGCGCGCTCGGCGAAGAGCACCACCGCGGCGTCCCGGTCGCCGGACGCGCGCGATCCGTCCGGGGAGATCGGGAGCGGCAGCAGGGGAAAGAGGTGCTCGCCCTGCACCGCAAGCGGCTGCCGACTGGTCGCCAGCACCCGCAGCCCGGGCGCCGAGCGCAGCAGCGCGTCGACCAGTTGCGCGCACGGCTGGGCCAGGTGCTCGCAGTTGTCCAGCACCAGCAGCAGCCGGCGGGCCTCGAGGAACTCGGCGAGGATCTTGACCAGCGACCGGGTCGACTGGTCGCGCAGCCCGAGCGCGCCGGCGACCGCCTCGGGCACCAGGTCGGCCTGCCCGAGCGCGGACAGGTCGACCAGCCACGCGCCGTCGGCGAACGCCCGCCGCACCTCGGCCGCGACCCGCAGCACCGTCCGCGTCTTGCCCACCCCGCCGACCCCGGTGACCGTGACCAGCCGGGCCGCGGTCAGCAGCCGTTTGAGCTCCTGCCGCTCGCCGACCCGGTCCACGAAGCTGGACAGCTCCGCGGGTAGGTTGCCCGGTCTCGCAGACTCCGTCACATCAGCCTCGCTCGATGCCTTGTTGCACGATTTCGGCAGCATATGCGGGCTGTCGGGCGGTCGGCGGAAGTCCACCCGACCGTGGTACGACGAACGACTACCGGGGCCGGACCGAGTCGTCCAGCACCCGGGCCGTGGCCAGCGAATCGGCGAATCGCGCCGGATCGAGGTCGAGGCCGCCCGGAACCCAGGTCAGGCTCGGGCCGGCCGCCCCAGCCGGGACGTAGCCGATCGGCGTGGCCGGGGCGTCGTCGGTGGGCGCGGCCGGGGCGTCGGCGGTCACGGCGGCAGGGTTTTCGGCGGTCATCGCGGCGGGGGCGTCGGCGGTCATCGCGGTGAGGATGTCGGCGGGGGAGAGGCCGGCCTCCTGCAGGGCACGGATCTCGCGCGGGTTCACGCCCGGGATCAGCGGCCCGTTGCCCAGGTCGGTGCCGTACCGGACGCGCCCGCCGTGCTGCAGGAAGAGCCGCAGGTTGGCGATGGCCGTGGCCCGCTCCGGGGTGTCCCGGCCCCAGCCGTGGATGTCGAGCGTGCTGATCCAGCGCATCCGCGCGGCGCAGGCGCGGGCCAGCCCGGGGTCGAGCGGCTCGGTCCACGGCGTGTGCGCGAGCAGGTCGGCGCCCGCCTCGTAGGCGGCCCGGACGGTGCCCGGGCCCTCGGCGTGCACGACCACGTCGAGGCCGAGCCGGTGGGCGGCGTCGGCGATCGCGGTCATCGTCGGCGGGCCCAGTTGCGGGCCACCGGCGTGCGCCGTGATCTTGATGAGGGTGGCGCCGATCGCGTGCGCGGCCAGGACGGCCTCGGCGCCCTCGGCCGGCGAGGCGACGGCGCGCCAGCTGCCGGGTGCGGCCCAGGAGCGGTCGCTCGGGTAGCCGCCGGGGGCGATCAGAAACGGTCCGGCATATCTGATCGTGGGCAGTTTCCGGTCGGCCGGGGCGGAGGCCAGCGCCGCCACGGTGGCGGGGACGCTGCCGAGATCCCAGACCTCGGCGATGCCGCCGGCGCGGACCGTGGCGAGATCGACGAGACCGGAGTGGACGTGGGCGTCGATCAGTCCGGGCAGCAGGGTGCCCGGGAGCCGCACAACCGATTTACCGGAAAGGTCGGACGAGGGGACCCGCCACACCGAGTCGGCCGCGTACGAGGTCACCTCTCGAGCAGCGACCGCAGCACCGACAGCCCCCGATACACCTCCCCGAAGCTGGTGCTCAGCGGGGCCGGCCCGATCCGCAGCCCGTCCGGCCGCCGGTAGTCCGGGATCACCCCGCCGTCCCAGAGCGGCGCGAGCAGCTCCTCGAACCCGGGCTTGCGCAGCGTCACGTGCCCGCCCCGCCGCTGCGGGTCGCGCGGGCTGACCACCTCGACGTCGTACGGCGCGAGCAGCTCGTCGGCGACGTCCAGCGCGTACCCGGTGAGCAGCAGCGACTTCACCCGCACCGCCTCGATCCCGGCCGCCTCCAGCATGTCGAGGTTGGCGTGCAGCGGCACCATCGCGAGGATCGGCGGCGTCCCGCTCAGCAGCGCCCGGCTGCCCTCGGCCGGCTCGTACCCCGGCCCCATCTCGAAGGACGCCCGGTGCCCCATCCAGCCCTGGATCGGCTGCCGCAGAACCGGCAAAAGATCCTTCTTCGCGTACGCGAAGGCCGGCGCCCCCGGTCCGCCGTTCAGATACTTGTACGTGCAGCCCACCGCGAGATCGACATCCCATTCGTCCAGATAAATCGGGACCGATCCCGCGGAATGGCACAAGTCCCACATGGCCAGAGCGCCGGCCGAGTGCGCAATCCTGGTGATCTCCGGGACGTCGGCCAGCCAGCCTGATCGATAGGCGACATGGCTGAACAGCACGAGCGCCGTCCGGTCGTCCACGACCTCCGCGACCTGCGCCGGGTGGACACCGGTAGCGGGATCGGTGGAAATCCAGACGAGTTCCAGCCCGCGCTCGGCCGCGATCCCCTCCAACACGTACCGATCGGTGGGGAAGTTGTCGGTGTCGAGCACCACGCGGGAGCGCCCGGGCCGGGCCGCGACCGCCGCCCGCGCCAGCTTGTAGATCAGCACCGTCGTGGAGTCGGCGATCACCGTCTGCCCGGCCGCCGCGCCCAGCGCCACCCGGCCGAGCCGGTCGCCGAGCCGCAGCGGCCACTCCATCCACTCGTCGGTCCAGCCGCGGATGAGCCGACCGGCCCACTGCTCCCGGATGAAGCGCTCCATCAGCTCCGCGGTCGCCCTGAGCGGCCGGCCCAGCGAGTTGCCGTCGAGGTACGAGACCACGTCGAAGTCGGCCGGCGCGAGGAACTGGTCGCGGCACCCGGCGAGCGGGTCGGCCGCGTCGAGGTCGGCGGCGCGGGCGATCAGGTCGTCGGTCACCGGGGTACTCCGATCTCCGTGCGGACGGCGTACAGCTCGGGGAAGAAGGTCAGGTCGAGGGCGGCCTTGAGGAAGGCGACGCCGCTGGAGCCGCCGGTGCCGCGTTTGAAGCCGATCGTCCGTTCCACGGTCTTGAGGTGCCGGAACCGCCAGAGCTGGAAGTTCTCCTCCAGGTCGACCAGTTCCTCGCAGGTCTCGTACGCGGCCCAGTGCTTCTCCGGGTCGTTATAGATCTCTACAAACACCGGGACCAGGTCCTCGTTGAACGAGTACGGCATTGTCACGTCCCGCTGCAGCAGCTCGGCCGGCACCTCGTAGCCGTGCCGCGCGAGGTAGCGCAGGAACTGGTCGTAGACGCTGGGCGCCTCGAGCGCCTCGGTCAGCATCGCCTGCGCGGCCGGGTCGTCGTTGAAGATCGACAGCATCCGGCGATCCTTGTTGCCGAGCGTGAACTCGACCGCGCGGTACTGGTACGACTGGAAGCCCGAGGACGTGCCGAGGAAGCTGCGGAACTCGGCGTACTCGCTCGGGGTCAGCGTGGCCAGCACCGACCACTGCTCGGTGAGCGTGCGCTGGATGTGTTTGACCCGGGCGAGCCCCTTGAGCGCCGGCCGCAGCTCGTCGGCGGCCAGCTGCCGCTGCACCGCGCGCAGCTCGTGCAACACCAGCTTCAGCCACAGCTCGGAGGTCTGGTGCTGGAGGATGAACAGCAGCTCGTCGTGGTGCTCGGGCATGCTGACCGGGTGCTGCGCGTTGAGGATCTCGTTCAGGTGCAGATACTTCCCGTACGAGAGGTTGACCTTGAAGTCCCGGACGATGCCGTCCTCGAGGTGTCGTTGTTCGCTAGCCACCCTTGCAGGCTAGTCATCCGCGGAAAATTGGCACACCTGATCAGACATTGGCGAGGGAGCCGTCGGTAAGGATCGGACCCCAGTACACCCACTGACCGTCATGGCGGACGAAACGGCTGCGCTCGACCATGTCGCCGGGCTTGCCGTGGTCGCGGTAGTGCGCCCGGAACTCGACGACGCCCTCCGCGTCGAACAGGCCGCCGCCGGTCGAGTCGATGATCTCCAGCCCGACCCAGCGCAGGTGCTCATCGGGCACGATCGCCTCCGGCCGGGTGTCCGGGTGCCAGGAGGCCAGCACGTACGCGTCGTCGTCCAGGGCGAACGCGGAGTACCGCGAGCGCATCAGCGCCTCGGCGCTGGCCGGCGCGTGGCCCTCGTGCGCGGGGCCGCAGCATTCGGCGTAGGCCAGGCCGCGGCCGCACGGGCAGGCCGTCACGGTCTTGGTTCGTCGAGCCATGCGGTCGATTCTCCCACCGGACGTTATGTAACCGTGGCGTAAGTGCTGTCGTCGCGCAGCGCGACGACTTAATCGCTTCAGCGTGGATCTACCGCCGGTGGCCGGATACGGCGTGCAACGTTGGGGAAAGGCCGAGCCGAGCGCGGGGACGGCGGCTGCAAGCGCAGCCACCCGGATCCGATCCGGCTGCAAGGTTGGGTTCGGTTTTTGCAACAAACTGACGTAGGATTCCGCCGTGACCAAACGTCTGGCCGAGGTGGCCAAGAAGGCGGGCGTCAGCGAGGCCACGGTCAGCCGAGTGCTCAACGGGCGCAGCGGCGTCTCCGAGGCCACCCGCGCGTCCGTGCTCACCGCGCTCGATGTCCTGGGGTACGAGCGACCCACCAAGCTGCGCGGCGAGCGCGGCCGGCTGGTCGGCCTCGTCCTGCCCGAGCTGCAGAACCCGATCTTCCCGGCGCTCGCCGAGGTGGTGACCGCCTCGCTCGCCCAGCGTGGCTTCACCCCGCTGCTGGCCGCCCGCACGATCGGCGGCGTCCCCGAGCGCGACTACATCGAGATGCTGCTCGACCATCAGGTGTCCGGTGTGGTCTTCGCCGGCGGGTCATATGCGCTGGCCGACGCCGAGCACAGCCACTACCGGGCGCTGACCGACCGCCGGATGCCGGTCGTCATGGTCAACGCCGGCGTCGACGACCTGGGCTTCCCGCACATCTCGACCGATGACGCGGTCGCCGTGGAGCAGGCGTACGGCCATCTCAAGTCCCTCGGCCACCAGCGGGTCGGCATGGTGATGGGCCCGGAGGACCACGTGCCGTCCCGCCGCAAGCTCGCCGGGCTGGAGAAGATCGCGGCCGGCGACTGGTTCGTCGAGCGCACGAACTTCTCGATGGAGAGCGCCCGGCTGGCCGCGGCCCGCCTGATCGAGCGGGGCGTGACCGGCATGATCTGCGCTTCCGACGTGCTCGCGCTCGGCTCGATCCGGGCCGCCCGCCGGCTCGGGCTGGAGGTGCCGCGCGACGTGTCGGTCGTCGGTTTCGACGACTCCGCGCTGATGACCTGCACCGATCCGCCGCTGACCACGGTGCGTCAGCCGATCGAGATGATGGGCCAGGCGGCGGTCGACCTGCTGGTCAACCAGATCGAGGGCAGCGGCGTCGCCCCCGACGAGTTGCTGTTCGAACCGGAGCTGGTCGTGCGCGGGTCGACGGCACCGGCTCCCTAAGGCTGACCAGGCAATATTCCTAACGAAGGGCGGGCCGATGGCCCGCCCTTCGCCGTTTCCGGGTTTCCGCGGTCGCGTCGAGTTTTTTCTTCATCCAGTCGGCTTCTTGCGGGACATCGTTTGTCTTTGTATCGTCACCTCCACGAAACATGACGACGAACTTCTTCCCGAAGGGATGAATAGATGTCCGTACCGCAGTACCGACGGGTTGCGGCGCTCGCCGTCGCGGCCGGCTTGGGCCTCAGCATCGCGGCGTGTTCCACGAAGGGCAGTGACGACTCGGGGAAGGACGCCGGCGGCAAGACGGTCATCACCGTCGACTGCCAGCCGGACGGCTCCCAGAAGGACCTGCTGGCGAACTGGAACGCCGACGTCGCGGAGTTCGAGAAGCAGAACCCGACCGTCACCATCAAGAGCGTCAGCGTCGGCCAGCAGTGCAACAACCCGCCGGACTTCACCGCCCGGCTCACCGGCGGCACGATGACCGACGTCTTCTACGGCTACATGACCGACCTCCAGCAGGTGCTGGACTCCGGCCAGGCGATGGACATCACCCAGTACGCGACCAAGGACAACATCGCGACCTGGGACAGCGTCGACCCGGCGCTCAAGGCGGTCTTCACCGACAACGGCAAGATCTACGCCATCCCGACGAAGAACTACTCGATGGGTCTGCTCTACAACAAGACCCTCTTCCAGAAGGCCGGGCTGGACGTCAGCAACCCGCCGAAGACCTGGGCCGACGTGCGCGCCGCGGCCAAGAAGATCGCCGCGCTGGGCGGCGGGGTGGCCGGCTACGCCGACTACAGCGCGGGTAACACCGGCGGCTGGCACTTCACCGCCGAGCTCTACTCGCAGGGCGGCCAGATCCTGAGCGCCGACAACAAGAAGGCCGACTTCAACAACGCCCAGGGCAAGCAGGTCCTGCAGAACCTCAAGGACATGCGGTACGGCGACAACAGCATGGGCTCGCGGCAGCTGCTGCAGTGGGCCGACCTGCTGACCAACGCCGCGGCCGGCAAGGTCGGCATGTTCATCGGCGCGCCGGACGCCACCACCGCGATCGTCCAGCAGTTCCAGGGCAAGTACCAGGACTGGGCGATGGCCCCGATGCCCGGCCAGGACGGCGCGGCCAAGGGCACGCTCGGCGGCGGCGAGGGCTACTTCTTCCGCAAGGACCTCACCCCCGACCAGGTCAAGGCCGGCCTCAAGTGGATCGCCTTCGAGAAGCTGACCCCGGGCAAGGGCCAGTTCGACTACGCCCGGGCCAAGCCGCAGAACCAGCCGGTCGGCCTGCCCCAGCCGCTGCTGTTCACCAACGGCAGCGACGCCCAGAAGCAGGAGGCCGACCTGCGCAAGGCGAACCAGAACGTGCCGAGCGAGAACTTCGGCCTCTTCGAGGCGAGCCCGGTGGCGATCAAGGGTGAGCCGGTCAACGCCCAGGCCATCTACGCGGTGCTCGACAGCGCGATGTCCGGCGTGCTGACCAACCCGAACGCGAACATCGACGAGCTGCTCAAGACCGCCGAGACCAAGACGAACCAGCTCCTGACCGCCGACAAGTGACCAACGAGTGCGGGGGCCGGCAAGCCCCCGCACTCCTTCTCGATCGCAGGAGTTTTCGTTGGCAACGATGACCAGCGCCCCGGAGACGAGCCGCCGGCCACGGGTCTACGCGCGAACCGGGACGGCCCGCACGCGCCGCGGGCGCAAGCTGCGGGACAACCTCACCGGGTACGCGTTCCTGATCGGGGCGATCTTCTGCTTCGCCCTGTTCCAGTGGTTCCCGATGATCCGCGGCATCGTGATGAGCTTCCAGCACACCAAGCGGGGCGTGACCACCTGGGTAGGCTTCGACAACTTCGTGCGCATCGTGCAGGACCCGAGCTTCTGGACCGCCTGGAAGAACACCTTCTACTTCACGGTCCTCGCGCTCATCCTCGGCTACGCCGTCCCGTTCGTGGTGGCGATCCTGCTCAACGAGTTCCGGCACTTCAAGGGCTACCTGCGCATCCTGGTCTACCTGCCGGTGATGCTGCCGCCGGCCTCGGCGCTGTTCCTGTTCAAGTACTACGCGTACGACCCGAGCGACGCCGGCCTGTTCAACGCGGTTCTGCACTTCTTCCACCTGCCGAGCTCGCAGTGGATGCAGTCGCCGTCGATGACGATGCCGGCCATGGTGATCGCCTCGACCTGGATGAACATGGGCGCCGCGGTGCTGATCTACCTGGCCGCCCTGCAGAACATCCCCGGCGAGCTGTACGAGGCGGCCGAGCTGGACGGCGCGGGCCTGCTGCGCCGCATCTGGAACGTGACGATCCCGCAGACCCGGCTGATCCTGGCGCTGCTGGCGATGCTCCAGATCGTCGCCACCATGCAGGTCTTCATCGAGCCGCTGATCCTGGCCAACGGCGCCGGCACGCAGGACTCGGCGACGTCGGTGGCGTACCTCATCTATCAGCACGGCTTCTTCCAGAACGACCTGAACGGCGCCGCCGCGCTCGGCGTGATCATGCTCCTGGTTCTCGCCGCCTTCTCCGCCGTCTACGTGCGGCTGACCACGAAGCAGGACTGACCGATGGCCTCTGACTCCGGCACCCGCACGCTCATCTCCCAAGCACAGCTCCAGCGCGGCAAGGGCAAGTTCGTCTACTGGACGCTGCTCGGGCTCACCGTGCTGATCTTCACGCTGGTCTTCATCGGCCCGCTGTACTGGATGGTCACCGGCGCGCTGAAGTCGGGCCAGGAAATTGCGCAGACCCCGCCCTCGCTGTTCCCGCAGCACCCCGAGACGAAGAACTACGCCGACGCGTGGAGCAACCTCAACCTCGCGAAGCTGATGTTCAACACCTTCTACTACGCGGTCGGGGCGGTCTTCTTCCAGCTGGTCTTCGACACCGCCGCGGCGTACGCGCTCTCCAAGCTGCGCCCGATCTTCGGCAACGTGGTCCTCGCGCTGATGCTGGCCACCCTGATGATCCCGGCGATGGTCGTCATCGTGCCGCAGTACGTGACCGCGATCGACCTGCCGTTCGTGCACGCCAGTCTGCTCGACTCGCCGTGGGCGATCTGGCTGCCGCTGGTCGCCAACGCGTTCAACATCTTCCTGCTCAAGCGGTTCTTCGACTCGATCCCGGAGGATCTGATCGCGGCCGCCATGGTGGACGGGGCGTCGCCGCTGCGCACCCTCTGGTCGATCATCCTGCCGATGTCGCGCCCGATCCTCGGCGTGGTCTCGATCTTCGCGGTCACCTACGTGTGGAAAGACTTCCTCTGGCCGAAGCTGGTGATGCCCTCGCCCGAGACCCGCACTCTGAGCGTCGGCATCTACGCCTTCTCCGGCGGCACCCCGATGAACGTGGTGGTCGCGGCCTCGGTCATCGCGGCGATCCCGACCGTGGTCATCTTCCTGATCTTCCAGCGAAACATCATGTCGGGTCTGACGGCGGGCAGCGTCAAAGGCTAGGCCGCTGCCTCGGTCGTTAAACCCCCGAAATATCCGCAGAAATCTTCGGTCCGGGTCACCCGGGCCTAGCTGACCATGCAGAAAGCAGGTGCTTGTGTCCACAACAGACGGTGGTCCGTGGTGGAGGAGCGCGGTGATCTACCAGGTGTACCCGAGAAGCTTCGCCGACGCGAACGGCGACGGCATCGGGGACATCGACGGCATCCGCGCGCACCTGGGGCACCTGCGCGACCTCGGCATCGACGCGATCTGGATGAGCCCGTGGTACCCGTCGCCGATGGCCGACGCCGGCTACGACGTGGCCGACTTCCGCGACATCGACCCGGTCTTCGGCACCCTCGCCGGGGCCGAGGCGCTGGTCGAGGAGGCGCACGCGGTCGGTATCCGCATGATCGTCGACATCGTTCCGAACCATATCTCCAGCGAGCACCCGTGGTTCAAGGCGGCGCTGGCCGCACCCTCGGCGAAGGAACGCGACTACTTCTGGTTCCGGCCGGGGCGGGGCGCGAACGGCGACGAGATGCCGACGGACTGGCGAGGGGAGTTCGGCGGCACGACCTGGACCCGTACCCCCGATGGCCTTTGGTATCTGCATCTGTTCACGCCCGAGCAGCCCGACCTCAACTGGGACCACCCGGACGTGCGCGCCGAGTTCGAGAGCATCCTGCGGTTCTGGTTCGACCGCGGGGTCGACGGCATCCGGATCGACTCCGCGGCGCTGCTCTTCAAGGACAAAGACCTGCCCGAGGTACGGGACGGGGCACCGCATCCGTTCCACGACCTGGACGAGGTGCACGACGTGTACCGGGCCTGGCGCCGGGTGGCCGACTCGTACGACGGTGATCGCGCCCTGATCGGCGAGGTCTGGATGCCCGACGTCGAGCGGTTCGCCAACTACCTGCGCCCGGACGAGCTGCACGCGGCGTTCAACTTCGACCTCCTCGGCTGCGCCTGGGACCCGGCGCTGATGCGTGCCTCCATCGACCGCACCCTCGACGCGCACGCCGCGGTCGGTGCGCCGGCCACCTGGGTGCTCTCCAACCACGACGTCACCCGGCACGTCACCCGGTACGGCCGCGAGGACACCACCTTCAGCTTCGACAACAACCTGGACGGCACCCCGGTCGACCTCGAGCTCGGCACCCGCCGCGCCCGGGCCGCCGCGCTGCTGTCGTTGTCGCTGCCCGGCGCCACCTACCTCTACCAGGGCGACGAGCTCGGCCTCTGGGAGAACGAGAACATCCCGCCCTCGTCCTTTCAAGATCCGATGTGGGCGCGGCGTGGGCACAGCCGGGACGGCTGCCGGGTGCCGCTGCCGTGGAGCGGCGACGAGCCGCCGTTCGGCTTCAGCACCGCCTCGCCGTGGCTGCCGCAGCCGCCGGAGTGGAAGGGGCTGACCGTCGAGGCGCAGACCGGCGACCCCAACTCGATGCTGTCGCTGTACCGGTCGGCGATCGCGCTGCGCCGGGAAGAGCCCGGCCTGCACCGGGCTGAGATGGCCTGGCTCGACCTGCACCCGCAAGTGCTCGCGTACTGCCGCGGCGCGAATTTCGCCTGCGTCGTCAACATGTCCGGCGCCTCGATCCCCCTGCCGGACCACGAGACCTCCCTGCTCGCCAGTGGCCCTCTCGACGGTGACCGCCTCCCCCCGGACACCGCCGTCTGGCTGCGCCTGAGCTGACCTTGAACGGGCGCCGGATCCACCGCCGGCGCCTTCAGAGCAGGAGGAGCTACATCCCCGGGGGCTTTTCACGGAAGAAAGGCACCGCTCCCGCCATGCCTCGATTCAGAAGACGATTCCTGGCCGCTGCCGCGGCCGTAGGGGTCGTGGCCGCGATCCTCTCCGCACCGACCGCCGCCTCCGCCGCCGGCACCAACCTGGCCGCCGGCAAGACCTTCAGCGCCAGCAGCTACACCGACGTCTACCCGGCCGGCAACGCCGGTGACGGCAACGCCAACACCTACTGGGAAAGCCAGAACAACGCGTTCCCGCAGTGGCTGCAGGTCGACCTCGGCTCGGCCGTCTCGGTCAACCAGCTCGTCCTCAAGCTGCCGCCGTCCACCTCGTGGGCCACCCGCACCGAGACGCTGACTGTCTCCGGGTCCAGCGACGGCTCGACGTTCAGCACGCTCAAGGCCAGCGCCGGCTACACGTTCAACCCGGCCTCGAGCAACGCGGTCACCGTGGACCTGACCACGGCGACCACCCGGTTCGTCCGGCTGACCTTCACCGCGAACACCGGCTGGCCGGCCGGGCAGCTCTCCGAGCTCGAGGTGTACGGGCCGGCCACCGGCGACACCCAGGCGCCCAGCGCGCCCGGGAACCTCGCCTACACCCAGCCGGCCAGTGGCCAGATCAAGCTGACCTGGTCGGCCTCGACCGACAACGTCGGTGTCACCGGGTACGACGTGTACGCCAACGGTGTGCTGCGCACCAGCGTCGGCGCGGGCGTGCTCACCTACACCGACAGCCAGCCGGACTCGGCGACCGTCGCCTACTACGTGAAGGCGAAGGATGCGGCCGGCAACGTGTCGGCGGCCAGCAACACGGTCACCCGGACCGGCACGCCGGTCACCGGAAGCAACCTCGCGCTCAACAAGCCGATCGAGGCGTCCTCGACCGTCTACACGTTCGTGGCGACCAACGCCAACGACGACAACGTGGCCACCTACTGGGAGGGCAGTGCGTACCCGGCGAACCTGACCGTGAAGCTGGGCGCCAACGCCACCGTCCAGCAGGTCGTGGTCAAGCTGAACCCGGACAGCGCCTGGGCGACCCGGCAGCAGACGTTCTCGGTCCTCGGCCGGGAGCAGAGCTCGTCGACGTTCACCACGCTGGTCGGCTCGGCGGCGTACACCTTCAACCCGGCCTCGGGCAACACGGTGACCATCCCGGTGAGCGGAACCGCCGCGGACCTCCGACTCTCCTTCACCGCGAACACCGGCGCGCCCAGCGGCCAGGTGGCGGAGTTGCAGGTGATCGGCGTCGCCGCGCCGAACCCGGACCTGACGATCACCGGGCTGTCCTCGTCGCCGGCCGCGCCGGTCGAGACCGACGCGGTGACGCTGTCGGCCACCGTCAAGAACGGCGGCACGGCGGCCTCGGCCGCCTCGGACGTCAACTTCTACCTGGGTACGACCAAGGTCGGCACCGCCGCGGTAGGCGCGCTCGCCGCGGGCGCGTCGACCACCGTCTCGGCCAACATCGGCGCTCGCGACGCCGGCACCTATGCGCTCTCCGCGCAGGTGGACGAGTCGAACACGGTGATCGAGCTGAACGAGGCGAACAACTCGTTCACGTCCTCGGCCAACCTCGTCGTCACGCCGGTGTCGTCGTCGGACCTGGTGGCCTCGTCGGTCGCCTGGTCGCCGGGCAACCCGTCGGCCGGCAACACGGTCACCTTCACGGTCACCATCAAGAACCAGGGCTCGGCGGCCTCGGCGTCCGGTGCACACGGCGTCACCTTGACCGTTTTGTCCGGTTCGACCGTGATCAAGACGCTGACCGGCTCGTATACAGGAGTTTTGGCGGCCGGCGCCTCCTCGCCCGCGCTCTCGCTGGGCACGTGGACCGCCGTAAATGGGAAATATACGGTTCACACCGTTATCGCGGTTGACGCCAACGAGCTGTCCGTGAAGCAGGCGAACAACACTTCGGACAAATCATTCTTTGTCGGTCGGGGCGCCAACATGCCCTTCGACGCCTACGAGGCCGAGGACGGCACGCTCGGCGGCGGCGCGGCAATCGTCGGCCCCAACCGGACCATCGGCGACCTGGCCGGCGAGGCGTCCGGGCGCAAGGCCGTCACGCTCAACCAGACCGGCGCGTCGGTGCAGTGGACGACCCGGAACCCCACCAACACGATCGTCGCCCGGTTCTCCATCCCGGACGGCACGACCAGCTCGATCAACGTGTACGTGAACGGCACGCTCAACAAGACGCTCCCGCTCACCTCGAAGTACGCGTGGCTCTACGGCGACGAGACGGCGCCGCAGAACTCCGGCAGCAACCCGCGGCACATCTACGACGAGGCGAACATCCTGCTGAGCGGCTCGTTCCCGGCCGGCAGCACGATCAAGCTGCAGAAGGACGTGGCCAACTCCGGCACCATCGCGATCGACTTCATCAACCTCGAGCAGGTTGCCCCGATCGCCAACCCGGACACGTCCAAGTACGTCGTGCCGACCGGCTTCGACCAGCAGTCGGTGCAGAACGCGCTGGACGCCGCCCGGCAGGACACCAGCAAGGCGGGCGTCTACCTGCCGGCCGGCGACTACCAGGTCTCCAGCAAGCTGCAGGTGTACGGCCGGGCCATCCAGGTCATCGGCGCGGGCCCCTGGTACACCCGGTTCTTCACGCCCGACAGCCAGAGCAACACCGACGCCGGGTTCCGGGCCGACGGCACCGCCAACGGGTCGACGTTCGCGAACTTCGCGTACTTCGGCAACTACAACATCCGGATCGACGGCCCCGGCAAGGTCTTCGACCTCGCCAACGTCAGCGGCATCACCATCGACAACATCTGGGCCGAGCACGTGGTCTGCCTGTACTGGGGCGCGAACACCGACAACATGGTGATCAAGAACTCGCGCATCCGGGACACGTTCGCCGACGGCATCAACATGACCAACGGCAGCACCGGCAACCTGGTCGACAACAACGAGGCCCGGGCGACCGGCGACGACAGCTTCGCGCTGTTCTCGGCGATCGACGCGGGCGGCTCCGACGAGATCAACAACACCTACTCCAACCTCACCTCGATCCTGACGTGGCGGGCGGCCGGTGTCGCGGTCTACGGCGGGTACGCCAACACGTTCAAGAACATCTACATCGCGGACACCCTGGTCTACTCGGGCATCACCATCAGCTCGCTGGACTTCGGCTACCCGATGAACGGCTTCGGCGCCTCGCCGCCGACCGTCTTCGACAACATCTCGATCGTCCGGGCCGGCGGCCACTTCTGGGGCGCGCAGACCTTCCCGGCGATCTGGTGCTTCAGCGCGTCGAAGGTGTTCCAGGGCATCCGGGTGAGCAATGTGGACATCACCGACCCGACCTACTCGGGAATCATGTTCCAGACCAACTACAAGAACGGGCCGCAAAACCCGATCACGGACACCACGTTCACCAACATCACGATCAGCGGCGCGCAGAAGAGCGGCGACGCGTACGACGCGAAGTCCGGCTTCGGCATCTGGGCCAACCCGCTGCCCGAGGCCGGCCAGGGCCCGGCGGTCGGCTCGGCCACCTTCACCAACCTCCAGTTCAGCAACAACTACCGGGACATCGAGAACCAGACCACCACGTTCACGATCATCCGCAACTGAGCCCGCTCCCTAGGTAAAAGGAAGGGCCCGCGCACGTCCCCAGCGGGCCCTTCCGCCTTGTACCGTCGCCGGATGGAACATCTGACCCTTTCCGACGGTCGCACCCTCGAATACCTGGTCGAGGGTCCGGCCTCGGCGATTCCTCTGGTCCTGCACCACGGCACCCCGTCGGGCACGGTCCGGTACGCCCCGCTGGTCGACGCGGCCGTGGCCGGCGGCTTCCGCTTCGTGCAGGCCAGCCGCCCCGGGTACGCGACCTCCACCCCGCACCCCGGCCGCCGGGTGGCCGACGCGGCCGCCGACACCGCCGCGCTGATGGACGCCCTGGACGCGCCGGCGTTCGTCACGCTCGGCTGGTCGGGTGGTGGCCCGCACGCTCTGGCCTGCGCCGCCCTGCTCCCGGGGCGCTGCCGCGCGGCGGCGACGATCGCGGGCGTCGCGCCGTACGACGCGAAGGGTTTGAATTGGCTCGCCGGCATGGGCGAGGAGAACGTCCAGGAGTTCGGGGCGGCCCTCGCCGGGCCCGAGGCGCTGGACGCGTTCCTGGTCTCGGCGGCGGCCGGGATGGCCGACGTCAAGCCGGCCGACCTGGTCGAGGCGTTCGGCGACCTGATCTCCGAGGTGGACAAGCGAACGCTGGCCGGCGGCCTGGCCGACTATCTGGCGGCGAGCTTCCACGCCGCGCTCTCCACCGGGGTCGCCGGGTGGCGCGACGACGACCAGGCCTTCGTGGCCGACTGGGGCTTCCGGCCGGAGGACGTCGCGGTGCCGGTGTCGCTGTGGCAGGGCGACCAGGACCGGATGGTGCCGTTCGCGCACGGCGGCTGGCTGGCCGAGCACCTGCCGACCGCCGAGTCCCACCTGGTCCCCGGCGAGGGTCACCTTTCGCTGCTGTCCAACCTCGGCACGATCGTCGACGACCTGCGCCGCCTCGCGGGATAGCCGGCGGCCGGGTTCCTAGAGCCGCACCGCGGTTCCGGTGCGGGCGCTCTCCCGGGCCGCGTCCAGGACGGTCATCGTGCGCAGGGCGTCGGCCGGGTCGACCGGGACCTTGCCCTCGCCGCGGACGGCCTTGGCGAACGCGGGGTAGTAGGTGTCCCAGCGGCCGCGCTCGCTCGGGACCGGGGCGCTGGTCGGCCCGTGGTACAGGCGGCCCCAGGCGTGTTCCGGCTCGACACCCCACCGGTCGCCGAGGGTGGCCGGGGACTTGCCGGCCTTGAGCAGCGCCTCCTGGCCGTCCATGCTGTCGATGCCGTCGACGATGTAGGTGCCGGTCGAGCCGCTGACCCGGAAACGCGGGCCGGGCGCGGCCTGGCGCCAGCTGCCCCACAGGTGCGACTCGACGCCGTTGACGTGGTGCAGGGCCACGAAGAAGTCGTCGTCGAGCTCGCCGTTGCCGCGGATCTCGGCGTACACCCGGACCGCCGGGCCGTGCAGCAGGAGCACCTGGTCGACCAGGTGCGAGCCGAAGTCGAGCAGCGTGCCGCCGCCGGCCGCGGGGACCTTGCGCTCGGGGGCCCAGCGCTCGAACCGCGATTCGAAGCGCCGGATCGTGCCGAGGGCGCCCTCGGCGATCAGCTTGCGGACGGTGCGCAGGTCCGAGTCCCAGCGCCGGTTCTGGTAGACGCTGAGCAGCACGCCCTTCTCCGCGGCGGCCTGCACGACGGTCTGCGCGCTCGGGGCGTCGAGCGTGAACGGCTTGTCGACGACCACGTTCAGCCCGAGCGCGATCGCCTCCTGGGCCACCTCGGCGTGCGTGGCGGCCGGGGTGGAGATCGAGACCGCCTCGGCGCCCGCGGCGGCCAGCGCGGCCAGCGAGTCGAAGGCGGTGGCGGTCGGATGCTGCTTGGCGAGCTCGGCACGGCGCTCCTCGGAGCGGGTCACCACGCCGACGAAGTCGACGTTCGCCGCCGAGGCGAGCAGCGGGGCATGGAAGATGCGCCCGCCGGATCCGTAACCGACCAGGCCGAACTTCACCGCGTCACTCATTCCGAAAGATTGCCACACCGGTGCCGGTTCGCCGATCAAGGGGGCGGCCGCGAGTGCGCGGGCAGTGATCTTTACCTGTCGGATGAGTGACCTCGGCCAGCGAAAAGCGCCGCGGGTGCGTCAACATTTGCCCCATGAAGCCCGCGCAGATGGACCGCACCCCCTTCGCTGACCTCGACAGTCAGCCCAGCGAGATGACCGCCATGCTGCTCGCCGCGCTCGAGGCGATGGGCCGTCACCCCGAGATCCGCCGGGTACGGGAGACCGCGTGGCAGGCGCTGCGCCCGCGCCCCGGTGAGCGGCTGCTGGACGCGGGCTCCGGCGCGGGCGACGTGGCGCGGTGGCTGGCCACCAAGGTCGGCCCGGCCGGCGAGGTCGTCGCCCTCGACTACTCGGCCGCCACCATCGCCGCCGCCGTGCAGCGGCACGACGGCAGCAACGTCCGGTACATGACCGGCGACGTCTCGGCGATGAACCTGCCGGCCGGCAGCTTCGACGGCGTCTGGTGCGAGCGGGTGCTCCAGCACGTCGACGACGCCGACGCGGCGCTCGCCGAACTGATCCGCGTGACCCGGCCCGGCGGCCGCCTCTGCCTGGTCGACACCGACTGGGAGTCGCTGGCCTTCGACGGCGTCCCGGCCCGCCTGGCCGCGACCATCGTGGCCGACATGCACGGCCGACTCACCCCCCGGCAGCGCGACATGGGCCGCACGCTGCGCCGCCGGCTCATCCGGGCAAGGCTCTCCGACGTGACCGCCACCCCGGTCACGTGCGTCTTCGGCGACCCGGCCTCGGCCGCGGTGGTGCTGCCGATGGTCAACCCGATGGTTCCCGAGGCAGCCTGGACGACCCCTCCGGGCGTACGGGACGAGTGGTTCTCCTATGTCGACGCGGCCGGCGCGCGAGGCGACTTCCTCGCGATCCTGACGATCTGGGTGGTCACCGGCACGGTCGGTTGACGGCGCCCGGTGGCGCGGATCCGTCAGGAGCCGGCGGGGGCCATCCGGCTCAGGAGCTCGTCCAGGTCGACGCTGGCGAAACCGATCCGGACGTCGCTCGCGCCGTACGGGATCCACAGCCGGCCGTCGTGCAGGAGGCCGCCGCAGGAGTAGAGGACGTTGGGGACGTAGCCTTCGCGCTCGACCTCGTCCGGGTGCAGCAGGCCGTCGGGCAGGTCGGCGATCACCCGTTCCGGGTTCTCCAGGTCGAGGAGCATGGCACCCAGCCCGTAGCGGCGCATCGGGCCGACGCCGTGGGTCAGGACCAGCCAGCCGGCCTCCGTCTCGATCGGGGAGCCGCAGTTGCCCACCTGGATCAGGTCCCAGCCGCGGTGCGGTACCAGCAGCGGCACCGACGGCTGCCAGCGGTGCTGCGCGTCGCGCACGCTCAGGCCCAGCGTCTCGCCGTCGGAGCGGCACAGGGCCAGCTTCCGGCCGCCCACGTAGCGCGGGAACAGCGCCATGCCCTTGTTCTTCGCCGCGGGCCCGTGCAACTGGGTCACCTCGAAATGCCGCAGGTCGCGGGAGAAGATGACCCGGCCGGCGATGTGATAGCCGTCGTACGCCGTGTAGGTCCCCTGGTAGGTGAGCCGACCGTCCGGGTCCAGGTGCTGAACGAAGCGCGCGTCCTCCATGCCGTTGCGCTCCGCCCGGGTCGCCGGCCACATGACGCGTTGGTGCAGCGGTGTCGTGGCCGGGAAGCCCACCGCATAGTCCTCGCTCACGATGTGCCGGATGTGGTCCAGCGTCTCCTGGGTGGTCTGGCGGGTCAGCAGCTCGGCGGGGATGTGCGTCATCACATCCTCGAACTCCTCGTCGCTGAACCGGTCGGGGAGGGCCGACACGACGTACGCGGAGGCCTCGTTGTCGATCTCCTCGTCGATCAGCGCCGCGGTGAGCTGGTTGCGCCAGTGCATCGCCCCGACGCGTTGGCCGATCACCAGCGGGCCGCTGCGATCCTCGAGCCTGATCGCGTCGCCGGGGCCGAGGACCGCCGAGCAGAACCCGATCGAGGAGATGTGCCCCTCGCCGATCTGGCGCAGGCTCATCGCCACCCGCAGCTCGTCCGGCGCCATCTCGGTCTGGTCGGGGTGCGGCACCATCGACGGGTTGCACAGGGCTGCGGACTCGACCGAGAACTCGTGGCTGAAGTAGGCGCCGATCAGGTGGCGCGCGGTCGACGACAGCTCGACCTCGGCCGGCACGCGGTGCTGGACCAGCTCGTAGTGATGCTGGAAGGTCGCCAGCAGGTCCTGGTGCCGGCCCGCGAACCGGTTCACCACATCCTCCAGCAGGCGGGCGGTCTCCGCGTCGTCGAGCCGCAGGATGCGCTCGATCATGTTGGAGGCCCGGTTCTGCACCATCTGGTGGTCTTCGCCGGGGACGAACAGCTTGATCACCACGCGCCGGTCGTCCGGCTGCATGACGATCTCGTGCCGAGTGACATAGGTCTGGGAATTCATGGTTGCGGTCACGCTAGGCCGCCTGACGGTCGGGTCGCGCTCCGGGTCGCCAGCGTGCGAGCGTGCTGCAGCGTGGAGACGAGCGCGAGGGTGGATTCGGCTCCTTGATTCAGATTAGGACCATCTGCCGTTAATCCGTCATAACATCCGCCGGTAAGGGCGTCGTACATGACTGTCTGGGTGTCGTTATCGCCCAGAAACCAGGCAATTGACTGAAATAGCGGGGCGTCCCACCGATCGTCGCCGGTGATCGCGGCGGCGGTGGCGCAGGCGTCGGCGGTCGCGGCGGCCTCGATCGGCTGCTGGTCGAAGCGGTGTTTGGGCTGCCCGGGCCGCCAGCCGCCGACCGGGACGGTGGACAGGTGGCCGTTGTTGTCCTGCTCGCGGCACAGCCAGGCGAGCATGCGCAGGCCGGCCCGCAGCAGCGGCTCGTCGCCGAGCAGGTCGCCGGCCGCGATCACCACCTCGGCCATCGTCGGGTTGGCGTAGGTGAGGTGCTCATCGGGCCAGACCCAGGACGGGTTGGGCCCGGGGACCCCGACCGCGGCCGCGGCGTCGCGAAGGAGCGCCGCGGCGTCCGGGTCGCGCGAGTCCATCCGCAAGACCTCGGCCGCGCCCAGCCCCGCGTACGCCATCGCCCTCGGCCAGGTCGAGCGTTGCTGCGTCCCCAAGCGGAACGCCAGGCGGGCCTCGCGCCGGATCCACGGCGCGGTCGAGCGCGCCGCGGCCGTGCCCAGCCCCCAGAGCGCGCGCCCCCACCAGTCGCCGAGGCCGGGCTCGTCGGTCCAGCGCCGGTCGTAGCTCATCCGGTTGCGGAAGGCGCCGTCCGGCCCCTGCGCGTGGGTGAGGAACGCCAGGTAGCGCTCGGCCAGGCCGACGACCTGCGGCGACGGGCGCGGCTCCCGGCTGGCGACGAGCAGGCCCCGGCCGACGTCGTCGACGCAGTAGCCGTGCTCGCGCCGGACGATCGCGTTGCGCGCGTGCTCGAGCAGCCCCGTGTCGTCGGAGAGGCGGGCGACGTGGCTGAACGACGGTGGTGGGGCGTCCGACAGCTGGATCGGCGGCGGCACGAGCCGCAGGCCCACGCTCATGCCGGGACGGACGCGGCGATCGGCGCCAGGGCGCGTGCGGACAGCAGACGACCGGCCAGCGCCTGATACCGCGCGGCCACGGCGGGCCAGCGCAGCGTCGGCCCACCGGCCAGCCCGGTCAGGCGGCCGGCCAGCCCCGGTTCGGCGATCAGGTGCCCGATCGCGGCCGCCATCGCCTCCGGATCCTGGTGCGGCACCACCAGCCCGGGGCCGTCGGCGAGCAGCTCGACCGCGTGCGGGAACTCGGTGGCCACCACCGGCACGCCGGCGCCGACCGCCTCGATCAGCACGCCCGAGGTGACCTGCTCGGTGGAGTCGTAGGGCAGCACCACCACGTCGGCCGAGCGGATCAAGCGGGACAGCGCCGCCTCGTCCAGGTACTCGTCGCGCCAGAGCACGTCGTCGGTCACCCCGAGCGAGCCGGCGAGGGCTTTCAAGGAGTTCCGGTACGCGTCCCCGTGCTGCTCCAGCACCTTGGGGTGGGTGCGGCCGGCGACGGTGTAGATCGGCCTCGGCGACCGGTCGGCCAGCAGCGCGAGCGCGCGCAGCGCCCACTCGATGCCCTTGCCGGGGCCGAGCAGCCCCCAGCTGAGCAGGTGCGGCCGGTCGTGGTCCTCGCGCGGCGCGCGCTCGTGGCTGCCGGCGCCGTGCGGGATCACCGAGATCTTGCGCGGGTCCACGGCGTACCCGGCCAGCAGCCGCTTGCGGGCGGTGTCGGTCATGGTGACCACCGCGTCGGCGGTGGCGGCGATCCGCTCGAGGACCTGCCGCTGCAGCGGGTCGGGATGGCTCAGCACGGTGTGCAGCACGACGATCGAGGGGATGTCGAGGGCGCGCAGCAGCGGCAGAACCTCGGCGCCGGCGTCGCCCGGGTAGATCCCGTACTCGTGCTGGAGGATCGCCACGTCGAACCGGTTCAGCGCGTCGGCCGCCGCGGGCCAGCCACCCCTGTTGTCGGTGTGCCAGGTGTGCACGACCCGGGGCGCGCCGCGGTCGAGGTCGATGCCGCCGCTCACGTTGTCGCTGGCGAGCAGCCGGACGACCCCAGCGCCCCCGCCGGTATTCAGCTGAGTGGCGAGTGCCGCATTGAAAGTGGCCAAACCGCATTGAGTGGGCGGGTATGTGCTCAGAAAGCCGTACGTGGCCGTCATGACAGGGCCTTTCTCGGTTCGCGGCTGCCTACTCGCAGCACGACTAAGCGCGCACGATCGGCACGGTGCGGGCCTCGTGCAAACGTCATTGCAGCTGCCCGGGAAATTACCCCGATTAACGCGCAATTCACATTGCGACGTTAACAAGTACGGCCATTCAACTGACGATATTGCGGTAAATTGCCAGGTAGTCGTCGACCATGCGGTCGGCCGAGAACCGTTCCCGGGCGCGCCGCGCGCACCCGGCCCGGTCGATCGCGTCGATGCCCTCGACCGCCGCCGCCGCCTCGTCGAGGCCGGTCACCAGCCGGCCGGTGACGCCCTCGTCGACGATCTCCGGCATCGAGCCTTTCCGGTACGCGATCACCGGTGTCCCGCAGGCCATCGCCTCCACCACGGAGAGCCCGAACGGCTCGGCGAACCGGATCGGGTGCAGCAGCGCCGCGCCCGAGCCGAGGATCCGCCCGCGGTCGGCCGGCCCGACCGAGCCCAGGTAGACGACCCGGTCGCCGTCGATCTCGGGGGCCACCCGGGACTCGTAGAAGGCGTGATCCTGGATGATCCCGCAGATGACGAGGCGACGACCGGTCCGCCGGGCGATCTCGATGGCCAGGTCGGTGCCTTTGTCCGGATGGATACGGCCAAAGATGATTAAATCGGACGAATCAGGTGCGACGGAAACCGGGAGCGTCGACAGATCGATGCCGTGATGGACGGTTCCGACGTAGGACAGCAATGGAGATCGGTCGCTGTCGGAGATCGAGACGTAGGCCGAGTTTCCCCGTTCGTAGGCCGGCAGAATGTGCCGCCCGGAAAAGCCGTGGATCGTGGTGAGCATCGGCGCGGCGCAGTGCTGGGAGAACGCGAGCGGCAACCAGTCCAGATGGTTGTGCACGAGGTCGAACTCGCCGGACCGGGACAGCGCGTGGCTGACGTGCAGCGCCTCCCACACCCGGCCGTCGAGCTCGGGACTCTCCTCGTACCCGGCCGGGCTCACCCCGTCCAGGGCGGCCTTGGTGACCGAGTCGAGCGTCGCGAAGAGCGTGACGTCGACGCCGCGCGCGGTCAGCCCCTCGGCCAGCAGGCTGGTGATCAGTTCCCAGGGGCCGTAGTGCAGCGGCGGCGTGCGCCAGGCGATCGGCCCCAGCAGCGCCACCTTCATGACAAATGCCGCTTTCTGGTAGTTAGCACCCACATAGTATGCCCATGCCCTCCGGCCGGCGTTCTCGTGTTAAAGAAGACGGATGACGGATCTCTGGTGGAAGAGCGCGGTCGTTTACCAGATATACCCACGCAGCTTCGCCGATGCCGACGGCGACGGCATGGGCGATCTGCGCGGCATCATCGACCATCTCGATCACCTGGCCGAGCTCGGCGTCGACGTGCTCTGGCTCTCCCCGATCTACCGGTCACCGCAGGACGACAACGGCTACGACATCAGCGACTACCAGGACGTCGACCCCCTCTTCGGCGATCTCGCGACCTTCGACGAACTGCTGGCGGCGGCTCATGCCCGGAACATGAAGCTGATCATGGATCTGGTCGTGAACCACAGCTCGGACGAGCACCCCTGGTTCGTCGAGAGCCGGTCGAGCACCGACAACCCGAAGCGGGACTGGTACTGGTGGCGGCCGGCCCGCGAGGGCATGGAGCCCGGCACGCCGGGCGCTGAGCCGACCAACTGGGGCTCGGTGTTCGGCGGCCCGGCCTGGGAATACGACAAACGGACCGGCGAGTACTACCTGCATCTGTTCTCGGCGAAGCAGCCCGACCTCAACTGGGAGAACCCCGAGGTCCGGTCGGCCGTGTACGCGATGATGCGGTGGTGGCTCGACCGGGGCGTGGACGGCTTCCGGATGGACGTCATCAACATGATCTCCAAGGTGCAGCCGCTCACCGACGGCCGGCTGACGGCCGGCGCCGCTTACGGGGACGGCTCCGCCTCGTACATGAATGGTCCGCGCAACCACGAGTTCCTGCGGGAGATGCACGACCAGGTCTTCGCCGGCCGCGAGGGCATGCTCACCGTGGGGGAGATGCCCGGGGTGACGGTCGACGAGGCGATCAAGTTCACCGACCAGGACCGGCACGAGGTCGACATGGTCTTCCACTTCGACCACGTCTGGGCGGACCGCGGCGGCGACCCTTGGCGCCTGGTCCCGCTCCGGCTGACCGTCCTCAAGGGGATCTTCGGGCGCTGGCAGGCCGGCCTCGCCAAGGTCGGGTGGAACAGTCTCTACTGGAACAACCACGACCAGCCGCGGGTGGTCTCCCGGTACGGCGACGACTCGCCCGCGCACCGGGTCGCCGCGGCCAAGATGCTCGGCACGGTGCTGCACCTGCACCGCGGAACGCCCTACGTCTACCAGGGCGAGGAGCTGGGCATGACCAACTACCCGTTCCGCTCGATCGACGACTTCCGGGACATCGAGGCGCTCGGCCAGTACCACCAGGCGACCGTGCAGGAGGGGCGGGCGCCGGAGGAGGTGCTCACCGTGCTGCGGGCACGGGGACGGGACAACGCGCGTACGCCGATGCAGTGGGACGACTCCCCGCATGCCGGCTTCACCAGCGGGACGCCATGGCTCGCGGTGAACCCGAACTACCCGCAGATCAACGCGAAGGCGGAGCGGGCCGACCCGGACTCGGTGTTCCACCACTACCGCAAGCTGATCAAGCTGCGGCACGAGGAGCCGGCCGTGGTCGACGGCGACTTCACCATGCTGCTGCCCAACGACGAGCGCCTGTACGCGTTCACCCGGCGGCTGAACGGCACCGAGCTGCTGGTCGTCGGAAACTTCACCGGCGACACCGTGCGTGCCGAGATCGAGGACGCGATCGCCTGGGAGGAGGCCGAGCTGGTCCTCACCAACGTGGCGGCGCCGACGGGCCTGACGCTCGCGCCGTGGCAGGTCGTGGTCTACCGCCGAGTCAGCTGAACGTCGTGGTCTTCCGCCGCGTCCGCTGAGCGTCGTGGTCTACCGCCGGGTCCGCTGGGCGACGAACGGGACCAGGCCGTCGAGCAGACGGGCCAGCCCGAAGTCGAACAGCATGTCCAGGTCGAGGTCGAACGGGCTGGTCAGCAGCCGCTGGAACTGCGGCATCCGCTCGGCCGCCAGCAGGGCGGCGATCGTGGAGGTCTGCGCCTGCATCCACTGGTCGTTGGTCAGCCCGCTGTCCCGGACCGCCTCGGCCTCCGGCTCCAGCGCGCTGGCCACGCCCCGGACGAAGCTGAACAGCAGCACCTGGATGTACATGCGATCGGGCTGGTTCAGGCCGGTGCTCTCGAAGGCGGCCATCACCCACTCGCTGAGCCGCATCGCGTTCGGCGCCATCTGCGGGCGGGTCAGCGACATCGAGGCGGCGAGCCAGGGGTGCCGCTTGAATCCCGCCCACTCGAGCCGAGCGCAGATCTCGAGCGAGGCCCGCCAGTGCGGCGGATGGGCGGGCAGCGCGAACTCGCCGATCGCCGTGTCGATCATCGCGAGGGTGAGCTCCTCCTTGCCCGGCACGTGCCGGTAGAGCGCCATCGTCGAGACGCCGAGCCGGCTCGCGATGCGCCGCATGGTCAGCTCGGCCATCCCCTCGGCGTCGGCGATCGCGATCGCGGCCGCGACGATCCGCTCCCGGGTCAGCTCGTGGTCGCCGCGCGGCGCCGGGCCGGCCACCACGGTGCCGACGCCGGGGCGGGCCACGGTCAGCCCCTCCTCGCGCATGGTCGCGTGCGCCTTGGTGGCGGTGGCGATCGCGACGCCCCACTCGCTGGTGATCTGCCGGGCCGAGGGCACCCGGTCGCCCGGCTGGAGCTCGCCGGTCTCGATGCGCCGGCGGACATCCTCGACGATCCGTCGATACGGGTGCACTAGTACACCTCCCGTTCTGGAGTGGAGCGTACTAGTGCGGTTTGCCTGCCGCAACACGCTCTCCTACTCTCACTAGTACGCAAATAACAGAGTACGCAGAGGAGCGGGGTATGCGGGTTCTGATTTCCGGCGGGGGCATCGCCGGGCCGGCGTTGGCGTTCTGGCTCCACCGCGCCGGCGCCGAGGTCACGATCGTCGAGCGGGCGCCGGAGCCGCGCCCGGGCGGGCACGCGGTCGACGTCCGGGGCGCCGCCCGCGGCGTCGTCGAGCGAATGGGCATCCGCGACGCGATCAGGACGCACCAGGTCGACGAGCGCGGCTGGGCGATGGTCGACGCGCGCGGCAAGCGGCTGGGCGCGATGCCGGCCGACCTGTTCGGCGGCGAGGGCATCGTCGCCGAGATCGAGATCGCGCGCGGCGACCTCGCCCGGATCCTGTACGAGGCCACCGCGGCCGACGTGGACTGGCGCTTCGGCGACCAGGTCACCGACCTGACGCCGGAGGGTGACGTCTTCTTCGCCGGTGGGCGGCGCGAGCGGTACGACGTGGTGGTCGGCGCCGACGGAGTGCGCTCGGGGGTGCGCAAGCTCGCCTTCGGGCCGCACCGTGAGTTCGTCCAGCCGCTCGGGGCCTACGGGTCCTACTTCACCGTCCCGGACCCGGGCGACCTGGACAACTGGTTCGAGATGTACAACGCGCCGGGCGGCCGGGTGGCCGGGATCCGGCCGGAGCGCGGCGGAACGGCCAAGGCCAGCCTCTCGTTCCGGACGAAGGAGCAATATGGCCGGCTGGACCGGGCCCAGCAGATCGCGCTGCTGTCGGCGAAGTTCGACAAGGTCGGCTGGCGGGTGCCGGACCTGCTGCGGGCCATGCCGGACGCCCCGGACTTCTACTTCGACGAGGTCAGCAAGGTGACGGTCGAGAGGTGGGCGCGCGGCCGGGTCGTCCTGCTCGGCGACGCCGGCTACTGCGGCACCCCGCTGGCCGGCATGGGCACCAGCATGAGCCTGGTCGGCGCGTACGTGCTGGCCGGCGAGCTGGCCGCGGCGAAGACCCCGGAGGAGGGGTTCGCCGCGTACCAGCGGGAGATGGCCGACTACGTCGCCGAGGGCACCCAACTGCCGCCGGGCGGCGTCGAGATGTTCGCCCCCAACGGCCGGTTCATGATCCGGTTGCGGGCGTTGTCGATGCGGATGATGGGCGTCTGGCCGATGAAGGGCATGGTCGAGAAGCAGTTCACCAAGGCCGAGGCGATCACCCTCAAGGACTACGGTCAGCTGCGTACGCAGATGTCGAACGGGTGACCGGCCGGGTCGAGCAGCACGCGCCAGCGGTCCGGCGTGGGCTGCTCGGCCGGCTTGGTCGCGCCGAGCGCCAGCGCCTGCTCCTCGGCCTTGTCCAGGTCGTCCACGTAGAAGTCCAGGTGGTAGCGCTTGGGCGCGGCCTCGACCGGCCAGCCGGGCGCCGCATAGCCGGGCACCCGGCCGAAACCGATGCTCGTCGTGCCGTCGCCGATCATGGCGTAGTCGCCCTCGCTGTGCAGCACCTCCCAGCCGAGCACGGCGGAGTAGAAGGTGGCCAGCGCGGCCGGGTCCTCGGCGTCGAGGTTGATCAGGGCAAGAGTCGCGAAACCAGTCATGCCTGGATCCTGTCGCCAAAGGCTGACACCTGTTGTCAGTATCTGGTGCCTCAGCGGCGATATTTCGGGTTCAAAACGGGTAATAACACCTCGTAAACTATGTCGCCCGGAGTTGTCAACCCTTCCGCGGAGCTGCCGATGGAAGGACGTGACCAGAGTTGACGCCCCGTCCGCACGTCCGGCTTGGCTGTATGCCTTCTTCGGCCTGTACGTGGTCGCTGTCTATAGCTTCGGGCCGGAATGGATCCAGGCCCCGGCGAGCGCGCTCATCATGATCGCCGGCTTGGTGGCGTTCCATGTCGGGCCGCGGCGCAACCTCGACCCGGCCGACCGCACCCCGTGGCGGCTGATCCTGGTCGGCTCCTACGCGTTCGTCCTCGCGAGCCTGATCCGGGTCATCTGGCCGGCCACGGTGGCCGACCCGCCCTCGGCGCTCACGCTCATTCCGGACGGCATCGTCGTGCCGGCGTACCTCTGCCTCGGTTACGCGCTCGCCGTGATGCTGCGGCGCCGCCGGGCCGCCGACGACGACCCGGCCCGGGTCGACGCGATCCTGGTCGGACTGGCCGCGGCCTTTCTCCTGTGGACGCTCCTGATCGGTCCGGCGGTCACCTCGTCCCTGCTCTCGCCGGTGCAGGTCGTCGACGCGATCTTCCCGATCATCGACGCGGTGCTGCTGGTCATGGTGGCGCAGCTGATTCTGGCCGGCGGGGCGCGGACGCCGTCGCTGTGGCTGCTGATCGTCGCCTCGATCGCGATGTTCGCCGCCGACCTGCTGTTCTGCCTGCGCGACGTGCAACTGCTCAACGTACCGCAGCAGGTCGTGGACGCGCTGTTCCTGGTGATGTTCGTGCTGTTGGCCGCGTCCGCCCTGCACCCGTCCACCCGCGCGCTGGTCGAGCCGCAGCGGGTCACGGTCCGCGACCTGGGCCCGCTGCGCCTCACGGTGATCGGTCTCGTCGTCGTGGTGCCGACCGTCATCAGCTCGCTGATCCCGACCGGCAACCTGACCAACGACCTGGTCCGGTCCGGGCTGTGCGTGCTCATCGTGCTCGGGACGCTCGCCCGGGTGGTGCGTGCCAACAACTCCCGGGTACGCGCCGAGCGCGCCACCCGCCGCCGCGCCACCCACGACGCGCTCACCGACCTGCCCAACCGGGAACTGCTCTCCGAGACGGTGACCCGCTGGGCCGACCGGGCCATCGCCGAGCACCTCGAGATCAGCCTGCTCTTCATCGACCTCGACCGGTTCAAGATGATCAACGACCACTGGGGTCACCAGGTCGGCGACGAGCTGCTCTGCAAGGTCGCGGGCCGGCTCGGCGAGCAGGTCCGCGCCGAGGACGTGGTGGCCCGGATCGGCGGCGACGAGTTCGTGATCGCCCTGGCCAGCCCCTCGCACCTGCGCCTGGCCGAGTCGCTGGCCGACCGGCTGCTGATCGAGCTGGCCCACCCGTTCGAGCTGTCCGTCGGCGACGTCGCGATCTCCGCGTCGATCGGCTTGGCCAAGTCGACCGGCGGGGCGCACGCGCTCGAGCTGATCCGGGACGCGGACACCGCGATGAACAAGGCCAAGGGCTCCGGACGCAACACGTACGCGATGTTCGACACCTCGCTGCGCGAGAAGGTCCGCGACCGGGTGAAGCTCGAGCAGGCGCTGCGCGGCGCGGTCGAGCGGAACGAGCTGGAGGTGCACTTCCAGCCGATCATCGACCTGCCGACCGAGGAGCTGGACGGTTTCGAGGCGCTGATGCGCTGGACCTCGCCCGAGCTCGGCTTCGTCTCGCCGATGGAGTTCATCCCGGTCGCCGAGGAGACCGGCATGATCGAGGAGATGGGCACCTGGCTGCTCCGCGAGTCGGTCCGCCAGCTCCAGTCCTGGATCGAGAGCCGCGGCCCGGACGCGCGCCCGCTGCACGTCTCGGTCAACGTGGCCGTCCGCCAGCTGCGCAACGGCTCCCTCGTGACCGTCGTCGACGAGATCCTGCGGGAGACCGGCCTGCCGCCCGAGGCGCTCTGGCTGGAGATCACCGAGTCCGGCGTGATGGAGGACATCGAGTCGGCGCTGCTCACGCTGAACGCCCTGCACGCGCTCGGCGTCACGCTCTGCATCGACGACTTCGGCACCGGCTATTCGTCGCTGTCGTATCTGCACCGCCTGCCGGTCGGCATCGTCAAGATCGATCGCTCGTTCATCAACGACATCGGCCAGACCGGGGCGAACGAGCCGATCGTCCGCGCGGTGCTGGCGATGACCCACGCGATGGGGCACCGGGTGGTGGCCGAGGGCGTGGAGACCGAGACGCAGCGGGACTGGCTGCGTGCCCAGGGATGCGACCTGGTGCAGGGCTGGTTCTACGGCAAGGCCGACCGCCCGGCGAACCTGAAGCACTGGATCGAGCGCACGGTCGCGGCCTGAACCGCCGGCCGCGGCCGCTTCTTCGCGGCCGTGGCCCCTTCCGCCGGGCGCGGCGGCCCGACGGTCAGTTCGCCCTGGTGGCCTGCTCGACCAGGCCGTTGATCGTCCAACCGGCGATGCGCTCGAACGACGGCTCGCGCGCCTCGCCGCCGGCCGACAGCGCCGCGGCCAGGTGTGGGAAGTCGCCGCCGGCCACGGCCTCGGTCAGCAGCGCCACCTGATCCGCGGTCGGCGTGCGCCCGGCTGCCTCGCCCATCACGTAGGCCGCCACGAAGCCGGTGATCAGGGCGATGATCTCCAGCTTGGTGGGTCCGTCGAGCCCGGTCGACGCCAGCGCGGCCAACCCTCGTTCCAGATAGGCCAGCATGTTCCTGCCGGTCAGCTGCCGATCGGGCAGGGCCGCCGGCAGCCACGGGTGAGCGAGCATCAGCGTGCGTTGCGCCCCGGCCAGCGCGAGCAGATCCGCGCGCCAGTCGCCGGTGATCTCGACCGGCCGCGTCTCGGCGCCGACCCGATCGACCATCAGATCCAGCAGGCGGTCCCGGGTGGGCACGTAGGTGTAGAGCGACATCGCCCCCGCGCCGATCTCGGTGGCCACCCGGCGCATGGTCACGGCGGGCAGCCCCTCCGCGTCGGCGACCCGGATCGCCGCCGCCACGACCTGGTCCCGGGTGTACGCCGGCGGGCGTCCGCGAGCCATCGAATCCTCCTGCTAGTATTTCTAGTACGTCGTACGAAAAAGGAGCCTGGCCATGCGAAGACTCCCGCTTTCCCTCCGTCTGCTGCTGCGTCGGCCCCGCAAGGGCCCGCCCGCACGGTACGACGTCCGCCGCAGCCTGGCCGTCCCGGTGCCCGCCGCCGACGGCAGCCCGCTGCTCACCGACCACTACGCTCCGGTCACCGACGAGCCGTGCCCGACCGTGCTGCTGCGGGCGCCCTACCTCCGCTCCGGCTTTCCGTGGAACTACCTGTACGGCGCGCTCGTCGCCGAGCAGGGCTTCCACGTGCTGCTGCAGAGCAGCCGCGGCACCGGTGGCTCGGCGGGCACCTTCCACGCCTGGCGTAACGAGCCGGAGGACGGCCAGGCTGCCGTCGCCTGGCTGCGCGAGCAGGACTGGTTCACCGGCGACCTGTACACGATGGGTCCGAGCTACATGGCGTACACGCAGATGGCCCTCGCCCTCGACCCGCCGCCGGAATGGCGTGGCGCGATCATGCAGGTCGGCATGGCCGATCTGCACCGGTTCTTCTGGCCGGGCGGTGCGTTCGCTCTCGAACGCTCCTCGGTGGGCGGAATCGCGCTGTTCGGTCAGGCCATGCGCACCCGCGACTACGCCTGGGCGATCCTGCGCATGCAGCGGCACTTCCGGCGGGCGATCGGAAAGGTGCCGTTGCTCGACGTCTATCCGGCGATCTTCGGGGGTCGCCGGCCGGCGTTCGAGGAGTGGCTCGCCCATCCCGAGCCGGAGTTCTGGGCCGACGGCGATCTCATGCCGGTCGCCGACAAGCTGGCCGTGCCGGTCAGCCTCTGCACCGGCTGGTGGGATCTGGCGGCCGACCAGGTGATCGAGCAGTACACCCGGTTGCGGGCCGCCGGTCACGACCCCGACCTGCTGATCGGCCCGTGGACGCACACCTCGGCGCTCGAAGAGGGCTGGGCGGAGGTGTTCGGCCAGGCGCTTCGCCGACTGCGCGGGGTGGCGGCCGTCGATCGGGTGCGCGTGTTCGTGACCGGCGTCGAGGAGTGGCGCGATCTGCCGTCGTGGCCGCCCGCCGGGCAGCAACAGCGGTGGTTCCTCGGCGACGGCACTCTCGGGCCCGCCGCGGGCGCCGGCTCCACCCGCTTCCGGTACGACCCGGCCGACCCGACGCCGGCCGTCGGCGGCCCGTTGCAGTCCAAGACGCAGGGCCGGCGCGACAACGCGACGCTCGAGGGCCGCCCCGACGTGCTCACCTTCACCGGCGAGCCGCTGACCTCGGCGGTCGAGGTGATGGGCGCCGTGCGCGCCGAGTTCGACGCCTCGACCACGGCGGCGAGCGGCGACCTGTTCGCTCGCCTCTGCGACGTCGACCCGGCCGGCCGGTCGGTCAACGTCTGCGACGGACTGACCCGCTTCACCGAGGCCGGCCGGGTGGTGGTCGAGATGGGCCCGGCCGGTCATCGGTTCCGTCCCGGGCACCGGATCCGGCTGCAGGTCAGCGGCGGCGCGCACCCCCGCTTCCTGCGCAACTACGGCACCGGCGAGCCGCCCGGCCCGGCCACCCGGATGGTGCACACCGACACCACGATCCGGCATACGTCGTCCCTGGTGCTGCCCGTGGTTTAGCGCTTCCGGCGCAGGGGGTAAGTCGGTCGCCGCCATCCCCCGAAGTGAGGAGCGTCCATGTCTGCCCAGGCCGTTCTCTACGTGATCGCGGTCATCCTCCTGGTGCTCGGCGCGCTGCCGATTCCCTTCGGCACCAGGGGAATCAACCTCGCCCTGCTGGGGGCGGCGTGCGCGCTCCTCGCCTACTCCTGGAACACGATCACCGCGTGAGGGGTACTCGGTCCAGGACGACCTCGCCGCCGTCCGGCCCGACGACCAGTGTCGCCAGGCGCGCCGCCTCGTCCAGGAGCGGGTCGCGGTCGCCGGCGGGCAGCCTGCCAAAAGGCTCGACGTGGACCGCGCTGTCCCGCACCGACCAGGTGCCCCGCCATACGCCGTCGATAAGGAAGGTGCCGCTGGTCGCGCCGTTGCCCGGCGGCAGCGGGACCGGCCGCCCGTCCGGATTGACTCGGCCACGGTCCTGGTGGGAGAGCAGCAGGTTGTCGTACTCGGGCAGGAAACGCGGCGGCGCGGGCGTGTCCTCAGCCGGCCGTGGCGCATCGGGCAGGTCGAACAGAGTCTGACCGTCGGGTCCGCGAAACACGTGCAGCCCCATTCGTTCGATCACCTCGGCCAGGCGGGTCAGTCCCGACCACACCTGGACATCGGCGACGGTGGCCGGTCCGAAGGCGCCGAAATACCGGCGCACCAGGTCGTCGACCGGGGCGACGCGCAGCGGCGCGCCCAGCCAGTCCTCCACCAGCGCCCACTTCGCCTGGCCGGACTTGCCCCACACACCCCGCGGCGGCACCTGGCACACGGGTAGGTGATGGGTGACCGCATAGGCCAGCGCGGTCGGGTCCGACCCGGGCCAGCGCTCGTTGAGCAGGCGACCCAACTCGCGGCGGGTTTGCGGCCGGAGCCGCAGCAACTCGCGGGCATGCCCGAACAGCTCCGGCCCGCCGAGCTGATCGACGTCCAGACGGAAGTGGGCGGCGAACTCGGCGCGGAGCAACGGGTCGAACAGCGCCCGCCAGGCCAGGCAGTCGGCCGCGCTCACGAGATGCAGCGTGTTGCGCATCATGTGCAGCCGCACCACCTGTCGCCGCTCGATCAGCCGCGAGAGGTCATCCGATCTGAAGCCCTGCAGCCGCGTCCACAGGCCCACGTACGGAGCGAGCGGGGCCTGGCACTGCATGCCGGCCAGGTGTTCGACGGCGTCGATGGCCGGCACCGTCGCCCTGGCGAGCAGGTGCTGCCTGGCCAGGGTCGCTCGACCGACTGCCCGTCGGCTCAATGTCTCAACCCGCATACCGTAACCCGCTCCGCGTGGCTCACGGCTCCAGGATGAGCACCACCTTGCCGCGGCCGTGGCGCGACTCGACGGCCGTGTGGGCGGCGACCGCGTCCGCGAACGGGTAGGCGCGTACCGGCATCGTCAACCGGCCCCGGGCGGCCAGCGCGACCACCTCGGCGAGCCGTTCGGGACTGCGGCCGGCGCGGACCACCCGGGCGCCGT
Source organism: Actinoplanes sp. KI2 (assembly GCF_025630775.1). Classification (GTDB taxonomy): domain Bacteria; phylum Actinomycetota; class Actinomycetes; order Mycobacteriales; family Micromonosporaceae; genus Actinoplanes. The sequence goes on from NZ_JAOSZE010000015.1 coordinate 132,194, forward strand.
GCTCGGCGGCGGCCTTGTCGTCCACGATCGTGCCGACCCGATCGGGTGCGATGCCGAGCGCTGTCGACTGGGCGATGGCCTCGCCGCCGGCCGCGTCCAGCGCCACCGTCGGGGTCAGCCCGGTGGCCCGGACCGCGTCGACCAGGGCGTCTCCGTAGGCGACCGGAATCGCTCCGAGCTGTCGCAAGTAGTCGTGGTTGGCCGGGCTCGCGGTGCCGATCACCCGTGCGCCCCGGAGCCGGGCGAGCTGCGTCGCGACGGTGCCGACGCTGCCGGCTGCCGCGTGCACCAGCAGCACGTCCTCGCCGGCGACCGCGAGCTCGTGCAGCGCGCCGCTCGCCGTCTGTGACGCCGCGACCAGGGCGGCCGCGGTGGGGAAGTCCAGGCGATCGGGTTTGCGCACCGCGGTGGCCACCGGAACGCAGACCAGCTCCGCGTTCCCGTTGAGCATGGTCGAGCCCAGGACCGCGTCTCCCACCGCGAATCCCGACTCGGCCGCGCCCTCCCCGAGACGGTCGACCACCCCCGCGTACTCCTGCCCGCTGGTCTGCGGAAAGCGCACCTGGACCCAGGGCATGGTGCCCCGCCGAACCCCCACGTCGAACGGCTGCACCCCGGCCGCCCGCACCCGCACGCGCACCTCACCCGGCCCCGGCTCGGGATCGGGCAGGTCGGCGATCCGCAGGACGTCGGGCGGCCCGAAGCGGTCGAACACCACAGCTCTCATGGCCCACATACTGCAAGTTGAAGTCAGGTTGAAGTCAACGGCCGCCCGGCGGAGTTTCCGGCATCTCCGCCAGACCGCCGATCGGGCGCGGCGATAACGGTTTCTCGGCGTGACATTGTTGACGGTTCTGCGCCTTCGATATGAACGGCGGAATCCCTACGATTCTGGCGGCCGCGGCATATCCGGGAGGCACTCGTGGCGAATTCGACGGGGAATGCTCACCGGAAGCGCGGACTGCTGGCCGCCTGCGCCGGCGCGGCCGTCATCGTGGTCGCCGCCGCGGGCGCCGGCTATGCGATGACCAGGCCCGCCGATCCGCAGGCGGGGAAAGCGGCCGAGATCGCCGCCGGGCCGACCCCGGGGGAGGCGGTTGCCCCGAGCGTCGCGCCGTCGAGCGCGGCCGGGCGGCCCGCAACGGCCAAGGCCAGGCCGGCGGCCACCGTCGCGCCGGAGCCGCCCCGAGCGGGCTGGATCCCCGTCGACCAGGCCGCCTACCGGGCGCAGGTCGCCGCGTACCGGGCGCTCGCCGTCGATCCGGTCCCGGCCGGCACGGGGGACAAGCCGGAGTTCCGGGCCGACTGCACCTACAGCCATCGGCTCGCCGACGACCCGATCGTGTTTCCCGACATGCCGGGCGCCTCGCACATGCACTCGTTCGTCGGCAACAAGGCGGTCGACGCGGACACCACCGCTCAGGATCTGACCAAGTTCACCGCCACGAGCTGCAAGCCCGCCCTGGACCATTCCGCGTACTGGGTGCCGACGCTGTACGACAACGCGACCGGCAAACCGGTCGAGACCACCGGCTTCCGGGTCTATTACCGATCGATTCGGAGCAACTCGACCGGGGTGATGCCGATACCGAACGGCCTCCGGATCATTGCCGGGGACGCCAAGAAGAAGGTGCCGACGCCGCGCGGCGCCCAGGGACAGTTCTACTGCGCCTTCTACGGGCCCGGCGACCTCGACGGGATCGCGCGCAGCGCCAACGGCAACTGGCCGATCTGCGGCAAGCCGGCAACCCTGCACTTCATGCTGCAGTTCCCGGACTGCTGGGACGGCAAGCATCTGGACAGCCCGAACCACAAGGACCACATGGCGTTCGGGACCGATCGGGGTTGCCCGGCCGACCACCCGGTGCGGGTCCCCGCGCTCACCTTCGACATCCAGTACGGCGTGAAGGGCACCCCGCAGGGCTACTACCTGTCGTCCGACCGGGAGGGCAAGAGCGCCTCCTCGATGCACGGCGACGCCTTCGTCAGCTGGGATGTCGCCACCATGAACAGGCGCACCAAGGACTGCGTCCAGCAGCGCCGCACCTGCGACAACTTCGGGTACCTCCGGTAGCGGACCGCCTCCTGTGGTGACCTGGCGCGCGTGACCTCGCTACGGTTATCGCGTGTCTCAGATCCCGTGGTGGGGGCTGCCCCTCATCGCCGTGGTGTTTGCCCTGGGTGGGGCGGCCACGGCGCACTTCGTGACCGCCCGTGACGAGATCGTGCGCAGCCGCCGGAAGCGGACCCGGCGATGGTACGAGGAGCGCAAGGACGCGTACGTCGGCCTGCTCGCCGTCTTCGAGCGCGACACCTACCGCTTGCGCGCTGCTTATGACGCCGGCAGCAAGCCGGCCCCGGCGCTGGCCTACGTGGACGAGGTGGGCCCGGCGCTGATGCGGGTGCGGCTGCTCGCCTCCGGGCCGGTGCGCAGCGCGGCCCTCGCCGTACACATTCTGTTGCAGCGGTTGCACGGCGAGATGAATCCGGCGGCGGTGTCCGGCGTGCAGCCGCAGATCCATTTCCGCGAGTTGCTCACCCAGGTCCCGCTGGTCATGCAGCAGTTCGAGGCGGCGATCCGGGAGGAGCTCGGGATCGAGACCGAGCCGCCGCAGAGCAACGGCCGGGTGCGCTTCCTGACCCGCAAGCCCGCACTGGATGATCTTGAAGATATCGGGCAGGATCTAAGCCGTGAGCGATGACCAGGTAACCGCGGCCGTCATCCGCAGCGGGATCGTGGCGATCCTGCGCGCGCCGACCTCCGACGGGTTCGCCGCCGTCGCCGACGTGCTGGTCGGCGCCGGCATCACGGCGCTCGAGGTGACGCTGACCTCGCGCGGCGCGATCGAAGCGATCGCCGGACTGCGCCGCCAGCTGCCCGACGCGGTGGCGATCGGCGCGGGCACGATCCTGACCGCCGCCGAGGCGAAGGCCGCGGTCGACGCCGGCGCCGCCTTCCTGGTGTCCCCGGTGCTCGACGCCTCGCTGGTGGCGAGCTCGCCGGTCCCGTTCTACCCCGGCACCGCCACCCCCACCGAGATGTACGCGGCCCACCAGGCCGGCGCGCCCCTGGTGAAGCTGTTCCCGGCCGGCGGCCTCGGCCCGCGTTTCCTGCGCGACGTGCGCGGTCCGCTGCCACAGATCGACGTGATGCCCACCGGCGGCATCAAGATCGAAGACATCGCCGACTGGCTGCTCGCCGGGGCGAAAGCGGTCGGCATCGGCAGCCCGCTGATCGGCGACGCCGCGACCGGCGGCAGCATGAAGGCTCTCGCCGCCCGCGCCAGGCACGCGGTCAGCGCGGTCTCCTTCGCTCGCTCATGAGCGGGCTGTTCACCTTCGGCGAGTCGATGGGCGTGGTCAACGCCGACGGCATCGGCCCGCTCGCCCACGCCCGGACGTTCTCGTTCGGGATCGGCGGCGCGGAGAGCAACGTCGCGATCGGCGTCGCTCGTCTCGGCGGCGAGGCGACCTGGCTCGGCCGGGTCGGACCGGACACGACCGGCTCGCTGATCGGTCGCCGGCTGACCGACGCCGGCGTCCGCGCGGTGGCGATCCCGGACGACACGTTCACCGGGCTGATGGTGCGATACCAGCGGTCGGGCGAGTTCCTGCACGTCGACTACCACCGCGCGGGCAGCGCCGGTTCGCGGCTCACCCCCGCCGACATTCCGGCCGCCGAGGTGCGCGCGGCCGGGATCGTGCACGTCACCGGGATCACCCCGGCGCTCAGCGGGACCTGCCGGGCGGCGGTCTTCCAAGCGGTCGAGACCGCTCTCGCGGCCGGCGTCCCGGTGTCGCTGGACGTGAACTATCGCAGCAAGTTGTGGTCGCGGCCGGAGGCGGCAACCGTGCTGCGCGACCTGGTGTCGATGGTCGACATCGTGTTCGCCGGCCCGGACGAGGCGAGCCTGTTCGTCGACGACGACTACCCGGGTGGCCTGGCCAAGCTCGGCCCGACCGAGGTGATCATCAAGGACGGCGCCCGCGGCTGCGTCGCGCAGATCAACGGCGAGCGCTACCGGGCCGCCGCGCTGCCGGTGACCGTGGTCGACCCGGTCGGCGCGGGCGACGCGTTCGTGGCCGGCTACCTCGCCGACCGGCTGGCCGGCGCGGCGCCCGAGGCGTGCCTGGCCACGGCGATCGCGGCCGGCGCGTTCGCGGTGACGGTCCCCGGCGACTGCGAGGGCCTGCCCGACCGCGCCGAGTTGGCGGCGCTGACCGGCGGCGACATCAGGCGGTAGGGCGGGCGGCGCGGCGACGTCAGGCGGTAGCGCGGGCCCGGAGCCGGCGGAGCATGCGGGCGTCGGTGAAGCCGACCGCGCGGGCCGCCGACTCGACCGTCGCGCCGTGGCCGATCAGGTACTCCGCCCGCTCGACCCGCAGCACCTGCTGGTAGCGCAGCGGCGTCTGGCCGGTCGCGGCGGTGAACAGCCGGGTCAGCGTGCGCTCGCTGACCCCGGCGCCGGAGGCGAGACCGCCCAGCGGCAGCGGCGAGGCGAAGCCGGCATCGATCGTGTCCTGCACCCGATGCACCACGTCGGACAGGTGCGCGCGGTGCCGCAGCATCGCGCTCGCCTGCGGCTCGTCGCCGTTGCGCCGGGCGTAGACGACCATCTCGCGGGCCACCCGCGCCGCGGTCGCCGGGCCGTGCCGCTGCGCGACCAGGTGCAGCGCGAGGTCGATGCCGCTCGCGATGCCGGCCGAGGTGACCACCCGGTCGTCGCCGACGTAGAGCACGTCGCGCACGACGGTGGCCCGCGGGTAGTCGCGAGCCAGGTCGTCCTGCAGGTCGTGATGGGTGGTGCAGCGCCGGCCGTCGAGCAGGCCGGCCCGGCCGAGCGCGTCGGCGCCGGCGCAGACACTGGCCACGGTGCCGCCCCGCTCGTGATGCGATCTGATCCGGTCGAGGGTGGCGGTCGCGAACGCGCCGAAGCCCTCCCGCCAACCCGGGACCAGCACGAGATCATCCGGGGTCAGTGCCGGCCACTCCACCGACGCGTGCAGCGCCACGCCCTGCCACGTCGGCACGGGTGATTTTTCGGAAACGTAGGACAGGTCGTAGCCGTCGGCGGTGCTGAACACCTGGGCCGGCCCGGCGAGGTCGAGCAGGTGCACCTGCGGCGTCAGCACGAACACCACCCGGCTCACGATCCGGTCACCCCTTCAAATAGTCGTCCGTATCGCGCACCGCGGCGAATCGGCCGGCCAGCGCGTATTCGGTGCGGCGCACGACCTCCGCCGCGGCAAGCGTACGCGGGTCGGCCAGCAACTCCTCGACCGTCTGGTCGGCGGGGGCGTCCCGGTGCGGAATCGGGAACGTGCCGGTGGCGTCGGTGACGAAGGTGACCTCGTACCCGAAATCGGAGGCCACCCGCGCCGTGGTCTCCACGCACTGCTCGGTGCGCAGCCCGCAGACCGTCACGGCATTCACGCCCGCCATTGTCAGCAGCTGCCCCAGATTGGTGGTGGTGAAGGCGTTGTGCGAGGTCTTGGTCACCAGCGGCTCGTCCTTGGCCGGCTCGAGCTCGGCGACCACCCGCACGTGCCCGTTGGCCGGGTCGAACTCGCCGCCGCTGCCCGCCTCGGCATGCAGCACCCACACCACCAATTCGCCGGCCGCGCGTGCCGCCTCCACGAGCCGCCCGACATTCGCGATCAGCTCCGGATTGTCGAGCGTCCGCCACAGCGGCCGCACCCGGAACGACTCCTGCACGTCGATCACGATCAGAGCATTGGTCATGCGTCGATTCTTCGCGTCCGGCTGCGCCGTCCGGAAGACACCTTCGCGACCACGGCCGGAACGATCCGGTCACCCTGCTTTGCCCGTACGGGAAATGCTTGGTCCCGTGGTTCGCGACGCGAGCGCCGTCGTTGGTCGCGCCATTGCCGCGACCACCGGGCGGAGCTGCCGGGTTGCGGTACGGTGCGGGGGCTACGACTCAGAGAGGCCGCCCCATGCCCGAACGTATCGTCAGTCCCACCGGTCGCGGTCTGCTCCTGCTGGACTCGCACCCGACCGGCTGCGCGGCCAACGTGGCCCGGCTGCGGGCCGAGGCGGACGAGCCCGCCGGCGTCCCCGCGGACGGCCCGGTCGCGATCGTCATCGGGTCCAGCGCCGGGTACGGCCTGGCGGCCACCATCGCGGGCCTGGTCCAGCACGGCATCCGCGGTGTCGGGGTCAGCTTCGAGCGCCCGCCGGGCCGCCGCACCGGCACCGCGGGCTGGTACAACACGATCGCGACCGACGCGATCGCGCGCGAGCTCGGGCACGACTTCTCGTTCGTGAACGACGACGCCTTCGCCGACACGACCAAGAGCAGCGTGCTGGATCTGATCGCGAAGCGCTACGGCGGCGTCGACTGTCTCATCTACAGCGTCGCCGCGCCGCGCCGCACCGACCCGCGCAGCGGCGTCACGTACCAGTCGGTGATCAAGACGCTCGGCGCGCCGTTCTCGACCAAGAGCCTCGCGTTCGACTCCGACGGCGGTGCGACCCTGCAGGACATCACGGTGGAGCCGGCCGACGAGGCCGAGGCCGCGGCGACCGTGCAGGTGATGGGCGGCGAGGACTGGTCCCGCTGGGTCGACGCGCTGCTCGAGCGCGGCCTGGTGCGCGACGGTTTCCGCACGGTCGCCCTGACCTACATCGGATCGAGCGTGACCGCGCCGATCTACCGCAGCGGCACGATCGGCGCCGCGAAGGCCCACCTCGAGGCGTCGGCGAAGGGCCTCACCGACCGGCTCGCCGCGGTCGGTGGCAGTGCCACCACGGTGGTGAACGGCGCCGCGGTGACCCAGGCGTCCACCGCGATCCCGACCATCGCGCTCTACACCAGCCTGCTGCGCTCGGTGCTCGGCCCGCGCATGCAGTCCCCGGTCCAGCAGTCGGTGCAGCTGTGGGAATTCCTCACCGGCAAGAGGCCGGCCGACCTGGACGACGAGGGCCGCATCCGGCTGGACGGCTGGGAGCTCGACCCCGGCGTGCAGTCCGCGGTCGCCGAGCGCTGGGGTCTCATCACCCCCGACAACCTCCAGGAACAGGCCGACCTGGCCTGGTTCCGCAGTCAGTTCCGCGCCCTGTACGGCTTCGACCTGCCCGGCGTCGACTACGCCCAGCCGGTCGACCCGGACCTGCCTTGGCCGTCCCACTAGGACGGCTCTTGACTCTCGGGTGACCGGAGAGTCGATGCTGGTCGGGTGAACGACGACCGCCTCCTCAGCATCGGCAGCTTCGCGCTGCTCACCGGCCTGACCGTCACCACGCTGCGGCACTACGACGAGGTCGGGGTGCTGCCGCCGGCGTTGGTCGACCCGGCTACCGGGTATCGCCGCTACCGGCAGGAGCAGGTGCCCCGGGCGCGGCTCGTGCGGGCGATGCGCGAGCTGGAGATGCCGGTCGACGAGATGCGGCGGGCGCTCGCCGCTCCCGATCCCTCCGCGGCGATCGCCCGGCAGCGGCAGGAGCTGCTGCGCCGGGCTGCCGCCCTGACCGCGCTCGCCGCGCCCGGAAGGCCCACCATGCGCATCGTCCAGGCCACCATCAACGTCGTCGACCGCGCTGAGTTGATCCGGTTCTACGAGACCGCGTTCGACGCCTCGTTCCAGGTGGAGACCGGCTCGTTCGTCTTCGGCCACTGGCCCAGCGACGACTTCTTCCTGCTCACGCTCGCCGACCCGGACACCCATCCGGGCGCCGCCGGGCCCGCGCGGTTCGGCCTGGTGGTCGACGACCTGGACGGGTCGCATCGGCGAGCGCTCGACGCCGGGGCGGCCCAGGTCTACCCGCCGGTCGAGCGGCCGTGGAAGCCGCGATCCTCCTGCCTGATCGACCCGGCCGGTAACCACATCGACCTCTACCAGGCATAACGCCGTTCGCGGCACCCTTCGGTGCCGCTGTGTGCCAAGACGGCTTGAATGTGTGCCATACGCGTGCCATAGTGGTGCCATGGACCTGACGTCGTACGTGAACAACCTCGGCCGCGAGTTCGCCACCCTCGCCGAGGCGGGCGGCCCGGAGGCGCGTGCGCTGGTCGAGCGCCTGACCGGGTCCCTCGAATCGGCGATCCGGATGACGTTGCTGGATGCGTTGTCGGCGGCGGCCGACGAGATCACGCAGGATCTGGCGCCGGGGTCGGTGGCGGTGCGGCTGCGCGGGCGGGACCCGGATTTCGTGGTCAGCCTGCCGGCCGCGGAGGCGCCGGAGCCCGCCGCCGAGGGCGAGCTGCAGGTCGCCGAGGACGGGCCGGCGGCGCGGATCAACGTACGCATGCCGGAGCATCTGAAGGCCGCGATCGAGGAAGCCGCCGCCCGGGAGGGCCGGTCGGTCAACGCCTGGCTGAGCCGGGCCGCCGCGGCCGCCCTCCAGCGCACCGATCAGCGCCCCGAACCGCGCGGCGGCGCGGCCCGCGGCGCGCGGCAGTTCAGCGGATGGGTCCGCTGACGACACGCCACTGACCACTAAAACAGCCAACCGAGTCATCACGAGGGGACAACCATGCCTACTTTCGAGACGCCTGAATCGATCAGCGTCACTCTCGACCTCAGCGTCGGCTACGTGCGGTTCGTCGCCGGCGACCGCGCCGACACCGTCGTCGACGTGCGACCCAGCGACGAGGCCGAGGAGTCCGACGTGGAGGCCGCGCGGCAGATCCGCGTCGACCTCGCCGGCGGCGAGCTGCGGGTGATCGGCCCGAAGCGGACCTTCGACTTCTCCCGCAAGCTGCGCTCGGTCGACGTGACCATCGAGCTGCCCACCGACTCCCGGGTCAACGCCCAGGTGCAGATGGGCGACCTGCGCACGGCCGGCCGGCTCGGCGAGACTCGGCTGAAGACCTCGGCCGGGAACCTGTCGGTCGAGCGGACCGGCGCCCTGCGCCTGGACACGTCGGCCGGCACCGTCACGGTCGGCGCGGTCACCGGCGACGCCGAGATCTCCACCGGCGCCGGCAGGGTGCAGGTCGGCGAGGTCCGGGGCTCGGCGGCGGTGAAGAACTCCAACGGCGCCACCGTGATCGGCTCGGTCACCGGGGACGTGCGGGTCCGCGCCGCCAACGGCGACATCGAGATCGAGCAGGCCGACGCCGGCGTCGACGCGAAGTCCTCCAACGGCGACGTACGCCTCGGTCAGGTGGCCCGCGGCTCGGTCGTGGTCGAGACCGGCATGGGCGGGCTGGACATCGGCATCGCCCAGGGCACCGCCGCCTGGCTGGAGGCCAAGACCGGCTTCGGCCACGTGCGCAACCAGATGGACAACGCCACCGGGCCGGAGGAGGCCGCCGAGACCGTCCAGGTCCGCGCCCGCACGTCGTTCGGCGACATCACCGTCCACCGTTCCTGACCCGAACCCGCCATCTCCCCGGAAAGGGACGTCATGACCAGCCAGCACAACCGGCCGGCGATCGCCGTGACCGGACTCCGGAAGTCGTTCGGTGACCACCTCGTGCTCGACGGCATCGACCTGACCGTCCCGCCGGGGACCGTCTTCTCGCTGCTCGGCGCGAACGGCGCCGGCAAGACCACCACCGTCAAGATTCTCACCACGCTCAACCGGGCCGACGCCGGCGAGGCCCGGGTCGCCGGCCACGACGTGGCCCGCGAGCCGGACGCGGTACGCGCCGCGATCGGTGTCACCGGCCAGTTCTCCGCCGTGGACAAGTTGCTCAACGGGGCGGAAAACCTGCGGCTGATGGCCGACCTGCACCACCTCTCCCGCGCCGAGGGCCGGGAGCGCGCCGGCCGGCTGCTCGAGCGGTTCGACCTGACCGACGCGGCCCGGAAACCGGCCGCCACCTACTCCGGCGGCATGCTGCGCCGGCTCGACCTGGCGATGACCCTGGTCGGGAACCCGCAGGTGATCTTCCTGGACGAGCCGACCACCGGGCTGGACCCGCGCAGCCGCCGCGAGATGTGGCAGATCGTGCGGGACCTGGTGGCCGACGGCGTCACCGTCTTCCTCACCACGCAGTACCTGGACGAGGCCGATGAGCTGGCCGACCGGATCGCGGTGCTGGACGGCGGCCGGGTGGTCGCCGAGGGCACCGCGGAGGAGTTGAAGCGCCGCATCCCCGGCGGGCACGTCCGCCTGCACTTCGCCGGCGAGGACCAGCTCGACGCCGCCCGGCGGGTGCTCGGTCAGGCCACCCGGGAGGGCGACGCGCTCGCCCTGCGGGTGCCCAGCGACGGCAGCCTGACCGCCTTGAAGACCCTGATCGACCGGCTCGACGAGCGGGCCGTCAAGGTCGACGAGATGTCCGTGCACACCCCCGACCTCGACGACGTCTTCCTGGCGTTGACCGGCAACCGCACCACCGAGAGGGTGACGAACTGATGAGCACCTCGACCCTGGCCCCGGCCGACCTTCGCTTCCACCCGCTGCGCGACTCCGCCACGATGCTGCGCCGCAACCTCAAACGGATGCTGCGGTACCCGTCGATGACCATCACGCTCATCGGGATGCCGGTCATCTTCCTGCTGTTGTTCGTCTACGTGTTCGGCGGCACGCTCGGTGCCGGCCTGCAGGGCGGCGGCGGACGGGCCGCGTACGCCAACTACGTGGCGCCCGCGATCATCCTGATGACCATCACCGCCGTCGTGCAGGGCACCGCCATCTCGATCGCGATGGACATGACGGAGGGCATCGTCGCCCGGTTCCGCACCATGCACATCGCCCGCGTCTCGGTGCTGACCGGGCACGTCCTGGGCAGCGTGATCCAGGCGATGATCGCCCTGGCGGTGGTGATCGGGGTGGCGCTGCTGGTCGGCTTCCGGCCCGCCGCCTCGCTCGTCGGCTGGCTGCTCACGGCCGGCTTCCTGGTGGCGGTGACCTTCGCGCTGGTCTGGTTGTGCGTCGCGCTCGGCCAGGTGAGCAAGACCGTGGAGACGGCCAGCAACATTCCGATGCCGCTGATCCTGCTGCCGTTCCTCAGCAGCGGCTTCGTCCCGACCGACTCGATGCCGGCCGGCCTGCGCTGGTTCGCCGAGCACCAGCCGTTCACGCCGATCATCGAGACCATGCGCGCCCTGCTGATGGACAAGCCGGTCGGCAACGACGGGTGGATCGCGCTGGCCTGGTGCGCGGTCATGGCGCTCGGCGGCTACCTGTGGTCGAGGAAGCTCTACAACCGAGAGTCCTGAGCTCTACAACCGAGAGTCCTGAGCTCTACGACCGAGCGTCCTGGGCTCTACGACCGAGAGTCCTGGGCTCGGCGACCGCGGGTCCTAGGATCGGGCCGTGGAGACGGCGGGGCTGGTGCTGGCGGCGGGTGGCGGGCGCCGCTATGGCATGCCCAAGGCGCTCGTCGCGTACGAGGGAAAACTGCTGGTGGAACGCGCAGCCGAAACCTTGCGCCAAGCCGGCGTGGAACACAGCGTGGTGGTGCTCGGGGCGCAAGCCCCGAGCGTCCGCGAGCGAGCGGCCGACCTCCCACCCACCGTGATCAACCCGGACTGGGCCGGCGGGATGGGCTCGTCGCTGCGGGTGGGGCTGGAGGCGCTGACGCAAACGACGGCACAGGCCGTAGTCGTGCTGCTGGTCGACATGCCCAACGTGACCGCGGAAGCGGTGCGCAGAGTGACCGCCTTCGCCGCCGATGACGCTCTGGTGATGGGCGGTTACGGCACCCGGCGTGGTCACCCGGTGCTGCTCGGCCGCCGGCACTGGCCCGGCGTGATCGCGACGGCCACCGGCGACCGGGGCGCCCGCGACTACCTGCGAGCGCACGCCGACCAGGTGCGGGTCGTCCCGGTGGACGACGTCGCCGACGATTTCGATCTGGACGTGCAGCCGTGACCGATCTGCGCGCACTCCTCGACGACCTGTACGCCGAGGGCCAGGCCTTCGACGCCACCAGGCCGGACCGCCGCGACCGCCGCCGCAACCTGGAACCGGACGCCGCCGAACTGCTCACCATGCTGCTCAGGGTGGGCGGCGCCCGCGACATCGTGGAGATCGGCACCTCGAACGGCTACTCCACACTCTGGCTGGCCGCCGCGGCCCGCGACACCGGCGGCACGGTGACCACCGTGGACGTGGCTCCGCCCGCCGAGGCCCTGGCCAATGCCGAGCGAGCCGGGCTGCGCGCCCAGATCACCTTCGAGACCGGCGACGGCGGCGCCTATCTGACCGGCCGCCCCGACCACAGCGTCGACCTGCTCTTCCTGGACGCCGACCGCCCCGAGTACCCGAGCTGGTGGCCACACCCGAAGCGGGTGCTGCGGCCCGGCGGCGTGCTCGCCATCGACAACGTGCTCTCCCACCCCGACGAGGTGCGCCCCTTCCTGGCCCTGATCGCCGCCGACCCCGCCCTGACCGCCGCCACCTTCGCCGTCGGCAAGGGCCTGCACGTGGCGGTCCACCTACCCGGGTAGGACGAGTGCGCAGAGCACGCAGAAAGGCCGGAGATCCGTGGCGGCGGTTCTCCGGCCTTCGCTGCTACCAAGCTATCGCGAGTCCGCGCCTTTCGGGTGCTGATTCTCGACCGGCGTGGCGTCGATCCGGCCGGCCGGTCCGGACCCGGCACGACCGTTCGTCATCCGGGCATGGAAACCTTTCGCATCGACGTTCCGCAGCGCGATCTCGACGACCTCCACGACCGCCTGGATCGGGCCCGCTGGCCGATCTCGTTCCCGGACGAGGACTGGGACTACGGCGTGCCCGCCCAGTACGTGCGCACCCTGGCCGAGTACTGGCGGCACGGCTACGACTGGCGGCGCACCGAGGCGCGGCTCAACGCGTACCCGCAGTTCCGCACGGTCATCGACGGCCAGCCGATCCATTTCGCGCACGTCCGGTCCCCGCGGCCGGATGCGCTGCCGCTGATCCTCACGCACGGCTGGCCGGGTTCGGTCGCCGAGTTCCTGGACGTGCTCGGGCCGCTCTCCCGCGACTTCCACCTGGTCGTGCCCTCGCTGCCGGGCTTCGGGTTCTCCGGGCCGACCCGCGAGCGCGGCTGGAACCCGACCCGGATCGCACACGCCTGGGCGGCGCTGATGCGCGAGCTCGGGTACGAACGGTTCGGCGCGGCCGGCAACGACTGGGGTTCGACGATCTCGCCCGAGTTGGCCCGGGTCGCGCCGGACGCGGTCGTCGGGGTGCACGTCACCCAGATCTGGACCGACGGGCCGGTCGAGGACCCGACGCCGGAGGAGCGGGCCGCGCTGGACAACCACGCCTGGTTCGCCGAGCACATGAACGCCTACGCCGTGGTGCAGGCCCAGCAACCCCAATCCCTGGCGTACGCGCTGACCGACTCGCCGATCGGCCTGCTCGGCTGGCACTGCCTGATCTACCGCGAGGGGGTGGACGCCGACTACGTCCTGGACAACGTCTCGATCCACTGGCTGACCGGGACGGCCGGGAGCGCGATCCGGATCTACCGCGAGTTCGCCCGGCAAGCGCCGTCGACCGGTCGGCCGGCGGCGCCGCTGGGATACGCCCAGTTCCGCGACGACTACCAGCCGATTCGCCGGTTCGTGCCGCCGGGCACCGTGTGGACCAGATATGACGCCGGTGGGCATTTCGCCGCGCATCAAACCCCTGACCTGCTGGTCAACGATGTGACCGAGTTCTTCGCGCGCCTAAAGTAAGACACCGCGGCGACCGATCGAGTGGCCATGCGCATGCGAGTCCTCGGCACCCTGCTCACCGCGGCGGCCGTCGGTACGGCCGGCCTTGCCGCCCCCGCCCAGGCCGCCGAGGGCCAGGTGTTCGGGGCGAACGCCGACGGCGCCATTCCCGGGCAGTACATCGTCACGCTCAATGACGGGATCGGCGCCCGAAGCACCGGCATCAGCGCGCAAAGCACCGGCATCGGCGAGACCACGTACGTCCAGCGGATGACCGCCGTCGAGGCGCGCCGGCTGGCCGCGAAGCCGAACGTCGAGTACGTCGAGCAGGACCGGGTGCTGCACGCCGCCGCCACCCAGCTGAACCCGACCTGGGGGCTGGACCGCATCGACCAGCGGGCGACCAAGCCGTCGAGGTCGTACACGCCGATGGACGACGGCAGCGCGGTGCACGCGTACGTGATCGACACCGGTATCCGGATCACCCACACCGAGTTCGGCGGGCGGGCCTCGTACGGCTACGACTTCGTCGACGACGACGCGACCGCCGCGGACTGCAACGGACACGGCACGCACGTGGCCGGCACGATCGGCGGAGCACACTACGGCGTCGCGAAGAAGGTCAAGCTGGTCGCCGTCCGGGTGCTCGACTGCGCCGGCTCGGGCACGCTCTCCGGCGTGATCGCCGGGGTCGACTGGGTGACCGCACACGCGCAGAAGCCCGCCGTCGCGAACATGAGCCTGGGCGGCGGCCGCAGCACGACGCTCGACGCGGCCGTGCAGCGGTCGATCGACTCGGGCGTCACGTACGCGGTGGCGGCCGGCAACGACGACGTGAACGCCGGCCGGGAGAGCCCGGCCGCGCTGCCCGCGGCGATCACCGTGGCCGCGTCGGACAGCTCGGACCGCCGCGCCTACTTCTCCAACTACGGCAAGGTCATCGACCTGTTCGCGCCGGGTGTGAACGTCCGCTCGGCGTTCGCGAGCAGCGACACCGCGGTGGCCACCGACAGCGGCACCTCGATGGCGACGCCGCACGTGACCGGGGCGGCCGCGCTGGTGCTCGACGCGGCGCCCGGCTGGACCCCGGCCCAGGTGCGCGACTTCCTGGTCGCGCACGCCACCACCGGCAAGATCAAGGACGTGATGGGCTCGCCGAACCGGCTGCTGTTCGTGCCCGCCCCGCCGACGGCCCCGGTGATCAAGTCGACCGGGATCACGGTCACGGCCGGCCGGCCGGTCAAGCTGACGCTGACCGCGAGCCGCCGGGGCACCTGGAGCGTGGTGACGGGGATGCTGCCGACCGGGCTCCGGCTGTCCCCGAGCGGGGTCATCTCCGGGACGCCGGTCGCGCCCGGCACCGCGGCCGTGAAGGTGCGCTTCTTCGACTATGTCCCGTACACGATCACCAAGGCTTTGACCGTCACGGTGCTCAGGTCGAAGCCCGTGATCACCGGGACGCTGCCGGCCGGCGCGGTGGGCGTGGACTACTCGGCCAAGCTGACCGCCGACCGCACCGTCACCTGGCGGCTGGCCTCGGGCACGCTGCCGGACGGCCTGACCCTCGCGGCGGACGGCACGATCGCCGGCCGGCCCACCGCGCCCGAGGGACGGACCTTCACGGTCGGCCTCCGCGACGGCTGGGGCAACACGGCAACCGCACAGGTCACGCTGCAGATCGACGGATGAGTGAGCGCGCTCGCCCGGCGGCCGGGGGCACGGAGTCACCGGGCGAGCGCTTCATGTGCACCGGAAAATCTAGTGCGCGGAATTGTCAGCGGCCTGTATTGAGGCTGTGCTCTGGCTGTGTGCGTACGTCTCGGCGATCGCCTTCGACTCCGGCAGGTCCGCCTCGACCACCGGCAGACCGGGCGCGACGTCCGCGCCCAGCTCGGTGAGCAGCTGCCGCAGCAGCGCCTCCGCGGCGGCAGCCTGGGGCGCCACGCCCGCGGTCACCACCGGGACGGCCCGCTTGCCGGCGAGAGCCTGCGCCGGCAGCTGGTCCAGCAGCACCTTGAGCACCCCGGTGTAGCTGCCCTTGTAGGTGGGCGTCGCCACCACCAGCACCTCGGCCGCGCGCAGCAGCTGAACGGCCTTCGCGGTCGGCTCGTCCCCGGGCGTGAGCAGGCCGGCGCCCAGCTCGCCGACCTCGACGACCTCGACGACCTCGACCGGCACCGACTTCTCCGCGGCGCCCGAGGCCGGCGCGCCGGCCTTCTCCGCGGTGCCCGAGGCCGGCGCGACGGCGGCGAGCGCCGTGCCGACCGCGACGGCCAGCGTGGACGTGCGCGATCCGGGGCGCGGGTTGCCGGACACGACGACGATGCGACTCATGACTCTCCCGATGTGAGCAGGGGCAGGACGTTCTCCCCGAACCGGTACGCCTCTTCGAGGTGCGGCTGGCCGGAGAGGATGAAGTGGTCGATGCCGAGCGCTTGATACTCGGCGATCCGCGCGGCGACCTCGGCGTGGCTGCCCACCAGGGCGGTGCCGGCGCCGGGCCGCACCAGGCCGAAACCGGCCCACAGGTTGGGCGACACCTCGAGGGAGTCGCCGGTGGTGAGGGCGGCCATCCGGCGCTGCCCCTCGGACTCGGTGCGGGCGAATTGGCGGCGCGCCGCCTCGATCTCGGCGGCGGGGACCCGGGCGATCAGGGCGCGGGCGACCCGCCACGCCTCGTCCGCGGTGTCCCTGGTGATCACGTGCAGCCGGATGCCGTACGTGAGCTGCCGGCCGGCGTCCTTCGCGAGCGTTCGCACGGCGTCCAGTTTGGCCGCCACCGCGGCCGGCGGCTCACCCCACGTCAGGTAGGTGTCGGCGTGCCGGGCCGCGACCGGCAGGGCGGCCGGCGACGAGCCGCCGAAGAAGATCGGCGGGATCGGGTCGGGCGCCGCGCGGACGGTCGCGCCCTGCACGTCGAAGAACTCACCCCGGTTCGTGTACGGGATGCCCGCCCACGCCCCGCGTACCACCTCGAGGAACTCCGCGGTCCGGGCGTAGCGCCGGTCGTGCCCGAGGTGGTCGCCGAAGCGCCGCTGCTCCTCGCCCTCGCCGCCGGTGACCACGTTGAGCGCCAGCCGGCCGCCGGAGATCCGCTGGTAGGTCGCGGCCATCTGGGCGGCCAGCGTCGGCGAGAGCAGCCCGGGCCGGAACGCGACCAGGAACTTCAGCCGCTCGGTCTCGCCGAGCAGCGCGGCGGTGGTGATCCAGGAGTCCTCGCAGAACGTGCCGGTCGGGGTGAGCACCGCCTCGAAGCCGGTCCGCTCGGCCGCCTTGGCGACCAGCGCGAGGTAGCCGAGATCCGGCGGCCGGGAGGTGTCGGCGGCGAGCCGGGACTGCCCGCCGCTGACGATGTCGTGGCTGTCGCCGGAGGTCGGCAGGAACCAGTGAAAGCGCATGTCAGGCCGCCCGCCGCAGGTGCGCGTAGTGACCGTCGTGGTAGACCAGCGGGGCCGCGCTCAGGTCGTCGTGGTGCTCGCCGATCTCCGGCGAGGCGAGCACGATCGAGTGGTCGCCGGCCTCGACCCGGCGCACCACCCGGCAGACGATCCGGGCCAGCACGCCGTCGAGCAGCGGCACCCCCTCCGGCCCCGGCCGCCACCCGCCGTGCGCGGCGAAGCGGTCGATGCCGCGGGTCGCGAAGGTGCGGGCCACGTGCTCCTGTTCCTGGGTGAGTACGTGCACCGCGACCAGGTCGGCGGCGGCCACGGCCGGCCACGCCGAGGCGGTGTGCGCGAGGCAGAACGAGACCAGCGGCGGGTCGAGCGAGACCGAGGTGAACGAGGTGGCGGTGAAGCCGGCCGGCGGCTGCCCGGGCGCCGTGATCACCACCACGGCGGCGGCGTGCCGGCGGAGCAGCTGCCGGAAGAGATCGGTATCGACGAGCGAGGTGACGGTCACGGGTTCTCCTAGCGTGCTGCGCCGGTGAGCTCGCGGTGGCGCAGCTCCTGCCGGACGAGCGGGATCAGGTGCCGGCCGTAGTCGACGGCGTCGTCGACCGGGTCGTAGCCGCGGATCAGAATGGTGGTGACGCCCAGGTCGACATAGTCGAGCAGGGCCCGGGCGACGGTCTCGGGGTCGCCCACCAGGGCGGTGGAGTTGCCCTGCGCGCCGCTCGCGGCGGCGGTGGCCGTCCACAATGCCCGGTCGTGCCGGTCCTGCTTGGCCGCGGCGGCGAGGAGCCGCTGGGAGCCGACGTTCTCCGGACTGCGTCCGCCCAGCACTCCGGCGAACGGGCCGTTGGCCTTGATGCCGGCCAGGATTCGCGACGCGCGTTCCCAGGCCAGCTCGTCGGTGGCGGCCAGGATCGGGCGGAACGAGACGCTGATCCCGAGCGGGCCGCGCCCGGCGGCGGCAGCGGCGGCCTGCACCGAGGCGATCTGCTCGGCGGTCTCGGCCAGCGGCTCGCCCCACAGCGCGAAGGTGTCGGCGGTCCGGCCGCCGACTCGGTAGGCGGCCGCGGACGACCCGCCGAAGTAGAGCGGGATCCGGTGCGCCGGTTGCACCTCGGCGGCGAAGTTCTCGAACCGGTAGAAGCGGCCCTCGTGCGAGAACGGCTCGGCGGACGACCAGGCCCGGCGCAGGATGGTCAGGTACTCCTCGGTCCGCGCGTACCGGTCGTCCTTGGTCAGGTAGTCGCCGTCGCGGCGCTGCTCGGCGTCCGAGCCGCCGGTGATCGTGTGCACCGCGACCCGGCCGCCGCTGAACTGGTCGAGGGTGGCGAAGGTGCGCGAGGCGAGCGTGGGTGCGACGAAGCCGGGGCGGTGTGCGATCAGCAGGCCGATCCGCTCGGTGTGCGCGGCCGCGTACGCCGCGACCTGGGTGGCGTCCGGCGAGGACGAGCCGTACGCGATGAGCATGCGGTCGAACCCGGCGTCCTCGTGGGCCCGGGCGAATCGCCGCACGTAGGCGGGGTCGACCACGGGCCCGGCGGGCGGCCGGGTCTCCGACTGGTCCCGCGTGGCGATCATGCCGACGAATTCGACGGTCATTGGTGCTCCCATTTCTTGGGATAGAGGATCTGCTGGATCAGCCTCGCGCCGGAAACGCGGCGCAGTCAACGGTTGTCCCATATCCTAGTAAGCCTAGGGAATATGGTTGACATGGGGGAGATGGGGTTGTCAGAGTTGCGGCCATGTCCACTACCGCGATCGCCGGTCCCGCCCTACAGGCGGAGGCCGGGGCGACGCCCCCGAAGAAGCGGGCTCTGCCGTACCGGACGATCTCCTGGGCCGTCCCCGTCCTGCTGCTGCTCGTGTGGGAGCTCGCCAGCCGAGCCGGCCTCATCGCGTCCAACGTGCTGCCGGCGCCGAGCTCGGTCGGCACCACCGCGTGGCATCTCACCCAGACCGGCGAACTGCCGCACCACCTGTGGGAGAGCATCAAGCGGGCCGCCGTCGGCCTGGCCATCGGCGCGACGGTCGGGCTGGTGCTGGGCGTGCTCACCGGCTTCTCCCGGCTCGCCGAGTCGATCATCGACCGGAACATCCAGATCATCCGGGCGATCCCGTTCCTGGCGATCCTGCCGCTGGTGATGGTCTGGTTCGGCGTCGGCGAGAGCGGGCGGTACTTCCTGGTCGCGCTGGGCACGATGTTCCCGATCTACCTCAACACCGTGCTCGGCATCCGCCAGGTCGACCCGAAGCTGCTCGAGATGGGCCGGGTCGTCGGCCTGAACCGGTTCGAGCTGATCCGGGCGGCCATCCTGCCCGGGGCGCTGCCGTCCATCCTGCTCGGCCTGCGTCTCGCGCTCACCAACGCGTGGCTCGCGCTGGTCATCGCCGAGACGGTCGGCGCGCCGGCCGGCATCGGCTTCATGGCCACCAACGCCCGCGAGTTCCTGCAGACCGACGTGATCGTGCTGGTCATCGTGCTGTACGCGCTGATCGGCCTGTCCACCGACCTCTTCGCTCGCGGCCTCGAACGCCGCTTCCTTGCCTGGCACCCCAACTATTACGGAGGAAAGAAGTGACCCTGTCCCGCCGCAAGATTCTCGGCGCCGCGCTGGCTCTGCCCGCTCTTGGCTTGCCCGGTCTGGCTGCCTGCGGGAACGAGGCCGCCGCCTCCGACTCCAGCGGCCGTAAGAAGGTCCGCCTCACCTACGGCGCCATCTCGGTGCCCAAGACCCGCGGCGTCTTCGAGAAGACGCTCAAGGATCAAGGCATCGACGTCGAGTGGGTCGGTCCGTTCCCGAACCACGCGCCGACCCTGCAGGCCGTCGCCACCAACACCGCCGACTTCAGCTTCGGCGGCAGTTCCACCCCGGCCGACCAGGCGCTGCTCTCCGGCAACAAGCTCGTCTACGTCGCCTGGTCGAAGTCGTCGCCGCGGACCAGCTCGATCATCGCGCTGCCGAACAGCGGGATCACCAGCGTCAAGGACTTGGCCGGCAAGAAGGTCGCGGTCAACAAGGCCGGGCTCGGCGAGTTCCTGCTGGTGGCCGCCCTGGAGAAGGACAACGTGCCGCGCGACTCGGTCACCTTCACCTACCTCAACCCGCCGGACGCCGCGCCCGCGTTCGGCAGCGGCAAGGTCGACGCGTGGTCGATCTGGTCCGGCCCGCTGGAGCTCGCCGAGGTGCAGTACGGCGCCAAGCGGATCTTCGAGGACGGCAAGGAGTTGGACAAGCAGATCGACTTCGGTAGCTACCTGGTCCGCGAGGACTACGCGAAGAAGGAGGGCGACACGATCCGCAAGGTCATCGCGGCGTACAAGGCCGAGCAGGACTGGGCCAACGCGAACCCGGCCGAGGCGCAGAAGATCGGCAACGCGGTCTCGAAGTACCCGCAGGGCGTGGTCGACAAGCTGGTGGCCCAGAACGTCCAGGTCACCTGGAGCCTGATCAACGACGACGGGATCGGCCAGCTCCAGGCCGGCGCCGACTGGCTCACCGCACACCAGGTGCTCAGCGGCAAGATCAATATCGCCGACCACGCGGTGCGGCTGTGAGCGCCGTCAAGGCCACCAGGATCACCCGGCGTTACGGCGAGCGCACCGTGCTCGCCGACCTCGACCTGGAGATCGAGCGGGGCGAGTTCGTCGCCCTGCTCGGCAAGAGCGGCTGCGGCAAGACCACGCTGCTGCGGACGCTGGCCGGGCTCGACCCGGTGGACGGCGGCACCCTCGAGGTGCCCGAGCGGCGCACGGTGGTCTTCCAGGAGCACCGGCTGCTGCCCTGGTGGCGGGTCTGGCGCAACGTCGCGATCGGTCTTCCCCGGTCCGCTGCCCGGGCCCGCGCCCAGTCGGCGCTCGAGGAGGTCGGGCTGGACAAGCACGCGAACGCGTGGCCGGTCACCCTCTCCGGCGGCGAGGCACAGCGGGTGGCGCTGGCGCGAGCTCTGGTACGCGAGCCCGAGTTGCTGCTGCTCGACGAGCCGTTCGCGGCCCTGGACGCGCTGACCCGCTTGCGCATGCACGGCCTGGTCCGTGCGCTGACCACCCGGCACCGCCCGGCGGTGCTGCTGGTCACCCACGACGTCGACGAGGCGATCCTGCTCGCCGACCGGGTGGTGACCATGCGAGACGGCCGGCTCGCCGCCGAGCACCGGGTAACGTCCGAGGCTCGCGACCGCGGATCGGCCCCCTTCGCCGCCCTGCGCCACGCGCTCCTCGGTGAGCTGGGGGTCGTCGAACCCTTGGAGCACGCATGAGCGACCACTTCCACCAGAGACTGCACCACGTCATCCCGAAGGGCCTGTCCGCCGACACCGCACAGACCTCCGGGATGACCCGGGTCGAGGCGATCAGCGGCAAGACCGTCGGCAGCGAGGCGCTGTGGATGGGGGAGACGCACGTGGCGGCCGCGACCGCCAGCGACAACCACCATCACGGGGAATCCGAGACGGCGATCTACGTCGTACGCGGAAATCCGGTCTTCGTCTTCTACGACGAGGACTCGGGCGCTGAGCGGCGGCTGGAGACGAAGCCGGGCGACTACGTCTTCGTCCCGCCGTGGGCGCCGCACCGGGAGGAGAACCCCGACCCGGAGAACGAGGCCGTCGTTGTGATCGCCCGCACGACACAGGAGGCGATCGTCGTCAACCTGCCGTCGTTGCATTAGCCTATTTATCAGATAGGAAATGTAGCTGACGCCCACCGCACCCCAAGGAGGCGCGCATGTCCGCACTCGCCGTCGCACATCCACGACAGGTACACCTGCGGCCGGTACCCGATCTGTCCCCGGAACCCCCGGTGACCGTCACCATCAGCATTGCCGGCGGCGCGACCTCCGGCCGTGACCGCGTCCTGGCCGCCCTGCGCGACCTGGTCGACATGGCCGAGGCGGAGGTGGCGGTCGAGGTCGAGGGCGGCATCCGGCTCGACCCGCACGCCCGGACCGCGGCCCGCGGCGGGCAGCGGCTCGACCTGAGCCGGCTCGAGTTCGACCTGCTGCTGTTCCTCGCCCGGCACCCGCGGCAGGTGTTCAGCCGCAGCCAGTTGCTGTCGCAGGTGTGGGGGCACACGCACACCACCAACCGCACGGTCGACGTGCACGTGAGCCGGCTGCGCACCAAGCTCGACGACCCGGACGTGGTCACCACGGTCTACGGCCTGGGCTACCGGCTGGCCGACGAGGCAGCGGTGACGGTGGCCTGATGCGGTCGAGGACGGTGGCGGTGGTGGGTGGCGGCTGCGCGGGCGTGCTGGCCACCCGGGAGCTGCTGCGATGTAGCGACGACCGGGTCGTGCTGATCGAGCCGGACGAGCCGGGCGGCGGGCTGGCCTATGGGTCGGCCCGTCCGTGGCACCTGCTCAACTCGCGGGCCGGGGCGATGAGCGCGGATCCCGACGATCCGGCGGACTTCGCCCGGTGGGCCGGGGTCGCGCCGTCGTCGTTCGCGCCGCGGACCGTCTACGGCTCCTACCTGCGCGACGTCTTCGCCCGGACCGCCGCCGCGTACGGCGATCGGCTGTCGGTCGTCCGCGACCGGGCGCAGCGCGTCGACCCGGGTCTAATTTATACCGAAAAATCGGGTCATATTGCGGTGGACGAGATCGTCGTGGCCACCGGCAACCCCGGCGCGGCCCAGCCCGCGGCGCTGGACGGCCACCCCGACTACCTCGCCGACCCGTGGCGGCCGGGCGCGCTCGAGGCGATCCCCTCCGACGCGCCGGTCCTGCTGGTCGGGGCCGGGCTCACCGCCGTCGACGTGGTGCTGACGCTGACCGCCGACGGCAACCGGGACGCGCCCATCACCGCGGTGAGCCGCCGCGGCCAGCTGCCGCTCACGCACACGGATCAGGCGGCGCCGCCGTCCGACCTGTCGCTGGACGAGCCCGGCACGCTGCGCGACCTGGTCCGGCGGGTGCGCCGGGCCGCCGCCGACACCGGCGACTGGCGCGCGGTGGTGGACGGCCTGCGTCCGAGCATCGACCGCCTGTGGGGCAATCTCACCCCGGCCGAGCAGGACGCCTTCCTGCGTCACCTGGCCCGGCCCTGGGAGTGTCACCGGCACCGGATGGCCCCGTCGGTCGGCGCCCGGGTCGCCACCCTGCGCGAGGAGGGCCGCCTCGAGGTCCGCGCCGGCGGCATCCGCTCGATGACCGCACC
Organism: Actinoplanes sp. KI2; assembly: GCF_025630775.1. GTDB lineage: Bacteria > Actinomycetota > Actinomycetes > Mycobacteriales > Micromonosporaceae > Actinoplanes. The sequence continues at coordinate 155,310 of NZ_JAOSZE010000015.1, forward strand.
GCCCGCCGGCGGTCTGCTGGTCGAGCTGGAGGCGGGCGTGCAATGGTTCGGCGCGGTGGTCAACTGCGCCGGCCCGGGCCGGCTCCCCGCCGCGGCCGGCTCGTTCGTGCGGAGCCTGCTCGACGACGGCCACGCCCGGCTCGGCCCGCACGGTCTGGGCCTGGACATCGACGCCGGTGGCCGGCTGGTCGGCGCCGACGGCCGGGCGAGGGACAACCTGTGGCTGATCGGCCCACTGCGCCGCGGCGCGCGCTGGGAGACCACCGCAGTACCGGAGATTCGCACCCAAGCCCGTGCATTGATCGACAGAGCGAAATAATTCATCCCGGTTCGGTCATATGGCCGCGGTATGACAAGCCGTTTCCGCAGGTCAGTGCTGCATTGATGAAGATCTCGGCAACAATCTTGCCGGATTGTGTTCATATTGAGAACCGTCGATACTGCGTGAGCACAGTACGCCCCTCATCCCCCATGGGAGGAACAAAGTGCTCACCCGGAAGCTTCGCCGACCGATCGTCGGCCTGGCCGCCTGCGTGCTCGTCGGCTCCGCGTTCGTCGCGACACCCGCGTCGGCCGCCCCCTCGGCCGGCGACCCCTCGTTCGCGCCCTCCGCTCTAGCCTCGAAGCTCGACAGCCAATTCGGCAGCCGGACGGCCGGCTCGTACCTCGACGCGACCGGCAAGGTCGTGGTCAACGTGACCGACGCCGCCACGGCCCGCGCCGTGACCGCGGCCGGCGCCACCCCGCGCTTTGTCGCACACACCGGCACCGAGATGGCGGCCGCGCAGGACAGCCTCACCGCCAACCTGAAGACGCCCGGCACCGCGTTCGCCGTCGACCCGACCACCAACCAGATCGTGGTCAGCGTCGACAGCACGGTCACCGGCGCCAAGCTCGCCGCGGTCCGCGCGACCGTCGCGAAGCTCGGCGACAAGGCCCGCCTCGAGTCGATCCCCGGCAGCTTGAGCGTCGAGATCTCCGGCGGCGACGCCATCTACGTCAGCGGCGCGCGCTGCTCGCTCGGCTTCAACGTCCGCAGCGGCTCGACGTACTACTTCCTGACCGCCGGGCACTGCACCAACATCGGCGCGACCTGGACGAACGGCTCCACGACGCTGGGCACCCGCGCGGGCACCAGCTTCCCGGGCAACGACTACGGCATCGTCCGCTACACCACCTCGTCGGTCACCATCTCCGGCTCGGTCGGCTCGCAGGACATCACCTCGGCCGGCACCCCGGCGGTCGGCGCCACGGTCAACCGCCGCGGCTCCACCACCGGCATCCACTCGGGCCGGGTCACCGCGCTGAACAGCACGGTGAACTACTCCCAGGGCACCGTCACCGGCCTGATCCGCACCACGGTGTGCGCCGAGCCGGGCGACAGCGGCGGCTCGCTCTACGCCGGCACGACGGCCCTGGGCCTGACCTCCGGCGGCAGCGGCAACTGCTCCTCCGGCGGTGTCACGTACTTCCAGCCGGTGACGGAGCCGCTGAGCGTCTACGGCGTCTCGGTCTTCTGATCCTTCGACCCGGAACGGCTCCGCCGCAATGAGGCGGGGCCGTTTCCGCTCGCTCCACCTCGCACCGCAGAATGGCGCAATGACGACTGTCGAATCGGAGCGGAAGGTCGAGCGCGGCGAACTCGCCCCCGGCTGTCCCGCGCACGCGGGGGACGATCAGGTCTGGCGCCTGCAGGATTTCGGGGCCGCGCGGGAGTTCCTGCGCAGCGGTGACACCCGGCAGGCCGGCTTCGGGATCGAGGGCGTCAAGCGGTTCGCCAAGGGCATGCGGCTGGCGGTGCTCTACCGGGACGGGCCCGAGCACCGTGAGCACCGGCGGCAGACCGCCAAGTACTTCACCCCGAAGCGGGTGGACGCCGCCTACCGCGGGCTGATGAACCGGCTGGCCGACGAGCAGTGCGCGGTGCTGCGCAAGAAGGGCCGGGCCGACCTCTCCGACCTCTCCTTCCAGCTGGCGGTGGCGGTGGCCGGCGAGGTGGTCGGCCTGACCGAGGGCCGCGGCAGCATGGCCAAGCGGCTGGACCGTTTCTTCGCCATCGCGCCGGACGGCGACGCCCGTGGCTTCAAGGCGATGCGGCAGGGCCTCCACCAGCTGTTCACGGCGGGCTCGTTCTACTTGCGGGACGTGCGTCCCGCGGTGGCGGTGCGGCGCAAGGCCCGGCGGGACGACCTGATCTCGCATCTGATCGACGAGGGCTGCAACGCCAAGGAGATCGTGGGGGAGTGCGTCACGTTTGCGGCCGCCGGGATGATCACCACGCGCGAGTTCATCTCGGTGGCGGCCTGGCATCTGTTCACCGATGAGCGGCTGCGGCAGCGCTACCTGGCCGGCGAGGAGCAGGAGCGGTTCGCGGTGCTCCACGAGATCCTGCGGCTGGAGCCGGTGGTGGCCAACCTGTACCGCTGGACGACCGCGGAGGTGACCGTCGGCGACGTGACGATCCCGTCCGGCGCGCTGGTCGACGTGGGGGTGGCCGCAGCGAACGCCGACCCGGCCGCGGTCGGCGAGGACGCCGAACTGGTCTGCCCGGGCCGCGAGCTGCCGGACGGCGTCGGGGGAGCGGTGCTCTCGTTCGGCGACGGCGCGCACCGGTGCCCGGGCGCGTACATCGCGATCCAGGAGACCGACATCTTCCTGACCAAGCTGTTCGCGCTGCCGGGCCTGCGGATGGTCCGGGAGCCGGCGGTGCGGCTGCGGCCGGAGATCGCCGCGTACGAGGTGGTCGGCCTGGTCGTCGAGGTGTGACCTGACGGTCAGCTCTTCTCCTCGCCGCGCCGCTTGAGCATGCGCAGGCCGGGGATGCCGGCGATGGCCAGCCGCAGGTCCTCGGTGACCTCGAGCAGCTTGTGCAGGTCGGGGCCGACCTGGTCGAGCTTGGCCAGCAACGGCATCACGTCGTCGACCAGGTGCTCGCGCAGCCGCGGGAGCTCGTCGACCATCCGGATCGCGGCGGTGACCTCCTCCGGGGACAGCTCGTCGACGAACTGCGCCGCGAGCGGGGCGCCCTTGCGCAGCGTCCCGGCGTACGCGTCGACCAGCTCGGTGGCATCGGCCGCGGTCGACTCGGCCTGCCGGACCACCGCGGTGGCGTCGGCGGTGATGCGGCCGGCCTGGCCGATCACGCCCTCGGCGGCCCGGCTGAGCGTCGACGCCTGGGTCACCACCCCGGCGGCGGCGTCGGTGATCCCGGCGGCCTCGCCGACGATCGCCGACGCGGCGTGGGTGATCCCACCCGCCTGGGCGACCACGGTCGAGGCCGCCTCGGTGAGGCCGGTCGCCGAGGCGGTGATGGCGCGCGCCTCCACCACCACGCCCTCCGCGTCGGTCACGACCGTGGTGACCCGGCGGATCAGGGACTCGGCCTCGTCGGCGAGCACGGTGATCCGGCTGACCAGCAGCTCGGTCTGACCGAGCACCGCTACCGCCCGCATCGGGATGGTCACCGCGGCCGCGGCGGTCTCCACCACCTGTCCGACCGTGGCGCGGGCGAGGTCGGCGAACGCGGCGGGCGACACCAGCTTCAAGCGCATGCCACCATCATGCGCCCGGGTGGCACCCCCGTCGCTTGCTCACTGCCGGTGAGCGAAGGTGTTCCATCCGTCGACAGTCTCTGTCAATCTCATAAGCACCCGGTCCCGGGGCGGGCATCGGTGGCGCGGACGCGGCAATATGGCTCCGTGCGTACGCGAAGTTGGATCTTGACGGTGGCGGCTGTGGGGGTCCTGGGAGGTGCCGCATTGGTCGGCCTGGGCATGCGCGGTGACTCCGGTGGCGGCGTGCTGCCGCTCGCCGGGTCCTTCCGCGATCAGGCGGCGAACAGCAAGGCGTCCCCGACGCCGACCGGGCCGAGCCCCGAGGAACTGGCCGCGCAGGAACGCGCCAAGCGCGCCAAGGCGCTGGACGCGGCCCTGCAGAAGTATGCGGCGACGGTGCCCGAGTTCTCGGTGGCGGTGCTCGACAAGAAGACCGGCGCGAAATACTCGTTCCGCGGCGGCGAGCGGTACGAGACCGCGAGCGTGGTCAAGGTGCAGGTGCTCGCCTGCCTGCTGCTGACCGCGCAGGACAACCACCGCGACCTGAGCTCGACCGAGCTGGCGCTGGCCAAGCGGATGATCCGGCTCAGCGACAACGACGCCACCACCTCGCTGTTCAAGCGACTCGGCAAGGCCCCCGCGATCAACAGCTGCAACAAACGGCTCGGTCTGACCCAGACGACCGTCAACAGCTCGTGGGGCCTCACCAGGACGACCGTCGACGATCAGGTGAGGCTGCTCGCCCAACTGGTCGACCCGAAGAGCCCGATCGACGAGGACTCGCGCGAACTGGCGCACACGTTGATGAGCACGGTCGACAAGGAGCAGGACTGGGGGGTGCCGGCGGTCGCCCTGAGCGGCGAGGTCTTCACCGTGAAGAACGGCTGGCTGCCCCGCTCGACCGAGAACAACCGCTGGATCATCAACTCGGTGGGCCGGATCACAGACGAGGACACCGACGTCTCGATCGCGGTGCTCTCGCATGGTCACGCGTCCATGACCGGCGGGATCAATGTGGTGGAAAAGACCGCAAAACTGACCAGGCAGTACCTCAAGTACTGAGATCAAAGAAACTTTACGCAACGTTTTTGGGGTCTCGATCCGTCTCGATCCGTAGTAGTCTCCATCGACCCAACCTGGCCGCGAGGCCCGTCACCCCCCGGTTGAGTGAGCATGCTTCAGCGACGCACGGTGATCCTCGGTGCCGTGGGAACGGCCGCCGGCCTAGCCGCCGCCGGGTGCTCCCACGCGGGCAAGGCCGATGGCGCGAAGGGGGCCTCCCCGGCCGGCGAGTGGCATTCCCCCGGTGACGCGTCCGAGTCGCCCGCCGCCGCGGCGGTCACCTTGACCGTCAGCCCGGCCACGGGCAAGACCGACGTGTCCCCGATCGAGCCGGTCCTGGTCAGCGTCCAGGGCGGCACCCTCGAGTCGGTGACCGTCGCCTCGGGGTCGAAGAAGGTCGGCGGCGAGGTGCAGTCCGACGGGTCGTGGAAGTCCACCGGCACGATGGCGTACTCGAAGACCTACACGGTGACCGCGTCCATCAAGGACAGCACCGGCGAGACCGTGCAGAAGACGTCGACCTTCACCACGCTGAAGCCGAAGGCGGTCGCGAACATCACCTTCCAGGCGAACGGCCTGGCCGCCCTCAAGTCCGGCGGCACGTACGGGGTCGGTCAGCCGGTCATCGTCGCGTTCAGCAAATCGGTCAGCGACAAGGCCGCGGCGGAGAAGGCGATCGAGGTCGAGACGACCCCCTCGGTGTCCGGCAAGTTCCACTGGGTGTCGAACTCGATCGTGCACTGGCGGCCGGAGAAATACTGGGCCAAGGGCACCGAGATCAAGGTGTCGGTCAACGGGCTCGGCGCGCACTTCGGCAAGGGCGTCTACGGCTCGGCGAACCGGTCGGCCAGCTTCACCATCGGCCGGGCGCTGATCGCGATCAGCGACAACAACACGCACCGCTGCAAGGTCTACATCGACGGCAAGATGGTGCGCGACATGGCGTGCAGCAACGGCCGCGGCGGCTACACGACGATCGCGAACGGTCAGAAGATCCATTTCTGGACGCAGAGCGGCCCGCACGTGGTGCTCTCCAAGGAGCTGGTGCACAGCATGAGCTCGGCCAGCTACGGGCTGACCGACAAGAACAACCCGTTCTACTACGACCCGGAGGACGTCAAGTTCTGCACCCGGATCTCGTACTCCGGGGAGTTCCTGCACGCGGCGCCGTGGAACCACCAGCTGGGCCGGGCCAACATCTCGCACGGCTGCGTCAACCTGGGCGAGGCCGACGCCGAGTGGGTCTACCACAACTTCCTGATCGGCGACGTGGTCCAGGTCAAGAACAGCCCGAAGGCGCTGCCGCTCACCGACGGCCTGGGCGACTGGACGGTCTCCTACGACAAGTACGGCAATTGATCGTCCGGACGACGTCCGGCCTGGTCCGGGGCCGTGCCGAGGACGGGCTGACCGCCTTCCGCGGCATCCCGTTCGCCGCCCCGCCCCTCGGCGCCGCCCGGTTCGCCGCGCCGCGGCCACCCGAGCCGTGGGACGGGGTGCGCGACGCCGCCGAGTTCGGACCGCCGGCGCCGCAGGAGGGCGTCGCCTCGTCCGGCTCGGAGTGGCTCACCGTCAACGTCTGGACGCCCGAGCCCGACCCGGCCGGCCGCCGCCCGGTGCTCGTCTGGATTCACGGCGGCTCTGGGCGGACTACGAGTTCCCGGCGATGAGCTCCACGACCACCGGGTAGTGGTCCGAGGCGTACTCGATCTCGCCGCCGCGCAGCACCCGGACCTCCCGCACCCGCGGAACCACCGCCGGGGTGCCGAAGACGTAGTCGAGGCGCATCGGGCGGAACGCGTCGCCGACGCCCCCGCCGGTCGGCACCGTGCACCCGTCGCCGCTGCCGGCCAGGCGCCACAGGTCGACCAGCCCGGCCCTCTCGAAGGCGCGGATCGCCCGCGGATCGGACCGTCCCTCGGACGGGTCGGGATCGTCGGACGGGCTGCACGCGTTCAGGTCGCCGGCGATCAGCACCGGCCCGCGCCGCCGGTAGCGGGCCGCCAGCCAGGTCGCCTCCCGATACCGGCGGTACCCGGACATCGGGTTGAGGTGGGTGCTGACCACGGTGAGCGGGCCGACCGTGACCGCCGCGGCGGCGTGGTGCAGCCGCCAGGTCACCGACCGGGCGCGGTCGATCCGCAGCGGCGGGCGCACCAGCACCGCGACCGCCTGCCCGAAGACCGACGGCGCCAGATGCGCCGTCAGGCCGAGCGAGTCAGCCAGCGTCGCGATGCGCCGGCGACCGAAGCCGCGCAGCTCCTGCAGGGCGAGCAGGTCGGGCGACTCCCGCCTGATCACCGTGACGATCCGGTCCAGCCGGTCGCCCCCGCCGTTGAGGATGTTCCAGGTCAGCAGCCGCATGGTGAGTGACCTCCGCGTTCGGGCGGACCGTCCACCACAGCACCGACAGCCAGCACGCGGCCAGCAGGATCGCGCCGAGCACGTCCGTCGGGTGATGCATGCCACGGTACATCCGGGAGATGGCCACGCCGGCCGGCATCAGAACCACCGGGACCAGGAACAGCCGGCGCCACCAGCGGTCGATCCGGCCGAACGCGATCAGCGCGATCGCCGTCCACAGGCAGATGGTGGCCGCGATGTGCCCCGACGGGAACGACGAGGTGGGCAGCGTGCCGTCGAGATGCTCGGCGGCCGGCCTGGGGCGCCCGACCGCGGCGGCGCTCGCCAGGAACAGGGTGAGCTCGCCGAACATGGCCAGCACGACGAACAGCACGGGCCGCCACTGCCGCCACACGGCCAGCGCGATCGGGCAGAAGACCAGCGAGATCGCCAGGATCGCGTGTGTGTCGCCGGCCTTGCTCCAGTACCAGCTCAGCCTGTCCAGCCCCGGGCTGCGGAACGTCTGGAGCCAGCGGGGGAAGGCGTCGTCGAAGGCCGGCGTGTGGTGCGTGACCACGTACCCGAGGAAGAAGAGCACGCCGAACGTGAACACCCAGCCGACCAGGATCTCGGCGCCCTTCGCCCACGGGTGCGGCAAGATCGCCTGCTCGTCCGGCGCGGGCTCGAGGTCGGCGGCGGCCTCCGGCTCGAGTCCCTCCTCGAGCGGCGCGGCCCGCTTGCCGGTCTCGCGGCGCCAGACCCGGAAGGCGTACGCGGTGACGCTGATCCACGCCAGGCCGAGCAGCCACCCGCCGATCACGTCGGAGAGGAAATGCACGCCCAGCGCGATCCGGCTCAGCCCGATCGCGAAGACCAGCAAGGCGATCGCGGCCACGAACCAGCGCCGCCAGCGGTGCCGGACCAGCGCGAGGAAGACCAGGGTGAGCGCGCCGTAGACGATCGTGGAGCCGAGCGTGTGCCCGCTCGGGAAGCTGTTGCCGTGCCCGTACGCGATCGGGTCGGCCACCACCGGCCGCACCCGCCCGACCAGCGCCTTCAGCGACGGGTCGAGCAGCGCCGCGCCGGCGCCGGTGATCGCGAGGTAGATCGCCAGCCGGACCCGCCGCCGGATCAGCAGCAGCACGACGACCACGACGGTCAGCGGCCACAGCCAGCCCGGGCCGCCGGCCGCCGACACGGCCTTCAGCGCGGCCACGGCCGGCGGATGCGGCGCGACCAGGTCGTTCAGCCGGTTGGCCAGGGACTGGTCGAGGCGCAGCATGGGCCGCCAGTGGAAACGCACCAGCACCAGCAGCAGGCCGAACGCCAGGCCGGCGGCGACCACCGCGATCAGGCCGAGCACGCTACGTTCGGCGAAATGCAGGCCGGCTGCTCTCCTCGGGACCTTCTCGGTGACGCTCACGCCGCGGAACGTACCCGCCATGCGCCGAATTCAGTCCTCCTTACGGCCGCCAAGTCAATGCCGCCACCGTCCGGCCGGCAAGTCAGTGCCGCCACCTCTCGACCGCCACGTCAGTGCCGCCACTGGAGCATGGCCGCTGTTGCGTCGTCGCGTAACTCGCCGCTCTCGTACGCGATGACGTTGTGGATCAGTCGGCGCATGGCCTCGGGCGCCGGCGTGCGGCGCCGGAGCAGGTCCAGCATGAAGGCGGCGAGCCGGTCCGGGCCGAACAGCACGCCGGTGACGTCCCGGGCCTCGATGATCCCGTCGGTGTAGAACACGATCGTGTCGCCGGGCCGCAGGGCGAGCTCGATCACCGCCGGTTGCCGGCTCAGCATGTTCCCCAGCCCCAGCGGAAGCGCGGTCGGGGCGGGCAGCGCCGGCATCGAGCGGCCGTCGCGCAGCAGCAGCTCGACCGGATGCCCGGCGCTGATCCGCCGGTACGCGCCGGTCACGGTGTCCAGTTCGGCCAGCATCGCGGTGACGAAGCTCCCCGGATACTGCGCGCGGATCCATTTGTCGATCGAGCGGTAGGTGTCGGTCAGGGAGAGCCCGGAGCGGCGAGCGTTGCGGTACGTGTTCAGCGTGAGGGTGGTCAGCGCGCTGGCGGCGATCCCATGGCCGACCGTGTCGAACAGTCCCACGTGCAGAAGGTCCCCGTTCGCGGCGTAGTCGAAGGCGTCGCCGCCCACGTCGTAGCAGGGCTCGAGCACGGCGGTCAGCACCGTGCCGTCGACCGCGAGCGTGAGCGGCGGCAGCTGGTTCCAGATGATCTCGGCGGCCACCTGCATGGGCAGGCGCCGACGGGTGTGCTCGACGGCGTCGCCGTAGAAGCGCCGGCTGGCGATCAGCTCGGCCACCAGCGCCGCGATCACCTCCAGGTCCCGGCGGTCCGCCTCGGACGGATAGTCGCTGCGGCGCATCTCCAGCACGCCCAGCCGCTCGGCGCCGTGCAGCAGGGGCTGCCAGAGCCGTCCGCCGTCGCCGTCCGGCAGCCAGGTCTCGCGGGCGGTGGTGAACGCCAGGCCGGCCGTGGTGCCCTCGACCGGGAGCGCCTCGACGGTGTCCGACGGGGTGCCCTGCAACGGGCAGAGCTCCATCTGTCCGTAGTCGATGAGCAGCACCCCCGCCGTCTGGGCGTCCAGCAGCGGCGCAGCCCGGGCCAGCACCGCCGGCAGGTCCTCGGCCCGGCCGCGGTGGCGCAGCCCGAGCAGGAGCCGTACAGCCTCCATCGGCGCGAGCATCAACCCATCATCCAGCCCGCGGCCGTCGGCTGCACCCGGGCGTCGATGTCACGCCGGGGAGGGTCACGCCTGGGAGGGTGATGTGCTGCCGCGGCGGGAGTCGCGGCGCTTCGTGATCCAGGAGATGGTCTGGTTGACGATCAGGATCACCAGCACGGCGGCCACCACGCCCTGCCACGGGCGCGGGAAGATCGAGCCGCCGGCCACCCCGATCGCGGCGTAGACCGCCGACCACAGGGCGCAGGCCGGCAGGTTGGCCACCACGAAGGTGCGCCACGAGAGCCCCACGAACGCGGCGGCCAGCAGCACCGGCACCCGGCCGCCCGGGATCAGACGGGACACCAGCAGGACCGGGACCTGTGACTTTTCGAGGCGCGTCTTCACCGAGGCCAGGTGTTCCTCGTCGCGCAGCCAGCGCAGGCGCCGGGCCAGCTGCTCGCCGCCGACCCGGCACATCCCGTACATGACCAGGTCGCCGCAGTAGGCGCCGGCCGCGCCGAAGAGCACGACCAGCACGATGGTGACCGGGTGGTGCTCGTGGAAGGCCAGCGCGGCGGCGCCGCTGACCGCGGCGCCGGTGGGGACGATCGGGATGACCGCGCCGAACGAGACCACCGCGAACAACCAGGCGAGCGCGCCCAGGTACGACATCATCAGCCGCGCTCCACGGCCAGGGTCTCGCCCTGCGCCAGCACCCGCACCCGGGTGCCCGGGGACGACCGGGCGGCCAGCTCGGCGAAGCGGCCGCCGGGTTGATCGAACATGTGCGTACGGAAGCGGGTCATGCCGATCGGCCAGAGGGTGCCGTAGTGGATCGGGACGGCCCACCCGGACTTGACCCGGCGCAGCGCCTCGGCGCCGTCGGCGGCGTCGAGGTGGTGGTGCGAGCCGAGCGTGGGGCCCCAGCCGCCGACCGGGATCAGGGCCAGGTCGAGCGGGCCGATCTCGGTCATCCCGTCGAACAGGCCGGTGTCGCCGGCGTACCAGGTGCGTGCGGCGCCCTCGACGACGAAGCCGACGGCCAGGGCGCGGTCGCGGGACCACGGGCCCCGGGCGCCGTCGTGGGCGGCGGGCACGGCGCGCACCCGGAGCGGGCCGACCTTCGTGTCCTCGCCCGGGGCCAGCTCGACGCAGCGGGACGCCCACTCGGAGCCGAGGGTCTTGGCCACGAAGGCCCGGGCGCCGCGCGGGACGATCAGCGTGGGGGCGCCGGCCAGGAGGCGGAGCGAGGCCAGGTGGAAGTGGTCGGCGTGCAGGTGGGACAGCAGCACGGCGTCGGGCGCGCCGGGAAGGGTGGGCGTGGGACCGGCCAGCCGCCGCAGGTGGGCGACCCGGTCGGTGAGCACCGGGTCGGTGAGGAGGGTGATCCCGGAGTCGGCCAGCCACACGGTGCTGTGACCCCACCAGGTCACCGACGTCGCGCTCACCCGTTCACGGTACCCAGCCGCCTCAGCGCGCGGCCGCACAGGCGCGCGTAGGTGTGCTGGAAGGCGACCGCGAACGGGCCGCCCAGCCGCATCAGGGTGCGGGCCGGCCGGCTGTACGCGACGACGGTGAACCAGACCCGGTCCCGGGCGTCGTGCTCGACGAGGAAGGCCTCCTCGCCCGCGGCCTGGTGACCGGGCATCGTGCCGTACGCGAAGCCGGTCCGTTCCTCGGTTTTTTCGCTCCAGACCACCTCGCAGGGGACGTGCAGCGGGCCCAGCCCGAGGGTGAGGCGCACGCCCGGCGACGCTTCCGGCGCCGACGCCGTGATGCGCGCCCCGGTCGCCCGATGCATGCGGAAGCCGAGCACGGCCTCACCGGCCCGCTCGTACAGCGCGGTCCCGGAACCCAGCGGCATCCGGTAGTGCAAATGCCGGAAACCGGGCGGCAGCGAACCGGTCCGCGTCGCACCCACCGGGGTGTACGTCAATTCACTCACCCGTTCATGATTCCTCGACTCGCCGGGACGCCGGGACTCGGGCACACTGACGGCGTGACAGGTCCTCGCAGCGCTATCGTGGTCAATCCCGCCAAGGCGCCGGCCGACCTGCGCGCCACCCTCGAGCAGCGTCTCGCCGCGGCCGGCTGGCCGAAACCCGCCTGGCACGAGACCACCCCCGAGGATCCCGGCCGCGGTCAGGCGAAGAAGGCCAAGGCGGAGGGCGCCGAGCTGATCTTCGTGTGCGGCGGCGACGGCACGGTGATGAGCGTGCTGACCGCGCTGGCCGGCACCGACGTCGCGATGGCCGTGCTGCCGGCCGGCACCGGCAACCTGCTCGCCGCGAACCTCGGCCTGGCCGGCGACCCGGCGACCGGCGTGCAGGTGGCGCTGGACGGCGGCCGGCGGCGGATCGACGTGGGCGTGGCCGGCGACATGTGCTTCGCGGTGATGGCCGGGATGGGCTTCGACGCGCAGATGCTGGCCGGCACGTCGGAGCGGGCGAAAAAATGGCTGGGCTGGCCCGCGTACGTGGTCGGAGCCGTCAAGCACCTGCGCGACCGTCCGATGCGCGCCCGGATCGTGCTGGACGGCGGCCCGCCGATGCCGCGCCGCCCGCGCAGCGTGATCGTCGGGAACGTCGGCCGTCTGCAGGGCGGAGTGCGCCTGCTCAGCCGGGCCGATCCGGCCGACGGCAAGCTGGACGTGGCCATCCTGAGCCCGAACAACCTCGCGCACTGGGCCCGCCTGGCCTGGGCGGTGCTGCGCCGGCGCGAGCGGGTGCCGCTGATGGAGACGTTCACCGCCGAGCGCGTGGAGATCTACACCCGGCGGATCGAGCCGCGCCAGCTCGACGGCGACCTGATCGAGCCGGGCCGCAGCCTGAAGATCAACATCAGGCGCCGTGCGCTCCTGCTCTGCGTGCCACTTCCGGACAGCGATCCCGATCTGGCGTACGACGTGAAGGCCGCGGCCCGCCGGGCTTCGCAGTGAGCTCGACCGAACCCGTTCCGGAAACCCGGGACATGAGCGGCGACCAGCTGTCGGCCGACGACGCCCTGCTCGCCCTGCGCCGCTACGGTGGCTGGCCGCTGGTGCGCGACGCGTTCATCCGGTTCCGCTACGGCGACGGCTTCAGCCACGCCCGCGCGTTCGCCTTCCAGCTCTGCCTCGCCGTGGTCCCCTTCATGATCGCCTTCGCCGGTCTCGCCGCCGACCTGGGCGTCCGGACGCCGGGCCAGGTGGTCGCCGACACCATCGGCGCGATCACCCCGGGCGCCAGCGAGCCGCTCGTCCGCGAACTGCTCGCCGACAGCGCCCGCAGCCGCGACGCCGGCGAACTCGCATTGACTCTCGGCCTGCTCACCGGCCTGATCGCGCTGACCACGGCGATGGCCCAGATCGAACGCGGGGCGAACCGCATCTACGGCGTCGAGCGGGATCGCCCGGCGCACGAGAAGTACTCCCGGGCGGCGATCCTCACGCTGGTCGCCGGCCTGCCCGCGCTCTTCGGCTTCCTGCTGCTGGTGGCCGGGCACCCGTTCGGCGAGTCCGCCGAGAAGCATTGGCCCGCGGCGCGCCACCTGCACGTGCTCTGGGACATCCTGCGCTGGCCGGTCAGCCTCGCCCTGATCGTGGTCGCGGTCGGGCTGCTGTTCCGCTGGTCGCCGCGGCGCCACCAGCCGGCATTGTCCTGGCTGCTGTTCGGCGCGGTGGTGACGACCGTGCTGTGGTGGCTGGCAAGCCTGCTGCTGGCCGGCTACGTGCGGGTGAGCGGCGGGTTCGGCGCCACGTACGGGCCGCTGACCGCGATCATCGCGCTGCTGTTGTGGGCCAACCTGACCGGGATCGCGATCTTCCTCGGGCTGGCGTTCGCGGCGCAGCTGGAGGCGCGGCGGGTCGGCGTGCGCCGCCCGGCGAAACAGGACAGCTGGAAGCCGAGCCGCCAGGTGCCGCCGCCGCGCACCCATCCCGCGGACCGCAAACGCCTGCGGCGCGGCTGATTTCATCAGGTCGGCCATCGTCGGGCCGAGCGACACCACTAGATGCCGACTGACCTCGTACCATCCTGACTCGACCGGATCGCGTGACTCGGTCGGTCACGGGTTCGAGTCCCGTCCGCCCCACTCCACTAACCTGGGGGCGACCCCCAGACCCCACGGGTGCGGTGGGTGCGCTTCCGTACGGACCTCACTCGGGGCGTGGGCTGGCGACGGTCATCGGCTTCCCAGTTCTCGGACCCGTGCATTGCGACAACGATTTGATCCAATTATGCCGATTCTCGTGGCTTGGCCGGACTGTCGCACCTCGTAGCAAACACGCTTAGCCGGGTTCGTGTCTGAGCCGATACGCTACGAAAATCACTCAACGCGAGCTTCGCAACGACTCCGGCGCCATCATGCGCAGGGTCGAGCAGGGTCGTCAGCCTGGCGGCCACACGACAGGCCTCACCTGTTCTTGGCCTCAAGGTCCCGAACCTGCGGGTAGAACCTGTAGGCAACCCGGAACTCCACCGGGCCGGAATGCACCTGGATCTGTGCTATGCCGGTTTGATGAGGGGACACACATACGATGGCGTCTGAATTGAGATTGACCGTTACATAAGCTCCATTAGTCTGCTTGGCGGCTTTCTCCAGCGCCACTTTGCAACCGTCCACCGCAGAGATTCGCCTGAAGGATGGCTGCAGGCGTGCGGAACCGAAGTTCGAGGCCTTTTTCTGATCGCCCCTTGTCCGTGATTGTCATGTCTGGTGCCGTTAGCCGGGAAAGCTCTTCCCGGGGTGGCCCGACGGGGCGTTTCGACAGAAACTTCCTTCGGTCCCCTGCACCGATGATCACGGCTCCGGTGGGCCCGAAGTGGAGCGTGTCATCTCCACCCAAGAACGTTGTTCCGAAATAGAAGCGTGGCGTTTCCGGACCGAGAACATGCCACAGTGCGATCCCATAGAGACCCAAGCACGTGGCAGCAATGACTCCAAAAACATATCCACTCTTCAGGCAGCTGCCCAATGCCGGGCGAAAACATCGTGCGGTCGAAGGTCCCACTCGGACGAGCCGGGGCTTCTCGGCGGCGGATGCACTAGAGGCGTCGGGGACGTGAGCCGGGGGCGCGTATGCCCGTCGCCACAACGCAGCGACAGCGAGTGTGTCGATCGAAATTATCCAAGCTGCATGGAAACTCAATGCACCGCCAATTTGGTCGGCTCTGCTCCATGATTCGGACCTGGTCTGCAGAGAGATGACGAGGGCGACGGCGAAAGCGTTCAGACTGACGACAACCCAGAAGAATACCTTCCATCGATTCATGGAAGGTACGATACCGGCACTTCTTGGAAGGGTTTGCCGTCATCCTCGCCTTGAACTGGCCAGATTCCCTGGCAATCGCGGGCCAATAGCGATCACCGGGCGGTTCGCATGGTGCCACGTTCGGCCACTTCACATACCTAGAGGGGCAAACCCCAGCCCCACGTTACGACGACGGCGCTGAGTGGGGTCGGACGCCGGGCCGGGTTGGATTGCGCCTCTCCCGTACGCGATGACCGCACTCATTTTGATTGTGACGTCGTCGACCAGAGTGCGTCCAACGGAAGCACCAGCGTGCCGTCATCGAAGCGGAAAGTCAGTGCACCGGTGTACAACACCACGGCCGTCGCGAGGCGCCCACCGAGACGGGCTCGAAGCGCTCTGATACCGGCGAGGTCGGCCTGGTCGACGCGCGTGCCGGCTTTGATCTCGAACGCAAAGACCATCCCGTCGTCGCGTTCCAGCACCAGATCGACCTCGTGGGCCTCGGATGTGCGAAAGTGGCCGACCGCGACCGGGGCATCCGACCAGCTCACCTGCCGAAGGATCTCGCCGACCGTGAAGGTCTCCACCAGATGGCCGTACTCCGTCAACGCCGCCGGATCATTCGTGGCGATCTTTTCCGGCGTGAGGCCGAGAAGCCACGCCATGACACCCGAGTCGACCAGATGGACCTTCGGCTGGCGGGCGACCCGAGAGCCCAGCGTCGTTCCCCAGGCCGGCACCCGCAGAACTAGGAATACGGCCTCGAGGAGCTTGAGGTAGTTCTCAGCACTGGACTTCTCCATCCCCAAGGCCGAGGCCGCGCCGGCAATATTCAATACCTGGCCGGACCTGGCAGCGAGAACGCGGAGAAGCCGGGGGAGCATCTCTCGCTGACGTATCCGGCTCAGCTCCAGCACATCACGCTCGATGACAAGATCGAGGTAGTTCGCGAACCAGCGTGATCGGGACCGCCCGGAGGGCCGTCGCAACGCCACCGGCATCCCGCCGGAGGTGATCCGGCGGGCGTATTCGGCCCGGGTCGTCGTGGACGGCGTGGCACCGAGCGACACATCAGCGCCGTCGAGCAGTCTGTTGATCAAGGAGTCGCCGGTTGCCCCGTCGATCTCCGTCTGCGTCAGGGGCAGCACGTCCAGGATGTCGACGCGGCCGGTCAACGCCTGTCCTGCCTCGGGAAGCGTCGTGTAACGCGTCGATCCGGCCAGGACGAATCGTCCCGGACTGAGATCTCGGTTCAACTCGGCCTTGACCGCACTGAGAAGGTCCGGAACATGCTGGTACTCGTCGATCAGGATCGGGCCGGGACCACTGACGAATCGCCCGGGATCGGCGCGAACCGCGGCTCGGGTGGCGGGATCGTCGCAGTCGACGACGCGGCGTCCGAGGCGGTCGGCGAGGGCCTGGAGAAGGGTGCTCTTGCCGACGGTTCGCGGACCGTTCAGAACGAGCGCCGGCTCCTCGGCCAGGCGGCGAGTCAACACGGCGGTCAGCTGGCGTGGAGCGATGCCAGTAAGAGATACGTCCACGACTGCCAGGCTATCTTCTTCCGCATCTGCAAGCCAAAACTTCCGTATCTTGCAGGCTCTAGATTCCGTGTCTCGCGCGCAAAGATTCCGCGTTCCGCCGCCCTTTCGCGCGCGTTCCAACTGCCCGCGCGGGCTGTTTCCTTGGCGCATCGAGATCGGCTGGCCCGCCCGGCCCGCCGGATCAACCCGCGTCAGATCCGCCAGCAGGGGGTTGGACGGCGACCTACCGGAAGGCGGGTCGTTGCGGTTTCCGCTGATCTCGTGAGCTGATCAAGCACCCTGGCAGCGGCTCACCGGCAACAACGGCTGGACGGTTCGCATGGTGCAACGTCCGCCCCGCGAGTTGGCGGTACCCGAACCGCCTGTCAGACCCGGACAGGCGGTTCCTCCGGCGTCATCCGGCGTTAAGACATGGCAGCTGAGCTGCGCGGTTAGGTGTTGCCAGGTGGCGACAGGGCTTGGATCGCTGTTCGCGCGTTGTTGGCGTCGATCTAGGGGTGTCGGCTGTGACGCGAAAGGCACACGGATACCGGGTCGATTCGGTGGCGGCGAGCGGGTGGTGGTGGCGTCGCTCCTCGACTGGTGAACGCGGCTCGGCCATCAGGTTCCCTCGGCCTTGGCCTTCGCGCCCGCGCGGGCGGCAATGGCCGCACCGAGTTGCAGCCCAGCGGTGAGCAGAGACAGTGATGCACTGACGGTCAGGAGAACGGCGGTCACGGGGACCTCCTTGATGGTTACGGACGTGGCCGGTGACCTCCATGAAGCAATGGCCGGCGGGCGTCTGGCGAGGTCTGCAGCCAAGCCCGGCCAAACCCGGTGGTAACCGGACGACGACGGACGCGAGTGGCGGGCATCTCGACGGGTTCGCACGACTCGCCGTGACAAAGACATCGATGTTACTCTCTGATCACAGACGGATTCGGACGGTAGCGGACGCCCGAGAGGGTCGGCAGAGATGGATTACGGCCGAGTGGATCCCGCCGCGGTTGCCACCATGGCGGACCTGGTGGCCCTTCTCCGCCGCCTCCACATCCGCGCAGGGAAGCCGTCGCTACGCCAGTTGGAGGCGTGGGCAACGAAGCAGCGACGGGTCGGCCGTCACGAAGTCGTATTGAAGCGGGCTACGATCTCGGAGGTATTAGCCGGGAAGCGGCCCCCGGGTCGAAGCTTCGTCGCATGGTTCGTCGAGGCTTGCGGTGTCCCCTCGGGCGAGCCGGTCGGGGCATGGTTGCGAGCCTGGGAAGCCGCCGCCGAGCAGCGCTATCTATCGTCAAAAGGCGTCGGTACACCTGATCTCCCCGCCGATGCGGAAACCGCAGTTTTGCGTCGCATTCAGGAACTGGCCGAGGACCACGCCCGCGTCCGGGCGGAGATTGACAGTCTTCGCCGGCAGCTCGACAAGCCCCAGCGCGGCGCGAGTCCTGCGAGGCCGCACCGCTTCGCCGCTTTGCACCCATCCGGTTTCCTGCTCACCGGACATACTGGTCATGTTGCCTCGCTCGCCTTTCACCACGGCGGCGAGCTCCTGGCCAGCGGCGGCTACGACGACGTAATCCGGCTCTGGAATCCACGTACCGGCGAGCCCGGCCAGCTACTTGTCGGACACTCCGGCGCGGTGCACGCGGTTGCGTTCAGCCCTGATGGCCGCTCGCTCGCGAGCGCTGCCGGAGACCAGACCATACGTCTGTGGGATCCCGCCAGCGGCCGGCTGATTGGCGCTCCTATCGATACGAGCCCAAGCACCGTCTACGGATTGGCGTTCAGTGTCGACAGTCGCTTGCTCGCCGGTGGTACCCACGATTGGGCCGTCAAACTGTGGGACACCACCACAGGTATGCCCGCCAGCCAGCCAATCGAGGCACATAGAGGCATGATTCGCGCCGTGGCCTTCAGCCCGGACGGCAGATATCTGGCAACCGGCGGTGATCGAACCGTACGCCTTTGGGATCCTGTTACCTGGTCGCCGGTCGGTGAACCGCTTCCCGCCGACGCCGACGGAGTTTGGAGCGTGGCCTTTAGCCCTGACGGGCGGCTGTTGGCCGCAGCCGGCGGTCAAACTGCGAGGATCTGGAACGTCAATGACTTCCAGCAGGTCGGCGAACCGATTGGCGGCCACTCGAAGCGGATTGCCGGCCTGGTCTTCAATCGAGACGGGTCGTTGCTGGTCACCGCCGGAGGCGAGATAAGACTATGGTCAGCCCTGGACGCGACTCCACTCGGAATTCCCGTCCCTGCCCAAGACGGTCCGTTGGCCATCTGCCCGGCCAGCGACTTGCTGGCCGCGTTGGATGACGAACGCCGCATCCATCTGTGGACGCTCGACGACCTTCCCGCTGCATAGGCAGTCAGGTGCCAGGCCGAGCCCGGCAAGCTTATGCCCAGTGAGAGGACGTGGCGGCCGAACCTCCGGAGGCGGAAATGGAGTGCGCGGCAAACGGCAGAACGGTTGGATCACCGGAGTGAGCCGACTGTATCCGGAGAACGAACCGTTCGCGCACGGCAGGCTCGACGTCGGAGACGGCCACCTAGTCTATTGGGAGAGCTGCGGCAATCCGCTCGGCAAGCCCGCCCTGGTGCTGCACGGTGGGCCCGGCTCGGGAGCCGGCGCCTACTGGCGGCGGTTCTTCGACCCGGCGGTATACCGGGTGGTCCTGTTCGACCAGCGCGGCTGCGGACGCAGCACACCTGACGCGGGCAACGTGCGTACTGACCTGTCGACCAACACCACCCCGCATCTGCTGGCCGACATCGAAAAGCTGCGGACGCACCTGAAGATCGACCGATGGTTGCTGCTGGGCGGGTCGTGGGGCAGCGCGCTCGGCCTCGGCTACGCCGAACGGCACCCCGACCGGGTCACCGAGATGGTGCTGTTCAGCGTCGTTACGAGTACTGCTGCCGAGCATCGGTGGCTCACCCGCGACCTCGGACGGATTTTCCCCGAGCAGTGGCAGCGGTTCCGCGACGCGGTGCCAGTGGCCGAACGCGACGGCAACTTGCCCGCCGCGTACGCCCGGCTGCTTGCCGATCCCGAGCCGGCCGTGCGGGATCGGGCCGCGCGGGCCTGGTGCGCCTGGGAGAACGCGCTGGTCTCCAATCTGCCCGGCAGCCGGCCCGATCCGCGGTACGAGAACCCGATGTTCCGGATGACCTTCACCCGCCTCGTCACCCACTATTGGGCGCATGACGGCTGGTTCGCCGACGGTGAGCTGATGGCGGGTGCACACCGACTTGTCGGCATTCCCGGTGTGCTCGTCCACGGCCGGCTCGACCTCGGCAGCCCCGTCGATATCCCCTGGCGACTGTCCAAGGTTTGGCCCGACACGAGATTGGAACTGATCGACGACGCCGGCCACGGCACCGGCCGAGGCGTCGGCGACGTAGTCATCGACGCCTTGGACCACTTTGGAGCACGCTGGCGCGAGTAGCCAACTATCTCTCCGGGTTGACCCGGCACGTGCACGCTGCCCTCACACGGCGCTCCGGGGGGCGGCGTCCGACGCGGTATCGGCGGACGCTACATCGAGTAGCCGCGCCGCCTGGCTGAGCTTGCGCCGCACTCTATCCGCCATGACCAGGAACGCGATCAAGCAAGGTCGGTGGTGGGAGGCTAGGAGCCGCGCGATGATACGACGCTCACGGCAGGCGGTGGGTGTCGAACAACGATTGTTATGACGCGAATCCCCCTGATGGGTTGTCATCGAGATGGCTTTCAGCCGGCCCCGACCGGCCAACGAGCGGTCGAGAGCAAGTTGGTAGATCTCGGGCCATCGCGCGGCCAGCCGCCGGTAGACCGTGACGGCTTCCTCGATCGCGGCCAGGCCCCCTCCCGCCGGCCCAGCTCACCCAACCGGACCGAGAGGGTGTTCAACGCCTTGGCCAGGTCGGGCAGGAACGCGTCCGGACGCGCCGAGCGGTTCAGAAGTCCTGGCAGGGCTTGCCGTTGACGGCGAATACCGACGGCGCCGCCGCGCTGGTCCGGTACGAGCCGAACAGGCCGACGGTGGCGGCCCTCCCCGGGGCCACGCTGCGGTTCCAGTCCGGCGGCCCTAGCGCCACGTCGGCGCCGGACTGCCGGAATGCCCCGTTCCAGCTGGTGGCGATCTGCTGGTCACCGCCGAAATGGAAGGTGGCGGTCCAGTCGGTCAACGTACTCGTCCCCCGATTGGTCACGGTCACCTCGGCGACGAAGCCGTCCGCCCAGGTCGACAACGGGTGGTAAGTGATCGCGCACGTCGGCGGGGGCGGTGAACTGGCCGGCTCCGAACTCGGCGGACCGGGCGACGACGAGCCGGACGGCCGGACCAACAACGAGGCGGAGGCGAGCGACACGTTGCCGGCCGCGTCAGTGGCCCGGACGAAGAACTCGTCATGCGGCTCGCCGTTCGGTCCGGTCCGGCCGAGCGACACAGTGAACGTCGTGAGCTGCGTAGGAGCGATTATTCGCGATGCGCTGTCGTCGTAGGCCGAATAGATGATGTAGCCGGTGACGCCCACGTCGTCGGTCGAAGGGGACCAGGACAGCCGGACCGCGCCGGTTTCCGGGTACTCGGCCACCTTCAGATCTTTCGGCGAGGTCGGCGGTGTCTGATCGGGTGCGGTGTCGGACGCCGGTGTGACGACGTTGACCTGCTCCGACATCGGCGACCGGAGACCGGCCACGTCGACCGCGGCGATCAGCACCCGGTACTGCGTTCTGGGGGTGACGTTGCTGGTCAGGGTGGTCGACGTGACATTGCCGGACGACTTGAAGTAGTAGTTGTCGCTGAACGACTGCAAGTAATAAAGGTCGTAGTGGTCGATCGCCCCGCTCGACGCGGTCCAGGTCACGGTGAGCGAGGTGGCGTGGGCCACCACGGCCACATTCCTGGGCGCGGCCGGACCGGGGGACGACGACACGGAGGATGTCGGCGGGAGGGGCACCGTCGGGGACGCTGCCACCGTGGCGGTGGGCGGGGACGTGGGGACGGTCGTGAGGCCCAGCACGAGACCGGGCGGGGCGCTGCCCAGGGCGGCGTGGCCGGAGATGATCCCGACCCCGGTGAGCGACGCCGTGAGGACGATCGCGAGGGCAGTCCTTCGCGGACGGTGCGGCATCGTCCGACCTTGACCGAGCCATCGATGGTCGTCAAGACGCGTTTTGACCGTCGGCGCGGATATCGCCAGGCTGGGCGCGCTCAGCCGACCCGCATCTCCTCGAGGAACGCGACCAGCTCACGCCAGCGGCGCCGGTCGGTAGAGGTTTGGCCGGGCGGCGGGAACGCGTCGCGGCGCTCCGGGCGTACGAGGTGAGCTGCCGGTCGCGGTCGGCGCGGGGCCCCAACTCGTTCTCGAACGCCGGCACGGCATCGTCCGGCACCACGGGGCCTGGGCCTCAACGACATCGCGGAGCCAGCGCAGAGCGGCCGCAATTTCCCAGAGCGGCCTCGTAGAATGATTCTGACGGTCTCGCTCGGCCCACCGAGACGGTGCACCTGGCCCCGCCAGCGTCGTCCCCACAGACGGTGTGACGGTCTCAGCTGGCCCCAACAGGCGCCTCCCCTCGCGACTACTGACCGTTATCGTGACACGCGTAGCCAGCATGCGGATCGCGGCCAAATCCGGGTGTCCAATGATCAACGCGGTCATGCGAGAGTCTGTTGGTGACCTCCCTCGAGCACGGCGATCGACGGTTCCAGACTCTGGCCTACCACGACGCGATACGGCACGACGGTCCAGCACTCGAACTAGCCGAGCTGGTGGACGGTGAAGTGGGCCCGGCGCTTATGACGGTCCTGTTCTTTCCATCCGACGCCAGCAAGGCCGAGGTCGTGCTGACAAACAGCAGTCTGCCGCTGCCAATCATCACAGCGTTTCTAAAGGAAGCCGGCCGCGAGCAGCACCGCCTGAATGAAGCGTCTCCGGAGCGAAAGGCCCAGTCCTAGCCCGAGACGGTGCCCGATCCCGCTTCATCAGCAAGTGGGCTCGCCGACGAAGCGGCTGCGTCGTTGCGTAGCGAACGAATTGCGGCAGAACAATGCGAACAATGACACTGACGACGAGAAGCATCGGTGGGGACGGCGTAACGCTAGGTCGAGAACGAGGCGAACGTCCTTGGGCGAGTAGTCAGTGGGTGCTAACAAGCAGCGAACTGAGATAGAGGGCGCCAACCCCTAAGCCGATGCCGCTGCCGATCAGAGCGGCATTCCGGCCGTTGTGACTGCGGTCGGCCAGAGAGGTCTGAATGAATACGAGGGCGCATAAGCCCACGCCGATCGGAGGGCAGCCGATGAACAGCAAGCAGAGCGGCAGGTACCACCTGATGCCACCGTTCATCGCCCAGCGCGCCATCGCGCCCGGCGGCTTCCTGTGTTCGACTGGCAGCGGCGGGTAGGGCAGCGTTCCGAGGATCGGCGGTGGGTCGGTAGGCTGCTGCCAGGTCTTAAGAGTGTGCGAAGCGGGTTCGCGCTGCGCGATTTCACCGATCGGTTCGACGTCGCGGGATTCCAACGACGACCCCAGCCCGTCCGTATCCCGCGCGGCCCCATCCTGTTCAGTGCGAACCGCCAGGTATCGGCGGACCCCCCGCTCAGTCTCCGCACCCACCGCACCCAGAGCCTCCAGCAACGCCCGCGCCTGAGCCTCATCGGCCGGCAATGCCAGACCCCGCAGCATCTCACCGACCCGACTTGCTGAGGTCAGACCCATCGCCGCGGCCAGGCTACGCAAGCTGGGCAAGCCGTTGGCCCGGTGGACCCGGTCGCAGTAAATCAGCCAGTCACGCCGTACCCCGGATTCCGGCCACGCCTGCCGATTGATCGACTTGCCTCGTCCTGCGCGGCTCGATCCCATCTCGTCCGGCAACCCTTCTGTGATCACAAATCTGGCGGTGTGTGCGGTGACCGTGCGCCTAGTGTGCCCTGTCCCGCTCGTGATCGGTCGCGCCACCCCGCCATTCGTAGCGCTCACCGAATAGCACACGGCAGCGCACAGTCGCATCTCCCGCCGGATCACACGCTGTCAGCACAAACACGGAGCGCCTGCTCTGGACCACCAACCAGCGATGGGACCTGCGCAGATGAATACCCTGATCGGCGTCGCCACGGCCGTAGGTGCACTGGCAAGCCTGGCCACCTCCGCTATCAACCTCGCCGCTGCCGTTCGGCTACGGTCGCAACGAAACAGCAACCGCGAACGGCAGCGTGACTGAGCGCCTCGCCAAATGAGCCGCCGGAGAGGCACCCGTACGGGGCCTGTCCGGCGGAACGAAGGAACGCGCCCACCGCGATGGTTTAACGCGATATCAGACCTTTCCTGTACAAGATATCGCCCTCCAGGATCAGACACCCGCAACGAGCAACGAACACCTTCCTCCGGAGGTCATTCCTCCTGGCTCGCCGATAAGGCATGTAACTTCATGACGGACTTCATCGGCGACGCCCCTAGGAGACCTGAGATGCGTACTACATGCACTATCATTGGCAAAAGGGTGATTTGACCAGAGATATCCCGGCCGCGCCAGCCGTCACGCGACGTAATTGCCACGGTCGTGGAGTCTCTCCGCCGGCGCGAAACCCAACGAGTCGGCGTGAGTCGGCGCCGCATGCCCGTCGCGGTAGCGTGAGGTCCGAGGCTGGCACCTTTGTTGGTGGGAGATCGACAGCGGGCGGTCACTGCTTCTTGATTGTCATGATCCACCAGCGGTGGCCGGGGCCGCAGCGGCGACGCTGTTCGTGGGTCGGATCTCCATAGCGGCGCTGCAGCGGTTGACCATCGGTTAGCGGTTCAGGGCAGGCGTCGGCGTACGGCTGGCAGTGTCACGATCGGGCCCTGAACAGCGTGAATGCGGTTCGGGTTGTGCCACGTCCGGTCCACGGTACTGGTCTGGGGGCGGCCCCCAGACCCCACGGTCCGGTGGTCGCTCCGAGGCGTATCGGTTGTGGCTGTGCGCTGGTCAACTGCCGTGGCGGGGCATGATGGCGAGCGGCGTTGCGCTAGACGACCCGTCGTGAATTTGAGAGCCCCGGCTTGGGCTTGGGATCTATTCGGGTCTCGTGCAGTCTATTCCTGCGCCCATCGGCGCCCTCTCCTACCAACGACTCAAGCCAGGCCGAAGTGGTCGGCATTTCAGCAGAAGGTACGCCCATGCTACGCCGCGCCGCCCTATAGAAGTTCATCCGAACTCGTCGATACTCATGGAAAGTGTCTCGCCACCTCCTGGCATCGACTGGCAACTCGCCACGAGCCATTTGTTGCATCCGCCAAACCTGGCGATTAAGAACGACTCCCGCGTCGATCGTTTGGCTGTCTCCCAGCATGAGAACGCCTTCGAATGCTACGGAACGAGCAGCTTCAGCGTAACTGAGCTCTTCTAGCGCGACGTCTCCAGCCACTGACTTGATCGTTTTTGCGATCCCGGTGCGCGCCAGCAGTTCAGCTACCGCCGTTGAATTGCGTTTGATCGTGGCGACATAACCGATGTATGCATCGAGCCTGCGATCATCCCACCGGACGCCTTGTTGGCGCTGCCACCGGGACCGCTCAATCATGCCAGTGCTCACGAAGGCCATTCCTCCGCCGATGACCACGCCCAACAGCGGAAGGAGTTGCATTGTGACGTTCATGCCGCCCCCTAGTTGAGATGTCATCTGAACGGTAGGTAACCGGGACAACCTGAAGCCGCGTCTGCCGCTGGGGGCACGGTCGTTCGCCTCCAGGTTCTATGAGGCCGGCACCTCATCCTCACCGTCACCCTGACGCCAGCTTGCCAAAGTGCACTGGCAGGGAACGTCAAGGACGATCGTGGACGGTGGGCATGGTGCAACGTTCGACCCCCGGCACTGACCTGAGGGCGACCCAGGGCCCGCGGTCTGCTCGACGACGTTGCGCAACTTGTCCAGGCCCTTGATGCCTGGCGACTTCGGCTTCGGGATGATCGGTTCGCGGCGTGACCACGTCGGCGGCGGCGATCGGCGAGGTGCCACGCTCGGCGGCAAGCCTGGCGGAATTTCTCGCTGCTGTAGCCCTTGTCGGCCAGTATGACCTCGAAGCGGCGCCGGGGTCGGCCCGGCCGGCAATCGGTGGGTAGCCGTCGAGAAGCGCGTTGCCCCGTTGACTCAGCGTCACGGCCACCGTGGCGGCAAATGCTCGGTCAGGCCGACAACAACGCACCTGATCTTGGTGTCACGCCGCTCAGGGTCGCCGGGAGGAGCGATTCCTTTCGGGCGCCTCGGCGGTCTGTATCCCAGAGACGTCGATCCTCGGAAACGGCCAGGATCCGGCCACCCGAAGATCGTCAGAAACGGAGGAAAGATGCCCGCCGTCCCGTCCGACGAGGAGTTCCGGACCTACAACCAGGGTGTCATCAGCGAGTTCCGCGCGAATCACGGCACGGTCAGCCGGCCGCCGTTCCCGATCCTGCTGCTGACCACCACCGGAGCGCGGACAGGACGGCAAACGACCGTGCCACTCGGTTTCGGCATCGACGACAGAGGCCGCGTGTTCGTGGTCGCGTCCAAGGCGGGCGCGCCCAAGCATCCGTCCTGGTTCCACAACCTGCGAGCCAATCCGGCAGTGACGGTCGAGCTCGGCGACGGCTCCTACCGGGCCCGAGCCGTCGTTACGACAGGCGAGGAGCGCGAACGGCTCTACCGCAGGGTCTCCGACGGCACCTCCGCCTACGAGCAGAACACCAACCGGGTGTTTCCGGTCGTCCTCCTTGAGGGCGTGCCCGCCCCTGCCTGACCAGCACGGCCAGCGGTCGCGACGACGCCACCTTGATCCGCGAGCCTGGCGGTCCGCCGTTGAGGCAGCCGACGCCGGGTCACCTGACCGCTCGCACACACCGAGTATTCAGCGAACGAACCGACATAGGGATCCCCGAAACCACGGCAGAGCGGTTCGCATGGTGCAACGTTCGGTCCACCCTTTAGCTGGCCTGCGCGGGAGTGGAGGTCAGTTGAGGCATTGCGCGAACCACGCCCTCGCTGGGCCGAGCGAGTGGTGTGCTTCCTGCAATCGAGCTGGTGGCGTCACGCGGTTATCTCCTGCCGCGGATCGAGGAGCGAGATGCCGGTGTCGATGAAGTCGTTGGTGTTGCGGGTGGCGAGGGTCGCGGCCTGGGATCGGCAGATCGCGGCGATCTGGCCGACGAGCGCGGCGGAGCGGTTCGCATGACGCACGCGCTCACCGAAGAGGCTCGAGATGCCGCACTCCTGGGCGGTCGACAACGTGTCTCTTGACTAGTAGTCGTGCCGTACGGGAAGCTGTCCTTCGCGCCGATGGCAGGCGTGGAAGGAGCAATCATGACCGACAGCGCACCGTCCGATCCTGCGTCTACGCGGCCGGTGCCGGCGCGCGACTTCGACGGCTTGTACAAGGCATTGCTGGAGGCCCACCCCCGCGACGCGCTGCACCTGTTGTGCGGCGCACGACTTGACGGGCGGGCGGTGGTCCTCGATGGGCCGACCGAGCAGCCGCGGCAACGTAGCCGCCAGCGCGACAAGGTGTTCCTGGTCCGGCGTGACGACGGGATGCCCGCCGACATTTACCATGTCGAGGTCCAGGTTCAGCGCACCGAGGACTTCCAGGAGCGGATGGTGGCCTACTGGGCGGCCCTGGCGCTCAAGTACCGCCGCGCGGAGCACCGCATCCACCAGGTTGTGCTCTGGCCACTGGGTGGGGGATACCCGGGCCGTTTCACCCGCGACCGGGCCCGGCTCGACTACCGGTCGGTCAACGTACCCGACGACCTGGACCCCGGGATGCTCCTGGCCAGCCCGTTGGCGCCGCTCGCGTTGTGGTCCCAGAAACCGCCACCCGATCTCGCGGAACGGGTCGCCGATCGGATCGCCGCAACCAGTGCACTCGAGGAACAGCTGGTCCAGATCGAGCTGGGTATGCTCGTGGGAGGTTCGCTGGCGGCCCAGGTTCTCGACGCATTGCGAAGGAGAGGCATGACCGACGTTCTCAGGCAGACGGAGACGGGCCGCGAAATCGCCCGCGAAAACCGAGAGCAAGGCCTGGAGCAGGGTCGCGTCGACGGAATGCGGGCGCTCCTACGGGCGAGATATGGCGACCTGACCGACTTGGACGACCTCGCCCGGCGACTGGCCGGTCGCGACCACGACGGAAACATCGCACGCATCGTCGCCGGCGCGACCTTGACGGAGCTGCGTTCCTGAGCCGTGCCTCGCCCTAGCGCGCCAGCCAGATCGAGACTCCCGGACCCACTCTGCGGTGGGCGCGCCGGGCGGCCAGGTCACAAGCCGTCCGGGCCACGCCCGAACCGGTCAGGTGGCATGGAAACGGATCACCGGAGACAAGGCAGCGGTATGCATGCGGCAACGTCCGGCCCACGGTACTTGCCCGGGGGCGATCACGCTTAGAAACCTTGTCCGTTGCGTGGCGGCGGTCGTAGGCCTTCAGAATCTGGCCGGGCTCCGACCCCGATAGGGACGCCACCATAGACCTGCCCACAGGGACAGGAAGCCATGGATGGCCCCGGGCCATGACGGTGGGAGTGACCTCCCGGCGGCCGGGCGTTCCGGCCCCGGCCGGCTTCAGGCGGCGACCCGCTCGCGGTGTGGGGCGGCCACGTCGACCGTTGCGGCGAGCAGGGCGCAGACGACGAAGCCGATCGTCACCCAGAGGGAGTCGCGGAAGGCCAGGTCCCAGCTTCCGTGGTGGTAGGCGAGCCGGTTGAAGAACATCGAGCCGACGGCCGCGATCCCGACCGCCGTGCCGATTCGCTGGCCGGTCTGCAGCACCGCGCCCGCGCTGCCGGCTCGGCGTACCGGAACCTCGGCGAGGGTGAGTGTCTGGTTCGGTGCGATCACGAAACCGCTGCCTACGCCGGCGACCAGGAACGGCAGCGCGGTGGCCCACCCGGCCCCGTGCCCGGGCACGAAATGCAACGCCAGCACGACCGCCGCCAGCCCGCCGATGACCAGGATCAGGCCGGTCACCACCAGCGGGCGCCCGTACCGGTTGACCAAGCGGCCGCCGATCGCCGAGCCGGCCGCGGAGCCGAGCGCGAACGGCGTGATCGCCAGGCCCGCCGCCAGCGCCGAGTAGTGCAGCCCGCTCTGCAGCAGCAGCGTGTACGTGAAGAAGATCGAGGTGAACCCGCCGAAGTAGAGCATGCCGACCAGCGCGCCCAACCCGTACGACCGGACCCGGAACAGCGACAGGTCG
Source organism: Actinoplanes sp. KI2 (assembly GCF_025630775.1). GTDB lineage: Bacteria > Actinomycetota > Actinomycetes > Mycobacteriales > Micromonosporaceae > Actinoplanes. The sequence continues at coordinate 183,902 of NZ_JAOSZE010000015.1, forward strand.
ACCAGCGCCGTCCGCCGCCGGCCGTAATAGCGCTCCCAGCCGACGAAAACCGCCAGCACCACCGCCCCGGCCACCGCGAGCAGCCACTTCGCCGAGCCGTGCCACTCGCGCTCCTGAACCAGCGGCAGAAGCAGCAGCACCACGCCCAAACCGAGCAGCAGCACGCCGACCGGGTCGAGGCTTTCCTGCTGCCGCTGCTCGCGGGGGCGCTTGGGGATCCACCGGAAGCCGAGCACGATCGCGGCGATGCCGATCGGCACGTTGATGTAGAAGATCCAGCGCCAGCCCTCGGCCGCGCCGAAGACCTGGATCAGCAGGCCGCCGAGCAGCGGGCCGATCGCCGTAGAGATGCCGATCGTGGCGCCCAGCAGGCCGAACGGGCGGCCCCGCTCGGCCGGTGCGAACAACTGCTGGACCAGGCCGGAGACCTGCGGGTTGACCACACCGGCCGCGGCGCCCTGGACGAGCCGGGCGACGACCAGCCACAGCGCGCCGGTGGCCAGGCCGGCGGCGGCACTGGCCAGCGTGAAGATCGCCAGGCCGGCGATGAAGACATCGCGCCGGCCGCGGGCGTCGCCGAACCGGCCGGCGGGGACCAGCAGCAGGCCGAAGGTCAGCGCGTAGCCGGACAGCACCCATTGCAGCTCGCCCGAGCTCAGGTTCAGGTCGTTGCGGATCGAGGGGAGCGCGACGTTCACGATGCTGACGTCGAGCAGCGTCATGAAGGCCGCGACCAGGGCCACGGTCATCGCATGCCAGCGATTCACCACGGCAGGGCAGTTCCCTCCGCCCCGGCGGCCAAAACTACGCCTGGTCGGCTACCACGCGGTCGCGGCCGGCTCGCTTCGCAGCGTACAGATTGCGGTCGGCCTGCGACAGCAGCGCGGAGACCGTCGCCCGCCCGTCCGGCGCGGTGGTCACGCCGATGCTGGAGGTCACCGGGAGCGCCCCGGTCACCGGCTGCCAGCCGTGCGTGCGGATCCGCAGCCGGAGCAGCTCGCAGCGGCGGGTGGCCTCGACGGCGTCGATCCCCGGGAAGATCAGCAGGAACTCCTCGCCACCCATCCGGGCCGCGATGATCGGACCGGACGCGGCCTCCTGCAGGAGCGCGCCGACGTGCTGCAGCACCGTGTCGCCGGTGGCGTGCGACAGCGTGTCGTTGATCCGCTTGAAGTGGTCGAGGTCGGCGATCGCCACCGAGATCGGGGTCCGGGTGGCGGTCGCCTCGCCGATCAGGGCGGGCAGCCGCTCGTTGACGTACCGGCGGTTGTACAGGCCGGTCAGCGCGTCCCGGTGGGCCATCTCGCGGAAGTGCTCGCTGGCCCGGCGGGCCTCGTTCGCCTCGAAGACCGCCTGCATGGCGCGGGCCCGGGACTCCCGCTGCGCCGAGTGCAGCGCCGACGAGGCGGTGTGGAAGAGCAGATGTTCCTCGTACGCCGCCCGGAAGTCACCGGTGGCGGCGTGCAGCGCGGCCTGCTCCTGCCGGACGCGGGCGCGCAGCCCGGCCAGCCCGTTGGCCTCGCACTCGCAGATCGCCCGGTCCAGCGCGACCTGCGCGTCCGCGTACCGGCCGGCCAGCCGGCGCGCCTCGGCGAGGGTGAGCAGGCACTCGGCGGCCGCGTCGGCCTCGTTGGCCACGACCCGGCCGTCGAGGACCCCGGCCAGCGCGGTCTCGACCGCGTCGTACCGCCCGCTCATCATGTCCACCCGGGCCACGGTGTCCAGCAGGTTCGCGGCAAACCGGCAGCCGGTGGCCGCCATGATGGCCCGCATCCGGTCGGTGAGCGCGCGGGCGGCGGACTCGTCGCCGACCTCGTACGCGGAGTAGGCCATGTTGTTGAGGATGAGCAGTATGAAGTCCTGGTCGTCGAGCTCCTCGGCGATCTTCAGCGCCTCGCGGTAGCGGCGGTCGCCGTCGGCCGGGGAGCCGGAGTCGTCCAGGCCCACGGCCAGCGTCATCAGGTGCCGGGCGCGGATCTTCGGGGGTACGTCGTCGGTCAGGTGGGCGACGGACTGCACCGCATGGGTGAGCGCGTCGGAGACGTCGCCGACCAACCGGTAGAAGATCGACAGCTGGCGGTGCGCACGAGCCAGCACGTACGGGCTGTCGTGCTGCTCGGCCCAGTCGCGCACCTGGTGCGCCAGCCGGCCGCCCTCGCCGACCCGGCCCTCGCGCATCTGCACGTCGGCGAGCAGCAGGTGGGTGCGTTGCACCGCCTCCTCGTCGCCGGCTTCGCGCGCGATCTGCTGCGCCTCCAGCGCCGGGGCGCGTACGGTGCGAAAGGCCTCCACCCCGCGGCTCTCCAGCTCGAGCAGGGTAGCCGCGAGCGGGGTGTCGTCCGCCAGCGCGTGGTCGCGCTCCGCAGCCTTCGTCGTCACTCGTGCCTGCTTCCTGCCAGGGGGCTCTGACGAAACAAGTTTGGGGAGCCGGGAGAGCAGGGAAGGTCACGGCGAGTTGCGAATCAGGTGCGAATCATCGGTGTGTGCAGACCGGTGCCGAGGCGGGGATCCGGTCCGTCGAGTATGCCACCGAGACCGTGAAGCAGTAGTTCTGCGTGTCGTCCAGCCCGTACACCATGTAATCGGTGGTCCCGGCCGGGAGCTGCTGGAACGCTCGCAGCGGCTGCCCGCTGCGGGCCCCGGAGACCAGCACCGGGCCCTCGGCGCCCTTCGGGTAGACCCAGCTCAGGGCGACGCTGTCCCGGTTGTCCTTCAGCTTGACGTCGGTCGGTGCCCCGGGCGCGCCGGTCGCGGTCGGCGACGCGTGGGCCGAGACGGTGGGCGGGGGCGGGGCCGCCGTGGTGGGCGCGACGGTGGGCTGGGCGCCGGTCGCGCCGTTCGCGTCCGGCAGCGTCAGCGCCACCACCGCGACGGCCACGGCGATCACCGCGATCACCACCGCGATCAGCAGGAACGGCTGCCGGCGCCGGGGCGGCGGCTGGTCGGTGCGCACCGGCAGCAGACGTTCGGAGTTGGGCGGGGTGGTCAGCGTCGCGGCCCGGGCGGTGCCGACCGGCTGCGGCCGGCCGTCCGGCCCGAAGTCGGGGAACCGATGGCCGGGCAGCGGCGGGGGCGTGTCGGCCCGCGCGTGCCGGCCGGTCAGGTCGCCCGGCGCCGGGGCGACGTCGGCCAGGTAGAGCGGCTGCTGGTAGACGGTGCCGTTGGGGTCGGTGATCCGGTCGTCCGCTGGGCTGCCGGCGGTCGGTTCTTCGGGCGGTTCTTCGGGCGGTTCTTCGGGCGGTTCTTCGGGCGCCTCGGCGTACCCCGGGCTCTGCGGGTCCGGGACCGCCGGGCGGCGCGGGAACGGGACCGTGCGGGGGCCCGTCGACTGCTCGACCCGGCCGCACACGTGCCGGCCGCTGGCCGGCGCGACGGCGAGAGCCGCGACCTGGCGTACCAGCGGATGGTCGGCCGGCAGATAGCGCGCGCACAGCTCCTGGGCCAGCGCGAGGTGCTCGGCGGACTCGCCGTCGCGGGCGCACTCGCGCTCCATCGCGCCGAGCCGGGCCAGCATCTTGATCCCGGCCGGGGAAGCGTCGCCGTGGCGGTGCCGGTGCCGCACCCAGGCGCCGGTCAGCCGGGCCCGGGCCGAGGTGCAGTGGCCGGCCGCGTGCTCGGCGGTGGCCAGGTCGGCCTCGGCGGCCAGCACCCGGGGCGAATCCGGACCGTCCAGCTCGGTGAGGTCGGTGACCAGTCGCTCGTACACCTGCGCGGCGCGTCCATAATGGCCCACCCGGTGCAGGACGGCGGCGTGCGTGGCCGCCGCGGCCACCGTGCGCTCGTCGCGCGGGCCGTGCAGCCGCTCCTCGGCCTCGTGCGCGAAGGTCGCCCACAACCGGGCGCCGTGCGCATCGCCGAGCGCGATCAGGATGCGGGCGTGCAGCGCCGCGGCGAGCGCGAGATCGGGGTCGGCAGCGCGCGGGTCGGTGGTGTCGGCCTGATCGAGCACGCCCGCGAGCACCCGGCGAGCACCCGCCAGATCACCCGCGGAGGACAATGTCTGCGCGCGCTGGGTGAGCTCGGCAAGCTGGGCGGGGGGCACGTGTCCCATAGTGCTCGGTCGAACACCGTGGGTACAACCCTGACGCAGGCGCGGCTCGTCCAGAACAATGTAGAAACCCAGGTATGTCGTCGTTGGAGGGCGCTACGTTGATCGCCACGGTGAAGCGGGAACTGCTGGTCAGACATCTGGAGGCGTGGGCGCCGGCCGCCCTGCACCGCGCGCGCCGGGTGATCTACGCGCACGGCTACGCCGATGCGCAGGGCGGGGCGTCGGCCGAGGCCGCGGCGCGGGTGCTGGCCGAGCAGACCGATTTCGTACGCGGCCGGGAGCTGTCCATGCTGCTGGTGGGCGACGACGTGACCCCGGTGGCGGAACGGCTGGCCGGCCTACCGGAGCTGGCCGGGCTGGCCGTGCACGCGGTCTCCGGCGGCACCGAGGAGCGGCTCGAGGTGGCGCTCAAGGCGGCGGGTGCGGTACGCGTACCGCTGCTGGGATTTTTGGATGCGGCAAGCGCAAGCGAGCCGCCGAGCCCGGCCACGGTGTCCGCCCTGACGGCCGGGAAGCCGGCGGAGGTGCTGCTGGCGCTCGCGCCCGGGGTGTCGGCCGAGGCGTATCGCGAGGCGTGGCCGCTGTTCACCGCGGTGGAGTTGGCGACCGGGGACGAGCCGGGGGAGTTGCTGGCCTTCGGGACCATGTCGGGCAAGAGCCTCGAGGGGTTCAAGGAGGCGCTGTGGGCGGTGGACGAGTTCGCGGGCGTCCGCTATCGGGACCCCGGCGACCCGGAGCGGCATCTGATCGACATCTCGCTCTCACCGCACCCGGGTCCGCTGCGCCGGGAGATCCTCGCCCATCTCGGGCGGGTGGGCTCGGCGACGGTGACCGAGCTGCGGACGTTCGCGCTGACCGAGACGATCTACCGCGCCGCCGACGCGACCCGGGTGGTGCACGCGCTCGCCGACTCGGGGGCGGTCACCCGCCGGCCGCCGCACGGGCGGCTCGGCGGGGACGTGGTGATCGCGCTGCCTTAGCTTTTGTCCTGCTTCCAGGACAAGGGGCCGGGCAGGTCGACCCGGTGCGCGCGGGTGCGCGAGTTCCACGACCAGCGGCCGATCTTGATGCTCCACGAGGAGAAGCCGTGCTCCGTGAAATTCAGGATCAGCGGTCCGAACTTCTTGCGGCTGCGAAACAGGATGCCCATGGGCGCTTCGGTTCCCGATGGCATCGATTCACAAACGTCAGCGCGGCTGCCACGCATCCGGACGGGTGGTCAGCTTGCGGACGTGCGCCGGCATGCGGCCGCTGAGCAGCTCGGCCAGGCTCACCTCGTCGACGACCTCGCGGACCGCGGCCCGGACCGCCACCCAAAGGTTCGGCAGGTTCTCGGCGGCGCCCTCATACTGTGTCTCCTCCGGACGGAGGCCGCGCACGCCGGCCAGCGGGCCGTCGACCGCCCGCAGGATCTGGCCGATCGTGACGTCCCGAGGGGACGATGACAGCGTGTAGCCGCCCTCGGCGCCGCGCTGTGCCCGGACCACGCCGGCCCGGCGCAGGTCGGCCAGCACGGCCTCGAGGAACTTGCGAGGCATGTTCTGATCTTGAGCGATGGCTTGGGCGGACATCAGCGCCGGGTAGGCCTGCGCCAAGCTGAGGGCGGCCCGGACCGCATAGTCGCCGCGCGCGGAGATCTGCACCCACCTATCATGCCTCGCCCGCGCTTGCCCGCCGCGCATACCCCACGGATTTGTGGGAATTACGCTCAGTCAGCGGAGCGTCGCTGCACCGGTATTCCACTGCGGCCGTTCACCGCGTACTCGGCGCGGAACTGGCCGGGGCTCATCCCCACCTCGCGGTGGAAGAAGCGGCCGAAGTTGGTCGGCTCGAGGAAGCCCAGGTGGCGGCCGACCTCGGCGACCGACATCGGGGTGCAGGCGAGCAGCCGGCGCGCCTCCAGCGCGACCCGGTCGTCGACCACCTGCTTCGCGGTGCGGCCGGTGACCGCCAGGCTGGCCCGGGTCAGCGTGCGCACCGAGCAGCCCATCTCCTCGGCGTAGTCCTCGACCCGGCGGCTCTGGCCGTGACCCGACTCGAGCCGGCGCCGGAATCGGGTGAACGTGCGGGCCTCCGCGCCCAGCGGCTCGGCCGGCGGGGTGAGCAGGGCGATCCGCAGCAGCAGCACGGCCAGCTGGTGGCGCAGCAGGTCGGCGGCGACCGGCCCGGTCCGGTGCCGCTCGCAGTCCACCGCGAGCTGGGCGAACTCGCTGATCACCGCGTCCTCGTCCTCACCCTCCAGCTGCCAGCGGTCCGGGGCGTTCTCGGCCAGGTGGTCGGTGGCGCCGGCGACCCGGCCGTCGAAGGTGACCACCGAGGCGGCCAGCCCGGTCGCGCCGATCCGCAGCGCCTGGCCCGGCCGGATCCAGAGCAGGGTGCCCGGCCGGCAGAGCTGCGCGGCGAAATCGACCTCGATCGTGCCGTGCCCGGCGGTGGCCAGCAGCAGGGCGTGGAAGGGCGGGCGCCACGGGCCGGTCGGCTCGACCTCGCCGAGTGCGCAGGTCGCTACGCCCGCCCACCCCGGTGGGGTGAGTGGGCTCGCGAGGCGCGTGCCGGTAGAGGTCATCGGGCCGACGGTAACCGCCGACGACCGGCCGCGCACCTGGCAAAACGCTGGTTGACGGGAATGTGTCGCAAAATCGAGCCCGATGTCCGTTTATTGCCTATTTGTTCGGCGCCTTGTTTCGCCCCGAAGTTTCACCACGAAGTTTCTCCACGAAAAAGGACGACCCGCGCGGACCGGCAGTGTCCGCGCGGGTCGTCCTTTCACTTGCCGCTGCTTATCTCCCGGCGAGTAGCCGGTTGACCGCCGCGTCCACGTCCAGATGCTCCGATTCCCGGCCGCGCGGCACCACGACATAGGTGCGCCGGAGGAACCGGACGAGGACACTGCGGGGTACTTCGAACAGCGCGTTGCCGTCCGGAGACGACAGCGCCAAGGCGACGAAATCCCCCCGGGGCGTGGCCCACGGCCACACCCGGACGTCGCCGATGCCCGCGGGCTCATCAAGCCCGGTCACGAGCAGTTCGCGTGCAAAGGACCAGCTCACGGCTTCCCCACCGGCTGATTCCGCATGGAACAACACGTGGACCGCATACGGGTCTGCTGGGTCGTAACGGAGGCTGGCGCGCACGGGCAGAGCCGTGGCGTCAGGCGCTACGAGCCGCAGCGAGGTCTCGACCTCGACGGTCGTTGGACGAATGGTACTCATGGACGAACTCCCCCCGGCACCGCTGCGAGGCTGGTGAACCCCGCGTTTCCCATACTCAGGTGATCCCTGTCATTACGCTCCGCCATACGCTGATCTCACCCAGTAGTGGGAAGACGGTTCCGAAAAGCTCCTCGCACAAGACGTAAAGCGATATCTTGTCCTGTTCTGCGCGAGTACCCGGTTCCGCCCGGCGTCGGGTGGTCCAGCAGTTGACTTACTCCGGTAACGTCCATTCCTCCCGGGTAGTGACGGGGCTCCGGGACACTGGGGGATGAAATGGGTGCAAAAGCGGACGAAGATCCAGCACCAATGGGTGTTTTGAACAAGATCAGAGCAACGCCGACCGGCCGGCTCGCCCTCAAGATCGGTATTGGCGTCCTCGGCGGCCTGGTCATCGCCCTCGGCATCATCCTGATCCCATTCCCCGGCCCCGGCTGGGGGATCGTCATACTCGGCCTCGCGATCTGGGCGATCGAGTTCGCCTGGGCCAAGCACCTGCTCGAGTTCACCAAGCGCCACGTGAAGGCGTGGACCAGCTGGATCGGCCGGCAGAGCCTCCCGATCCGGGGTCTGCTCGGCGTCGCCTGCCTGCTCTTCGTGGCGGGCGTGGTATGGGCCTCGGTGCGGGTCAGTCTCGGCGTGGATCTGGTCCAGATGACGCGCGAGTGGCTGAGCTGACCCCTGGTTGGCCTCCGGGGCGCCGCGTCCGGTACAGTCTGACTCGCCATCACGGGCGATTAGCTCAGCGGGAGAGCGCTCCGTTCACACCGGAGAGGTCACTGGTTCGATCCCAGTATCGCCCACCAACAGGCCCTGACCTGGGCAAACATGAATCGATTGTTGGCAGTGTAAGAACCGCCTCGGTCGGCACTGCGTGGAGCTGCAATTTTGGCAGCTTACGCGAACGTGAGCAGCCACCTCGTGACCGGCGCGCGGCATCGACGGCACGACCCAGTCGACGACCTGGACCGGGATCTCGTCGCGATCGGCCCGCTGCCCTCGTAGGTCTGGCATAAGGACATGGCCGACTTCACCGAGTTGGTCAGCGACGTCCAGACAGCCCTGCTGGCTCGCATGAGCGACCAACGGCAGCGGCGCGTTGTGCCGCTTCAAGGACGAACTACACTCGGCCGGCCCCTCGACGGGCGTTGCAATCTCCGGAATCCGGTTCTTTCACGCTGGTCGGCGGGCCACCGGCGTGGCCCTGATGGGTACGGTGTCTCGCCGGCTTTACAAGTCGGAAGCGCCCGGAGTCGAGCTCACCGTCATCCAGACATTGACCGGGGCGGCGCACGACGGCGCGATCGCCGCGTCAGCTTCGTCTTCGCGGTCACTGCCGGGTTCATGGCCCTCGCCGCGGCGTTTGCGCTTGCCTGCATCCCCGTGCTCGCTGGCGTTGATCTGTACTGGTGACCTGGGATTCAACGTTTCTCAGGCTCTTGATGGTGGTTGTGACCTCGCTGCAAGCAGCGGAGCGTTCTCCGGCTCATCACCGGCAACGCGTCGGGGTAATCCAGCCGCTGGCCACAAAGTCCCGAACGTCGGCTTGCGCCAGGGCGTCGTCCCGTCGCCGCGTGGCCGATGCACCGGCTGTACTCTATCCTTGGCGGCCTGCTCAGCTACCCACAGGTGTCCCGGCAGGGGCGATATCAACTCGGTTTCGACCGTTCCGCTTTGCCTTGTAGAGGCTCTGGTCGGCCTGGCGGACGAGCTGGGTGGCGCTGCCGCCGAGGCTAGGTAGGGCCGAGGCGGCACCGACGCTCACGCTGACGAACTCGTGCGGCGAGTTCACGTGCTCCTCGTGGAGAGGGCGGAGGGGAGTCTCGGGCCGCCGTCGACAGCCAGGACCGTTTCGTCGCATTGGAACAGAGCCCGATTTGCGTTTACCGACCTCCCGGGAAAGTCCGGAGTTTTGACCTTGCTACGGGGAGGTGACCGAGCGCGGCGACCGGTGGCCCCGGAGGAGCTCCCGTCGGGCGCCGCCTCCCACAGGTCGCTTAGTTAGGCCTCAAGCAGCATTGCGTCCTCCCCGAGGTGATGTGGGCTTCCCGAACCGCACTCCTGACCCATCTGGACGTCCACCAGCGTCGCGACCATCGTCATCGCCGTGGGGCCCCAGCCCGAGTGGCGTCGGACCCAGGGCGATCGGCTGCCGGCGACCAATCAGCACGGCCGGCGGCCTTGCGGCGCTGGACCGGCACCCCGGGGCCAGGGGGCGGCGAGCAACGGCAAAGCTCATGACCAAGTTGACGTCGGGCATCATGGTATGGGTGGTGATCGTTGATTCCAGGGCCGATCCAGGTGACGATGTATGTGGGAACACGACGGTCGACCATGGGAGAAACGTGCGTCAAACCCAGCAAACCCTCGTTGAACTGGACGACGGGAAAAAGATCTACGTTCAGATTGCTTCTACGGCCGAGGCAAAAGATGTCGCATTCAGTGACGCACTTAAATTCGACGGCGCGGTGGAAGCAATTCGCGGAATTGCGCGTTCGATTCGACACGTTCTGGATGATGCCAAGCCGGACCGCGCGTCGATCGAGTTCAGTCTCGACATCGCCGTCGAATCCGGTGTGCTGACGACTGTCCTGGTAAAAGGCTCAGGTGAGGCCAGTCTGACCATCACGCTGGAGTGGGACAGGCAGACGTAATGCGAATAAGCTCCTCCAGCATTCTATGGGAAAGCGTTGTCAAGGTCGTTGTATCGCAGCGCAACGGCCACGGCAGCGGCTTCTTCGTGGCGCCAGGACTTGTGATGACCTGTGCGCACGTCCTCGTGGGAGCGACTTCGTCGAACGATGTCATCGTATATTGGCGAGGCCGGGAGTGGGCTGCTCGTGTAATCGCTCAAGTAACTCAACCTTACCGGGACTATTCATACCCCGACCTAGCACTCCTTCAGACCGATATAGAAAACCATCCCATTCTCGAATTGGCGACCGAGGTCCCGATGGGCAAGTTGACGCTCTTCGGATTTCCTGGTGAAGACACGGAACGAGGTGGGTCGGAAGCGACGTTCACAGTGGAAGGAATTACAAATCCACTCGAGCGGCCCCTGATCAAACTAAGTCAGGGACAAATGTTGCCCGGGGTAAGCGGATCACCACTTGTCAACCGGGAAAGCGGCCTGGTTATAGCGGTGGCGAAACGGACGCGGGACCAATACACCGACCTGGGCGGGTGGGGGATTCCGGTCGAGACCGTATTGCAGGCCTTCCCCGACATTATACGTGAAGTCGCACATGATCAGAAGCCAGCTCTTCGCGGTTCACTAGCCTTTCGACCCTCGCTTCCGAGAACGATGTCGAAACTCATCGGCCGCGAGGAAGAGGCAGCAAGTCTTGAGGACCGCCTGATCGCATCCGATACCTCACTTCTTTCCCTCGTTGGCGCCGGCGGCGTCGGCAAGACTCGTCTAGCGCTCGAAGTCGCGTCCCGAGTCTCGCACCGCTTCACCAACGGTGTCGCTTTCGTCGACGTCGGGGATGCGCGCGACGCATCAGCAATCGCGTCACGTATAGCCACGGCGATGAAGCTGGAGTTGTCCGGCGCAGTTCCGCTCGAAGAGTCGCTGGCAATGCACCTAGAAGATGCCGCCGTGGTAGTCGTGCTGGATACTTGCGAGTACGCTCTCGATGCGGTCGCCAGCGTTGCTGATTTCTTACGCACCAGGTGCCCGCGGCTCAAGTTGCTCGCCACCAGCCGCGAGCGGCTCCGAGTCGACGGCGAGGAATGCCTCGAGATCAGGCCTTTCGACGTGTCGGCTGAGCCGGGCGATGCAAGGGAACTGTCTAGCTCGAACGCAGTACAGCTGTTTCTCGCGAGGGCAGCATTGATCGATAGAAAAGTATTGAACCCCGAGCGCGACGCGGCGGCGATCTATCGGATATGCAGAAGGCTGGATGGCATTCCCCTAGCTATCGAAATGGCGGCCAGCCGGCTCTGGGACTTACGAACCGTCGAGCAGCTCGAGGAGCGTTTGGCCGACTTCAGCAAGGTGCTGGTCCAGGGAATGACAACGGCTCCGCCTCGGCAACGGACCATGAACGCGACCATCGACTGGAGCGTCGGGCTTCTCGGCGCAAAGGAACAGTCGCTATTCACGCGACTAGGGGTTTTTGCCGGCGGCTGGACCCTCGAAATGGCCGAGCAAGTGTGCGCGGGGAGTGGCCTCGAGACGGACGAGGTGATGAATCTCCAAAGTGAACTGGTGAACAAATCACTGGTCGTGGTGTCGACCGGACCTTTCGGAGCCCGATACAGTCAGTTCGACACGGTCCGGTTCTTTTCGTCGCGTCGCCTCTTGGAATCCACCGAAGGGTCGATGATGAGTGCTGCTTTGACACGCTACTTGTTGCAGGTGACCAGAGATGCGGAACCTGATCTTTGGGGGTCAGCGGCAAAAGAGAGATGTACCGAACTCGAGCTTGAAAGCGAGAACATGCGGACCGCCTTGCGGTGGTCTCTTGAGCACGATCCTCCGGCTGCTGTCGAACTGGTCAGCAATCTGTGGCGCTTCTGGCAATTGCACTGCCACTTCGAGGAAGGGTTTGACTGGGCCGAGCGAGCCTTGAGTACAGGTCCGAAAGAAGCCACCGCGGCGCGGGCGCGCGCTGTTCTCGGGATGGCCTACTTAGCCCGCAGTCTATGGCGCATCGACGTGGCAGAACGCCTGAGCAGGGAAAGTATGTCGCTCTTCGAACAGCTGAACGACTCGCGCGGGCAGACCATGGCCTTGAGCAATCTTGCGATCACCATGCGGGCGCAAGGTAAACTCGCCGACGCGGCTTCGCTGTTCGCCCAAAGCCTCGCGCAAGCACAGCAGTCCGGAGATCTGCGGGCGCAGGGATCGCGACTGATGAATCTCGGTATAACAAGTCTGTGGGCCGGTGAAACGGCAAGCGCCCAAGACTATTTCGACCGCTCTTTGACGTTTCTGCTTCAGGTCGAGGAGTCTCATGCCCTCAGCGTCTGCTACCGCTTCTACGGGAAGCTCTACGAGCTCCTGGGCGATACGGCCGAGGCTGAGGTATTGTATCAGAAGAGCCTCGCCCAGGCACAAGCGCTCGGTGACTTGGTCGGCATAGGCGCCGCGTTGATCGAGCTCGGCAGCAACGCTATATCCGCAGGCCGCTATGACGATGCCGAGCGCCGACTCGGCGAAGGTCTGACCGAGATACGAAAGTCCGGCGACTCACTTGAGGAGGCGTGGGGTATCCATACGATGGCAACCCTCGCTAGCAAACAAGGCGACCTTGAGCGCTTCCACACGTTGAACATGCAGGCCCTCCGGATGATGTTGCGGCTCGTCGACATTCGCGGCACCGCCCGATGCCTCATTCTGGCAGGTGTCGCAGACCTGGAAACACAGCAGTGGCGACGCGGAGTTTCGACGCTGGCAGCCGTCCTGGGTGCCATGCCCGAGTCGTTACTCCTACAGCACCCGACGGACAGTGGAGACTTCAATCGCGAGCTCGATCGAGCCCGCAGCACACTCGGCGCCGAGAAGTATCAAGAATATTGGAATGTCGGAGAGACTATCTCAGTCGCTTCTGCCGCGTCGGCCCGTCTTTTCCAGCAGGCAGGGGAGAATATCGAGAATGAAAAGTGAAGGCCCGCCGGAAACGAAGCAGCCCCGTTCACCTTCGATGGACTGCCTAAAGCATTTCGAAGAATTCGGAATGTTTACCAACCCGGGATGTTACATAGAGCTTCTGCGCGGAGGTCTCCCAAGCGCTGCCGAGGATATGGGGCGTGTCGTTCGAGCGCAATTCATCCACCAAGCCAGGATGCGAGATTTCGATCGAGCATCGGAAGACGAGCTGGAGCGTGGAGTGAAGGACAAGATTCCCTGGTACCGTCAACCTGAGGACGCCGTACTCCCCGGAACGGCGTCCATAGTGGCAGAGTTGTTGCGGCGGGATTCCAGAGGTTTCGTGCACGACAGAGCCGTGCGCGACCGACTGATACTCACCTGCCGGCCGGTTGCTATTGTCATGTGTTCGATCTTCAAGAGCAGAGGAACCCCGGCGAGGGTCAGAGCGGGCTTTGCCGACTATTTCGCGAGCTACGATGCTCCATATATCGATCATTGGATTACCGAGTATTGGTGTGCCAATCGGTCGAGGTGGATTGCGGTTGACGTCGACGGCCTCGACAGCATCGCGGACTTCTCTCCATTCGATGTACCGAGAGGTCGCTTCGCTTATGCGGCCGATGTGTGGCGTGACGCGCGTCGAGGTGCCCTGGACCCCGACGACTACTGGAACGCGAAGGGGGTGACTGGCCTCAACATGATTGCATGGCAGCTCTTTTATGACTTCCATTGCCTGATGAACAGTGAGAGCATTTACCCGCACCATCCGAAGATTGGCCTCGAAAACGTTTTCCCGGGCCTCGAAGCGGCGGATATGAACCTTATCGATCACCTCTCCGAACTTGCAGCAGAGCCGGATGAGAACCTCGTGGCTCTGCTGGAGATCTGGAAGTCCTCTCGAGCGTTGCGCCTCATGCACGGTACCCTGCTGTACAACTAGGAGCGGCGGTGAGGCATCATGGCTGAGGAAGCCGTCAATATTGTTGCTCCGTTCGTCATCGGAAATGCTGAGGAGTACGAGAGGGTTTTGGCGCGGCAGTTACCTGAAGATCAAGCGTCCGGTAGCTACGATGACATCGGAACATCTTTCGACACGCTATTCGGCAGCGCCGACGATCTGACGGTGTCCGAGGCGGAATCGCTTGATCGCATTATAAGGCAACTTCCGGCGCGCACTGTACTTGATTGCACATGCGGGACTGGGATACAGGCGGTCGGCTTGGCCGCATTAAACTATGTGGTCTCGGCCTCAGACATATCCACCGCGATGGTTCAAGCCGTGGAGAGCAAAGCGCGCGAAAAATCACTTGATATAGAGGTCCGCTTGTCGGATGTCCTGCACCTGGCCGAATGGGGTGCCCAGTGCTTCGACGCAACGGTGTCCGGAGGAAACTCGCTGGCTGTCCTATCGAGCCGAGACGACGTCTTCCAAGCTATCCGAAGCATGGCAAACAGGACTCGGGACGGTGGACTGGTAGTGGTCGGCGGACGTGACTATGCCCTCGTTCGCGATCGGCAGGAAGCGGTTTACGGCCGCGGCCTTCGGCTGGTCAGCGAAGGGGTGTTGGGAACGGTGCCCGAATGGACACTCGACCTGCGGCTGTTCGGCGTGAGTCGCGTGCAGGTCCGGCACACCTTCCTTTCGCTGAGGGACGGTCTGCTGGTTCCTCGCTCATTTGTGAAATCCCTTCTGTATCTTTCCGCCGCTGACATCGTGTCGGGGTTCGCAGCGGCGGGCCTGCGAAACATCTCAGTCACAGACATCACGGGTGAGCACGAGTATGCAGGCGGAGATTGGTATATCTGTTCGGGACGAGTGGGAGACGAGCCGCAAAGCTGATTATTTCTCATTGCATGCCTCGGAGGCGGCCATGCAGTATGCGGAGAAGATGTCGATAGAGGACACGTCGGTGGATTATCCCTCTGCCCATGTCGCGGTGGACGGATTGAGTATCGATGTATCCCTTCAGGCGGCGGCCCCGATGCCGGCGCCGAGTGCTGTCGCACGTGGCCTCTTCGGGGCATTGCTGTCAATCTATTTCACCCAACTAGCGCTCGCGCGGAACTCTTCCTACAGCGGGCCAGCGATTCCGTGCGAGGCATTGCCCCATCTGAACAGATGCCTGGCGTACGCGATGTCGGTGCGTTCGTATCGCGAAGGCTTCGCGGGTCCCAGAAAGGTCAGTCTGGAGTTTGGACGAACGTCCTACAATCCCGTATCGACGCTACGGGATGTGTCGAAGCCGCAGACTTGCCTGCAACTCGTATCAGGGGGGTTAGATTCGGCCCTGTCCCTTCAAGTTATCAGACAGAACGAACTTGGTTGCGAAGGCATTCACGTCGAGGGCCTCAACGGCGACTCTGCGACCGAGTCGTCGGAGCTGATGGGCTCACGCCGGATAGCGGAAACGAGCGGCATTCCGCTGCACCTGTTCCGCTTCGCCACTACGCCGCTGTCGCACTATCAACTCGTCGGCCGTTGGACGAAATTCCCGCCTGCGTTTCCGGCAACTAATCCTGTCCCCCACGCGCGGGAAACAATGTTGGTAGCAGCTGCTGCATGGCTGGCCGAAGCCGTCGGCGGTCGCCCGGCGATTGCACTAGGCAGTGAGAACAGCGCATGGAGCGACATTTTTGAGCTCGACGGCCGTTCGTATCCGAGGTGGGACACTCAGTCGCGACTCGGTGTCCGGGCGATCAATGACATCGTGCGGAGCATGGGTGTCGCCATGGGTCCCCTCTTCGCTCCGATCGCGGGTCGGACCGAGTACCGCAAGTTCCGTGAACTTCATGCGCTGCAGCCAGAATATCTTCGAGACTCCTCCTTTTGCTTCTGGGGTAAGAATTGCGGTGTCTGCCGCAAGTGCACGAGATACTTCCTGCATCAGCGCAGCATGAAGTTGGATCTGCTCACCTTCGCCCGCAATCCACTGACGGGCGGATCCGATCTTCTTGTGGAACTGTTGAACGATCGGGGTATCGCTTACCGTGATCTGCACCTTGCGGTGTTCGAGATGCTCCAGGGCGGCTCTCTCGGACGGGATGAGCAACGTTACGCTGCGGGCCTGCGGAAAGTAGCGGATCGAGTGCGCAAAGAATTCAAAGAAATGCGTTCGGAGGAAATGCGCGTCCGGGAGGACGACAGTCTTCCGGCATGGTTTGATCCGCGCGCTAGGGAACTGTTCTCGTGACAGGCCTGGTGCGCGGGGGGTCCACACCTCGTCGCGGCATCTGGATCGGGCCGCGCGCCTCTGACGGATCCGCTCTCTCCGAGCTTTTCGAGCTGGATACCGTCTCCGGCGATTGGATCGGTCCGCAGGCGAAGCGGCACTCATCGTGCCTCGAGAATCAACTGGGGGTTCGTCGGCGTTGGGCCGCGAGCAGCATGGAGGAGATAGTCGGCGGTCTTCGACACCGGCTTTCGCAATTCATGGATAGAGCGAGTTACGTTATTCCCTATACTGCTACCGCTCTCTTGTCTAGACTTTGTAAGGACTCCGGGGTCAAGCTTCTTGCACCGGATCCTGGGATTCGGCATTGGCTAGACGACAAACGCAACTTCCACCAGATACTGCAAGATGCTGGCTTGAGCACGTTGGCATACGACGAGGTCGCCGCCGTCCAGCTGCCGAAATTGTTTCAGATCGACCCTGCGGCCGCCTTGGTGGTGCAGAGAAGGCGCGGGTCGGGCGGCGCCGGCACTTTCTTCGCCGATACCAAGGAACAAGCCGTGGACATCTCTGTGCGGCTCGGTTCAGAATCTGTTCTGGTGTCCAGACGGCTTCGGGACACGGAAGTGGTCAATAGTTTGATCGGAGTTGCTGGACAGGTCGCCGCGGCGGGACCACAAACGCTGCAGGGCGTTGGAATCCCAGCGTGTACGAACATCCCGACGGCGTATTGCGGCAGCGATGTAGGAGCTGTCGGTCGCCTGCCTGCCGTTGTCACCAACACGGTGAGAGACGTTTCGCATGCCATCGCTGCCGCGCTCGGCCGGTTAGGATATCAAGGCCTGGCGGGCGTCGACTTTCTCTACGACCGGGATGAGGAGGAGCTCTATCCTATCGATCTAAATCCGCGATTTCAGGCATCCACCCGGCTCGCGAGCAACGCGGAACGTGCGATGGGACGCGAGTTCAGCTTTGCGGAGCTTGTACTAGGGCATCAAGCAGGAATTCTACCCGCGACCGCCCTGCTGAATTGGGCGCCGAGCGCGATGAATCGTAGTCAGTTGACAGTCTTCAACCAGCAGCCTCATGCGGTCCGCCTCACCAGCTTCGCCGAACGCGCCATCGAAGAGGATGCCGTACCTCTACGGCTCCTCGGATTGCCCCGACGCGAGACGGTGGTCATGCCGGGCGCCACTTTGGGCATGATCGAGGGATCATTTTCCATCGGGGTGAAGAGTCACCGGTGGACGCAGGCACTCGACGTTGTCCAGGCGCTGGCGGACGCGTTCGAGCCGGCTTTGGAGTGAGGCATGGTCGCTGCCAGCTTTATGTCCCGGGACATGTGTCAAGGGGTTGTCCCGGGACATGTGTCAGCCATTGAGTATGTTCGGGCGAAGGTAATGTAGGTCTTGTCGGGGTTGACTGAAGTAGCGCAGGGCTGGCCGATTGGCGTTGTAGACGGTGACGTGGTGGTGGTCGCGGATGGCGGTGACGATGGTTGCGGCGTGGTGGATTGAGCCGCCGCTGGTGCGGGTGCCGACTACGAGTCATCCGTGTCGGTGGTGCTGACGCGGCAGTGCAGGGTGGCGTCGGTTTTCAAGATAAGTGGATGGGTCCGCCGTGCCTGGCTGCGCTGGCCAGGTGTGTTCGGGGGCAGCGCGGTGGAGTAGAGCGCTGTGCCCGGCGTTCGGTGTTGTATTAGCAGCGGCAGGTGTCGAGCAGGGTTCGCGGGCGTCGGGGGCGGGGTGGACGGCGAGCCACTTTGTAGTTTGGTGGTGGCGTTCGACTTGCCGTCGATCTGATAGCGGCCTCGGGGTTGGGCGTAGGCGAATCGGCGCCAGAAGCTGCCCGGGGTCGTTCTTCGGGGCCGTTCGAGTAGGTCGTGACGGTCCAGGACACGGTTGATCGTGGATCGTGACGGCACCGTCCATGCCGGCTGCAGGCATTGGGTGCAGGTCGGTCAGGGGCGTCGCGGATACGGTCCGCGCTGTCGTCCGGGACCAGCTCGACCCAGGTTGCGGATACAGGTATCCAGGGCGTCAGGATTGGGGAGCGGGCTGGTCCACGGCCGCCTCGATCGCTGCTGCCACACCCCCTTGTCAACGGCGGCCGAATCTGGACCCCTCTGGGCGGCTTTTGAAAACGGACCCCTCTCGTGTG
>NZ_JAOSZE010000150.1 GCF_025630775.1 Actinoplanes sp. KI2
ATCGCAGCTCAACCAGGAGCTCGACCGCATCGGCAGCACCACCTCCTTCGGCAAGCAGAAGCTGCTCGACGGCACCTTCGGCGCCACGCAGCAGACCGGTACGGGCACGACGGTCGCGGCCATCGGCGGCCAGGCCGCTGGGGCCGGCACCCAGCTCACCGGGGCCTGGGCATTCAACCTCACCCAGGTCGCCGGCCAGACCCTCGGCAGTGCGATCACCGTCAACATCAAAGCGGGCGACATCGCCGCCGGATCGACGCCGCAGGACGTGGCCAAGGTCGTCAACTCGGCCATCTCGACCGCCCTCAAGCAGAACGGCTTCCAGGGCAACGAGGTCACCATGACGGCGAGGACCGACAGCAGCAACGTCACCACGTTCAGCATGAGCGGAGCCGGCGCCTTCGCGATCACCGACACCAACAACGTGCTCACGGGTGCAGCCGACACCACCACCACCCCCGCTCTGGGCAACATCAAGGGCCTGGGCATCAACCTCACCGCGGGAACTTTGGTGGCGACCGGTGGCAGCT
>NZ_JAOSZE010000151.1 GCF_025630775.1 Actinoplanes sp. KI2
CGAGCTGAGCACGCCGACCGCCCGGGCCGAGGACGAGGGCGGGTACGCGCGCGAGCTCACCGCTGACGAGGCCGGCGCCCAGGCGCACGCGCTGGCCGGGGCGATCCCGCGGTTCGATGTCGTGATCACCACGGCGATGGTGCCCGGCGGCCCGCCGCCCCTGCTGGTCACCGCGGACGCCCTGGCCGGGATGCGGCCGGGCTCGGTCGTCATCGACCTGGCGTCGACCGGGTTCGGCGGGAACGTCGAGGGCTCGGTCCCGGACACCCGGACGGTCACCGATCAGGGCGTGACCGTGATCGGGGCGGCCGGCCTGGCGTCCACGGTGCCGATGGCCGCGTCCACGGCGTACGCAAGGAATGTGCTCGCGCTGCTCGCCCTGCTGATGCCCGGCGGCGAGGTGGCTCTCGACCTCGACGACGAGATCCAGCGAGCGGTGATCGTCAGCCACGGCGGCCGGGTCGTGCAGCCGCGGGTCCGTGCGCTCCTCGAGGACAGCAAGGAGATCCA
>NZ_JAOSZE010000152.1 GCF_025630775.1 Actinoplanes sp. KI2
CAGACGGTCAAGGGCACCCAGATCGCGAATGCCGCTGGTGCCGTGGCTGCCCTGCCGGCCGGGGCCGGCTCCGCGTTCGACTTCAAGCTCACCCAGGTCGCCGGCTCGACCACCCTGCCGAACGGCACCGCCATCGGCGCTGGCCTCACGGTGTCGGTGGCCGCGTTGCCCGCCGGCTCGACGCCGCAGGATCTCGCATCCGCGATCAACTCGGCCATCTCGACGACCCTCCGGCAGAACGGGTACCAGGGCAACGAGATCAGCGTGACGGCCAAGGTCGACAGCCAGAACAACACCACGTACTCGATGAGTGGCGTCGGCAAATTCACCGCCGCGGATGGCACCGGCGCCGTCCTGGCCGGCATGAAGTTGGGCGCCACCGCCGGCACCATCGCTCTCACCGACAACGCGGCAACCAACGGCAGCACCGGTGCGTTCCAGGTCGGCGCGAACTCCAGCCAGAAGATCAACATCCAGATCGGCGCCGTGGACTCCCAGT
>NZ_JAOSZE010000153.1 GCF_025630775.1 Actinoplanes sp. KI2
TCAGCTGGGCACGCCCAGCGCCGAGGCCGAGGGCGGCTATGCGCGCGAGCTCACCGAGAACGAGGCGGCCACGCAACTGCAAGCGCTCGCCGAGGCGGTGCCGCGGTTCGACATCGTGATCACCACGGCGCAGGTGCCCGGCGGCCGGCCGCCCCTGCTCGTGACCGCCGCCGCGCTCGCCGGGATGCGGCCCGGCTCGGTGGTGGTCGATCTGGCGGCCGGGAACGTCGAAGGCGTGGCCGCGAACACCCGGACGGTCACCGACGGGGGCGTCACGCTGATCGGGGCGCCGAACCTGCCGGCGACCGTGCCGGTGGCGGCTTCCACGGCGTACGCCAGGAATGTGCTTGCGCTGCTCGCCCTGCTGATGCCCGGCGGCGAGGTGGCTCTCGACCTCGACGACGAGATCCAGCGAGCAATCGTCGTCAGCCACGGCGGGCGGCTGGTCCACCCGCGGGTGCCGGAAGGAGCCCT
>NZ_JAOSZE010000154.1 GCF_025630775.1 Actinoplanes sp. KI2
ACCGGATCGGACAGCGCCGACCCGAGCCCGTCCAGTCCGCCGATCGTCACACCCGCGGACAACAACGCGAAGACCGGCACCGCGACACCGGCCGAGATCGGCCGGAACCGGTGCTCGAAATGCTCCGCCAGCCCCGGAGCCGGGTCTTCACCGACGCGCGGGTGTGCCGACGTCAGGACCGGAACGGCGAACCCGAGCAGCACCCCGGCAACCGTGGCGTGCACACCGGACGCGTGCACCAACGCCCACGCGGCGAAGGCGAGCGGGAGCAGCAGCCACCAGGACCGGACCCGCCGCTGCACCAGCACCGTGAACACGCCCAACGGGATCAGCGCCGCCAGCAGCGGCAGCACGGACAGATGCGCCGTGTAGAACACCGCGATGATCACGATCGCGAGCAGATCGTCGACCACCGCCAGAGTCAGCAGAAACGTGCGCAGGGCGGCCGGCAGGCTCCGCCCAGCCACCGCCAA
>NZ_JAOSZE010000155.1 GCF_025630775.1 Actinoplanes sp. KI2
CTGGCGGTGGCCGGCCGGAGCCTGCCGACCGCCCTGCGCACCTTCCTGCTGACTCTCGCGGTGGTCGACGACCTGCTCGCGATCGTGATCATCGCGGTGTTCTACACGGCGCACCTGGCTGTGCTGCCGCTGCTGGCGGCGCTGATCCCGTTGGGCGTGTTCACGGTGCTGGTGCAGCGGCGGGTCCGGTCGTGGTGGCTGCTGCTCCCGCTCGCCTTCGCCGCGTGGGCGTTGGTGCACGCGTCCGGTGTGCACGCCACGGTGGCCGGGGTGCTGCTCGGGTTCGCCGTTCCGGTCCTGACGCCGGCACACCCGCGGGTCGGTGAAGACCCGGCTCCCGGGCTGGCGGAGCATTTCGAGCACCGGTTCCGGCCGATCTCGGCCGGTGTCGCGGTGCCGGTCTTCGCGTTGTTGTCCGCGGGTGTGACGATCGGCGGGCTCGACGGGCTCGGGTCGGCGCTGTCCGATCCGGC
>NZ_JAOSZE010000156.1 GCF_025630775.1 Actinoplanes sp. KI2
TTTCACCGTGTCCCTGCTGATCGGGGAGCTGGCGTTCGGTATCGGCAGCGGCCGTGACGACCATGTGAAGATCGCGGTGCTGGCCGGGTCGCTGGTGGCCGCCGTGCTGGCGGCCGGTGTGCTGCGGGCCCGTGACCGCACCTACCGTCGGCTGCACGCCGCCGAGCAGGCCGACCGGGACGGTGATGAGATTCCCGACGTCTACCAGCGCGTGGAACGGATCCGGGAGCGGCCGGGCGTCGGCTGATAGGTTGATCGTGGGTGTGCCGGGAAGCCTGGTCGGCGATCGCTGACGGCTGACCGGAACCGGGGAACACTGTTGAGCGTCATCGCCTGGATTGCCGTAGTGGTGTTCGGCGTCGCGTACGTGCTGATCGCCACGGAGAAGCTCAACCGGGTCACCGTGGCGCTCGGCGGCGCCGCGATCATGCTGGCGGTGGGCGCCACCGATGCCCAGCACGCCTTCTTCTCCG
>NZ_JAOSZE010000157.1 GCF_025630775.1 Actinoplanes sp. KI2
CTTCACCGTGTCCCTGCTGATCGGGGAACTGGCTTTCGGTATCGCCAGCGGCCGCGACGACCATGTGAAGATCGCGGTGCTGGCCGGGTCGCTGGTGGCCGCCGTGCTGGCGGCCGGTGTGCTGCGGGCCCGTAACCGCACCTACCGTCGGCTGCACGCCGCCGAGCAGGCCGACCGGGACGGCGACGGGATTCCCGACGTCTACCAGCGCGCCGAGCGGAAGCGGGAGCAACCCGGCGTCGGCTGATAGGTTGATCGTCGGTGTGCCGGGAAGCCTGGTCGGCGATCGCTGACGGCTGACCGGAACCGGGGAACACTGTTGAGCCTCATCGCCTGGATTGCCGTAGTGGTGTTCGGCGCCGCGTACGTGCTGATCGCCACGGAAAAGCTCAACCGGGTCACCGTCGCGCTCGGCGGCGCCGCAATCATGCTGGCGGTGGGCGCCACCGACGCCCAGCACGCCTTCTTCTCGC
>NZ_JAOSZE010000158.1 GCF_025630775.1 Actinoplanes sp. KI2
AAAGGGCGAGGAAATCTCGGAGACTGCTCATGACCGTCGGCGACGAGCCGATTGACCCGGCGTAACACCACGGCTCACGGACGGGCCGGCCGGACCCTTCTCAAGGAGGAAAACCCATGGGTCTCCGCATCAACCAGAACATCGCCGCGCAGAACGCCTACCGGAACCTGTCGATCACCGACAGCCAGATGTCCAAGTCCCTGGAGAAGCTCTCCAGCGGCTTCCGCATCAACCGCGCCGCCGACGACGCCGCCGGCCTCACCATCTCCGAGGGCCTGCGCGCGCAGATCGGCGGTCTCAAGGTCGCCGTGCGCAACACCCAGGACGGCGTCAGCGTCGCGCAGACCGCTGAAGGCTCGCTCAACGAGGTCACCTCGATCCTGCAGCGCATGCGTGACCTGTCGGTCCAGTCGGCCAGCACCGGCGGCACCGACGCCACCGCCGCCGCCGCGGCCCAGAAGGAAAT
>NZ_JAOSZE010000159.1 GCF_025630775.1 Actinoplanes sp. KI2
CGCGCCGTCATTTTTGTCCGTTACAGCCCCTTACATCAACCCACAGAAACCCTCTGATTGGCACGGACGTTCGAATCCTCGTTCGGCGAGCGTTTGCTCGTAGAAGGCAAGGATGGCGTCCATCTCCTGGACCGCGTTGTCGAGGTCGTCGAGTGCGTCGAGGTCGCCCAGCCGGGCGTGCAAGCTGCGTGTCGCGGCGGCGAGCTGCGCTCGCAGGCCTGCAAATGTGTCGCCTTGGAGTTGGATCCCTGGGAACCTCCGGCCGGGCATGTGAACCACGGCCCAATTGCCCGCGCGCGACAGTATTGCGGCGTCTTCCTGGTCCATCACCCGATGGTCCCAGATAGACCGACTGAACCTGGCCGAGGTGCACTAATCTGCTGCGAGTCGCTCGCTACGCATCGTCACGCCCGCCGTGGCGGTGCGCGCGTAGCCGATGTCCGAATGCTCAAGCAAGAT
>NZ_JAOSZE010000016.1 GCF_025630775.1 Actinoplanes sp. KI2
GCGGGCGTACGCCGGACGGCAGCTCCTCGGTCGCCACGTGAGCGAGCAACGTCGTACGCAAGGCCTCGGCGGCGTGCGGAAGCACGGACCGCTTGCGATGCGCCAGGGCGATGGTCCGCCGCATGCCCGGCGGCGCCAGCGGCGTCGCCCGCAGCAGCGGACGGTTGGCCAGCACCATGCTCGGCACCAGCGCCACGCCCAGCCCGGCCTCGACGAAGGCGAGCACCGCGTCCATCTCCCCGCCCTCGACCGCGAACTTCGGGGTGAAGCCGGCCTGCCGGCAGGCCTCGAGGGTGACGCCGCGGATGTCGTAGCCGGCCCGGAACATCACCAGTGGAGTGTGCTCGAGCTCGGAGAGCACGATCTGCGCCTGGGAGGTGGGCGGCGGCCGGTCGAAGGCGGACGCCACCACCAGGCTCTCGCGCAGCACCGGCGCGGTGACCAGGGCCGGGTCGACACCGTGGTCGGGCTGCACGATCAGGGCCAGGTCCAAAGTGTGCGCGAGCAGGTTCTCGATCAGGTCCTGGGAGCTGCCCTCGTTCACGTACAGCTGGATCTCGGGGTGTTCGGCGCGGAAGGTCCGCAGCACCTCCGGAACCAGCGACGAGCAGAGGCTCGGGGTGGCGCCCAGCCGGACGTCGCCGCGGCGCAGGCCGACGATGTCCTGCACGGCCTCGCGGGCCGCGTCGGCGTCGGCGACCATCCGCTGCGCCAGCGGCAGCAGCGTCTCGCCGGCCACGGTGAGCGCGACCGCCCCCCGGATGCGCTCGAACAGGGGCGCGCCGAGGCTCTGTTCCAGGGTGTGAATTTGTTTACTGAGAGTCGGCTGGGAGACGCCCAGATTATCCGCCGCTTGTGTGAAATGCCGGGTTTCCGCGACCGCCAGGAAGTATCGAAGCTGTTGCAACTGCACCTGCATAGCCTATCGCTATGAACACCTACCCGATCATGCATTAGACGAATCGCATAGGGACTTCCTACCGTCAAAACCGTGGCGGTAGACACGAGAACTCCCAAGGTGGCACGGGCCACCCCGGCGCCGGTCAAGAAGCGGACCTCGTCCGTGGCGCTCAAGATCTTCATGGCGGTGACCGGCATCACGCTGGTCCTGTTCCTGTACCTGCACATGATCGGCAACCTGAAGATCTTCTTCGGCGAGACGACCTTCGATCACTACGCGCACTGGCTGCGCACGATCGGCACCCCGGTGCTGCCCACCGAGTGGTTCCTCTGGATCCAGCGGGGCGGCCTCACGATCGCGGTCGTCGGGCACGTCGCCGCCGCCACGATCCTGGCCCGGCGCGCCCGCCAGGCCCGGCCGGTCAAGTACGCCCACCGACCCAAGGTGCAGGGCAGCTACGCCGCGCGCACGATGCGCTGGGGCGGGGTGATCATCCTGCTCTTCGTGATCTACCACATTCTGGACCTGACCACGCTCACCCTGAACCCGGCGGCCGAGGCCGGGCACCCGTACGCGAACGTGGTGGCCGACTTCGCCCCGAGCCGCTGGTACGTGACCCTCGTTTACCTGCTCGCGATCGTGGCCATCGGCTTTCACCTGCGGCACGGCCTGTTCAGCGCGGTTCGCACCCTCGGCCAGCAGAAGCCCCGCGGCGAGCGGGTCGCCCGCGCGACCGCGCTGTTTCTCAGCCTTGTCCTGGTCATCGGTTACCTGTCCGTGCCGTTCGCGGTCATGACTGGATTGGTGGGTTAAGCCGGAATGTCGGAATACTGGAACGACGGCGACCCGATCGCCGACACCGCCGCCCCGGACGGCCCGATCGAGACCCGCTGGGAGCGCCGCAAGTTCTCGGCGAAGCTGGTCAACCCGGCCAACCGCCGCAAGCTCACGGTGATCGTGGTGGGCACCGGCCTGGCCGGCGGCTCGGCCGCGGCGACCCTGGCCGAGGCCGGCTACCGGGTCAAGTCGTACTGCTACCAGGACAGCCCGCGGCGGGCGCACTCGATCGCCGCGCAGGGCGGCATCAACGCCGCGAAGAACTACCGCAACGACGGCGACTCGATCTACCGGCTGTTCTACGACACGGTCAAGGGCGGCGACTTCCGCGCCCGCGAGTCCAACGTCTACCGGCTGGCCAGCGTCTCGGTGAACATCATCGACCAGTGCGTGGCGCAGGGCGTCCCGTTCGCCCGCGAATACGGCGGCCTGCTCGACAACCGCTCGTTCGGCGGCACCCAGGTGTCGCGCACCTTCTACGCCCGGGGCCAGACGGGCCAGCAGCTGCTGCTCGGCGCGTACCAGGCGATGGAGCGCCAGATCGGGCTCGGCAACATCGAGATGAACGCCCGGCACGAGATGCTCGAGCTGATCATCGTGGACGGCAAGGCCCGCGGGATCGTCGTCCGCGACATGGTGACCGGCGAGATCACCACCGAGATGGCCGACGCGGTCGTGCTCGCCTCCGGCGGCTACGGCAACGTCTTCTTCCTCTCCACCAACGCCAAGGGCTGCAACGTCACGGCGTCGTGGCGGGCGCACCGCAAGGGCGCGCTGTTCGGCAACCCCTGCTACACGCAGATCCACCCGACCTGCATCCCCGAGTCCGGCACGCACCAGTCGAAGCTGACGCTGATGAGCGAGTCGCTGCGCAACGACGGCCGGGTCTGGGTGCCGAAACGCGCCGAGGACTGCAAGAAGCCGGCCGCCGAGATCGCCGAGGAGGACCGCGACTACTACCTGGAGCGGATCTACCCGTCGTTCGGCAACCTGGTGCCCCGGGACATCGCCTCGCGCGCCGCCAAGAACGTCTGCGACGAGGGCCGCGGCGTCGGCCCCGGCGGGCTCGGCGTCTACCTGGACTTCGCGGACGCGATCCAGCGACTGGGCAAGAAGGCGGTCGAGGCCAAGTACGGCAACCTCTTCGAGATGTACCAGCGGATCACCGGCGAGGACCCGTACGAGGTCCCGATGCGGATCTATCCCGCGGTGCACTACACGATGGGTGGCCTCTGGGTCGACTACGACCTGCAGTCGACGATCCCGGGCCTGTTCGTGGTGGGCGAGGCGAACTTCTCCGACCACGGCGCCAACCGGCTCGGCGCGTCGGCGCTGATGCAGGGCCTCGGCGACGGCTACTTCGTGCTGCCCACGACCCTGGGCAACTACCTGGCCGCCGGCCCGTTCGAGAAGATCGCGGAAGATCACGACGACGTGGTCGAAGCGCGCAAATCGGTCGAAGACCGTATTTCGAAGCTGCTGGCCGTCGACGGCGACCGGACCGTGGACTCGTTCCACCGCGAGCTGGGCCACATCATGTGGGAGTACTGCGGCATGGAGCGCACCGAGGAGGGCCTCACCAAGGCCATCGGCCTCATCCGGTCGCTCAAGGAGGAGTTCTGGCAGCGGGTCAAGGTGCCGGGCACCGGCGAGCAGCTCAACCAGAACCTGGAGAAGGCCGGCCGGGTCGCCGACTTCTTCGAGCTCGGCGAGCTGATGTGCATCGACGCCCTGCACCGCCGCGAGTCCTGCGGCGGCCACTTCCGCGCCGAGTCGCAGAGCGAGGACGGCGAGGCGCTGCGTCACGACGACGAGTACGCCTACGTCGCGGCCTGGGAGTACGCGAAGGCCGACGGCAAGCCCACCCTGCACAAGGAACAGCTCGAATTCGAGTACGTCCACCCGAGCACCCGGAGCTACAAGTAATGGACATCCAGGTACGCGTGTGGCGCCAGTCCTCCGCGGAGGACAAGGGCCGCATGGTCACGTACGACGTGAAGGACATCTCCCCCGACGCCTCCTTCCTGGAGATGCTCGACGTCCTGAACGAGAAGCTGATCCTCGACGGGGACGACCCGATCGCGTTCGACCACGACTGCCGCGAGGGCATCTGCGGCATGTGCAGCATGGTCATCGACGGCGTGGCGCACGGCCCCGAGCGGGCCACCACCACCTGCCAGCTGCACATGCGGCACTTCGCCGACGGCGACGTGATCGATGTCGAGCCGTGGCGGGCCGCCGCCTTCCCGGTGATCAAGGACCTGGTGGTGGACCGCACCGCGTTCGACAAGATCATCCAGGCCGGTGGCTACATCACCGCGCCGACCGGCGCGGCGCCCGAGGCGCACTCCACCCCGGTGCCCAAGAAGGACGCCGACCTGGCGTTCGAGGCGGCCACCTGCATCGGCTGCGGCGCCTGCGTCGCGGCCTGCCCGAACGGCTCGGCCATGCTGTTCACCGCGGCCAAGGTCGCCCATCTGGGCCTCATGCCGCAGGGCCAGCCGGAGCGGGACAGCCGGGTCATCGACATGCTCCAGGCGCAGGACGACGCCGGCTTCGGCGGCTGCACCAACGCCGGCGAGTGCACCACGGTCTGCCCCAAGGGTATCCCGCTGACCCTGATCGGTCGCCTGAACAGCGACTACCGCAAGGCACTGCGCAACAGGTAACGCAGGCTTCAGTCCGCTTTTGGGCGGCGGGCGGGGCGGTCGGATGGGCTCCGGGCCGGGCACAATGGCGTGCCCGGCCCGGCATCAACCGTTGATGCCCGCGTACAGAAAAGAAGTCAGGGTTTCGATGGCTTCCTGGTCGGGGAGCTTGTCGATCCAGGTGTCGGCGAACGAGCCGACCACGGAATTGAAGATCGTCGCCAGCACCATCGGGTCGGCCGACGGGGCGGTCTTGGCCATGTGGTCGGCGATGTGCCGCAGATCGGGCTCGAGCATCTCGCGCTGCACCCGGTCGAACTCCGGATCGACGATCGCCGCCTGCCGCAGCGCCGCCATGACCGTCCGGTGCCGGCGGTAGACCGTCCAGAACTGCTCGATGTGCCAGCGGATCGCGGCCCGGTCGGAGAAGTCGTCCGAGTGCCCGGCCGCGAGCGCGCCCTCGTCGCCGAGCGCCAGCAGGTCGGACAGCAGCGCCTCGAGCAGCTTCTCCTTGCTCGGGAAGTGCTGGTAGAACGAGCCCGTCGCGCGTCCTGCCTCCGCCGTGATGTCCGTGATCTTGGTGTTGAGATAGCCCACCCGCTCGAACACCCGGATCGCCGCGGCCTTGAGCTCCGCCTCGGTCTGCGCCGCACGCTGCTTGCGCACACCCGTCTCCGCCATTGACGCAGGATATCAACGCGCCGTACGGTGAACCCATGTTCAGTGAATCTAAGTTCATAATGATCGTCGGCGCCGGCCCGACCGGCCTCACCCTGGCCCGCGAGCTCCAGCGGCGCGGTGTTCCGTTCCGGATCGTGGAGCGCTCGGCCGAGCCGTTCACCGGGTCGCGCGGCAAGGGGCTGCAGCCGCGCACCCAGGAGGTGCTGGACGACCTCGGGCTGATCGACGCGTTCCGCGCGGCCGGCGGGGAGTATCCCGAGCTGCTCCTGCACCTGCCCGACGGGAGCAAGATGCGGCGGCGGATGGACCCGCTGCACGAGGCGACGGCCCAGGTTCCGTACCCGAACATGCTGATGCTTCCGCAGTGGCGGACCTGCGCGCTGCTGGCCGAGGGGGTGCCGGTCGAGCTCGGGGTCGGGGTCACCGGGCTGAAGCAGGTCGAGGGCGGCGTCCGGGTGACGCTGGACAGCGGCGAGATCACCACGGCCCGGTACGTGGTGGGGGCGGACGGCGGGCAGAGCACGGTCCGCAAGCTGCTCGGCGTGCCCTTCGAAGGGGAAACCCACGAGACCGAACGACTGACCATTGCCGACGTCCGAATTGAGGGTTTGAGTCGGGAAAATTGGCACATATGGCCGGACGGTCAGTCGTTCAAGCTCGGCCTCTGCCCCTTGCCCGGCACCGAGGACTTCCAGCTCACCGCCCCACCATCCGATTTGTCCATTGACGAGCTGGTCTCCGATGTCGGCATGAAGGTCACCCGCATCGGGTGGACGTCGGAGTACCGGGCCAACATGCGGATGGTGTCCCGCTACCGCGTCGGCGACGTCTTCCTCGCCGGGGACGCCGCGCACGTACATTCGCCGGCCGGCGGCCAGGGCCTCAACACCGGCATCCAGGACGCCTACAACCTGGGCTGGAAGCTCGCCACCGGCAACGACCGGCTGCTCGACACGTACGAGGAGGAACGCCTGCCGGTGGCGGCCGAGGTGCTCGGCATCAGCACCCGCCTGCACCGCGCCGCCGTCGACCGCGAGCCCGGCGCGATGAACCGCGAGGACCCGGTGCTGCGTCAGCTCTCCCTCACCTACCGCGGCGGCCCGCTGGCTGCCGAGTGCCGCCCGGCGCCGGGCTCCGTGCGAGCCGGCGACCGCGCGCCGGACGCACCCTGCGGCGACGTGACCGTCTTCGACCTGCTCCGCGGCCCACACCCGACGCTGCTCGCCTTCGCCTGGCCGGGCGACCTGCCGCACGCCCACCACATCGACGACCCCGCGGCCCTCGCCGCGTACGACATCACCGCCCCGACCCTGGTGCTGGTCCGGCCGGACAACTACCTCGGATGCGTCACCCACGACCCCGCCGACATCGAGCGCTACGAACGATCAATTTCGCCGATTTGATCGGGGCCGCCGAATCGCTATCATCGCTTGGCCCGCATTCGACAGCCCTCATCACGGAGGGCTCGATCCCGGGGACAATCGGTGACGGACAAGCGCTATGCGGTAGTTGTCGGAGTTGACGACTCCGCGATCGGCGCTGCCCTGCCCGCCCTGCGATACGCGGCCCGCGACGCCGAATCCGTCCGCGACCTGCTCTGCGATCCCGCGATCGGCACCTTCGACCCGGCCGATGTGGAGCTGTTCGCGGGTCCGTACACCAGCGTCGCCGCGATCAAGACGGCACTGCGCCGGATCGCGCTGCACTCCGACGCGTCCGACACGCTGCTGGTCTACTTCGCCGGCCACACGCTGACCCCGGCGTGGAGCCTCGGCAACGACCTCTACCTGGTCACCCCCGACCTCGACGAGGCCGCGCTCGGCGACGACCCCGACGCCGGGCTGCGGCTGTCCTACCTGCACCGGGACGTGCTCGAGCTGTTCGCGGGCGCGGCCACCCTGATCCTCGACTGCTGCCGGTCGGGCAGCCTGCGCGGCCGGCACCGCGACCCGATCGGCCTGGGCGGGCGATACTCGGCGCTCACCGTCTGCGCCCGGGACGGCGCCGCCCGGGAGGATCCGTCGCTCGGCCACGGCGTGCTCACCCATCACCTGCTCGAAGGGCTGCGCGGCGGCGCCGCCGACTCCACCGGACGGGTGACTTTCGCGGCCCTCAGCGGGTACGTCCTGGAGCGCGGCCTCGACCCGCAGCCCGGCGTCATCCTCCAGGAGTGGGCCACGACCACGGCGCTGACCAGCTCCGGCCCCGAGCTGATCATCACGACCCCGGTGCCGGCGCCACGCGTCCCCGAGCCGGTCGAGGTGCTACCCCTGGAAAACCCGATCGACCGGCACGCCACGGCGATCGCCGGCCTGATCGATCGACTGTCCCGGGCCGCCCGCGAGCCGCGGCTCTCCGGCGCGATGCTGCGCGCCGACCGGGTGCACTACCTTCGGGCCGCGACCGGAGCCGAGTCGGTGGCCCTGCTGGAATACACCGCCACCGGCATCACCACGATCGACGCCACCGCGCGCTTCGACCAGGCATCGGTGCAGGACCTGTTGCAGTTCACCGACGACCCGTCGAGCCTCGAGTGGTTCGGCCGCATCTTCCGTGACACCAGCCGCACCCTGCTGTGCGTACCGGTCAGCCGCAGCGACGACACCGTGCTGCTGCTCGCCGTGGTCAATCCGCCCGCCGCCCTGGTCGCGATCGGCCAGCCGATGGCGAAGGTGATCGAGACGATCTGGCGCACCGACTTCGCCGCCTCCCCCGCCGAGGCCGAGATCCAGGTGCTCACCGCCCTCCGCGAGACGTTCGGCCGGCTGCCCACCCCGCTCTACGAGCGCTGCTTCCGCCTCTACCGTGAGGTGCTGAGCTCGTTCCGCATCGTCTTCCAGCCGGTCGTCACGATCGGGCCGGCGGTCGCGAACGTCGGCGTGCACAGCTACGAGGCGCTGGCCCGCCGCTCGCTCGACGAGTCCCGCGCGCCGGTCGCGATGCTGCAGATCGCCCGCATCTGGGGCGACCGCTTCGTCGTCGAGCGCGACAAGGTCATCCTCCGCACGGCGCTGCGCTCCTACGCCGAGGCGAACGCCGCCGGCCCGTGGGACGAGCCGAAGCCGGTCTCGGTCAATGTCTCGGTGCGCGCGCTGCTCAGCGACTCGTACGTGGAAACCCTCCGGATCGCGATCGCCGAGGCCGGGCTCACCCCGGCCGCCGTGACCCTGGAGATCTCCGAGCAGGACCCGATCGAGCCGCGCGACGGCGAGCAGTGGCCGGACGAGCCGCACGCGTACTTCCACAAGCGGCTGGCCACGATCGCCCGCGACGTCGGCGTGGCCTTCGCCGTCGACGACTTCGGCACCGGGTACGCCTCGCTCTCCCGGATGGCCGAGCTCCCGCTCACCCAGATCAAGGTCGACCGCGCGATCCTGCATCACCCGCAGGCGTTGCAGGAGCTCGCGCTGGTGGTGTCGGTCGCACGCGACGCCTCGCACACCCCGCGCGTGGTCATCGTCGAGGGCGTCGACGACGAGTCCCCGCTCACCCTGCGCCAGATCTTCGAGCGCAAGATCAAGCACGTCCAGGGCTACATCACCCGCGAGCCGGCCGCCCCTCGCCTGCGCCGGCTGCGCCCCGAGGCCCGCAAGGAGATCGCCGCCCGGGTCCGTGGCGACGACGGCCACCGCCCCTCGCGCCTGGCCGACGAGGGCGGCGTCTTTCCCTTGCAGCGCGGCGCTTAAAAACCTTTTCCCGTACGCGTCGGCAAAGTCCCCGGTGCGGCGCCACGCGCCGTCGCTGGTCACCCTCCGACCGCGGCCGCCGGGTTGTCCTGCATGGTTCCGCTCCTCATCGTTGTCAACTGTTCGTTGACAACTCTAGAATTGCGCCATGGCCGACCTCACCGCGCTCCGGGCGATTCCCGCCGAGCGAGCGCGCCTCGACGCCCACGAGCTGGCGCTGATCGACCAGGCTCGCCGGGCCGGCGCCACCTGGGTGGAGATCGCCGAGGCCCTCGGGCTGGGCAGCCGCCAGGCCGCCGAGCAGCGCCGCCTGCGGCTGACCACCGCCGTGCATCCGGCCGCCACCGAGCTCGACCGAGGCCTCGGCTCGCAGGTCAGCGAGCTGCGGGCCGCCGCCGCCGACCTGCACCGGCGGATCGGCGCCGATCGCCGCTGGGACCGTCGTTTCACCCGCGCCGCCCTCGTCCGCCAGACTCTCGCCACCGCCCCCGACGCCCCGGTCTCCGCGCTGTTTGCGCTGGTGGCCGACGCCGTGTCCGACCTGTCCGCGGCCGGCGCCCCGCTGCCCGCCGCCACCCGGGCGGCCGTGTCCCGGCTGAGCGCCGCGCTGGAGGCCGCCACGCCATAGACTTGACAGCTTGCCACTCAACTCTTGAGGATGTGAGTCCAGCCGACTCACCCCTCGGGAGGTCCCTGCCGTGCGCCGGAACGCGTCCCTGTTCGTCCTCATCTCCCTCCTGTCCGGCCTGGGCAGCACCGCGATGACCCTGGTCGCCCGCGTCTGGGTGCTCGACCTGACCGGTTCGGTGGCCCTGGCCGCCCTGACCGGCCTGTGCATCTACGCCCCCACCTTCGCGGCGCCGTGGCTGGGCACCCTGGTCGACCGCCTCCCGCGCCGCACGCTGCTGATCGCGGTGGATGTCGTCCTGGGCTTGCTGATCCTCGGCCTGCTGCCCGCGTCCTCCCCGGGCGCGGTCGGGCTGATCTTCGCGGTCCTCGTGGCCCGCGGCCTGAGCTACGTCCTGCTGGACGCCGGCGAGTCGGCAATCCTCCCGTCCGCCGTGCCGGCGACGTCGCTGGGCGACGTCAACGGCTGGCGATCGAGCGCCCAGGAGGGCATGAAGATCGTGGCGCCGCTCCTGGGCGCCGGCGTCTACGCCTGGCGAGGTCCCATCCCGGTGGTCCTGGCCTGCGCGGCGCTGCCCCTTCTGACCGCGACCTGCTACGCCCTCCTCCGTCTCCCGCGGACCCCCGCCGCGCCGGTCGCGCACGGCGCCGGAGGACGAGTCGACTGGTCGGGGCGCGGGGAGGTGCGGGCCGGGCTGCGCGCGCTCTTCGGCAATCCGGCCGTGCGCGGCCCGGTCCTCGTGGCGGCCGCCGCGATCGGGCTGTCCGGCCTGGTCAACGCCGCGCTGATCGGCCAGGTCGTGCACGGCCTGCACCTGCCCGCGACCCGGCTCGGCGTCCTCTCGACGGCCCAGGGCGTCGGCTCGATCGTGAGCGGTTTGCTGGTCGGCCGCCTCCTCGCCCGCCTGTCCCCACCGGCGGTGGCCGCCCTGGGCACGGCCATCTTCGCCGCCGCCTGCGTCTGCTCCTCGATCCCCTGGTGGCCCGCACTGATCGCCGGCGGCGCCCTGTCCGGCCTGGGCCTGGTCCTGGCCCTGATCGCCGGCGTCACCGCGGTACAGACCTGCACCCCCGGCCACCTGCTGGGCCGGGTCTCCGCCACCTCGAACACCGTCATGTTCGGCCCGGTAGCCGTCGCGATCCCGCTCGGCTCCGCCCTGGTCGGCTTCGGGCCGACCCCGCTGTTCCTGGCCGCCGCCGCGCTGGCGGCCGCCGCGGCGCTCTACCGCCCCCGGTCACCGGCCGTCCAGCCCAGCTCCGTGTGACGGCCGGCCCGCGATCGGTCAGATCAGGTCGGCGACCACCTCGTGGTGGCTCACCCGGTCGTCCCAGCGGCTCAGCACCCGCCGCGCCTCGTCCTCGAGAACCGGCAGCTCGGGCCGCTCCCCCGCGAAGCCCCGCACCGCGTCCATCCCGTCGAAGAACGTCATCGTGGTGAACATGACCTCGTCCCCGGCCGGCAGCGCCAGCAGCCGCGCGCCCCGGAAGCCGGGCACGCGGCGCAGATGCGTCGCCACCTCGCTCTCGAAATGCCGCCGATAGTCCTCGGCCGTCGCCCGCGAGGCCCAGCCCCGCCAAGTCCGCGCGATCATCCCCGCCTCCTGAAGACATCTCCTGTCCACAAGCTACGGCTGAGCTGGGCTTGATCGTTATTCGGTTGTCCGGGGTGGAGCCCGAACCTACCGTGTTCCGTGACACAGCCGATCGACAAAAGCGCGATCGGCCGTACCGACAAATTTCTACATTGCCTGTGGGGGAGGTGGGCCACGATGAGCGCGGTGCTGGTGCTTAACGCCGACTGCGGACCGCTGCACCGGGTCAGCCTCCGGCATGCCATCCGGATGCTGTTCCGTGAGGTCGCCGTCGTGCACGAGGCCGAGCCGGACCAGCGGATCGGCATCTATCCGATACCGACCGTCGTGCGGCTGGTCAGCTACGTGGTGACGCGGTGGCGACACAGTCGCGGGCCGGTCTGGTCGCGGGCCGGCGTGCTCGCGCGGGACGGGCGGAACTGCGCGTACTGCGGCGGGGCGGCGTCGACCATCGACCACGTGCTGCCCCGGTCGCGGGGTGGCCAGAACGAATGGGCCAACACGGTCGCGGCCTGCGGGCGGTGCAACAACCGCAAGGGTGACCGCACGCCCGGCGAGGCGCGCATGCCGCTGTTGGTGCGGCCGTACGCGCCGACCTGGTTCGACGCCTGATCGAGCCGCACGAGACGGCGACCGGTGGGCCGGCACGGGGGCAGGCCCGCCGGTCGTCCAGCGCACGGATCATCTACTAGCAGACGACCCGGCGGTAGGATAGGCCCATGGCAGCACCCCTCCGCACCGAGCGCGACATCACCGGCCTGCTCAACATGGCCGGTCATGCGCTGTCCAACCGGCTGTCCGCCGCCCTCGCGGACGTCGATCTCACCCCGCGTATGCAGTGCGTGCTGATTCACGCGCTCGAGGAGGAGCGCACCCAGATCCAGATCGCCGCCCTCGCCGATCTGGACAAGACCACCATGGTCAGCACCGTCGACGAGCTGGAACGGCGCGGCCTCGCCGAGCGCCGCCCGTCCACCACCGACCGGCGGGCCCGGATCGTCGCGGTCACCGAGAAGGGCCGGCTCGCGGCCGAGGAGGCGCAGCGGATCGTCGACCGGGTGCACGCGGACGCGCTCGGCGGACTGCCGGCCGACAGCCGGGCCGCCTTCGTCGAGGCGCTCGGCACCCTGGCCGGGACGACGCGTGATCCCGGGCCGCAGCCGATCCGACGGTCCCGGAACCGATGAAGCTCCGTTAGCAGATAGTCCACTACAGGATCATCTGCTAACGTCGAGCCATGGATACCAGCCGCCGCGCGGCCCTCGCCGTGCTCTGCGCCATGTCACTGATGATCGTGTTGGACAGCACGATCGTCGCCGTCGCCGTTCCGGACATCCAGCGCGATCTGGGCTTCTCCCCCACGGGCGTGGCCTGGGTTGTCAACGCGTACCTGGTCGCCTTCGCCGGCCTGCTGCTGCTCGCCGGTCGCCTCGGCGACCTGGTCGGCGCGTGGCGGGTCTTCCTCGCCGGTCTCGGCCTGTTCACGGTGGCGAGCCTGCTCTGCGGCCTCGCCCGCACCGCCGGCCTGCTGGTCGCCGGCCGCTTCGCCCAGGGCGCCGGCGGCGCGCTGGCCGCCGCGGTCGTGATCGGCATGATCGTGCGCCTCTTCCCCGCGCCCGCCGAGCAGGCCCGGGCCATGGGCATCTACAGCTTCACCCAGGCCGCCGGCGCCACGGTCGGCTTCGTGGTCGGCGGCGTGCTCACCGACGCGGTCGGCTGGCCGGCGATCTTCCTGGTCAACGTGCCCATCGGCGTCGCGGTCTGGCTGGCCGGCCGCCGCCTGCTGCCCCGCGAGACCGGCCCGGGACTGGCCGCCGGCCTCGACCTGCCCGGCGCGTTCCTGATCACGGCCGGCCTCTCGCTCGGCGTGTACGCGATCGTGCGTACCGGCTCATCGGACGCGGCCGTGCCCGCCACGCTCAGCGGAACCACCGCGGTGGTCCTGATCCTCGCCTTCCTGCTGCGGCAACGCCTCGCCCGCCGCCCGCTGATCGCCCTGCGCGTGCTGGCCCGCCGCTGGCTGCTCACCGCGAACGCCGCCGTGCTGCTGGTCTTCGCCACCGGCATGGGGTTCCAGTTCCTGAATGCCCTGTTCGTCCAGCGGGTGATGGGCTACGACGCGCTCGGCACCGGCCTCGCGTTCCTCCCGACGCCGCTGGTGATCGGTCTGGTGTCGCTGTTCGTGGCGCCGCGCGTGACCGGCCGCCTCGGCCCGCGCCCGGTGCTGATCGCCGGCCTGTCGCTGCTGCTCGTCGGCCTGGTGCTGCTCGGCCGGATGCCCGCCGACGTGTCCTACGTGGCCGACCTGCTGCCGCCGCTGATCGTGATGGGCCTGGGCGTCGGCGTCACCGTCCCGGCGATCATCATGCTCGCGATGGCGGGCGCCGCCCCGGCCGACACCGGCATGGTCTCCGGCTTCAGCAACACGGCCCAGCAGGCGGGTGGTGCGCTCGGCCTGTCGGTGCTGGCGGTGGTCGCGGCCGCGCACACGTCCGACCGGGCGGCCGCGGGGGTCCCGGCCGTGACGGCACTGCACGACGGATACGTCAGATCGTTCCTGGTGGCGGCCGGTTTCGTGGTGGCCGCCCTGCTGATCACGACGTTCCTGCTCCGCCGCCCGCCGCAGCCCGAGGCTCCGGCTTCGCACTGCGCCGCGCCCGCGCTGGATCCGGTCGCGCCGGCCGCGGATCGCGCGGCCCTCTGCAACACAGGCGCATGACTCGGTCAGGCGGCCAACGCACGACGGATCGCCACGCCCAACTGGGCCAGGCCGACGAGCCCGAGCCCGAGCCAGACGGCCGCCGCCACCGTCGTCGCGATCGGGACGACCGCCGCCGCCAGCAGGCCGAAGATGGCGACCAGCACCCGGGTCGGCCGCTCGGCGACGGTCACGACGCCGAGCTCCGCCATCCCCGCCGCCGTGGCCCGGGCCCTCGCGTACTCCTGCAACCAGCTCACCGTCCCGGCCGCGACCACCAGCCAGCCCGGCGCCCCCACCAGCCAGAACGCCAGCAGCCAGGCCACCTCGCCGAGCCGGTCGGCCACCGAGTCGTAGACGTAACCGAGCCGGGACGCCCGGCCGCTCACCACCGCGACGGCGCCGTCGAGCCCGTCGGCCAGCGCCGCGAGCAGCACCAGCGCCGCCCCGAGCGCCGCAGGGGCCCGGCCCAGCGCGGCCACCAGCGGCACGCACCAGCAGAGCACCAGCCCGGCCGTGGTCACCGCGGACGGCGCCACCCGCCGGGCGCCGAGCCACGAACCCATCCGGTAGGCCACGCGCACCCACCCCCGCACCACCGCGGAGGCCGCCCTCGGGTCGAAGCCGCCGTGCAGCCGAGCCCAGGCCGCGCAGTACGCCTCCCAGGTCACGGCCGGGTCAGGCGGCCCCGGCTCGTCCCCGGACACCGCCGGGTCAGGCGGCCGCGGCTCCTCTCCGGTCACGGCCGGGTCAGGCACCCGCGGCTCGTCCCCGGTCACGGCCGGGTCAGGCGGCCGCGGCTCGTCCCCGGACACGGCCCGGTCAGGCGGCCGCGGCGATCTCGCCTGTGCCGTCGCCGGCGGGCGGCGTGGAGGAGCCGACCGCCTTCGGCGAGAGCAGCTGCCACACCTCGCGGGTCGCCGTCGAGCGGTTGAGCGTGATGAAGTGGATGCCCGGCACGCCCTCGTCGAGCAGCCGGGCGCACATCTCGGCGCACAGCTCGACACCCAGTGCCCGCACGGCCGCCTCGTCGCCGGCCACCCGCTCGAAGCGCTCGAGCAGGTGCGGCGGGAACGGCGCCCCGGACAGCTGGCTGGACCGCTCGATCGTCGCCATCCGGGTCACCGGCATCACGCCGGGCACGATCGGGGTCGCGCAGCCGGTGGCGGTGACCCGGTCGCGAAGGCGCAGATATTCCTCCGCGTCGAAGAACATCTGGGTGATGGCGAAGTCGGCGCCCGCGCGGCATTTGCGGACGAAGTTTCGGGTGTCGCTCTCGACGTCGGGCGAGCGGGGGTGCTTGTAGGGGAACGCGGCCACCCCGACGCTGAAGTCGCCCGACTCCTTGACCAGGCGCACGAGGTCCTCGGCGTAGAGCACGCCGGCGGGGTGGCGCACCCACTCGCCCATCGGGTCGCCCGGCGGGTCGCCGCGGACCGCGAGCACGTTGCGGATGCCCGCGCCGGCCAGCCGGCCGATCACGTTCCGCAGCTCGGCGACCGAGTGGTTGACCGCGGTGAGGTGAGCCATCGGCAGCAGCGTGGTCTCGCTCGCCACCCGCTCGGTGACGGCGACCGTGGTGTCCCGCGTGGTGCCGCCGGCGCCGTACGTGATCGAGACGAAGCTGGGCAGCAACGGCTCGAGCTCGCGGATGGCCCGCCAGAGCAGCTGCTCGCCCTCGGGCGTCTTGGGCGGGAAGAACTCGAAGGAGAACGTGGGATCGGCGGCCCGGATCAGCTCACCGATCGCCGGTGTGCGGGGGAAGCGTGAGGGGAGTCCGAGTGCCACGACGAAGACTGTACCGGCTGCCCAAGATATTTGTGAGGTGGCATAAAGCGCACAAAACGGTAACCCCGGGTCGGGTACCCGGCCGATGGCCGCCCGGGGCGAGCCGATTAGCGTCTGACGGGTGACTTCCCCCGTTGAGCTGGCCGGACTGCGCCCGCGCGTCGACAAGGCGCTCGCCGCGTTCCTGGCCGAGCAGCGCACCCGGCTCACCGCGATCGACCCGGCGCTGGCGGAGGTGTCTGACGCGCTCGAGGACTTCGTGCTCGGCGGCGGCAAGCGGCTGCGCCCGGCGTTCGCCTACTGGGGCTTCCGCGGCGCCGGCGGCACCGACTCGGACGCCGTGGTGGCCGCCGTGTCCGCGCTCGAGCTGGTGCAGGCGAGCGCGCTGATCCACGACGACCTGATGGACGCCTCGGACACCCGGCGCGGCGAACTGTCGGTGCACCGCCGGTTCGAGCATCGGCATCGGCTGGCCGATTGGCGGGGGAAACCGTCCGGGTTCGGCGAGAACGCCGCGGTGCTGCTCGGCGACCTGGCGCTGGTCTGGTCGGACGAGCTGCTGCACGCCTCGGGGCTGGGCCCGGCCGAGCTGGTCCGGGCCCGCCCGGTCTTCGACGAGATGCGCACCGAGGTCACCGTCGGCCAGTATCTGGACGTGCTGACCCAGGTGACGGCGGACACGTCGCTGGAGCGGGCCGGCAAGGTGGCCCGGTTCAAGTCCGCGAAGTACACGGTCGAACGCCCGCTGCTGCTGGGCGCCGCGATCGCCGGCGGGACGTTCGAGGTGGCCGCGTCGTACACGGCGTTCGGCCTGCCGCTGGGCGAGGCGTTCCAGCTGCGCGACGACATCCTGGGCGTCTTCGGCGACCCGTCGCAGACCGGCAAGCCGGCCGGCGACGACCTGCGCGAGGGCAAGCGCACGTACCTGATCGCCGCCGCCTTCGGCCTGCTCGGGGACGCGGAGAAGGTCGAGCTCGACGCGGCGCTGGGCGACCCGGAGCCGGACGTTCCGCGGCTGCGCGCGCTGATCCGGGAGTGCGGGGCGCTGGCCGCCACCGAGCGCCGGATCGACGAGCTGATGTCGGCCTCGCTGGCCGCGCTCGAGGCCGCCCCGATCGACGAACAGGCCCGCACCGTGCTGCACGCCCTCGCCGACGCCGCCACCCGCCGTACTGTCTAGTTCCTAGTTCACGCCGCGGCGGCCCCACCACACCCACAGGTCGAGGGTGAGCAGCACCATCGCGAACCCGAACAGCAGGTCCTCCACCGGCGCGTACGCGATCCGCCACCCGAGGATCGCGCCCGGGTCGTACCGCACGATGGCGCGGCCGGTCAGGATGCCGTTCGACAGGAGCTGGAAAAAGAGGATCAGCGGGTACGTGGCCCAGAAGACCACCCGCCCCAGCAGCCGGACGCGCAGCACGAACAGGTCGAGCGCCACCGCGACCAGGACGCCCAGGACCGCCGCCGCCGTGTAGGTCATTCGTCGCCGGCCGGGCGGCGCAGCACCTTACCCACCGCCTCGAAGCCGAGCACCGCGCAGACCGGCACCACCAGGAAGAACAGCACCTCGTCGAGCGGCAGGCGGCCGGGGAACACCACCCCGGTCATCTGCGACTCGTCGAAGTGCCAGTGCCCGGCCGCGATCGCCGCCAGGTCCCACAGCACGAAGACCCCCGCGACCGGCAGGACGGTCAGCAGGAGCCGGCGCCACCGCCGGAACACGCCGACCCGCAGCACGGGCTCCAGCCAGATCGCGGCGAGCAGGCAGCCGGCCAGGACCGACACGTACGCCAGATGGCGCATCAGAAACCGAGGGCCTGCGCCCGCCGCTTCACCTCGCGGGCCCGGGGGCCGCCCAGGCCGAGCGCCGCGTTGCCGTCGAGATCAGAGTCGGGCTGGTACAGCCACCGGAGGGCCTCTTCGTCGTTATACCCGGCGTCGCGGAGCAAGGTCAGCACGCCCGGGAGGTGTTTGAGCACGGTGCTGTTAGCCAGCAGTTCGGCCGGAACCTGCCGGACGCCGTCGTGCTTGACCGCGAGCAGCTGCCCGTCGCGGATCATCTGGTGCACCTTGCTGATCGACACGCCGAGCTTCTCGGATGCGTCCGGCAGGTTGACCCAGGCGGACGGCGCGGCGGTAACGGATTCGCTCACTCCTACAGCGTGCCAGATCGGAGAACCAACGCGATGAGCCTGTTGCGGACAGTCCGTGCCGAGTGGTCCGGAGCGCTTCGATCGGTGCGCTACGACGTGAGCGGGCGGCCGGCCGAGCCACCGGAGCGCGGTCCGGACGTGACCTCGACCGGAATGAACACCTTCGGCGGGCTGCTGTCGGCCGGGGAACCCGCCCGGAGGCCTTCGGCCCGCGGTCCGAAGGTCCGCAGGTCGCGGCGGGCCGCGCTGGTCACGGCGCTGGGCGCGCTCACCGTGGTGGGTGCGGCCGGCGCGTACCTCGGGGTGGTGAACGGCCTGGGTTCGTTGCTGAACGGCCCCGAGGCGGAGGCGGGCACGGTCCCGGCGCGGGCGGGCGCCGCCGATGCACCGAACTCCGGGATCGGCCGCGGCCCGGCCAGGCCGAAGAGTCCGGCCAGCCGAAGCGGGCCGATACCGGCGACGACGCCGATCCCGGCCGGCTCCGCCGCGCCGGCCGCCGCCACCAGCCCCGCGACCGCCGCCGCGGCCGCCACGACCGGTGCCACCCCCACGGCGGCCGCCGCGGCACGCAACGCGACTCCGACTTGGACCACCGGTCCCGCGGCCGGTGAGTGTTTCACCTTCCTCGACCTGAGCGCCCGGTTTCGGGTGCTGGGCGCGTGCAGCGCGCCCCCGGTCCCCACGCCGACCGCTCCGCGGAGCGTGCCCACGCCCAGCGAGTCCGCGAACCCGGGCGACGACAACGACGACCTGTGGCCGAGCGAGACCTTTGCCACACGCAGCGATTCGGCCGATCCGCGCTATTACCCACATGCCTGGCATCGGCGTCGACACCACTAAATCAGCTTTTGTCGGGGCAGAACACCCGCGGGTCGCCGCTGTGCGTACCCGTTTGGACTCAGCTATGACATCCTGATCTGCCCTCAGCCGAAAGACACATACACTTCACGCCGATGGACACCACAGTCGCCGACACGTTGATCGGCACCACGATTGACGGCCGCTACCGGATCACCGGTCGCGTGGCTCGTGGTGGCATGGCGACCGTTTACACCGCCGTTGACCAGCGACTCGAGCGCACTGTCGCCTTGAAGATCATTCATCCTTCGCAGGCGACGAATGTCCACTTCGTGGACCGGTTCACCGACGAGGCCAAGACGATCGCCCGGCTCACCCACCCGAACGTGGTGGCGGTCTACGACCAGGGCCGGCACGTCGGCCTGCCCTACCTGGTGATGGAGTACGTGCAGGGCAGCACCCTGCGCGACCTGCTCAACGAGCGCCGCCGGCTCAGCCCCGTCGAGGCCTGCGCGATCCTCGAGCAGATGCTCGCCGCGATCGCCGCCGCGCACCGCGCCGGCCTGGTGCATCGCGACGTGAAGCCGGAGAACGTGCTGGTCGCCGCGGCCCCCAGCGGCGGCGCGGCCAACCTGGTCGACGCCGTCGTGAAGGTCGCCGACTTCGGGCTCGCCCGCGCCGTCGAGGCGAGCAGCGTCGACGAGTCCGGCCAGCTGATGGCCACGGTGGCGTACGTCGCGCCCGAGCTGGTGACCGACGGCCACGCCGACGCCCGCACCGACGTCTACTCGGCCGGCATCGTGCTCTACGAGATGCTCACCGGCCGCGTCCCGTTCGACGGCGAGGACCCGGTCGCGGTGGCCTGGCAGCACGTCGACAACGACGTGCCGCTCCCGTCGCAGACCGTCAAGGGCGTGCCCAAGGCGCTCGACGACCTGGTGGCCTGGGCCACCCGGCGCGACCCGGGCGCCCGCCCCACCGACGCCGGCGCGATGCTCTCCGCGGTGCAGTCGGTGCGCGACGACCTGGGCGCGCAGAACGTGCAGACCGCGCTGCTGCGCCAGGTGGCACAGACCCGGCACGCCGCCGCCGACGCGACCGCCATGGTGCCGGCGGTGACCGACCGGCCGAGCTGGGCGCGCCTGCCCGAGCAGAGCCGCAACGCGCAGACGTACCGGCGCGGCGACCCCGGCCTGCGCCCGGCCGGCGGGATCGACCGGCGGCGCATCTTCCTCTCCGCGGCGATCGCGGTGATGGTGCTCGTGGTCGTCGGCAGCACCTGGTGGGTGACGCTGGGCCGCTACACGGAGACGCCGACGCTGGTCAACATGACCAAGGAGCAGGCGCAGCTGTACGCCCGGCAGCACAACTTCGAGCTGCTCACCGCCGACGGCACGTACAGCGAGACGATCCCCAAGGACACCGTGGTCAGCCAGAAACCCGGCCCGCAGGAGCGGATCGTCAAGGGCGGCGCCATCACGATCACCCTGTCCCTGGGTCCGGAGCGCTTCGAGGTGCCCGACCTGGCCGGCGTCGAGGTGGCCTCGGCCAAGACCGAGCTCGCCCAGGCCCACCTGCAATACAAGGAGGGCGCCGGGCAGTACAGCGACACCGTGCCCGAGGGATCGGTGATCTCCACCAACCCGGCGAAGGGCACCGAGCTCAAGAAGGGCGAAACGGTCACCGTCGTGGTCAGCAAGGGCCGGGCGCCGATCCAGGTGCCCAACCTGGTCGGGATGAACATCAACGCCGCCCGCAACCAGCTGCAGAGCCTCGGCCTGACCGCCGTCGAGCGCTACAAGGACAGCGACCAGCCGGCCGACAATGTCATCGCGCAGTCGCCCAAGCCGGGCACCGGCGCGGCCAACGACGCCGAGATCACCCTCGACGTGAGCAAGGGCCCGCCGCTGGTCACCGTGCCGGACGTGAGCAACCAGCAGTGCCAGCAGGCGCAGCAGACGCTGCAGCAGGCCGGCCTGCAGGTGCAGATCGTCGGGTTCAACCCGAACGGCTTCGTCCGCGGGCAGAACCCGCCGGGCAACACCCAGGTGCAGCCGAACTCGCAGGTGGTCATCCAGTGCTTCTAGACCGCCGGATCGGGTCGCACACCAAGACGTCGGGCGGCCTGGCCAAGGCGGCCCTCCCGTACGTGGACGCGGCCGGGTCGGAGACGCTGCAGGTCTACGTCTCCAACTCGCGCGGATGGGCGTTACCGCCGGGCGACCCGAAGCAGGACACGCTGTTCCGCGACGGGATCGGCGAGCGCGGGCTTCCGGCGTACATCCATGCGTCGTTGCTGGTGAATTTGGGCTCGCCGACCGAGCTGACGGTCGAGCGCTCGGTCGCCACGCTGGCCCACTCGCTGGAGCGGGGCAGGGCGATCGGCGCGAGCGCGGTGGTCTACCAC
Organism: Actinoplanes sp. KI2; assembly: GCF_025630775.1. Lineage (GTDB taxonomy): Bacteria > Actinomycetota > Actinomycetes > Mycobacteriales > Micromonosporaceae > Actinoplanes. The sequence goes on from NZ_JAOSZE010000016.1 coordinate 20,820, forward strand.
GCGGGCAGCGCGGTCGACGCCGAGCACGAGGCGAAGGCCCTGCATCAGCTGCGCGAGGCGCTGCTGCCGCTGCTCGACGACGCGGCCGCGCGCGGCCTGCCCAAGCTGCTGGTCGAGCCGAGCGCCGGCGGCGGCCGCAGTCTCGCGTCGAAGGTGCAAGATCTCGGCCCCTACCTGGCCGCCGTCGAGCGCCACCCGTGGCTGGGCGTCTGCTTCGACACCTGCCACGCCTGGGCGGCCGGCCACGACCTGGCCACCCCCGGCGGCATGACGGCGACGCTCGACGCGCTGATCGCCACGGTCGGCCCCGACCGGCTCCTGCTGATCCACGCCAACGACTCCAAGGACGAGTGCGGCTCCACCCGCGACCGCCACGAGACGATCGGTCAGGGCCGGATCGGCACCGCGGCGTTCGCGGAGCTGATGACCCACCCCGCGACCGCCGGCATCCCCGTCATCGTCGAAACCCCCAGCGTCGAGCACGAGGGCCACGCGGCCGACATCGCCCTGCTGAAGTCGTTGCGCTAAAGATCAAATTCATTTTCCGGTACGGGACGGTCGAGTCCCCGGTGCAGCGCCTCGCGCCGTCGTGGGTCACCCTCCGCGCGCGGCCGCCGGGTTGTCCTGCATGGCTTCGCGGCGCTGCCGCCCGTCACCCTCGACGTGCGGCCGCCCCGCCGGCGCGCCGTCACCCGTCACCCTCGGCGTGCGGCCGCCCGCCGGCGCGCCGTCGCCCATCACCCTCGATGTGCGGCCGCCCCGCCGGCGCGCCGTCGCCCGTCACCCTCGTCCCTCGGCCGCCCCGTCGCCGTCGTGGCGCGGCCGCCCCGCCGTCGCGCGGAGCTCACCCGGCCACGCCGAGCAGCGCGGCGAGGCGGTCGGCCGGTTCGTCGGCGACCGCCGCCGGCAGCCGCAGCAGCTCGACCCGGTGCACGAGCCGGGGTGCGCCGATCGGCACGCCCGCGAGCCCGGGATGGGTGGCGACCAGCGGGCCGGGCAGCACCGCCAAGCCGTGGCCGCCGGCCACCAGGCCGGCCAGCACCGCCGCGTCGGTGCCGTCGTAGCGCAGGCCCGCCCGCAGGCCGTCCACCGGCAGCCGGGCGAAGGGCGCCACCTCGGGTGCGTCGATCCAGTACGCGTCGGCCAGGTCGGCCAGGTCCACCGAGGACCGCCGGGCCAGCGGATGCGCCGCGGGTACCGCCACCACGGCCGGGCTCTCGGCCAGGCCCAGCGCTCGCGGGCCGCCCGCGCCCGGCTCGGGCAGGCGCAACGGATCGTTCGGGGCGGTGAAGCCGTCCACCAGGCCCAGGTCGATCTCGCCGGTGGCGACCGCCTCGACGATCCGATCCCGGTCGGCGACCCGCACCCGGGTGCGCAGCCGCGCGGACTCGGCCCGGATCGCGGCCAGCGCGCCGGCCACCGGGTCGGACCAGGCGAGCGGGGTCAGCCCGGCGATCAGCCGGCCGGGCGGGGCGACGGCCCGGGTCACGTCGGCGCGGGCGGCTTCCAGGCGTACCAGAAGAAGGTTTGCGTGCCTTCTCAGCCGCTCGCCGGCCGGGGTCAGCGCCACCGGGCGGCGACTGAACAGCGGGGTGCCCAGGTCGGCCTCGAGCGCGGCGACCTGCTGGGAGACCGCCGACTGGGTGTAGCGCAGGCGCTTCGCGGCGGCCGAGAACGAGCCGGTGTCGGCCACCGCGAGGAACGTGCGAAGCAGGTGAGGGTGCACATAAGCGATGCTAATGCCGCGACCGTTTTTCATCGTTAGACGTGATCTCGGATCGGGCCGCAGCATGGACGCATGATTTCGATTGCCCTGGTGGGAGACCGCTCCCCCGCCGTGCGCGCGCATTCGCGCATCGCCGTCATCCTGGACGCGCTCCGCGAGCAGGAGCAGATCGACCTGGACGCCTACTGGATACCCACCCCGGACGCGACCGACCCGGCGGCGCTGCGCGGGTTCGCCGGCATCTGGCTGGTGCCGGGCAGCCCGTACCGCAGCGAGCAGGGCGCGATCGTCGCGGCCCGCACCGCGCGCACCGAGCGGATCCCGTTCCTCGGCACCTGCGGCGGCTTTCAGCACGCGATGCTGGAGTTCGCCCGGGACGTCTGCGGCCTGCCCGCGGCGCGGCACGCCGAGAACTCGTCCGACACCGGGCCGGATGCGCTGATCACCGAGCTGTCCTGCTCGCTGGCCGGGCACGAGGGCGCGATCAACCTGGTCGCCGGGTCGCGCATCGAGCGCCTGCTCGGCACCACCCGCACGATCGAGCGCTACCACTGCGCGTACGGCGTCGCGGCCGGCTACATCGACCTGCTCGCCGCGCACGGCATGCTCTTCTCCGGGCACGACGACGCCGGCGAGGTGCGCGCCGCGGAACTGCCCGGCCACCCGTTCTTCCTGGCCACGCTCTTCCAGCCGGAGCTGCACACGGACGGCGTACACCCGGTGGTCCGCGGCTTCGCCCGAGCCGCGGTCACCGCCGCCGGCGCCCTCCAAGCGCAGTAGGCCATCGGCACCGTTGCGGTTGTTGCGTTGGTTGCGGATAATTCGTTTACGGTGGGGAGGTGGAGATGTCAGTAACGAGCCAGGTCAAGCCGGATGCCGAGGCGATCGCCGTGGCGGCGGAGGCGCTGCCCCGAGTCCAGGAGTACCTCCGCACCCATCCGCAGGGGCCCGCCATCGTGCAGATCGTCGACGACGAGGGCAACGAACTCGTCGTCCCGCGCGGTGCCGTCGAACTCCTTGCCCGGGTTCTGGCGCATATGGCGAACGGTCACAGCGTCTCGGTCGTGCCCGATCACGCCGAGCTCACCACCCAGCAAGCTGCCGAACTGCTGAACGTGTCGAGGCCCTACCTGATCGGCCTCCTGGAATCCGGCGAGATCGAGTTCCGCAAGGTTGGTACTCATCGACGCGTGATGGCCGGCTCGCTGATGGAATACAAGCACCGGGATGACCTCAGACGCAGAGTCGCGGCAGACGAACTTGCGCAGATCGCACAGGACATGGATCTGAGCTGACGCCGTGACCTTCGTTGTCGTGTACGACGCTAGCGTTCTGTACCCCGGCACGCTGCGAGATTTGCTTCTCCGGATCGCACAGTCGGGTCTGGTGCAAGCCAAATGGACCGACGACATCCTCGACGAGATGTTCTCGGCGCTACGTCGGCAACGCCCCGATCTCGACGCCGCACGGCTGGACCGAACCCGATCGCTGATGGGTACCGCTGTCCGAGATTGGAAGGTCAGTGGTTATGCAGATCTCATCGAGACGGTGAAGCTGCCCGATCCAGATGATCGGCATGTGCTTGCGGCGGCGATCAAGGCACGGGCGCAGGTCATCGTTACGGCGAACCTGCGTGACTTCCCCACGGCGGACCTACACAATTGGGACATCGATCCGAAATCACCTGACGAGTTCGTCCGAGATCAGATCAGTCTGGACCGCGGCAAGATTTACGCTTCCTTGCAGCAGATCGCAGACTCGTGGAAGAGACCGCCCGGCACCATCGAGGATGTGCTCGATCGGCTCGAACGCTCCGGCCTGGCAATCAGCGTCGCGGAGCTGCGGGCTCGACCGTGACTTACGCCGACGAGCGTGACGGGAATCCAACCCACCCGGTCAGCTTGGGAAGTCGGCAGCCTCGGTAAAGACGCCGACGACCGTCGCGGCGGGCACGTCGAAGCCCAGCGTGAGGAAGCGGCCCGGCGCGACCTCGGCGCTGGACGGATTGGCCTGGTCGGGGTGGCCCGAGTCGTAGAGCAGCACGTCCGGGTAGCCGTCCCAGTCGCCCGCCGGGTCCCGCACCAGCCGGCCCACGGTGAGCCGCCGCTCGGCGAACCGCTTGCCGACATCCCCGTACGTGACCAGCACCTCGCCGGTGCTCAACGGCAGCGCGTGGTGCGAGGAGGCCGGCATGTCGGTCCGCTTCGGCTCGCTCCACGTGCGGCCGCCGTCGGACGAACGGGACAGGTACGCGTGCACGACATCCGTCCGGATCAACGACACCACCTCGTCGCCGACCACGGTCAGCGTCGGCTCCTGGAAGTTGATCCCCTCGCCCGCCGCGATCGTCACCTCGCCGCCCCAGCTGCGACCCCCGTCGGAGCTGCGCACGGCCGACGCCTGCCACCACTTCTCGTCGGCTCGGTGGCCGTAGATCGGATACAGCAGGTCACCGCCCGGCAGCTCGACGACCGCGCCGTGCGAGGCGTGCCAGGCGTCGATGCCGCCGCCGGTCATCCCCATGCCCGCCACGACCGGCTCGCCCCACGTGCGGCCGCCGTCCTCGCTGCGCCGCACGAACGTGCCGTGCGTGGTGTGCCGAGGACCGCCGCTCCAGTCGATCACGAAGTAGCTCAGCAGGACCGTTCCGTCCGCGAGCCGGGCCAGCTTGGGATCGCGGTCGTCGTACGAGCCGTCGACCGCGACCCGCGGCTCGCCCCAACTGCGGCCGCCGTCCTCGCTGTCGACCACGCTGATCCGCCCGTGCGGGCCTAAGTGGCCGGTGCCCTCGCGAAAGGCGGCCAGCAGGCGGCCACCGCCGAGACTCACGACGTCGGGAAAGTGGGCGACCAGACCGTCACCGGCCCGGGCCACCACGATCGGCTCCGGCACGCCCCCGACGTTACCCGCTCAAAGGAAACCGATCGCGTCCGCGTAGTAGAGCGAGTCCTCCAGATGGAAGGCGATCTCGCGCGGCGTCCAGGCGTCGCGGTCGCGCCGGTCGAGCTGGGCCGGGCCGAGCGCGCCCAGCCGCACCGCGTAGATCTGGGCGAGCCGGGTCAGCCGGCTGCGGGCCTCGTCCAGGTCCTCGGCGGTGAACGGGGCGAGGTCGGCCGGGGTGGTGCTGGCCGACGCGTGCCAGTGGTCGGGAATGGTCGGCACGCCGGCCACCCGGGCCTCGATCTCGGCGAGGTGGTCCACGAGGTGGTCGGCGACCCGGCGGATCGCCTTGTGCGGGGTGTAGATCCGGTCGTCGATCGGCCGGGGCACACCGTCCCAGGCCGTCCAGGTCGCGGCCCGGTCCAGTACCTGCTCGACCAGCGTCGTCACCACGCCCGCCGGATCCCGTTGCTCAGTCATGCCGGTCAGTAGAGCGCGCGGACGCTTCGGTGCCCGCCGAACCTACCGGCTCCGGTCGAGGATCTCGGAAAGCACCGTGATCGCCTGGTCGAGGCCGTTGTCGTCGACGTCCAGGTGGAACACGACCCGGGCCAGGTGGGGCAGCATGGCCGCGATGTGGACGTCCCGCTTCGCGGCCTCGGCGGCCAGGGTCGGTGCGTCGATCGAGGTCGCGCCGAGGTCGACCGGGACGAGATTGGTGCGCACGTCGTCCGGATCCACCACGCCGAACTTCGACAGGGCGGCCGCGAGCTTGGCCGCGCGGGCATGGTCCTCGGCCAGGCGGTCGACGTTGTGCGTCAGCGCGTAGTCGCCGGCCGCGGCCAGGATGCCGGTCTGCCGCATGCCGCCACCCATCCGCTTCCGGATGACCCGGGCTCGCGCGACCCGCTCGGCGCTGCCGACCACCAGCGAGCCGACCGGGGCGCCGAGCCCCTTGGAGAGGCACACCGAGAGGGTGTCGAAGAGCGCGCCGTACTCGGCCAGCGGAACGCCGTCGGCGACGTGCGCGTGCCAGAGCCGGGCGCCGTCGCAGTGCAGCGACACGCCCGCCTCGTCGGCCGCCTCGCGGAGCGAGCGCAGGGTCGCGAGCGGGACGACCCCGCCACCGCCGAGGTTGTGCGTCTGCTCCACCGCGATCGCCGCGGTGGGCAGCGACGGATAACCCCGCGGGCGGATCATGCCGGCGATCTGCCCGGCGTCGAGGCCGGCACCCACCGCCGGCCAGGTACGCGTCGAGATGCCGCCGATCGCCGCGGCGGCACCCAGCTCGTACGTCACGACGTGCGCGTCCGCGCCGGCCAGCAACTCGCCGCCGGCCGGCGTCACGAGTTGCAGGGCGATCTGGTTGGCCATCGAGCCGGACGGGGCGAACAGCGCCGCCTCGTGCCCGAAGAGCTCGGCGACGCGCGCCTCCAGCGCGTTGACGGTCGGATCGTCGCCGAAGACATCGTCCCCGACGACCGCCTCGGCCATGGCGCGGCGCATCCCCAGGGACGGCCGGGTCACCGTGTCCGAGCGCAGGTCAACCACGGAGCATCTCCGCCACCAGGAACGCGAGCTCGAGGCTCTGCTGCGTGTTCAGCCGCGGGTCGCAGGCCGTCTCGTACCGGTCGGGGAGGTCGAGGTCCTCGATGCCCTGCGCGCCGCCGAGGCACTCGGTGACGTCCTCGCCGGTGAGTTCGATGTGGATGCCGCCCGGATGGGTGCCCAGGCCGCGGTGCACCTCGAAGTAGCCGAGCACCTCGTCGACGATCCGGTCGAAGTGCCGGGTCTTGTAGCCGTTCGACGACTCGTGGGTGTTGCCGTGCATCGGGTCGCACTGCCAGACGACCTTGGCGCCGGCCGCGGTCACCTTCTCCACGACCGGGGGCAGCGTGTCGCGCACCTTGCCGTTGCCCATCCGGCTGATCAGCGTGAGCCGGCCGGGGATGTTTTCCGGGTTGAGCTTCTCGCACAGCTCGATCGCGGTCTCCGGGCTGGTGCCGGGGCCGAGCTTGACGCCGATCGGGTTCGCCACCCGGCTGATGAAGTCGATGTGCGCGTGGTCGAGCTGCCTGGTCCGCTCACCCACCCAGAGAAAATGACCACTGAGACCGTACGCCCGGCCGTCGCTCACCCGGGTCAGCGCGCGGTCGTACTCCAGCGCCAGCGCCTCGTGCGAGCAGTACAGGCTGACCGTACGCAAGGCCTCGCTGTCGGTCATGCCGCAGGCGCGGATGAAGTCGAGGGCGCGGTCGATCTCGCGGGCGATCGCCTCGTACCGCTCGCCGGCCGGCGAGGCACGGACGAAGTCCTTGTTCCAATCGTGCAGGCCGTGGAGGTCGGCCAGCCCGCCGGACAGGTACGCGCGGAGCATGTTCATCGCGGCCGCCGAGTTCGCGTACGCCCGAATCATGCGCTGCGGATCGGCCACCCGGGCCGCCTCGGTCGCCTCCAGCGAGTTGATCAGATCGCCGCGGTACGCGGGCAGACCGAGCGAGTCGGTCGGCGCCGAGCGCGGCTTCGTGTACTGGCCGGCGACCCGGGCGACCTTCACCACCGGCATCGACGCGCCGTAGGTGAGCACGACCGCCATCTGCAGCAGCGTGCGCGCGTTGGCCAGCAGGTGGCTCTCGGTGTTGTGGTCGAAGGTCTCGGCGCAGTCGCCGCCCTGCAGCAGGAAGGCGCGGCCCTCGCACACGTCGGCCAGCTTGGCCCGCAACTGGTCGACCTCGTACGGCGCGACGATCGACGGGACGTTGTCGAGGACCTTGCACACCGAGGCCACCTCGTCCATGTCCGGCCAGGGCGGCATCTGGACGCGCGGCAGCGACCGCCAGCGGTCGAGGCCGAGCGCTTCGTCCTCGGCGGAGTCGGTGGACGGGCGGGACGTCTGGAAGGCCGGGTTGCCGACCCCGGGGTAGCTCAACTGGTGCCACTCTCGGCGCATGCGGAAAGCCTACGAAAGCGGGGCACCCGGCGTGCGCCCGGTGCCCCGCTTCTCACCTGAGGAGATGAGAATTCAGTTCAGTCTTCAGTCCGCTCAAGGGCGGCGGGTGGGGTGGTCGGATGGGTTTAGAGGTTGTTCTTGATGGCGGTGATCAGTTCACCGTTGCTCGTGTCGCCGGAGAACTCCCAGAAGAAGGCGCCCGCGAGACCCTGGTTCTTCGCGTACGTCATCTTCCCGGCGACCGTCGCCGGGGTGTCGTAGCCCCACCAGTTGCTGCCGCAGTAGGCGTACGCCGTCCCGCCGACCGTGCCGGTGGCCGGGCAGCTGTTCTTGAGGACCTTGTAGTCCTCGATGCCCGCCTCGTAGGTGCCGGGCGCCGCGCCGGTGGCCGTGCCGCCGGGCGCCGACTGGGTGACCCCGGTCCAGCCGCGGCCGTAGAAGCCGATGCCGAGCAGGATCTTGTTGGCCGGCACGCCCTTGGACTTGAGCTTCTGGATCGCCGCGTCCGCGTAGAAGCCGGCCGTCGGGATGCCCGCGTACGAGGTGAGCGGCGAGTGCGGCGCGGTCGGGCCCTGCGCGTTGAACGCCCCGAAGTAGTCGTACGTCATCGGGAAGACCAGGTTGAGCTTCTGGATGCCCGACGCGTAGTCGGCCACGTCGAGCTTGCCGCCGTTCGAGCCGTCGGCCGAGATCGCCGAGGTGATGAGGAAGCTCGAGCCGAACTTGTTGCGCAGCGCGGTGATCACGTTGTTGTACGCGGCCGGCCCGGACGCGTCGCACTGGAGGCCGCAGGCGTTCGGGTACTCCCAGTCGATGTCGATCCCGTCGAAGACGTCCGACCAGCGGGAGTCCTTGATCAGGTTGTAGCAGGAGTTGGCGAACGCGGTCGGGTTCGCGGCGGCCTGGGTGAAGCCGCTGGACCAGGTCCAGCCGCCGAACGACCAGATCACCTTGATGTTCGGGTACAGCTTCTTGAGCTTGCGCAGCTGGTTGAAGCTGCCGCGCAGGGCGCCCGCGTCCCACGTGTCGGCGACGCCGTCCACGCTGTTGGCGGTCGTGTACGCCATGTCGTAGTCGGCGTACGAGTCGCCGATCGAGCACTGCCCGTTGGAGGTGTTGCCGAACGCGTACAGGATGTGGGTCAGCTTGGCCGCGGAGCCGGAGGTGACGATGTTCTTCACGAAGTACTGGCGGCCGTAGACGCCCCACTCGGCGAAGTAGCCGACGACGTTCTTGCCGCTGGGGCCGGAGGTCGGCGACGTGGTGGGCGGCGTCGTCGGCGCGGTCGTGGGTGCCGTGGTCGGCGCGGTGGTGGGTGCCGTGGTCGGGGAGGTGGTCGGGGTCGTGCCGCCGTCACAGGCGCCGTTGTCGATCCAGACGTCCCACTGGCCGCTGTGGGTGGCGGGGGACTCGTTCTGCGTCCACCACTTGGCGGTGTAATTGTGACTGTTCTGAGAAGCGACGTTGTCCTTGACGTACACGGCGGTGGAGGACCAAGCGGGGGCACAGGCCACCGCGGCCGAGGCCTGGGTGAACGGCACCATCGCGGTGGCGGCCACCGCGAGGACACCGGCCCAGAGAGCGCGGCGGAGGGATGTCTGCACTTCTTCGTCTCCTCGTGAACGGTTAAGAAACTTTCCAAAAAGTTTGCTGTTGAGACGGTAGTCACACGTATTCACAATCGTCAAGATGCGAAATCCGGATTAAGCATGGTCGTAACTTCCCGCCGACGATCCGTACGGGGTGCACACGAACGGACACTGCGCGTAGTCTCTCGTCATGACCATCTACGACGTCGACCTGAACGCCCTCACCGGCTCCGCGCTCCCGGTGGTCAATGTGGCCGCAGGCTGCGGGCCGACCCGCTGAGCGGCCGATGAGCATCCACGTCATCGGCGTCGACGCGTACGCGCTCGGCTGGGTCGGGGTCGAGCTGCGCGACGGCCTGTTCGGCCGGGCGGTGCTCGCCGCCTCGCTGTACGAGATCGTCACCAGCAGCTCGGGCGCCGCGGTGATCGGCGTCGATATCCCCCTCGGCATGCTCCCCGACCGCTGGCGGGCGGCCGACACGCTCGCCGCCGACCAGCTCGGCCCCCGCCGCGGCAGCATCTTCCGGGTGCCACCGCGCGCGGTCTGGCAGGAGGCCGACTTCGCGGCGGCCAACCGGGCCTGCCGCGAGCTGACCGGCTCCGGCCTCAGCCGGCAGTCCTGGGCCCTGCGCCCCAAGCTGCTCGAGGCCAACGCAATCTGGGAGCGGCACCCCGGCCTGCTCTTCGAGGCGCACCCCGAGGTGTCCTTCCGGGCGATGGCCGGCGAGCCGCTGCAGCACGCCAAGAAGACCTGGGCCGGCCAGGCCCGGCGCCGGGAGCTGCTGGCCCGCAACGGCATCGTGCTGCCCGACCAGATCGGCCCGGCCGGCCAGGCGCCGCCCGACGACATTCTGGACGCGGCCGCGGTCGCCTGGTCGGCGCATCGGATGGCGACCGGCACCGCGCTGAGCCACCCGTCCCCGCCCGAGGAGTGCAACGGCTCGAAGATCGCTATCTGGTACTGACGACCACCTTGCCGGTCGCCTCGTCGTTCTCCAGGTAGCGGTGCGCCGCGACGATGCCGTCCAGCGGGAAGACCCGGTCCACGTGCGGCCGGTAGACGCCGGCCGCGACCGCGTCGACGACCCGCTGCAGCGCGGCGGCGTCGCCCTTGACGTCGTCGCTGTGGAAGGCGGTGAGCCGGGTGCCGGACGGGATCATCGCGATCGGCTCGAAGTCCGCGATCAGCCACCCGCTGAGCGAGCCGGCGACGCAGACCGTCCCGCCCCGGCGGACCAGGCGCAGCGAGTCCACCGCCGTGCGCGCCCCGACGAGGTCCAGCACGTAGTCGGGCCGGCCCTCGTCGCCGTCGCCGTGAACCTGCCCGAGCGGCCGGCCGTCGTCGATGAGGACCTGCCCGGCTCCGGCCGCCCGCAACGCGGCCGCCTTGTCGGGCCGGCGAGTGGTCGCCGCGACCTCGACCCCGTGAGCCGCGGCGATCGACACGGCGGCCATCCCGACCGACGAGGTGCCGCCCCGGACCAGCAGGCGGCTCCCGGACCCCATCGCCAGCGCATCCAGTGCGCCCCGCGCGGTCAGGTACGTCTCCGGTAACGCGGCCAGCGTGTCCCAGGGCAACATCGTGCTGACCGGCATCAACAGAGCGTTCGGCAGCAGCGCATACTCCGCGTAGCCGCCGTCGAACTGCCGGCCCATCTCCCCCATCACCGCGGCGACCGTCGCACCCTCGGGCACCGCCGGATCGGTCGATGCCGCCACCACACCGACGCACTCGATGCCCAGTACCCGCGGGAACCGCACGCCCGGCGAGTGCCCCTGCCGGGTGCGCAACTCGGAGCGGTTCAGACCGGCGGCCATCACCCGCACCAGGCTCCAGCCCGGCCGGACCGCCGGCACCGGCAGCTCGCGGATCTCGAGAACCTCCGGGCCCCCGGCCCGTACGCAAACAGCGGCTCGCATCGTCGTCATGCCGTGAACTGTCGCCGGGCGGGGGCGCGGCGGCCTACCGATAGAATGCCAAGTTATGCCCGTATCACGCCTGTGGCCGTCGGCGGGCATGCACCTGTGGCCCTCCGGCGGGACAAGTCCGGTCGACTCCCACTCCCGCGGACACCTGGTGTACGCGGCCCGCGGCGTCCTGTCGGTGCACACCGACCACGGCACCTCGGTCGTCCCGGCCAACCGGGTCGCCTGGACCCCGGCCGGCTTCACCCACCAGCACCGCGCCCACGGCGACACGGACATGCGCATCGTCTTCCTGCCGGCGTCGATCGCCCGGCTCGTGCCGGACCGCCCGGCCGTGTTCCTCGCCTCCGGCCTCGCCCGCGAGGCCCTGCTCGCGCTGGCCGGCCCCCGCGACTTCGACCGCGCCGGGCGAGCCCGCCTCCAGCGTGTGCTCGTCGACGAACTGCGGGAGGCGCACGAGGAGCCGCTGCATCTGCCGGAGCCGCGCGACGACCGGCTGCGGGCCGTCGCACGGCTGCTCCACGAGAACCCGGCCGACAACACGCCGCTGGCCGGGCTGGGCCGGCAGGTCGGTGCCGGCGCCCGTACGCTCAGCCGGTTGTTCCACGACGAGCTCGGGATGACCTTCTACGAGTGGCGCACCCAGCTGCGGATCTACCACGCGCTGGTGCTGCTCGCCGACGGGCACGACACCACGCGCGTCGCGCACGCCTGCGGCTGGGCGAACCCGAGCGGGTTCATCGCGGCCTTCACCGGGATCCTCGGCGTCACCCCCGGCCGCCATCGGCACGCGGCCGGGCTGACCGGCGCCTCGCCGGCCGCCATCGGCACGCGGCCGGGCTGACCGGCGCCTCGCCGGCCGCCACCGGGCTCAGATCGGCAGGTGGCCGGGCTGATAGTCGCCGCCCGGCTGGCGGGTCATGACGTTCATCCGGTTGAAGGCGTTGATCAGCGCGACCTGGCAGACGATGGCCAGCAGCTGCGGCTCGTCGAACTGCTTCGCGGCGCTCGCCCAGGCCTCGTCCCCGACCCCGCCGCCGTCCGCGAGCCGGGTGCCCAGCTCGGCCAGCTCGAGCGCGGCCCGCTCGCTCTCGGTGAACACGGTCGCGTCCCGCCAGGCCGCGACCAGGCTGAGCCGCAGCGGCGTCTCGCCCGCCGCCAGGGCTTCCTTGGTGTGCATGTCCAGGCAGCCGGAGCAGCCGTTGATCTGGCTGGCCCGGATCCGCACCAGCTCCAGCGTCGCCGGCGGCACGCCCGCGGCGGCGGTGGCGGTCGCGGCCGCGATCAGGTGCTTCGCGAACCTCGGGACGAACTCGATGTCGAAGGGGTTGAGCCGGGCTTCCATGGGGACCTCCTCGTCGGTGGTGCTTCCACCTACTTGGACGAGGACGGCTGCTCCGGCGTAACACCGAGGGCCGCCAGGCGCCGCGGGTTGCTGATCGACACGATCTCCACGATCCGGTCGCCGGCCACGGTGCACGCCAGCAGGCCCACCGCCTTGCCGCTCGGGGTCCGGACCACCACGCCGGGCTCGCCGTTGACCAGTGCCGGGTGCGCGGTCACCGTGGCCCGGAACCCGCGCCGGACCGCGGCCACCACCTCGGCCGCGCCGTGCCGGACCACCAGTCCGTGCGCGTAGTGCGAACGCCAGGTCACCTCGGGGTCGAGCACCCGCATGAGCCCCTCGAAATCGCCGTCGTGCGCCGCGGCGAGGAAGGCGTCGACCACGGCGCGCTGCCGGCGCCGTTCCGCGGCCGGGCGATCCGTTCCCCGGACCTTCCGGCGGGCCCGGCTGGTCAGCATCTTGGTGGCGTCGGTTGACCGGCCGATGATCTCGCCGACCTCCGCGAACGGCACGCCGAACATGTCGTGCAGCACGAAGGCGAGCCGCTCGGCGGGGCCGAGGGCATCCAGCACGACCAGCAGCGCCGACCCGACCGACTCGGCCAGCAGTGCCTCCTGCTCGGGCAACGTGCCGTCGTCCTCGAGCACGATCAACCCGGGCAGCCCGTCGTCGTACGACGTCTCCGGCCGGGCCGCGCGCGAGCGGAGCACGTCGATGCAGACCCGGCCGACCACGGTGGTCAGCCAGCCGCTCAGATTGCCGATCGTGCCCGCGTCCTGGCGGGCCAGCCGCAGCCAGGCCTCCTGCACCGCGTCCTCGGCGTCGGCCCGCGAGCCGAGCATCCGCTGTGCCACCGCCACGAGGCGGCCGCGCTGCTGCTCGAATGCTCCCGCCAGTGCGTCGGTCATGCTGTCACCTTTCCCGAACCGTTCCCGTCTTGAAGGTGACGAAACCGGTCCGACCCGGGTAACAGATCAGGGCTTCGGCTGGGCCATCTGGACCGCTATCTCGGACGCGCGGTCGCGGGCGGCCTCCAATGCGGACAACAGCGCCGCGCGTACGCCGTGCTTCTCCAGCTCGCGGATCGCCGAGATGGTCGTGCCCGCCGGCGAGGTCACCGCCTCGCGCAGCTTCACCGGGTGCTCGCCGGTGTCGCGCAGCATCACCGCCGAGCCGACCGCGGTCTGCACGATCAGCTCGTGCGCCACCTGACGCGGCAGGCCGAGCAGGATGCCGGCGTCGATCATCGCCTCGACCAGCAGATAGAAGTACGCCGGGCCGGAACCGGAGAGCGCCGTCACCGCGTCCTGCTGCGACTCGGGCACCCGCAGGGTCTTGCCGAGCGGCTGGAAGATCTCCTCGGCGATGGCCAGGTGCTCCTCGGTCGCGTACGGGCCCGGGGAGAGCACGGTCATCGCCTGGTCGACCAGCGCGGGGGTGTTGGTCATGACCCGCACGATCGGGATGCCGCCGGGCAGCCGGTCGGCGAAGAAGCTGGTGGTCAGCCCCGCGCAGAGCGACACCACCAGCGTTCCCGGCGGAACCTTCATCCCGAAGTCGTCCAGCAGCTTCGCCGCGTCCTGCGGCTTCACCGCGATCAGCAGCACGTCGGCCTGGGTGACCGCGGTCAGGTTGCGCACCGGGCGGATGCCGTAGCGCTCGGCCAGTTCGGTGGCGCGCTCGGGACGCCGGGTGGTGGCCAGCACCTGCTGGGTCGGCCAGCCGGAGCGCAGCAGTCCGGAGAGGACGAGCTCGCCGAGCTTGCCCGCACCGATCACCGCGACACTGTGCTTGGTCATATGAGCCTTCCCGAAAAATGAGGGGCGACCGCGCGGCCGCCCCTCATTCCGAACGCCGGATCAGCTACCGAAGAAGACCTCGGCCTCTTCGTAGCGGGAGAGCGGGACGGTCTTCAGCTCGCCGGTGCCCTCGATCAGCGGCACGCGGACGATGTCGGTGCCCCGCAGCGCCATCATCTTACCGAAGTCGCCCTCGTGGACGGCGTCGATCGCCTGCAGGCCGAACCGGGTCGCGAGCACCCGGTCGAACGCGGTCGGGGTGCCGCCGCGCTGGATGTGACCGAGGACGACCGTGCGGGCCTCCTTGCCGGTCTTCTCCTCGAGCTGCTCGGCCAGCCACTGGCCGATGCCGCCGAGGCGGACGTGGCCGAACGAGTCGAGCTCCTGGCTGACCAGCTGCATCTGGCCCTCGAGCGGCTGCGCGCCCTCGGCGACCACGACGATCGGCGCGTACTCGACCTGGAAGCGCTTGGTCACGTAGGTGGCGACCTGCTCCACGTCGAAGTTGCGCTCCGGCAGCAGGATCACGTTGGCACCGCCGGCGAGGCCGGCGTGCAGCGCGATCCAGCCGGCGTGCCGGCCCATGACCTCGACGACCAGGGTGCGGTGGTGCGACTCGGCGGTGGTGTGCAGCCGGTCGATCGCCTCCATCGCGATGTTCACCGCGGTGTCGAAGCCGAACGTGAAGTCGGTCGCGTTCAGGTCGTTGTCGATCGTCTTCGGCACGCCGACGACGTTCACGCCGAGGTCGCTGAGCTTGGTCGCGACGCCCAGCGTGTCCTCCCCGCCGATCGCGACCAGCGCGTCGACGCCCTGCTCGGCCAGGTTGGCCTTGATCTTCTCGACGCCACCGTCGATCTTGAACGGGTTGGTGCGCGAGGAGCCCAGGATGGTGCCGCCGCGCGGCAGGATGCCGCGGACCTCCGCGATGCCGAGCGGCTTCGTCAGGCCCTCCAGCGGGCCCTTCCAGCCGTCGCGGAATCCGACGAACTCGTGACCGTACGCGGCGACGCCCTTACGGACCACCGCCCGGATCACCGCGTTGAGACCGGGGCAGTCGCCGCCTCCGGTGAGCACGCCGATACGCATGTTTTGCTCGTCCTCCCTGAATCGGGTTGCGAGAAGCTGATAGCCCGTCGAGCCCCAGGGAGCGTTCTCTTTCGGCAGCGCTGCCGGCCCGGGGCGGGCCGCAAGCGAACTCTAGCTGCCCGCGGCGTCGCCGGTTCATCTGGCCCGGGCGAAAGCGCCCCCCGCCGACCAGCCTAGACACGTGCCGAGCCGCCGGGGTGCAGACTTGGCACGATGCGAGCACTCGGGAGGGTGAGATGACGCAAAAGCCGTCACCACGCGAGCGGTGGAACGCCATGGCGCCGTGGCAGCGCACCGGCACGGTGGTGCTGGGCGTGCTCGAGATCGTCGCCACCACGGCGGCCGTCGTCGACCTCGCCCGCCGCCCGGCCGGCCTGGTCCGCGGCCCGAAGGCGCTGTGGTGGCCGGCGCTGGTGGTGCAGCCCTTCGGCCCGCTCGCCTACCTGCTGCTGGGCCGCCGCGAAGACTGAGCGGCCCCCTAGCCCTTCATGGCATTCCAGCGGGCCAGGTTGTGGCGGGCGTCGACCAGGGCGTCGTGGCGGCCGGACATCGCGGGCAGATGCGGGCGGCCCTGGTCGTCCCAGAGCTGGCGCAGGTCCTTGGTGAAGCGGGGGATCTCGCGGGGCAGCGCCGGCATCGCACCCCACAGCTGGGCGAGGGCCACATGGTCGTACGCCGCGAACCAGGCCCACAGCTCCATCTGCTCGTCCCGGCCGCGCAGCGGCTCCATCAGGAACGCGTACAGGTCGTCGCGGATCCGCTCGCGGGAGCGCCACGCCCGGTCCGAGGGGGACGGGAGCTTGTCGAGCACGTTGCGGCGTACCCAGGGAATCGCCTTGGTGTCGTCGAACTCGGTGCTGACCGCGTAGAACTCGCGGCCGAACTCGTCGACGACGCCGATCGACACCAGGTCGACCACCCGGCCGTCCTCGATGAACTCGCAGTCGTAAAAGTATCGGTACGTCATCTCGCCCACCATCCTGGCCGATGGTCAACCCGCCGTCGCCTCCAGGGCCTGTTTCGCGCGGTCCAGCGCCTCGGTGTCGCCGCGCCGGGCGGCCCGGTCGGCACGCACCGCCCAGCGCAGCCGGAGCAGCACGGGCAGCGCCGCCTCCAGCTCGTCGCGGCGTACCGGGCCGGCCGCCAGGTAGCCGTCGATCAGGTCGGTGGCGCGGTACGGGCCGCCGACGTACAGCACGGCCGCGGCCACGTCGTAGACCAGCGGCCCGACCCCGCCGGCGCCGCAGTCGAGCAGCCCGGCGCGCCCGGTGCCGGGGTCGACGACGAAGCTGCTGGGCGCCGGGTCGCCGTGCAGCACGCCGTAGGTGAGCCGATCGGTCACGGTGAGGCGGGTGGCCGCGCCGGCCGCGTCGGCCACGGCCGCGCGGAGCCACGGCTCCGCGGCCAGATGGGGCGCCCGCGGGTCGAGCGGCTGCCACGGACGCAGGCCGGGATGGTGGAAATGCTGCAGGGCCCGGTGTACGGCACCGAGCCGGTCCCCCCACCACTGCTGGTCGATCGGGTCGCCGCCGTCCAGCCGCCGGCCGGGCACCCGGCGCAGCAGGGCGAGCGCCCCGGCCGGGGTCGGCGCGGTGAGGCCGCCGCCGAGGGTGCGGACCGGCTCGCCGACCGCGATGTCCCGGATGCGCAGCCGCTCGGCGGCCAGCAGGCCGGCCTCGACCGGTTGCCGGGCGCCGGCCTCGGCGAGGCGGCAGACGTACCGCTGCTCCCCCGCGGTGATCTCCCAGCCTTGGGACAGCAGCTCCGCCGGCAGGGCGGTTATCTCGCCGGGAGTCAGATGCCACTGGTCCCGCAGGGTCGATCGAACAATGTCCTCATCCGGCACCGCGGGAGTATCTCGGCAAACATCGAAAATCCGACGGACAGGGTGGGCGACAATCACGCCTTGCTATCGAGAGGTTTACAGATAGCGACGCGCGCGGAATGATCGTACGAGGCCTCGACGGCTTGCCTACACAGAAATGGCGTAGGAGGGCTGCTGCGTGCTATTAGTGATCGTTCGCGTCGAGGGGCCGACGCCGGCCGGGGTACGTCGACGCGGTCCCCGCCTGGGGGAGGGATAGCGCCGTGGACCATCGCATGCCGGATTCCGGCGACGCGCTGACCGGCGTGGAGATGTTCGCGGGCCTGGAGCCGGATGTGCGGCAACGGGTCATCGCCACCGCGGTTCCACGCACGTATCGCAAAGGTCAGATCATCTTCGTCGAGCACGATCCCGGCGAGTCTCTGATCATCCTGAAGCGCGGCGCCGTCGCGATCTTCCGCACCGCGCCCACGGGGGAGCGCGCGGTGCTGACGGTCGTGCGGCCGCCGGACGTGCTCGGCGAGGTGTCCCTTCTGGACGCCGCGACCCGCAGCGCGTCGGCCGAGGCTATCGAGGACTGCCAGGCGCTGACCCTGTCCCGGGCGGCGTTCATGGATCTCGTGCACTCGAACCCGCGGATCCTGGATGCCGTGATGCGTTCGGTCGGCGCGCTGATCCGCCGGCTCACCGAGCAGAACACCGATCACGTCTTCCTGGACCTGCCCGGCCGGGTGGCCAAGACGCTGGTGCGGCTGGCCGGCGAGAGTCAGGCTCCGATGATCACGATCGAGCTCAACCAGAGCCAGCTCGCCGAGATGGCGGGCGGCTCACGGCAGAGCGTGAACCAGGCGATCGGGTCGTTCGCCAGCCGCGGCTGGCTGCGCACCGAGGGCCGCCGGATCGTGGTCACCGACCTTCCGGCGCTGAGGCGTCGAGCGGGGATGGCTGTTGCGTAGCCCTCGGCGTGGGCGCCTCGACTGACGTCTTCAGCTTGCTGGCGTAGACGTCGACGTACGGGCGGCCGGAGAGCACCATCAGCTCGTACATGATCTCGTCGGTGATCGCCCGCTCGACGAAGCGGTCACCGCGAGAGCTGTCGTAGCGCGAGAAGTCCAGCGGCGACCCGAACCGCATCTTGACCCGCTTGATCTTGGGCACGATGGTGCCGGTGGGCTGGATCTCGTCGGTGTTGAGCAGCGCGACGGGCACCACCCGGGCGCCGCTCTCCAGCGCCAGCCGAGCGACGCCGGTCTTGCCGCGGTAGAGCCGGCCGTCCGGCGAGCGGGTGCCCTCGGGGTAGATGCCCGCGATGCCACCCTCGCGCAGGACGCGCAGCAGCGTGTCCAGCGCCGCCTGGGCGGCCTGGCCACCCGAACGGTCCACCGGGATCGTCCCGGTCGCGAGGAAGAAGTGCCGCATCAGTCGGCCCTTGATCCCCCGGCCGGTGAAGTACTCCGCTTTGGCGACGAACGTCACCCTGCGCGGGACCATCAGGGGTGTGAAGATCGAGTCAGAGAAGGAAAGGTGGTTGCAGGCGAGAATCACCGGGCCGCCGGCGGGCACGTTTTCCAGGCCACGCACGTCGGGCCGGAAGATCATCCGAAGCAGCGGGCCGAGGAGCACGTACTTCAGCAGCCAATAGAACAAGGGTGTCCTTTCGTCGCAGAGAAAGGGTACGGCCTCCGGTCCGGCCCGGAGGGGCGGGCAGGGTAGTCGGATGCGAAGCGGGACGGCGCGCCACAACGCACTCCCGCAACCGGTGCTCGGCGTGTCACCATTCAAGTCACGGTCGGCGAGGGAGTGTGCAGGGTGACAGCGGGTGGCGCCCGCCGCGGCAGGCGGGACAACGGGCTGGACGCGGCCGACTTCGCCGTGGCCGGCGACGTGGATCCGCGCGTCGGTGAGCACCTGCTCGACGTGCTGCAGGCGGCCGGCATCGCGGCATACCTTCAGCCCACGGCCGATCTGAACCCGATCCTGCGGGCCACCACGCTCCCGCCCCGGCCGACCGATCGGTTGTACGTGGACCGCGCCTACCTCGACGCCGCCCGGGCACACCTGCTCAAGGAGACCGGCGGCCAGCCGCCCACCACGCCGGCCGACCCGACCCGCGAGCCCGACATCGAGGCCGAGTGGGCGAAGATCGTGGCCGGCTTCCACACCACGGTCGACCCGACCGTCGCGCCGTGGCCCGCCTCCGAGGACCTGCCGGCCGCGCCCGAGCCGCCGCCGGCCCCGACCGAGCCGGTCCAGCACAACCGGCGGCGTACCGACAAGCCGGCCGAGCCGACGGTGCTGGAAAACTTCGACGCGTTCGACGCGGACCTCGACGAGGACGACGACGAGGACGAGGACCGCTTCATCCCGCCGCCCCCGCCGCCGCTGCCGCACTTCTCCAAGTACGCGGTGATCAGCGTGCTCGCCGTGCTGGTCGGCTTCGTGCTGTTCCTGTTCCCCAACCTGCTCCCGATCGACCGCAACTACGTCATCACGCTGGGCTTCGCGGCCATCGTCTCCGGCGCGGTGATGCTGGTCTGGCGGCTGCGGTCGGGCGATGACGACGAGGACGACTTCGACGACGGCGCGGTCGTCTGAGACCGAGCGGCGTGGTGCGTCCGCCGCAGTGATTCTGCGCCCCGTGTGCCGTCTCCTGTCGAATTGACCACTGTCGGTGTAGCTGACTGCGGGGTTCCGGTAACCTACGGTGATGCGCCAGAGCTCGTTGGTCGTGGTCGCCAACCGTCTCCCGCTCGATGACAACGCCGCTCCCGATGGCGCCTGCGAGTGGCGGCGCAGCCCGGGCGGCCTGGCAAGCGCGCTGCACGCGATCCTGGAGAGCACCCCGGCCACCTGGGTCGGCTGGGGCGGCGGGGTCGGCTCGGCGCCCGCCCTGCCCGACATCGGCACGCTGCGGCTGCGCCCGATGCCGCTCACCGAGGACGAGCTACGGGGCTACTACGAGGGCTTCGCCAACTCGACGCTCTGGCCGCTCTACCACGACGCCGTCGAGCAGCCCGTCTTCGACCGGGGCTGGTGGGAGACGTACCGCTCGGTGAACCGCCGCTTCGCCGAGGCCGCCGCCGAGGTGGCCGAGCCCGGCGCCGCGGTCTGGGTGCAGGACTACCACCTCCAGCTCGTCCCGCAACTGCTGCGCGACCTGCGGCCGGACGTGCTGATCGGCTTCTTCATGCACGTGCCGTTCCCGCCGCCGGAACTGTTCATGCAACTCCCCCGCCGGACCGAGCTGGTGCGCGGGATGCTCGGCGCCGACCTGGTCGGCTTCCAGCGGGAGCAGGCCGCGCACAACCTCGCCCAGCTGGCCGAGAAGCTGGTCGCCGCCGAGTACACCGAGAACACCATCCGGGTCGACGGCCGGGTGGTCCGGACCGGCGCCTTCCCGGTCTCGATCGACGTGACCGAGATGGAGTCGCTCTCCGCCCGGCCGTACGTGCGCAACCAGGCCCACAAGCTGCGGCACGACCTCGGCGCGCACAAGAAGGTGCTGCTCTCGGTCGACCGGCTGGACTACACCAAGGGCATCGAGCACCGCCTCACCGCGTACAGCGAGCTGCTGCGGGACGGGCGATTGAAGGTGCACGACACGGTGATGGTGCAGGTGGCGGTGCCGAGCCGGGAGCGGGTGGAGAGCTACCGCGGGTTGAAGGACCGGATCGAGAGCGAGGTCGGCCGGATCAACGGCGAGTACGGCCGGGTCGGCGAGCCCGCCATCCACTACCTGAACCAGCCGTTCGACCGGGCC
This sequence comes from Actinoplanes sp. KI2, assembly GCF_025630775.1. Lineage (GTDB taxonomy): Bacteria > Actinomycetota > Actinomycetes > Mycobacteriales > Micromonosporaceae > Actinoplanes. The sequence continues at coordinate 41,709 of NZ_JAOSZE010000016.1, forward strand.
GACCTGGCCGCGCTCTACCAGACCGCGGACGTCATGGTGGTGACCCCGCTGCGGGACGGGATGAACCTGGTGGCCAAGGAGTTCGTGGCGGCCCGCGGCAACGACACCGGCGCGCTGGTGCTCAGCGAGTTCGCCGGGGCGGCCGCCGAGCTGGAGGACGCGTTCCTGGTGAACCCGCACGATCTGGACGGGCTCAAGGAGACGCTGCTGAGAGCGCTCGACGCCGACCCGGCCGACCTGGCCCGGCGGATGTCGGCAATGCGGGCGCACATCACCGACCACGACATCCACGCCTGGGCCCGGGCGTACCTGACGGCCCTCGACCACACCGGCCGCCTCGCCCAGCACCTGCCTCGGCAGCGGCGGTCGCTAGCGCGGCGCTGACAGCTGCTTGGTCAGCCAGTCGAGGATCGCGTCGATGGGCTCGGCCCAGCCGGCGTCCAGCATCAGGTCGTGACCCATGCCGGGGAACAGCAGCGGCGCCCCGCCGTACTCCGCCGCCGTCCTGTCGAGCGTCTTCCGGGGCACGATCCGGTCGTCGGGCGATCCGATGACGAGCACCGGCGGGTCGCCCACCGGACTGGTCAGATTTTTCGGAATTGTCAGACGGCGGCCGAAGGTCATGCGCTCCCGATAGGCGTCGGCCTCCTCGACCGGGAGCTCGGCGCTGAACAGCTGACGGCGGTTGAGCCGCCATTTTCCGGCGAAGAGCGCGGGCAGCGTACCCACCGGATTGGTTTTGAAGGAAGCCCACCGGCTCGGCGCCGGCGCGGCCAGGACCGCCGCCCGGGCCGGGTAACGACCGAGGGCCCGGGAGACCACCGGCGCACCCTCGCCGTGGCCGATCAGGACCGCCTGCGTGGGCAGCGAGGCGGCCACCTGGACGACGTCGTGGACGTGGGCGCGCAGATCGCCTTGCTCGCGCGGGGTCAGCGCGTACGCCGGAAAACCCCGCTGTGCCGCGTGGCCCAGCCAGCGCTCGGCAAACGCCCAGGCGCCATGGCGTGGGCCGCAGACGAACAGCAGCGGCGGCTGCTCTGCGTCCGCTTCGCCGTCGACGACCAGGCGGGACACGACCTCGCGCTCGACCGGCGGCACCGGCGAGATCCAGTCGTCGAAACGCAGCAGCCGATCGCTCACTTGACCGGCTCCATCTCGCGCAGCAGACCGTCCACGGCCTTGAGGTAGGCGACGTGGTCCACCTCGAACCAGTGCCGGCGGGTCGGCACCACCTGGCGACGCGACCAGCTGCGGACCGGGCGGCCCGACTCCTTCTGCTGCACCGCGGCGGCGCGGGCCGGGTCCTCCCGGCGCAGGCGCAGCCAGCGGGCCACCGCCACACTCTGCCAGTGTGCGAGCGGGAGCAGCCCGGCGTCCGGCTGGAGCAGGCCGATCACGGCCAGCGTCGGGTGCTTGCGGGCGAACGCGTGCAGGTGCAGGTCGGGCCGGCCGTCCGCCTCGCTGTCCAGCAGTTCGGGGGCGAGGAACTCGAAGCGCGGCAGGTATCCGGTCGCGGTGATCACCAGGTCGGGGTCGATGCGGCGGCCGTCGGCCAGCTCGACCTTGCCGTCGACGTACCGGGTCACGTCCGGCACCGGCTTGATCCGGCCGTGGCCCAGGTAGTACGGCAGCTGCGAATTGACGATCGGGTGACTTTCGTACGGGCGGTGGTCGGGCGCGGGCACGCCGAACCGGGTCAGGTCCCCGGTCGTCAGCGCCAGCGTGCGGCGATACAGCCACTGCCGCAGGCGCAGCGGCAGCCGCCACCTCAGCAGGCGGTCGTTGACCTGGTCGGCCGGGCGGCCGAGGACGTACTTGGGGGCATACCAGTAGCCGCGCCGGGTCGAGTGCCAGACCGTGGCGGCCTGCTGGGCGGCCTCGACCGCGATGTCGCAGCCGGTGTTGCCCCCGCCGATCACCAGCACCTTGCGGTTGCGCAGCTGGGCCGGGTCCTTGTATTGCGCCGAGTGGATGACCTGGCCGCGGAACTCGCCCGGGATCTCCGGCTTGGCCGGCGCCCAGTTGTGCCCGTTGGCGGCGATCACCGCGGCGTAGCGCTGGGTGCGGGACGAGCCGCCGCCGGTCGACTGGGTGGTCACGTCCCACCGGCCGTCGCCGACCGGGACGCAGGACACCACCTCGGTGCCGAACCAGATGGCGTCGGCCAGCCCGAAGTGCTTGGCGTAGCGCTCCAGATAGGACAGCAGCTGGCTGTGGTGCGGGTAGTCGGGCCAGCTGTCCGGCATCGGGAAATCCGGGAACTCGGTGAGCGGCCGGGACGAGATCAGATGGGTGGCCGCATACACCGGGCTGCGGTCGTGCCGCCAGTTCCAGGCGCCGCCGACCGACGTCTCGCGCTCGTAGCAGTCGACGGCGAAACCGTTCTCGCGCAGATTCTTGATCGCGGCGAGACCGCTGGCGCCGGCGCCGATGACGCACACCGCGTCCCGACGGTCGGCGATGTCCGGAGTGTCGTGCACGCGGGGATACTGCCAGAACTTGACCCCTACGCGGAAGCCATCCGACCGCCCCACCCACCGCCCTTGACCGGACTGAAGGCTAGATCCTCAAATCGGCCAGAACAGGAAGATGATCACTGGCCCGGCGGGCCAGATCGCTCTCCACCACCTCGTACTTCTCGACCGTGATGTCCGGCGTCACGAACAGGCCGTCGATGAGCCGGGCCGGCAGCGTCGCCGGAAAGGTGAACCGGCCGGCCGCCGAGGAGACCAGCCCGTCCTCGACCGTCCGCCAGGCGCCACCGCCCGGCCCCTCGTTCAGATCACCGGCGGCGATCACCGGGCCCTCGATCGCGTCCAGGGCGTCCTTCCAGAGCATGGCCTGGGCCGGCCGCTCGGCCGGATCGGTGGCCAGGTGCGAGCCGGAGACGGTGAACCGGCCGCCGCGCACCGAGCCGCGCATGAACGCGGCGCCGCGCATGTGCCGTCCCGGGGTCAGCGGGAACCGCATGCACCACGTCTCGTGCACCTTGACCCGCATGCTCACCAGCACCAGGTTGCCGAGGGCGGGCAGACCACCGGCCGCCACCACCAGCCCGGCGTCGTCGGCGAGCGCCGCGCACTTGTGCCGCCAGCGGAACCGTCGCGGCGCCTCCTGCACCACCAGCACGTCCGGGGCGAGCTCGCGGACCAGCTCGATCAGCGCCGGCCGGTCGTCGCTCAGGCCGTGCACGTTGTAGCTCATCACCCGCAGCGGCACCCCGGACACCGTTGTCCCTTTCTCGCGTGGCTCGACTCAGATCCGCCGGGCCAGGTCGGCCGCGCCGACCACGCCGGCCGTGTTGCCGGTCTCGGCGGCCACCACCTCGGCGACCGGGAACCGGCCGCGCTGCTTGAGCTGATCCCGGTACGTCGTCTGGGTCGGGGTCATCAGCAACTCCCCCGCGTCGACCACGCCGCCGCCGACCACCAGGATCTGCGGGTCGAGGGCCTGCGCGAGGTCGGCCATCGCGACGCCGAGCCAGTAGCCGATCTGCGCGAACGCGTCCCGGGCCACACCGTCGCCGATGCGCGCCGCCTCGGTGATCTGCCGGCCCGAGATCGCCAGCGGGTCGCCGCCGGCCATCTCGAGCAACTGCCGGGCCCGCTCGGGCTCCTGCCGTGCGCCGGCCCGGGCGAACCGGACCAGGGCGTTGCCGCTCGCGTACTGCTCGAGGCAGCCGAGCCGGCCGCAGCCGCAGGGGTGGCCGTCCGGCACCGACTGGATGTGGCCGAGCTCGCCGGCGATGCCGTTGGCGCCCCGCCACAGCTTGCCGTTGAGCACGATGCCGCCGCCGATCCCGGTACCCACGGTGATCATGACCATCGAGTCGTCGGCGTGCCGGGCCACCCCGAACCGGAACTCGGCCCAGGCCGCGACGTTCGCGTCGTTCTCCAGCACGGTGGGCAGGCCGACGGCCTTCGCCACGTAGTCGCGCAGCGGCTCGTCCCGCCAGGCCAGGTTGGGCGCGAACAGCACGGTGGCGCCGGGGGCGTCGATCCACGCGGCCGCGCCGATGCCGATCGCGGTGGCCTGCGGGTACTGCCTGGCCAGCTCGGCGGCCACCTCGACGATGGTGTCCCGGGTACCGGCCGGGTCCTCGGCGGGCGTGTCGCGGCGATTCGACGCCAGCACGGTGCCGTGCTCGTCCACCACCCCACCGGCCACCTTGGTGCCGCCGACGTCGACTCCGATGGTCAGCGTCACGCCTTCTCCTCTACCTGCTCGAACTCACGCCGTGCCGTCGCCGACCGCATCGTCGCGTTCCGTGACACCCGGGCCATCATGATCCACCGTCGGGGGTTCCACCCCATCGCCATCGCCCGCGTCGGCGGTGGCAGCGGCCCATACATCAAACCCTCGAGGGTTACGCGAAGAGCGCCCGCCCCCACCCTCGGTGGCCAGGATCTCCCCGGACCGGCTCGGCCCCGCACTCGCACCCGTCCCGGCCGCCGATCCCGAGGCCGCGCCGCCCCTGCCGGACCGGTCACCGGTGCGCGACGCGCGGGCCTTCCCGGCCGCGGACCCCCCGGCCGCACCGGTCGCGTCGCCGGTGGGCGCCGTGCGCGCCTTCCTGGCCGCGGATCCCCCAGCCGCACCGGTCGCGTCGCCGGTGGGTGCCGTGCGCGCCTTCCCGGCCGCACCGCCCGCGCCGCTGGACGCCGTGCGCGCCTTCCCGGCCGCAGGCCCCCCGGCCGCACCGGACGGGTCGCCGGCCGATGCCGTGCGCGCCTTCGCGGCCGCGGCCGCCGCCGCGGCTTCCGCCACGCGCTGGGCCGCCTCGGCCGCCGCGGTACGTGCCCTGGCTGCTGCCTCGCGTCGAGCCTTCGCCGCCGCATGCGCCTGCTCGGCCGCCGCCTGCCGTGCGGCCTCCGCGGCCGCGTGCTCCTCGGCGACCTCGGCCGCCGACGCCGCCGACGCCGCTGCCCACGGGTCCGCGTCCGGCGACCGATTTTCCGGATTTATCCAGGAATTGCCGGTTGAGTCCGTTCGGCGGGTCGCGGCCGACCACGCCTCATCCGGAGACGGCGAAGGTGAGCGAGCGGGCGGCGGAGCCGGCCTGGATGCCCGCCTCGGCCGGTCGCCCGCGAGGCCGGAAAGCCCACGCATGATCCCCGCGAGCCCGGTGGCGATGTCGCCGGCGCTGGTCGCGATCCGCACCGCCGTCGCGGGGCTGGGGTCGCGCACCGCCGCGATCGCCCGGCACAGCGGGCACACACAGCACTCCGCGCTCCCGGTGGCCCAGCCGCCGCCCGAATGCCACGCGCCGGCTCCCGGCCGATGCTCGCCCGCACCGGGCCTGCGCTCACCCGCGGCCGGCTCGAACCCGCCCGCACCCGGCCGACGCTCGCCCGCACCGTGCTCGCGCTCGTCTGCCGCGCCCGGCCCGCGCTCGCCCGGCCCGCGGTCGTCTGCTGCGCCCGGCCGGCGCTCGCCCGCGCCCGGCCCGTGCTCGTCTGCTGCACCCCGCCCGCGGTCGCCCGCGCCCGACCGGTGCTCGCCTCCCGCGACGTGACCGACCGCGTCCCCGACCGCGTCACGGACGGACTCGGCGATGCCGCTCAGTCCCGCGGTGTCGGCCACTGCCATCAGGGCGGCGACCAGCCGTTCCGCCTCCTCCCGCGCCGAACTCGGCATCGCACCCACCCTGCCTAACTCGCCAGAAGGCTCTCGACCCGGCGCTTGAGCTGCTTCAACGCCGTATCCATGATGATCTTTTCGGCCTTGCGGCGGAACATGCCGAGCATGCCGATGGAGAGCTCGACCTCGAGCGAATAGGTCACCGTGGTGGTGCCGTCGCCGTTGTCGGCGAGGTCGTAGGAGCCCTCCTGGGACTTCTGCGTCTTGGACGGCTCGACCAGGTGCCACTCGATGCGGGTCAGGTCCTCGGCATATGCGTACTCGAGGGTGTAGTCGTCGGCCATCACCGCGGCGTCGATCACGAACCGGACACGCGCCGCATAGCCGTCCTCATACTCCTCGAGGACCTCGATCTGCTTGAGCGCGTCGACCCACTCGGGATAGCGCGGGAAGTCGCAGATCACCGCCGCCACGCGGTCAACGGGCGCATGAACCTGGATCGACTGCGTCGAGGTGTCCGCCATGCACGGAGGCTACCGCGTCGCTATGACAATCCCGATGACCGGGCCGAGCCGTATCTTGCAGCGGCGACTACCATCCGTCAGGTGCCGGTGCTTGCCAGTGTTTCCGCGCGTGTCCAGCCGCTCGCCGTAACCGCGCGCGTCATCATGCTGGTGCTGATCGCCGCCCTCACCCTGATCGTGACCCGGGACCCCGCGCAGCTGCGCTGGATCGCGCTGCTGGTGGTCGCCGCGCTGCCCGCGTTCCTCGCGCCGGATCACCGCGTGCTCGCGCCGCTGGGCCGGTTCGCCGAGGTGGCGATCGTCGGGCTGGCCGCGGGCTCGGTCGCGGCCGCCGCCGACCGCACCGGCACGCTGCCCGCCGGCTTCGGCGCCTGGGCGGTCCTGCCCTACCTGGTGGTCCCGCTGCTCTCCGCGGCGCTGCGCCGGCGATCGACCGAGGGCGCCGCGCTGCTCGGGGTCGCGGCCGTCTCGATGGTGGCCGGCGGCGTGCTGCTCGGCGAGGTCAGCCCGATCACCCAGCCCGGCTTCCTGGCGGCCTGTGGGCAGTGGCTGGTGCTCGGCGCGATCGTCACGTTCGCGGCCGACGCCATGCGCCAGCTCATGCAGCCGGCCGAGCCGACCCCCCAGCCGTACGCGGAGGCCACCCGCCTGCTCACCCAGCTGCGCAGCGTCGCCCGCTCGCTGCCGGGGGCCACTCTGGACCCGGGCGGCATCTCCGAGCACCTGCTCGAGGAGCTGCGCATGGTCGCCGCCGCCGACCGCGCCGCCGTGCTGTCCACCAGCGGCGGCGGCCGGCTCGTCGTGCTCGCCCAGACCGGCGCCGACCGGGTCGACTGGGAGACGACGCTCGACTCCGACTCGGCGATCGCCGACGCCTGGGCCACCCAGCAGCCGCAGGTGGCCAACCGCTCGCAGGGCCGGTCGAGCCGCCGGGGCGAGGTCTCGTCGCTGGTCGTCCCGCTGGTCGCGGGCGTACGGACGATCGGGCTGGTGATCCTGGAGGCGGATGTCTCCAACGCGTACCCCTCGTCGGTGGTCTTCGATGTCACCGGGGTGACCGAGCCGGCCGCCATCCGGCTCGAGGCCGCCCTGCTCTTCGACGACGTGCGCTCGCTGGCCACCAATGAGGAGCGTCAGCGCCTCGCCCGCGAGATCCACGACGGCGTCGCGCAGGAGCTCGTGATGGTCGGCTACGGCATCGACAACGCGCAGGCGACGCTGCCGGAGGGCGCCGAGGAGACCGCCGAGGAGCTGCGCACCCTGCGCAACGAGGTCACCCGGGTCATCACCGAGCTGCGGCTGAGCCTGTTCGAGCTGCGCTCCGAGGTGGACCGCAACGGCGGTCTGGCCGCCGCGATCGCGGAGTACGCGCGCACCCTGGGCACCTCGGCGGGCCTGCGGGTGCACTTCACCTTCGACGAGTCCACCGCGCGGCTGCCCGCCGCGACCGAGGCCGAGCTGCTGCGCATCGCCCAGGAGGCAATCACCAACGCGCGTAAGCACGCCGGAGCCTCTAATCTGTGGGTTACCTGCACCGTGGACCCGCCGTACGCGGAGATCGAGGTCTCCGATGACGGCAAGGGCTTCGCCGACGACCGCCCGGACGGTCGTTACGGCCTGACGATCATGGCCGAGCGTGCGGAACGGATCCGGGGCCGATTGAAAATCACGCCGCGACACCCCAGCGGGACTACCGTTGCCGTAGTGCTTGGATCGCCGGGGAAGCGCGATAGCGTGCGGGATAGCGTTTCCGCTCCAGAAGGGGAGTAACCCAGGCATGTCGACCAGTCCTGCGCCGACCGGGCGCACCAAGGTTCTCCTTGTCGACGATCACGACCTGATTCGTAAGGGGCTGCGACACGCATTCGAGCGCGACCGGCAGTTCGAGGTCGTCGGTGAGGCGGCCACGGCGGCCGAGGCGGTGCGCCAGGCGGGCGCCCTCCAGCCCGACGTTGTGATCATGGATCTACGGCTGCCCGACGGCAGCGGCCTCGAGGCGACCAAGGCGCTGCGGAAGAACAACGCCAACATGGGCATCGTGGTCCTCACCATGTACGCTGGCGACGACCAGCTGTTCGGCGCGCTCGAGGCAGGGGCGAGCGCCTTCGTGCCCAAGACCGCGCCCGCCGACGAGGTGGTGGCGGCCGCCCGGCACGCCGCCTCGGCGCCCAGCGCGTTCACCGCGGCCGACCTGGCCGAGGCGATGAAGCGCCGGCTCGCCCCGTCCGGCCCGCAGCTCTCCCCGCGCGAGGGTCAGGTGCTGCGTCTGCTCGCCGACGGCATGAGCGTGGCCGGCATCGCCAAGCAGCTGTTCGTCTCGGAGTCGACCGCCAAGACCCACATCTCGAAGCTGTACGAGAAGCTGGGCGCGGCAAACCGGGCGCAGGCGCTGATGACGGCGCTGCGGCTCGGGCTGCTGGAGGCGCCGGACGCCCCGAAGTTCTAGTCGATCAGGCGGCGGTGCGAAGCCGCCTGATCAGCAGGTAGGCCTCGCAGCCCAGGCAGAGGCCGAAGGCCGCGTTCAGGAATGCCGCGAGCAGACCGAACGCGGTAAACACCACGCCCAGCGCGGTCAGCCCGGTGAGGTATCCGACCGTGGCCACGGCCAGGAAGGTGAACCCGACGGTCTGGGCGAAACGGACCGGGGCGGCGGGTTCGCGCTCGGCCGGCGGACCGAGGCGCGGCAAGATCAAAGCGCGATAGAGGTACGCGTAGGGGCCCTTCCGCGGGTCGAGGGCCGTGATCGCGAAGACGACGGTCTGGGCAAGGGCCAGCCATCCCCACCCGGTGGCCAGCACCACGATCAGGACGGTGCTGGTCAGCGTGGCGGCGAAGCGCTGACCACGGGGGTCGAGTTCCATGTCTGACAGTAAAGACGAGTGTCCGCCCAATCTCTACTGAGCCCATCAGCTTTCGAGAGATCTCACAATTTTCCGCAGCAGGCCGTTGAGCTGCACCAACTCGTCGTACGTCAGGGCTGCCAGCAACTGCTGATCGCGCTGCATGCCCTCGGAAATATGCGTGTCCCACGCCTCGCGACCGCGGGCCGTGGGCCGCACCAGCACTCGCCGCCGGTCGGTCGGGTCGACCTCGCGGGTCACCAGGCCGGCCGCGACCAGCCGGTCGAGGCGGCTGGTCATCGCCGCCCGGGTCACGTGCGCGGCCTCGGCGAGCTGCGCCGGCGTCGCCTCGGTCGGGTCGGGCTGCACCATCAGCGCGTGCAGGGTTTTGTAGTCCTCCAGCGTGAAGTCGTCGTTGCCGGCGAAGGCCGCCGCGTCCGCCCGGCGGGCCCATTTCTGGATGTCGTACATCCGCACCAGCGCGCCCTCGATCTCCGGCGCGAACCGGGGGTCGTCCTTCCAGAACGCCGCCCAGCGCGCCACGTGCGCGTCCACCCCGTCCCGCTCGTCCGTCATGCCGCCCATTGTTCCATGGCCGATATTTAGCTTGCTAATAGTTCGACGCCTAATTATTCTACGTTGCATGATCTCCGACTTCCGACTGCTCGCCACCGGCCAGACCCTGTCCTGGATCGGCAACGGCTTCCAGACCGTCGCCCTCGCCGTCGCGATCTTCGGGGCCGGCGGCGGCGCCGGCGATCTCGGCACCGTGATGGCCTGCTCGTTCGCGACGCTGCTGGCCTGCTCGCTGTTCGGCGGCGTCTGGGCCGACCGCCTCCAGCCGCAGCGCGTCATGGTCGTCTCCGACCTGATCCGCCTGCTCGCCGCGGCCGCGATGGCCGTGATGTTCGCCGGCGGCGGCTATCACCTGCCGCTGCTCTGCGCGCTGGTCGCGGTCTCCTCCGGGGCCGGCAGCTTCTTCAACCCGGCGATGACCGCGCTGCGCCCGCTGCTGGTCCCCGCCGATCGCCTGCAGTCGGCCAACGCCACGCTGAGCATGCTGCAGACCGGCAGCTCGGTGGCCGGGCCCGCGATCGGCGGCCTGATCGTCGCCGCGTTCGGCGCCCCGGCCGGCTTCGCGGTGAACGCGGCCAGCTTCCTCGCCTCGATGGCCGCCTGCCTGCTGCTGCGCACCCGGGCCACCCGCGGCCCGCGCTCGCCGATGCTGCACGAGCTGCGGGCCGGCTGGCGCGAGGTCAGCAGCCGCGACTGGCTGATCGGCGGCCTGTTCAGCGCCACCGTCTACCACATCGCGAACGGGGTCATCCTCGTGCTGGTGCAGATGATCGCCGTGCAGCGGCTCGGCGGCGCCCCCGCCGCCGGCTTCATCGCCGCCGCCGAGGGCCTCGGCGGCGTCATCGGCGCGGCGGTCGCGTTGCGCTGGAAACCCCGCCGTTTGCTCCGGGCGGGCTGGCTCACGCTCATGCTGATGCCGATCTGGGCCTTCGCGTACGTGTGGCCCGCCACCCTCGTGGCGGTGCTGGCCGGCGCGGTCATCGGCTGGGCGGGCCTGATCTTCTTCGACGTGGCGTGGGAGACGGCCATCCAGGATCAGGTGCCCCGGGCGGCCCTCGGCCGGGTCGCCTCCTGGGACACGCTGACCTCGTTCCTCGCCATGCCGATCGGCAACGCGCTGGCCGGCCCGCTGTCGGCCCGGTTCGGCGTGCACCCGGTCCTGACCGTCTGCGCCGGGATTCTGCTGGCGTCGGCGGTGTCGCAGCTGCTCATTCCGGGCGTCCGCACGCTGACCCGGGCGGACGCCACGCCCCCGGCACACACCCCACCGGAACTGGTCGAGGCGGCGGCCGCCTAAGACTCGGCGGGCGGCATCAGTTCGCCGATCGCCGCGATCAGCTGCGGCTTGCTCGGCACGCCGGTGGCCCGCTTCGCCACCCGTCCCGCACGGTCCAGGACGAGCAGGGTCGGGGTACGCCAGATGCCCAGCTCGCGGACCTCGTCGAGGTGGCTCTCGGCATCGATCTCGACGTGCTGCACGCGCGGCAGCAGCTCGGCAACCTCGGCGCTGACCCGGCGAACGGCCCGGCAAGGCGCGCAGAACGCCGACGAGAACTGCAGCAGGGTGACCTCCGCCGGGCCGATCCCCAGGCGGTCCAGCAGGCCCGGGGCGAGCCGGGCACCGGCCGCGCTCGGATCCGCCGCCGAGTCCTCGACGACGCCGGGCTGCTCGTCCCGGTCCGGCACCACCGTCCCGGGCTCGACTGCGGCGATCGGGCGGACCGGCGCGGGCCCGGCGGGCGTACCCTGCAGCGCCACGGCCGCCGCGGCCGAGGCCGCCTTGGCCGCGACGGTCGCCGTCGACGCGGGCGCCGAATGGTCGGGCAACTCGACCGCATCGAGGCCGGCCGCCGCCAGGATCTCGGCGCGCCTCTTCCTGTCCTCGGCCTCGTCGCGAATGATGCCGTCGGTGCGCCGCCGCCACAGACCGAATGTCGTGGCGACCAGCAGAACGGCGACGATGACCGCCAAGCCCAGCGGGTCCATGAGAAAACTCTGCCACGAGAATGTTGCGGCGCACCCCGGTGCGACGGGGCTCACGCCGACTGGTACGCGCTGGCCTGCAGGGTGAACAGCTGGGCGTAGATCCCGCCGGTCGCCATCAGCGCCGGATGGTCGCCCTCCTCGACGATCGCGCCGTGGTCCAGCACGTAGATCCGGTCGGCGTCCCGCACGCTCGCCATCCGATGGGTGATCAGCACGACCGTACGGCCCGCCGCCAGCTCCCGCAGCCGCCGATAGACGTCGTGCTCGGCGCGCGCGTCCAGGTTCGCGGTCGGCTCGTCGCAGATCAGCAGCGGCGCATCCCGGTAGAACGCCCGGCTCACCGCGAGCCGCTGCCACTGCCCGCCGGAGAGGTCGGCGCCGTCGGTGAAGTGCCGGGACAGCAGCGTCTCGTACTGCCGGGACAGCTCCATCACGAAGTCGTGCGCGTCCCCGGCCCGGGCCGCGTCGTGCACGGTCTGCAGGGTCACCGCCCGATCGTGCCGGCCGATGGTGATGTTGGCGCGGGCGGAGAGCGGCCACCGGGTCGGCTCCTGCATGACCACGGCGACCCGCTCCCGCAGCGTGTCCGGGTCCAGCCCCGGTCACGTCGTACCCGTCCCAGGTCACGCTCCCCTCCTGCGGGCGGTACAGCCCGGCGATCACGGCGGCGAGCGTGGACTTCCCCGAGCCGTTCTCGCCGACCAGCGCGATCACCTCGCCCTGCCGAAGCGTCAGGCTGATGTCTCGTACGGCCGGATTGTCGGCATCGGGATAGCGGAACGTGACCCGGTCGAGCTTGATCTCCCGGAAGCCGTGGGGTGCGACGCCGCCCGGCGTCGGTTCGGCCCGCAACCGGGACAGCTCGCAGAAGCCCTGGAAGTCGTCGAAGTAGAGGCCCTGCTCGAAGAGCCGGTTCGCGGTGAGGCTGAGCTCGCGGAGCTTCCCGATGCCCATGTTGATCGCGTACGCGGCGGCGCCGCCCGCGGCCAGCTCCATCCGCCCGGTCCAGAGCAACCAGAACAGCACCGCGTACGTGAGGCCGGTCGCGACCGCGCCGAGCGCCGTCCCGATCAGCGAGGTGCGCACCCGCCGGGTGTTGACCCGGATCTCCTCGTCGGTGGAGAGCTGGAGCAGCCGGCGCACCTGGGCGAGCATGAACTCGCGCAGGGTGAAGGCGCGCAGCTCGGGCGCCGGCTCGCGGGCGGCGAGCAGCTCGTAGAGCATCCGCTGCCGCCGCCACAGCGCGATCAGCCGCAGCACCCGGCGGCGCTCGAGCCGCGCGGACCGGACCGCCGCCCAGGTCACCGGCAGCACCGAGAGCACCAGCATGGGCAGCAGGACCGGGTGCAGCACGGCGAGCACGCCGGCCGCGGCGGCGATGCCGACCAGGTCGGTGGCGAGCTCGACGGCCAGGTCGACAAGCTGCTCGGCGGCGTGGATGCCGCGGTCGCGGGCGCGTTCCATGGCGTCCCGCCAGGACGGGTCGTCGAAGGTCGGCAGGTCGACCCGGGTGGTGAGGGTGAGCAGCCGCATCTCGGCGGCCTGGTAGACCTTGGGGGTCAGCCGGCCGTTGGCCGCGGCGGCCGCCGAGGTGAGCGCGCCGCGCAGCGCGGCCGCGCCGATCAGCAGGAGCAGCGAGGGGATGGCGGCCCGCACCCGCTCCGGCGTCGGCCCGGCCGTCAGCAGCCCGTTGAAGACGCCGACCACGCTGATCAGCCCGAGCGCACTCGCGGCGCCGCTCGCGATCTGGAGCACGGCGACGCTCGCGGTGGTGAAGCGGTCGGCCCGCCAGGCGAGCAGCCACGCCTCGCCGAGCAGTTTGGGCAGCCGGCGGACCATCGTCCAGAACGAGGTGTTGGCCGCTTCCTCGGTGCTGGTCAGCCAGTACGGGAGGGCCAGCTCACCCTCTTCGAGCTCGTGCTGGACTTCGTCCTGCGGGGCGGGGGATGTCGCGTCCGGCATCGGAGGCTCCGTTTCGGGGGTCTCTGTGCCCTTCCTACGCCCACCCGCCGGGCGCGTCTATCGGGTTCCGGCGTTCACTCATCCCCTTCACTCATCCCCTTCACTCAGCCTCGAGAAGGCGACTCATCCGCTCGGCCTGCTTCTCCCAGCGCCACTCCTGCTCGACCCAGGCCCGGCCGGCCGCGCCCATCGCCTTCGCCCGGGCCGGATCGGCGAGCAACTCGGTCAGCCGGGCGGCCAGCGCGTCGACATCCCGGCCGCCGACCACGTAGCCGGTCTCGCCCTCGCGCACCGCGTCCGGCGCGCCGCCGGAGTCGCCGCCGACGACCGGCAGCCCGGTGGCCGACGCCTCCAGGTAGACGATGCCGAGCCCCTCCACGTCGAGCCCGGCCGCGCGGGTGCGGCACGGCATCGCGTACACATCGCCGGCCGCATAATGCGCCGGCAGCTCGGCCCACGGCACCGAACCGGTGAAGACCACATCGGACTCGACGCCCTGCTCGCGGGCCAGGCGCTGGAGCTTGGCCCGGTACGGCCCGCCGCTGACCAGCAGCAGCGCCGCGCCGGGCACCCGGCGCCGGATCGCCGGCAGCGCCCGGATCAGCATGTCCTGCCCCTTGCGCGGCACCAGCCGGGAGACGCAGACGATCACCGGGCGGTCGGTGAGGCCGTGCTTGGCGCGGACCGCCGAGCCGTCCACGCCGGGGTGGAACGCCGTCACGTCGACGCCGGGGGCGAGCCGTTGCAGGTCGGTGAGCCCGTGCAGGGCGCGGTCGAGCCGGGTGCGCTGGTACTCCCCCAGGTAGGTCACCACGTCGTTGCCGCGGGCGATGCGCCGCAGCAACTGCCGGGCGCCGGGCAGTGCGGCCCAGCCGATCTCGTGCCCATGGGTGAGCGCGACCGCGCGGGTGATCCCGGCGGTGCGCCGCAGCCCGTCGGCGAGCAGCCCGAGCGGGGCGGCCGCACCGAACCACACCCGGTCGCAGCCGTGCTCCCGGGCCAGCGCCGCGGCCCGCCGGGCCACCCCGGGCGTGGGCAGCAGCACCCCGGTCGGCTCGCGGACGACCTCGAACGGCTGCTCGGCGTCGAACTTCTCGGCGCCCTTCCACGTCGAGGCGTAGACGACGAGCGACCCGGCCGGCTGGCGCACCGCCAGGTTGTGCACGAACTGCTGGATGCCGCCGGGCCGGGGCGGGAAGTCGTTGGTCACCAGCAGGGTGCGGCGCATCAGCGCTCACCCCGGGCGTAGGCGCGGGCGGCGGCCATCCGCTCCACCGTGGACGGATGCGAGGCGGAGATCACGTACTCCCAGGTGGGCGGGTCGGGGTCGGACAGGTTGACCGTGCCCAACCGGCGCTGCATCGCCTCGAAGGTGGCCGGGGCGCCGGTCAGCGCCAGCGCGTGCGCGTCGGCCCGGGCCTCGATGCGGCGCGACACGTACGCCTGGGCCGGGCCGGCCACCAGCCCGGCCAGCGTGACCACGGCGAGCATCAGCCCGATGGCCTGCGGCGAGCCGATCGAGTCGACGTTCGCCAGCCGCAGCAGACCCGACCACGAGCCGAGCAGGAACAGCGCGATCACCGCGGCGGCCGTGCCGAGCGCGCCGAGGACCGTGCCGATCAGCACGTCGTTGTCCTTGGCGTGGCCCAGCTCGTGCGCCACCACCGAGACCACCTCGTCGGGCGCGGCCTCGGTGAGCATGGTGTCGTAGACGACGATGCGCCGGGTCGGGCCCAGCCCGGACACGTACGCGTTGACCGCCCGGGTACGCCGGGACGCGTCGGCCACCAGCACGTCGCGCACCGGCACGCCGTCCCGATCGGCGAGCGCGATCAGCTCGGTCCGCAGCGGGCCGGCCGCCATCGGGGTGAACCTGTTGAACACGGGCTCGACCAGCACCGGCAGCACGAACGACAGCAGCACCACCAGCCCGGCCGCGCCGACCGCGCCGAACGCCCACCACCAGTGCGGCGCGAAGTGGGTGATCGTGTAGAAGCCGAGCAGCGCCACGCCGCCGATGACCGCGCCGACCGCCCACGACTTGAGCAGGTCGACCGTCCAGGAGCCCCAGGACTGGGTGGAGATGCCGTAACGCACCACGATGACGTGCCGCCAGGCCGCGAACGGCAGCGTGCTCACCTCGGCCACCAGCACCACGGCGAGGCCGCCGAGCAGCGCCTGGGCGATCCAGTTGCCGCCGAACGGCCGGCCGGCCTGGGTGACGATCCAGGCGCCGAGCGGGGTGAGCCCGAGCACCAGGGCGACGACCAGGCCGATGGCCATCGCGCCGTACGACCCGGGGCGCAACGCGGCGTGGAACTGCCGGGCCCGGGCGACCTTGTCGGCCGGCAGCGAACCGAGCGCGGCCAGCTGGTCGGCCCGGGGCGCGGGCGGCCGATGCCACGGGATGGACACGGCGGCGAAGACGGCGAGCACCACGAGCAACACAACGAGGGTGCCGACGGCCCAGGCCCGCGACGTCATCATCCGGACAATCCTAGAGAGATCACGCCACGTGACGGCGGGGGAACATCGGCACCACCACCGGTGGCTCCGGGGTGTCCAGAATCTCCACGTCGAAGCCGGCCAGCTCGAACGTCTCGATGGCCCGCAGCTCGCCGGGCGTCAGGTCGGCTATCCCGTCGGGGGTGTCCAGCAGCGCGCTGACCAGGCAACCCCGGCACGCGTCGGACCGACCGGCGCAGCGACCGCAGTCGACGATCATCACTCCTCCTCACCCGGGTGGCCCTGCGACCACCACCGGTGACCGTCACGCTAGGCAAGGGGTACGACAAAAAATCCAATCAACTGCGAGCGAGGCGCCTGAGCAGGGAGTCCGCGCCCATCGGGTAGGCGCCGTGCCGCCGCACGCCGTCCGCGACCTCGCGATCGGACGAGATCACCACGATCGGGCGGCCGGCCGGCTCGGCCCGCACCAACTGCCGGACGAGCTCGTCGGCGGTGTCGCCCTTGCGGGAGAACAGCACCCGGACGCCCCGCGGCGTCGGTGGCAGCCCGTGCACCCGCTCGGCGCCGTCGAAGACCACCGTGACCTCGTCGCCGGTCTGCGCCGCGATCCCGCCCAGCCCGGTGATCAGCCGCTTGCGCTGCTGCTCGAGCGACATCTCGGCGAAACCGCGCTTGGTCACGTTGTATCCGTCCACGATCAGGTGCGCCCGGGGCAGCGCGAGCAACTGGTCGAGCCGGCCGGGGTCGTCGGTGTCCTGCGCGCGGGCCCGGGACCGCTCGGGCGAGCCGGGCCGGTCGGCGGCCGCGTCCGCCACGAAGTCGGCCGGCAGTTTCTCGGACGGGCCGAGGGCCAGCTCGCGGCGCAGCCCCGAGGCGGCCTGCCCGATCGTCTCGACGAGCAGCCAGAGGCGGGCGTCGTCGGCGGCCCGGGCATCCTTGGCGCTCTGCTTGCCGGTGGCGGCCAGCGCCTCCGCCTCGGCCAGGCGCGCCTTCAGCCGGCGTACCTCTGCGTCATGATCGGCCGCGATGCGCGACGCGCGTCCCTTCTCGGTGGCCAGCAGGTCGCTCGCGCGTTTCTGCGCCACCTGCGTCTCGCGCAGGGCCTTGGCGGTGGTCCGCGCCTCCTCGCGCAGGGCGCCCAGCTCCTCGCGGACCCGGGCGAGCTCGTCGCGCAGCTTGTCGGCCTCGACCTTGGCGACCGTCCGGTCGTGCTCGGCGCGCACGGCCCGCTGCTCGGCCTCGCGGATCTGGCTCGCCACGGCGGCGCTGTCGGCCTCGGCCCGGACCGCCTCGCCGGCCCCCTCGATCAGGTCCCGCCAGCCCTCCGGCCGGGTCAGGTAGGCCAGCGCGGCGACCTCGACCGGGTCGGCGGCGGCCGGCGCCATCCCGGCGACCACGGCGGCGCCCAGATCACCCGCCTCGGTGACGATCCGGCCGCTGATCCGCTGCCGGAAGAGCGGATCGGAGGTGAGCTGCGCGGCGATCTCGCGACCGCCCAGCCGAGCCCGGCGATTTGGGGCGAAACGGGCGACCCGTCGCAGCGCCACGGGAATCTCGTCGGCCGGCAGGCCCGGCAGGACCGCCGCGGCGAGAGCGGTGATCCGCTGACGGACCGGCTCGGGAAGGATCGGTTCCGGGACAAATTCCACGTCCTGAGCCAGCTCCGCCGGGACAGCTGCCTCCGCATCGGGGCAGTCGGCGGGAAACGCGGGCTCGGACATCTACCCATTCTCACACCGTGGACCGCAAAAAAGCTTGTCGAAGCAAGCGATCTTTCTCGCCCGGCCCGGCGTTCTTGTCGTACCCCCGCTCTAATCTCCCCGCCGTGGCACAACCCGCATATGTCCAGGGCACTCTGGACACACTTCTCGCCGACCCGGCGGCGCAATCGCTGGCCGAGACCACGTTCGTGGTGCTCGACCTGGAGACGACCGGCGGCGCCGCCGACGGCGCCGGCGTCACCGAGATCGGCGCGGTCAAGGTGCGCGGCGGCGAGGAGCTCGGCGTCTTCGCGACCCTGGTCAATCCCGGCGAGCGGATCCCGGCGTTCATCACCGTCCTGACCGGCATCACCGACGCCATGCTGGCGCCGGCCCCGGCGATCGAGACGGTGCTGCCCAGCCTGCTCGAGTTCCTGCGCGGGTCGGTCCTGGTGGCGCACAACGCGCCGTACGATGTCGGCTTCCTGAAAGCCGCCTGTGCCCGGCACGGCTATCCCTGGCCCAATCCGCGGGTGCTCGACACGGCCGCGCTGGCCCGCCGGGCGCTGACCCGCGACGAGGTGCCCAACCGCAAGCTCGCCACGCTCGCCCACTTCTTCCACGCCGCCGTCCAGCCCACTCACCGCGCGCTCGACGACGCCCGGGCCACGGTCGACGTGCTGCACGGCCTGATCGAGCGGCTGGGCAGCTTCCGGGTGCACACGCTGGGCGACGCGATCGAGTTCGCCAAGGCGGTCACCCCCACCCAGCGCCGCCAGCGGCACCTCGCCGAGGGCCTGCCGCACGTGCCCGGCGTCTACGTGTTCCGGGCCGCCGACGACTGGCCGCTCTACGTCGGCACCTCGAAAGACATCGCCACCCGCGTCCGCAGCTACTTCACCGCGAGCGAGAAACGGGCCCGGATCTCCGAGATGCTCGGCGCCGCCACCCGGGTCGAGGCGGTCGAGTGCGCCCACTCGCTCGAGGCCGAGGTCCGCGAGCTGCGGCTGATCGCGGCACACTCCCCGCCGTACAATCGCCGGTCCAAATATCCCGAGCGGGTGGTGTGGCTGAGGCTCACCGACGAGCCGTACCCGCGCTTGTCGATCGTCCGCCGCCTCACCGACGACGGCTCGGCCCATCTCGGCCCGTTCTCGTCGCGGCGCACCGCCGAGCTGGCCGCCGCCGGGGTCTACGACGCGCTGCCGCTGCGCCAGTGCGGTCACACCCTGTCCATCCGCACGCCCACGCCGGCCTGCGCGCTGGCCGAGCTGGGCAGGTGTCCGGCGCCGTGCGAGCACAAGATCACCCCGGAGCTGTACGCGTCGACGGCCGCCCTGCCGTTCCGCACCGCCATCCACGGCGACCCGGGGATCGTCGTCGCCGCGCTGATGGGCCGCATCGACGCCCTCTCCGAGCACCAGCGCTACGAGGAGGCGGCGGTCCTGCGCAGCCGTCTGATCGCCCTGCTCCGCGCGACCGTCCGGATGCAGCGGCTGTCAGCGCTCACCCGGCTCACCGAGGTGGTCGCCGCCCGCCGGGACACCGTCGGCGGGTGGGAGATCATCGTGGTGCGGCACGGCCGGCTCGCCGCCGCGGCCACCTCGCCGCCCCGCGAGCATCCCCGCCCGACCCTCGACGCGGCCCGGATGACCGCCGAGACGGTCCTACCCGGACCGGGTCCGGTGCCGGCCGCGAGCGCCGAGGAGACCGAGCGGATCCTCGCGTGGCTCGAGCGGCCCGACACCCGGTTGGTGGAAACCTCCGGCGACTGGGTGTCACCGGTTCGTGGCGCCGCGCGGTTCACCGCCCTGCTCAATCGGGCAGAAGCCGCGGCTTCGGGGAAAGACTCGTCCGTTCGCTCATCCGTAACTGACCGTTCGGATGACGCTCGCTCGCTTAGGCTGTAAGGCAGGTGCAATCCCCGTGTTGGTTCGGGTGATTTCACGGTGATTTGCCAGGCGGATCGCTCGGGACCCCTACAAGGCCCGGGCGACCGAGCGGTGAGGGGGTGTCCAGTGGACGTCGACGCCGGCCACGGCGCCGCCCTTGGACGTGCCCTCCCCACGCAAGCGCCCACCAGTGGTTCCCTCTCCCAGCGCCTCCGCTCGTTCCTGAGCTTCCCGGGCAACGACGACGACCCGGTCGTTCGGCTCGCCAAGACCCACCGCGGCATCCACCCCTCCGCCGACGCCGGCGTCCTGCGCCGCGGCTACGCGATCGCGGAAAACATGCACCGCGGCCAGATGCGCAAGTCCGGCGATCCGTACATCACGCACCCGCTCGCCGTCGCCCAGATCTGCGCCGAGCTCGGCATGGACACCACCACCCTGGTCGCCGCCCTGCTGCACGACACGGTGGAGGACACCAGCTACACGCTGGAGGCGCTGCACAGCGACTTCGGCCCCGAGGTGACCCACCTGGTCGACGGCGTGACCAAGTTCGACAAGGCGTTCTACGGCAAGGCGGCCGAGGGCGAGACCATCCGCAAGATGATCGTCGCGGCCGGCAAGGACGTCCGGGTGCTGGTGATCAAGCTCGCCGACCGGCTGCACAACATGCGTACGCTCGATGCCCGCTCCCCCGCGAGCCGCGCCCGGATCGCCACCGCGACCCTCGACGTGCTGGTCCCGCTCTGCGACCGGCTCGGCATCCAGGCCCTCAAGCGCGACCTCGACGACGTGGTGCTCTACCACCTCGAGCCGGAGTCGTACGCGCGCATCGACGACCACGTCCGCAACCGCCCGGGCTGGGACGACTACCTCAACGAGGTCTCCGCGAAGGCCCGCAGCGCGCTGCGCCGCCAGCGAGTATCGGCCGAGGTACGGGCTCGGCCCCGGCACTACTACTCGATCTGGAAGGACACGGTCGCCGGCGACCATCAGGTCCCGTTCGACCTGCCCCGGATCGCGGTGATCGTGGACGGCCCGCCGACCGACTGTTACGCGGCGCTCGGCGCGATCCACGGCCAGTGGCGCCCGGTCGCCGGCCGCTTCAAGGACTTCATCGCCTCCCCGAAGAACAACCTGTACCGCTCGCTCCACACGACCGTCACCGGCCCCGACGGCCGCCTGGTCGAGGTGCTGATCCGCACCGAGACGATGCACCAGTACTCCGAGTACGGCGTCGCCACCAGCTACCGCTATCCGAAGGTCGCCGAGACCCACGACCCGTCCGGCGCCGACCAGCTCTCCTGGCTCAAGCGGGTGCTCGACTGGCAGCAGGACACCACCGACGCCGCCCAGTTCCTCGCCTCGCTGCGGTGCGACCTCGCCGAGGCCCAGATCACCGTCTTCGCCCACGGGCAGGGGTTCGAGCTGCCCAGCGGCTCCACCCCGGTCGACCTGGCGTACGAGCTGAGCCCGGAGACCGGCGACCAGTGCCTGGCCGCCACGATCAACGGCCGCCTCGCCCCGCTGAGCTCGCCGCTGCGCGACGGCGACGTGATCGAGATCTTCGCCGAGTCCGACGGCCACGTCGAGGTCGAGCCGAACGCGCCGCGCGGCCCGCGCAAGGAGTGGCTCGGTTTCGTCAAGTCGAGCACCGCCCAGCTCCAGATCAACAAGTTCTTCGACGACAAGAACGAGCCCGGCATGAGCATCGCCGACAAGGTGCGGCTGGGCCGGGCGACGATCGGGCTGACCCTGCGCAAGCACGACCGGGGCCTGGCCAGCGAGGTGCCGCTGCGCCGGCTCGCCGAGGAGCTGGGCTACCCCGACCTCGAGACGATGCTGGTCGCCGTCTGCGAGCGCACCCTCGAGCCGGACGCCGTGGTCGAGCAGCTCATCGCCCTCGTCGACCACCCGGACTGAGCCACTCGGCGATCGCCGTTAGCCTTGCTGACGTGAGTTTCCCTCGGCGAGTGCGCGGACTGGCGTACCTGACGTTCTATCGGCTGCCGCTGCCCGTACGCCGTGGGCTGGCGAAGCTGATCTCGCCCCGGTACGTGGTCGGCGCGGTCACCATCCTGCGCGACTCGGAGGTGGCCGACGGTCCCGACCGCCTGGTCCTGCTCCGCCAGCCGCACCGCGGTGGCTGGGGCCTGCCGGCCGGCCTGCTGAAGAAGCACGAGCAGCCGGTGGTCGGCGCGGCCCGCGAGCTCTTCGAGGAGACCGGCGTCCGGGTCGACCCCGCCGACATGACCGCCGCCTCGCCGAACGCGGTCATTCACGTGGTCGGCGTCGTCGACACGGTCTTCCTCGCCTCGGTCCCGGCGTCGACCACGCCGCTGGTGGTGGACGGCGCCGAGGTGCTGGAGGCGGCCTGGTTCCCGGTCGACGACCTCCCCCGGCTCAGCGCCAACACGGCCCTGCTCCTCGGCCGCTACGGCATCGGCCCGATGGCCAACGCCGAGTGAGCGACATGCCCGAGATCGGCGCCGTGATCCTGGCCGCCGGCGAGGGTCAGCGTCTCCGCCCGCTGACCGAGGAGCTGCCCAAGGCGCTCTGCCCGGTCGGCAACGTCCCGCTGCTCGACCGGGCGCTGGCCCGGGTGGCCGCGCTGGGCCTGCCCGCCGCCGTCAACGCGGCCTACCTTGCCGACCGGATCGTCGCCCATGTCGGCGACCGGGCCCATCTCTCGGTCGAGCCCGCGCCGCTGGGCACCGCCGGCGGCGTGGCCCGCCTCAGATCCTGGATCGACGGCCGCGGCGTCCTGATCGGCAACGCGGACGCCTACCTCGCCGACCCGCACCGCTCCCCCGGCGAGGACCTCGCGGTCATGCTGGACGGCTGGTCCGGCGAGACGGTCCGGCTGCTCACCAAGCCGGTCCTGCCGGGCGCCACCGGCGGGTTCAGCGGCCGCCGCTTCGCCGGCTTCTCGCTGCTGCCGTGGCGCTACGTCCGCGACCTCCCCGACGGCCACGGCGACCTGGTCCGCACCGCGTGGCGTCCCGCCGAAGCGGCCGGCGAGCTCGAACTGATCCCCTACGACGGCGTCTACCTCGACACCGGCACTCCCGCCGACTACCTGAGAGCCAATCTGCACGCCGCGAACGGCCGCGCCTTGATCGACCCCACCGCCGAGATCCTCGGATGGGTCAGCGAATCCGTGATCGGCCCGCACGCCCGCGTCCACGGCAGCGCCACCCGCACGGTCCTCTGGCCGCACGCCGAGATCCACGGGGGCGAGCACCTGACCGACGCCATCCGGGCCCCCGGCGGCCTGACCGTCCACGTCCCCCGGATCGCGTCGCCGCACGACCTGAGCGTCTGATCGCGGTCCGCGATCGACCCGTCCGGATCCCACGCCTGCCGCGCGCCGATAGCATGGTCGCGACCGTTCCGCTCTCAACGCCGAGGAGCCACCAGGTGAACACCGCGATCGTGCACATCGACTGCGCCACCGACTCGATTCCCGAGGTGGCCGAGGCGCTGGCGGCCCTCGACGGCGTCAGCGAGGTCTACTCGGTGGCCGGCAACGTCGATCTGATCGCCATCGTCCGCGTCTCCCGCTTCGACGACATCGCCGAGGTCATTGCCGGCAAGATCTCCAAGACCCCCGGCGTGGTCAACACGGAGTCACACATCGCCTTCCGCGCCTATTCCAAGCACGACCTCGAGGACGCCTTCGCCATCGGCCTTCCCGACGCTGACTAAAACCACCATAAAATACGGGATTTACGACAAGTCCCGCCAAACGCGCCCGGCGCCGTCGTGGCTGACGCTCCACGCGCGGCCGCCGGGTTGGCCCGGCCCAAGACCTCCCGCGCACCCGGCGAGCCCGACGCGCGGATCGCGGCGTCCATCGCCTCCTCGGGCAACGACGGGCGTGAGTAACTCGTCTATGATCCCCGGACCAGCAACGGGGAGCGCGCGCATGTGGGACTGGGATGCCGAGCAGGCGGCCAAGAAGAAGTCGGCGCCGAAACCGGCCGGCGCCTGGCTGGGCGGCGGCGTCGGCGGTCTGATCGGCGTCGTCATCGTGGCCCGGCTCGTCCTGCTCGTGCTCCACTCCGGCCACTCCGGCGAGACGACCGGCCACCCGTTCTCGCTCGGCGGCGCCGCGCCGGCACAGCAGACCGAGGGCCCCTCCGAGGAGGAACTCGAGCGCGTCGCCGGCATCCTGCTCGACCAGGGCATGACCCCGCGGAACCCGAACGCGCAGAACCTCGGCCCGACCGAGACCCTGGTGCTGGCGGACGCCGACAACGAGCTGCACCTGACCCCCGGCGCCGTCACCGTGTTCAACGCGCCCTGCTTCGGCGGCCCGCTGATAGCGATCCGGCTGACCGCGACCGTCACCGAAGGCTCCCCGACCTGGGAAACCACCGACTTCAAGCTGCTCGACAACGACAACCACGAGCTGCGGCTGCTCACCCAGTGCGCCACCGCCAACGAGCTCGACTTCCCGGCCACCGCCGCGAGATGGCTGGTCTACGCCCCGGGCGACGGCCCGCCCGAGGCCCGCTGGCGTCTGTCCTAATCGGCCTCGGCCGCGGCATCCGGCGGGTGCCGCCACAGCCCGAGCCGCCACAGCCCGAGCCGCCACAGGATCCGTGCGATCCTGCCGTCGGAACAAACATCGATCCTGTTGGAGCATCCAGTGGGCACTTGGGACATCGGTCCGTTCGACAATGACAGCGCCGCCGACTGGTGCGGCGATCTCGAGGACGCGACTCCGGCATTGCGGCCCGCCATGGTGCGCAGTGCCTTCACCGCGGTCCTCGACAACGGCGACGACTACCTCGACAGCGATCTGGCGGTGGACGCCATCGCCGCGGCCGCGATCGTCGCCTCCCAGCTGCCCGGCGGCGCCGCGATCACCTCCCCGTACGCGCCGGAGTTCCTCCTCGACGGCGGCAGCATCGACGTAGCGGGCGACGTCCCGGCCCTGGCAGTTCGAGCCCTGGATCGCATCGTCGGCGACGATTCGGAGTGGCACGAGCTCTGGGCGGAAACCGAGGAAGAAGCGCCGGCCCTCGCGGTCGTCCACCAGCTGCGCGCCTCGATCGACGCCGCGGTGACGCAGCTTTAGGGCTCCGCGATCGAGTGGGACAGCGGGTGCGGCGGTCGATTGCTAACATCCAGCATCTCAACTGGATCAGGGGCTGGAGTTGGCGTGCGGCGCATGTACAAGTCGGTGGTGGCCGGTCTGTGTCTTTTGCCGATGGCCCTGCTGACTACCACCGGGTCGGCCTCGGCGGCCACCAACTCGCTCACTGTCGCGACCTACGACCGCACCGGCGCGAAGGTCTCCACCGGGCTGACCGTCGTCAACGTGGCGACCAACGAGGAGTACAAGGGCACCGGTAACAAGACCCGGTGGGTGCTGCCGAAGGGCATCTACGCGATCGTCGGCGACATCTGGACCAGCCGCGACCAGAGCGACACGATGAGTGCCCGCGTGGTGACGGTCTCGGGGACCACCAAGACCACGCTCGACGCCCGGTGGGGCAAGCCGCTGACGGTCAACCTGGACAAGGCCCCCGGGCCGGCGTTCAACCAGACGCTGAACGCGTTCATCTGCGTGGGGCCGGACTCCTTCGGGCGGACGGGCGCCTGGAACAAGCCGGGGAAGCTCTACGTCATTCCGCACAATTCCAAGTACCTGCGGTTCGCCTACTCCTCGGACTGGCAGAACCAGCAGGATGCCCTGCACAACGAGGCCTACGTCGTGGCCGGCTCCGCCACGACCGTTCCGACGACGCTGACCCACACCTTCCACACGGCGTCGCTCGCCACGATTACCAACTACGTTCGCAGCGGCCCCTCGGCCGGGGACAGTGTGGGCGTGCGGATGACCGCGAGTGGTGCGTGCCAGGACGGCAACAGCATCACGATGTACAGCGGGGAGATGCCGGCCGTGGCCAAGGTGCACGCGATGGCCGGGACGTGGACCGTGGACACCGACTGGTCCGCGGTGCAGAAGAACGGCGAGCAGGCCTTCATCGGCTTCCTCCCGCGTACCGTCAAGCTGGTCGGCGGCAAGTCCACCGCGCAGGCGCTGCTCAGCTCGGCGTGGGGCCCGGCCCGGGAACTGCCCGCGGTGGGCAACGGCTCGATCGGCTTCATGACGTCGTCGATGTTCACCGACCCCTCGGCCGGGACCTGGGGCAGCGAGGGCAGCGAGCGATCCCTGGTGACGCTCTACGGCCCGGACAACAAGGTGATCAGGTCGCTGTGGCGCACCGACTGGCGCGACGGCGACCCCTATTTCTCCGCGAAGGTGACGAAGAACGGCTGGTACACCCTGAAGGTCAACGGGCAGCGGTGGCGGCCGGACCAGGCGTACCCGTCGACCATGCTCTCCACGCGCGCCGACGCGACCTTCCGGATGTACGTGACCGCGAAGGCGCCGGCCCGGGTGGCCGACGTGATCATTCCGCAGCTGATACCGCTCGGCCTGAGCCTGACGAACAGCGCGAAACCCGGCACGAAGACCACCGTGCAGATCCGCCCGGACCGGCGCTACCCGGGCCCCGACCTGCGCTTCGGCTCGGTCACGGGCAAGTCCGCCACCCTGCTCTCGTCCTCCGACGGCGGGAAGACGTGGCGCTCGGCCGCCGTACGCAAGGTCGGCTCTTCCTGGCTGGCCGACGTGACGAACCCCGGCCAGGCCGGCTACGTGAGCCTGCGCGCCCGCCTGCTCGCCACCAACGGCCAGTGGGTCGAGGTGACGATCACGCGGGCCTACCGCGTGAGCTGAGCGCCGCAAAAGACCCGCACTACGCTGGCCTCATGATCAACGGAACAGCGACCGTGGTGGGCGGCGGCATCGGGGGGCTCGCCGCGGCTGTGGCCTTGCACCGGGCCGGCTGGAAGGTCACCGTCCTGGAGCGGGCCGGCCGTTTCACCGAGGTCGGCGCGGGCCTGTCGCTGTGGCCGAACGCGCTGCGGGCACTAGAGATGCTCGGCCTGCGTGAGCAGGTGACTGCCGTGGGCGCCGTCGAACGCTGCGGCGGCGTCCGGGATCGCGCCGGGCGCTGGCTGTCGCGTACCCACGCGGCCGAGCTGGAACGTCGCTTCGGCTACCCGCTGCTCGTGGTGCACCGCGTCGACCTCGTCGAGGTCCTGCTCGCGGCGTTGCCGTCCGGCGCTCTCCGCGCGGGTGCCGAGGTCAGCGCCGTACCCGAGGGCGACCTGGTGGTTGCCGCCGACGGTATGCGCAGCGTGCTGCGGGAACAACTCTGGCCGGGGTACGCCCCCCGCTACGCCGGGCACACCGCCTGGCGCATGGTCGCCCGGCCGGCACAGGCGCCGGCCGAAGGCGCCGTCGTCTGGGGGCGTGGGGCACGGTTCGGGTACACGACGATGACCGGCGGCCGGGTGTACTGCTTCGCCACCGCCAACACGCCGGAGGGCTCCGCCGGCCCGGACGGCGAGTACGCCGAGCTGCGCCGCCGGTTCGGCGACTGGCCCGACCCGATCCCCGCTCTGCTGGCGGCCACACCACCGGACGGCGTGCTGCGTCACGATCTGTACGACCTGCCGCCCCTGCCGTCGTTCGTCTCGGGCCGCACGGCGTTGCTCGGCGACGCCGCCCACGCGATGACGCCGAGCCTGGGCCAGGGCGCCTGCCAAGCGCTGGAGGACGCCGCGACGCTGGCCGCCTGCCTCGCCGACGCCGCGGACACCGCGGGCGCGCTCGCCCGGTACGACCGGCTGCGCCGCCCGCGTACCCAGGCGATCACCCGCCGCTCCGCCCGGCTCGGGCGTGCCGGGCAACTGAGCTGGCCACCCGCGACCCTCGCACGCGACCTGGCCGCCCGGCTGATTCCGGAGCGCGTCACGCTGAGCGCGATGGCTCCGGTTCTGGGCTGGGGTGGGCGACCGGGGCCGATTGTGTGAGCATGGCGCGGTGCCGGACTGGACGTACCACCCGCTTCGCCCGCTCGCCGCGGCGCTGCTCGGCCGCCGCCGCTCACAGCGCGCGGCGCTGCGGGCGCTGGCCACGCTGACCTCCCTGCCCGGAGGCGCCCGGCTGATGGGCCGGGCGTTCGCCCACCCGGAGCCGCCCCCGCACCTTGTCGGCCGGCTCGGGGCGACCGTGCCCGTGTCGGTCGCGCGGGACGCGATCCGGGCCCTGCCGGTGCAGGGCGCCGGCGTCATCGAGGTCGGTCCGGTCGGGCCCCGAGACGTCCCGGCGGTCCGCCGGGCCACGGCCGCACGGCGCTGCACGGTCATCGCCCGGGTCACCGATCCGGCGGTCGGCGCCCAGGTGGCACCCCACGTCGACCGGGTGGTCAGCGGCACCGAACCGGACCTGGTCCGCCTCGACCAGCCGGCGGTCGCCGCGGCGACGACCGCACTCGGCGATCCGGACGTGACGGTCCTGGCCACCCCCGGCGTACTGGTCAGCGCCGGTCCGGGCTGGTTCCAGCGGGTGATCGAGGCCGAAACGCCGACCGGGACGCCCGACAGCCTGCGCGACGTTCCCGGCGATCCCCGCGGCTGGCCCGCCTGGGTGTGGGGCGTTCTGGTGGGCCTGGGCATGATCGGCGCGGGCCTCGGCGCCGCAGCGATCACCCTGGGGCCGTTGCTGATGTGGTACGACAACGACTACCTCGGCATGCACCGGGAGCACCTGCTCGCCCTCAACGGCCGGCTGCCGCCGTTCCTCCAGCACGACCGGATCACCATGGCCGGCACCATGGTGGCGATCGGAGTGCTCTACGGCGGGCTCGCCTGGGGCGGCATCCGGCACGGCTGGCGCTGGGCCCGGGACGCCTATCTCGTCTCCGGCGCCGTCGGCTTCCCCACGCTGTTCTACTTCCTCGCGTCCGGGTTCCTGGAGCCGCTGCACACCGCCGTCACGGTGGTGCTGTTCCCCATGTTCGCGCTCGCCGTGTGGCGCCGCCCGGCGGCACCCCGGTGGCGTCTTCGCCGGGGCGGCCCGGAGCACCTGCGCCGACGAGCCCTGACCGGCCAGCTCCTGATGATCAGCACCGGGCTGGGCCTGCTCATCGGCGGCGCGGTGGTCTCCGTCGTCGGGCTCACGTCGGTCTTCGTCCCCACCGACCTGGGATATCTGGGCGTCGAGGCCGCCCATCTGCATGCGGTCAACCCGCGGCTGATGCCGTTCATCGCCCACGATCGGGCCGGGTTCGGCGGCGCCCTGATGGCCGCCGCGCTCGCGGTGATCCTGCTCAGCGCATGGGGGTGGCGACGCGGCGAGGCATGGGTGTGGTGGGCGCTGGCGCTCGCCGCCGCCGCCGGTTTCGGCCCGGCCATCGCGGTGCACATCGCGATCGGCTACACCGATCTCGTCCATCTGGCCCCGGTCTACCTCGGGGTCCTGCTCACGACCGCGGCCCTGGTGCTGGCCCGCCCGTTCCTGTGCGCGCGCACCGACGATGTCACCAGTCGTCCCGTTCGCGGCGGCGCTGCTCGAGCTGCCAGGTCATGAGGTACTGGCGCACCTGCTGGCTTTCCTTCTCGCCGAGCTCGTACGAGATCACTGCCTCGTACTCCCTCCGCGCGATTTCCTTGGCGGACAGGACCATCCCACTGGCCTCGACGAGGTCATCGCCGAGAGCGATCTGGACCTCGATGGTCTCTCCGGCGATCGGTTGCAGGTTCACGCAGCGAAAGCGCACACCACCTTCGCTGAGGTTCACCACCCGGGCTTCGTTCCACAGCGGCGAGCCCACAGCGCGCAGCATGATGTCTTCGCCGCCACCACCGCGGAAGAACGAGCGACGGGTGCTCGGTTTCGGCTCACTGGTCGCCCTGAGCTCCCATTCGGCGGCGGTCGGGCTGACCGGGCCGACGAACACGGCGTCGATCAGGTAGCGGCTCGGCGGAATGTTCCAGCTGACGTGTACCTCGGTCCCCGGTGGCGGAGGCGCGAACCGGTCGTCGCCGCTGGCAGCGACGACAAAGAGGGTGTCGCCGCTGGTGGCCTTGGCCCGAAACACCCATTCCTGGTCGTCGCCGGCCACGTGTAACAGGGACCCGACCTTGACGTCGACGTTCTCCGGCACCAGCTCTCCCGCCATAGCTCCTCACCCATCCCCATCGCCAGGCCGAACCCGGCCGGTGAGAGGCGTTGGGCCCGTCCGCAGGGCTGAAAGTCCCGAACCCGGACGATTTTCCCAGCGCAGGGGCGACGAGCGCAGCAAAAGGGGCCCGCCGGAGCGGACCCCTTCTCGTATGACTGGCCGGTCAGTGACCGGTGGTGATCTCCTCGCGCTCCCCGCCGGAGACGGGAGGCAGGGCCGGCGAGACCGGGGCCTCGGCCGGCTTCTCGACCGGGAAGAAGAAGCCCTTGATGGCGGGGGCCAGGGCGCCCACCCGGTTCATCTTCTTGGGGACCACCCAGCCGCCGTACGCGAGCGGGACCGGGTGGCCGTGCTCGTCGACCGGGCCCAGCGGCTGGTGCACCTCGATGAACTGGCCGTTCGGGAGGCGGCGGATGATGCCGGTCTCCACGCCGTGCGCCAGGACCTCGCGGTCGTGCTGCTGGAGGCCCAGGCAGACCCGGAACGCTATGAAGTACGCCAGCGGCGGCAGGATCAGCAGGCCGATGCGGCCGCCCCAGGTCATCGCGTTCAGGCTGATGTGGAACTTGTCGGCGATCACGTCGTTGCCGCCGGAAAGCGTCGCCACCAGGAAGAACGTGAACGCCATCGCGCCGATGCCGGTGCGCTCGGGGTTGTCCCGCGGGCGCTGCAGCAGGTTGTGGATCGACTTGTCCTTGGTGCGGCGGGCCTCGATCTGCGGGTAGAACATCGGGATCGTGGTGAGCGCGCCGAGGCCGACCACCGCGGGCCAGAACAGCGGCGGGATGCTGTAGCCGTCGCCGATCGGGATGTAGATCTGCCAGGCCGGCATGAGACGGACCAGGCCGTCCATGAACATGACGTACCAGTCGGGCTGGCTCGCCGAGGACACCTCGGACGCCCGGTACGGGCCGAACAGCCAGATCGGGTTGATCTGGAAGAGGCCGGCCATCAGGGCCACGGTGCCGAACACCGCCATGAAGAAGCCGCCCTGCTTGAGCGCGTACCGCGGGAACATGCGCTCGCCGACCACGTTGGTGTTGGTGCGCATCGGGCCGGGCCACTGGGTGTGCTTCTGCTTGAAGACCAGGCCCAGGTGGACGCTGATCAGCGCGAGCAGGGCGCCCGGGATGAGCAGCACGTGGGCGATGTAGAACCGGCCGATGATCAGGTGGCCGGGGAACTCGCCGCCGAAGATCGACGCCGAGATCCAGGTGCCCGCGACCGGGATGGACAGCATGATCGCCGAGGCGATGCGCAGGCCGGTGCCGGAGAGGCCGTCGTCCGGGAGGGAGTAGCCGGTGAAGCCGGCCAGGAAGCCGAGCAGGAACAGCAGGACGCCGATCGCCCAGTTCGCCTCGCGCGGCTTGCGGAACGCGCCGGTGAAGAAGATCCGGGCCATGTGCACGACGATCGCCGCCACGAACAGCAGCGCCGCCCAGTGGTGCATCTGCCGCAGGAACAGGCCGCCGCGCACCTCGAAGGAGAGGCGCAGGGACGACTCGTACGCCGCCGACATCTCGACGCCACGCAGCGCCGCGTACGGCCCGCGGTAGACGACCTCCTGCATCGACGGATCGAAGAAGAGGGTCAGGAAGACACCGGTCAGGAGCAGGATGATGAACGAGAAGAGCGCGATCTCACCGAGCAGGAAGGACCAGTGGTCGGGGAAGACCTTGTTGAGCAGCGCCCGCAGCGGGGTGGCCGCCTGGTAGCGCTCGTCCGCGCCCTTCGCGAGGTTGCCCGGAACCTGTGCGAGGTCGACTTTCCGGCGTTTCATGATGGCCGCTCCCAGAAATCGGGTCCGACGGTGTCCTTGTAGCTGTAGTCACCAGCCGCGATGAAGAAGCCTTCCTCGTCCACCGTAAGCGGCAACATGGGTAGGCGGCGAGTGGCCGGCCCGAAGATGGGCTGCGCGTTCTCCAGGATCTGGAACTGCGACTGGTGGCACGGGCAGAGCAGACGGTTGGTCTGCTGCTCGTAGAGGCTCGCCGGGCAGCCGGCGTGCGTGCAGATCTTCGAGTACGCGATGTAGTCGCCCCACATGTGGTCCTTGTTGACCGGGTCGGCGTCCGCGTTCCGGCGCGCCACCTCGGCGTCCTCCGGCCGCAGGTGGATCAGCAGGGTGGGCGAGTCGGCCCACTCGTTGGTCGCGCCGCCGGGGATGCCGGGGAACACGGTCAGCTGGCCACCGGTGCTGACGTCCTCGGGACGCAGCGGCGTGCCGTCCGCCCGGGTCAGCCGCACCGGCTTGCCGCCGTTGTGCGCCGGGTTGAACCCGGTCGTGTACAGCGCCGGCGGGCTGTCCTTGTGCGGGTTCTGGATCAGGCCGCCGATCAGCGGCGCCGCGGCGGCCAGGCCGAGCGGCGCCATGCCGAGTGCGATCGCGCCCTTGAACAGCGGCCGGCGCTGCACGCCCTGGCCGAGCTCGTCGGCCACGAAGAGCATCGTCTGACCGGTGATCTTCTGCTCGTCGGAGGGCGACTCGCCGTCGTGCCGCTTCTGGATCGACACCTCGTGCGGCAGCAGCTTCTTGGCCCAGGCCAGGATGGCGAAGCCGATGCCGAACAGCGCGATGCCCAGCGAGATGCCGAGCAGCGGCGTGTAGTAGTCGCTCAGCGTGTGGCCGAGCTCGAACTCCCACGGCCACCAGATGTAGAAGCCGAGGAAGGCCAGGCCGGCTATCCCGGCGATGAGGAACAGCAGGCTGATGTTGCGGACGACGCGCCGCTCCGCCTTCGAGTCCGTGCCGTGGAACTGCGACTCGTACGTGACGATCTCGATGTCGTCACGCCGGGCGCCCTCCTGGACGATCTCGAAGCGGCTCAGGCGCGGGTCGCTGACGTCGACCGGCTGGGACTCGTCGTGCAGCGTCGTCATGACTTCCCCGCAATCCACAGCGCCGTGAAGACCAGGATCGTGATGCCGACCCCGAAGATCGCCAGCCCCTCGGTGACCGGGCCGTACCGGCCGAGGTTGAAGAGGCCGCCGGGATCCTTGTCATCTTGCAGCTGCACCGTGATGTACGTGATGATCTCGCGCTTCTGCTCGGGGGTGAGCTCGTTGTCACCGAACACCGGCATGTTCTGCGGGCCGGTCAGCATCGCCGCGTAGATGTGGTCGGGCGAGACGTCGTGCAGGCTCGGTGCGTACTTGCCCGAGGAGAGCGCGCCGCCGGCGCCGCCGAAGCCGTGGCAGGACGTGCAGTTGAGGCGGAACAGCGCGCCGCCGCGGGCCAGCGCCTCCGGGTTCTGCGTCAGATCCTCGGTGTAGACGCCGTCCTTGGGCAGCTCGGGGCCGCCGCCGAGCTCCTGGATGTACTGGGCCAGTTGCTTGGTCTGGGTCTTGTCGAAGGCCGGCTTCTTCTTCTCGGCCTGGCCCTCCTGGCGGGCGGCCGGCATGCGGCCGGTGCCCACCTGGAACTCCACCGAGGCCGAGCCGACGCCGATCAGACTCGGACCGCGACCCTCGACACCCTGCGCGCCCCGCCCATGGCAGGTGATGCAGCTGTTGTCGTACAGCTCCTTCCCCTGTTGCGCGGTGGCGGAGAGCTGCGTCGTGCCGTCCTCGGCGAAGGCGCCGGGCGCGAACGCGGTGTATACGCCGCCGGCGAGCGCGAGCGCGGCGAGCATGCGCACCGCCGCGCCGATGCGCCGACGCGCCCGGCTGGGCACGCCGCGCTGCCGGGTGAAAACACCCCGGAACAGGCGCCGCCGCCCGGCGGGGGATCCTGAAGTCATCAGCTGTGTCCCTCTGGTTCTTGACCTGAAACTCATGGGCGGGTGCGGGTCAGCGCAACCAATAGATCATGGAGAAGAGCGCGATCCACACGACGTCCACGAAGTGCCAGTAGTACGACACGACGATCGCCGACGTCGCCTGCGCCGGAGTGAACTTGCCCATCGTCGTACGGATCATGTAGACGATGAACGCGATGAGGCCGCCCGTGACGTGCAAGCCGTGGAAGCCGGTCGTCAGGTAGAACATCGAGCCATAACCGTCGCCGTTGAGCGTCACGCCCTCGTGGATGAGGCTGCGGTACTCGTTGGCCTGGCCGAGCACGAAGATCAGGCCCATCACGAACGTGATGGTGAACCAGCGCCGCAGGGCGAACACGTCGCCCTTCTCCGCCGCGAAGACGCCGAGCTGGCACGTCACCGACGACAGCACGAGGATGATCGTGTTGGTCGTCGCGTACGGCAGGTCGAGGATCGGCGTGTGCTTCTCCCACATGCTGTAGTCCGCCGCGCGGATGGAGAAGTACATGGCGAACAACGCCGCGAAGAACATGAGTTCGCTGGAAAGCCACACGATCGTCCCGACGCTCACCATGTTCGGTCGCGTCAGCGAGTGGATCCGGCTCTTGTCGATGGCTGGGGCCGCTGTCACGGGCTCATTATTGCCCCGCGATCAGTCCAACGTGCCGCGGGGGGTGGAATCCGGCACGAGTCGCAGCCCGGAGGAACCGGCGCCGACCGGATAGGCCTAGCCTCAGGTGGTGCAGTTAGTCGAAACGCCCACGTTGCTGGCCACCGGCGGGGATACTGATCTACCGCCGTTCTCACCGGCCACCATCTTCACCGAGATCAATCCGGTCGGCCTGGTCTCGCTGCTCCTGCTGGTCGCCGCCGCGGTCTACGGGTACGGCGTCTACCGGCTGAGACTGCGCGGCGACCGCTGGCCGGTGGGCCGGACGGTGGCCTTCGTCGCCGGCGGGCTGGGCAGCATCGCGGCGGTCACGGTGACCGGCATCGAGGCGTACGACGACACGCTGCTCTCGGTGCACATGGTCCAGCACATGGTGCTCACCATGGTGGGCCCGATCTTCCTGGCGCTGGGCGCCCCGGTGACGCTCGCCCTGCGTACCCTGCACGGCACGAGCCGCAAGACACTGCTGTCGGTGCTGCACAGCCGGTTCGTCCGGGTGGTGACGTTCCCGCTGGTCGCCTTCGGGATCTTCATCGCGAACCCGTTCGTGCTGTACTTCACCGGCCTGTACCGCGCGACGCTCGAGCACGCCTGGCTGCACGAGTTCGTCCACGTGCACTTCATCGTCACCGGCTGCCTGTTCTTCTGGCCGCTGCTGGGCCTGGACCCGCTGCCCAACCGCTGGCCGTACCCGGCGCGCGCGCTGCTGATGGTGCTCTCCGTGCCGTTCCACACAGTTCTCGGCCTGACCATCATGCAGAGCAAGACGCTGCTGGCCGGTGACTACTACCCCAACCTGCACCTGAGCTGGGCAAACCCGTGGGACGACCAGGTTACGGCGGGCGGCATCCTGTGGGCCGGCGGCGAGATCGTGAGCGTCGTCATGCTCGGCGTTCTGGTCCTGCAATGGATCAAGCAGTCCGAACGGGAGGCCCGCCGCATCGACCGGGCGCTGGACCGGGCCGAGGCCGAGGAGGCCGCTCGGGCGGCGACCGCGACCAAGATCACAAACCCGCCGGACGTCCGATAATCACGTTCGGTACGATCAGGCCGCACCTACGACAAACCCGGGGCCTTTCATGAGCGACGCACAGCCGAACACCTACACGGTCCTGCTCTACAGCGACGACCTCGCGGTACGGGACCGGATCCGGATGGCCATCGGCACCCGCCCCGCGGCCGATCTCACGGTCGAGTTCGTGGACGCGTCCACCTGGGAGGAGTGCCGCATCCTCCTCGACACGTACGTGATCGACCTGATGGTGCTGGACGGCGAGGCCACCCCCGCGGGCGGCCTCGGCATCGCCCGGCAGACCAAGGACGAGTACGCGACGCCCCCGCCCGTCTGCGTGGTGCTGGCCCGGGCCGCCGACCGCTGGCTCGCGGCGTACGCGCAGGTCGACCAGACCTTGTCCTACCCGCTCGACCCGGTCACCACCGGCCAGGCGGTCGCGGGCATGCTGCGCGCCTACCGCGCCGGCGCGGTCCCGCTGGGAACCCTCGGCCACCTCGGCTGATCGACTTCAGTTTTCAAAACCCCCCACGGAGGCCCCGTCATGGGCGCACGCACCTGGCCGAACCTGACGAGCGCCCTGCTGCGCGGCGAGGAGCTGGAGCCCGCCGACACCGGCTGGGCGATGGGCGAGATCATGGTGGGCAACGCCACGCCGGTGCAGATCGCCGGGTTCGCGACGGCGTTGCGCGCGAAGGGCGAGACGCCGGGCGAGCTGGCCGGCCTGGTGCAGGCCATGCTGGCCAGCGCCACCCTGGTCGAGCTGCCGGAGAAGACCCGCACCGACGCGGTCGACGTGGTCGGCACCGGCGGCGACCGGGCGAACACGGTGAACATCTCCACGATGGCGGCGATCGTCACGGCCGCCTCCGGGGTCACCGTGGTCAAGCACGGCAACCGCTCGGCCTCCTCCAGCACGGGCACGGCCGACCTGCTCGAACACTTCGGCATCCCGCTCGACCTCGGTCCCGAGGGCGTCTGCCGGACGGTTGCCGAGGCCGGCATCGGCTTCTGCTTCGCCGCCCGCTACCACCCCGGCATGCGGCACGCCGCGGTCACCCGGCGCGAGCTGGGCGTGCCGACGTTCTTCAACATGCTGGGCCCGCTGACCAACCCGGCTCGGCCGACCTCGGCCATGGTCGGCTGCTTCGACCTGCGGATGGCGCCGGTGATGGCCGCCGTGTTCGCCCGCCGCGGCGACTCCGCCCTGGTGGTACGCGGCGAGGACGGGCTGGACGAGTTCACCACCGCCGCACCGACCCGGATCTGGATGGCCCGCTCCGGCGCCGTCGAGGAGCTCGTGATCGACTCGGTGGAGCTGGGCCTGCCCCGCAGCCAACCCGCCGATCTGCGTGGCGACGACGTGACGTTCAACGCCCAGGTGGCGCATCGGGTGTTCGCCGGCGAGCCGGGCCCGGTCCGCGACGCCGTGGTGCTCAACGTGGCGGCCGCCCTGGCCGCGCACGACGGCTTCCCCGGCGACTTCAGAGACACGCTGCGGGCCGGAATAGCCCGGGCACAGGAGACGATCGACTCCGGCGCCGTGACCGCTCAGCTGGCCCGCTGGGTGGAGTCGGCGCAGGCGGCGAAGGCGGCCGAGGAGAAATAGCGGCGGACACGCCGCCGGTAATGCTCCGCGATGCCGGAATTCCGTGGCAGCGTCTGATTCACATTCGGGTAATCCCCAACCAGAGGAGCCACCCGTGTCCGAACGCGAACTGCGCTGTGTCATTTGCGACGGCGACATGATGTTCGAGGTGCCGCCCTGCTTCGAGGGCCACGACGACTGCCCCGAACTGGTCTGCACCCGCTGCGGCGCCGCCGAGGTGGTGGCACCCATCGTGGTCCACCTGTGGTGGAAGCCCGAGGCCCCCCGCCGCACCATAGCCCCCCAACAACGCCGAGCCGCCTAACCACACACACCCCGCACAAGCCCGCCGTCTGCGGCCCACACAAACCGCAGCGTCTGCGGCCCACACAAACCCCAGCGTCAGCGGGCCAGCACAAACCCCAGCGTCAGCGGGCCACACAAACCCCAGCGTCAGCGGGCCAGCACAAACCTCAGCGGTCTGCGGCCAGCACAAACCTCAGCGTCTGCGGCCCGCGCAAACCCCAGCGTCTGCGGGGCGCCCCTCGACCGGGAACGGCCCGCGATCGCCCCGCTGATGACGAGAGGCCGGTTTTCGGCGCCGCGGGGTTTGCGGTGTCGAAAACCGGCCTCTCGTCATCAGCCTAAAAGGGGCGATCGCCCGCGGAGCGAAGCGGAGCCAGCCAGCTCAGCCGCACGGGACACTCCCCCCACGCGACTCACCCGGCCAACCGCAACCACCGCCCAGCGGGCCAGCCAGCCCAGCCGCACGGGACACTCCCCCACGCGACTCACCCGGCCAACCGCAACCACCGCCCAACGGGCCAGCCAGCCCAGCCGCACGAGACAGTCCCCCTACGCGACTCACCCGGCCAACCGCAACCACCGCCCAACGGGCCAGCCAGCCCAGCCGCACGAGACAGTCCCCCACGCGACTCACCCGGCCAACCGCAACCACCGCCCAACGGGCCAGCCAGCCCAGCCGCACGAGACAGTCCCCCCACGCGACTCACCCGGCCAACCGCAACCACCGCCCCACCTGGAGCGAAGCGGAGCCGGCCAGCTCAGTGCTCGGCGGTGTGGCGGGTGCCGGAGTAGTACTCGAAGAGCATCGCGCTGGCCGCGACGATCACCATGATCAGGCCGGCCGCGATCAGCCACCACATCCAGAACACCAGGCCCATGCCCGCCACCGAGGCCGCCAGCGCGATGCCGAACGGCCAGTAGCTGCCCGGGCTGAAGAAGCCGATCTCGCCGGCGCCCTCGGCGATCTCGCCGTCCTCCCGGTCCTCCGGGCGGGGCTCGATACGCCGTGACACGAACCAGAAGAACGTGGCGCACATCGAGCAGAGCAGGCCGGACAGGATCAGCGCGACCACGCCGATCCACTCCATGTGGCCGGTCGCGCCGTGCGTCCAGAAGCCGTACAGGGTGGCGGCGGCGAACAGGAAGCCGGCCACCCCGGCGAAGATCTTGTATTCGGTCCTCACGTCGCTTCCCCTACTTTCCCGAAGCCACGGCGTTGCTCTGGTTCCAGCTGTTCGCCTGGCGCCGCGTGTTCAGCGGCTCCGTCGTTGTCGCGTACGGCGGCTCGCCGATCGCCACCATGGCCTGCTGGGTGGAGGCGCCGCCCTTGCGGGCGGTCATGTACTGGTCGAACTTCTCCGGCGAGACCACCACCAGCTCGAACTGCATGAACGCGTGGTACGTGCCGCACAGCTCGGCGCACCGGCCGACGTAGTGGCCCGTCTTGTCGAGGGTCACCTCGAAGACGTTGCGCACGCTGCCCGGGAAGACGTCCCGCTTGAACAGCAGCTGGGGCACCCAGAAGGAGTGGATGACGTCCTTCGAGGTCTCCTCGAACCGGATCTTTTCCCCGACCGGCAGGACCAGCAGCGGGATCACGTCGGCCGAGCCGATGGTCGAGACCACCGTGTTGGCGTCCTTGCCCATGCCGTCGCGGTAGTCGAACTCCCACTGCCACTTGAACGCCGTGACCTGGACGATCTGGTCGGGGTTCTTGGAGAGCTTGTCCACGTCGGTCTGGACGATCGCGGTGTAGTAGAAGAGCACCGCCACCACGAGGATC
Organism: Actinoplanes sp. KI2; assembly: GCF_025630775.1. Classification (GTDB taxonomy): domain Bacteria; phylum Actinomycetota; class Actinomycetes; order Mycobacteriales; family Micromonosporaceae; genus Actinoplanes. The sequence goes on from NZ_JAOSZE010000016.1 coordinate 80,404, forward strand.
GGCGTGACCGTGTAGAGGACCTCCATCGGCATGTTGAACCGGGTCTGCACCGGCAGCTCGTCGCTGCGCTTGCGGTACCGGATGATGCACCAGAAGATCAGGCCCCACACGAAGATGCCGACGACCAGGGCCGCGATCACCGCGGCGATCCACAGGTCGTACATCCGGTGAGCCTGCAGGCTGATGCCGTTGCTGGGCCAGCCGAAGTTGCCGAACGCGCTCCCGAAACTCTGCAGCGAACAGCCCGAGAGTAGGAACAGCAGCCCCACGGCTCCGAGACCGAGCCCGGCGATCCGGACTGCCGCTCGCGGCCGCGCGGCCGAACTCTTTGCGCCCACCTGCTTCTGCCTCCCTTAGCCGCGTCGCCCTCGCCCGAAACGGACACGGGCGGCAAGGCGTCACCGACGGTCGCACACTACTCGACCAGGCCCTACCGTCCGGTTCCGGGGGGTCGGATCTTCAACGCCCGCGCAACCCTTCAACATCCGGACGATACCGTTCGCAGGGTGGAATACATGGGCGTTCCCGCCGGAGCAGCGGCCTACATGGACGCGGCGACCGCTGTTCCACTGCATCCGGTGGCGGCGGAGGCGCTGGTCGCGGCGCTGGCCGACGGCTGGGCGGACCCGTCGCGCCTGTATGCCGCGAGCCGGCGGGCGCAACAGCTGAGAGAGGCGGCGCACGCCGCGTTCGCCGAAGCATTGAGCGTACGCCCGGACGAGGTGTCGATCTGGTCTTCCGGTACGCAGGCGGCGCAGGCAGCGGTGCTAGGTGGACTCGCCGGCGGACGGCGCCGGGGCGACACGCTGGTCCACTCGGCCATCGAGCATTCGGCCGTCCTGCACGCGGCCGCCAAAGGTCAGGCCGTGGCGGTCGGTGTGGATCAACTCGGCCGCCTCGACCTGGCCGCCTGGGAAACGGCTGTCAGGACGCCCGGGGTGGCCCTGGCCAGCCTGATCAGCGCCAGTCACGAGGTGGGGACGGTGCAGCCGGTTGCCGCGGCGGCCGAGCTCTGCGCGGAGGCCGGCGTCCCGCTCTACGTCGACGCCGCCCAGTCGATCGGCCGCCACCCGGTCCCGCCGGGCTGGTCGATGCTCAGCGCCAGCGCGCACAAGTGGGGTGGGCCGCCCGGGGTCGGCGTCCTGGTGGTGCGCAAGGGTGTGCGGTGGATCTCACCGTACCCGCAGGATGATCTTTATCGCCCCGGCGCGACCGGCGCCCTCGACCTGCCGGCCGTGGTGGCCGCCGCGGCTAGTCTGCGGGCCGTGCTGGCCGAGTCGCGGGCCGAGACGGCACGGCTGAGCGCGCTGGTCGACCGGATCCGGGACCGGGTGGCGGCGACCGTGCCGGACGTCGAGGTGGTCGGCGACCCGGCGGACCGGCTGCCGCACCTGGTCACCTTCTCCTGCCTGTACGTGGACGGCGAGGCGCTGCTGCACGCGCTGGACCGGGCCGGTTTCGCGGTCTCGTCCGGCTCCTCCTGCACCGCGTCGACGCTGCGGCCGAGTCACGTGCTGGAGGCGATGGGCGTGCTCAGCCACGGCAACGTGCGGGTCTCGCTGCACCGCGGCACGACCGCCGCGGAGGTCGACAGGTTTTTGTCCGTTCTGCCGGGGATGGTGGAAGAAATCAGGAAGCAGGCCGGCCTGTAATGGTGATCGACTGCCTGGGCCAGAAGTGCCCGCTCCCCGTGATCGCCCTGGCCAGGCACATCCGGGAGGTCGGCGTGGGTGAGGTCATCCGGGTGCTGGCGGACGACCCGGCGGCGGCGAACGACATCCCCGCGTGGTGCCGGATGAAGGAGCAGGAGTACCTCGGCTCCCCCGAGCGGCATGCCTTCGACGTCCGCCGGATCAGCTGAGGTACTCGACCAGCCGGATCAGCTGAGGTACTCGACCACCGGCGCGACCGGCTCCACGGCCAGGCAGGTGTCCACCACCAGCCGCGGCCCGAGGTACGGCTCGTACTCGCTCTGCCGCTCCAGCACCCGCACCCAGTCCGGGACGCCGTCGTGATCGCGGGCCGCGTACCGGGCCTCGACCCGCCGCCGGTGCTCGGCGTCGTCGCCGCAGACCACCTCGACGACGCGCAGCGGCACGCCGAGCCGCTCGGCCAGCTCGACCCAGAGCTGGCGGGCCGCCTTCACCGGGTTGACCGCGTCGATGATCACGTGGTGGCCGATGCGCAGCTGCACCTCGGCCAGCGCCGCCACGATCCCGTACGCGGCATAGCCCGGCCGGGACTCGGTGACCTCGTAGCGCTGCATCGTGAAATCGACCGTGTCGACGGGGAGCACCGCGGCGGGCAGCTCGGCGGCCACCCGCTCGGCGAGCGTGCTCTTCCCGACACCGGGCAGCCCGGCGAAGACGGCGAGGACCATGGACGTGACCGGTCAGGCGGGCAGGAACGGCTTGATCTCGGCGGCCGCCACGTCACCGTACGAGTCGGCGAAGCGCTTGCCGAACTCGTCGCCGCGGATGTCGTACTCCTGCGGGCCGACCGATTCCAGCACCAGCGCCGCCACCAGCGAGCCCACCTGCGCGGCCCGCTCGAGCCCCAGCCCCCAGGAGACGGCCGTGAAGAAGCCGGCCCGGAAACCGTCGCCGACGCCGGTCGGGTCGCCGGGGATGACGTCCCGGGCGACCGGCACGTGGATCCGCTCGATGTCCCGGCCGGTGATCTCCACGCCGTCCTTGCCGAGCGTGGTCACCCGGATCTTGACCTGCTCGAGGACCTGCTCGCCGGTGAGGCCGGCCTTGGACTCCAGCAGCGAGCGCTCGTACTCGTTGGTCAGCAGGTAGTCGGCGCCGCTGATCAGGGTCAGCACGTCGCTGCCCTCCATCCGGGCGAGCTGCTGCGACGGGTCGGCCGCGAACTTGAAACCGCGGTCGCGGCACTCCTGCGAGTGGCGGATCATCGCCGCCGGGTCGTTCGCGCTGATCAGCACCAGGTCGAGGCCGCCGGCCCGCTCGTCGACCGGGGCGAGCTCGATGTTGCGGGCCTCGGCCATCGCGCCCGCGTAGAACGAGGCGATCTGGTTGAGGTCGTCGTCGGTGGTGCAGACGAAGCGGGCCGTGTGCGCCACCTCGCTGACGTGCACCGAGTCGCAGTCGACGCCGTGCCGCTCGAGCCAGGATCGGTAGTCGGCGAAGTCCGCACCCACCGCGCCGACCAGGATCGGGCTGAGGCCGAGCTTGCCCATGCCGAACGCGATGTTGCTGGCCACCCCGCCGCGCCGGACGACCAGGTCGTCGACGAGGAACGAGAGGGAGACCTTGTGCAGCTGGTCGGCGATGAGCTGGTCGGCGAACCGGCCCGGGAAATGCATCAGATGATCGGTCGCGATCGAGCCGGTAACGGCGATCTTCATGTCGGCCCTCGAGGTCGGGAACAGGGGGCGAGCTTGCCTACGCAGCCTACCGGCACGTTACGCGACGCAGGCCGCCCCGTTAACGGGACGGCCTGCGGAGGTTTCCGCCTGATCGTGCAATATCAGCGGGACGGATCAGTGGAACGAGTCGCCGCATGCGCACGAGTTCTGCGCGTTCGGGTTGTCGATCGTGAAGCCCTGCGCGTCGATCCGGTCCGCGAAGTCGATGGTGGCGCCGGCCAGGTAGGGCGCGCTCATCCGGTCGACGACGACCTCGACCCCGCCGAAGTCGTTGACGACGTCGCCGTCGAGCGAGCGCTCGTCGAAGAAGAGCTGGTAGCGCAGGCCGGAGCAGCCGCCCGGCTGAACGGCGATACGCAGGCGCAGGTCATCCCGGCCTTCCTGCTCGATCAGGGCCTTGACCTTCACAGCGGCGACGTCGGTAAGGATGACGCCGGTGGGCGCGGCGGCCTCGGTCGACTCGGTGTGCGCTTCAGTGGTCACTGCGTATCTCCCTGCCACGGTGGGGTCTGCGGTGGTCTGCAGTACCACCCAACGCTAGCCCCTGTTCCGATGATTCCCAATCCGGGTGGCTTTCCTCTCACCTACTCCACTGACGGGACAGCCTGCCGGCGAGTTCGCGCAGGCCACGGGCGGGCTCGGCCAGCGCGATTTCCTCCGACCCGAAGTGATCCGTCAGCGACAGGGTCTCGGTGACCCCGGCACCGGCCGCCTCCCGGTAGCCGGTCTCGTTCCGGCCGCACACCACGACGCAGGGCAGCCCCCGGTCGCGGGCGCCGTTCGCGATGCCGGCCACCACCTTGCCGCGCAGCGACTGATGGTCGAACGACCCCTCCCCGGTGATCACCAGGTCGGCGGCGTCCAGCTCCTTCTCCAGCCCGATCAGCGTGCCGACCAGGCCGATGCCCGAGGTGACCCGGCCGCCGAGGGCGATCAGCGCCGCGCCGATGCCGCCGGCCGCGCCGCCGCCGGGCGCGACCTCCAGGTCGGTGAGCCCGAACGCCTGCTCGAGGACGCCGGCGAACTGCTCCAGCGCGGCGTCCAGCCGGAAGACGTCCTCCTCGGTGGCGCCCTTCTGCGGGCCGTAGACCTTGCTGGCGCCGTGCAGGCCGGTCAGCGGGTTGTCGACGTCGGTGGCGACGACGATGCGGGCCTGCCGCAGCCGGGGCTGTCCGCCGAGCGCCACCGCGGCGCTGAGCACCGCCCCGCCGTACGGGAGGGCGTTTCCGGCCACGTCGATCGGGGCGGCGCCGAGCGCGGCGAGCATGCCCGCTCCCCCGTCGTTGACCGCCGAGCCGCCCAGGCCGATCACCAACTCGGCCGCGCCCGCCTCGACCGCGGCCGTCATCAGCAGGCCCAGGCCGTACGAGGTGGTGATGTTGGGATCGCGCTCCTGCGCGGTCAGCAGGTGCAGGCCGCAGGCCTGGGCGCTCTCGAGGTACGCCGTGGTGCCGGAGAGCAGGATCTCGCCGCGCGCCGGGCGGCCGAGCGGATCGACGGTCTCCACCGGCAGCCGCCGGCCGTCCAGCGCCCCGGCGAGCACCTCGACGAAGCCAGGGCCACCGTCGGACAGGGGACGCTGAACGAGGTGATCTTCGCCCAGCCAGCCCGCGGCGACGGCGGAAGCGACATCGGGGGCGGAGAGGGTGCCGGCGAACTTGTCCGGACAGATCAGTACGCGCACCTCCTGAGTGTGGCAGGCCACTTTTGAGCGACGGGGAAGACCGTGCCCCGCTGTGCCACTATGGCGGCGTGACCTGGATCGAGCCTGCTGACACCGCTACCGCGTTGCTTTTGCTCGGCCGTGGCAGCGACCCCGCCTCCGAGCGCGGCGTCGACTGCCCCGGCGAACTGCCCGCACCGAGCGACCCCGACCTGGTGGCCCGGGCCACCGCCGCCAAGGCCGCGCTCGGCGACCGCGTCTTCGTCCTGGGCCACCACTACCAGCGCGACGAGGTCATCCAGTTCGCCGACGTCACCGGCGACTCGTTCAAGCTCGCCCAGCAGGCCGCGGCCCGGCCGGATGCCGAGTTCATCGTCTTCTGCGGCGTGCACTTCATGGCCGAGAGCGCCGACATCCTGACCAAGCCCGAGCAGAAGGTGATCCTGCCCGACCTCGCGGCCGGCTGTTCGATGGCCGACATGGCCGTCCTCGGCCAGGTGCAGACGGCCTGGGAGCACTTCGAGGACCTGGGCATCACTGCGCCGACCCGCGGCGGAAAACCCCAGAACAAAACCATCGGAAACGAGATCGTCCCGGTCACCTACATGAACTCGTCGGCCGACATCAAGGGCTTCGTCGGCCGCAACAAGGGCGTGGTCTGCACCTCGTCCAACGCGAAACGGGCGCTGACCTGGTCGTTCGAGCAGGGCTCGAAGGTCTTCTTCCTGCCCGACCAGCACCTGGGGCGCAACACCGCCGTACTGGAAATGGGCTTTGATCTTGAGGATTGTGTGCTCTACGACCCGCACAAGCCGAACGGCGGCCTGACCGACGAGCAGCTGCGCAACGCCCGGATGATCCTGTGGCGCGGGCACTGCTCGGTGCACGGCCGGTTCACCATCGACAGCGTGCGCGAGGTGCGCGAGCGGGTGCCGGGGGTGAACGTGCTGGTCCACCCGGAGTGCCGGCACGAGGTGGTGCAGGCGGCCGACCAGGTCGGCTCGACCGAGTACATCATCAAGGCCCTGGATGCGGCGCCGGCGGGTTCGGCGTGGGCGGTGGGGACCGAGCTCAATCTCGTACGCCGGATGGCGCTCGCCCACCCGGACAAGCAGATCATGTTCCTCGACCGAACGGTCTGCTACTGCTCGACGATGAACCGGATCGATCTGCCGCACCTGGTCTGGGCGCTGGAGGAGCTGGCGGCCGGCCGGGTGCCCAACCAGATCACGGTCGACGAGGACACCGCGCACCACGCCCGGATCGCCCTCGACCAGATGCTCGCCCTTCCATAACACAGAGTAACGGTAAGAGCGCCCTCTGAGTGGCGGCGCCTTTACAGTGTCTTAATCATCAGCATTTCTTCACTGCGCGGGCGTTGTCCGACTTCCCTTATCGTCACGCAGCGCTATGCTTCCCCGGTTGCAGACACGGGTACCCCCGCCCGAAGCCTGCCCCTCGTTCACTTTCGGGCCCCGATCGCCCGCCGGCTGGAGGTTACGTTGACCGACGATGTCCTGGTCGTGCACGGCGGTGCACCGCTACAGGGTCAGATCCGGGTCCGTGGCGCCAAGAATCTCGTCTCCAAGGCCATGGTCGCCGCCCTGCTGGGCGAGACGCCGAGCCGCCTCTACGACGTGCCGCGCATCCGCGACGTCGAGGTCGTCCGCGGCCTGCTCGAGCTGCACGGCGTCAAGGTCACCGACGGCGCCGACGACGGCGAGATCGTGATGGACCCGACCAACGTCGAATCGGCCAGCACCGACGAGATCAACGTGCATGCCGGGTCCAGCCGGATCCCGATCCTGTTCTGCGGCCCGCTGCTGCACCGGCTGGGCCGGGCGTTCATCCCGGACCTGGGCGGCTGCCACATCGGCCCGCGGCCGATCGACTTCCACATCCAGGCGCTGCGCGAGTTCGGCGCGGTCGTCGACAAGGCCCCCGAGGGCATGCACCTGAGCGCGCCGAACGGCCTCAAGGGCGCCAAGCTCGAGCTGCCCTACCCCAGCGTCGGCGCCACCGAGCAGGTGCTGCTCACCGCCGTCCGCGCCGAGGGCGTCACCGAGCTGCGCAACGCCGCCATCGAGCCGGAGATCATCGACCTGATCTGCGTGCTGCAGAAGATGGGCGGCATCATCACGGTGCACACCGACCGGGTCATCGAGATCCAGGGTGTGCCGAAGTTGCACGGCTACGCGCACAAGCCGATCCCGGACCGGATCGAGGCGGCCAGCTGGGCCGCGGCGGCGCTGGCCACCAAGGGCGAGATCGAGGTGCTCGGCGCCCGGCAGGCCGACATGATGACGTTCCTGAACGTGTTCCGCTCGATCGGCGGCGAGTTCCAGATCACCGACGACCGGGTCGGCCGGACCGGGGTGACCGGCGCCGAGGGCGGCATCAAGTTCTGGCACCCGGGCGGCGACCTGCAGCCGGTCGCGCTCGAGACGGACGTGCACCCCGGTTTCATGACCGACTGGCAGCAGCCGCTGGTGGTCGCGCTGACCCAGGCCCGCGGCCTGTCGATCATGCACGAGACGGTGTACGAGCAGCGGCTCGGCTACACCGAGGCGCTCAACCAGATGGGCGCGACGATCCAGGTCTACCGGGACTGCCTGGGTGGCACGCCGTGCCGCTTCGGCCGCCGCAACTTCCGGCACTCGGCGGTCATCGCCGGCCCGTCCAAGCTGCACGCGGCCGACCTGGTGATCCCCGACCTGCGGGCCGGCTTCGCGCACCTGATCGCGGCGCTGGCCGCCGAGGGCACCTCGCGGGTGTACGGCGTCGACCTGATCAACCGGGGCTACGAGGACTTCGAGAACAAGCTCGCGGCCCTCGGCGCGCACGTCGAGCGCCTCTGATACAGGTCGGCTGAACCTACCGGCTACTCTCCTACCGTGTCCTCGCTCTTTCGCCGTAAGCCCGCCGACGTCGCCTCCTCCGAGCCTGTGCCGGAGGAGGTGACCGACGACGCGCCCAAGCCGAAGAGCTACACCCCCAGCAAGCGGGAGCTCGGCCAGTCCACGCCGAAGCGGCAGAGCACGGCTCGCAAGGTCAACGCCGAGGCCCCGGCGAACCGCCGCGAGGCCATGAAGCAGATGCGCGAGCGGCAGCGGGTGGAGCGTGCCGAGGCCGCCGAGGGCATGCGCGCCGGCGACGAGCGCTACCTGCTGGCCCGCGACCGCGGCCCGGAGCGCAAGCTGGTCCGCGACATCATCGACTCGCGCCGTACGGTCGGCACCTGGTTCTTCGGCGGCGCGGCGGTGGTGCTGATCGGCTCGATGATCCGGATCCCGATCATCCAGCTGGCCAGCAACCTGCTCTGGGCGCTGCTCGCGGTCGCCGTGATCGTGGACAGCGTCCTGATCTCCCGCCGGGTGAAGAAGCTGGTGCGTGAGCGCTTCCCGAAGACGACGCAGCGGATGGGCTCGCTCCAGCTGTACGGCGTGATGCGCGCCCTCTCGTTCCGCCGGATGCGGGTGCCGAAGCCGCAGGTCGGCCTCGGCGACAAGATCTGAGGCACGTCGGCCCGGCCGGAGGCGACAAGGTCTGAGGCACGTCGGCCCGGCCGGAAGCGACAAGATCTAGGGCACCCCGGCCAGTCGGAGCAGCGCTGCGGTACCGGCCGCGGCCAGCACCACCACGACGAACGGCGCCTTGCGCCAGGCGAGCACGCCGCCGACCAGCACTCCGGCCGGCCTCGCGACGCCGGCGAACTCGACACCGGCCATCAGCGCGGCCGTGCCGGCCAGGGCGGCGAGCAGCGCCGCGGCGGCCATCTGCAGGACGCGCTGAACCGCAGCGGAGAGCTTGAGCCGGCCGCGGAGCAGCACCCCGCCGAGCCGCATGCTGTAGGTGCCGACCCCCAGCGCGACGATCGCCGCGATCAGCATCGTTTCGCCCTGACCAGCGTCAGCAGCCCGACCAGCGCGCACAGCACCGGCAGGCCGGCCGGGAGGACCGGCGTGAGCAGCACCGCCACCGCCGCCCCGGTCAGGGCCACGACGCGGGTGGCGCGATCCCGCAACGACGGCATGATCAGCGCCAGCAGGGCGGCCGGGAACGCGGCGTCCAGGCCCAGCGCGTTCGGGTCGCCGGTCGCGCCGCCGAGGAGGACCCCGAGGGCGGTGCCGATGTTCCAGGACGTGAACAGCGTCGCCCCGATGATCAGGTAGACCCGGCGACGTCGTACCGGATCGGTCTCGGCCAGGGTGAAGGCGGCGACCTCGTCGGTCAGCACGTGGCTGCCGATCACCCGGGTGCGCAGGCGTGGACCCAGCGCGTCGCCGACGGCCAGGCCGAACGGCAGGTGGCGGGCGTTGAGCAGCAGCCCGGCGAAGACGGCGGCGAGCGGGTTGCCGGCCGCGAGCAGGCCGACCGCGAGGAACTGCGAACCGCCCGCGAAGACGACCGTGGACATCAGGAACGGCACCCAGGTGGGCAGCCCGTACGCGATCGCGATGGCCCCGAACGACGCGCCCACCGCGACCATGGCCGCCGCGATGGTCGCCGCGTCGCGCAGCAGGGCGCGATCCTCGACCGTTCGCTGTACCGTACGCATGGTTTGAAATATTGAACGACGGACTACCGTTCGTCAAATCGAACGACCCGATCGATGGAGCGAACATGCAACAGCCGGCGCCGCCGCTTGCCACGATCGCCACCGCCCTGCGCCGCGAGCGCGAGCGGGCCGGCATCTCGCTGGCCGAGCTCGCCCGCCGGGCCGGCCTGGCCAAGTCGACGCTCTCCCAACTGGAGGCGGGCACCGGCAACCCGAGCATCGAGACACTGTGGTCGCTCGGGGTGGCGCTGGGCGTGCCGTTCAGCCGGCTGGTCGAGCCGCCCACCGCCCAGGTACGGGTGATCCGGTCCGGCGAGGGTCAGCGGCTCGAGGCGGACCAGGCCGATGTGCTGGTCAAGCTGCTCGCGGCCGGTTCACCGCACACCCGGCGGGACATCTACCTGATGGAGCTCGAGCCCGGCCAGCCCCGGACGGCGGCCGCGCACATCCCGGGCAGCGTCGAGCATCTGGTGCTCGGGGCCGGCCGGCTCCGGACCGGACCGGTCGGCGAGGAGGTCGAGCTCGCGCCCGGCGACTACGTGACCTTCCCCGGCGACGTGCCGCACCAGTACGAGGCGCTGGAGACGTCGTGGGCCGTCCTCGTCATGGAGCATCGCTGAACACAAAAGGTTGTTTCGGCGCTACCGCGGGGTAACACGCCTCGGTAACGTGGCGACGAGGAGCAACGTGGCGACCGAGGAGGTCTGCGATGACCGCGACCCAGCGCAATGTCTCCGAGAAACAGGCCCGGCAGGTCGCCGAGGCCGCCCGCGAGTCCGAGTGGCGCAAGCCGAGTTTCGGCAAGGAGCTCTTCCTGGGCCGGTTCCGGCTCGATCTGATCGACCCGTGGCCCGCCGAGCAGCCCCGCCCGGATGCCGACGAGTTCCTCCGCAAGCTCGACGCGTTCGCCCGCTCCGAGATCGACGGGCAGCGGATCGAGCACGACGCGCGCATCCCCGACGAGGTCTTCCAGGGCCTGGCCCGGCTCGGCGCGTTCGGCATGAAGATCGATAAGGAGTACGGCGGGCTCGGGCTCACCAATCTGCACTACTGCCGGGCGCTGACCCTGGTCGGCTCGGCCAACGCCTCGATCGGCGCGCTGCTCTCGGCACACCAGTCGATCGGCGTGCCGCAGCCGCTGAAGCTGTTCGGCAGCCCCGAGCAGAAGAAGAAGTTCCTGCCCCGGCTCGCGGCCGGCGAGGTCTCCGCGTTCCTGCTGACCGAGCCGGATGTCGGCTCCGACCCGGCCCGGCTCGGCACCGTCGCCGAGCCGGTCGAGGGCGGCTTCAGGCTGAACGGCGTGAAGCTGTGGGCCACCAACGGCACGGTCGCCACCCTGCTGGTGGTGATGGCCCGGGTGCCGGGCAAGGGCATCACCGCGTTCGTGGTCGAGGGCGACGCCGACGGCATCACCGTCGAGCGGCGCAACGAGTTCCTCGGGCTGCGCGGCCTGGAAAACAGCGTGACCCGGTTCCACGACGTGTTCGTACCCGAGGCCAACGTCATCGGCGGGCTCGGCAAGGGGCTCAAGATCGCGCTGACCACGCTGAACACCGGCCGGCTCTCGCTGCCTGCGATGTGCGTGAGCGCCGGCAAGCGGTCCCTCGCGATCGCCCGCGAGTGGTCGGCCGACCGGGTCCAATGGGGACGCGCGGTCGGCATGCACGAGGCGGTGGCCAAGAAGATCGCCTTCATCGCCGCCACCACGTACGCGATGGAGTCGACCCTCGACCTGTGCTGCATGATCGCCGACGACGACCGCAACGACATCCGGATCGAGGCGGCGCTGATCAAGCTGTTCGCCAGCGAGATGGCCTGGCAGGTCGCCGACGAGCTGATCCAGATCCGGGGCGGCCGCGGTTACGAGAAAAACGAGTCGCTCATCGCCCGCGGCGAACGCCCGGCCGAGGCCGAGCAGCTGCTGCGTGACCTGCGGATCAACCGGATCTTCGAGGGCTCCACCGAGATCATGCACCTGCTGATCGCCCGCGAGGCGGTGGACGCCCACCTGTCGGTGGCCGGCGACATCATCGACCCGGAGGCCGGCCTCAACCGCAAGGCGCGGGCCGCGGCCCGAGCCGGCGGCTTCTACGCGAAGTGGCTGCCCACCCTCGCCGTCGGCAAGGGCCAGGCGCCGACCGCGTACGGCGAGTTCGGCCCGCTCGCCGCACACCTGCGGTACGTCGAGCGCGCCTCCCGCAAGCTGGGCCGCTCGACCTTCTACGCGATGTCCCGCTGGCAGGGCAAGCTCGAGCGCAAGCAGGGGTTCCTCGGCCGGATCGTGGACATCGGCGCGGAGCTGTTCGCGATGTCCGCGGTCTGCGTGCGGGCGCACGCCGAGCGGGCCCACCGGCCGGAGGGCCGGGAGCTGGCCGACCTGTTCTGCCACCAGGCCCGGCTGCGGGCCGACGCGCTGTTCGACGCGCTCTGGGACAACACCGACTCGCTGGACGTACGGGCGGCGCAGCGGGTGCTCGACGGGCGCTACACGTTCCTCGAGGACGGCGTGGTCGACCAGCCGAGCGACCTGGCCTGGGTCGCCGCCTGGGAGCCGGGCGCGGCCACGGTCGAGGACGTGCGCCGGCGGATCCCTCAGGCGGAGGCGTAAAGGCGCGCCACCACGTCCTCGATGTCCGGCTCCACCACGGACAGATCGCGGACCGCGGCGGTGGCCACCAGACCGGCCACCGCCTCCCCGGCCGACGCCGTGTCCAGGGCGAACGTCACCCGGTGACCGTCCGCCTCGGCCCCGAGCAGCGTCGCGCCGGGCAGCGTGAAGCCGGGCGCGAGCGGCCGGTCGAGGTCGACCACCAGGCTGCGGCGCGAGCCGTACCGGGCGTGCAGGGCCTCGATCGTGCCGTCGTGCACCACCCGGCCGTGGTCGATCACCACGAGCCGGTGGCAGAGCCGCTCGATGTCGGCCAGGTCGTGGGTGGTCAGCACCAGCGTGACGTCACCGCTCGCGCCCAGCTCGGCCAGGAACGAGCGGACCGCCTGCTTGCTCACGACGTCCAGGCCGATCGTCGGCTCGTCCAGGAACAGCACGCCCGGGCCGTGCAGCAGCGCCGCCGTCAGCTCGCCCCGCATCCGCTGACCGAGCGACAGCTGCCGCACCGGGGTGTCCAGGAACTCGTCCAGGTCGAGCAGCGAGCGGCAGCGGCGCAGCCGGGCCTCGTGCTCGGCGGCCGGCACCCGGTAGATGTGCCGCAGCAGCCGGAACGACTCGCGCAGCGGCAGGTCCCACCACAGCTGCGAGCGCTGGCCGAAGACCACGCCGATGCGCAGCGCCAGCCGGGTGCGCTGCGGCACCGGGGTCAGCCCGAACACCGACACCTCGCCCGCGGTCGGCGCGAGCACGCCGGTCAGCATCTTCAGCGTGGTCGACTTGCCGGCGCCGTTCGGGCCGATGTAGCCGACCATCTCCCCCGGCTCGATCGTCAGGCTCACCCCGTCGACGGCCGGGACCGTGCGTTTCTCCCGGAACAGCCGGCCCGCCTTGACTCGTACGGTGAAATCCTTGCGAAGGTCCTGCATGCGAATCATGAGCCGGTGCTCCGGTAGTGACGGATGCCGGTGCGCCAGACCAGCGCGGCCACGGCAACGGCGGGCAGACAGACCAGCGGCGCCGCATAGCCGGCCCAGGCCGGCAGACCCAGGGGATCGGTCCGGCCGAGCAGCGCCAGCGCCGGCTGGTAGGAGACCAGACCAAAGCCCAGCGCGTACGCGAAGACGTCGCGGAACCAATCGCTGTAAACCGTGATCGGGTACGAGGTGAAGTCGCGCCCGCCATACGTGAAGGCGGCGCCGATCTCCCCCGACTCGACCCACCAGAAGGCCAGGCTCGCGGTCAGCACGAAGATCGCCCCGAAGAACACGGCGGCAGCGATCGGCGCGACCACGGCGAGCGCGACCCGGCCGGCGGTCCAGTGGATGCGGTTGGCGACCAGGGCCGTCACGTACACGAAAATGCCGAAGGCCAGCCGCAGCAGCTTGCGCAACGGCAGGTCCATGCAGATCAGCTGGGGCAGCACCCGCAACGGCCGGATCAGCACGGTGTCGAGGGTGCCGGCCCGCACGTACCGCTTGAGGTCGTCGATGTTGCCGACGGTCAGGTCGGCGAGCACGAAGCCGGCCGCGGTCAGCCCGGTCATCAGCAGCGACTCGGCCAGCGTGAACCCGCCGACCACCGCCGTCGCTCGGTAGAGGACGAAGACGGTCACCACGTCCAGCACGGTGCTGCCGAGGTTGCTCAGCAGCTCGATCGCGAAGGACGTGCGATAGGCGGCCATCGAGCGGGCCTTGCCGCCGAGCAGGACGGCGTACGCACGCAGCTCACCCACCCTGCACCACCAGCTTCCGCTCGGCCCGGCGCTGCACGTGGGCGGCGAGCGCGAGCAGCACCACCGCCCAGACCGCTTGCAGCGCGACCAGGCCGGCCTGCCGCATCGGTGGGTCGCGCTCGACCAGCACGTCCAGCGGGGTCTGCAGCAGGCCCGGGAACGGGGTGGCCACCCAGAGCGTCACCGCCAGCCACTCGGGGAGCAGGCGCAGCGGGAAGTAGAGCCCGCAGAGCACGCCCGAGCCGAGCGTCCAGAGCACCAGCGGCCCGCGGGCGTCGTGCAGCCAGTAGGCGGTCGCGTTGATCAGGAAACGGCACCCGAAGCTCCCGATCGTGGCCAGGGCCACCGACACCAGGAACAACGGCACGGTCTGCGGGCGGGACGGCACCGCCAGGGTGAAGAAGATCGCCCCGACGATCACCGGCCCCACCATCCGGGTGAGCACGGCGTGGCCGAACCGCCCGAGATCGGCCGCCAAGTAGGCCGTCACCGGCGGGACCGGACGTAACAAATCGGACGCAACATCACCGGTCCGGATACGGTCCGAAAGATCCGGCGGACCCCAGATGCCCACCACGCTGAGTAAGCCCTGCCCCACCCAGACGTACGTGGCCAGTTGCGCGGCGTCATACCCGCCCGGGCGTCCCCCGGCCGCGCCGTCCGCCACGGCCAGCAGCACGTAGCAGCGGAGGAAGCCGAAGACTATGTTGGTGAACGATCCGGCTATGGTGGCCTGCCGATAGGTCGCGTAGCGCCGGAAACCCGACCACACCAGTGCACCGAAAGTAGTGACGGAGGCGCGCAACGGACGACCGGGAGAGATCGTCAGCCCGCTGGCGTCAATCCCACCCACGCCGTTAATCTCCTTCCAAACCCCGCAGTGGAGCCGGGAGACTCTACCCGGGTCTCCGGACGGCCACCGCACATTTTCTGACGAAGAAGTGGACTCGACCGTGACGGAGCGTTGCCAATCACCGGGCCTGTATCTGGGTGCCCGATGAACGGCTGGAGCTCCCAACGCGGGGACGAGCGCTGGGGCGACGAGCCCGCCTGGGTCTACGAGATCACCTGGGAGTGGGAGCCGCAGACCCCCGGCCAGCGCTATCCGGGCGATCCGGGGCGCCGGAAGGCCGTGCACACACCGGTCTACGAGGCCTCCCAGCCCGATTCCGGGCCACGCCCGCCCGCCTCCCGCGACGAGCGCGCCCAGGAATCGCGGCCCGCGCCCGGCCGGGAAAACCCGGGCTACCCGCAGCGTGGCGCCCCGGCCCCGCAGCAGCGCGACGAGCCGTCGTGGAACCGGCCGGCCGGGATGGTGCCCGCGCCCGACCAGCGTCGCGGGTCCGCGCCCGTCTACGGTCGGCAGTCGCCCCCGTCCGCCGAAGGTCAGTACCCGCCACCGCCTCGCGGGCAGTTCCGGCCGGGGCCGCAGGTGCCGGTCAGCCCCGGTCCGACCTCGCACGGCGGGCGCGCCTCGGTTTCGCCGGTCTCCGCTCCGTCGGGGCACCCGCAGTCCGGGCCGCCGGGATCGCCGCAGCGGCCGCCTGCCATGCCACCCGGCTCGCCGCAGCGGCCGCCTGCCATGCCACCCGGCTCGCCGCAGCGGCCGCCTGCCGGGCCGCCGGGATCGCCCCAGCGGCCGTCCGCCATGCCACCCGGGTCGCCACAGCGGCCGTCCGCCATGCCACCCGGGTCGCCACAGCGGCCGTCCGCCATGCCACCCGGGTCGCCGCAGCGGCCGTCCGCCATGCCACCCGGGTCGCCACAGCACCCCCACGGCACGCCGCCGGGGTCGCCACAGCGGCCGTCCGCCATGCCGCCGGGGTCACCGCAGCGCGGGCCGGGCGCGCCGCAACACGGGCAGTCCTTGCCGCCCAATGGACCGCGCCCGCCGGTCATGCCTGGGCCGCCGCAGCAGTCCCCCGGCACGCCGCCGGGGTCGCCGCAGCACCTCCACGGCACGCCGCCGGGGTCGCCGCAGCCCCTCCACGGCACGCCGCCGGGGTCGCCGCAGCGGCCGGCCGCCATGCCGCCCGGGTCACCGCAGCACTCCCCCGGCACCCCGCCGGGGTCACCGCAGCACGGCGGGTTCGCGGCGCCCGGGTCGCCGCAGCGTGGGCAGGCCATGCCGGCCGGCGGGCCGCAGGGACCGCGGCCGCCCGCTGGGCGGGTCGGTGGGCCGGGCGTCGCGCCCGTTTCGCCCGCCAACTCCGGGACGTATGGCGCCGCTCGCCCCTATTACAGTGATTCGCCCGATCGTGCGGGACGGCCGCAGTCCGACGGCCGCCCACCCATGGACACTCGTCCGGCCGCCGGTCCGTGGCCGGTATCGCCGGCTTCGGGGCCACATGTTTACGGCAGCGCCCGGCCCGCGCCCTCCGATGCCTTCCCGACCCGGCCCGCGCCCTCCGATGCCGTCCCGACCCGGCCCGCGCCCTCCGATGCCGTCCCGACCCGACCCGCGCCTTCCGATGCCGTCCCGACCCGGCCCGACGCCCCGCCGGGACGGCGACCGTCGGACGGGCCGTTCGACCTGCGGCCGGCGCCCGAACTGGGCTCGCCCGCGCCTGCCCGGCCCGCGGCGCAGCCCACCCGGGTCACGCCGTCGCATCCGGCCATGCCGCCCGCGCCCGTCTACCCGCCGACGCCGGCCGAGCCGGTCTCCGGCCCGGCCCAGCCCCGGCCGGAACACCCCTGGGCCGCCGCATCGACGCACGCGGCTCCGCCATCTGCGGCTTCCGGTCCGGCCCAGCCCGGGCTGGAGCACCCGTGGTCGGTGCCGCCGACTCATGCCGGGCCGTCCGAACAGCGGCGACCCGCCTCCGCGCCGGCCCAGCCCCAACCCGACTCCCCGCGACCAGTCTCCGCACCCACCCAGGCGGGACCGCCCGAGCAGCCGCGCCCAGTCTCCGCGCCCGCTCAGGCGGGACCGCCCGAGCAGCCGCGACCGGTCTCCGCACCGAGCCAGGCCGGACCCGACTACCCACGGCCGGTCTCGGCGCCCGCCGAGCAGCCTTTCCCGGCGTCGGGGGCGGGCGTGTTCGCTCCCCGGAGCTCGGGCGAGGCGGAGCCGTTCGACCGGAGCGTCGAGCCGGTCACCGCACCGCCCGCCTCGGAGTGGGTGGTGCTGCCGGACGGGCCGGTCGCGGGTTCGGGGATCGAGCCGGTCACGGGGCCGCCGGCCCAGTCGTCGGCCGAGCCGCCAGCCGATTCGTCGGCCGAGCCGCCAGCCGGTTCGTCGGCCGACGAGGAGTCGCACGGGCTCGGGTGGCTGCTGTCGCAGAGCGGGCTCGGGGCCACATCACCGGTGCCGATCGAGGCGATTCCCGACGAATCCGAGCCGGAGCCGGCGGTCGAGCCGGAGCCCGAGGCGGTCGCCGACGACCCGGCGCCGGTCAGCGGGGCGTCGCTGAAGCAGAACTGGTTCGTGCCCGGAACCGGCTCCCAGCCGATCATCACCCCGGCCGGGGTCGAGGAGACCGACCCCGAGCCGGTCGAGGCCGAACCGATCGACGCCGAGGTGGCCGAGGACGAGCCCGTCGACGCCGAGCCGATCGACGCCGAGCCGGTCTACGCCGAGGTGGCCGAGAACGAGCCCGTCGACGCCGAGCCGATCGACGCCGAAGTGGCCGAGGACGAGCCGGTCTACGCCGAGGTGGCCGACGACGACTCGGTTTACGCGGAGGTGGCCGGGGACGAGCCGGTCGACGTGGAGCTGGTCGAGACGCCGGCCGAGCGCGTGCCCTTCGAGGAGCCGGCCGTCGTGTCCTTCGAGGACGAGCCGATCGACGCCGAGATCGTCGAGCCGGTGGTCGGTGCCGAGCCGGTCGCGGATGAGCCCGACATCTTTGCCGCGCCGGTCAGCTCGGGGCC
This sequence comes from Actinoplanes sp. KI2, assembly GCF_025630775.1. Lineage (GTDB taxonomy): Bacteria > Actinomycetota > Actinomycetes > Mycobacteriales > Micromonosporaceae > Actinoplanes. The sequence continues at coordinate 98,229 of NZ_JAOSZE010000016.1, forward strand.
GCTCGAGCCCACGGCGTATCACTACTCCGACCTCGACGAGCCGGCGGCGGAACCCTTTGACGTGCGGCCGACCAGCGCCATGCCGGTCAGCTCCACCCTGGACGACGCCAGGCCGGTCAGCGCCACGCCCACCAGCACCCACCCAGTCAGCGGCACGCCCGCCGACGCCCACCCGGTCAGCGCAGCCCCGGTCAGCGCGGCACCAGTCAGCGCCGCACCGGTCAGCGCAGCCCCCATCAGCGCCGCTCCGGTCAGCGCAGCCCCCATCAGCGCCGCACCGGTCAGCGCAGCCCCCATCAGCGCCGCTCCGGTCAGCACGGCACCCGTCAGCGCCACCCCGGTCAGCACGGCACCCGTCAGCGCCGCACCCGTCAGCGCAGCCCCCATCACTGCCACCCCGGTCAGCTCGGCACCCGTCAGCGCCGCACCGTTCAGTGCCGTGCCGATCGAGGCGGACGCCGTCGAGGCCGAACTGGTCGACGTCGAGCCGGTCGATGCCATGTGGGTCGAGGCTGAGCTGCCGCCGAGCGTCGAGGACCGCGTCGAGGCGGCCGCCGCGGAGCCGCCCTCGGCGGACGAGCCGGAGCACCTCGACGAGACCGCGGCGCACACCGAAACCGAGCCCGAGCCGGTCGACCACGACGACGAGGACGACGAGGACGACGAGGACGCTGCCGGGGACGACGCTGCGCCCGAGACCGAGCCGTCGGTCGTGGCGTTGATGGCGGACCCGGGACGGCCGGAGCCGGACGCACAGGACAGCGACGCCGAGCGGGAAGCGCCCTCCGGACGGGACGGGAAACCGGCGGCGACTGTCCCGCTCGTACTCAATCAGGCGCGGAAGGTTATTCGCCAGCGTGGGGAAACCGCCGGCGCAGCCGGCAATCGGCGGGCCGATCCGGAGCAGGTCCTCGCCAACTACCCGTGGGGCTTCGACACCGAGACGCTGCGCGAGCGGATCGACGACCCGGACCAGATGTGGGTGGTCATCGATCGGCTGACCGACAAGCTGGAGTACGCCGAGCGCGACGCCGTCCGCGCCCGCCTGCTGAGCCTGCGCGCGGTGGCCGAGCGCCTGGTGGAGGACCTGGACGCCGCCCTGGAGGACGCCCGGTCCGCGTTGACGCATGCCCGGTCGGTCGGCGAGCTGCGGCTGACCACCACGGTGCGGGCGCGGCTCGCCCATGTGCTGCAGTGGCGCGGCGAGTACGCCGAGGCCGACCGGCTCTACGCCGAGGCCGCCTCCCCGGAGCTGCCGTCCCGGCTGCGCGCCGAGATCCACGAGCTGGCCGGGCGGTCGGCGTTCGATCAGGGGCGCTACCTGGAGGCGATGAACCACTTCGAGACCTCGCTCGACCTGCGCAAGGGCGCCGACCCGGAGCTGGTGGAGCGGATCGAGGCGGCGCTCGACACGATCACCCGGCGCACGAAGGGCGGCGACTGGGGGCCGTACCCGCGGACCGCGGACGAGATCCTCGGGCGCACCGAGCCGCCGCGGCCGATCCGGGACGAGCGGTCCGGTCTGTGGGGCTATGTGGGCGCGGTGCCGCCGCGGTACGCGCAGGCGCAGCCGTTCGCGGACGGCCTCGCCTGGGTACGCCGGCCCGAGTCGGCGGCCTGGGAGCTGATCGACCGGTCCGGCGAGACGGTGATCGACGCGTCGACCGGCTATCTCGCGGCCGAGCGGTTCGCCGAAGGGCTCGCCTGGGTGTCCCGGGACGAGGCGGGCGGCTGGTACGCGATCGACCGGCAGAACCGGCTGATCATTCCGGGTGGCTTCGACGACGCGAAGGCGTTCCATCACGGGCTCGCGCTGGTCAAGCGGGGCGGCTGGGGTGTGATCGACCGGCACGGGCGTCTCCTGGTGCAGCCGCGGTACCGGTCGTTCGTGACGCCGCTGGTGTCCGGCGGGCCGATCGAGGGCTTCACCGACGAGGGGCTGGCCGTGGTCGACGCCGGGGAGATCTTCGGCGTGGTGGATCGGGCCGGGCAGCTGGTCGTGCCGGCCGAGCACGCGGCGATCGTGATCCACCCGTCGGCGTTCCTGGTCGCCGACCGGTTCGGGCTGTGGGGCGCGCTGGACCGCAACGGCGAGCCGCTGGTCGAGCGGAAGTATCGGGAGCAGGCGGAAGTGCTGGAACAGATCGATCGTCTGCTGGCCGATGAGCGCCCGGTTCTCTAAGTAGAGTCACCGGCATGGAGTTCCGTCATCTCGGCCGTTCCGGTCTACTCATCAGCGAGATCGCCTACGGCAACTGGATCACCCACGGTTCCCAGGTCGAGGAGGAGGCGGCAGTCGCCTGCGTGCGCGCCGCTCTCGACGAGGGCATCACCACCTTCGACACCGCCGACGTGTACGCCGGGGGCCGCGCCGAGGAGGTGCTGGGCCGCGCGCTGAAGGGGGAGCGCCGCGCGGGGCTGGAGATCCTCACCAAGGTCTACTGGCCGATCGGGCCCGGCCCGAACGACCGCAGCCTGTCCCGCAAGCACATCCTGGAGTCGATCGACGGTTCGCTGCGCCGGCTGCAGACCGACTACGTGGATGTCTACCAGGCCCACCGCTACGACTACTCGACGCCGCTCGAGGAGACCATGCAGGCGTTCGCCGACGTGGTACGCCAGGGCAAGGCGCTGTACATCGGCGTGTCCGAGTGGTCCGCCACCCAGCTGCGGGCCGGCTGGGAGATGGCGCAGGACCTGAAGATCCCGTTCGTCTCCAACCAGCCGCAGTACTCGGCACTCTGGCGGGTCATCGAGGCCGAGGTGGTGCCCACCTCGATCGAGCTGGGCATCGGCCAGGTGGTCTTCTCGCCGATCGCGCAGGGCGTGCTCACCGGCAAGTATTCGGTGGGTCAGCAGCCGCCGGAGGGGTCGCGGGCGACGGACGAGAAGAGCGGGGCGAACTTCATCTCGCGCCTGCTCGGCGACGACGTGCTGACCGCGGTGGCCGCGCTGAAGCCGCTGGCCGAGCAGGCCGGCCTGTCGATGGCGCAGCTCGCGGTGGCGTGGGTGCTGCAAAACTCGAACGTGTCGGCCGCGATCATCGGGGCCTCGCGGCCCGAGCAGGTCCGGGACAACGTCAAGGCCTCGGGCGTACGCCTGGAGGCCGACCTGATGAAGGCGGTGGACGCCGCGCTCGACCCGGTCGTCGAGCGCGACCCGGCAAAGACCGTTTCCCCGGCGAAACGCCCCTGACCTGGCCGCTTCTGGAACGGGGGGATAACTAACCCCCCTTCCAGAAGCGCATCAGCTCCAGTCCGACCTGGATGGCTATATCGTCGATGTGGAGCCGGTCGGCGATCCAGAACATCGCATCCGTGAACCAGATACCGATCTTCGTCTGCCACAGGATCAGGAAGAGCATGATGAAGCCGTACGGGGCGAACAGTCCCCAGGCGCGCTGGTAGGCGGGGCTCATCCAGGGCAGCAGGATGCTGCCGCCGTCGAGACCGGGAATCGGCAGGAAGTTGAGCGCGCTCGCGGTGATCTGCAGGAACCCGAGGGCGGCCAGCGCGCACCAGAACTCGGGATGCGCGCCGGACAGGCCCACCTCACCGGTCGGCGTCCGGTACAGCTCGACTCCGCCGAAGCCGGCCAGGAACGGCACCGCCACCGCCAGCGCGAGGATCACGTTGGTGAGCGGACCGGCCGCGCTGATCAGCGAATGCTTGGCCCGGTGGTTGATGTACTGGTGGTCGATCCAGACCGCGCCGCCGGGCAGGCCGATGCCGCCGAGCACCACCACGACCACCGGAAGCACGATCGACAGCAGCGGGTTGGTGTATTTCAGCGGGTTGAGCCGCAGGTAGCCACGGTCGGCCACGCTCCGGTCGCCGGCGAAGAAGCCGACCACGGCGTGTGCGTACTCGTGCAGGCAGAGCGACACCAGCCAGCCGGTCACGATGAACAGGAAGACGTCCACCCGGACGTTGCCGAAGTGCGTCCAGGTCATCACGCCGCTGACGACGAAGACCGCGACGATCCCGACGAAGACCGGGCTCGGGACGAACGCGTTGCGCGGGGTACGCGTGTAAACCGGCTCGTAGGTCACTTGTCAGTCCGCCGGCAGCAGGCTCATCCGGTAGTCGACCCGATCGTCCTCGACCAGGACGACCTGGGCGACCCCGGCGTCGGCGAGCTCCCGCCACTCCTGGCCGATCCACGACTCGGCGTCCGACTGGCTGCTGAACGTCTCACCCGGGCCGGAGACCGGCTCACCGTCGCCGTTCTCGTACCGCCAACTCCACGGCATCCGCCGCTCCCCCTCACGTCTGGGCTCGTGCGTCTCCACCCTACGGCGTCGGCCTGTGCGGTCCGGCCTTAAGGTACGGAGCATGTCCGATGATCGGTGGAACACCGCCCTGGTGCTCGGCGGCATCCGCTCCGGCAAGTCAGCGTTCGCCGAGGCCCTGGTCGCGGACGCGCCCACGGTGCGCTACGTGGCCACCGCCCCGGGTGGGGAAAACGATCCGGAGTGGCTCGCTCGGATCGAGGCGCATCAGCGACGCCGCCCGCAGTCCTGGTCGACCGAGGAGACCGGTGCCGATCCGGCCCGGCTGACCGCCCTGCTCACCGAGGCGAAACCGGACGACACGCTGCTCGTCGACGATCTCGGCGGCTGGGTGACGGCGCTGCTCGACCCGGCCCGCCAGCCCAACGACGACGAGGCCGACGTCGCCGCGCTGGCCCACGCGGTGCGCGGCTGCCCGGCCCGGGTCGTGCTGGTCAGCCCCGAGGTCGGGCTGGCCCTGGTGCCGACCACGCCGATCGGGCGGGCGTTCGCCGACGCGCTGGGCGCGGCGAACCAGGCGCTCGCCGAGGCGTGCGACCGGGTCGCGCTGGTCGTGGCCGGCCAGCACATCTGGCTGAAAACCGAAGAATCGTACTTGTCCGAAGATGCAGGCATCGAAGCCATCGCGGCCGGCGGCGGCGGCGCGGCGGTCGTCGGCATCACCGAGGACCTCGACGACATCGAGATCCCCTTCACGCCCCAGGTCGTCGAGCCGGCCGCCGCCGAGACCGTGGCGGCCCCGACGGACGCCGGGGCGACGGTGCTCGACGAGCAGACCCAGTTGCTGCCGGTGATCGGCCGCGGGGTGGACTTCGAGGCGGGCCTCGACCTGCCGCTGCCCGACGGCGAGGCCGGCCCGGACGCCCGCGACCGCCTGATGGACGTCGACTTCGCCGGCGCCGGCCTCGGCGACCTGGTCGAGGCGGTCGAGTTCGCGGCGGCCACCCAGGGCACGACGATCCCCCGCCCGTGGGCGTCGGTACGCGTGCTGCTGGTCGCCGGCAACCACGAGGGCGGCGCGGCGGCCGGCGACGACCCGGACGACGTCGAGCGACGGATCGCCGAGGTCGAGCAGGGCGAAGGCGTGCTGAGCCGGCTGGCCGGCCAGGCGGGCGCGGACGTCGCGGTGCTGCGGGTGGCCCGCTCCGGCGCGATGGAGACCGGCCCGGTGATCGGCGAGAGCGCGCTGGAGGTGGCGCTGCAGCAGGGCTGGCGGCTCGCCGAGGCCGCCGCGGACGCCGGGCGCGACCTGCTGCTGCTCGCCTCGGTCGGGGTTGGCACCGACGCGATGGCCGCGGCGGTCTCGGCGTCGATCACCGGCGCCGAGGCGGTCGAGGTGCTGCCGCGGGTGCTCCGGCCGGGCGGCCGCTTCGACGACGAGTCCTGGATGACCCGCTGCGCCGCGGTGCGCGACGCGCTGCACCGGATCCGGCAGGAGGCGCGCGGCGCCAAGGGCATCCTCCGCCAGCTGGGCGGCGCCGACCTTGCGGTCCTGGTCGGCGCGCTGCTCGGGGCGTCCTCCCGGCGGCTGCCGGTGCTGCTGGACGGCCCGGTCGGCGTCGCCGCCGCGCTGGTCGCCCGCGATCTGGGCAGCCAGGCCCGGCACTGGTGCATGCTGCCGGACGCGGGCCGCCTGACGCTGGTCGCCAAGGGCGCCGACGTGCTGGGCCTGACCCCCGTGCTGGACCTGGGCCTCGGCCTGGGCGAGGGTGCGAACGCGCTGGCCTGCCTGCCGCTGCTGCGCACCGCGATCGGCTTGGCCGCGGCGGCGCCGGTGCATCCGGCGCTGCTCACCGAGCCGGGCGACGCGGGCCTCACCGACCTGATCGTGCCGAACGACGAGGACGTCGACTTCGCCGAGCCCGAGCCGGCCGGCCCCGGCCCGACCACCACCATCGACGCCGCCGAGGCGGAGCCGGAGGCCGAGGCGGAGCCGGAGGCCGTGGCTGAGCCGGAGGCCGAGGCGGAGCCGGCGGCCGGGGCCAAGTCGGGGGCCGAGCCCAAGCCCGAGCCGGGCGGCTCCGGCCCGGCCACGACCGAGGGGTGAGCGACGCCGCGGCCGGCGCCCGGCTGGCCGTGACCACGCTGACCGTGCTGCCGGTCAGGGGCGGCCGGGTCGACCGGGCGGCCGCGGCGTGGGCGATGGGCCTCGCGCCCGCGGTGGGCGCCGTGCTGGGCGCGGTTCTGGCCGCGCTGCTCTGGGCGCTGCGGTCGGCCGGCACTCCCCCGCTGGTGGCGGCGGCCGTGACGATCGCGGCCGCGGCACTGCTGACCCGCGGCATGCACCTGGACGGCCTGGCCGACACGGTCGACGCGCTCGGCTCCTACCGCTCCGGCGATGCCGCCCTGCAGATCATGAAAAAGCCGGACATCGGACCGTTCGGGGTGGCGGCCATCGCGCTCATCCTGCTGATCCAGACCGCGGCCGTTACCGGCCTCGGCGCGACGGGGCTCATCGTGGCCTGGGCGGCCGGCCGGCTGGCGATCACGGTGGCCTGCGCCCGCGGCGTGCCCGCGGCCCGGCCCGAGGGTCTGGGCGCGCTGGTCGCCGGGACGGTGCCCCGCCCGGCCGCGGCCCTCATCGCGGCCGTCGTGGTGGTCGCTGCCGCGGCGGCGACCCCGGACCGTCGGTGGCAGGGTCCGGCCGCCGTCGTCGCGTCGCTGGCCGTCGTGCTTGCTCTGCTGCGCCATTGCGTACGCCGTTTCGGCGGCATCACCGGCGACGTTCTGGGTGCGGTGGTGGAGGTGGCCACCACCGTGGCCCTGGTCGGCCTATCCCTGGGCTGAGTCGTACTCCTTGACGACCCGCTTGGGCGCGGTGCGCCGCCACGCCTCGGTCACCACCTGGCGCAGTTCGGCCGGGTCCGCCCGGGTCAGGTCGACCCGCACCCAGCCGTATCGGCCGGTGTAGGCCGCCTTCTCGTAGACGTCCGGCGCCCCGGCGATCAGCTCGGCCTGCTCCTCGAGGGACGCCTTGACCGAGGCGTACGACGACTCGGGGCTCCCGGCCGCGAACATCTTGTCGCCGTACCGCAGCGTGGGGTGTCCCCAGCTCTCGACGTGCACCTCCCGGCAGCCGGGCAACGCCAGCACCCAGTCGCGGAGTTGCTCGTACGTGACGGACATCGGGTCACCGCACCGAGGGCTGCACGAACGGCGGCTTGACCACCTTGGCCTCGATCCGCCGGCCCCGGACGTCGATCTGCACCAGGTCGCCGTCGGCGATGCCGGCCGCGGTGTCGATCAGAGCCAGCGCGATGCCGACCTTCTTCGTCGGCGAGAACGTGCCGCTGGTGGTCTCGCCGATCGCCTGGTCCCCGGCGTACACCGGCATGTGACCGCGGGGGATCCCGCGGCCGGTCAGTTCCAGCCCGCGCAGCACGCGACGCGGACCCGCGGCCTTCTCCGCCAGCAGCGCGTCGCGGCCCCAGAATGCGGGCTTGGACCAGCCGACCGCCCAGCCGGAACGGGCCTGCACCGGCGAGATGTCGAGGGAGAGGTCCTGGCCGTGCAGCGGGTAGCCCATCTCGGTGCGCAGCGTGTCGCGCGCGCCGAGCCCGCACGGCTGCACGCCGGCGCCCACGATCGCGTCCCACACCGCGAGCGCGTCGTCCCACGGCACGACCAGCTCGTAGCCGTGCTCCCCGGTGTAGCCGGTGCGGCAGACGATCAACTCGGCCTCGCCGAGCCGGGCGGTCGCGAACGACATGTAGTCGTGGTCGGTGGGCAGCCCCAGCTTGCCGAGAACGTCGGCCGAGCTCGGACCCTGCACGGCCAGCACCGCGAACTTCCGGTGCTCGTCCTCCACCGTCAGCCCCTCCGGCGCCGCGGCCCGCAGGCGGCGGACCACCTCGGCGGTGTTGGCCGCGTTCGGGATCAGGAAGACGTGGTCGTCGGCGAACAGGTACGCGATCAGGTCGTCGACCACGCCACCGCTCTCGTCGCAGCAGAGCGTGTACTGCGCCTTGCCGGGGCCGATGCGGTCCAGGTCGTTGGTGAGGCAGGAGTTGACGAACGCGGCCGCACCCTGCCCGCGGACCCGGGCCTTGCCCAGGTGCGAGACGTCGAAGACGCCGGCCGCCTCGCGTACGGCAGCATGCTCGCGCAGTACCCCGCCGCCGGCGTACTCCAACGGCATCTCCCAGCCGCCGAAGGCGGCGAGCTTGGCACCGAGCGCGAGGTGGCGTTCGTGCAGCGGAGAGCGGAAAAGGTCGTGGACGGCGTCGGCAGACATGACAGTGAACTTACCCGTGACCTTGCAAGTCGTTATTGTCGCGGGGACACCCTTCCCCCGTCGCCATCGCGACCGGGACCACCAGACCAGCCGGCGAGCTCAAGAAGCCGCCGGCCCCGAAACGCCCGCGGAGTGCCCGAGTGAGCCAGCCCAGCCTCAGCCTGGTCGACACTGACCCGGCCGAATTGGTCGTCGACGCGATCGTCATCGGCCTGCACAGCCAGCCCGACGAAGGGGGCGCCCTGCTGCCGGCTGCCGGGGCGGAGAGCATCGCCGCCGCGTTCGACGGCAAGCTCACCTCGACGCTGGCGCTGCTCGGCGCGAGCGGAGCCCCGGGCGAGGTGACCAAGCTGGCCACGCTCGGCACCATCGCGGCGCCGCTGATCGTCGCGGTCGGGCTCGGCGACGAGCCGTCCGGCTCCGCCCCCGAGCGGGAGAAGCTGCGTCGCGGCACCGGCGCGGCGGTGCGCGCGCTGGCCGGCAGCGCGACGGTCGCGCTGGCCCTGCCGGTGCCGGACGACCAGGACGCGCCGGGCGTGCTGCGCGCGATCCTGGAGGGCGCGCTGCTCGGCGGCTACCGGTTCGCCGGCTACAAGACCAAGGCGCAGCCGCGGCGCCGGGACCCGGTGGCCGCGCTGCAGGTGCACGTGCCGGACGCGGCCGACGCGGCGGCCGGCGCCGAGGTGACCCGGGCCGAGATCGTCGGCCGGTCGGTGCGGCTGGCCCGGGACTGGGTCAACATGGCGCCCAACGAGCTGCGCCCGCCGCAGTTCGCCGACGCGGTGGTCGCCGCCGTGCAGGGCACCGGCCTGCAGGTCGAGGTGCTCGGCCTGGAGGAGCTGAGGTCGGCCGGCTACGGCGGCATCGTGGCGGTCGGCCAGGGCTCGGAGGCGCCGCCGCGGCTGGTCAAAATCACCTACGTGCCCGAGGGGGTGTCCTCGCCCAAGAAGGTCGCGCTGGTCGGCAAGGGCATCACCTTCGACACCGGCGGCATCAGCATCAAGCCGACGGCCGGCATGTGGGAGATGAAGTCGGACATGGCCGGCGCGGCCGCGATCGGCGGGGCGATGCTGGCGATCGCGGCGCTCAAGCCACCGGTGGCGGTCAGCGGATACCTCGCGATGGCGGAGAACATGCCGTCCGGCTCGTCGTACCGGCCGGGCGACGTGATCACGATGTTCAACGGCAAGCGGGTCGAGGTGTTCAACACCGACGCCGAGGGACGCATGGTGCTCGGCGACGCGATCGCGCGGGCCTGCGCGGACGGCGCCGAGTACGTCTTCGAGGTGTCCACCCTGACCGGCGGCCAGGTGGTCGCGCTGGGCAAGCGGATCGCCGGGCTGATGGGCTCGGCGGACGCGGTCGAGCTGATCCGGGCGGCCGGCGACAGGGTCGGCGAGCCGGCCTGGCCGATGCCGCTGCCGGACGAGGTCCGCAAGGGCATGGAATCCGACATCGCGGACATCTGCCAGACCAACAACGCGATGGACCGGGCCGGGCACATGCTGCAGGGCGGCGTGTTCCTGCGCGAGTTCGTGGCCGACGGGGTCGAATGGGCGCACATCGACATCGCCGGGCCCGGATACAACGCGGGCGAGGCGCACGGGCACTGGACCAAGGGCGGTACGGGGGTCCCCGTCCGCACCCTGCTCCAGGCCGTGGAGGACTTGACCTAGCTGGTCCGGCGCTTCTGCCTGGCGTTGTAGTCGCGCATGCGCTGGGGGTAGCCGAGCAGGCGGACGTCGTAGATCGGCAGCGACAGCTGGTGGGCCCAACGCCGGGCGATCTCGGGCGACTCGATGCGGCGGCGGGTCCACTCGCCGTCGTGTGCGACGAGCAACACCGTGGTCTCGGTCACGGTCGTGCGGGGCTCGATGAATGCCTCGACGCCCCGGCGAGTGCGGACGAACTCCGCAAGGTACTCGAGATCGGCACGATCGACCGGTCGACCCGCCACCCGCTGGGGCGCGGTGCGCCGCCGAAACCAGGCCACTGCCCGCTCCTCACGCTCGATTTCCGCAAGGGTACGACGAGCGGGCACGCCGATCGGCACCTGGCTGCATCGATGGCTTCCACAAGTGACAAGATGGCTTGGACATACTGTGACCGTTTCCTTTGTGTGACCCACATGGCGACGGATGTGACCACTGGAGTCAACGTGAGCCAGCCGAACGGCGAAACCTTCGACATCGTCATCCTCGGCGCCGGCAGCGGCGGCTACGCGGCTGCTCTGCGCGCCGCTGAGCTCGACCTCTCCGTAGCGCTGATCGACAAGGCCGAGCTGGGCGGCACGTGCCTGCACCGCGGCTGCATCCCGACCAAGGCGCTGCTGCACGCGGCCGAGATCGCCGAGCAGACCCGGGAGAGCGAGCAGTTCGGCATCAAGGCCGAGCTGGTCGGCATCGACATGGCCGGGGTGAACGCGTACAAGGACGGTGTTGTCTCCCGTCTGTTCAAGGGTCTCACCGGCCTGCTCACGCACAACAAGAACATCACCGTGGTGGCCGGCGAGGGCAAGCTCGTCAGCAAGGACACGGTCGAGGTGGCCGGCAAGCGCTACACCGGCCGGAACGTCATCCTGGCCAGCGGCTCCTACTCGCGCTCGCTGCCCGGCCTCGAGGTCGACGGCAAGCGGGTCATCACCAGCGAGCACGCCCTTCGCCTCGACCGCGTGCCGTCGTCGGCGATCGTGCTCGGCGGCGGCGTGATCGGCGTCGAGTTCGCCAGCGTCTGGAAGTCGTTCGGCGCCGAGGTGACCATCCTGGAGGCGCTGCCCCGCCTGGTCGCCGCCGAGGACGAGGACATCTCGAAGCAGCTCGAGCGCAACTTCCGCAAGCGGAAGATCAACTTCAAGGTCGGCAAGCCGTTCGAGAAGGTCGAGCACACCGAGAACGGCGTGCGCGCGACCATCCAGGGCGGCGAGACGGTCGAGGCCGAGGTGCTGCTGGTCGCGGTCGGCCGCGGCCCGACGACCCAGGGCCTCGGCTACGAGGAGCAGGGCATCACGCTCGACCGCGGCTTCGTGATCACCAACGAGCGGCTGCACACCGGCGTCGGCAACATCTACGCCGTCGGCGACATCGTCCCCGGCCTCCAGCTCGCGCACCGCGGCTTCGCCCAGGGCATCTTCGTGGCCGAGGAGATCGCCGGCAAGCGCCCGGCGGCCATCGACGAGGCGGGCATCCCGCGGGTCACCTACTGCGACCCCGAGATCGCCTCGATGGGCCTGACCGAGGCCAAGGCCAAGGAGAAGTACGGCGCCGACAAGATCTCGACGTTCAACTACAACCTCGGCGGCAACGGCAAGAGCCAGATCCTCAAGACCCAGGGCTTCGTCAAGCTGGTCCGGCTCGACGACGGCCCGGTCCTCGGCGTGCACATGATCGGCGCGCGGATGAGCGAGCAGGTCGGCGAGGCGCAGCTGATCTACAACTGGGAGGCCTTCCCGGAGGAGGTCGCCCAGCTCGTGCACGCCCACCCGACGCAGAACGAGGCGATGGGCGAGGCGTTCCTGGCGCTCGCCGGCAAGCCCCTGCACGTACACGCCTGATCTAGTCGTTAACCAAAGACGAAGCGGTTAAGGAGTTCGGAGAATGCCGGTATCGGTCACCATGCCGCGGCTGGGTGAGAGCGTCACCGAGGGCACCGTCACGCGCTGGCTCAAGCAGGAGGGCGAGCGGGTCGAGGCCGATGAGCCGCTGCTCGAGGTCTCCACCGACAAGGTCGACACGGAGATCCCGTCGCCGGCCGCGGGCGTGCTGACCCGCATCGTCGTGGGCGAGGACGAGACCGCCGACGTCGGCAGCGAGCTGGCGGTCATCTCGGGCGACGGGGAGGACGCGGGCGCCGCGGCGCCCGCCCCGGCCGCCGCCCCGCAGGCCGAGGCCGAGCCGGAGCCGCCGGCGCCGACCACCCCCTCGACCGAGAAGCCGGTCGAGGCCGAGGCTCCCGCGCCGCAGCAGGACGCCGCGCCGCAGCAGGACGCCTCGCCGTCCGCGGGCGGCGAGGGCACCGACGTGAAGATGCCGGCGCTCGGCGAGAGCGTCACCGAGGGCACCATCACGCGCTGGCTCAAGCAGGTCGGCGAGACGATCGAGGCGGACGAGCCGCTCCTCGAGGTCTCCACCGACAAGGTCGACACCGAGATCCCGTCGCCGGTGGCCGGCACGGTCCTCGAGATCAAGGTGCAGGAGGACGAGACCGCCGACGTCGGCGCGGTGCTCGCGGTGATCGGCACGCCCGGCTCCGCGGCCCCGCAGGCGCCCGCGCCTCAGGCCGCTCCCGCCCCGCAGCAGGAGGCCCCGCGGCAGGAGGCCCCGAAGCAGGAGGCGCCGAAGCAGGAGGCCCCGAAGCAGGAGGCGCCCGCTCCGCAGCCGCGGATCGAGTCGGCGCCCGCGCCGTCGTTCGCGCCCGGCGACTCGTACGCGGAGCCCTCGGCCGCGGCGGAGACCGCCAAGGACCCGTCGGCCGCCGAGCGCAGCGCCGAGCCGCCGGCCGCGGCCGCCACGCCGACCCGCGAGGCCGCCAAGGCCAACGGCGCCGGCGACGCCGGTTACCTGACCCCGCTGGTCCGCAAGCTGGCCGCCGAGAAGGGCGTGGACCTCTCCAGCCTGACCGGCACCGGCGTCGGCGGCCGCATCCGCAAGCAGGACGTGCTCGACGCGGCCGAGGCCGCGGAGAAGGCCAAGGCCGCCCCGGCTCCGGCAGCGGCCGCCGCCCCGCCGGCCGCTGCCCCGGCTGCCCCGGCCGCCAAGCCGGCCCCGAGCCCGCTGCGCGGCCGCACCGAGAAGCTGACCCGCATGCGCCAGACGATCGCCCGGCGCATGGTCGAGTCGCTGCAGGTCTCGGCCCAGCTCACCACGGTGGTCGAGGTGGACGTCACCAAGATCGCCCAGCTGCGGAACAGGGCGAAGGCCGCCTTCCAGGCCAAGCACGGCGTCAAGCTGACCTTCATGCCGTTCTTCGCCCTCGCCGCGGTCGAGGCGCTGCAGCAGCACCCGACGGTCAACTCGTCGCTCGACCTCGAGGCCAACACGGTCACCTACCACGACGGCGAGCACCTGGGCATCGCGGTGGACACACCGCGCGGCCTGATCGTCCCGGTGATCCGCGACGCCGGCGACCTCAACCTGGCCGGCCTGGCCAAGCGGATCGCCGACGTGGCCGACCGCACCCGGAACAACAAGATCGGCCCGGACGAGCTGTCCGGCGGCACGTTCACGCTGACCAACACCGGCAGCCGGGGCGCGCTGTTCGACACTCCGATCATCAACCAGCCGCAGGTCGGCATCCTCGGCACCGGCGCGGTGGTCAAGCGGGCCGTGGTGCTCAGCGACCCCGACCTCGGCGAGATCATCGCGCCGCGCTCGATGGTTTACCTGGCGCTCAGCTACGACCACCGGATCGTGGACGGCGCCGACGCGGCCCGCTTCCTGGTCACCGTCAAGGAGCGCCTGGAGGGCGGCCAGTTCGAGGCCGAGCTCGGCCTGTAAGCGGGACGGACGCGGCTGGCAAGCGGACGAACGCGGCTGCTAAGCGAACGGACGCGGCTGCTAAGCGGACGAAAGGGGGTGTGCCGGATTGATCCGATCCGGCACACCCCACTTCGGTTTCGGACGGGTTCACGGATGGGCATCATGGTGAGATGCGGATCCTGATGGCCGGCGCCTCCGGCTTCCTCGGCACGCGGCTGGGCGACCGGCTCGCCGAGGCCGGACACGAGATCACCCGGCTGGTCAGGCGGCCGGCCCGGACCGCCGACGAGTCGCCCTGGCGGCCGTCGCAGGGCCAGATCGACCCGGCCGTGGTGGCCGCCGCCGACGTGGTGATCAACATGGCCGGCGCGAACATCGGGACGCATCGCTGGACCGCGCACTATCGCGGGGTGCTGCGGTCGAGCCGGGTCGACACCACCGCCACGCTGGCCGACGCGATCAAGCAACTGCCGCCCGCCGACCGGCCGGGCACGATGGTGCAGGCGTCCGGGATCAGCGCGTACGGCGACACCGGGGACCGGCCGACCACCGAGGCGGGACCGGCCGGGCAGACCTTCCTGGCCGACCTGTGCCGGGTCTGGGAGGCCGCGGCCCGGCCCGCCGAGGACGCCGGCACCCGGGTGCTGCTGTTGCGTACCGCGCCGCTGATCGACGCGACCGGCGGCCTGCTCAAGCCGCTGCTGATCCCGTTCCGGCTGGGCCTGGGCGCCAAGCTCGGCAGCGGCCGGCAGTGGATGGCCTGGATGGCGCCGGCCGACTGGCTCGGGGCGGTCGAGTTCCTGCTGGACCGCGAGGACGTGGCCGGCCCGGTGAACATGACCGGGCCGGCGTCGTGCACGAACGCGGAGTTCACCCGGGCACTGGCCCGGGCGCTGCACCGGCCGGCGATGCTGACCGTGCCGGGCGTCGCGCTCGACGTGGCGCTCGGCGGGCTCGCCGAGGAGCTGCGGGTGAGTGTGCGCGCGGTCCCCGCCGTACTGGAAAAAGCGGGTTTTCACTGGTCGTACCCGGACATAGACGCCGCGGTTCGGGTCGCCGTCGACACATCCCCGTAGACGAAACAGCTTCGCTTGCTAACCTGCGCGTGATGTTCGTCGCAACGCCTGCCACCGATGCCGCCGAGGACCGCCCGGCCCCGCCCGACACCGTTACGGTGGTCCGGCGGCTGCGGTCCCATCTGCTCGTGGCCGTGATTGCGCTGGCCCTGGCGGTTTACCTGGTCCAAGGGCTCTGGCAGCAGCCGTACCATCACGTCATCGCGGGCAATGTCGGCGACCAGGCGTTCTTCGAATGGGTGCTGGCGTACGGCGTGCACCTGCTCCGCGACGGCGGCGACCCGTTCTTCGCCACCGTGATGAACGCGCCGAACGGCGTCAACCTCGCCGCCAACACCTCGATCACCGCGTACGCGATCCTGTTCGCCCCCCTGACGATCCTGGCCGGCCCGCAGGTCACCTTCGCGACGGTGCTGACGCTGAACATGGCCGGCTCGGCCTTCGCCTGGTACCTGTTCTTCGACCGGTGGGTGACCCGCAACCGGCTTGCGGCCGCCGTCGCCGGGCTGTTCTGCGGGTTCGCGCCCGGCTTCGTCGCGCACGCCAACGCGCACCTCAACTGGACCGCGGGCTGGGTCGCGCCGGTCGTGCTGTGGTGGCTGTTCAAGCTGCGCGAGCCGGGTCGCTGGCTGCGTAACGGCGCGGTCCTCGGCGTACTCCTCGGCGTGTCGTTCACGGTCGCGGCCGAGGGGCTGTTCTTCACCGCGCTGGCCGGCGGCGTGTTCCTCGTCGTCTGGTCGCTGTCCCGGGCCACCCGGGCCGAGGCGCGCGCCGCGCTGCCTACCGTGCTCAAAGGGCTCGGGGTGACCGCGCTGGTGGCCGGTGCGCTGCTCGCCTATCCGCTGCACATGCACTTCTCCGGGCCGCAGACGTTCGCCGGCACCGGCTTCAACCAGCGGCACTACGCCGAGGACCTGGCCGCGTACTTCTCCTTCTCCGACCGTACGATCGCGGCTCGGGCCGGGCTGGGTGCCAACTACGCGGCCAACCCGACCGAGCAGACCTCGTTCTTCGGGCTGCCGCTGATGCTGCTGGTCATCGCCTCGTTCGTGCTGCTCTGGCGCCGGGCCGACCCGGGCCGCCGGGCGACGCTGCGGGCGCTGGCGGTCGTCGGCGGGGTGTTCCTGGTGCTCTCGCTCGGGCCGCGGTTGCATCTGTTCGGGACGGAAACCCCCATTCCCCTTCCGTACGCGTTGCTCGCGCACCTGCCGCTGTTCGACTCCGCGCTGCCGCTCCGGTTCGCGCTGGTGCTGGTCGGCGTGTTCGGCACGATCCTCGCGTTCACCGCGGACCGGCTGCTCGACCGCGACGAGGTGCCGCACCCGGCGCACGCGCCGTTCGCCGCGGCGTTCGCGTTCGCGCTGGTCCCGCTCTTCCCACTGCCGCTGCTCTGGAGCGAGCGCGCGCCCGAGCCGAAGTTCATCGCCGACGGCACCTGGCAGCGGTACGTGCCCGAGGGCGGGACGTTGAGCGCGCTGCCGTTCGCGATCAACGTGGCCGCGGACGGCCAGCGCTGGCAGGCGTACACGATGGCGCGCGGGGGACGGCAGTTCCGGATCCCGGACGGATACTTCCTCGGTCCCGATGTCGGCGGAGCCGACGAGAAGGGCCGCATCGGCGCGCCGGCCCGCCGCACCGACTGGCTGTTCCTGCGGGCCGCGCTGTACGGCTACGTCCCGGTGGTCGACAACTGGGATCGCGCGCAGGCCCGCGCCGACTTCCAGTACTGGGGGGTCGACGCGGTCTTCCTGCCCGACGAGATCACCGGGCCGGACGGGATGCTGTACCGCTCGGCGGTCGAGAAGAGCGCGACCGAACTGCTCGGCCCGCCCGAGCGCGTCGACGACGTGCTGGTGTGGCGAATCCGTCCGGGTGTGGATCCGATCGACCGGTGACGCCGGGGTTATGTTGGGGGGCGTGACATCCTCCACGCTCACCGTGCTGCGTCCCGGCCTGGTCGACTACCGTGAGGCCTGGGCCGAGCAGCGCCGCCTGCACGACGCCGTGGTGGCGGGCGACCAGCCCGACACCATCCTGCTGCTGGAGCACCCCAGCGTCTTCACCGCCGGCAAGCGCACCGAGCCCGCCGACCGCCCGATCGACGGCACCCCGGTGGTCGACGTCGACCGCGGCGGCAAGATCACCTGGCACGGTCCCGGACAGCTGGTCGGCTACCCGATCCTCCGCCTGCCCGACCCGGTCGACGTGGTCGCCTACGTGCGCCGCACCGAGCAACTGCTGATCGACGTGTGCGCCGAGCTCGGTGTCGCCGCCGACCGGGTCGAGGGTCGCAGCGGCGCCTGGGTGCGCGCCGACGACCGCGGGCCGGACCGCAAGATCGCCGCGATCGGCATCCGGGTCGCCCGCGGGGTCACCCAGCACGGCTTCGCGCTCAACTGCGACTGCGACCTGTCGGCGTACGACCGCTTCGTGCCCTGCGGGATCCGGGATGCCGGGGTGACGTCGCTCAGCGCCGAGCTCGGCCGGCCGGTCCCGGTTGCCGAGGTGCTGCCGGTCGTCGAGCGGCACCTGCCGACGCTGTTCGGCTGAGTCGCACACCATGGCTCTCTACCGGGATCCGCGGGACCGCCGGATCTTCGTGCCCAAGGAGGGCGGTGGGCTGGCGCTGAACTTCGGCCACCCCATCGCCTGGGCCATCCTGATCTGCACCACGATCATCCCGCTGGCGATCGTCGCCGCGGTCACCATCGCGGTCCTCACCTAATCGCCGGACGGTCGGCCCTCAGCTGATCCGCCAGACCGTCAACGACCTGCCACTCGCCGGGCAGGCCAGGAAGCGCCCGGCCGCGTTGCAGCCGGACGGCGCGAACACCGGCAGCCCGCCGAGCACCCGGCCGTCGGCCGACCGAGTCACGAACGTGTGGTCGCGGTCGTACCGCAGCAGCAGGTCACCGGCCAGCGAGCCGTGGCCCAGTTCCCGCACGACCCGGCCGGTCGCCGGATCGATCCGGGCCACCCGCTGATCGCGGGCCACCGCCAGCCCGTCCGGGTCGATCACACGCCACCGCGGGCTGTGCCAGCGCACCGCGCCGGTGGCCGGATCGAGCCCCCAGGCGCCCCGCTCGGCGGTGACGCAGATCAGGTTCCCGCACGGCCCGACCTGGTCCGGCGTGATCGGGATGCGCCAGAGCGGCGCGAGGTCGCGCAGGCGGTATGCGGCCAGGGACGTCTGCCCGTACATGTAGATCGTGTCGCCGATGATCTCCGTGGGGGCCACCCCGACCGTATCCGGCCCGGACGTGTCGACGGCCAGGTCCTTCTCGCCGGAGATCACCGAGCCGTCGACCGCCGAGTAGACCACGGCCCGCCCTTCGCCGTCGATGCCGATCACGTAGCGGTTCTCGACGTCGCCGTCGAACGTCCACGCCGACGTGGCCCGCTGCCAGAGCACGCGGCCGGTGGCGACGTCGGCCATCCGGAGCGTTCCGGACAAGTCGGCGTACGCCACCCGGTCGCCGAGAACACGGACGTAGCTCGGTCCCTGGGTTCGCCACCGCTCCCGGCCGGTGCGGGCGTCCAGGAAGGACGTCGTCGGTCGGACCACGAGCGTGCCGTCCGCCAGCGAGAGAGTGAGCGGCGACACGCCGTCCACCCGTACCGACCAACTCGGGCCGCCGGGCACGAGCGGGATAGCCGATACCCGGCCGTCCTCCCGGGCCAGGTAGATGGCGTCGGCGGTGAGCAGGGTGAACCCCGCGTCACCGGTGTTGGTCACCGCCGTCAGCTCGCCGAGCCGGGCCGGCCGCGCCGCCCCCTGCACCAACAGGGTCAGCAGCAGCACGGCCGCGAGCAGCGCCGGCCGCATCCGCCGTCGTCGGGGAGGGGCCGGCGCTGCTCGCGGCAGCACGTCGAGGTCGATCAGCACGCTAGGGCGCGATCCGGTGCAGGTCCCGGGGGAAGGCGGTCACCTCGCGCACGTTAGCCAGCCCCAGCAACCTTGTCACCAGGCGTTCCAGGCCGATCGCCCAGCCGCCGTGCGGCGGCATCCCGTAGCGGAAACCGTCGAGATAGCCCGCGTACGGCTCGAGTGGCTCGCCCGCGGCGGTCAGCGCCGTCACGTAGTCCTCGTAGCGGTGCAGCCGCTGCCCGCCGGTCACGATCTCGAGACCGCCGAAGAGCAGGTCGAAACCGTTCGAGTACGCCGGGTCGGCCGGGTCCGGATGCGTGTAGAACGGGCGCTTGCGCATCGGGTAGCCGGTCACGTACACGAAGGCGGAGTCGTGCTCGCGCCGTGCCCACTCGCCCAGCGCCCGCTCGTAGGCCGGGGTCATGTCGCCCTCACCGGCCGGAGCGCCGGCGATCCGCAGCGCCTCGGCGAACGGCACCGCCGGAATCTCGGACGGCACCTTCGGCGTCTCCACGCCGACACTCTCCGCGATCGTCGCCATCATCACGCGCAGCGTGCTGGTCAGAGTCGCCATCACGTCGCGGTGGTCCGCGACGAAGCCCATCTCGGCGTCCAGGGATGTGTACTGGGCCAGGTGGCGGGCGGTGTCGCTGGGCTCGGCGCGGAACACGGGGCCGACCTCGAAGACCCGCTCGAAGACGCCGACCATCAACTGCTTGTAGAACTGCGGCGACTGCGCCAGGTAGCCGGGCCGTCCGAAGTAGTCGATCGCGAAGACGTCGGCGCCGGACTCGGTGGACGATCCCACGATCTTCGGTGTGTGGATCTCGACGAAGCGCTGGGCGGTCAGCGCCGTACGGAATCCGGCGGCAGCCGCGGCCGCGACCTGCAACGCCAGCCGGCGCCGCGGATGCCGCAGCGCCAGCGCGGCATGGTCGAGCTGGGTGGGCAGACTCGCGCTCAGCGCGGGTCGATGCAGCTCGAACGGCAGCGGTACGTCCACTCGCGACAGCACGTGGATCCGCGGCCCGGTGAGCTCGATCCCGCCCGGCGCCTGCTCGCTGGGCGTCACGGTGGCGGTGACCTCGACCACGCTCTCCTCGGTGAGCGCCTCGAGCTGAGCCCGGGTCTCGGGTGCCTCGACGACGACCTGGCTGAGGCCCTCGGCGTCCCGGACGATCAGGAAGGCCACCGACTTCAGCAGGCGGCGGCGATGGATCCAGCCGGCGATGGTCACGGTCTCGTGCGCGTGCTCCGCCAGCTGGGTGGAGAGGATGCGTTGCATGGCGGGAACCTCCTCTGGTGTCTGCAACGCGGCCCCAGGGAGGTGTGGGCGAGCGGGAACCTCGCGGTGCCACCACACCTTCACGCCGGTCGAAACCGGCGCCTCTTGTCGTGCTCGGCTCAGGACTGTCTTCGCACCCGGCTGTCCGGGCCGCCATCACAGCTACGGCGGCTCTCTCGGCCGGTAGGGCGGGGTGCTACTTGGTTCCCTCGACGCCGTTCCTATTCGATCTGTCGGACGTTAACAGCAGGGGACCAACGGGGAAACCGAATTATCACGGCGTGAGTGACGGCGGTCACATCGTCGCCCACGTGAGCCTCGTCGCCCCTGTCTAGGCAGGAACCTATTCAGGCGTATTTTGGGGCTGTGACTATTGCTCCCGAGGGCCGCCGCATGCTGCGCATCGAAGCGCGCAACGCCGAAACTCCCATCGAGCGGAAGCCTCCGTGGATCAAGGTCAAGGCCAAGATGGGGCCCGAGTACACCCAGATGCGCGGCCTGGTGCAGAAGGAAGGCCTGCACACGGTCTGCCAGGAGGCGGGCTGCCCGAACATCTACGAGTGCTGGGAAGATCGCGAGGCGACCTTCCTGATCGGCGGTGACCAGTGCACCCGCCGGTGCGACTTCTGCCAGATCGACACGGGTAAGCCGGCCGAGTTCGACGCCGACGAGCCCCGCCGGGTCGGCGAGTCGGTGGCCACGATGGGCCTCCGCTACGCGACGGTCACCGGCGTGGCCCGCGACGACCTGCCCGACGGCGGCGCCTGGCTGTACGCGGAGACCGTCCGCCAGATCCACCGCCTCCAGCCCGGCTGCGGCGTCGAGCTGCTGATCCCCGACTTCAACGCCGACCCTTCGCAGCTCGCTGAGGTGTTCGGAAGCGCGCCCGAGGTGCTGGCGCACAACGTCGAGACGGTCCCGCGGATCTTCAAGCGCATCCGGCCGGGCTTCCGCTACGAGCGCTCCCTCGGCGTCATCACCCAGGCCCGGGCGGCCGGCCTGGTCACCAAGAGCAACCTGATCCTGGGCATGGGCGAGGAGCGGGCCGAGATCTCCCAGGCGCTGCGCGACCTGCACGGTGCCGGCTGCGAGCTGATAACGATCACGCAGTACCTGCGGCCGACGCCGCGGCACCACCCGGTGGAGCGGTGGGTGAAGCCGGAGGAGTTCGTCGAGCTGCGCGAGGAGGCCGAGCAGATCGGCTTTGCCGGGGTGATGAGCGGGCCGCTGGTCCGGTCGTCGTACCGGGCCGGGCGCCTCTACCGTCAGGCCCTCGAAGCCCGCGGTTGATCGTTCCGCTCCTGTTCGCCCGATGCCCCGGCCCACGCCGGGGCATTGCCATGTCCGGGCGTGATCCTTACCACCGCCGGCCGGGGCTATGGCTCGATACTCACCCTCGGTATGACATTTCGGGCATGCGCGTTTTGGGCAAGTCGATCACGGTCTTGGCGATGCCCACCAACCGGGCCTAACCTCGATCAGCCGGGACAAACCAGCCCCGGCGGGGAGACGCAGACCCTGGCCGAGCTCGATCCGGTCACCGTTCCACGGCCAGGCGAGTCAGTGGTGAGACCGCCCCCACCCGAACCATGTGGGGACCACATCATGCGCCGTTTGTTGCTGATCCTCGCCGTCATGGCGACCTCCCTCGTCCTGGCCCCCTCCGCGGCGGCCACCGCCTCCCCGGCCGCCACCGCCACCACGGCCGCCACCGCCACCACGGCCGCCACCACCACGGCCGCCACCACCACCACGGCCGCCACCACCACCACGGCCGCCACCGCCACCAGGGCTGCCACCAGCGCCGTCGCCGCGGCCGCGGCCACCACCTGCGTGTCCGCCGAGAGCGCCTCCTACCGCCACTCTTTCAACGGCCCGGCCGGCACGGTCACGATCACCGCCACCCGCCCGCTCTGCGCCGGCGAGTCCCAAACAGTCGCTCTGGCCTCGTACACCGCCGCCGGCACCCCCGGCACCGCCGCCGGCCAGTTCGTCTACGACACGGCGACCGGCAGGCTCACCGGCGGCAACCGCAGCCTGACGCTCAAAGTCGCCGTCCCCGGCTGCCTCACCCAGGTGGTCGCCTTCTTCGGCACCGCCGTCCAGACCGAGCTGACCAGCACCGGCGCCCCCTACGGCAGCGCCAAGCTGGGCAGCGCCGCCGGCCGATCGACGGGCCCGCTCTCCTGGTATGCCGGGGGCGCCGCCGCGTGCACCATGACGCCCACGGTCGCCTACACGTACGCCTGCGACGGGACCTTCGTCGCGACCCTGGCCAACGGCGCCGGCGCCAACACTTCGGCCGTCTTCCTCACCGGGGGCCGCCGCATCCGCCTCTCCCCCGGCGGCTCCACCACGGTCAACGCCGCCGCGGGCGCCACGCTGACCGTCCGGGACAGCAGCTTCACCACCCACGTGGCGACGTGGCGGTCGCCCGCCACCGGCTGCGCCGCCGCTCCCCCGCAGGCCCCGGCCATGCCGGTGGCCCAGCCCGCGACGGCCGCGCCCACGGCCTCGCCATCGGCCTCCGCGGCCCCCGCCACCACCGCGCCGCTCACCACCGAACCCGTCTTTGACGCACCCGCCGCCTACCCGACGTTCGCCGACAAGGCGGCGAAGGCGATCACCGCCCGGACCGGCATGGGCCTCGGCAGCGTCCTCCTGATCGCCCTGGGTGTCCTGATGGTCGGCGCCGGCATCGCGGCCATCGCCTACCTGGTCCGCCAGAATCGCAGCCACGCGTAACCGGCCTCAGCCTCACCGGCCGACCAGCCCCCGCCAGGCCAGCCTCAGCCCTCACCAGGCCGGCCTCAGTTCCCCAGCAGTCCCAGTCGGTGCGCGACCGCCGCCGCCTCCATCCGATTGGCCACCTCGAGCTTCGCGATGATCCGCGAGACGTGCACGCTGGCCGTCTTCGACGAGATGTACAGGCTGGCGGCGATCCGGCCGTTGCTGTACCCCTCGGCCACCAACCGCAGCACCTCCCGCTCCCGCGCCGTCAAGACCTCCGGTCCCTCCGCGGCCACGGCCGTCCCCGGAGTCCGCAACCCCAGCCGCCGCGCCAGCGTCTCCGAGGCCTCCAGCAGCGGCCCGGCCCCCAGCTCGTCCGCGATCATGGCGACCTCGCTCAGCGTCTCGGCCGCCACCCCGCGCGACGCCGCCTGCGCCTCGGCGAGCCCGAGCAGCGCCACCGCCAGCTCGTACCGCCGGCCGTCGGCCCGCCAGGCGTCGACCGCGGCCCGCCACCGCTCCTCACCGCCGTGCAGCGTCGCCCCCACCTGCGCCGCATACGCCCGTTCCGCGGGCTCCTGCCGGGTCAGCCGGCCGGCGACGTCGCCGACCGCCGCCGCGAGGTCTTCCGCACCCGGCGCGGCGACGGCCGCCCGCGCCGCCGTGGCCAGCAGCGGCCACGAATACCGGGGGCGCTCGAAGACGAACGACTCGTGGATCGCCTTGCGCGCCACCTCGGCCGCCGCGATCGGGTCGCTCGCGTCCAGCGCCAGCAGCATCTTCAGATCGAGCAGGTAGAGCCGGTTCTCCGGCTGGAGATACGGCTTGCCGAGCCACAGCACGGCCTGGTTGCCCAGTGCCGCGGCCCCGTCCATCCCGCGGGCCAGCCGCAGCCAGGCCCGAAGCCGCAGCCACGGAAGCGCCAGCCGCCCGGGCGGGTCGTACCGGGCCGCCTCGGCCAGCCGGGCGTCTGCCTCGTCCCACCGGCCCAGGGCGAGCAGCGCCTCGGCGTGGTTGGCCAGCAGGAACACCCCGGTGGTCCGGCTGACCCCGACCCGGTCGGCGTCCGGCACCCCCTCGGCGGCGGTGGCCGCGGACTCCTCGTACCGCCCGATCTCGTACAGCGCGTCGGAGATGTTGACCAGCGAGTGCGACAGGCTGGACAGGTCGCCGGCGGCGCGGGCTCGTTCGGCCGCCGCGTACATGGTCGGGAGGGCTTCCTCCGGCGGCATCAGCCCCGCGCAGACCTCACCGAAGACCACCTCGGCGGCGACCAGGGTGGCCAGGTCACCCTCGTCGGCGGCGGCCTCCCGGGCCTCCCGGGCGAACGCCGTGGCCCGCTCGCCGTCGATGCTCGCGTAGATGTGGGCCAGATCGGCCAGCAGCCGCGCCCGGTCGGGCCCCTGCGGCGCGAGGCCGAGCAGGCGGTGCGCCTCCAGGCACTCGGCCGAACCGTCGCTCTTGCCGGCGTTGCGCAGCAGTTTGGCCCGGCGCAGCAGCAGCCGGGCGGCGCGCAGCGGCTCGGCCTCGGCATCCAGGTCGCGCAGTGCGGCCCGGGTCAGGGTGAGCGCACGCATGTGGTCGCCGGAGTCGACGGCGACCATCGCCGCCACCTCCAGCAGGTCGAGATGGCCGATCCCGAGCAGCGTCTCGGCGTCGGGCACGTCCTCCCACAGCTCGAGCACGCGGTCGAGCAGCTTGCCCTGCTCGCCGTACGCGAAGCTCCGGCCGGCCGTGTCGGCGGCCCGTTTCGCCGCGACCAGCGCCCGGGCGTGGTCGCGCGCGGCATACCAGTGGTGGGCGATCTCAGCCGGCGCCCGCCCGGCGGAGACCAGCGACGGATCCTCCTCGACCGCCACGGCATAGCGCGCGTGCAGCCGGGCGTGCTCGCCGGGCAGCAGGTCGTCGTGCACCACCTCGCGCACCAACGCATGCCGGAACTCGTAGCCGCCGTCGGGATCGAAAATGATCAGCTGGGCCGCCACGATCGCCCGCAGCGCCGACTCGAGGGCGCCCTCGTCCATCCCGGCGACCCGGAACAGCAGCTCGTGGCCGAACCGGGTGCCGCCGACCGCGGCCACCCGCAGCACCCGCTGGGCCGGCTCGGGCAGCAGGTCGACCCGGGACAGCAGCAGGTCGCGCAGGCTGGTCGGAATGTCGCTACAGGCCGGGTCGGCGGCGGCCGCGAACTGCTCGATGAAGAACGGGTTGCCCTGGGCACGCTCGTTGACCGCGTCGACGGTGGTGGCGTGCGGCTCGACGCCGAGGAGCTGGGTGAGCAGCTCGGCGGTGCCCTCCCGGTCGAGCCGGTCGAGCTCGTGGCGCTGCACGCCACGGACCCGATCGAGCTCGGCCAGGAACGGCCGCAGCGGATGCCCGCGGTGCAGCTCGTCGGTGCGATACGTGCCGATGAGCAGCAGCTGCGGCACCCGGGCGGCGCGCACCAGGAACCCGATCAGGTCGCGGGTGGACCGATCGGCCCAGTGCAGGTCTTCGATGATCAGGACGACGGGCTGCTCGCCCCCGACTCGCTCGAGCAGAGCGCCGACCGACTCGAACAGCAGGCCGCGCCGCGCGTCGCCGGGCTCGGGCGGCGGCCCGAGCTCGGGCAACAGGCGGGCGAACTCCCGCTCACGCCCGTCCAGGATCGCGGTGCCCTCGGCGCGTACGAGGTCGCGCAGGGCCGAGGCGAACGGCGCGAAGGGCAGACCCTCCTCGCCGAGCTCCAGGCACTGGCCGGTGAGCACCCGCACCGGCTCGCCGGCCAGACCGCGGCGGAACTCCTCGATCAGCCGGGTCTTGCCGACCCCCGCCTCGCCGCCCACCAGGACGGTGGCCGGCTCGGCCGAACGGGCTCGTTTCAGCGCGTCGCGCAGCGCGGTCAGATCGGCCTCGCGGCCGACCAGGACCTCGCTGTGCGCATGCGCCGTCATGAGGTCGAGCATGCCATGGGGGTACGACAAGAATCGCTCGACTTTTTCCGCGGTCATGGCGGCGCTCAGGCCGCGGCGGTCACGTGGCCACCGCGGCCCCGCTCCGGCCTGCGGCGCCACCGGCCGAACCGGCGGCTGCGGCCGGCGGAGGCGCCGCTGGCCAGCCTGTAGTCGGCGGCCTCGCGGATCATCTGGGCCACCTTCTGGCGGTGCAGCTCGAGCGCGGTGTCCGGGTAGACGTTGGAGAACATCTCGGTGCCTTTCGACGACTTCTTTCGCTGATGTCATCGACTCTTCGCCGGAAGGCACCCCCGCCACATGAGGCAGCCTCCTCATTTCCGCGCCCGTACCCTCCTTACCCGGGCCTTCGGCAGGTGCCCGGGCCGCGTAAGGCACCGCAGCACTACTACACTTCCGGGTATGGCAAACCCGCAGGAGAAGGTGTCGTTCGGCGAGCGCCTGAAGCAGATCGGTCAGGTGTTCTCCTTCACGGCAAAGCAGGACAAGTGGTTCGTTCCGCTGCTCGTCGCGGCGGTCGCGATCCCGGTCGCTGTGACCGTGCTCGTCGTTCTCCTGACCGGCGGCTACATCTGGATCCCGGTCGGCATCATGGTCACCCTGCTGGCCGCCGTGATCGTGCTCAACCTGCGGTCCAACGCCGCGATGATGAACGCGGCCGAGGGCCAGCCCGGCGCCGCCGCGTCCTTGATCGAAAACATGCGCGGCGACTGGCGCGTGCGCCCCGCCGCGAGCTCCACCACCAGCTTCGACATGGTGCACGTGGTGATCGGCCGGCCCGGCGTGATCCTGCTCGGCGAGGGCCACCCCCAGCGCGTCCGCGGCCTGCTCGGCCAGGAAAAGCGGCGCCTGTCCAAGGTGATCGGCAACGCACCGATCTACGACTGGATCATCGGCAGCGAGGAGGGCCAGCTCAACATCCGTAAGCTGCGCACCACGCTGATGCGCCTGCCGAAAAACCTGACCGGCAAGGACGTCAACGCCCTCGACAAGCGCCTCGGCGCCCTGATGGCCCGCCCGCAGATGCCCAAGGGCGCGATCCCGAAGAACATGCGGCCGGCCCGCGGCGCGTTCCGCCAGCAGCGCCAGCGCTAGAAAACCCGAAAACCGCCGATTTCGTACGCGGCGAGCCTCGCCCCACGCGGATCAGCGGCCGTCCCCGCCTCGCCCCGTCACTGCTTCCGGCGGCCCTGAATCATCACCGAGCCGGCGACCCGGTCGTGCACTCCACGACCGTCCCCATCGGAGATCATCGCCGGGATGAGCAGCGCCAGCAGCGCCGCCCGCAGCAACGCTCGCGGAATGCCGACCGCCCCGCCGTCCGCGATCGACACGCACCGGATCCGGACCAGCGCCATGCCCAGCGTCTGTCCGAAGAGGCCGACGAAGAACGCGTGGGCCAGCACGAACACGGCCAGTTGCGGCCACGGGTTCCGCGCCAGGCTGTCCACCAGGAAGCTGGCGACCAGCGTGGCCGCGAGCCAGTCGACCAGCAACGCCAGCAGCCGCCGCCCGAACGACGCGATCTCGGTCTCACCGAGGTCGGCGGCGGGCGGCTTCGGGTTGCTGGTGGTGGCCATGGTGTCAGGGTAGCCGGGCAGGTTTCGGCGACCGGGCACGCGGGCGGCCGTGGCCGCGATAGCCTCGCCTTGATCCCTGCCGTCCAACCCACTCCGTAACACGACGGAAACAATAGGGATACGCCGGGGCAACTCCGTACCCATAGCGTCGCGACCAGCCTAGCCACGCGGCGGACCCAACGCCGCCCCGGTATCGAGTCATGTGCCAGGAGGACGTGTGTTCGCCAATCCCGAGGAACTCCTGCGGTACCTCAAGGACGAGGACGTCAAGTTCGTCGACGTACGCTTCTGTGACCTGCCCGGTGTGATGCAGCACTTCAACACCCCGGTCGAGTCGTTCGACGACAGTGTGATCACCGACGGCCTCGCCTTCGACGGTTCTTCCATCCGAGGGTTCCAGGCCATCCACGAGTCCGACATGATGCTGCTGCCGGACGTCACCACCGCCTTCATCGACCCGTTCCGGCAGCAGAAGACGCTGGCGCTGAACTTCTTCATCCACGACCCGTTCACCCGCGAGGCCTACTCGCGTGACCCGCGGAACGTGGCGAAGAAGGCGGAGACCTACCTGGCCTCCAGCGGTATCGCCGACACCGCGTACTTCGGCGCCGAGGCGGAGTTCTACATCTTCGACTCGATCCGCCACTCCACCGCGGCGAACCAGGCGTTCTACTACATCGACTCGATCGAGGGCGCCTGGAACTCCGGCAAGGAGGAGGAGGGCGGCAACCGCGGCTACAAGACCGCGTACAAGGGTGGATACTTCCCGGTCTCCCCGCTGGACCACTACTCCGACCTGCGCGACGCGATGGTCCGCCGCCTGCTCGACGCCGGCTTCACCGTCGAGCGCTCGCACCACGAGGTCGGCACCGCCGGCCAGGCCGAGATCAACTACAAGTTCTCGACGCTTCTGCACGCCGGCGACCAGATGCAGCTGTTCAAGTACATCATCAAGAACACGGCGTGGGAGAACGGCAAGACCGCGACCTTCATGCCGAAGCCGCTCTTCGGTGACAACGGTTCCGGCATGCACACCCACCAGAGCCTTTGGCTGGGCGGCGAGCCGCTGTTCTACGACGAGACCGGCTACGCCGGCCTGTCCGACACGGCCCGCTGGTACATCGGCGGCCTCCTGCACCACGCGCCTTCGCTGCTGGCCTTCACCAACCCGACGGTGAACTCGTACCGCCGCCTGGTGCCCGGCTACGAGGCCCCGGTCAACCTGGTCTACTCGCAGCGCAACCGCTCCGCCTGCACCCGCATCCCGGTGACCGGCAGCAACCCGAAGGCAAAGCGCGTCGAGTTCCGCGTGCCCGACCCGTCGAGCAACCCGTACCTGTCCTTCGCCGCCCAGATGATGGCCGGCCTGGACGGCATCAAGAACAAGATCGAGCCCCCGGCCCCGATCGACAAGGACCTCTACGACCTGCCCCCGGAGGAGTGGGGCAGCGTCAAGCAGGTCCCCGGCTCCCTCGACGCCGTCCTCGAGTCCCTCGAGGGCGACCACGAGTTCCTGACCGCCGGCGGCGTCTTCACCGAAGACCTGATCTCCACCTGGATCGACTGGAAGCGAGCCAACGAAATCGACCCGGTCCGCCTCCGCCCGACCCCCCACGAGTTCGAGATGTACTACAACGTCTGAGGCCCCCTAAGGCACTGACCAGCGGAAACACCCGCCGGTCCGATCTTGGGCACAGCTCGGACACAACGTGAGAAGCGGCGGTCATGCTCGGCTCCCAGCCGACGTGGCCGCCGTTTCGCGTCGCCCGAGCGCCCCGTCGACCAGTGACCGGGTTCGGTCGAGCGCATCCGGCCACTCGTGCGCGTACTCGTTCAGCGACCTGTCCCAGGCCGGCTACGACGCCCAGGCCGAGCTGGTCCGCCGTCACCGTCGGAGTCGAATGGCCAAGAGCGAGTTGCACCGTCTTGACGCTGGCCCCGGCGTGGATCAGCAGGGTCGGGTAGTAGTGCCGGCAGCTCGACCGCGTCGTCAAGGCCGTGAGCCGGCTGGCTGCGGTAGGCCCCACCGTTAAGGCCCCCGCCCTCTTACCCCTCGACGGCTCGGCGGCCCTTGGTCGTCCGCCCGCGGACGCCGGCCGACGGACGTCGGCATGGCCGCCCGCCTTGCAGGGGGCGGCCGTGACGCCCTGGCCGACGGAGTGAGCGGCCCGTTTTGGGGCCGCCTTGAATGCGTACAGAAAACTTTGAGCGGTCGCGCCGTTTTAGATCCGGCAGCGCGACAAAGCGCGACACAGCGACACAGCGCGACAAGCCCGTGTCCCGTCACGGCTTATGCTTGACACTCACGTCCCACCATGCTGGCTTGGGCTCACGTTCCGGCTAAGGGGCTTGGCTACGGCGGAGGTAGGCCACCTTTCCGCTTAGCTCGAAGTTGACGATCTCCCAGCCGCGGGTCTCGAGCCACTCCACTGCGGTGAAGACGGCGTCGACTTTGGCCGCGTAGGCGGTGCCGCCGAACGGTGTGGTGATTGATGGGTGTATCGAAATGTAGATGTAGCGGAACGGGTAGCCGTCGAGGTTGACCCGGCCGCTGAGGATGTCGTCGGCGACGAACCAGCGTGGCGGTCGGGGCGCGGTCATCGGGCGACCAGGTCGTCGAGGACGTCGTTGGTGATCTCGGAGGCGGCCTGGTGCAGCGGCGTGGTGTCGGGCTTGCCGGTGGGTGGTTTCAGGCGAACGGTCGCGACGGCGTTGCCGGAGATCGTGCGGACGACGACCGCGTCGGGCTCCTCGGCGATGAAGCCCTGGTCGCCGACGTCCAGCGGGGTGCTCTGGCCGGTGCTGAGGGTCTGCCACTGGGCGTCGGCGGCTTCCTGGCTGGCCCAGATGGAGACGCGGGCGTCGACGGCGTTGCCGTGCCCGTCACTGGAACCCCAATGGCAGTCGGCCTGAGTCACCACCGCGCTGGTCGAGTACTCGTCAGTGGGGGCACCTGGACCTGCCACGCCGAGGTCTTTCGCCGCGGCGCTGGTCAGCTTTGGGCACTGGGAGGCGAACCCTTTCCAGTGGCCGCCTGGTGACGGGAGTGGTCGCTGGGACGCCGAGGACGAGGCGTTCGGAATGCCGCTGTCGATCGGTGAGGTGTCCACGTTCGTGCAGCCGGCGAGAACGAACGCCGGCACGGCCAGGACAGGCCAGGCTCGTCTCATCCGTTGACCGCCTGCGGCCATCTGCCCTGGGGTAGGCCGGTGTGGTCGCCGTACTCGGCGGCGAGCTGGGTGATTTGCTGCAGTACATCGGCGAGCCGGTTGGCCAGGTTGGTCAAGTACTGCGACATCTGCGTGGTGACCGTGCCGAAGAACTCCGACAGGTGCAGGGCGCCGCCCTGCACGGCCGGGAGGTCACCGGCGGCGGCCTCGCCGACGTCCGTGACGATCGCGACCAGCGTTCCGGTCAGTTCGGCGACCCGGTCGGCCAGCTCGACGATGTACGCGGTGTTGGCCTTAGCGACGTCGGAGAGCCAGAGGCTGGTGGCCTTGACCTTGCCAACGACGGCGTCAACCGCGTCGGTCTGGTCCTGCACCCGTGTCTTGTACGTCTCGTGGGCCGGGCCGCGCCAGTTGTCGATAGCCCCGGACGGTGACAGGTCGGGACTGATGTCGGACAGCGGCGTGTCGACCTTGGTGGCCCAGGCGAGCCCGACGTCGAACAGCGACAGCACGGGGACCGATCCGTTGACCGCCTTCTCCAGCGTCTGCAGGATGCCGTCGATCTGCTGCCGCGCCTGCTCGATCAGCTCGCGGATGCGGGCGATGCCGTCCCTGATGTCGTCGGTCCACCACTCGGTGAGCTGTCCCCACCAGCTGTCGTTCTCGAGGGCCTGCTGCACGCGGGCGAAGAATCCGTTGATCGCGTTGATCAGGTTGTTCCACTCGCGGCGCACGCTCTCGATGCCGCTTTCCAGTACCGACACCCCGGTTTGGAAGGCACCCATGATTGCGGGGGCGAACGGCTGGTTGGTGCCGGTCTGTCCCGGGCTTGGCTGCGTCACCGTGACACCCCGCTCACTCGGTCGCGATCTTGTCGAAGTTCTGGGCCGAGTTCGCGTCCGCGTGCTCGTACCACTCAGCGTTCTTGCTCAGCGCCGCGCCCATCGCATCGAACTGACCGACGGCCTGCGTGAACAGGCTGTTGAGCCACTCGTACATCTTGTCGTAGCCGTCCTTGAGGTCAAGGGCGGTAACCGCGCCGGTCAGCGCGTCGGTGACGGCGAACGCGGTCACCTGTAAGCCTTGCCCCTGGGCGGTCGCCGAGACCCCCGCCATCCGGTCGGCCAGGCCGTGCCATTTCTTCGCCTCAGCCCGCAAACCGTCGGCCGCGACCTGCACAGCCTCCTCGGAGAACCAGTTGTAGTCGCCCATCAGCCCTCCCAGCCATTCGCGAACGGCCGGCGGGCGGCCAGCAGCGCGTCACGTGCATCAGCTGCCAACTCGTCACCATCCTCCGGCCGCAACGCGTATTCATTCACCCGCGCACCAACGACCGAGAGCCCTCGAAGCAGGACGTAGAACATCCCGCGAGGGCCGGCCACCTCGCGCGGCTCACCGCTATCGCGTTCCCGCGCCAACCGCTCGGCGCTGCTCAGCACGGACGCCGCCCGACTCACTTTGCGCAACAACTCGTCGGGAAAGTCAGGGGCATCGTAGTCGGGAAGCTCCCGCGGCGGGTCCCCAGTGAACAAGGACTGATAACCCGGTGCCGGCACCACGTACGGGATGCGGTGCCGGTCCAGCAGCATGCGCGCCAGCCCGGCCTTGTCACGAGCAAAGCGCAGCGACTCCAGAACGGCCGCCGCGACACCATGCGAACCGACCGCATCCCACCAACCTGCGACAATCTGCACCTGACGGAGGCTGCCGCCCAGGTCGACCACCGCATACACGGTCCCGGACTGGTCAACCCCATCGATGGCGTCCGGAACCGGAGAATGCCCACCCGGACGTGCACGAGAGACAAGATCTTCGAGGTTCGTCAGGAAGCCACGAGCGTCCCGCTCCTGCAGCTGGTTGACTACCATTCCCCGTTGCGTTCCTCTCCCTCGCCTACCCGGATGCTATGCCCCAGCCACAACCGGGTTGGCTTCGCTCAGTAAACATGCCCGTCTCGCCCGAAAGCGAACACGTACTGTGACCCCATGGTCAAGTCGGAGACACGCGGATGCGCTGGTGCTGGCCGACATGGGTATCCCAGAGGCGTTCGATGCGATCAGCGAACGGCTGCGCGACCCGCGGACGGCACGAAGTCGCGGAAGGTCAGCCGGTCCGCATTTGGCCTGCTCACCGGCGTTAACGCGGACATCGGAGCGGACACGTGGAACCGCCTGCGCGACCGCGTGCAGGCCGCCCTACTCACCGCCGATGACGAACAACGGACTGAGGTCCTGGAGCCGCTGCTCGAGATGTTTGTGTAGTTGCCACGACCGGCGAAATCCAGGCGCCGGACATCAGCCACCTGAACCGCCGCCACTCCGCCGGGTGCTGATGGAGTTGACCATGGCGGAGCAGCGGTAGCGGGCTGTGTTGAGTGTCCAGACCGCTGGCGGTGAGCCAAGATGCCGAAGCGCGCACTGCGACACGCTCCGTTGTTCTCGACAAGCTTGGCGGTTATGGGTACACGTCATGGTGCCTGGCGGATCGCCTCTGCCCGCTGCTGCAACGGCTCCGCCTCGGCCGCCCGGCCCAAATCGCGCAAGGTGGCCGCCAGGTTGCCCAGCCGGACGGCGACGTCCGGGTGGTCTGGGCCGAGCGCGTGCTCGCTGATCGCCAGCGCCCGCCGCTGCAACGGCTCCGCCTCGGCCGCCCGGCCCAAATCGCGCAAGGTGACCGCCAGGTTGTTCAGCCCGATGGCGACGGTCGGGTGGTACGGGTCGAGTGCCTGCTCGCTGATCGCCAGCGCCCGCCGCTGCAATGGCTCTGCCTCGGCCGCCCGGCCCAGCTGGCGCAAGTTGACCGCCAGGTTGCTCAGCTCGGTGGCGACGTACGGGTGGTCCGGGCCGAGCGTCTGCTCGCTGATCGCCAGCGCCCGCCGCTGCAACGGCTCCGCCTCGCCCGGCCGGCCCAGCTGGCGCAAGGTGATCGCCAGGTTGTTCAGCCGGGTGGCGACGGTCGGGTGGTCCGGGCCGAGCGTCTGCTCGCTGATCGCCAGCGCCCGCCGCTGCAACGGCTCCGCCTCGCCCGCCCGGCCTAGATCGGCCAGGGTGAGCGCCAAGTTGTCCAGCCGGGCGGCGACGTACGGGTGGTCCGGGCCGAGTGCCTGCTCGCTGATCGCCAGCGCCCGCCGCTGCAACGGCTCCGCCTCGCCCGCCCGGCCCAGTGCGCGCAAGGTGACCGCCAGGTTGTGCAGTCGCGTGGCGACGTCCGAGTGGTTCGGGCCGAGTGCCTGCTCGCTGATCGCCAGCGCCCGGGTCTCGGCCTGCACAGCCGCTTGATAGCGGCCCTGCTCCCAGTCGAAATACGCGTTCGCGGCGATCAAGGAGGCCAGGTCGTTGCCACCAGTCGCATCGTCACAGCACCCGGCCAAGGCGCTGATGTGCGGGCTCAATACCGCCCACCGCGGCCACGTCGCGAACTCGACCTCGGGGCGGGCAGTGTTGAGGGCGTCCAATGCGGTCCGCAGTGTCGTGGTCCATGCGCCGCTGCCCGCCGTATCCGAGACACCTGCTGTGTCGGCGGCGGTGGTTTGGAGTTGGGCGCGGATGACGGCCTGGACCAGCCGGTGCACGGTCACGGTGGCGTCGGTGAGGGTGAGCATGTTGTAGGAGGCGAGCAAGCCCAGGGCCTGATCGAGGTCGGCTGCCGACCCCGCGAGCGGGCTGAGCACCTCCCGGGGCAGATCATCGGGAGCCAGGCAGGACAGCACGTTCAACACCGTCACCGCGGTCCGATTGTGCGCGGCGACCTCGGTCAGGGTCACCGACCACACCCGGGCGACCGCGCGTTCGGCGTCCGTGTCGGCCGCGACCGCCCGCAGCATGCCGGCCGGGTCCTGACGCAACTGCAGCAGATAGCCGGCCATCGCGGTGCGGGTCTGCCGCAGGTACGCGCCGGCCTGCTGCAGGGCCAGCGGCAGACAGCCCAATTCCCCGGCCAGTACCGCCGCTGACGCGGGATCGTCCTGCCCGGACAGCCGCCGCAGCAGCGCCACCGCCGCGTCCGGGCGCAGCACCTCCAGCCGCAGACAACCGTCGGTGATGTCCTCCCAGCCCACATCCCGCCGGGTCGTGATCAGCACATGCCCACCGGTCAGATCCGCCAGCAACGGTTCCACGTCGTCGCGGTGCTCGACGTTGTCCAACACCAGCAGCCAGCCCGGATGCGACTGCAGCCACCCCACCGCCCAGACCGCCGCCTGCTCGTCGGTCGCCGCCACCTGCGCATCCGGATGCAACCGGAACGCCAGCTCCGCCAACCCGGACTCGATCGCCGCCGGCGTGTCGGCCAGCACCCACCAGACCACCGTGAACTGACCGCGCCGGGCGTGCGCGAACTGCAACGCCAACTCGCTCTTACCCACCCCGCCCAACCCGTGCACCGCCTGCGCGACCACCCCGGCACCAGCCGCGACCAGCCGACCCACCTGCGCCAACTGCTCGTCGCGGCCGACGAACGTACGCGCCGGGGGCTTCGGCAACCCGACCAACCCGGCCACCGGTACCGGCACCTGCGACGGCGGGCCCAGCGGCACCGGCGGCCCGGTGAACTGCACCGCCCGCGCCCGGTCCCCGGTCTGAACAATCCCCGAGCTACTGCCCCACGCCGCCGACCGCGCCCCAGCAGCGGTCGCCACCGGCCCGGATGCGACCGGGTCAGGCGCGCTCACCGCGGATCGGGCGGGTTCGGCAGCTGGGCGGCCTGACCGTGATCGCCGGTCTGCACGATGCCGTAATTGGTGTGTACCCCGACCGCCCGTTGACCAGACACCACGATCGACACACCCGCCTGCCGCAGCATCGCCTCGACATCGGCCGCCAACTGCGGATCGGCTTGCAACGCCCGCCGTAGCTCCGTCTTCAACACCGTCACCCGCTCACCATCGGCCGGTGCCTGCACCAACTCATCGACCGCCTGCTGCACCGCCGGCGCCGACTCCCGCCGCCGCAGCACCCGCCGCAACACGCTGCCACCCAACCGCACGGTCGCATCAGCCGACGACTCGGTCGCCTTCGACAACACCGACGACCCGTACGCCGTCACCGCCGCCACCACCGACGGCACCGCCGCAGCCGCCACTGCCACCACATCGATCACCACAACCACCTCACCCGGCCGACGCCGCTCCGATCTGTAGCACGGCCGCCCACAACCGTCACCGGCAACAGCCACCATCCGACAACACCAGAACCTGACGGACAGCCATACCGCCGGTGCGGCCGGCGTGGACCATGCCGACGTGGCTGCGTTGCCCGGCGACGGCCAGGGAACCCCAGACCCACTTGGGACACCCGCAATGCCAATGCTCGACCGCAGGTAGCATCGTCCCGTGTTCGCCTCGCGCAAGCCGAGCCTCAGAGCACGTATGGCGTTCTTCTTCATCTGGACGGGGCTAGCCGGCCTCTTTTTGCTCGTTGCCTTGTTCACCCAGTCGAGGCGAGATCACCGGCGGTCAGTCGAGGCATCTGACGAGACCAACCGGTGAGTCGGCGGCACTCATCCCAACACTGGAGGTTCCATGCCCAAGGGCTACTGGGTCAGCGTCTACCGCACCATTTCAGACCCCGAAAAGCTGGCTGCTTACAACAAGCTGGCCGGTCCGGCCGTCAGGGCCGAGGGCGGCCGGACCCTCGTCCGCGGCGGTCGGGTCGTGGCGCATGACGCCGGAATCGCCGAGCGCACCGTGCTGGTCGAGTTCGACAGCTTCGAGCAGGCCGTGGCGGCGCACGAGAGTGCTGCCTACCGCGAGGCGCTGGTCGCCCTCTCCGACGGCGTCGAGCGCGACTTCCGCATTGTCGAAGGCATTGACTGACCGATTCCTAGTCGGATCTTCACTGAAGCCTAGAACCCGGCAACCGGTCCGTCGACATCCTCGCCCCCGCGGAACGGCATCGGACGCCTCCCTCTGGGCCTTGCAGGGGGTCACGCTGCTCGCAGTCGCCGTCTTCGGCCGGCCGATCCGACACCGCGAACCGAGCCCGCCGGAGCTGGCCGACCACCGTACGAGCGCCTAGAGATCCTGGTCAGGCGCCGATGGCGGTTCGGAGATCTCGGACAGGAGCCGATCGTATTCGCTTCGGGTGCCGATGGCCGAACGGTGCTCGGGGTGGGTGGTGTAGTACCGGATGGCCAGCGCCGCCAGCTCCTGATCGATGCTGTTGGTGAAGAGCTGACGCCGGCTCGTGACCAGCCCACGCCGGCGGACGAGCTCCGGCCGGGCGCAGCGAACGCGCAGGGTGGCATGCTCGTTCGGGTGCCCGGGGATCGGAACCACGGGTAGCGCTTCCCACGGCATGATCATCGTGCCTGCCCATTCCCGATCCCGCAGGCCGTCGGGACGCAGCTCGATGCCCAGACCGCGCCATATGCCGACGTACGGCGGGACCGTCACGAGTATCGAGAACAACGCGCGGAGCCAGTCGATGACCGTATCGGTCGTCCCGAGATCCCGGAGCACCACGCCGGTATTGCCCGCCGCCAGGACCAGGAGCGCCAGGGTGGCGAGGACGGTGACCGGACTGGCCGGCGCGCTGAACGCGGGTACCTGCGGTCGGACCTGGAACACCCAGGGCCGCGGAATCATCGCCGCGACGGTCGCCAGCACCAGGAGACACAGGACCAGCGTGATCAAGGTGGGGAACGCGCGCTGGGCCAGATCGGGCAGCCAGAGGTTGGCCGTCACGTACCCGACGGCCAGGGCCAGGCCAACCGCCAGGATGACCCGCCGATTGCGGCCGACGGCCGAGAAAAACCTGGTCACAGTCGGCACAGTACGGGTGTGCAGTTCCCCGGCAACAGAAATCCCGATCACGTCAAGCGTCAGGTGGGCGGCTCACCGCCGGTGAACAGAAGCCCGCGCGCACCGCAAACACCGCGGATTGAGTACGCCGGGCAGAATCGTAGCCGTGGACATCGCGGTGCTCGGGCCGGTCGAGCTGCGCGACGGGGGCGGTCGTGCCGTGCCGGTCGCGGGCGCCCGCCTGCGTACCCTCCTGCTTCTGCTCGCCCTCGACGCCAACCGCACCGTGTCCGCCGAGCGTCTGATCGACGGCGTCTGGGGTGACGAGCCGCCGCAGGCGGCCGGGAACGCGCTGCAGGCCCTCGTCTCGCGCCTGCGCCGCGCCGCCCCGGAGCTGACCGTCGAGTCCTCGGCGAACGGTTACCGCCTGGCCATCGAACCGGACCGGGTGGACGCCGTCCGTTTTATTCGGGAGGCCCAGAGTGACCCTCAGGGCGCCCTCGGCCTCTGGCGCGGTGATCTCGAGTTCCCCGCGGCGGCCCGCGCCGACGCGGTCCGGCTGGAGGAGCTGCGGCTGGCCACGCTGCGCCGGCACCTCTCGACGCAGCTCGGCGACCGCGACGTCGTTCCCGAGCTGGAAGGCCTGGTCGCCGCGCACCCGCTGGACGAGCAGCTGACCGGCCTGCTCATGCGGGCCCTCGGTTCGCAGGGCAACCCCGGCCGCGCCTTGGAGATCTTCGAGGATCTGCGCCGCCGCCTCGCCGACGAGCTGGGTGTCGACCCGAGCGCCGAGCTCGCCGCGATCCACCTCGATCTGCTGCGCGCGCCCCTGCAGCGAGGCAACCTCCCGGCCGAGATGAGCAGCTTCGTCGGCCGCGACTCCGACGTCCGCCAGGTGCGCGCCCTGATCGACGACCATCGGCTGGTCACCTTGATCGGGCCGGGCGGCAGCGGCAAGACCCGGCTCTCTGTTGAGGTGGGCAACCGGTCGCCGGGCGAGGTCTGGCGGGTCGAGCTCGCCCCGGTCAGCGACCCGGCCGAGGTCCCGCAGGCGATCCTGAGCGCGCTCCGGCTGCGCGGCCAGGCCCTGATCGGCCGGAAGGCGACCATGGCCGACTCGGTGCCGCCGCTCATCCGGCTCAGCGAGGCGCTGGCCGGCCGGGAGATGCTGCTCATTCTCGACAACTGCGAGCACCTGATCTCCGCGGCCGCCGAGGTGGCCGACGTGCTGTTGCGGGCCGCGCCGCGGTTGCGCCTGCTGACCACGAGCCGGGAGCCGCTGGGCATTCCGGGCGAGCGGCTGTTCGCGGTCGAGCCGCTGGCTCTCCCGCCGGTGGGTGCGGACGCTGCCACCGCTTCCGGCTTTCCCGCCGTACGTCTGCTGCTCGATCGCGCCGCGACATTTGCCCTCACCGCGCGGAACGTCGAGGCCGTGGTGCGGATCTGCCGGGCGCTGGACGGCATGCCCCTGGCGATCGAGCTGGCCGCCGCCCGGCTGCGCACGCTGCCGGCCGAGGTGCTGGCCGATCGCCTCGCCGATCGGTTCCGGCTGCTCACCGGCGGCAGCCGGGCCGCGCTCCCCCGGCATCAGACGCTGCGCGCGGTGGTCGACTGGAGCTGGGACCTGCTCGACGACGACGAGCGGCGGCTGTGGCGGCGGTTCGCGGTCTTCCACGGCGGCGCCGACGTGCCGGCCGTGGAGCAGGTCTGCGCGGCCGACCTCGACCTGCTCGGCACCCTGGTCGACAAGTCGCTGCTGGTGCTCGGCCCGGACGGCCGCTACCGGATGCTGGAGACGATCCGGGAGTACGGCTTGGAGCGGCTGGCCGAGTCCGGCGAGGCCGAGTCGCACCGGCTGACCCTGGCGCGTTACCTGCTGTCGCTGGCCGGCGAGGCGGAACCCCGGCTGCGCACCGCCGAGCAGCTGGTCTGGCTGCGCCGGCTGACCGACGAGCACGACAACCTGCAGGCCTCGCTGCGGGCCGCGATGGAGGCCGGCGACAAGGCCACCGCCGCCGCGTTCGTGGCCCGGATCGGCTGGTACTGGTGGCTGCGCGGGCACCGGATGGAGGGCGCCGCCGTGGCCGCCGAGGTCGCCGCGATGCCGGGCGAGGCGGACGCCGAGGACCTGGCGCTCACCCACGCCTTCGCGGCGATCAACGGGCTCGAGGGCGGGCTGCCGATCACGGCGGTGCAGGAGCACTTCCTCGAGGCCGAGGCGCACGGCGCCGGGCCGCACGCCAAGCATCCGGCGCTGCGGCTGTTGCGCCCGCTGGCGGCCATCTTCGACAACCCCGACCTCGACTCCGGCTTCCGGGCGGTCCTGCCGCTGTTCGAGGACGACGACGCGTGGCTGCGCGCGACGGCCAGGATGATCGTGGCGCACCTGCGGCTGAACTTCGGGCACAGCGGCGAGCCCGCGGCCGCCGACATGCGGGCGGCGCTGGCCGGGTTCCGCGAGATCGGCGAGCGTTGGGGGATGGGGTTCTCGCTGAGCGCGCTCGGCGACATGGCCGCGGCCGACGGGGACTTCGCGCAGGCGGTGCGCTGGCAGCGGGAGGCGGCGGCGCTGATCCGCGAGGTCGGCATCCGGGAGGACCTGCCGCAGCTCGAGGCGAAGATGGCGCACCAGCTGTGGCTGGCCGGCGAGCCCGCCGAGGCGCGCCGGGTGCTCAAGCACGCCCAGCAGACGGCCGTCGAGATCGGCCTGCCCGAGGTGCTGGCCTCGGTGCACTACGGCTACGCCACGCTGGCCCGGATGGCCGGCGACCTGGACGAGGCTCGCGAGATGATCGGCCGGTCGGTCGCGATGATGTCGAACCCGTCGTTCGCCCCGCAGTTCAGCGCGACGACCCGCAGCACGCAGGGCCTGATCGAGGCGGCGGCCGGCGATCTGCCGCTGGCCCGGCGGTGCCACGAGGAGGCGATGCGGATCGCGATCGGCTCGCGGGACGCGCCGGTGGTGGCGATATGCCTGGTCGGGATGGCCGACCTGGTGTGGCGCGAGGGCGATCCGGAGCGCGCGGCCTACCTGCTGGGCGCCGCGGACGCGATCCGCGGCTCGGCGGACCGCACGGTGCATGACGCCGCCGACGTGGAGCGCGAGGCCCGCGCCGCACTGGGCGACGCGGGCTTCGAGGCGGCACACCGCCGGGCTGCCGGGCTGACCGTGGCCACCGCGGCCGAGGCGGTCGGGCTAGACGCGGCGGCGGAAGGCCCAGACCGAGAGCGGGGCGAAGACCACGAGCAGGATGGCGGCCCAGATCAGTGACTGGGTGACCGGCGTGGCGACCGGGCCGCCGCCGAGCAGCCCGCGGACCGCGTCGGCGAGGATCGACACCGGGTTGACCTTGACCCAGGCCTGCAGCCAGCCCGGCATGGTCTCGGTCGGCGCGAACGCGTTGCTCGCGAAGGTCAGCGGGAACAGCAGCACGAACCCGAAGATCTGCACCTTCTCCGGCTCGTTGACCAGCATCGCGACCAGCACCGACATCCAGGACGCGGCAAAGGCGAAAACCAGCAGCAGACCGTACGTGATGAGCACCTCGGCCGGGCCGGTGGCGATCCGGAAGCCCAGGATCGTGCCCACGACCAGCAGCAGCGTGATCGCCCACGCCTGCTTGACCACGTCGGCCACGATCCGGCCGGCCAGCGGCGACCAGCGGGAGATCGGCAGCGACCGCAGCCGGTCGAACACGCCCTTGCTGATGTCCGTGTTCA
Source organism: Actinoplanes sp. KI2 (assembly GCF_025630775.1). GTDB lineage: Bacteria > Actinomycetota > Actinomycetes > Mycobacteriales > Micromonosporaceae > Actinoplanes. The sequence goes on from NZ_JAOSZE010000016.1 coordinate 139,347, forward strand.
GGCCCACGCCGGTGTTCAGGGTGGCGAACAGCATGTTCTGCACGATGATGCCGGGCAGGCCGAACGCCAGGTACTCGGACGTCGACCCGGAGATGGCGCCGCCGAACACGTACGTGAAAAGCACCAGGAACATGATCGGCTGGACGCTGAAGTCGAGCAGCTCGAACGGGTTGTGCTTGATGGACACGAGCGTGCGCCAGGCCAGCGTCAGCGTGTTGCGCACGGCGACGACCGGGCTGACCCGCGGCTGAACAACGTCGACGGTGGTCATCATGCGATGCTCTCTTCCATGGCGCCGGCGGTGTGGCCGGTCAGGGTCAGGAACACCTCGTCGAGGCTCGGGCTGCGCAGCGCCAGCTCGGCGACCAGCAGGCCTTTCTCGTCGAGCCGGCGCACCAGGCTGGTCAGCGCGGCCGGATCGGTGACCGGGGCGCTGATGACCGGGCCACGCAGGTCGACCGCCCCCGAGGCGATCCCGCCCACGATGGCGGCGATCGCGTCCCGGTCGTCCTCCGAGGCCGGCCGCACGGTGACGGTCTGCGCGCCGGTGCGGGCCTTGAGCTGGTCCGAGGTGCCGGTGGCGATCACCTGGCCCTGGTCGATCACCACGATCTCGTCGGCGAGCTGGTCGGCCTCGTCCAGGTACTGGGTGGTCAGCAGCACGGTGACACCCTCGCCGACCAGGTCCCGGATGATGTCCCACATGTCGTTGCGGCTGCGCGGGTCGAGGCCGGTGGTCGGCTCGTCCAGGTAGAGCAGCCGCGGCCGGCCGACCAGCCCGGCCGCCAGGTCGAGGCGGCGCCGCATGCCGCCGGAGTATTTGCCGGCCGCCCGGTCGGCGGCGTCGTCGAGGCGGAACTGGGTGAGCAGTGCCCGCGCCCGGGCTCGGGCCTCTTTCCGCGGTATGCCGAGCAGCCGCCCGATCAGCACCAGGTTCTCCACCCCGGTCAGCGTCTCGTCGACCGAGGCGTACTGGCCGGTCATGCCGATCAGGCTGCGCACCTGGTGTGCCTGCTTCACCACGTCGTACCCGCCGACCGTGGCGTGCCCGGCGTCCGGCCGGATCAGCGTGGCCAGCACCCGCACCGCGGTGGTCTTGCCGGCCCCGTTCGGCCCGAGCAGGCCGAGGACGGTCCCCTCCGGTACGGCAAGATCGACGCCGCCGAGGGCGGTCGTTTCGCCGAAGCGCTTGACCAGCCCCTCGGCGACGATCGCGTTCGTCATGAGCAACTCCCGTCATGGTTCGTTGACGGAACTCACCCTCCCCGGTGCCGCTGACAGGCCGCTGACATCGCCACCGGTGTCCGTATCAGGCCGCGTCAGCGGGCGCGGGGCGCCCATCGGCGTCCAGGCCAGCAGGGCGAGGCTGAAGTAGACGTAAAGGTTCCCGCCGAGCACATACAGCGGCGGACGCGGTGCCTTCTCCCACAGCCAGGCCAGGTGGGAGGTCATCAGCACGAAGGCCGCGCCGGCCAGATACAGCGGCCGGCGGTCCCGCCCGGAGAGTCCGGCGTCCACGCAGCGGACCAGCGCCGGGATCAGCCAGACGCAGTGGTGGATCCAGGTGACCGGACTGACCAGGCACCCGACCACCCCGGTCAGCGCGAGCCCGCCCAGCACGTCGGCGGGCTCCTTGCGTACGCGATAGACCCAGAACGCCAGGGTGACCAGCACGCAGGCGAGCCAGACCTTGGATTCCACCCGGTCGATCGGGAGCCGGGCGAGGAAGCCGCGCTCGGACTGGTTCGACAGGAACGAGAGCACCCCGACGCGGTTGGTGTCCCACAGCGCCGACGTCCAGAACTCCCGGGACTCGTCCGGGAAGACCGCGCCGCCGACCAGCGTCGCCGCGGCCGCCGTGCCCGTCGCGACGGCGGACGCCCGCCACCGCTTGGTGACCAGTAGATAGAGGATGAAGACACCGGGGGTGAGCTTGACCGCGGTGGCCAGGCCGATCCCGACGCCGGCCCAGCGCCGCCCGCGCGCCACGCCGAGCAGCATGTCCCCGGCGACCAGGGTGAGCAGCAGCGTGTTCACCTGGCCGAAGGTGATCGTCTCGCGGACCGGCTCGAAGATGACCGCGAGGCAGCAGGCGATGCCGAACGCGTACCAGACCGGCCACCCCATCCGCTTGATCAGCGGCCCGGCGAACCACCAGGTCAGCAGCGCGGTGGTCAGCAGCGTGGCGATCACCGCGATCACCACGACGGCACCGAACGGCAGCACCGCCATCGGCGCCATGACCAGGCCGGCGAAGGGCGGATAGGTGAAGCCGTAGGGGGTGCCCGGCCGCAGCCAGTCGTAGACCATCCCGCCGTCGCCGTGGAACCAGTACTGGATGGCGCCGTAGTAGACCTTCGAGTCGAAGTACCCGTTACGGGTCTCGGCGAAGTAGTCGATCGCCAGCGCGAGACTCGCCAGCAGCGACAGGATGAACACTTTTCGCTTCATGTAGTGCTTTCCGGGCTTTGACACCGAAATAGACGAGTAGGGCGGTCATGGCGATGGCGCCGGGCACCTTCGTGGCCAACGCCAGGTTGTATCCGTCGGGCATGCACAGCGCCGCCGCCACGGCGCACGGCAGGACGAGCCAGCGCGTTTCCCGCCGCACGGTCACGGCCAGCGGCGCCAGGGCCCAGACCGCGTACCAAGGGTGGAACACCGGCGCGAGCACCACCGTCGCGGCGAGCCCGAGAGCCGCGTACCGCAGCGGGTCGGCGAAGCGGGCCCGCCACCAGAGCCAGATCAGCACTCCGGCCAGCAGCACCATACCGATCACCCGGGTCACCGGCACGGCGTTCACGCCGAAGAACCCGAGCACCATCCCGACCGCGGTCGACGGCGAGGTCCATTGCACCGAGACGCCGCTGCCGGACAGCCCGGTGATCCACCCCAGTCCCCGGCCGGCGGCCAGGGACACCGCCAGCAGGGCGCCGACCAACCCGCCGAGCAGCGCGAGAACGTTGGCACGCCGACGCGGGGACACGGCGACGATCAGCACGACGAAGGGCACGACCACCACGGCCGTCGCCTTCACCCCCACCGCCAGCCCGAGCAGCGCACCCGCCGCCGTCACCATCGGCAGGGAGCGCCGGGTGACCGCCAGCGCGAGCCCCGCCATCAGCAGGCCCACCATCACCGCGTCGTTGTGCGCTCCCGACACCAGATGGATCGGCACGAGCGGGCAGGCCAGCACCAGCCACACCGCCCGCTCCGCCGGCACGCCCGCGCGCCGGGCCAAACCCGGCAGGCAGACCGCGATCAGGCCCACCCCGAGCAGCGCGATCACCCGCAGCACCGCGATGGTGCCGCCCAGCGAGTGGCCCAGCTTCGCCGCCAGGGCCGCCAGCAGCAGAAACACCGGGCCGTAGGGCGCCGGGGCGGTGCGCCAGGTGGGTGCGACGGCGTCGGCCCAGGGACACCCCAGAACATTCACCCCGCCCGCGTACGGGTCGAGCCCGGCCGCCTGCTGCCAGCCCTGGCACGCGTACGAGTACATGTCGTAGCTCGCCAGCGGGAGAAACGGCAGCAGCGGCGCCACCCACAGCCCGGCCGTCACATAGGCCCACCGCGTCGAGGGCACGTACTTGCGCCCGGCCCACCACGCGCCGATCAGCAGCGCCGTCCCGAACAGCCAGGCCAGCGGCAGCACCACCCCGTTCTCGCCGCGGAAGACGGTGAGCGGGGTGATCGTCGGTTGCCACGGGCGGCTCGCGCCGCCGAGCCAGGCGGCGACCGCGAGGAGCAGACTGCCTGCCAGGCCCGCGTATCGGACCAGGGCGGGGCGGGACATGGCGAGCACCCTACCGTGACAGGCTGCGACCGCCGGTCCGCCCGGTAGGGTCGGGCGCGTGTTGGCGCGGTACCGGCTCGAGTGGGGCACGGCCCTCACGGCGGCCGTACTCGGCGCCGTGTACCTGCTGCTGCCCGCGATGGGATCGGACCTGTCCGCCCAGGTGGCCCGGGCCGAGTTCTTCGCCCACCACGGCTATACACCGATCGACCTGCGGTGGTACGGGGGCGTCGACCAGTTCGGCTACAGCCTGCTGTCCCAGCCGGTGATGGCGCTGCTCGGCGTACGCGTCACCGGGGTGGTTGCTCTGGTGGTCGCCACCACCCTGCTCGCCGTGCTGTTCCGGCGCACCTCAGCGCCGCACCCGTGGCTCGGCGCGGTGGCCGGGGTGGCCTGTGTGGCGGGAAATCTGGTGAGCGGGCGGGTCACGTACGGCCTGGGTGTCGCCTTCGGTCTGGCCGCCCTGGCCCTGCTGACCTCGCCGCGGTGGCGCTGGCTCGCGATCGTGCCGGCCCTGGCCGCGGGCGCCACCAGCCCGGTCGCCGGCCTGTTCCTCGGGCTGGCCGGCGCGGCGCTGCTGCTCGGCGGCCGGACGGTCGACGGCCTGCTGGTGGCGGTGCCGGCCGCGGTGCCGCTGGCGCTGACCGCGCTGCTGTTCGGCGACGGCGGCTGGATGAACATCAGCCACACCGACACGCTGAAGGCGGTGCTGGCGAGCCTGCTGGTGGCCGTGCTGGTGCCGCATCGGGCGGTGCGGATCGGGGCCCTGCTCTCCGCGCTCGGGGTGCTCGGGGCGGCGCTGGTGCACACGCCGGTCGGGTTGAACGCGACGCGGCTGTCGGTGATGTTCACGCTGCCGCTGCTGGCCGCCTACGCCGCGGTGCCGCGGCGGCAGGCGACGCCGCTCGGCGTGCACGAGCAGGGTGGTCCGCTCGAGCTGCCGCTCTGGGCGGTGCCGATCCTGCTGGTCGCGGCCTGCTGGTGGCAGCCGCCGGTGGTCGTCGGGGATCTGCGGGACATCGGCAACCCGACCGCGTCCCGGTCGTATTTCCGGCCCCTGCTCGATCGGCTGGCCCAGGAGACGCTGACCGGCCGGGTGGAGATTCCGCCGACCCGGGACTACTGGGAGTCGGCGCACATGGCGGACGTGCCGCTGGCGCGGGGCTGGCTGCGCCAAGCCGATATCGACCGTAATCCGCTATTTTTCACCGACATTCCCGGTACGTCGGGCACGGGGGTCGCGCTCACCGCCGAGAGTTACCGCACCTGGCTCGCCACCCTCGCGGTCCAGTTCGTCGCCGTCCCGGACGCCGAGCTCACCTGGTCCGGCCGCCCCGAGGCCGACCTGGTCAACGCCGGCCTTCCGTATCTGTCGGAGATATGGCGTGGCGACCATTGGACCCTCTACCGTGTCGCCGACGCCGAGCCGATCGTCGCGAACCTGGTGTCCCAGGACGCCACCTCGGTGACCTTCATCGCCGACGCGCCCGGGGGCATCGTCGTCCGGGTCCGTTACTACCGCTGGCTGAAGGCCTCCGGCGGCGCCGTCGTCGCCGGCAGCGGCCCGTGGACGCTGGTCCGGGTCCCCGAGGCGGGCCGCTACACGCTCACGAGCTGAGCGGTTCGATCACCGGCTTCCGGACGTGCTGGTAGATCACCGAGCTGCGGAAGCCCACGATCTCCCGCCGCGCGCTGAAGCGGTCCATCAGAAACGAGTGCAGCGCGTCCACGCTCGGCACCGCCACCTGCACCAGGAAGTCGTCGCCGCCGGCCACCACGAAGACGGCGAGCACCTCGGGCAGCCCGGTCACGTACGTCTTGAAGCCCTCGATCACGTCCCGGCTCATCGGCCGGACCTGGACGTGGAGGAAGGCCTGCACGTTCCGGTTGAGCGCGGCGAGGTCGATCTCGGCGTGGTAGCCGGTGAGCACGCCGCGCTCGCGCAGCAGCCGCACCCGCTCGAGGCAGGTCGACGGCGCGATCCCGACCGCGCGAGCCAGGTCCCGGTTGGTCTGCCGGGCGTCGCGCTGCAGTTCCCGCACGATCGCCGAATCAATGTCGTCCACGACCGCTCTTCTCCACTCCGCACCGAACTTCGTTCGGCGAAACCGCCGATCGGCACGTCCGGCGCCTACCTTGCAGTCATGTTCCCGCATGAACGCGTGGTGGTTCGCCGCGGCCCCGAATCCGGTCTCCCGATCATCGTCGCCGTCCACTCGACAAGCCGCGGCCCGGCCATCGGCGGCTGTCGCCTGAAGTCGTACCCGGACTGGCGTGCCGGCCTGTCCGACGCCCTGCGCCTGTCGGCGGCGATGACCGACAAGTGCGCGCTGGCCGGCCTGCCGCACGGCGGCGGCAAGACGGTCGTCGTGCTGCCCCCGGACGGCGCCTGGTCGCGACCGGCCGCGCAGCCCCTGCACGGCGACGCGTCCCGGGCGGCCGCGCAGCCTCCTGATGGCGACGCGTCCCGGGCGGCCGCGCTGCACGACGTGGGCACGACCATCGCCGAGCTGGCCGGCGCCTATGCCACCGGGCCCGACGTCGGCACCGGCCCCGACGACATGGCGGTCATCGGTGAGCGGACCGAACACGTCTTCTGCCGCCCCGACCGCAGCGGCGACTCCTCCCCCGCGACCGCGGCCGGCACGGTGGCCGCGCTGCGAGCCCTCTGCGAGCACCGCTTCGGCTCGCCCGACCTGTCCCGCCGATCCTTCGCCATCCTGGGCCTCGGTCGCGTGGGCGGCGCGATCGCGGGCCTGCTTCGCGATTCCCGCCTGGTCGTCAGCGATCTCGACGAGTCCCGCCGGGTGCCCGGCGCGGCCTGGACGAGTCCCGAAGAATGCCTGCGAGCCGACGTGGACGTGCTCGTGCCGGCCGCGCTCGGCGGCGTGCTCACCGCGGCGACGGTACCCACCCTGCGCTGCGCGGCCATCGCCGGCCCGGCCAACAACCAGCTCGACCGCGACGACACCGCCGCCCTGCTGTACGACCGCGGCATCGTCTTCGCGCCCGACGCGGTGGTCAGCGCCGGCGGCATCATCTACGCCACCGGCATCGAGCTGCGCGGCCGCACCCCGGCCGAGGCGAGGGCCGACGTGGAGGCGATCGGCGACACCCTCGGCCGGCTCCTGCGCGCCGCCGCCGCGCAGGGCCTTCCGCCGGCCGAGGTCGCCCGCCGGATGGCCGCGACCGCAGCTTAGGCTGCGCTCCCGCGTTCGCCGGCCTCCTGGCGGCCTGCGGGCGGCGCTAGGAGTCCAGGACGCGTTCCATGGCGGCCCGGGAGCGCCGGGTCAGCCGTAGATAGCGGTCGACGAACTCGCCCGGGTCGCCGCCGCCGAGCAGCTGGACCGTGCCGGCCAGCTCGACGCCGTGCCGGGGCAGCTGGTCGGTCGGGCGGCCGCGGACCAGGGTCAGCGCGTTACGGACCCGGGCCGCGAGGGTCCAGCCGGCCTCCATCGCGGCCGCGTCCACCTTGCCGACCAGGCCGGCCGCGACCGCGGCGGTCAGCGCCTCCAGGGTCTGCGTCTTGCGCAGGTCCGGCAGCGCGTACGCATGCCGCAGTTGCAGCAGCTGCACCGCCCACTCGACATCGGCGAGCCCGCCCCGCCCCAGCTTGGTGTGCGTGTTCGGGTCGGCGCCGCGGGGCAGCCGCTCGGTCTCCACCCGGGCCTTGATCCGGCGGATCTCGATGACCTGCTCGCGGGTGAGCCCGCCGGACGGGTACCGCATCGTGTCCGCGAGCCGCTCGAACTCCCGGCCGAGCGACTCGTCCCCGCACACGAACCGGGCCCGCAGCAGCGCCTGCGCCTCCCACACCTTCGACCAGCGGGCGTAGTACTGCTGGTAGGCACCGAGGCTGCGGACCAGCGGGCCCTGCCGACCCTCCGGTCGCAGGTCGGCGTCGATGCCGAGCGGCGGGTCGGGGGCGGGCGCGGTGAGCAACCGGCGCAGCTCCTCGGCGATCGCATGGGCGGCCGCGCTGGCCTCGCTCTCCGGCGTGCCGGCCGGCGGATCGTACGCGAAAAGCACGTCGGCGTCGGAGGGGTAGCTCATCTCGTACCCGCCGAGCCGGCCCATCCCGATGATCGCGAAGCGCAGGCCGGGCGGGCCGGGCTTCGCGTTCCGGGCCGCCCGGAGCACCGCGTTGAGGGTCGCGTCGGTGACATCGGACAGAGCCATGCCGAGCGTCTTCACGTCGATCGGCTGCGCCGGCGCCAGGTCACCCGCCTGGCTCAGGATGTCGGCGCAGGCCAGCCGGAACAACTCCCGCCGGCGCAGCGCGCGCACCGCGGCGGTGGCCTTCTCGGCGTCGCCGGCGTGCCGCTCGGCCGCGGCCGCGAAACCCTCGACCAGCGCCATACGGTCGCGGGGCAGCAGCTCGGCGTCGTCGGCGAGCAGGCGCAGGGCCTCCGGGTCCCGGGTGAGCAGGTCGGTCGCGTACCGGGAAAGGCTGAGCACCCGGGCCAGCCGGCGGGCGACCGGGCCGCCGTCCCGCAGCAGCCGCAGGTACCAGGGCGTGCTGCCCAGCTTGTCGGAGACGTCGCGGTAGTTGAGCAGGCCGCGGTCCGGCTCGGCCGCGTCGGCGAACTCCTGCAGCAGCATCGGCAGCAGCGTCCGCTGGATCGCGGCGGTCCGGGTGACACCGCCGGTCAGCGCGGTGAGGTGACGCAGCGCGGCGGCCGGGTCGGCGAAACCGAGGATCTCCAGTCGCTTGCGGGCCGACTCCGGTGTCATCCGCAGCTCCTCGGCCGGCACCCGGGCCACCGACTCCAGCAGCGGCCGGTAGAGGAGCTTGACGTGCAGGCGGCGGACCTGTGCGGCGTGGCCCACCCAGTCGGAGCGGAACGCCCCGACCGCGTCCCGCCCGGGCATCGCCGTGTACCCCAGCGACGCCGCGAGCCACTTCAGAGCGTGCGGATCGTCCGGCACGGTATGCGTACGCCGAAGGTTTTGCAGTTGCAGCCGGTGTTCCACCCCGCGCAGGAAGCGGTAGCCCCGCAGCAGCGCCTCGCCGTCCTCCCGGCCCACGTAGCCGCCGGCCACGAGCGCACGCAGCGCCGGGAGCGTGCCGCCCGAGCGCAACGTCTCGTCCACCCGGCCGTGCACCAACTGCAGCAGCTGTACGGCGAACTCGATGTCCCGCAGGCCGCCCGGCCCTCGCTTGATCTCCCGGGCCAGCTCGTTGGCCGGCACGTTCTCGATGATCCGGCGGCGCATGTCGCGGACGTCGGCGACCGCCTCGGGCCGCTCGGCCGCGTGCCAGACCAGCGGCGCCAGGTCGTCGATCCACTCCCGGGCCAGCGCGAGGTCGCCGGCCGCCGGGCGCGCCTTGAGCAGCGCCTGGAACTCCCACGTGCGCGCCCAGCGGCGGTAGTAGGCCTGGTGGCTGGCGAGCGTGCGGACCAGCGGCCCGCGACTGCCCTCCGGCCGCAGCGCCGCGTCGACCTGCCAGGCGACCTGCCCGCAGATCTCGATCAGCCGGGCCGCGACCGTGGTCGCCGCGCTCAGGTCCTCGTCCCCGGCGGCCACGAAGATCACGTCCACGTCGGACACGTAGTTGAGCTCGTTCCCGCCGCACTTGCCCATCGCCACCACGGCCAGGCGCGGTTCGGTCACGCTTTCCGGGAGGCCGGCCACGGCGATCTCGTACGCCGCGCCGAGCGTCTCGTCGGCGAGCCGGGACAGCGCCGCCATGGTCGGCTCGAGGCCGCGGCCGCCGGTGAGATCGGCCGCCGCGATGCGCAGCAGCGATATCCGGTACGCCCGGCGCAGCCCCGGCACGGTGAGGTCGCCCTCGACCTCCAGGTGGCCCTCGGCGCTGGGCGGCAGCCCGCTCGGGCCGGTGGCCAGCGTCTGCCACTCGTCCGGGTTCGCCACCAGGTGATCGCCGAGCGCCGAGGAGGCGCCCAGCACCGCGACCAGTCGCCGGCGCAGCCCGTGGTCGCGGAACATGGCCTCGAACAGCGCGTCGGTCGCGTCGTTCGGGGTGATCTCGCCGCTCGGGCCGGCCACCCGGCGGCCGTTGCCGCGGTCGGCGGCCCGGCCGACCGCCTCGACCAGCCGGTGCAGCTGACGCAGCGCGAGGGTCGGGTCGGCCGCTCTGGACAGCGAGTGGATCAGCTCGGCGGCGTCGGTGCCGGCCGGGCCCTGCGACTCGGGGTCCCACAGCCGCAGCCCGGTCGGGCCCAGCAGGCCGGCCGCGGACGCGCCCGCATCGGCGAAGCCGTACCGGGCGAGACGGCTGGGCCGGGTCACGTCACTGCCCCAGCAGCGGCAGCGTACGGCCCGTTCCGGGGTTGGGTATGTCGGCGTCCGGCAGCGTGCCGAGGGCGAGCGAGGCGAACCGGGCCGCAAACGGCTGCCACACCTCCTCGACGTCGGGCAGCACCTCGGCGACCGCGTAGACCACGGCCTCGGCGTCGTACCCGAGCTCGTCGAGGGTGGCCGCGTCGTCGGCCGCCCACCGCTCGATCATCTCGACGTCGCACTCGATGTGGAACTGCACGCCCCAGGCCCGGTCGCCGAGCCGGAACGCCTGATGCGGGTAGTGGCTCGACGCGGCCAGCAGCACCGCCGTCAGCGGCAACTCGGTGATCTCGTCGCGGTGCCACTGGATCACGTCGGGCAGCAGCGGCACCCACTTGAACAGCGGGTCGGTGTCGGCCGCGTCGCGCTTGCCGACCAGCCCCGGCCCGATCTCGGGGCCGGAGGTGCTGCGCTCGACCAGCCCGCCGTGCGCCTGGGCCAGCAGCTGCCCGCCGAGGCAGACCGCGAGGGTGGGCACCCGGTGACGCACCGCCTTGCGCAGCAGCCCTTCGAGGGCAGGGAACCAGGGCGCGCCGGGGGTGCCGTCGGCGGCGGAGTACGCGTTCTGGTCGCCGCCCAGCACGACCAGCGCGAGGTGGTCGTCGAGCGTCTCGGGCAACGCGTCCCCGGCGTACGGCCGGAGAACGGTCAGCTCCAGACCGGCCTCGGTCAGCCAGTCCCCCAGCCGGCGCAGATCGTCGGTCGGGTCGTTCTCGATGACAAGTGCGGTTCCCACGCTCCGAAACTAGTCCGAACCCGATCCGGAAACACCGACAGGAGGCTGTCGCCGCGCTCCACGAGGGTGGACACCGACCGAGAAAACGAGTGAAGGAGCACGACATGCCCGGGATCAACGGAATCGGCTGGTTCGAGATCGCCACCGACCAGCCGGCGGCGGCCGAGCGCTTCTACGGCACCGTCTTCGGCTGGCGCTTCGGCGACGACGAGGGCGGCGCGACCGGCGCCGACGGCTCGACCTACCGCATGATCACCACGCCCGGCGACGAGCGCCCCTCCGGCGGCCTCTTCCCGACCGGCGGCAAGGTCCCCAACTACGCCGTCTTCTACATCCTGGTCGCCGACCTGGACGCAACCTGCAAGGCGGCCGAGGCGGCCGGCGGCAAGGTGCTGGTCGCGCCCCAGACGACCCCGGACGGCCTGGCCTTCGCCCAACTGCTCGACCCGTCGGGCAACCAGTTCGCCGTCTTCACCCCGCCGACCCGCGGCGAGTGACAACGCCGGGCTGCGGTCCGCGCACCAAGGCCACCCCAGCCCCCGAGTGGCACGGCCCGCGGTGAGCTACACGGCCCACCCGGGCTGCAGCCCGCGCACCAACGCCAGCCCAGCCCTGCGAGCGGCGCGACCGCGGCGAGCCAACCCGGCCCGCCGCGAGCCGCGCGCCCGGCTGATCGGCCACGCGCCCGGCTGACCGGCCACGCGACCCCACAAATCGGCCGCGCGACCCACCGATCGGCCGCACGGGCTGCCGTGAGCCGCATGCCCGGCTGATCGGCCGCGCCACCCCACAAATCGGCCGCGCGACCCACCGATCGGCCGCACCGGCTGCCGTGAGCCGCGCCCGGCCGATCGGCCGCGCGACCCCGCAAATCGGCCGCGCGACCCACCGATCGGCCGCGCGACCCACCGATCGGCCGCGCGACCCACCGACCGGTCGCACGGGCTGACGTGAGCCGCACGGCCCGCTGGTCGGCCGCGGCGCGGGCCGTCGGTGGCTCAGCCGAGCGTGAGGCTGTGGACGGCGTTGTTGGGGATGTCGAAGGCCTCCGGCTCGACCAGCCGCACCGGTGGCACCTCGGCCGTCACCGTGACCGAGGCGATCCGGTCGGTGCGGAAGGCGCGCATCGACTCGCGCAGCCGGCAGTAGGCCGCCAGATACCAATGGGTGGGCGTGCCGATGAAGGCCAGCGGCTCGATCTCGCGCACGCTGTCGCTGCCGCCGCGGTCCTCGTAGCGGATGCGCAGCACCCGCCGCAGCTGTAGCGCGTCGGCGATGACCCGCGGCACCGTGGCGGCCGGGCCGCCGCCGACCAGGTGGACCCGGCCGGCCAGCTCGCGGGCCGCGGCCGCGTCGGCCGGCGGCATGGCGACGACCAGCTTGCGCAGCGCCGTCGAGGCCGGGCCGTGGAACGGTGTGCCGTCGAGCCGGTGCAGCGCGAGGGCCATCGCGACCGCCTCGGCCGCGGTGAAATTGACCGGCGGCAGGGTGTGCGCGCGGTCCAGGCAATACCCGCCGGTGCGGCCGGTCTCCGCATACACCGGGGTGCCGGACTGCTGGAGGGCGGAGATGTCACGCTCCACCGTGCGCACGCTGACCTCGAACCGGTCGGCGAGCCAGCGGGCACTGCGCGGTCGCGGCGCGACGGCGCGGAGCTCCTCGACGAGGGCGTACAAGCGGTCGGTGCGATTCACGTCGCACACGCTACGGAAGGGGTACGACAGAATTCGGCGGACCACCTAGGCTGCGGCAATGGCCGAGCCCTCGCCCGCTGTCCGGGTGTCGACGCTGGAACTGTTCTTCGACCTCGTCTTCGTCTTCACGATCACCCAGCTCGCCGCGACGCTCGCCGCGGACCTGAGCTGGCGCACGCTCGGCGACGTCCTACTGATCCTGGCCGTGGTCTGGTGGATGTACTCCGGCTACGCGTGGCTCACCAACGCGGTCGCGCCGAACTCGACCACCCGGCGCACGCTGCTGCTGACCGGGATGGCCGGTTTCCTGGTGATGGCGCTGGCGATCCCCGGGGCGTTCGGCGAATACGGCTGGCTGTTCGGCGTCAGCTACCTGGTCGTCAACGTGGTGCACACGCTGCTGTTCCGCACCGCCGGCCCGGACGCCCGGCAGGCGCTGCGGGTGCTCGGCCCGCTCAACATCCTGGCCGCGCTGCTGGTGCTGGCCGGCGGCCTGGTGCCCGAGCCGTGGCGGCATCTGCTCTGGCTGGCCGCCCCGGCCGTGCAGATCACCAGCAGCTACGTACACAAGATCGAGATGCACACGATCTCGGCGGGCCACTTCGCCGAGCGGCACGGCCTGGTGGTCATCATCGCGATCGGCGAGTCGATCATCGCGATCGGTGCCGGGTTCACCGGCCTCCACCTCGGGTTCGTCGAGATCCTGGTGGCGCTGCTGGGCCTCTGCGTCGCCTACTACCTGTGGTGGTTCTACTTCGCCGGCGACGACGCCCGCGCCGAGCACGTGCTGGCAAGCACCGACGATCCGCACCGCCGCGGCCGCCTCGCCTTGCAGGCCTGGGGCTACGCCCACTACCCGATTCTGCTGGGCATCGTGATCGCCGCGGTCGGCATCAAGAAGACGGCCCTGCACGCCTGGGAACCACTGCACTGGTCCGAGGCCGTGGCGCTGGCCGGCGGCGTCGCCATCTACCTGCTCGGGCACGCCGCGTTCCTGGCCCAGCTGCGCCTGCGCGGCGTCTACCACCGCCTGGCCTGCGCCGCGGTCGTCCTGGCCACGATCCCGCTCGGCCAGGTGCGTGCCGTCTTCCAGCTGGCCGCGGTCGTGGTCGTGCTGGTGAGCGCCGCGATCATCGAGGACCTCCCCGAGGTGCGCCGCAGCGGCTCCACCGCCATCGGCGACTTCGGCCGCACCGGCGGCCACTGACAGCCGCACCAGCGGCCACCGACAGCCGCGCCGGCGGCCACTGACAGCCGGACCGACGGCCACTGACAGCCGGACCGACGGCCACTGACAGCCGGACCGGCGGCCACTGACAGCCGCGCCGGCGGCCACTGACAGCCGCGTCGGCGGGCACCGACCGGCCCCGCCGGAGGCCACCGACCCGCCGACCGGCCTTAGGTGGCCGACCGCCGGGGAGTGGGTCGCCGGTGCGGCGGCCTCACCGGCCACACCGGAACCGCACCCGGGTGACGCCATCGCGGTGCTCGATGGCGAGCCAGTCGCTGAGCTGATTGGCGATCCACAGCCCGGCACCCGCGCGGCACGGGTTCTCCGGCGGGCGGTACCCGACGAGCGGGTCGGCCGGCCCGTCCCCGTCGTCCGTCACCTCGCAGGTGATCGCCGCCCGCTCGACCCAGACGTGCATGCGCCGGTCGCCGCCGCCGTGCGCCAGGCTGTTGAGCGCCACCTCGCTCACCACCAGCAGCAGGTCGCTGATGGCCGCGTGCTGCCAGCCCAGGTGGCGGGCGATCGCCTCGATCGCCCGGCGAGCCCGCCGTACCGACGGCGGATCGGTCAGGCTCATCACCACCAGCGGCGCCCCGCTGACCGGCGGCGGTGGCTCCTCCATGATCCGTAGCAGCTGATCGGGCTCCTGGTAGAGATCGCCGTGGTCGCCTCCGGCGGGCGCGACGACCGGATGGGTCCGCAGGGCGTCGTGCACCACCCGGTGCGGCAGCCGGCGGGCGTCGTACGGGCAGATCACCCAGGCGGGCACGGTGGCGAACACGTCGTTGATCGCCGACTCGTACCTGGTCCAGCTGTCGTGCCGCTCGCCCGGGCCGAAGGCGACCTCGCCGACGATGCGCACCGACGGGTGGCCGCGCTCCATCGCGGCGCCCACCAGGTCTTTCCACCCGGCGATCGTCGACGCCGGCCGCTGGTACCAGACGTCGCTGTCGATGAAGGTGACCCGCTCCGCCGCCGCGCCGAGGCTCCGCCGCAGCAGGTCGGTGTTGTGGCCGGGAACGACCGCGACGGCGGCCTCCCGCCGGCGCAGGCCCTCGGCGAGGAACGGCGTCAACGCCGCGACGAACTTCTCGTCGTCGTCGTAGATGAGGGCCTCGTGCCGCAGGGTCGGACCGGTCATGGTCAATCCTCGAGCCGCACGCTCGGGAAGAAGGACGACCAGGTGGTCGACTCCCAGATCTTGCGGAGCAGCGGTGGCGCGGCCCGCAGGCGGGTCGGCCCGTGCCGGCCGGCGATGGCCTCGCACGCGGTGCCGATGCTGCGGGCGCCGCTGACGTCGACGAAACTCACCCCGCTCACGTCGAGGACCGCGGTCGGCCGGCTCGGCGCGGTCTCGACCAGGAGCCGGTACACCTGCTCGGCGGTGAGCAGGTCGATCTCGCCGGACAGCCGGAGGGTGCCGTCCCGGCCGGCGTGCATCCGGAAGGCGCCGGCGTCGCGCGATCTTCGGGTGTGGACCGTCTCGGCCAGGGCCAGGTCACCGGGGGTCCACTCGCGGACGTCGTAGGCGCAGACCACGGTGATCGGGAGTTGCTTGGCGAGCAGGTCGGCGCGCAGCTCGTACTCGGGCCACGCGGTCCGGGCCCGGGGCTGGTCGAGGAGGCACCGGGTCTCGAGGTACACCCGAAGGCCGGCGAGTCCTTCGTTCAGGGCCGTTCGGGTGTCGGCGGCGAAGGCCTCCAGCAACCCGCCGGCGTCGGCCGGGCGGGTGTCCCGGGCGGGGCCGACCGCCAGCATCCCGGCACCCACCAGGTCGTCCACCGGCAGGCCGACGGCGCGCAGGTCGTCCTCGATCGCGGCGCCCGGCGCTCCGGGTTCGATGTAGACGTGGACCCGCTCCTGGCGGGCGAGCCCGGCCACCGCGAAGTCGAGCAGACCCTGACGAGCCTCGGCGTCCCGGTCGTACACGAAGCACAGGTGGTCGTGCACGATCAGGTCGGAAACGGCGCGGACGGCCTGCACGATAGTCACTCCCCACTTATCATGCGCGGTCCAGTTCGAGGCCGGTTGCGGCTCCGCGAATACTATGGCGCGGCCGGGGTCCCGGTACCGGCCGAACGGCAAAACCCCTCGTTCGAGGACGGCAGACGGGACGGCAGCGCCCGGCCTCGCGGACCGCGGGACCGGGCGCCACTCGTACGGCAACAAGGATCTTTCAGAAGGTGTGCTCCGCGGCCGGGAACTCGCCGCCGCGCACCTCGGCCGCGAACTGCTGGGTCGCGTGCGCGAGGGCACCTGCCAGGTCGGCGTACTGCTTCACGAAGCGCGGCATGTGGCCGGTGCGCAGGCCGGCCATGTCCTGCCAGACCAGCACCTGCGCGTCGGTGTCCGGGCCGGCGCCGATGCCCACGGTCGGGATCGACAGCTCCTTGGTGACCGTCTTCGCCACCTCGCCGGGGACCATCTCGAGGACCACCGCGAACGCGCCCGCGTCGGCGACCGCGCGGGCGTCGGCCAGCACCTGGGCGCCCTCGTTCTCGCGGCCCTGGACGCGGTAGCCGCCGATGGTGTGCTCGCTCTGCGGCGTGAAGCCGACGTGGCCCATCACCGGGATGCCGGCCCCGGTCAGCGCCTCGATCTGGGCGGCGACGCGGCGGCCGCCCTCGAGCTTGACCGCGTGCGCGCCGCCCTCCTTCATGAACCGGACGGCGGTGCGCAGGGCCTGGGTCGGGCCCTCCTCGTAGCTGCCGAACGGCAGGTCGGCGACGATCAGCGCGGTCCTGGTGGCCCGCACGACCGCGCGGACCAGCGGCAGCAGCTCGTCGACGGTGACCGGCAGGGTGGTCTCGTAGCCGAACACGTTGTTGGCCGCCGAGTCGCCCACCAGCAAGACCGGTACGCCGTTCTGGTCGAAGATCGACGCGGTGTACTGGTCGTAGGAGGTCAGCATCGGCCAGCGGTCGCCGCGGGACTTGGCGGCGATCAGGTCGCGGGTGCGTACCCGTCGGGTCGGCGGGCCGCCGTACAGGGTGGGAATGTCCGACATGATCTCTCCTTCCCTCGAGGCCGCGAAGTGCGGTCCCCGGGTCCGGCAATCGTCGCACCCGGGATGGCCGCTCGGTCAGGGGTCAGTGGACGTTCTCACAAACCTTCTCGAAACCTGTTGGTAATAGGAAGGCGCCGGTCGCGGCCGAACGCCTTGCCGGAGATCTTGGGTCCGGGCGCCGACTGCCGGCGTTTGTACTCGGCCAGGTCGACCATGCGCAGCACCCGGTCGACCAGGGCCGGATCGTTCCCCGCCGCGATCAGCTGAGCCCGTCCGAGGTCATGATCCACATAGCCCTTGATGATCGGGTCGAGCAGGTCGTACTCGGGCAGCGAGTCGGAGTCCTTCTGGTCGGGACGCAGCTCGGCGCTCGGCGGCTTGGTGATCGAGTTTTCCGGGATGGGCGGCTCGCCCTGCGTGTTCCGCCAGCGGGCCAGCCGGTAGACCATGGTCTTCGGCACGTCCTTGAGCGGGTTGAAGCCGCCGACCGAGTCGCCGTAGAGCGTGGAGTAGCCGACCGCGAGCTCACTCTTGTTGCCGGTGGTGAGGACGAGGTGGCCCTCCTGGTTCGACAGCGCCATCAGGATCACGCCCCGGACCCGGGCCTGCAGGTTCTCCACGGCCAGGCCGGCGAGCGCCATGTTCGCCAGGAACGCGTCGACCATCGGCTGGATCGCCTCGGCCCGGTAGTCGATGCCGGTGCGCTTGGCCAGGTCGGCGGCGTCGTCCCGGGACCCCGCGGAGGAGTGGCTGCTCGGCATCGAGACCGCGAAGACCCGATCGGGACCCAGCGCGTCGACGGCGATCGCGGCGACGACCGCCGAGTCAATTCCACCAGAAAGCCCGAAAATAACCGATCTAAAGCCATTTTTGTTGACATAGTCTCGAAGCCCCAGGACCAGCGCGGACCACACCTCGGCCTCGTCGACGATCCGCTCCGCGATCCCGCCATCCTTCTTGTCCCGATGCGCGGGTCGCGGCGACGCGTCCAGGACGACGCGCTCGATCTCCATCTCGTCGTCGATCCACTGCTCGACGATCGGCAACGGCTCGGCGTCGGTCTTCTCCGCCTTGTTCGGAGTGGCGTCCGCGGCCGGCAGCGGCAGGTCGTGGATCAGCAACTCCTCGGTGAACTGC
Organism: Actinoplanes sp. KI2; assembly: GCF_025630775.1. Lineage (GTDB taxonomy): Bacteria > Actinomycetota > Actinomycetes > Mycobacteriales > Micromonosporaceae > Actinoplanes. Next base: position 157,251 of record NZ_JAOSZE010000016.1, read on the forward strand.
CCGGCCCGGGCCAGCAGCTCACCACCGGCCGTCACGATCATCGAGTCGCCGTCGAAGACCAGCTCGTCCTGTGCGCCGACGGCGTTCACGTAGGCGACCGTCGCGCCGGCCTCCGCCGCCCGCCGCATCACCAGCGGCAGCCGCACGTCGTCCTTGTTCAGCTCGTACGGCGAGGCGTTGATGTTGAGCACCAGGCCGGCGCCAGCTCGCCGCGCCGCGGTGAACGGCCCGCCGGCCTGCCAGATGTCCTCGCACACGGTCAGCGCGATGTCCACGCCGCCGAACCGCACCACGGTCAGCGACCGCCCCGGCTCGAAATAGCGGTCCTCGTCGAAGACCCCGTAGTTAGGTAAATGGTGTTTGTAGTATTTTGCCCGCACTTGTCCGCCATGCAGCAGGGCGGAAGCGTCTCGGCGGCCCCGCCCCGGCGTGGCCTCCGAACTGGTTGCCGCAGGCCCATCGGCGTCCACGTATCCGACGACCACCGCGAGATCGCCGAGCCCGTCCGCCGCAAGATCGGCGGCCAGCGAGGACGTGGCAGATATCGACGAATTGACGAATGAGTCCCGAAATACCAGGTCTTCGATCGGGTAGCCGGTCAGCATCATCTCCGGGAAGGCGACGACCTGGGCACCGGCGTCCGCGGCGAGCCGGGACCAGCGGCGAACCGCCGCCGCGTTTCCGGCGATCTCACCGACCGTCGAGTTCACCTGAGCCAGGGCAATCCGCAGCGTGGGCATGCCGCTCATTCTTCCGCACGGACGGCACCCGGGACGCCGCGGCGGCACCAGGCCCGCGTAATCTCGGTGTAACGGAGCCGGGTGACACTGGCTCGTCAGGGCCGGATCGACCAGGAGTGACCGTGGACCGACAGCAGGAGTTCGTGCTTCGCACACTGGAGGAGCGCGACATCCGTTTTGTCCGGCTCTGGTTCACCGACGTCCTCGGCACCCTGAAGAGCGTCTCGGTCGCGCCCGCCGAGCTCGAGTCCGCCTTCGAGGAGGGCATCGGCATCGACGGCTCGGCGATCGAGGGCTTCGCCCGGGTGTACGAGTCCGACATGGTCGCCATGCCCGACCCCACCACGTTCCAGGTCTTCCCGTTCGAGGGCGGGGCCAGCGGCGAGAGCGCCCGGATGTTCTGCGACATCCTGCTCCCCGACGGCAGCGCGGCCTGGGCCGACCCGCGCCACGTGCTGCGCCGCGCGCTGGCCCGGGCGGCGGAGAAGGGGTTCACCTTCTACACCCACCCCGAGGTCGAGTTCTTCCTGGTGCAGGACGGCCCGCTGGACGGCTCGGTCCCGGTCCCGGTGGACACCGGCGGCTACTTCGACCACACCACCCACTCGGTGGCCCGCGACTTCCGCCGACAGGCCGTGCTCGCGCTCGAGCGGATCGGCATCTCGGTCGAGTTCAGCCACCACGAGGTCGCCCCCGGCCAGCAGGAGATCGACCTCCGCTACGCCGACGCGCTGACCACCGCCGACAACATCATGACCTTCCGGCACGTGGTCAAGGAGGTGGCGCTCTCCCAGGGCGTCCGCGCGACCTTCATGCCGAAGCCGTACACCGACCAGCCCGGCAGCGGCATGCACACGCATCTGTCGCTGTTCGAGGGCGAGCGCAACGCGTTCTACGACGCCGACGACCCGCAGAAGCTGTCCAAGACGGCCCGCGCGTTCATCGCCGGCCTGCTGGTGCACGCCCGGGAGTACACCGCGGTCACCAACCAGTGGGTCAACTCGTACAAGCGGCTGTTCCCGCTCCAGCTGCCCAACGCGATCACCGAGTCCCCCGCGTTCGTCAGCTGGGGCCACCTCAACCGCAGCGCCCTGGTCCGGGTTCCCGCGTTCGGCAAGCCCAACTCGGCCCGCGTCGAGGTCCGCTCGATCGACTCGGCGACCAACCCCTACCTCGCCTTCGCGGTCATGCTCGGCGCCGGCCTCAAGGGCATCGAGGAGGGGTACGAGTTGCCGCCCGGCGCCGAGGACGACGTCTGGTCGCTCTCCCCCGCCGAGCGCAAGGCGATGGGCTACGACGCCCTGCCGGAAAACCTGTCCGAGGCGATCGACGTGATGGGCAAGTCGGAGCTCGTCGCCGAGGTGCTCGGCGAGCACGTCTTCGACTTCTTCCTGCGGAACAAGACCGCCGAGTGGGAGCAGTACCGCCGCGAGGTCACCCCGTACGAGCGGGAACGTTATCTCGGAGCGCTGTAGAACTGTAGAGCTGTTCTTGTACGGTCTGTCTGACTTCGCTGAAGGAGAGACCGTGCTGCAAGATCTGCTCGAGGGTGCTGGCCGCAGCATCGTGTTCGGACTCATCGGCATCGGCCTGATGGCCCTCGGATACGTCCTGATCGACTGGCTCACCCCCGGGAAGCTGCGCGACCTGATCTGGACCGACCGCAACCCCAACGCGTCGCTGCTGCTCGCGGCCAACCAGCTGGGCATCGCCCTGATCGTGTTCACCGCGATCTTCACCAGCTACGACTCGTTCGGCCAGGGCCTCGCCTCCACGGTCATCTTCGGCCTCGTCGGCATCGGGATCATGGGCCTGGCGTTCCTGGTGCTCGACTGGATGACCCCCGGCAAGCTCGGCGACGTCATCTGCACGCCCGACCGCCACGGCGGCGCGCTGGTCTCGGCCGCGACCCACTTCGGCGCCGCGCTCATCATCTGCGCCTGCATTTCCTGAGACCTTCCCGACGTACGAGGTCGGGCCGCGCCGTCACGGCACGCGTTCGAACTCCACGCGGCGCGCGGCCGGGTCGGCGACGGTGAGCCGCGCCCTGATCCGCTCGCCCAGCGGCAGGTCGCCGAGGCAGCGCGCCCGCACCGCCGGCTCGTCGAGCGCGACCGTCCCGCCCGGCGCACGATTCCCGCGCGGCTCGTCCCGGTCGACCACGCCCACGTCGAAGCTCTCCCCCACCCGCCCGGTCAGCAGCACCGCCTCGGCCAGGTCGATCGCGCCCCGGCCCGCGGCGCCGGCCAGCCGGTCGCTGTCGCCCATTGCCTTGGGCAGCCTCGGCAGCGCCTCCCGCGCCCACGCGGGCACCTCGGCGCCGGCCACGAGCGCCAGGCACACCTCGGTCGCGTACCGGTCGGCGAGCCGCCGCAGCGGGGCCGTGACGTGCGCGTACGCCGCGCCCACGCCACCGTGCCCGGTGTCGGCCGGCGGCGTACCGTCGAACGGCGTGTACGCCGCCCCACGCAGCAACTCGGCCGCCTGGTCGAGGAAGGCCGCCCCGCGCGGCGTGCCCGGATCGACCCCGGCCACCACCGCGCCGACCGAGGCGCCGTCCGGCCAGTCGACGCCCAGCGACCCGGCCGCCGCCCGCAGCTTCGCCACCGCCTCGGGCCGGGCCGCCGGCATGGTCCGCAGCAGCCCGACCCCGCCGCGCAGCATCAGGGTCGCCGCGGCCACGCCGGTGAGCAGCGAGATCTGCGCGTTGTGCTCCTCGACCGCGAGCGGCGCCCGCAGCACCAGCCGCCAGCCGCCGCCGTCCCGCTCCACCTCCTGCTCGGGCAGCGGCAGGTTGACCGCGCCCCGGGCCGCGGCCCGCTCGGCGAGCAGCCGGCCCAGTTCGGGCAGCAGCGCGACGGGTTCGGCCGCGGTGCCCGCGTCGACCTGCCCCTGCACGGTCGCGTAGTCGAGCTTGGCCCGGCTGCGCACCAGCGCCCGCTCGAGCCCGATGCCGGCCGTCTCGCCCGAGCTGTCGAGGTCGATGGTCCACACCACCGCGGGCCGGTCCCCGTCCGGCAGCAGGCTGGCCGCGCCCTCCCCGAGCACCTCGGGGTGCAGCGGGATCCGCCCGTCCGGCAGGTACACGGTCTGCCCGCGCACCCAGGTCTCCGCCTCCAGCGGGCCGCCCGGCCGGACGAACGAGGCGACGTCGGCGATCGCGTACCGCACCCGGTAGCCGCCGCCGTCCCGCCGGCTCAGGTGCATGGCCTGGTCGAGGTCGCGCGACGCGGCCGGGTCGATCGTCACGAACGGCACGTCGGTCAGGTCGGTCGCGGGCCGCGCGGGCCGCGCCGCGGACTCGGCGGCCTCGTCCAGCGCCGCCGGCGGAAACTCAGCCGGCAGCCGCAACTCCCTGCGCAGCACCGAGAAGTCGATCTGCGGCGCCCACACCCTCTTGATCGGCACCGCTCATTACTACCAGCACCGACGCCGATGGCCACGCACATGGCGTGGCCATCGGGACAAACCATCGGATCACGCGCGCTTGGCGGCGACCTTCCGTCCAGCAGCCGTACGCCCGGACGTCGCCCGCGGCGCATTGCGGGCCGCGGCCTTCCGGACCGCCGCGCCGGTCGCCGCCTTGGCCACCTTGGGCGCGTTGGTCCGCGACGTCTTCGCGGTCGGCGTCGCCTTCGCCACGTTGGTCGCCTTGGCGACATTCGTGGTCTTGGCGGCCCGGCCCCGCGCGGTTGCCGACCTGTTCGTCGCCGACCGCTTGGCCGCCTTGGCCGGCGCCCGGGTGTTGGCCGCCTTGGCCGCCATCGACCCGGTCCTGGTCGCCTTGGCGGCGGTCCTGGTCGCCGTCGCCCGGGTCGCGGTCACCTTGGTCCCGGTCGCCCGGGTCGTCGTCGCCCTCGCCCGGGTTGCCTTGGTCGCCGGCGCCTTGGCCGCGGTCTTCCTGGCCGGAGCCTTCTTGGCGGGAGCCCGCTTCGCGACCTTCTTGGCCGCGACCTTCTTGGCCGCTGCCTTGGTAGCCGCCGCCTTGGTGGCCGCCGTGCGAGCCGGCGCCTTGGAGGCCGCCTTCTTGGCCGTCTTCGAGGCCTTGACCGCCTTGGCCGCCGCGCTCTTTGCCGCGGTCGCCGTCCTCCTCGCCATGGCCGTCTTGGCCGCCGTGGCCTTGGCAGCGGTCTTCTTGGCAACCGTCTTCTTGGCAGCCACCTTCTTGGCAGCAGTCGCCTTGGCCGCGGTCGCCCTCGTCGCTGTCTTCTTGGCAACCGTCTTCTTGGCGACCGTCTTCTTGGCAGCCACCTTCTTGGCAGCGGTCGCCTTCGTCGCCGTCTTCTTGGCAGCCACCTTCTTGGCAGCAGTCGCCTTGGCCGCGGTCGCCTTCGTCGCCGTCCGCTTGGCAGCCGTCGCCTTGGCAGCCGTCTTCTTGGCTGCCGTCTTCTTGGCAACAGTCGCCTTGGCCGCGGTCGCCCGGGTCGCCGTCTTCTTGGCAGCGGTCTTCTTGGCGGCCGTCTTCTTGGCGGCTGCCGTCTTCGTCGCCGCCCGCGCCGCCGCAGCCGTGCTCGCCGTGGCGGCTCGGGTGGCGGTCGCCGCCTTGGTCGCGGTCTTCTTGGCCGCGGTCTTCTTGGCCGCCGCCTTCTTGGCCGCCGCCTTCTTGGCCGCCGCCGCCTTCGTCATAGCCACCTTGGTGGCCGGCGCCTTTTTGGCCGTGCTCTTGCCGGCCGGCGCGGTCTTTGCCATCACAGCCGCCGCCTTCTTTACCGCAGTCGCGCTCTTGACCGCGGTCGCTTTCTTGACCGCGGTTGTCCTGGTCGCCGCGGCCTTCGCCGCGGTCTTCTTCGTCGCCGTGCCCGCCTTCGCGGCCGTCCTGTTAGCCACCGTGCCCACCTTCGCCGCCGTCTTCTTCGCCGTGGACGTGGTCGGCCGGGTCGTCTTGGCCGCCGTCTTCTTCGCCGTCGACGTGGTCGGCCGGGTCGTCTTGGCCGCCGTCTTCTTCGCCGCCGTCTTCTTCGCCGCCGAGGGGGTCGGCCGGGTCGTCGTGATCGCCGTCGTCGCCGCCGAGGGGGTCGGCCGAGTCGTCGTGATCGCCGTCGTCGCCGCCGAGGGGGTCGGCCGAGTCGTCGTGGCCGCCGGCCGGGTCGCCGCGGTCTCCGCCGGTGGCGCCGGCGTAGCCACCGCCCGGGTTGGCGTCGCCGGCGGCTTCTTCACCTCCGGATCGGGCGTGACCACCGGCATCCCGCTGATCGACCCGAGCACCGAGGGCATGTCCGGGGCCAGGCCGTACCGCACCGGCAGGTTCGCCGGCCGGACACCCGTCTCGGTCCGCTCGTCCGTCGACGTCGACGTCGCCGACTCCGGCGCCGGCGACGTCGGCATCGACTCGTCCATGTCCGCCGCCGGCGTGGGCTCCGGCGGAATCGACGCCGACATGATGCCCGGCCACGGGCTCACCGCCGCCGCAGTCCGCCGCGGGGTGACCGGCCGCCGGTTGCCCGACGCCGACTTCGCGGCCGGCTTGGTCGCAATCCTGGCCGCTTTCCCGCCTATCGTTTTCTCGGCCGTCACTTGGGTCGCAGCCGGCGTGGCCGAGGCCCGTCGCTTGGCGGCGGTCACCTTCTTGCCCGCGGACTTCCCGGCGGCCGGCGGCTTCCCCGCCGCGGCACCGCCCCGGGACGGCGTGCTCGGCTTGGGCACCGCCGGCCGCGTCGTGGTGGTCGTGCGGACCGTAGCCGTCCCGGCGGCCGCGGCCGCCACCTCACTCACCGCCGGCTTCGTCTTCCCGGCGCCCGTTTTTGCTCTGGTCGGAGCCTCTTTGGCAGCGGCCATCTGGGTGTTCCTCCTTGCGAATGACTGCGGGCTCGTCTCCGCCTGGAGACTGCGAATTCCGGCTTGGACACAGGGGGTCGGCGCCGGTGCTAGCTTTCCTCCCCAGTCCAGCGAGCATCCTCGGCATCCCACTCGGCATTGCGCTTCTCGACCGTCTCGAGTGCCCGCGTCGCTTCGTCAGCCGTGGCGTAGGGGCCGAGCCGGTACTGGGCGGGACACAGGTCGTCGCCGGTCTCGACGCGGCTGTCGCGGAGGCACCAGAAGTAACCCCCGCCGAGCCCACTGTCGTTCATGCCATCACTGTGCACCTCAAACCGGCCATCCGCCACCGATTCGGGTAAAAAGTCCGAGATTTCCACATTGGATATGATCCCGGCTCCACAAAAAAACCGCCCCGGGCCTCCTACGGCCCGGGGCGGTCTGTTGCCGGAATGCGTCAGCGCAGCTCGGCGGCGATCAACTCGGCGACCTGCACCGCGTTCAGCGCGGCACCCTTGCGCAGGTTGTCGTTGGAGACGAAGAGCGCGAGCCCGTTCTCCACCGTCTCGTCGGTCCGGATGCGGCCGACGTAGGAGGCGTCGCGACCGGCCGCCTCGAGCGGGGTCGGCACGTCGGAGAGCTCCACCCCGGGAGCCACCGCGAGCAGCTCGCGGGCCCGGGCCGGCGACAGGGGCCGGGCAAAGCGCGCGTTGATCTGCAGCGAGTGGCCGGTGAAGACCGGGACACGGACGCAGGTGCCGGAGACCAGCAGCGACGGGAGGCCGAGAATCTTGCGACTCTCGTTGCGCAGTTTCTGCTCCTCGTCGGTCTCGTCGCGGCCGTCGTCGACGATCGAGCCGGCCAGCGGCAGCACGTTGAAGGCGATGTTCTTGGCGAACGAGCGGGGCGCCGGGAACTCCACGGCGGAGCCGTCGTGGGTCAGCTCGGTGGCCCGGTCGACCACCTTTTTCACCTGCTCGTCGAGCTCGCTCACGCCGGCCAGCCCGGCGCCGGAGACGGCCTGGTACGTGGTGGCGACCAGCGCGACGAGACCGGCCTCGTCGTGCAGCGGACGCAGCACCGGCATCGCGGCCATGGTGGTGCAGTTCGGGTTGGCGATGATGCCCTTCGGCCGGTTGCGGGCGGCGTCCGGGTTCACCTCGCTGACCACCAGCGGGACCTCCGGGTCCATCCGCCAGGCCGACGAGTTGTCGATGACCACGGCACCGGCCGCGGCGACGCGCGGCGCCAGCTCCTTCGAGCTGCCCTTGCCGGCCGAGAAGATCACGATGTCCAGCCCGCGGTAGTCCGCGGTGGCCGCGTCCTCCACGGTGACCTCGCCGTCACCCCACGGCAGCGCGCGACCGGCGCTGCGGGAGGACGCGAAAAGGCGGAGCTGCTCAACGGGGAACTGGCGCTCGGCCAGAATGCGACGCATGACGCCGCCCACCTGCCCCGTCGCGCCCACGATGCCGATTCTCATGCCGACAAAAGTACGGCCTGACGTGCCCAGGAAGAAATCACTTAACTCACCGCGTACCGGATGATGGGATTTTGTTCTCAAATACAGGGACAACGGGGCTAGCTTCGAAGGCATGGCGACCTACACGCACGGACATCACGAGTCGGTCTTGCGCTCGCACCGCTGGCGGACCGCAGAGAATTCGGCGGCATACGTGTTGCCGCGGCTGACTTCCGGAGTTTCGGTTCTCGACGTCGGATGTGGCCCGGGCACCATCACTGCCGACATCGCGACCCTGGTCACACCTGCCCGGGTGACCGCGCTGGAGGTCACGGCGGAGGCGCTCGACCTGGCCCGCGCCGAGATCGCCCGGCGCGGCCTGACCACCGTCGACTTCGTGGTCGGCGACGTGCACGCGCTCGACTTCCCCGACGACACCTTCGACGTGGTGCACGCCCACCAGGTGCTGCAGCACGTGACCGACCCGGTCGCCGCGCTGCGCGAGATGCGCCGGGTGACCCGGCCGGGCGGCGTGGTGGCGGTGCGCGACAGCGACTATGCGGCGTTCACCTGGTTCCCGGAGTTCCCCGAGCTGACCCAATGGCTGGATCTGTACGAACGGGTCGCCCGCGGCAACGGCGGCGAGCCGGACGCCGGACGCCGGCTGCTCGCCTGGGGTCGTGCGGCGGGCTTCACCGAGCTGACCGCGACGTCGAGCACGTGGTGCTTCGCCACCCCGGCCGACCGCGCGTGGTGGGGCGGCATGTGGGCGGATCGGGTGCTGAAGTCCGAGATGGCGACCACCGCACTGCGCACCGGCGCGGCCACGCAGGAGGATCTCCAGCGCATCTCGGACGGGTGGCGGCGCTGGGCCGCTCATCCGGACGGCTGGCTGTCGCTACTGCATGGCGAACTGCTGGCCGGCGTCTGACGACCCGGGCTTGAAGCCCCAGTGCCAGCTCTCCCGCGGCGCGGTGTTGTAGAAGCCGTAGCTCGCGCCGTTCGCCCGCACCCACGCCAGCGCCTTGGCGTCCAGGTCGAGGTCGGCGGCCATACCCCACCCGTGTTCGCTGGTGCCGGGCTTGGCCGCCAGCCCGCCCTGGGAGTACAGCCCCTTGCGGCGGGCCAGATCGACCTGCTCGTCGTACGTGCGGTAGGAGTCGGTGATGCCGATGTGCACGCCGGCCCGCTGGGCGTCGGACATCATCCGGGTCAGCGCCTCGGCGGCCGGCGCCCAGAGTTTGTGCCGGGTGTTGCCGACCTGTTCGAGCGCGCTCGCCGGGATCTGCCCGTTCCCGTACGCCTCGAGGTCGGTCGGAATCCCGTTGCTGTTCAGCGTGTAGCCGCGGCTGGAGCCCGGTGCCTGCGAGACGGCATCGGACAGGTAGCTGGCGAAGTCGTCGCCGGACGCCACGCCGGCCGTCGTGGACGACTGGCTCTGCTGGGCGGTGCGGCCGGCCGCTTGGGTCTGCATCGCGATGATCCGGCTCTGGATGTTGGCGATCCGCGCGTTCACTCCCTCGATTCCCACATCCTTCCGTTCGGCGCGGGAGCGGGAATCTGAGCGTCAGCCGGCAATCGGCAGCGTCAGGGTGTGCCGAGATTGCTCGACCTTGGCCTGCAGATACCGGACGTTCGCCGCGGTCTGGTACACCCCGGTCGGGACCACGTTCCGCACCTCGAGGCCGAGCGAACGCAGCTGGGCGGATTTGTCCGGGTTGTTGGTGAGGATATCGATCTTCCGGACGTCCAGCGACGTCAGCATCTGCGCCGCCGCCGAGTAGTCCCGCTCGTCATCCCCGTGCCCGAGAGCGCGGTTCGCCGCGTACGTGTCCAGCCCTTGATCTTGAAGCGCGTACGCGTCGAGCTTGGCGTAGAGCCCGATCCCGCGCCCCTCCTGCCGCAGATACAGCAGGTAGCCGCCCACCTCGGTGATCCGCTCGGCCGCCTCGCGCAGCTGCCGCCCGCAGTCGCACCGCTCCGAGCCGAACACGTCCCCGGTCAGGCACTCCGAGTGCAGGCGCACCAGCGGGGTAGCCGCCGGCGTGCCGAGCCGCAGCGCCAGGTGCTCCTTGCCGTCGGCCAGCCCGGTGAACGTGCTCACCTGCGCGGTGGTGGCGTAGCCGTCGGGGAACCGCAGCGGGACGGTGACGGTGGTGCGTACGGGCATGCCACGGAGAATCGGCCGACACGCTCCCCGGATTAGTGTTGCCGGCCATCGGTTTTGCATCCCTCGGCGCACCCCCGGGCCCGCCCCCGCGGCTCGTTCCCGGCCCGGTGAATCCCCGCCGGCGGGTGATCGGTTCCGGAATATCGATCCGTCCAGGCCCGGGTGGAAATTCTCGCGAAAAATGGCACGCCTGGCCGAAAAACGCATAGTCGATCCGGATGACGCGGACAACCCGCACGATGCGTTCACCTATCCGAGCGATCTCGCATCAAAGGCCACCAATGCCCGAGAGTGACTGTTCAGGAACGTGACACCGGCGTCACCAGGTCGTATGTGGATCTAGACCGCTCCGTGACACGCCCTGCGTTGACGTGCAAGTTGCACGACTCATAGTGTCGAAGGTGTGACGGCGAGTGGAAGCCGGGGTTACGGGCCCTGCTCGGCGCCACGGTCAGCAAGGATCACAAGCGGCCTAGGAGCCTTCGATGACTGTTTCGATCGGCATCAACGGATTGGGCCGCATCGGCCGCAGCGTAACTCGGATAGTCGCCGCGGGCGGGCATCGTGGAATATCGATTGCCGCGATCAACGACCTTGCGTCTACCGAAAAAATGGCGTACGGGCTGCGCCGCGACAGCATTAGGGGCTCATTTCCCGGCACCGTCACCGCACGCACCGATCACCTCGTCGTGAATGACCACGCAATCCGCGTCTTCCACCATCCGCGCCCGGAACGCATACCCTGGGCCGACGCCAGCGTCGATGTCGTCATCGAAGCCACCGGCCGGTTCCGGGCCGGCACCACGGCCCGCACCCACATCACCCACGGCGGCGCCCGCAAGGTCGTGATCAGCGCCTCGGCCGACGACCCCGACGCGTTCCTGGTCTACGGCGCCAACCACCACATGTACGACCCCGCCGAGCACGACGTGGTCTCCCCCGGCTCGTGCGGCGTCAACGCGCTGACGGTGATGGCCAAGGTGCTGCTGGATCGATTTGGCCTGGGCTCGGTGAACACCTCGGTGATGCTGGCCGTCCAGGGCTGGCAGAAGGCGCAGGACTCGGTGATGAGCACGTCCCGCGAGGACCCGCGGCTCGGCCGGGCCGCCGGCGAGAGCATCATCCCGCACAACTACGTGGCCGGCGATCTCGTACGGGTGGCGCTGCCCGAGATCGGCGAGATGCGTTACAGCTACTACTGCGTACCGACCCCGATCGGCTCACTCGCCGAGCTGGCCGGCCAGACCGACCGCCCGGTCAGCGTCGAGGAGGTCAACCGGGCGATGGCCGAGGCCGCCGCCGGACCGCTGCGCGGCATTCTCGCGTACGATCCGGATCCCACCGTGTCGATCGACGTGAAGAACAATCCGGCGTCCTGCCTGTTCGATCCGTCCGGCACGCAGACCACCGCGAGCGGCGGGGTCAAGGTGCGCGGCTGGTTCGACAACGAGTGGGGCTTCTCCAACCGGCTGCTCGACCTGGTCCGCGTGGTGGGCGAGTCATCGCTGGTCGCGTCCCGGCGGGTGAGTTGGAGCATCGCTTAGGTCGCCTGCCCCTATTGTCAGTGGCGATGGTGCACAATTCCGACGTACGAGCGGCGGCCCGGCGCATCGCGGGCCGGGTGCGGCGGACGCCCGTCCTCGAGGCCGGCGACCGGCTCTGGTTCAAGCTCGAGCACACGCAGCACGCGGGCAGCTTCAAGACCCGCGGCATGATGAATCAGATCGTCGCGGCCCCCACCCGGGGCGTGCTGCCCTCGGCCGGCATCGTCGCGGCCTCGGGCGGCAACGCGGGCCTGGCCGCGGCGTATGCGGCGGCCGAGTTGGGCGTACCCGCCGAGGTCTACGTGCCGTCCGCCGCCCCGGCGGTCAAGGTCGACAAACTTCGCAAACTGGGCGCCTCGGTGGTGCAGACCGGCAACGAGTACGCCGAGGCCTACGCCGCGGCGGTCGAATGGGCGCGGGCGTCCGGCGCGTACTTCTGCCACGCGTACGACGACCCCGACATGGTGGCCGGCAACGGCACCCTCGGCCTGGAGCTGACGGAGCAGATCCCCGGCGGCTTCGACACGGTCCTGGTGGCGGTCGGCGGCGGTGGCCTGATCGCCGGGATGATCTCCGCCCTGCGTGCGTCGGACGTATCGGTCGTCTCGGTCGAGCCGGCCACCTCCTGCGCCCTGCACACGGCACTGCGGGCCGGCGAGCCGGTCGACGTGCCGGTCTCCGGGGTGGCGGCCGACTCGCTGGGCGCCCGGCGGGTCGGGGAGATCGCGTTCGGGCTGGCGAAAGATGCCGGGATCGTGTCGCTGCTCGTCGACGACAAGGCGATCGTCGACGCCCGGCGCCGCCTGTGGGACGACTACCGTCTGGTGGTCGAGCACGGGACCGCGGCGGCGTACGCGGCTTTGACGTCGGGCGTCTATGTGCCCGGCCCCGGGGAGCGGGTGGTGGTCCTCCTCTGCGGCGCCAACACGGACCCGTCGGATCTCATCTGAGCGTTCTTATTTCACCGCTCTCATTTGACTGCTCTCATTTGACCGCTCTCATTTGACCGCTCGGTACAGGAGGATCAAACCGATCACCGTGCCGAAGGTGACGATCACGTAGCGCAGGACGCGGGCCGGCAGGCGGCGGGCCAGCCTCGCCCCCGCGTACCCGCCGAGGACCGTGGCCGGCGCCAGGATGAGCACCGCACCCCAGTGCACGTCCGCGAAGATGGCGAACACCACCACGGTGACCAGCCCGACCGCCGCCGACAGGACGTTCTTGAGCGCGTTGATCCGCTTCAGGGGCTCGTCGAGGATCAGCGCGAGCGCGGCCACATACATGACACCGAGCGCCGCCCCGAAGTAGCCGCCGTAGATCGCGCCCACGAACACGACCACCTGCAGCGTGACCGCCGCCCGCCGCGGCGACATCTGCCGCGGGTGCCCGACCAGGCCACGCAGCCGCTCCTGGAACGCCAGCGTGGCCGCCGCGCCCAGGACCAGGAACGGCACGACAAGCTCGAACGCCCGAGCCGGCGTGAGCAACAGCAGCGCACACCCGCCCGCCGACCCGACGAGGCTGGTGGGGAGGATCGCCCGTACCCGCCGCCCTTGCCCTTGAAGATCGGCCCGGCTCCCGACGACGCTCGACACGTACCCGGGGAAAACGGACACCGAGTTGGTGACGTTGGCGTCGACGGTCGGCAGCCCCGTGGCGATCAGGCTGGGAAACGTGATCAGCGACCCGCCACCGGCGATCGCGTTCACGCCTCCGGCCGCGACACCCGCCACGACGAGCAGAAGTATGTGCGAGAGATCCATGGTGCGCTCGAATCTACGGGGTCGGCGATCGTCACGCCGGTTCGCATCCGTAGCATTGAGCGGACGGACGAGTCGGCCGGGCGGTCGCGTCGGCGCCCTTCACGGGCGTCACCGAGGAACGTCCGGACTCCGCAGAGCAGGGTGGTTGTTAACGGCAACCCGGGGCGACCCGCGGGACAGTGCCACAGAAAACAGACCGCCGGTCCACGTGGCCGGTAAGGGTGAAACGGTGAGGTAAGAGCTCACCAGCACCCCGGGTGACCGGGGTGGCTAGGTAAACCCCACCCGGAGCAAGGCCAAGCAAGGCCGGGGTTCGCGAGAGCCTCGGCCGGCGCAGGCGTTCGAGGGCTGCTCGCCCGAGCCTGCGGGTAGGCCGCATGAGCCCGCCGGCGACGGCGGGCCGAGATGGATGACCGCCCCCGGCCCAAACCGGGACAGAATCCGGCGTACAGGCCGACTCGTCCGTCCAACCCGGTTCGTCGCCGCTTGACGGCCCCACTAACCGTCGGCCGAACGACCTCCGTGCCGGTCCAGCCTGAGCGGCGGGGACACGGCTACCTCGGTCTCCGCGTTGTGTGGCAATGAGGAGGCGGTGCCAACGATGAAATCGGCCCGCTGCCAGGGCCGGTCTTGCTGCAGGAACGGCACTTCCTCGGCCTCCCACTCGTCCCAGAGGCGCTCGGCCTCGGCCTCCTGCCGGTGTAGCTCGGTCATGTCGCGCAGCAGCCCGCGGCGCCGGGCCTCGACGAAGTCGGACTGGATCCAGATGGCGACATCGATCAGCGGTGCCAGCGCTCGACGGGATACCCCGACACCTTCAATGATCACTGTCGATGCATCCGGGTCCAGATCGATGTGTCCCTCGCGGGCGTCCCGGTCCCAGCCCGGCGGTCGATAGGTGACCTGGCGTCCGGTGCGGAGCGGCTCCAAGACTCCGGCGATCATCAAGTCGTCCCATCCGAACCGTGAATGTCCCCATGCCACATCATCGGAATGAACGACAGCCGCGGGCCGCAGTCTCTGCCCGAGACGCTCGGCCAAGGCCGTCTTTCCCCCTCCGCCACGGCCGTCCACCGCGATGATGCGCGGACGGCCGGTCGGCGTCCCCGCGGCCTCGGCCACCGAACGAGCAAAGCCGGCCAACGGCTCGACCCGCCAAGGCCCAGCCGCCGGCTCGCCCGGCCCGAGTTCCATGTTCGTCTTCTACCCGCGTGGAACCTCGTACACACCACGACGAGTACGCCTCGGTCTCTCGCCTGGCGGCCGCAGGCGTGGAACGATCGCCGTGGATGACTTGCTCCGCCCGGGCGCCGCGGCTTGATTCGGGGAGCCCGAGCTGAACACCGGCCAGGCGGAGGTGGGTGGCATGGCGACGATTCGGGCGTCGGCGGTGTTCAAGCTGGACCCCAAGGGGTTCGACCTGCGCAGAGGCATCTCCGGCCTGGTGGTGATGCTGCTGCCGCTGATCGTTCTGGGCGCGCTGGGCCAGGAGAAGTACTTCCTCAGCGTGGCATTCGGGGCACTGTTCACGGGGTTGTGCGACCCGGGTGGCAAGTACTCCTACCGGGCGCCGCGCCTGGGCTCGGTCGCCGTGGTGGGCGCGTTGCTGACGGCCCTGGGCTATTGGCTTGGCGGTGCGGCCTGGGGCTGGGTGGTGCTGGCCGCGTTCGTGGTCACGATGCTGGCCGGCCTGGCGGCGAAATACGGTGCGCACCGGTTCACCGCCGCGCTGCTGCTGAATATCTGGTTTCTCGTCGCGCTCGCGCTGCCGCGTGCCTACCAGGCGGACCACGTGCAAACGACTGCCTGGCCGCAGGCGTTGGCCTGGCTGATCGGGGCGACGCTGATGATCGGCTTCATTGGCGTCATGTGGCTGGCCGGCGGACAATCGGGGCGCCGGCAAACTGGGGCGGAGCTGTTCCCCCAGGACACCACGCCCGTTCCGGTAACTGCACCAATGATTATGTACGCCGTCATCCGGGCTGTCGCGGTGGCCTTCGCCGTCGCGATCACGTTCGGGCTGAAGCTGCCGAACGGGGACTGGATGGCCATCGCTGCGTTGATCGCGATGAAGCCGAACCTGCAGCAGTCCACCCTGGTGGGCCTTCAGCGCCTGGCCGGAGCGGCAATCGGCGCCGGCGTTGCGACGGCTTTCCTGCTGGGAGTCGACAGTAAAATCGCGCTCGGCGTGATCATCGTGCTCCTGGGCGGGCTGGCGGGAGCGATCCGGGCGGTGAACTACGCGTGGTACTGCGCGGCAGTGGCCGCGACGGTCCTGATCGCGGAGGACATCGGGCACCCGACAAATCTCTCGGAGGAGGGACGCCGGGTGGCATTCACCTTCGCCGGGGTCGGGATCGCCATCCTTGTGACATCGCTGGCCACCCTGTTGGCCAAGCACGCAGCCACCCCAGACTCAGACCATCAAGCTCCCGGAGGGCGAAAAGGCGACCGCCGCAACCCATCCGAGGTTGCGGCGGTCCGACCCGGGAGCGGGTCAAGCACTAGGTGGAGGAAACGGTCTCCACCGCGGTGACGCTCTTGTCCACTCGCGGGTCCCCCTCGTCGGCGAAGTAGTCGTCGGATTCGGTTCCGTCCACGCCGTCCGGGGTTTTCAGGGCGCGGAGCAGGACTGTCACCAGCACGGCCACCAGCAGGTTGACCGCGACCGCCACGAAGCCCACGTAAATGGTCTTCGGGCTGTCGAAGAACCAGAACTTGTTGAGCGGGAACGCGGAGCCGCCGAAGTGGGCCTTCTTGGTGGCGGCGTTCGGGATCTGCCAGAGCATCCACAGCGCCAGGGCCATGCCGCTCGCCCAGCCCGCGATCAGGGCGCCGCGGTGGAACCAGCGGGTGTAAAGGCCCAGTGCCACGGCGGGAGCGGTTTGCAGGATGATGACGCCGCCGATGAGCTGCAGGTCGATGGAGAACTGCGGGTCGAGGAAGACGATGAAGGCGACCGCGCCGATCTTGACTACCAGGGACGCGATTTTCGAGACCTTGGCCTGCTCGGCGTCCGTGGCGTCGCGCTTCAGGTATTCCTTGTAGATGTTCCGGGTGAAGAGATTGGCCGCGGCGATCGACATGATGGCGGCCGGCACGAGCGCGCCGATGCCGATCGCGGCGAAGGCGATGCCGGCGAACCAGGACGGGAACTTCGCGTCGAACAGCAGCGGGACGACCGTGTTGCTGTCCACGGACCCCGGTTTCGCGCCGGGCAGCGGTTTGATGCCGGCCGATATGGCCATGTAGCCGAGCAGGGCGATCAGGCCGAGCAGGAAACTGTATGCCGGGAGCGCCGACATGTTCCGCTTGATGACCGTACGGTTCCGGCCGGCCAGCACGCCGGTGACGCTGTGCGGGTAGAGGAAAAGGGCGAGCGCGGAGCCCAGCGCCAGCGTCACGTACTGAAGCTGGTTGTTGGCGGTGAGCAGAATGCCGTCGGCTGGATTCGGTGTCGCCTGGAATTTCTTGTCGGCCGCGTCGAAGATGCCGCCCCAGCCGCCCAGTTTGTACGGCAGGTAAAGCACCGCCACCAGGATGACGACGTAGATCAGCGTGTCCTTGACGAAGGCGATCAGCGCGGGCGCCCGCAGGCCGGACTGGTAGGTGTACGCGGCGAGGATCGCGAACGCGATGATGATCGGCGCGTGCCGGGCGAACCAACTGTCGCCGGTGACGCCCATCGTCTTGAGGACCGCCTCGATGCCGACCAGCTGCAACGCGATGTACGGCATCGTCGCGACGATGCCGGTGATCGCGACCAGCAGCGCCAGCGTCGGCGAGCCGAACCGGGTGCGGACGAAGTCGGCCGGCGTGACGAAGCCGTGCCGGTGCGATACCGACCAGAGCCGGATCAGGATCAGGAAGAACATCGGGTAGATGATCACGGTGTAGGGCACCGCGAAGAAGCCGGCGGCGCCGGCCCCGAAGATCAGCGCGGGCACCGCGACGAAGGTGTACGCGGTGTACAGGTCGCCGCCGACGAGGAACCAGGTGATCCACGCGCCGAAGTTGCGGCCGCCCAGGCCCCACTCGTCGAGGTGCGCCATGTTCTCCGGCGCCCGCCACCGGGCCGCTACGAAGCCCATGCCGCTGACCAGCAGGAACAGCGCCGTGAAGATGATGATTTCGGTGATGTGGTCGCTCATCGGATCACCGCCTCGTCATCCGGTAGACGATGCCGGTGGTCGCCACGCCGAGCAGAATGAACAGGAACTGGATCCAGTAGAACGCGGGGAAGCCCGCGATACGCGGTGCGTCGTGGTTGTAAAGGGGGGTCAGCAGCGGCACGACGATCGGAATGAGAAGCAACCAGTTCCACGGGCTACGGTCGGATCTCTTGATCGGCTCGGCGGACACCGCCTCGGGAGATTCGGGCTCGGCCATCAGCCACACCTCCTCGTTCGTCACGGGCCGGGGATGTGGGCCCACCAGAAACGCTAACGACGCGGGCCGAAATGAGTCGATCACTGTGCGCCGAACGGGCGAGGCGGTGCGCTCAGCGGCACCGCCCCGCCCACGTGTCAAGAGACCAAGCCGAGATTCACGGCCTTCGTCAGCGACGCGTTGTCATCGTCCCCGTCGAGCGACCACATCATCGCCCCGCCGAGGCCCTTGGCCCGGATGTAGAGGGTCTTCTGCAGCAGCTGCGCCGGGTCGTCGTAGGTCCAATATGTGGTGCCGTCGAAGAGCCAGGAGTTGCCGGCCTGCCAGTCGCGGTAGAGCTTGAAGCCGGGCAGGTTCTTGACGGTCTTGTAGTCCTCGGTGCCGGCCGCGAAGACGCCCTGCGCCGGGCCGGTCGCGGGCTCGAACCGCCCGTTCCCGCCGCCGGTCACGCCGGTCCAGCCCTGGCTGTAGTAGGGCAGCCCGAGGACCAGCCGGTTCCGCGGCGCCCCCGCGGCGACCCACGCGTTGATCGCGTTGTCCGCGGAGAAGTCGGGGTTGTCCGGCGCACCCTTCGGGACGAACAGCGACGACTGCTGGTTGGTCCGCGACTCCCAGGAGCCGTGGTAGTCGTACCCCTGCACGGTTCCGAAGTCGAGGTACTTGAAGATCTTGCCCTCGAACCCGGCCGCGATCTTCGCGGGCGCCGCCGGCAGGAACGCGGTCAGGTCGTAGTGCTTCCGGTTGGTCTTGCCGAGCCGGTCGAGCTGCGCCCGGAACTCGGCCGTGAGCAGCGTGAAGTTCTGCTTGTCCGCGGGCCGGATCACGTTGCCGGCGTTGCCTTCCGAGCCCGGCCACTCCCAGTCCAGGTCGACGCCGTCGAAGATGTTCGCCGCCACGCCGGGCGTGAGGCCGGGCAGGTTTCCCTTGATCCACAGGTCGACGCAGGAGCTGACCAGCTTCTTGCGGGAGGCATCGGTCAGGGCCGCGTCCGAGAAGTACGCGGAACCGGTCCATCCGCCGAGCGAGATCAGCACGCGGAGGTTCGGGTTCTTCGCCTTGAGCTCGGCGAGCTGATTCAGGTTGCCTGCGATCGGCTGCCCCGCGACGTCGCCGACTCCGTCCACACTCAGCTCGGCGGAGAACGGCGTCTGCCAATCCGCCCACGGGTCCGCCGAGGCGCAGACGCCGTCCGCGGTGACCGTCCCGAAAGCGTAGTTCAGGTGCGTCAGGCGGGCCGCCGCGCCGGAATTCTGTACCTTGCTGAGCTGGAAATTGCGGCCGTAAATGCCCCATTGCGTGAAATAGCCGACCTTGACGTACGACTTGCCGTGCGCCTGCGCCGCGACCGGCGACACCGCCACGATCGAGGTGGCCACAGCAGCCACGGCGACGAGGCGGCGGGTGAGACCGCTCATGAGCCCTCCAGGGCAGTAAAGAAACTTTCCTAATTGAGGAAGCTAAACGCCCCGGGCGGCTAAATCAATGGGCAGGGCAATTCGTGCCGGTAGGTTCGGCTGATGACCACAAAAGACCATGTGACCCTGCGTCTGGTCTGGCCACAATGGCAGCCGGAGCGCCCGAGCCGGCGTCGGGCGACGGCGTAGTCGTCTTCTGGACACCGTGGTTGTGCGGGGCGGCCGGGCGTCGCCATGCTCAGCCATGGACGTCGGCGCGGTGGCGATCGCCGTCATCGGGGCGATCGGCGGGGCCGTTGCGACCGGTGTCGGGGCCATGTTGCGCGCCCGCACGTCGCGCCGCACCGCCGCCCGGCTCGTCTACGCGGAGCTGGAGAGCAATTCCGCGATCGTTGCCTTCTACCGGTCGATGGGGGTCTGGCCGGCCGCGGCGACCAGCCGGAAAGCATGGGACGCCAACAGCGAGGTCCTCGCGCGTACCCGGGAGACGGACCTTTTCCAAACCGTGAGCCGCGGCTACGCGGCATTGGAGGCCGTGGCCTACATCGCCCAGGGCCGGTCGCTCAGCAAGCCGGACGCCGAGGAGTTGCTGCTGGTGAATGTCGGCCTGTTGAACGAGGCGCTTCGCTCGGTCGGCACGGCGGGGATGATTCCGGCCGCGCAACTGCACAAGGTCGTCGCGCGCCTGTCCGCGGCGGCACCGTCGCGGAACCCGGCCGCGCCGCCGCTGGGGAACGTGCCGGTCTCGCTTCTCTCCCAGATGGTGGATCTGCAACGAGCCGTGGGCCGGCGACCCGCGCTGGAGGCTCCCGCCGCCGTACCGGTCGCGCCGGTTCCGGAAAGCGCCGCGCTGCGGGTCTACGACGCCGGGAACCTCCGGACGATCCCGACCCGGCCGGTACGCACCGAGGACGGGCCGCCGAGCGCGGATCCGGCCGTCGAGGATGCCTTCGCCGCGATGACGCACACCGTGCGGTTCTATCGGGAGGCGCTCGGGCGGGATCTGGTGGCGGACGCCGGCGGGACGCTCCGGGCGGTGGTCCACTTCGGGAAGAACTACGCCAATGTCTACTGGGATGGGCGGCACATCGTCATCGGGGACGGCGACGGGGTGAACTTCGGGCCGTTCGCGCCGCATCTGGACATCATGGCGCACGAGCTCACCCACATCCTGCTGGAGAGTTCGGGGCTGGAGTTCGCGGGGCAGACCGGTTCGCTGATCGAGTCGTTCGCCGACGTCCTCGGCAGCCTGGTCAAGCAGTTCACGCTCGGGCAGAGCGCCGGCGAGGCCGACTGGCTGATCGGCGACGGCCTCGTCGTCAGCGACTCACGAATGGCGCTGCGGTCGCTGAAAGCGCCGGGCACCGCGTTCGACGACGACCGGCTGGGCCGGGATCCGCAGGTCGCCGACATGGCCGACTACGTGGCGACCGACGACGACAACGGCGGGGTGCACATCAACTCCGGCATTCCCAGTCACGCCTTCTATCTGCTGGCGGTGGCGCTGGGCGGGGCGGCCTGGGAACGGGCGGGGCCGATTTGGTACCGGGCGCTCACCGGGGGCGCGCTGCCGGCGGCGGCGGACTTCGCGACCTTCGCCGGCGTCACTCTCGACGAGGCCGGCCCCGATGCGGTCGAGGCCGTCCGGGCCGCCTGGAAAGCGGTGGGTGTGACACCGGCCGTCCACGGCTGACGCTCAGGCTGCGCTGACCTGCACCGCCCCGGCGCCGGCCTGGGCGCGCACGTCCACGCCGGGACGGCCGTCCTGCCAGCCGTTGGCGGTGAACGACTGGCCGCCGCCGACGCCCTGGTGGACCTGGCCGTCGAGGGTCACCGACCCGGCGCCGGACGAGGCCGTCACTCGCACCGGCGTGCCGGACGGAAGGCGTACCCGAAATTGGTCCACTCCCCCGGCCATGGTCACCGGGACCAGGGCCGGCGGTCGCGCCAGCGCCACGTCGATGAGGCTCGCGCCGCCGGCCAGATGGATCTCCGACGCGGTGCCGGCGGTCATGTCGATGCGGATCTCCCGGGCGCCGCCGAGGGTGCGCACGGCCCAGCCGACCTCCTCGTTGACGACCACGTTCACGATCCCGCTGCGGCCTCCGGCGGCCGGGCGCAGGTGCAACCGCACGTCGCCGCCGTCCCGGTCGACCTGCGGCCGGATGCCGGCGTCGGCGGAGACGGTGATCCGGTAGAGGTCGCCGCCGAGCGGGCCGGCCGCCAGCCGAACCGAGGTGGCGCCGTCCAGCAGTTGGAACGTCGCGGTCCGCACGCCGTTCACCGGGCCGGTGGTGGTGCGGGACCCGGACGGCCCGGTCCGCGAGCCGATCACGATGGCCGCCAGGCCGAGCAGCAGCACGGCGCCGAGCGCGATGCCGATCACCATCGCCGGACGGGAGAGCCTGACCCTCATGCGCATAGACTTTCCCCGATGCCGGGCGAGTTCACACCCGGCCGCTCCGCCGTCGATGGCTGCGCTACCGTGGCGAAAATGCGCTCCCGTCCCCTTTGCTACGCCGATGCCGCCCGGCTGCTCGGCAGCGCGGACAGCCCCGTCATGAAGCTGCTGGCAGCGGCGAGCGGCGCCGCGGCCACCGCGGTCAGCGTGGGCACTCTCGGCGGCAGCGACATCTTCGCCCTGCGCGGGGAGCTGATCGCCTGGGGCAACGCGGCGGTGACCGGCCTCCGGGAACGGCTCTCCGGCGTCCGCCGGTTCGACCGGACCGAGCGACTCGTCGCCGCGCACGCGATCATCGTGCTCACGGCGTTCTACGAGGCGCTCGACGCGGTTCTGGCCGATCACCCCGACCTCGACCTGTCGGCGGCCCGGCTGACGGCGGGCGAGCAGGTCGCCGTCGCCACCTCGGCCGCGGCGACCGACCGGTACGCGGCATGGGTGCGGATTCTGGTGGAGACGCCGCCGCCGATGCCCACGCCGCATCGTCCGTTCGAGACGACCCTTGCGGAACTCGACGACTTCTACGGGACCGCGGCGACGGCACTGACCGACTTTCTCCTCGGGCTCAGCGCCTTCCGGGGTCGCGAAGGCCGGATCCGGGAGGTCCTGTCCTCGGCGGAGAGGGAGGTACGCCGGGCCGCGGCCGAGCGATACGTCCAGGCGTACCGGAGGTTGTGCGGCCAAGCGCCCGAGTTCGCCGTCTGGGCGGCCATGGTCGACACCCAGGCGACCCGGTCGTTGCTGCGGGAATCGATGGCCGACCTGTCCGCGCAGCTCGCCGGGCTACGTGCGGCGTCGCTCGTCAACCCCGTCGACACCGTCCTCGAGGGACTTCCCCGGCGGTACCGCGCCGCACTCGACACGCCCATCCTCGCCTCCGCGCACACGCCGACCCACGTGGCCCTGCCCGGCCTGGGCGACAGCTACATCGATCCGCGCGGGCGGGTGTCGGTGGCCGGCCCGCGGGATTTTCCCGCCACCGAGGAGTGGTGGAACCGATCCGACGCGGTCGACGACGTCCAGGGCTTCCTGCTGGCCCACCTCACCGGGCCGGACTCGGTGGCGGGCCCGCTCGTGGTGCTCGGCCAGCCCGGTTCGGGGAAGTCCGCGATGACCAAGGTCCTGGCCGCGCGCCTGCCGACCGCCGACTTCCTGGTCGTACGGGTCGCGTTGCGCAACGTTCCGGCCGACTCGCCGATCCAGACGCAGATCGAGGAGGCGCTCCTGCAGATGCTCGGCGAGCGCGTCTCGTGGCCGGACCTGGTTCGCCGGGCCGGCCACGCGATGCCCGTCGTCATCCTGGACGGGTTCGACGAGTTGCTGCAGGCCACCGGAATGAACCGGGCCGACTACCTCGAGCTCATCCGGGACTTCCAGCAACGCGAGGAGGAACTCGGCCGGCCGGTCGCCGTCCTGGTCACGAGCCGTACGGTGGTCGCGGACCGGGTACGTTTCCCGGACGGCACGGTCGTCCTGCGGCTCGAGCCGTTCGACGAGTCGCAGGTCCGTGCGTGGCTCGACGTGTGGAACGCCCACAATGCCGCCGGTCTGCACCTGCGCGGGCTACGACCGCTCTCCGCCGCGACCGCTCTGGCGCACGGCGAGCTGGCGCGCCAGCCGTTGCTCCTGCTTCTGCTCGCGCTCTACGACGCCGGCGCCAACGCCTTGCAGTCCGCCACCGGGAACATGCTGCGAGTCGACCTGTACGAGCGGTTGTTCGCCGACTTCGTCGAGCGCGAGGTCGACAAGCAGAATCGAGGCCGCGCGGACGACAATCGCCAGGCCGAGATCGACGCGGAATGGCGTCGCCTCGGCGCGATCGCCGTGGCCGCCCTCAATCGCGGAAGCGACGTGATCCTCGAGGCCGAGCTGAACAACGACCTCCCGCACCTGCTCTGGGAGGGTGACCTGCGTCCCGCGCCCAGCTCGGCCGACCGCGCACTCTCGGTGAGTCAGATGATGGTGGGCCGGTTCTTCTTCGTGCACGAATCCCGGGCCACCCGCGACACCGGCCGCCCGGAACGCAGCTTCGAGTTCCTGCACGCCACGTTCGGCGATTTCCTGGCCGCCCGCCAGATCGTCGCTGCCCTCGTCGATGTGGCCGGCGAGCGCATCCACCAGCGACGCCGGCAAGGCGTCTTCGATCCCGGCCCGCTGTACGCGATCACGTCGTTCGTCACCGTCGCCCGGCGTGCGCCGCTGTGGGACTTCTGCCGGGGGCTGCTCGGCAAGCTCGACCCGGAACGGCGACGCAGCTGCCGGGAGCTTGCCCTCGACCTGCTGCCCGAGGCCGGGTACCCGCACCCGACCTGGAGCCGGGGCGACTACGAGCCGCGGCGCATTCCGCAGGCCGGGCGGCACGCCGCGTTCTCGGCGAATCTCGTCTGCTTTGCCGTGCTGCTCAGCGACGGGCCGGTGGACGCGGCCGAACTGGTCGGCGAGCCGGTCGTCGACAACTGGCGACGGCAGGCGTTGCTCTGGCAGAGCCAGCTCGACGCCGAGGACGGCAAGCGCATGTGGCAGACGCTGCGGGTGGAATGGCAGCTGGCGGCGGATCCAACCCGCTTGCAGGTACGCCCGGAGGACGGTACGCCGATCAGCGTCTACGAATCGTTGCCGTGGCCACCCGATGACCGTCCCGCGACGTACCGACGCGATGAGCAGGCGCCGATGATGGCGCCGGACGTGTCGGTCGCCGCCGACAGCCGGGTCGGACGGTCATTGCGCCGGTCGGCGTTCGTGCAGACCGCGCACGACGTCCGGGAATGCCTCTACGACCTCATGCCGTACTGGCAGAACGCCGGTGAGCCGAGTCTGCATCTGATCGCCGGGGAACCGTATCTGGTCTCCGAGGCCGCGCTGTTCCTTCAGCTACTGCTGTCCACCGCGAACGATCAGCCGGGCGGGGTACGCGCCCGGCAGTACGGCGGAGCACTGGCGCTGATCCGGCAACGGCGACAGCGCAATCTGCTCATCCGGCAACTCGTCGACGACGCTCCCCGGCTCACGGCCGCCGAGCTGGAATACATTTTTCACAACGTCGCGTCGAGCGACGGCAGCAACAATCCGGACGAGTTTCTCGCGATCCTGTCCGCCACCACCGACCGCAACCTGGCCCTTGGCCTGCTCAACGCGATCAGCTGGGATTTCTCGGATGATTTGGATGACCCCGTGCGCGAGGGACTGTACCGGGAGCTGCGCCTCGCCGATCCGTTCACGAAGCAATGACGTCCACGAAGCAATGACGTCCACGAAGCAATGACGTTCACGAAGCAATGACCTGGTATCGGGGCGACTGCCACGTCCATACGCAACGCTCGCACGCGGCCGAGCTCACGCCGCCGCAAGTCGCCTCGGCCGCCCGCGAGGCCGGGCTGGACTTCATCGCGATCACCGAACACAACGCGGCCGACACGTACGACGCGTGGGGTTCCGATGTGCTGGTCATCCCCGGGCAGGAGGTCGTCACGAGCACCGGGCACTGGGTGGCGGTCGGCCTCGCGCCGGGACAGGTCGTCGACTGGCGGTACGGGGTCCGCGACGGGCTGATCGAGCGGGCCGTCGAGTCGGTGCGCCGGGTGGGCGGGCTGTGCATCGCGGCCCACCCGCATGCGCCGTACCCCTCGGGGGTTTTGATGTATCCGTTCCGGCACTTCGATGTCGTCGAGGTGTGGAACGGTGCGTGGCGCTCGGACGTGCCGTGGCAGGCGGACAACGAGGCGGCGCTGGCGGAGTGGGGGCGCGGCCTGGCCGCTGATCTCCGCGCCGGAGCGTGGCGACCGGCGATCGGCAACAGCGACGTGCACCTGGAGGGGCAGATCGGGACCCCGCAGACGGTAGTACGGGCCGCGGGCCTGGAGGTGTCAGCGCTGCTCGCCGGCCTGCGGGCCGGGCACAGTTGGATCGCCGCGTCGGCGTCGGTCGACCTGTCGTTCACCGTCCGAGCCGGCGACCAAGTTGCGGGTATCGGCGAGCGGCTGCGGGCCGCGGCGGCCGGGGCGCGGGTGGACGTCAGCGGGGTGCCGGACGGGGTGGTGGGGTTCCACACCGAACGGGGACGGGCGCACGTCGCGCGACTGCCGGGCGACGGCGCGGGCACGGTCGAGTGGTCCACCACCGCGGCGGAGTCCGGATTCATTCGGATCGAGGTACGTCACCCGAGCGGAGGCATGGCCGCCCTCACCAACCCGATCATCCTGACCTGAGCTCACAGCCGGGTGCGCATGTGCTCGGCCAGCGCCTCGGTGAAGCGCTCCAGCACCAGGGCCAGCTCCCGCTTGTCGGCGTCCGAATAGTCCTTGAGCACCGCCCCGTACACGATGCGGCGGGCCTGCCGGACCGCCTCGACCTGCCGCAGGCCGAACGGCGTGGCCGCGATGACCGTGCCCCGCCCGTCCTTGGGGTCGCGATGCCGCTCGATCAGGTTGTCCTTCTGCATGGCGGTGACCTGGCGGGTGACGGTCGAGCCGTCGAGGTTGAGCGCGGTGGCCAGCGCCGAGACGTTGAGCGGGCCGTCCTTCTCCAACTGGCGGAGGATCACGTACGCGGCACGGTCGAGCGCGCGATGCGCCGGGCCGCCGGTGGACCGGCGCGTGGCCTCGCCGAGCCGCATCAGCAGCGCCATTTGCGTCTCGATCTTGCCGAGCACCAGGTCATCGCTCATAGCTGCATGTTACAGCGACTTCTCCGAGGGCCGAAGAGCGGGAGCGCCGAGGCCCATCAGCGCGGCCAGGACGACAATCAGCGTAAACGACACCGTCAGGCTCCAGATATGGGCAATGCCGCCGATCACGCCCGGCGCGATCAGTCCGCTGCCGTACGCGATGCCGGCCACCCCGGCGATGTTGCGCCCGGTGTTGCCGGGAAGCCGGCCGGCCGCCGCGAAGACCAGCGGCACCACCACGGCGATGCCGATGCCGACCAGGCCGAACCCGAGGATGACCAGCGCGACCGGCGAGGCCAGCACGACCACCAGCACGCCGGCCGTGGCGCACGCGCCGGAGAGCCGCACGGTGGTCACCGGGCCGAGCCGGCGCACCACCCAGTCGCCGCCGAACCGGGCCGCGGCCATGCAGATCGAGAAGATCGAGACGGTCGCCGCCGCGGTCGCGGCCGGGTGGTGCAGCAGGTCGCGCACGTAGACCGCGGACCAGTCCAGGCTCGCTCCCTCGGCGAAGACCGCGCACAGGCCGATCAGCCCGATCGCCCACACCTCGCGGGACGGCAGGGCGAAGGCCGGCGGCTCCTCGGCCGAAGGGTCGGGCTGGTGCGACAGCAGCCAGGCCGACGCGAGCAGCGCGATCACGATCAGCCCAGCGGCGGTGAGCGCGAAGTGCACCGGCGCACCCAGCCCGGCCCGCGCCGCCAGCGCCGCCACCGCCGAGCCGGCCAGGCCGCCGACGCTCCACCAGCCGTGGAAGCCGGACATCACCGAGCGCTCGTAGCGCTCCTCGACCAGCACGGCGTGCGCGTTCATCGCCACGTCGGCAACGCCGGCGGCCGCGCCGTAGATCACCAGGGTCACGCAGAGCAGCGGCAACGAGGTGGGCAGCGACGGCAGCACCAGCGCGGCGCACCAGAGCACGATCAGCACCCGGACCAGGCCGCGCAGGTCGAAGCGGTGCGCGAGCCGCCCGGAGACCGGCATCGCGAGCAGCGCGCCGATGCCGGGCATGAGCAGCGCCAGGCCCAGGCCGCCGACGCCGGTGCCGACGTGGTCGGCCACCCAGGGGACCCGCGCCGCGAACGAACCCGCCACCGCCCCGTGCACCGCGAAGATCACGGAGGTGGCGACGCGGGCGCGGCGCAGCGCCGGGGACGGGTGAAGGTGGGTGACGGCCATGAGGCAGACGCTAGACGAATCCCAACCACTTGGTAAGTATTCATTCGTGGGGTACGCGAAGGGCCGCGCCAAGCGGCGGGACATCCTGGACCAGGCCACCGCGCTGTTCGGCGAGGCCGGCTACCGTGGTACGTCGCTGCGCGAGATCGCCGCCCGCTGCGGCATCTCCCATCCCGGCCTGCTGCACCACTTCCCGACCAAGGAATCCCTGCTGCTGGCCGTGCTCGCGCGTCGCGACGAGGTCGATCAGGAACGGGTCGCGGCGGGCCACCCGACCGGCGCCGCGGCCCTGCGCCGGCTGGTCGACATCGTCGCGCTCAACGCCACCCGGCGCGGCATCGTCGAACTGTTCACCGTGCTGTCCGCCGAGGCCACCGCGGCCGACCACCCCGCACATGACTACTTCGTCGATCGGTATTCGCGGATAGTGCGAGAACTGGAGGTCGCCTACGCCGAGGCGCGGGACGCGGGCGATCTCCGCCCGGGGATCGAGCCGGCCCGCGCGGCCCGTGACCTGGTCGCGCTGATGGACGGCCTGCAGATCCAGTGGCTGTTCGGCGACCCGGCCCTCGACATGGCGGCGGCCGTCGAGCACCACCTCAAATCCCAACTTCCTTCCTGACGTACGCC
Organism: Actinoplanes sp. KI2; assembly: GCF_025630775.1. GTDB lineage: Bacteria > Actinomycetota > Actinomycetes > Mycobacteriales > Micromonosporaceae > Actinoplanes. Next base: position 185,421 of record NZ_JAOSZE010000016.1, read on the forward strand.
GAGGGGCCGCCTCATCCGCGCCGGATTAGGCGATCACGGCGATCAGGGTGGCGCCGGGCGGGAAGCGGCCGGCCTGGGCGACGATGCCGTACATCATCTTGGCCTCGTAGACCCAGTCGAGCGTGATGCCGTGGCGCTCGCGGAAGTCGGCGATGAAGGCGTCCAGCTCCGCGGTGCGCTTGGCGTAGCCGCCGAAATGGAAGCCGGGCTCGACATCCGGGTGCGGGCGGTGGCCCTTGATCGCCGCGTAGCCGATCGCCCGCTGGGACGGTTTCAGCCGGCCGGCTATCCCGGCCAGGGTGGTGCCGGTGCCGACCGAGCAGCAGATCACGTCGAACGGCTCGTCGATCTCGTCGACCAGCTCGGCGCACCCGCGGCGGCCCGCGTCGTTGGCTCCCCCCTCGGGGATGAGGTGGAAGTCCCCGTACCTTGCCGTCAGGTCGGACAACAGGCCGGGCGAAGCACCGAGACGATAGGTCGACCGGGAGACGTAGGTGAGCGCCATCCCGTCCGCCACCGCCGCCGAGAGCACCGGGTTGAGCGGAAGGCGCTCCTCACCCCGTACGACACCGACGGTTTTGAATCCGAAGTGCCGGCCGGCAGCGGCCGTTGCCCGCAGGTGACTGGAATAGGCGCCACCGAAGGTGAGTACCGTGGAACGGGCGGGCGGCAAATTGTACTTGAGCTTGCGCCACTTGTTGCCCGGAAAGTCCGGATGGATCAGATCGTCCCGCTTGACGAAGACTCGGAGGCCGGCCAGCCGCTCGTCGTCGAGCCGCTCGAGCGGCGAGGGCAGGCGAAACACCCCACCACAGTAGGCTCGGGGCGGCGGCGCGATCGCCGCCGCCCCGTCCTGACCGTCAGGCTGCCGTCGGGGTAGCGCTCTGGCCGAGAGCCTCGGCCTTGAGCCGCTCGAACTCCGCCGCCGTGATCGCGCCCGAGTCGAGCAGGGACTTCGCCGAGGCGATCTCCTCGGTCGCGCTGCGGCCGCCGCCCGAGGCGCCGGACGAGCTCGCCACCTGCCGGATGTAGGCGTCCTGCCGCTTCTGGGCGTCGAGCGCGGCGGCCTCGGCGCGCTCGGTCATGCCGCCGCCCCGGACGATCAGGTACACCAGCATGCCCACCAGCGGCAGGATGATCAGGAAGAAGGTCCAGAGCGTCTTGCCCCAGCCGCCGATGTCCTTGCTCCGGAAAAGGTCTCCGAAGATCCAGAACAGGCACATGAACCAGGCGAAGAAGAGGAAGAACTCCAGCGTCGCCAGCAGGAACGACCCGTTGTTGTTGAACACGTGAGCACCCTTCCGGGAGAGCCACCGACCGGCGGCGGCACGTTTCCCATCAGTGCACCGCGTAATCCAAGATCCGGCCTCATCCGCAGAGGGTTACTACCGTAAGTGGGCCGTCTCGTTCACCGAGCGGACCGCGATCCCGCCGTCCGGCCACACGTCCATCGTCGACACGCCCGCCGCATCCAGGAACAACCGGTGCAGGAAGGCGTCCGTCGCGGCGAGGGCGTCGCGCAGGATCAGCTTGATCGGGGAGACGTGCGAGACGATCACCACGATCCCACCCGCGTACGCGCCGACCGCGGTCGCCATCGCCGCCCGCGTCCGTTTCGCCACCGCCTCGAACGACTCGCCGCCGGGCGGGGCCACCGCGGTCGACGCCAGCCAGGCCGCCATCTCCTCCGGCCAGCGGGCCTGCACCTCGGCGAAGGTCAGCCCCTCCCACACGCCGAAGTCGCACTCGATCAGGTCGTCGACCACGGTGACCGGCACGCCGCCCACCTCGGCCGCGACCAGCTCGGCGGTCCGCACGCACCGGGCCAGCGGCGACGACAGCACCGCCGTGACGTCCCTGGAGATGCCCGCCACCCGGCCGCCGGCGGCCATCGCCTGCGCCTGACCCTCGTCGGAGAGCGGCACGTCGCCACGGCCCGAGTAGCGGCCCTGCTTGGTCAGCGCCGTCTCGCCGTGCCGGACCAGGATGAACCGGGTCGCCTCGTCGAGCGAGGACGGCGGCGACCAGGAAGCTGCACTGCTACCGGGGCCTGGTCCTACGAACGGCGCGGAGAACCCGGGCCCCTGCGGGGCCGACAGCTCATCCTCGATCGGGGCGGTCGAGACCTGCTTGCCCTGAGCCTCGTCCATCGCCCGGTTCGCCAGCGCGTCCGCCGCCTTGTTCCGCTCCCGCGGGATCCACTCGAAGGACACCCGCTCGAAGCGGCTCACCAGCTCGGCCGCCTTGGCCGCGAGCGGCCGCAGGCCCGGGTTCTTGATCTGCCACCGGCCGGACATCTGCTCGATGACCAGCTTGGAGTCCATCCGGACGTCGACCTCGGTGGCGTTCAGCTCGGCCGCCGCGGACAACCCCTCGATCAGGCCGGAGTACTCGGCGACGTTGTTCGTGGTGGTGCCCAGCGACCCGTACCGCTCGATCAGGATCTCCCCGGTCGGGTGGGTGCGGACCACCGCGCCGTACCCGGCCGGCCCTGGGTTTCCCCGGGACCCGCCGTCGGCCTCGACCGCGACTCTCACAGCCCGGACTCCGCGGTACGCACCATGATCCGCCGACACTCCTCGCACCGGACCACGTCGTCGGCCGCCGCCGCCTTCACCCGGGCGAGGTCCGCCCCGTACAGCTCGATGCGGCAGCCCCCGCAGCGCCCGGAGCGGAACAGCGCCGCGCCGAGCCCGGAGTCCAGCCGGATCTTGTCGTAGAGGGCGACCAGGTCGGCCGGCAGGTCGGCGGCGAGCGGGCCGCGGCTGGAGGTCTTGAACTCGTGCTCCTTGGCGATGTCGGCGAGCGCCTCGTCCCGCCGCCGCTCGGCCTCGGCCCGGCGTTCCTGGGCCGCGGCGAGCCGGCCGCGCACCTCGTTCAGCGTCGACTCGGCGCTCTCCCGCTGCTCCATCAGCTCGAGCTCGGAGTCCTCGAGCTCGGACTGCCGCCGGTTGAGCGTGGCCAGCTCGTGCTGCAGGCCCTCGATCTCACGCAGCGCGCCGCCCGCGTCGAGCCGCTTCTGGTCGCGATCCTTGCGCTGGCGTACCTGCTCGATGTCCTTCTCGAACCGGCTGATGTCACGGTCCAGGTCGTCGACCGCGACCTGGGCGCGGACCCGCTCGTCCTCCAGCGCGCTGAGCTCCCGGGCGACGGTGTCGATCTCGGCGAGCTCGGGCAGTGACTTGCGCCGGTGCGCGAGCTGGGCGAGGGCGGTGTCGACGGCCTGCAGGTCGAGCAGGCGGCGCTGGGCTTCCGGGGAGGCCTTCACGGCTGGGTCTCCTTCTCCGAGGAACTGAAAGCATGGACCGTCCAGGGGTCGGTGTCCATATCGGACACCGTGACCTCGAGACCGAACTCTTCGCGGAGCCATTCGGCCACCTCGTCGAGCCACGGGCGCTCCGTCGCCCAATGGGCGACATCGAGCAGAGCGGGGCCACCCTCGGCGAGATGCTCGCTGGCGGGGTGATGGCGAAGATCAGCGCAGAGGTACGCGTCGACGCCCGCGCTCTTGACCTCACCGAGGAACGAGTCGCCGGCACCGCCGCAGACCGCGACGGTGCGGATCGTCCAGGCCGGGTCGCCGGCCGCGCGGATGCCCGCGGCGGTCCCCGGCAGCCGCACCGCGACGAAGCCGGTGAGCTCGGCGAGATCCATCGGCTCGGGCAGCTCGCCGATCCGGCCGTGACCGCGCCCCTCTCCCGCCGCCGCGCCGGTCGCCGGGATCAGCGGCCGCAGGTCGACCAGCCCGAGCCGGCGGGCGAGCGCATCGGAGACGCCCGGGTTGGCCACGTCGGCGTTGGTGTGCGCCGCGTACAACGCCACATCGCCGCGGATCAGCCGGTGGATGATCCGCCCCTTGTACGTGTCCGGAGCGATCGACGAGACCGGTTTCAGCAGTAGCGGATGATGCGCGACGATCATGTCCGCGCCGACGGCGAGCGCCTCGTCGACCGTCTCGGGCACGCAGTCGACGACGCAGAGCACGCGGGAGACAGGATGTGCGAGGTCGCCGAGCACCAGACCCACCCGGTCCCAGGCTTCCGCCCAGTCCCGGGGGTACCGCCGGTCGAGCGCGTTGACCACGTCCAGGACGGTGGGTGGTGCGGCGTTGTCGGTCACGGCCGACAACTCTATCTGCCTAGGGAACTGTGTCCGGCTCGACTCGGCTGCTCATCGACACGGGATTGCTGACCGCCTGCAAGGCGTGCCGCCATGGGAACTGTCCGCGGAAGCGGTCGGTCTGCCCGGGGCCGCCGAGCCGGCACACGTCCTCGCCGTACAGGACGTGCACACCCCAGTCGCGGAGCTTGGCCAGGCTCTCGTGCAGGCTGGGATGCAAGGCCATGACCCGATTCGTGTACGGGACGACCGCGGTCGGCACGCCGTACCCGTAGCCCTCGACGAGCAGCCCGAGGACGAGCGTGTCGGTGATCCCGGCGGCCCACTTGTTGACGGTGTTGACCGTGGCCGGCGCGACGATCATCGCGTCCGCCTCGGGCAGCACGTCCGGGTCGCCGGGACTCTTGTAATAGGTGCGTACCGGATGTCCGGTTTGCTGCCGCAGCGCCGCCACGTCGACGAACTTGCGGCCGTCCGGCGTGGTGATCACGCAGACCTCCCAGCCGTCCTGCTGAGCCAGGCTGACCAGGACTCCGACGTCTCTGGCGATGGGCGAACCGCAGACCAGGATGTAGAGCACACCGGGCGAGGGGTTACCGGTCATCACAGGCAAACCCACCTCAGCGCAAGCTTGCACTCCGCGGCTCGGCGATCAATCGCCGTCATACGCCGACTCCCATCTGCTCGGCCAGCTCCGCGATCGGAGCCGGCGGCGTGCCCCGCGTACGGCGCAGCACGTCGGAAAGAACCTCGTGGGCGAGCGGGCGGCAGCGGATCTCGGAGGGGGCGAGCCGATCGCCCTCGAGCAGCATCTCGCTCGCCTTGTCGATGTTGCCGATCTGCGTGTAGCCCCGGGCGATGTCCAGGTAGTGGTGCGCCCGCCGCTCCGGCAGCAGCGCGTTGAAGCCCACCTGGTCGATCTTCTCGTGGGTCTCCACCGCGGTACGACCGTCGCCGAGCTCGACCGCCGTGGCGCAGCGATGCAGCTGCACGTTGGTCGGGCCGAAGCTGGTCCAGTAGTGGTTGTAGTCGCCGCCGAGCTCGACCGAGGCCTGCTCGGCGCCGCGCAGCAGGTCGCGCACGGTCGCGCTGTCGCCGATCCGCGCCGCCGCCATCGCGCCGTTGAGCAGCAGCATGCCGTACACCGACAGCCGGTCTCCGCCGGCGAGCTCGCGGCTGGGCGCGAGCCGGTTGGCGATGTTGACGCTGACCTCGAGGGCGGGCCGCACCCGGCCGAGCGCACGCAGCGCGCTGCCGACCCGGTAGCTGGCCAGCCCGGCCAGCAACTGGTCGCCGGCCCGCTGGGAGACCGCGATCGAGCGGTCGGCGGCGAGCCAGCTCAACTCGTGCTCGCCGACCTTGCGCAGCGCCGAGGACGCGATCTGGTACACCTGCCCGAGCAGGTGCGCCGCGGCCGGCGCCTCCGGAGTGCTGGCATGCACGCTGTCCGCGGCCTGCGCATCGCGCAACAGCTTGGGCAGGGTGCGGGCGAGCACGCCGTACTTGGCGTGCTGATAGGTCAGCCACGCGTGGCTGACCGCCTTGCGCATCTCCGGCAGGGGCGGCGAGTGCGGCACGGCCTGGAAGAACGCGCTCATCTGGTCATAGCGCTCCAGGGCCGCGCGAATCTCCTCGACCTCCACCTGGTCGATGCAGTTCTGCGTTTCCGGCCGGCGCTCCACGTCCTTGCCCAGCAGCAGCTGGACGTCGACCTGGAGAACGTCGGCGATCTCGTAGACGACGGAAAACTTGTCGAGACGGCGAACCCCGCGCTCCACCTTGTCGACCCAGCTCTTGGATTTGCCCAGTCGATCCGCGAAGACCTGCTGAGACATCTTGCGTCGGCCGCGCCAGTAGGCGACGCGGCGGCCGATCGGCAGCTCGTCCACGGTGCCTCCCCCGGCTCGCCCGGCGACCCCCGCCGGCGAGCCCCTTGTGTGTCATCTGCAGTTTGGATCACCCGCGTCCGCGCACATCGCACAGCGTGTGTGATCGCCTGCTCACCGATGCTCGTAGTTTTTGTTGCAACTTGCAAAGGGTGGATCCGCCGAGCACAACGACGTGTGTCGGGCTTGGATACGGCCGCGGCGACTGATATAGACGCCTCTCCACCCAGATCGGGGGTTATCGAGCCATGCAGTGGACTGCCAACCGGCCGTTCGTCCCACCGCCGCTCGCCGACCGGCTCGACCGGGTACGGCTTCGCCGGCATGCCCAGCGCTATGCGGCGCACGGCTGGGCCGTGATGCCCGGGGCGTGCCTGGTCGGCCGCCGATTCGCCTGCGGGCGGCCGGGCTGCCCGATCATGACGTGCCACCCGGCGCTGGAGTCCTGGGAGGACTCGGTGACCACCGACCCCGGCCAGGTGGCCGAGTGGTGGCGGCGCCGGCCGTACAGCGTGCTGCTGCCGACCGGCTGGAGGTTCGACGCGCTGGAGGTGCCGGCGGCGCTCGGCCTGCGAGTCCTCGGCGCCGCCGCGCTGCCCGCCGCCGGGCGGGCAGACGCCCGCGGCCCGGTCGCGGTGACCGCGGCCGGACGCTGGATGTTCCTGGTACGCCCCGGCGAACGGCTGTGCTCCGAACTGGATCATCGGATGGACGTGGTGCGGCACGGCCGCGGCTCGTGGATCCCGGCCGCGCCCAGCCGGACCATGGAGGGCCCGGTGCGCTGGGCCGTCCCGCCCGAACGGACACAGTGGCGGCTGCCCGACCCCGGCCTGGTGCAGACGCTGCTGGTCGACGCCCTCGGCACGGCGCGCGCGCCGCGGGTGCGGGTGCCCCGCCAGATGTCGACCGCCCGCCGGGCGGCCTGACGGCGACCCGGTCGGTAGCAACCACGAGGCGGGGACAAACATGTCGCACACAAGGTAGTGGCATTCCGGGTGACGGTCGAGTCACACAACGGAATGAATTACTGGCTCTTCCTCGGTCTCGCGCGCACGTGAATGCGGGCACCCTGGCGGTCGAAGATCGTCAGGAACTCGACCGGCCCGTCGCCGGCGCTGCCGAACCAGTGCGGCACCCGGGTGTCGAACTCGGCCGCCTCGCCCGCCGGCAGCACCAGGTCGTGCGGGCCGAGGATCAGCCGCAACTTGCCGCTGAGCACGTACAGCCACTCGTAGCCCTCATGGGTCTTCGGATCCGGCTCCGGCCGCTCGCCGGCCGCGATGATGTGCTTGAAGGCCTGCGCGCCACCCGGGTTGCGGCTCAGCGGAAGGATCAGCTGGCCGTGCGCGGTGATCGGCCGGGGGTGGACCCGCGGGTCGCCGGTCTGCGGCGCGCCGACGAGCTCGTCCAGGGGCACCCGGTACGCCTGGGCGAGTGGGAGCAGCAGTTCGAGGGTGGCCTTGCGCTGTCCCGACTCGAGCCGGGAGAGCGTGCTCATCGAGATGCCCGTGGTCTCGGCCAGCGCCGCCAGGGTGATGCCGGACTTGCGGCGCAGCGCCCGCAGGCGGGGGCCGACCTCGCGCAGCACGTCGTCGGTTGCCGTCATGGCAACCATGATTCCCGATTTTGAGTGGGTGCACTCGGGGTGGCCGCACTCGGGCGGGCCGCACTCGGCGGAGAGTCGCTTTCGGCGGGGGGCCGGACGGGCGGCAATCGCCGAGGGGTCACCGATCGCCGCCCGCCCACCAGCGGGATCTCCCGCGGGCACCAGACGAATCGGTACCGGCCCGCCCCGCATGAGGTTCTCGCAGGTGCGAGCCGGTTGCCCACCGCAAGGTCCGGAAAACTGTCAGAGGGCAACCCTAGGGTCACCCCATGAATGACACCACCCTCCGCACAGCGCCCATCACCCTCGACCGCCGCCTCATGATCGGCGAGACGGATTACCAGGTCACCGCCTTCCCCACCGACGACCACCGGATCGATCTGTGCATCGTGTCGAGCGACGGCGACGGCCAGGTGCTCAGCGAGATCAGCGGCGGGCTCGCCCCCGCCGACCTGGTCGGCCTCACCGACGTGCTCACCTCGACGCTGTCCGGCCTGATCGCGATGACCGGCCCGCCGCTCTCGGCGCGAGCCGATCCACCACCCGAGCGCCACGGCCGCCACCCCAACCAGGGCGCCCGCTGGTCGGCGGCCGACGACGCCCGCCTGGTCGGCCGCTACCGCGAGGGCGCCCGCCAGCGCGAGCTCTCGACCGAGTTCGGCCGCAGCGCCGGCGGCATCCGCTCACGCCTCGAGCGGCTCGGCGAGCTCCACCCGGGCGAGCCCTGGCGCCCAGCCCCGATCACCGAGTCCGCAATCCCGAGCCCGATCACCCCGGCCCAAGCCCCGACCGACATTCCCGCCCCGGCCCAAGCCTCGACCAGCATTGCCCCCCCGGCCCAATCCGCGGCGGGCATCCCGGTCCAGGCCCCGGCCAGCCGTCCCACCCAGGCCGACCATCCCACCCAGGCCGACCATCCCACCCAGGCCCCTCCGACCTCGGCCGCCCCTCCGACCTCGACCGCCCCTCCGGCCCCGGCGGTCACTCCGACCCCGGCCGCCCCTCCGGCCCCGGCCGTCACTCCGACCCCGGCCGCCCCTCCGACCCCGGCCGCCCCTCCGGCCCCGGCCGTCACTCCGACCCCGGCGGTCCCGGGGCCGCCATCCTAATCAGCGCGCTCGCCGGCCGGCGGCTTGTGGCGGCCGCCGGCCGGCGCCCGTCACACCAGCGCGAGCCACTTGCGGTAGTGCTCGGCGAACGGTTCCTCGTCGCTGCTGAGCGCGGCCCGCAGTTCGGCGGCCCCGCGCAGGGCGCCCTCGACGATCGCGTCGGGATATCCGAGCGACACCCGGTGCTCCTCGAACTCGTCCTCGTCCTCCACCTCGACCCGGCCGTCGGCGCGGTAGCGCACCAGGTCGATGTCGAGGTCGACGACGGTCAGTTCGGCCGGGCCGGTCCATTCGGCCGGGGTGGTGACGTCGCAGTACATGTCGCGCGCGTCCGGCTCGGCCAGGCACATGGCCATCCACCAGCCGTCGGCCGGGATCAGCCGGACGGCGTCAGCCCGGGTGAGCCCGGTAGGCCGGTTGCCGTAGTGATAGCTGACGAGGCTGCCGCGCGGGGTGGCGACCCAGGTGCCGTACGAATCCTCGCCGAGCAGCCGCCCGCTGACCTGCCGATGCGGCCGACCGTCAAATTTCCGCAACACAAGATCGACCGCCGTCACCAGGGGAGGCTACCGCGATCACTCGCCGCGAACAGCCCCGCCCACCCGACCGCCACATGAAGCCTCGACAACGGCAACGCGGCAAGTTGACCGCAATTCGCGACTCAGAAAGAAGGCACGGCCAGGCCCGCCCAACCACCTAATGGGTCCATAGCAGACGCTGACGATCGCCGAACTTGTCAGCCGCGACGGTCGACGAGGAGCCACCGTCCGACAATTCCAAAGCCCGCCTCGACGACGCCCGACCGCACCGCCGCCCCAAATCGGCGTGTCTCGACCAAGCAACCCGCCAATCCCGCACGCGGGGCCCCGGCTCGCACACGCCGGCCGTCCGGTACGAACACGCGGCGGCGTCCGGCCCGAACATGCCAGCGTCCGGTGCGCACACGCGGCGGCGTCCGGCCCGAACATGCCAGCGTCCGGTGCGCACACGCGGCGGCGTCCGGCCAGCGCATGCCGAGCGTCCAGTGCGCACACGCGGGCGTGCCCGGCCCCACGCGCCGGGCGTCCGGTCAACACGCGGGGACCGGTACGCACATCGCGCGGGGCGTCCGGGGGCTCGGCCCCCGGAGCAGAAATGACGCGAGGCCCCGGTCCGCGCTTTACGCGGACACGGAGCCCCGACTCGCGTGGGCGCGGCAGGTTTCGAACCTGCGACCCCTCGCTTGTAAGGCGAGTGCTCTCCCACTGAGCTACGCGCCCGGGCTTTGCCGGGAGTGGTCATCGTACCCTGCCGGATTCAGGCCTTCAGCGCCGCGATGGCGTCTTGCCATGCCTGCTGGTCTCGGCTCTCGCCGGGGCCTATTTCCTCGGAGAAGACGATCACGCCGGTGCGGTCGATGAGGAAGGTGCCTCGGTTGGCGAAGCCGGCCGTCGCGTTGAAGACCTCGTAGCGCTGGGCCACCTCGCCGTGCGGCCAGAAGTCGGCCAGCAGGGGGAACTCGAAGCCCTCCTGGAGCGACCAGATCTTGTGGCTGTACGCCGAGTCGACGCTCACCGCCAGCACCTGGACGTCGTCGTTGGCGTAGAGGCCCAGGTTGTCGCGGATGCCGGTGAGCTCGCCCTGGCAGGTTCCGGTGAAGGTCAGGGGGTAGAAGACCAGCAGGACGGCCTTGCGGTCGCGGAAGTCACGCAGGCGTACCGGGAAATTGTTTTGATCCTTGAGCGCGAAATCGGGGGCCGGTGATCCCACGGCGAGCGGCATGCGCACAGCCTAACCGGACCGGCGCCCGCGGACGCCGGCCGACACACGACAGATGGGACCGCGAGCTACTTCTTCTTGGCACCCCTGGGGGAGACGAGCCGGGCACCCGTCCAGTCCTTGCCGGCGTTCACCGTCGAGGTCTGCTGCAGGCCCGCCGTGGGGGCGGACTCGCTGATCTCGCTGGGCTCGACGTGGCCGTCGCGGCCGGCCTTGGGGGTCAGCAGCCACACCACGCCGTTGTCGGCGAGGGGGCCGAGGGCATCGGTGAGCAGCTCGAACAGGTCACCGTCACCGTCGCGGTACCACAGCAGCACCGCGTCGACGACCTCGTCGGTGTCTTCGTCGACCAACTCTCCGACGCGTTCGGTCAGGGCGTCACGGAGGTCTTCGTCGACGTCGTCGTCGTAGCCCATCTCCATGACCACCATGTTCGGCTCGAAGCCGAACCGGTCCGCCAGGCTGCGTACGCCGTCGGCCTGACCAGCGGTCGCGCTCACTGTCTAAGTCCTCCTAGCCGAAAAATTGCCGGAAACCTGGGGGTAGTCCACACACTTGCGGGCCCGCGCGCAAGTGGCGCACCGGGTGTGTGGCAATTTACCGCGCCAGCAGGGCGTGGGCACCCTGTGTGATGGCATCCTCTCCCACCAGCACGTCTTGTGCTGCCGGACCCAGCGGAATCAGCGAGTCGGCCGACGCTATCCGGCGTGCCGAACCCACGAAACCGCCATCCACCAGGGCGGCCAGGATGCCCTCGCCGACGCCGCCGGAGCGTCGGGTCTCGTCGACGATCAGGACCCGGCCGGTGGCGGCGGCCTCGCGGACCAGATCGGCGGCCGGCAGCGGGCTCAGCCAGCGCAGGTCGACCACCCGGGAGCCGTACCCCTCCTCGGCCAGGCGGGCCGCCACCCTCAGTGACATCCGCAGACCATTGCCGAACGTGACGATCGTCAGGTCGGCGGCGTTGCCGATCGGGTAGGTGCGCGCCCGTCCGATCGCCGCGTGGTCGCCCGACCAGGTGCCGGGCGCGCCGTAGGGCGACAGCCACTCGTTGTCGCCCTGCTCGTAGAGGTCCCGGGTGTGGTAGAGCGCGATCGGCTCGAGGAAGACGCAGACGCTGCCGTCGGCCGCCGCGGACGCCAGGCAGGTGCGCAGCATGGGCGCGGCGTCGGCCGGCCGGGCCGGCACGGCCAGCACCAGGCCGGGGATGTCGCGCAGTGCGGCGACCGAGTTGTCGTTGTGGAAGTGGCCGCCGAACGCCTGCTGGTAGGCGAGCCCGGGAAGGCGAAGGACCATCGGATTCTTGTACGCCCCGGACGAGAAGAACGACATCGTCGCCGCCTCGCCGCGCAGCTGGTCCTCGGCGTTGTGCAGGTACGCGAGGTACTGGATCTCGGGGACCGGCAGCAGGCCGTCGACGCCGGCGCCGAGTGCCAGCCCGAGGATCGTGGTCTCGTCCAGCAGCGTGTCGAAGACCCGGTCGGCGGTGAATCGCTCCTGGAGCCGCTTGGTGACGCCGTAGACGCCGCCCTTGCGGGCCACGTCCTCGCCGAAGATCAGCATGCCGGGGTTGGTGAGCATCGCGTCGGTGAGCGTCGCGTTGATCGTCTGGGCGAGGGTGAGCGGGCCGGACTGCTCGGGCAGCTTGCCGTCGAAGGCGCGCAGCCGGGCGGCGGCGCCGGGCGCGGCGGCCCGGGTGGCGGCCTCGGTGATCTCGTGCGCGACCCGCAGCGGGCGGCGCGGGGCGAGCGGGGCGACGACCTCGGCGACCCCGGCGAGTTTCGGCTCGCCGAGCACCTCCTCGGCGACCTTGCGGACCTGCCAGCCGATCTCGTCGTACCGGGCGATGACCTCCTCGGGGCCGAGGAGGCCGGCGCCGATCAGCAGGCGGGCGGTGGCGACCAGCGGGTCGCGCTCGAGGTCCCGGTTGATCTCCTCGGTGGAGCGGTAGCCCATTTCGGCGTCGGCGCCGGCGTGCCCCATCAGCCGGACCATGGACAGGTGCAGCACGGCCGGGCGGCGCTCGCGGCGGACGAAGCCGGCCGCCTCGACCGCGGTGTCGTAGGTGGCGGCGAGGTCGCAGCCGTCGGCCGAGGTGTACCGGATGCCCGGCCGGGTGGACAGCATCGCGGCGAGCCAGCCGTCCGGCGACGGCACGCTGATCCCGAGGCCGTTGTCCTCGCAGATCAACAGCAGGGGCAGGCGTACGTCCGAATGCTCGAACCACCCGGCGGCGTTCAACGCGGCGGTGGCGGCCGCGTGGTTGGCCGAGGCGTCGCCGAAGGAGGCGACGGCGATGGCGTCGGCCGGCCACCGCCGCTGCCCGGCCCGCGGCCGGGCCAGCGACCAGGCCAGGCCCACGGCGCGCGGCAGGTGCGAGGCGACGGTCGAGGTGGTCGGGATCACGTGCAGGTCGGCGCTGCCGAAGACCTTGTGCCGGCCGCCGGCGATCGGCTCGCGCGCCGAGGCGACGACGCCGCGCAGCACGTCCCGGGCGGCGTCGCTGATGCTCTTGGCCCGGGCCGCGAAGAACGCCGCCGAGCGGTAGTGCAGCAGGGCCGGGTCGGTGGGCAGCAGCGCGGCGGCGACGGCGGCGTTTCCCTCGTGGCCGGACGAGCCGATGGTGTAGAAGCCCTCGTTGAAGCTGCGCAGCCAGCGGGCGGCCAGGTCGAGGTGGCGGCTGGCCAGTTGGGCGTCGAAGAGCTCCACGGCTCGTTCGCCGGTGAGCAGTGCGCCGGCCCGCACGGCGTCGCCCGGGGACCGCCGGTCGTCGGGCACCGGCAGGGCCGACACCGCGTCGCGGAAGCGCTCGTCGAGGTTCTGCGGTGTGGTCACGGGACCAGCATTGCCCACGCGAGCGAGCGCTGCCATGTCGGAATCTTGCCGATCGCCCCTGACGTGCGGTGATGAGGAGCAGACTCGCCCGCATGCGTACTGAAGTGATCACCATCCGGACCGGGTCGCGTCCCGTGGTGCGGGACATCACCGCGGAGGCGGCCCGTTTCGCCGAGTCCGAAGCGGACGGTCTGCTGCACATCTTCGTGCCGCACGCCACCGCCGGGCTGGCCATCATCGAGACCGGGGCCGGCTCGGACGACGACCTGCTGGCCGCGATCGACGAGCTGCTGCCGGCCGAGGACCGCTGGCGGCACCGGCACGGTTCCCGCGGTCACGGCCGGGACCACGTACTGCCGGCCTGGATACCGCCGTACGCGACACTCCCCGTAATCGGCGGCAAGATCGCGCTCGGCACCTGGCAGTCGATCTGCCTCGTCGACCCCAACGGCGACAATCCGACCAGGCAGATCCGCCTCAGCTTCATCAACGGATGAAAAGTTACTGGTCAGTATGTGTGTCCCGGATCGCGGACACCCCGGGTAGGCGTGACGATGCCCACCGCAAGGAGGCAGGATGGAGTCCTGCCCGAGCGACTCACACAATGGGCCGCCCGGTTCCGACACCCGACCAAGAGGATTGCCAGTGGCCACGGAGCGCAAGCGCCCGGTAATCAGCGATGGACTGCCGAGCCAGCTTCCCGACATCGACCCCGAGGAAACCAACGAGTGGGTCGAGTCGCTCGACGGAGTCATCGACGAACGCGGTGCCAAGAGAGCCCGCTACGTTATGTTGCGCCTGCTCGAGCGGGCCCGGGAGCGACAGGTCGGCGTTCCGCCCCTGACCTCCACGGACTACATCAACACGATCCCGCCGGAGCAGGAGCCCTGGTTCCCCGGCGACGAGTTCATCGAGCGCCGGATCCGGGCGTACATCCGGTGGAACGCC
>NZ_JAOSZE010000160.1 GCF_025630775.1 Actinoplanes sp. KI2
ATTGATCACGAAGGCGGAGTACCGCCGACCGCCGGACTCCGACCCCGACCACTCCGGCGAGGTGATCACCGGCGTCGGCCGGGACTGGGTGTCGGCGAACGTGATCTGCTTGCCCTCGTGCTCGGCGGACAGATCGGCCAGCTTCATCCCGGTGAGCCGCTCGAGCTGGCGGAAGCCCTGGGTGGCGAGGTGGCCGTTGGTGGTGCCGGAGAGCGCCAGGATCGCCTCGCAGGCGTGCACGTCGCGGGCGAGCGAGGGCCGGCCGTTGCGGGCCACCCCGTTCTTGTCCTTCAGGTATTCGATCTCCTTGCCGACTTCGAAGGTGACGCCCTTGGTGGTCGCGCCGAGGGTGTCCACCAGCGGTCCGAGCGAGGCCATCTTGTCGGCGACCGCGGTGTAGTCCCGCTCGACCTCGACCAGCTTCGGCATCGTCCGGCCGGGGATCGGCTG
>NZ_JAOSZE010000161.1 GCF_025630775.1 Actinoplanes sp. KI2
GACCCGATCCCCGGCCGGACGATGCCGAAGCTGGTCGAGGTCGAGCGGGACTACACCGCGGTCGCCGACAAGATGGCCTCGCTCGGGCCGCTGCTGGACACCCTGGGCGCGACCACCAAGGGCGTCACCTTCCAGGTCGGCAAGGAACTGGACTACCTGCGGCAGAAGAACGGGGTGGCCGGCAACGGCCGGCCCTCGATCGCCGGCGACGTGCAGGCCTGCGAGGCGATCCTGGCGCTCTCCGGCACCACCAACGGCCACCTGGCCACGCAGGGCTTCCGCACCCTGGAGAAACTCACCGGGGTGGAGCTCGTGGACCTGTCGGCGGAGCACGAGGGCAAGCAGATCACGTTCGCCGACACCCAGTCCCGGCCGACGCCGGTGATCACCTCGCCGGAGTGGTCGGGGTCGGAGTCCGGCGGCCGGCGGTACTCCGCCTTCGTGATCAAC
>NZ_JAOSZE010000162.1 GCF_025630775.1 Actinoplanes sp. KI2
GTGGAAGCCGATGAAGGTCAGCCAGAAGTGCACCTTGCCGAGGCGGTCGTCGAGCATCCGGCCGAACATCTTCGGGAACCAGAAGTAGATGCCGGCGAACACCGCGAACACGATCGTGCCGAACAGCACGTAGTGGAAGTGTGCGATCACGAAGTACGAGTCGGACACGTGGAAGTCGATCGGCGGGGAGGCCAGCAGGACGCCGGAGAGGCCGCCGAACAGGAACGTCACGAGGAAGCCGATGGCGAACATCATCGGTGTCTCGAAACTGATCTGGCCGCGCCACATCGTGCCGATCCACACGAAGAACTTCATGCCGGTGGGCACCGCGATCAGGAACGACAGGAAGCTGAAGAACGGCAGCAGCACCTGGCCGGTGACGAACATGTGGTGCGCCCAGACCGACATCGACAGCGCCGCGATCAGCAGCGTGGCGGCGACCAG
>NZ_JAOSZE010000163.1 GCF_025630775.1 Actinoplanes sp. KI2
GCCAAGGATGTGTTCGCCGACGATCAGGACAAGCCGACCGCGTCGGTGCTGGTGGCCTCGAAGCAGACGCAGCCGCTGTCGGGTGAGCAGGTCAAGGCGATCGTGCATCTGGTTGCTTCGAGTGTGGAGGGGCTGGACCCGACGCAGATCACGGTGGCCGGCGCGGACGGGAAGGTCCTGTCGACCGGTGGTGGTGAGGCGGTCGGCACCGGTGGGGATAACAGCAACCAGGCGCAGACGGTGGCGTTCCAGAACCGGATGAACTCCTCGCTCAAGACGATGCTCGACAGTGTGGTGGGTGCCGGGCATGCGGTGGTGACCACGACCGCGGACCTGGACTACGACCAGACGCAGACGACGTCCAAGACGTACAAGTCCGACCCGACGCTGCCGGCGTTGGCGGAGAGCAATAGCCGGGAGGCGTACAACGGGGCGGGTAGCTGT
>NZ_JAOSZE010000164.1 GCF_025630775.1 Actinoplanes sp. KI2
GCAGTTACCCGCGCCGTTGTACGCCTCGCGGCTGTTGCTCTCCGAGAGCGCCGGCAGCGTCGGGTCGGACTTGTACGTCTTGGAGGTGGTCTGGGTCTGGTCGTAGTCCAGGTCCGCGGTCGTGGTCACCACCGCGTGGCCGGGACCGACCACACTGTCGAGCATCGTCTTGAGCGAGGAGTTCATCCGGTTCTGGAACGCCACCGTCTGCGCCTGGTTGCTGTTATCCCCACCGGTGCCGACCGCTTCACCACCACCGGTCGACAGGACCTTCCCGTCCGCGCCGGCCACCGTGATCTGCGTCGGGTCCAGGCCCTCGACACTGGAGGCGACCAGGTGCACGATCGCCTTGACCTGCTCATCCGACAGCGGCTGCGTCTGCTTCGAGGCCACCAGCACCGACGCGGTCGGCTTGTCCTGATCGTCGGCGAACACATCCTTCTG
>NZ_JAOSZE010000165.1 GCF_025630775.1 Actinoplanes sp. KI2
GCCCGCCAGGCCAGGAAGATCAGGGCCAGGACCACCGCGGCCAGCGCACCAGTCTTGATCAGATTCGTCGTCTTCGCCGACTGGTCCGCCTTCGCCGCCGCGGTCAGCGACTGCTGCGCCGCCTTCGCCGCGCTGGTGTCGAACGGCATCGCCGAGACCGCGATCGTGTCGCCGCGGGCCGCGTCGATCCCCGCCGCCGCGGACACCAGCTGCTGCACCTGGGCCGGGTCCACCGTACCGGCGGTGGTCGAGTCCAGCAGCACCGCCACGTTCAGCTTCTTGATCCCACCCGGCGCGCTCTTGCGCACCTCCTGGGTCTCGTTGATCGCGTTGTTCTTCACCGACTGCGAGTTCTCGTACTGCCCCGCCGTGCTGCCGGTGGTGCCGGTGGTGCAGCCGGGACCGGAGATGTTGTCCGGGCCGAGCACCCCGCCGGC
>NZ_JAOSZE010000166.1 GCF_025630775.1 Actinoplanes sp. KI2
TGCTACCACCGGTCGCCGCCGTGTCGGTACCGCCGGTGCCGGTGATCTTGTTGCCGGCGCCGGTGATGCCCAGGCCGGTAGCGCCGGCGGCGCCGGTCAGGACCGTCTTGGCGGTGTCGTCGATGGAGAAGTTGCCAGCGCCGCTGAGCTGGTACGAGGCGTTGTTCTGGCTGTCGACCCGGGCCGTCATGGTCACCTCGTTGCCCTGGTAACCCGCGTTCTTCAGCGCGGACGAGAGGGCCGAGTTGACGGCCGCGGCCAGGTCCTGCGGCGTGTCGGTCGACTTGACCGCGGCGACATTGACGGTGATCGGGCTACCAGAAATGTCGACGCCGCCGACCTCGGTGAGTTTGAAGCTCCAAGCGCTTTGGGCGTTGGTCGGCACGGCGGTCACGGCGCCGGCGGTGTTCGCGACTGCGCCGCCCTTGGTCGCCAT
>NZ_JAOSZE010000167.1 GCF_025630775.1 Actinoplanes sp. KI2
CGCGCTGGCCGCCGGGGTGCTGCTCACCCTGCCGATCGGCGGCGCCGACATGCCGGTCGTCATCTCCCTGCTCAACGCCTGCACCGGCACCGCCGTCGCGATGGCCGGCTTCGTCCTGGAAAGCACCCCACTGATCATCGCCGGCGGCCTCGTCGGCGCGGCCGGCGCCATCCTCACCAAACTCATGGCCGACGCCATGAACCGCCCGATCACCGCCATCATCGCCGGCGGCTACGGCACCGGCGACACCGTCACCGCAGCCGCGGCAACAACCTCCGCACCGGTCCGCGAGATCACCGCCGACGACGCCGCCATCCAACTCGCCTACGCCGCCAAAGTCGTCATCGTCCCCGGCTACGGCCTGGCCGCCGCCCAGGCACAACACGAAGCCGTCGCCCTCGCCGAAGCACTCACCGCCAACGGCGTCGA
>NZ_JAOSZE010000168.1 GCF_025630775.1 Actinoplanes sp. KI2
TCCGTCCGGACGTGATGATCCTGGATGCGCGGTTGCCGGATGGCAATGGCATCGATGTGTGCCGGGATGTGCGGGCGGTGGATTCGACGATCAAGGGGTTGATTCTGACCTCGTACGAGGATGATGAGGCGCTGTTCGCGGCGATCATGGCGGGGGCGGCGGGTTATGTGTTGAAGCAGATCCGGGGTACGGATCTGGTGGATGCGGTGCGGCGGGTGGCGGAGGGGCAGTCGTTGCTGGATCCGGCGGTGACGCAGCGGGTGTTGGAGCGGATCCGGCATGGGGTGGAGCAGCCGCGGGAGTTGGCGGGGTTGACCGATCAGGAGCGGCGGATTCTGGAGTTCATCGCGGAGGGTCTGACGAATCGGGAGATCGCGGGCCGGATGTTCCTGGCGGAGAAGACGGTGAAGAACTACGT
>NZ_JAOSZE010000169.1 GCF_025630775.1 Actinoplanes sp. KI2
CGGGTGCCGAGGTTGGTGGTCAGGATGATCACCGTGTTCTTGAAGTCCACGATCCGGCCCTGACCGTCGGTCAGGCGACCGTCCTCCAGGATCTGCAACAGCGTGTTGAAGACATCCGGATGAGCCTTCTCGATCTCGTCGAACAGCACCACCGAGAACGGCTTGCGACGCACCTTCTCGGTCAGCTGACCACCCTCGTCATAGCCGACGTACCCGGGAGGCGCACCGACCAGGCGAGACACCGTGTACCGGTCGTGGAACTCCGACATGTCCAGCTGGATCAGCGCGTCCTCGGAGCCGAACAGGAACTCCGCAAGGGCCTTGGACAGCTCCGTCTTACCCACACCGGACGGGCCCGCGAAGATGAACGAACCGGACGGACGCTTCGGGTCCTTCAACCCGGCCCGGGT
>NZ_JAOSZE010000017.1 GCF_025630775.1 Actinoplanes sp. KI2
GGCGCCGACCTGGGCGGCCGCTTCCGCACCCAGGGCGGCGCTAACGAGGCCGGGCGCCGACCTGAGCGACCGCTTCCGCACCCAGGGCCGCACCGGCCGCGAGCGCGGCCTGCGGCCCCGCCCCCGAACACCAGGCATCGAGCAGGCCCGCCGCGAACGCATCGCCTGCGCCGGTCGGATCCTTCATCGGTACGCGCGAGGCCGTCCCCCGCCAGCGACGGCCGTCCCGGGCCGCCCACGACGCCCCCTCGGCGCCCTGCTTGACCACCACGTCGGCCACGTGCGCCGTCAACCGGGCCGCCTGGTCGTCGGCGGGGCCCGGGCCGGCCAGCACCTCCGCCTCGTCCGTGTTGCACAGGAGCAGGCCGGCGTCGCGTACCCAGGCCAGGAACGCCTCGGCGCCCACCGACCGCAACGGCGCCGCCGAGGCCGCGTCGACGCTGGTGGTCAGGCCGCGCCGGGAGGCGGCCGCCAGGGCCGCGAGACCGGCCGCGCGGGATCCGTCGTGCAGCAGCGGATAACCGGAAAGATGCAGGTGACGGGCGTCGGTCGCGTCGATCGCGGCCACCACGTCGGCGGGGTCGAGCAGCAGCGACGCGCCCCGGTCGGTGATCATGGTGCGCTCGTGCGGCCCGGCCAGCACCACCACACTGCCGGTCGACGCGCCTCGGTGCGCGCGCACCGCGCAGTGCACCCCGGTCGCGGCCAGCTCGGCCACCCGCTCCCGGCCCGCCGGATCGTCGCCGACCGCGGCCACCAGCGTCACCGGCCGGCCGCGGCTCGCGAGCCAGGCGGCCGTGTTCGCCGCCTGGCCGCCGCCGCTCACCGTGATCGCGGCGGCGGTGTCCGAACCGACCTCGATCGGGCCCGCGTGCTCGACCAGCACGTCGGTGACCAGGTCGCCGACGACGATCACGCGGGCGCCGTGCGGCCCGGCGGGGCCGGTGCGGCGGTCGCCGGCGCTGATCACGCGGGCGGGGCTCACGCGGGCGCGGCTCACGCGGGCGCGGCTCACGCGGGCGCGGCTCACGCGGGCGCGGCGAAGCCCACCGGGGCCGGCGCCGCGGTGGTCGCCACCGCGATCCGGGCGGCCAGCGCGGCGTTGCGCAGGATGATCCGTACGTTCACCGCGAGGCTCTGTCCCGCGGTGCTCTCGTGGAAGTGGGACAGCAGGAACGGGGTGACCGCCTTGCCGGTGACGTGCCGGTCGGCCAGCAGCTCGAGGCCCTCCGCCAGGGTGCGGTCGTGCAGCGCCGGGTCCAGCTGCTCGTCGGCCGGCAGCGGGTTGGCCAGGATCAGCGCGCCGGCCCCGACGCCCTGGTCGGCCCGGGCCCGGATGACGTCGGCGACCTGCTCGGGCGAGTCGAGCTGCCAGTCGACGTCGAAGCCGCCGTCGGTGATGAAGAAGCCCGGGAACCGCTTGGTGCCGTAGCCGGCGACCGCGACGCCGAGCGTCTCCAGGCGCTCCAGCGTGGCGCCCACGTCGAGGATCGACTTCACCCCGGCGCAGACCACGACGATCGGGGTACGGGCGAGGGTGACCAGGTCGGCCGACTCGTCGAAGGTGACGCTCGCCTCCCGGTGCACGCCGCCGAGGCCGCCGGTGGCGAACACGCCGATCTCGGCGGCGGCGGCGACCGCGCTGGTCGCGGCGACCGTGGTGGCGCCGTCGGCCCGCCGGGCGGCGGCCACCGCCAGGTCGCGCACGCTGAGCTTGGCCACCCCCTCGGCCAGCGCGAGGTGCTCGATCTGGTCGTCGTCGAGGCCGACGACCAGCTCACCGCCGATCATGCCGATCGTCGCCGGCACCGCGCCGTTGTCCCGGACGGTCTGCTCGATCTCCCGCGCCACCCGCAGGTTGTCCGGGTGCGGCAGGCCGTGCGAGATGATCGTGCTCTCCAGCGCGACCACCGGCCGGCCGTCCCGGCGGGCTCGGGTTACCTGCTCGCCGTATCGCATCGCGAAGTCAGTCACAAGGGCTACGGTACGGTGCCGGACGGCCGGGCCAACGTTGGACCGTTCCGGCGTGAGGTGTCAGACTTGCTGGTTGGAGCATCGAACCTTCCGCCGCGCTGGGGGGCGCCGGCGGTATGACCCGACGTGGCGTTGACCGTGTCGTTGACTGAAGGGCAGATTGTCGTGACCACGCAGATTCTGGAGCGGCCGGAGACCAAGGACGCCGATACCGGTCCGGAGATGTTCCATTATGTCCGTAAGGAGAAGATCGCCGAGAGCGCGGTCATGGGCACCTTCGTCGTGGCGCTCTGCGGGGAGAAGTTTCCGGTGACCAAGACGCCCAAGCCCGGCTCACCGGTCTGCCCGCAGTGCAAGGAGATTTACGAGGCGATGACCCACTGAGCGGTTACAGCCTGGTCGTCGGCGATCTTGTCGGCGTCGCGGTCTTCGCCGCCTCGGGCGCGTCGGCCGCGGTCGCCAAGCGCCTCGACCTGTTCGGCGTCGGATTCGTCGGGTTCGTGGCCGCGCTGGGCGGGGGCATCCTGCGCGACCTGGTGATCGGCTCGGTGCCGCCGCTCGCGTTCGCCGACTGGCGGTACCCGGTGACCGCGGTTCTCACCTCGGTCGCCGTCTTCTGGCTGCATCCCCAGCTGTCCCGGCTGCGCCGCACGGTGCTGCTGCTGGACACGGCCGGCCTCGGGCTGTTCACGGTCACCGGCACCCTCAAGGCGCTGAACGCGGGCGTGCCGCCGGTCGGCGCCTGCCTCGTCGGCATGTTGACCGCGATCGGCGGCGGGCTCGCCCGCGACCTGCTCACCGGCGAGATCCCGGTGGTGTTGCAGCGCGAGATCTATGCGGTGGCCGCGCTCGGCGGCGCGATTCTCGTCACGATTCTGTACGGCGCGGGGTTCGTCGGTCCACTCCCGATGGTGGTCGCGGCCGTGCTCATCACGGGTGTACGGCTGTTCGCGCTCTATCGGCGGTGGCATGCGCCGATCGCCGTGCCCTGAGCCCGCACTGGCTATGCTGGCGTCTTCTGTCCGGAACTGAAGGGATGTTCGTGAGCCCGCCCCTGCCGGATCTGGAGAACTTCCCACCATTGCGGGCCTGGCAGCGCAAGGCGCTGGTGGAATACCTGCGGCGCCGCTCCGACGACTTCATGGCGGTGGCGACGCCCGGCGCCGGCAAGACCACGTTTGCCCTCCGGATCGCCGCCGAGCTGCTGGCCGACGGCACCGTCGACGCGGTCACCGTGGTCTGCCCCACGGAGCACCTCAAGTCGCAGTGGGCGGCCGCCGCCGGCCGCGTCGGCATCCAGCTCGACCCGACCTTCCGCAACTCCGATGTGCACTCGTCGCGTGACTTCCACGGCGCGGTCCTCACGTATGCCCAGGTCGGCATGGCGCCGGCCGTGCACCGGCGGCGGACGATGACCCGGAACACGTTCGTCATCCTCGACGAGATCCACCACGCCGGCGACTCGCGTACCTGGGGCGACGGGGTGAAGTCGGCCTTCGAGGAGGCCACCCGCCGGCTGATGCTCACCGGCACCCCGTTCCGCTCGGACGAGAACCCGATCCCGTTCGTCTCCTACGAGCGGGGCGAGGACGGGCTGCAGCGCTCCCGGGCCGACTCCGTCTACGGGTACGCCGACGCGCTGCGCGACCGGGTCGTGCGGCCGGTGCTGTTCATGGCGTACTCCGGCGAGACCCGGTGGCGCACCAACGCCGGCGACGAACTGGCCGCCCGCCTCGGCGAGCCGATGACCAAGGACCTGATCGCCCAGGCCTGGCGGACCGCGCTCGACCACCGCGGCGACTGGATGCCGCAGGTGATGCGGGCCGCCGACGCCCGGCTCTCCCGGTTGCGGGAGCACGGGATGACCGACGCCGGGGGCCTGGTGATCGCCAGCGACCAGCAGACCGCCCGGGCGTACGCGAAGCTTCTGCACGAGATCACCGGGCAGCCGGCCGTGGTCGTGCTCTCCGACGACGAGGGCGCCTCGGGCCGGATCGCCTCCTTCGCCGCCTCGCAGGAGCGCTGGATGGTCGCGGTGCGGATGGTCTCCGAGGGCGTCGACATCCCACGGCTGGCGGTCGGCGTCTACGCCACCAGCGCCTCGACCCCGCTGTACTTCGCCCAGGCGATCGGCCGCTTCGTGCGGGCCCGGGTGCCCGGCGAGACCGCCACGGTGTTCCTGCCGAGCGTGCCGCACCTGCTCGGGCTGGCCAGCGAGATGGAGGCGCAGCGCGACCACATCCTGGGCGCGCCGAAGGAGAAGGACGGCCTCGACGACGACCTGATGGAGCGGGCGCAGCGCGAGGAGGATGCCTCCGGCGAGCTGGAGAAGCAGTTCGAGGCGCTGTCCTCGATCGCCGAGCTGGACCAGGTCATCTACGACGGCACCTCGTTCGGCACCGGCGCCCGCACCGGCACCGCCGAGGAGGAGGAATACCTCGGCATCCCCGGGCTGCTCACCCCGGACCAGGTCTCGATCGTGCTGAACAAGCGGCAGGCCGATCAGCTCGCCGCGCAGAAGCGGCAGCCGAAGAATGCCGAGGTGCCCGCCCAGCGCGACCCGGCGCCCGCGCCGATGACCGCGGGGGAGCGGCGCAACAGCCTGCGCCGCCAGCTGAACACGCTGGTGGCCGCCCATCACCACCGCACCAATCTGCCGCACGGCAAGATTCACGCCGAGCTGCGCCGGCTCTGCGGCGGGCCGCCCAGCGCCCAGGCGACGATCGAGCAGCTGGAAGAGCGGATCGCGACAATTCAGTCGTTCTGAGGCTGCCGCTGCCGCACGGACGTGCTCGCCCGGGTGGCCTGGGTGGCCGTGCCGGGCTTCTCGCCGGACGGCCGGCGTCGCGTACGCCCTTCTGCGCGTCGCTGTTGCCCTCGGTGTACCGACCCTGAGGGGCGTGGCCGTTCGGGCCGTCGAAGGGATTCTGAGGCTCCGGAAGGGCCCTGCCGGGTAACGCTGCCGCTACTGATCCCGACCGTGCTGCCCCGGCGCCGGTCGATGTCAAGTCCTCTTGACGTATAGAGAACTTGACACGATGATGGGCGCATGGCGACCTCGGTGCTCGACCGCGTGGTGCGGTGGAATCTCGATCTTGATGGCGATCTCTACGGCGATGAACGGGAGCGGTATCGGTGGTATGAGGGCATAGCCGTCGCCGCCCAGCTCCAGTCGATCCTCATCCCCTGGTCGGCGGCCGTCGTGATATGGCCGCTGGGCGAGACCGCGGTGGTGCCGCTGACGATCATGCTGGTCGCGTTCTGGCTGCCGGCCGCGCTCGGCACGGTCTACGTCCGGTCCCGCAAGGTGGAGACCGCGCCGCGCGGGTGGAGCTCCAAGCGGGTGCTGCTGACCGCGGTCACCGCGCTGCCCTACGGGGTGTTCGTGGCCGGCGCCTTCTACGTGCACAACCCCGACAGCTCGACCTGGATCGGCGCTGTTCTGGGCGGCGTGGTCGGCGCGGGCATCGGCGTCGCGGCCCTGATCGTCAAGGGCCGGCAGCGTGAGCGGCGTGAGGCGCTCGCCAAGGATGACGACTGATGGCGCCACCTGCGGGCCCGGTGCGGGCCGCGGAGGCCGACGGCGCCGCGGGGGAGCGCATCCGGGCCGCACGAAAGGATGCGGGTCTCACCCAGCAGGGGCTCTCGAGCGCGGTGCAGGTGAGCCGGCAGACCATCATCGCCATGGAGACCGGCGATTACGCCCCTTCGGTGTACCTGGCGATCAAGATCGCGCGGGCTCTGGGTACCTCGGTGGAGGGTCTGTGGGGGAACGAGATGTGAAAAGGGGCGCCCCACACCTGGGCGCCCCTTTATCGCGTCTGAAGCGGGGGATCTAGTTGGAGTTAGACATCATGTCCGCGCCACGCCAGGTGAACTCCGGGTCCGCCGCGTACTGCACCGCGATCTTCACCAGGTCCTCGGCGTACCGGTTGGCGTGGTGTCCGCAGAACACCAGCTCACCGCCACCAGCCAGGGTCAAACGGAGCTTTCCGGCTGCATTGCAGCGGTCGCACCGTTCATCGGCTGCGGGGCCGGCCACACTACCCGCCGGCGGCGTGAGAGTCGGGGTCATCGCCTTCCTCCTCTGTTCGAACCGATGAACATGTTCCTCGGCTACTGCTCACATCGTGCAACACCCTGCACCGTTGCAGCCTTCCCACTGTGCCCCAGGGGGACCGGGGTCACACGTGTTCCGGCTAGTGTGCCGTGATCCAAGGGTGCCACGTCAACGATCACTTCTGCACAACGGTCTGATCACCACCCGACGATGTACGGATGGTGATCAGACGGACACGCAATGTTGACCGAACGGTTTAGTCCAGGTAGTCCCGGAGAACCTGCGACCGGGACGGGTGACGCAGCTTCGACATCGTCTTGGACTCGATCTGCCGGATGCGCTCGCGGGTCACCCCGTAGACCTGACCGATCTCGTCCAGCGTACGCGGCTGGCCGTCGGTCAGACCGAAGCGCAGCCGGACCACGCCCGCCTCGCGCTCGGAGAGCGTCTGCAGCACCTGCTGCAGCTGGTCCTGCAGGAGCGAGAAGGAGACCGCGTCGACCGCGACGACCGCCTCCGAGTCCTCGATGAAGTCGCCGAGCTGGCTGTCGCCCTCGTCGCCGATGGTCTGGTCCAGCGAGATGGGCTCCCGGGCGTACTGCTGGATCTCCAGCACCTTCTCCGGGGTGATGTCCATTTCCTTGGCCAGTTCCTCCGGGGTGGGCTCGCGGCCCAGGTCCTGGAGCAGCTCACGCTGTATGCGGCCGAGCTTGTTGATGACCTCGACCATGTGCACCGGGATGCGGATCGTGCGGGCCTGGTCGGCCATCGCGCGGGTGATCGCCTGCCGGATCCACCAGGTCGCGTACGTGGAGAACTTGTAGCCCTTGGTGTAGTCGAACTTCTCCACCGCGCGGATCAGGCCCAGGTTGCCCTCCTGGATCAGATCCAGGAACGCCATGCCCCGGCCGGTGTACCGCTTGGCCAGCGACACCACCAGCCGCAGGTTGGCCTCGAGCAGGTGGTTCTTGGCCCGCTCGCCGTCCCGGCCGATCCAGCGCAGGTCGCGCTCCATCGTCCGCTCGAGCTTCTCCTCGCCCTCCTCGCAGGCGCGCAGGCGCTCGGCCGCGTACAGGCCGGCCTCGATCCGCTTGGCGAGCTCGACCTCCTGCTCGGCGTTGAGCAGCGGGACCTTGCCGATCTGCTTGAGGTACGCCCGGACGGAGTCGGCGGACGCGGTCAGCTCGGCGTCCCGGCGGGCCTGCTTGAGGGCCTCGGACTCCTCGTCGTCCCACTCGAAGTCGCCGTCGGTGGCCGAGCTCGCGGCGTCGGTCGCCGCGGCCTCGACCATGGCGGCCGGCTCCTCGACGACCACGTCCTCGATCTCGGCGGCCAGCTCCTCGGGATCGATCTCCTCGCCGTCCTCCGGGCCTTCCTCGCCGGGCGCGGCGGCCTTGGCCGGCGACGCCTTCTTGGCGGGCGCGGCGCCGGCCTTGGCGGGCGCGGCGGCCTTGGCGGCGGTCGCCTTCTTGGCGGGCGCCTTCTTGGCGGGAGCGACCTTGGCGGCGGCCGGTTTCGCCGGGGTGGCCTCGGCGTCGGCCTCGACCGCCGGGGACGCCGCGGCGGCCTGCTTCGGCGGTGCCGCCTTCTTGGCCGCGGGGGCGGCCTTGGCGGTGGTGGCCTTGGAGGCGGGCGTGGCCGCGCGGGCGGCGGCGACCTTGCGACGAGTGCTCGCCGAGCCGTCGACGACCACGGTGACGCCGGCGTCCACGAGCCCGCGCAGGATCTTCTTGGCCTGAGCCGGGTTCACCTCGGCGGACTCGAGCGTGCGAGCGACCTCGGCCGACGTGAGCTGCCCGCCCGCGCCCTGTGCATGGGCGATCAGGGCCTCGGTGAGGGAACGAACGTCGGCACCGTTCTGGTGGGCTTCTGTCACGAATGACCTTCCGAAGGCGATGTGGTTGTGCACGGCCATGAGCCCAGCGCAGCGCACGGCGAGGAGGCTGGCCGGTGTTGGTGTGGGGACCCCCGGGACGCTCTCTTACGTTCGCGAAGCGGTGGGTAGGCGTGAATTGTAGCGCCGTCCAGTGAGATCCTCCCGCCGCAGCACGCCGCAGGGGGTCGCCGACCTCGCCGGAGACGTCTGGCGCGAGAATGGTATCGGCGGAAAGGGCGAACAAGTGAGCGAGTTTCCGGCGGCCGACGAGCTGCTTTCGATCGCGATACCGGTGGCGCGCGAGGCGGCAGCCACCGCGCGGCGCATGCGCGCCGAGGCGATCACCGACGTCCAGACGAAAAGCACCCGTACGGACGTCGTCACGGCGGCTGACCGGGCGGTCGAGCGGCAGGTCGTGGTCGCGCTGCGGACGATCCGGCCGTACGACGGCGTGTTGGGCGAGGAGTACGGCGAATACACCGCCGGGCCGGGCGCGGTGCGCTGGATTCTCGACCCGATCGACGGCACGGTGAACTACCTGTACGGCCTGCCCGCGTACGCGGTCTCGCTGGCCGCCGAGGTGGACGGCGTGGTGCTGGCCGGCGTGGTGATCAACGCGGCCACCGGCGACGAGTGGACCGCGACCCGCGGCGGCGGCGCCTGGCGAGGCGGCCGGCGGCTGCGCTGCTCGAACCGGACCGACCTGTCCCAGGTGCTGCTCGGCACCGGCTTCGGGTACGACGCGAAGCGCCGGGCGCACCAGGGCGCGGTGCTGGCCCAGCTGATCACCCGAGTGCGGGACATCCGGCGGATCGGCGTGGCGTCGCTCGACCTGTGCTCGGTCGGCGAGGGCCTGCTGGACGCGTACTACGAGAAGGGTCTCAACCCGTGGGACCACGCGGCCGGCGGCCTGGTCGCCGCCGAGGCGGGCGCGGTGGTCGGCGGCCTCGAGGGCGCACCCCCGGGCCTGGACATGGTCGTGGCGGCGCCGCCGGCGATCTTCGGACCGCTGCACGACGCCCTGGTCGAGCTGGACGCCGCCGGCGGCGCCTAGATGGGCACCCGGTGCCCGTCCCGGGCGTGTCCTCGATCACCCGGGAGGGCGGGCCTAGGTAGCGTCTTTCTTGACCGGCTTGGCGCAGGCGCCCGGCGGCAGGGTCGGCTCGCCGACCTCGACCAGCGACTGGTTGACCTCGGTCGTGGTGGCCAGCTGCCGGAACTGGCTGCCGATCACGATGTCGATCAGGGTGCCCTTGCGCTTGGCGTTGTACTCCAGCTTGGACCGGTCCAGGAAGTAGGCGCGCAGCAGCTGGGCCCGGCCGACCGCGTCCGGCCCGTACCGGATCTCGGCGACGCCCTTGTACTTGGTCTTGCTCTCGGCCGGCTTCTGCACGGTGAAGCGGCGGTTCTTGAACTCGTTGGTGACGCTGTCGGCCAGCCCGGCCGTGCTGGTCCCGTTATAGACCTTGATCGTGACCTCGGCCGGATCGTCCGGCAGCGTGACGTCGGCCATCGGGGCGCCCGCGGGACAGTTGTCGGCCGTCACCTCGTCCCCCTGGGAGTCGCGAACCAGGGCGGTGATGACGAAGACGATCGCGGCCACGGCGAGCACACCGACGACGACCAGTGCTCGAACGCGGGCAAAGCTCATGGGGCTGGCTCCAGATCGGGTAACACGGCAGGCTGGGACGCGGGACCTGTCGAGAGGTTAGCGTCTGTCCGCCAGGCATGCGGAAACAGGGAATCCTTCCGGCGCGCCGACGATGATCCAGAGCTTTGTGCCCCTACTTTGATGTCGCCTCGGTCACATCGGGAACAATGGGCCGCCTGTTTGCGTACAACGATGCCGCGACGCAGGTAACGTTCCGCGCTCGTCGGGGCAGTTTCATCAGGTCAGCAGGAGTGTCAGAAATCGTCCGGCGTAAGCGGGAACCGAAACCTCGTCACAGGCGTTACTAACGCCAAGTGACTCATCGATACAGGAGAGTGAAAACCGATGGCCACCGACTACGACGCCCCGCGTCGCGATGAGGTCGACCTCGGCGAGGACAGCCTCGAGGAGCTCAAGGCCCGTCGAGCCGACTCGCAGTCGGGCTCAGTGGACGTCGACGAGGTCGAGGTGGCGGAGAGCTTCGAGCTGCCCGGCGCCGACCTGGCCGACGAGGAACTCACCGTCAAGGTGCTGCCCATGCAGTCCGACGAGTTCCGCTGCGCCCGTTGTTTCCTCGTGCACCACCGCAGCCAGCTGGCCGCGGAGCGGAACGGGGAGCTGATCTGCCGCGAGTGCGCCTGACCGGCGACTCGCGCGCAAGCGCCACCACCCGGCCGCCCCGCCGAGCGGTCGGGCGTGCGGGCGTTTCCTAGTTTGACCGAGCTGGTTTCAATCGAGGACACGACCGGGCATTCGGCTGGTACGCCGATGCGACGCACGACGGGAGGACGACCATGAGCCACCCGGAGGAGACCGAGCTCGAACCGGGCGCCGCCACGCCCGCACCCGGCTCCACCCCCAGCCCGGCCGGCCCCGGTCCGGCCGAACCGACCCCGACCGATCTCAGCCCGGCCGACCCCACCCCGACCGATCTCAGCCCGGCCGGCCCGAGCGTCGCCGGCGCCGACAACGACCTGGGCAAGACGGTCGCGGCGCTCACCGCCGACGACCTCGAGCCCGCGAGCCGGCGAGAACTGCTCGGCCGCCTGGTCGGTGACATCCGCCACCGTGGGCTGGGCCAGCTGTTCCGCCCCAAGGCCGCGCTGCGCTGGATGGCCGACGTGGTCACCGACATCGCGCCGCACGTGCCGGTCCGCGACCGTGCCATGTTGCACCGCCACTTCCCCGGCCTGAACGAGGACGAGCTGGCCGAGCGCCTGATCCGCAATGCCGCGCGCTCCACCGCGGGCCTGGGCGCGGTCGGCGGCGGTGTGGTCGCCATCGAGTGGGTCGCCACGCCGACCCTGCTGTCCGCGCCGGTGCTGCTGGCCGCCGAGACCGTGGCGGTGGTCGCGATCGAGCTGAAGCTGCTCGGCGAGCTGCACGAGGTCTACGGCCGGCCGGTCCCCGGCGGCACCGGGCAGCGCGCCCTGCACCTGCTGCAGTCCTGGTCACAGCAGCGCGGCATCAACCCGCTGCTGCCCGGCGTGGGCGTCGCCACCGTGCTGGGCGCGGCCGCGCGCCGCGACCTGCAGCGCAACCTGCTACGCCGGTTCGGTCGCAGCCTGGGCACGATGGGGCCGCTGCTGACCGGCGCGGCCGTGGCGGGCTATCTCAACCGGCGGGCCACCCGGGCCCTCGGCGATCAGGTCCAGAAGGACCTGAAGCGGACCGCGCCGCGGGTCATCGAGTCTGCCTGACCCGTTCCGCCTGCTCCAGCAGGATGGTCGCCAGCTCGACCGGGTGCCGGGTGCTGATCACCCAGAAGGGTGTCGGATCGTCCGGGTCGTCGAGCAGGATCTGCACGGCCGGGCCGATCCACGGCCGCTGGATGACGAACGAGAGCGGGTGGGCGCCCACGCCGAGCGCCTCCCGCTTGCCGGCCGCGTCCAGCGCCACCACCTCGGAGACCACCGCGAGCGGCAGCCGGGCGTCGTCGATCAGGAACTCGTCGGCCGTCACGGTCACCCGGATGCGGCCCGCCCAGAGCAGCAGCGCCGCGCTGGCCGGCAGCAGCACGGCGAACGGTACCCAGGCGGGCAGGTGCGGGAAGCCGAGCAGCACCTCGAAGCCGATGATCAGGTCGACCGCCAGGGCGGCGAGCCAGGCCCACGGCGAGACGCCGAGCCGCTCGGTGTAACGGGCGGGCTCGGTGGTGCGCGCCGGGGACTGCGGTGTCACCCTGGAAGGGTACGGCGCGCCTCCGTTGCCGGGCACGGCAGGATGGCAGGGTGATTGCCTGCCGCCGCCGCACGAAGTGAAGGACGCTTTGCCTTGACCGACGTAGTCATCCCGATCCGCAGGCTCGACCCCGACCTGCCGCTGCCGGCCTACGCCCACCCCGGCGACGCCGGCGCCGACCTGGTCGCCGCCGAGGACACCGAGCTGGTCCCGGGCGGCCGCGCGGCGGTGCGCACCGGCGTCGCCGTGGCGATCCCGGACGGCTACGTCGGCCTGGTGCACCCCCGCTCCGGCCTGGCCGCCCGGCTGGGCGTTACGGTGCTCAACGCGCCCGGTACGGTCGACGCCGGCTACCGCGGCGAAATTCTGGTCATCCTGGTCAACCACGACCGGGAGCGGACCGTGAAGATCTCTCGTGGCGACCGCATCGCCCAGCTGGTCGTTCAGCGGGTGGAGCGAGCCGTGTTCCAGGTGGTCGAAACCCTCGACGACACCGCCCGCGGCGCCGGTGGTACCGGCTCCACCGGCGGGCACCAGTCCTTGATTCCGGAAGGTGGCAGTGATGTTCTCCCGTAAGCGCGGCGGCCCGAAACACGTGCGTCCGACCGACGCGCCGCCGTCCGCGGCGCTCGAGCGGAGCCTCGCGGCCGACGACGAGGCCCCGCCGCCCACCCACGGCCCGTGGGACGCCAAGTACGCCCCCGAGGGTGTGGAGCGGCTCGACCTGGGCAGCCTGCAGATCCCCGCGATCGAGGGCGTCGAGGTGCGGGTGCAGGCCAACCCGGACGGCGGCGTCGAGCAGATCGTGCTGGTCGACGGCGAGAGCGCGCTTCAGCTCGGGGTGTTCGCGGCGCCGCGCAGCGAGGGCATCTGGGACGAGGTGCGGGCCGAGATCGCCCAGGCCATGTCGGCCGACGGCGTCGCACCGCGCGAGATCGCCGGGCCGTACGGGATCGAGCTGGCCGCCCAGGTCAACACCCCTGAAGGGCCGGCCGACGTACGGTTCGTCGGGGTGGACGGGCCGCGCTGGATGGTGCGGGCGCTCTACCAGGGCGCGGCCGCGTCCGACCCGTCCCGCGAGGGCGCGCTCGGCCAGGTGCTCTCCGGCCTCGTGGTGATCCGGGACGCCGAGGCCCGGCCGGTCCGCGAGGCGCTGCCGCTGCGCCTGCCCAAGGAGATGGCCGACCAGGCGGCGGCGCAGGCGGAGGCGCAGGGCGCCCAGGGCCCGGGGGCCAACGGCCGGCACGCGTGATTCGCGGGACGCGGCAGCGTACCGTGGTTCGTGACGGGGGCCGGTCTTTGAAGGAGAACCCATGACGACGGACGAGCGCACCGGTCTGCGCAAGTTCTTCGACCGGTTGACCGCCAGCGACTCGGAGTTGGACGCGGAGCACCTCCAGCGGGAGAGCGCGAAATGCGGCGCGATGCCCGCCGGCCAGTGCAGCCGGGGGCAGGTCGTCTCGGTGTCCGGCCGGTTGCGGACGGTGGCGTACACTCCTCGCACCAACCTGCCGACGCTGGAGGCCGACCTCTACGACGGCAGCGACGTGGTCACGCTGGTCTTCCTGGGCCGCCGGTCGATCGCCGGCATCGAGCCCGGCAGGCAGCTCACCGCGCGTGGCCGGATTGCGATCCGGGACGACCGCAAGGTCATCTACAACCCGTACTACGAGCTGGAGGCGCCCCGGTGACTGGCAGCGAGCCGCGTCACGCCGCAGGTGAATCGGTGGAGGAACGGCTCGCCGAGGAGGTCATCGAGGAACTCGACCTGCACGAGGTCGACGACGAGGAGCCCCTTCCCTCGATGAGCGAGCAGATCGCCGACCAGCTGGGCGGTGTGCGCGGGCTCATCGAGTCGAGCCTGCCCGTGCTCGTGTTCGTGATCCTCAACGTCGTGCTCGGCGACGCCGTGCTGGGTCTGGACAAGCGCACCGCGCTGTACTGGGCGATCGCCGGCTCGGTGGTCTCGGCGGTCGGCATCGGCGTCTTCCGGCTGATGCGCAAGCAACCGGTCCGGCACGCGGTCAACGGCCTGTTCGGCATCGCGATCGGCGCGTTCCTGGCCTGGCGCACCGGCGAGGCGAAGGACTTCTACCTCCCCGGCATCCTGCTGACCTTCGGGCAGGCCGCGGTGCTGCTGGTCTCCGTCGTGATACGCAAACCCCTGATCGGCTACGCCTGGGGCATCATGGCGAACAAGGGACACCAGGACTGGTTCGGCAACGCCCGGCTGTTTCGCACCTTCCAGTGGCTGACCCTGGTCTGGGTGGTGTCGCTGTCCGCCCGCGCGGGCATCCAGTACTACTTGTGGGCCCTGGGCGAGGCGAACGCGCTGGGCATCGTCCGGATCCTGATCAGCTGGCCGATCTACGCCGCCACGTTCGCCTTCACCGCCTGGGCCATCCACCGGGTCACCTCCGAGCAGAAGGCCGCGCCCGCCTAGTCGCCGATCTCGCGGGCCTCGCTGCCCAGGACGACGGCGCGGATCTGGTCTTCTACCTCGCTGGTGCAGACGAAGATCAGCTCGTCGCCGGCTTCGAGCGAGTCGTCGACGGTGGGCACGACGACCCGCTTGCCGCGCAGGATGGCCACCAGCGCCGCGTCCCGGGGCAGCGGCACGCTGCGCACCGGCTTCCCCTCGTACGGCGCGTGCCGGGGCAGGGTGATCTCGACGAGGTTCGCCTCGCCCTGCCGGAAGGTCATCAGCCGGACCAGGTCGCCGACCGTGACCGCCTCCTCGACCAGGGCGGCCATCAGGCGCGGCTTGCTGACCGAGACGTCCACGCCCCACTGCTCGGTGAACAGCCACTCGTTCTCGGCGCGGTTGACCCGGGCGACCACCCGCGGGACCGCGAACTCCGTCTTGGCCAGCAGCGAGACCACCAGGTTGACCTTGTCGTCGCCGGTGGCGGCCACCACGACGTCGCAGCCGGCCACGTCCGCCTCCTCGAGGCTGGACAGCTCGCAGGCGTCGGCGAGCACCCACTCCGCCTCCGGCACCCGCTCCGGCCGCAGCTGGCGCGGCTGCCGCTCGATCAGCATGACCCGGTGGCCGTTGCCGATCAGCTCCTGCGCGATCGACCGGCCGACGTTGCCGGCCCCGGCGATGGCGATCCGCATGGTCAGTGCCCTTCCGTATGGGTGCCCGAGGCGACGTCCAGCACGGCGCGCACGGTGTCGTCGGTTACCAGCATGAAGATCTGGTCGCCGTCCTGGATGACCGTCGACGGGGTGCCCAGCGTGCCCATCCCGAACCGCATGAGGTATGCCACCCGGGAGCCGGTCGCGTCCTCCAGCGCCTTGAGCGTGCTGCCCACCCAGTCGCGGTGCAACGGCACCTCGACGATGGAGACGACGCTGGTCGGGTCGCGGAACACCTCGACGGTGCCCTCCGGTACGAGGTGGCGCACCATCCGGTCGGCGGCCCACCGGATCGTGGCCACCGTGGGAATGCCGAGCCGCTCGTAGACCTGGGCCCGGCGGGCGTCGTAGATCCGGGCGACGACCCGGGACACGCCGAACGTCTCGCGGGCCAGCCGGGCCGAGATGATGTTCGAGTTGTCGCCGCTGGAGACGGCGGCGAACGCGTCCGCCCGCTCGATGCCGGCCGCGCGCAGCACGTCCCGGTCGAAGCCGACGCCGGTCACCGTGATGCCGCTGAACTCCGAGCCCAGGCGGCGGAACGCGTCCGAGTTCTGGTCGATGACCGCGACCGAGTGGCCCCGGCTCTCGAGGTTCGCGGCGAGTGTGGAGCCGAGCCGCCCACACCCCATGATCACCACGTGCACGTGTCGCGTCCTCCCGGATCGGTGCTGACATGTGTGAGCGTGCCATGCGCGTCCGGCGGACGGTGCCCGGGGCGGGGTACGGGGCGTGCTGAGCGCCCGTACCCTTGGCACTCGTGGCAAGTTCGACCTCCCTCGCCAAGCGGCTGCTGCTGGGCAGACCGTTCCGCTCCGACAAGCTGCAGCACACGCTGCTGCCCAAGCGGATCGCGCTCCCCGTCTTCGCCAGCGACGCGCTGTCGAGCGTGGCGTACGCGCCCGATGAGATCCTTCTGACACTTTCGATCGCCGGCGCGGGCGCGTTCGTCATCTCGCCGTGGATCACCCTCGCCGTCGCGGTCGTGATGATGACCGTGGTGGCCAGCTACCGGCAGAACGTGCATGCCTACCCCTCCGGCGGCGGCGACTACGAGGTGGCCACGGTCAACCTCGGGCCACGGGCCGGCCTCGGCGTGGCCAGCGCGCTGCTGGTCGACTACATCCTCACCGTGGCCGTGTCGAGCTCCTCCGGGGTTGCCGCCCTGGGCGCGGTCTGGCCGCTGGCGAAGGACAACCCGGTCGCCTTCTGCGTGGGCGGCATCGCCATCCTGACCGCGCTGAACCTGCGGGGTCTGCGCGAGGCGGGCACGGCGTTCGCCATTCCGACGTACGCGTTCATCATTGTGATCGTCGGCGTGATCCTGACCGGGCTGTTCCGCATCTTCGTGCTCGGCCAGGACCTGCGGGCCCCCTCGGCCGATCTGGTGATCACCGCCGAGCACAGCAACCTGACCAGCTTCGCGTTCGCCTATCTGCTGTTGCGGACGTTCTCCTCCGGCTGTGCGGCGCTGACCGGTGTCGAGGCGATCTCCAACGGGGTGCCCGCCTTCAAGCCGCCGAAGAGCAAGAACGCGGCGACCACGCTGCTGCTGCTCGGCACTCTGGCGATCATCATGCTGGTCGGGATCATCACGCTGTCCCGGATGACCCACCTGCAGTTCGTCGAGGACCAGACCAAGCAGATCGTCTCCGGGCCGCCGGGGTACGACCAGAAGCCGGTGATCGCGCAGCTCGCCGAGACGGTCTTCGGCGCGCAGTCGCCGCTGCTCTACGCGGTCAGCGCGGTGACCGCCCTGATCCTGTTCCTGGCCGCGAACACCGCGTTCAACGGCTTCCCGGTGCTCGGCTCGATCCTCGCCCAGGACCGTTACCTGCCGCGCCAGCTGCACACCCGCGGCGACCGGCTGGCCTTCTCCAACGGCATCGTCTTCCTCGCCGCCGCCGCGATCGTGCTGGTCGTCGCGTTCCAGGCGCAGACCACCCGGCTCATCCAGCTCTACATCGTGGGCGTGTTCGTCTCGTTCACGCTCTCCCAGGGCGGCATGATCCGGCACTGGAACCGGCTGCTGCGTACCCAGCGCGACCCGTCGGTGCGCAGCCGGATGGTCCGCTCCCGGGCGATCAACGCGTTCGGCATGGGCCTCACCGGTGCCGTCCTGGTCGTCGTGCTGGTCACCAAGTTCCTGCTCGGCGCGTGGATCGCGATCGCCGCCATGGTGGTCATCTACGTGACCATGCTGGGCATACACAAGCACTACACCCGGGTCGCGCAGGAGCTGCAGCCCACCGACGAGCGCCCGGTGCTGCCCAGCCGCAACCACGCGATCGTGCTGGTCAGCAAGGTGCACATGCCGACCCTGCGTGCGGTGGCCTACGCCCAGGCGACCCGGCCGGACACGCTCACCGCGGTCACCGTGAACGTCGACGACAAGGACACCCGGGGCATCCAGGACGAGTGGGAGCGCCGGCAGATCCCGGTGCCGCTCACCGTGATCGACTCGCCGTACCGGGAGATCACCCGGCCGATCATCGACTTCGTGAAGGGCCTGCGCCGCGGGTCCCCTCGTGACGTGGTGACGGTCTTCGTCCCCGAGTACGTGGTCGGTCGCTGGTGGGAGAACCTGCTGCACAACCAGAGCGCGCTGCGCATCAAGGGCCGCCTGCTGTTCGAGCCGGGCGTGATGGTGACCAGCGTGCCGTGGCAGCTGCGCTCCAGCCAGGACCGCGACCTCGACCGCTTCGACCGCGGCCTCAGCCGGGCGCCGCGGCGCGGCCCGCGTACCCGGTCCGCCGGGTCCGAGCCGCCCGAGAACGAGGATGCACACCTATGACGGATCCGGGTTCGGACCTGGCCGAGGGCGACCGGGTCGAGGTGGTCGTCGAGGCGCCGGCGCACGGCGGGCACTGCGTGGCCCGGCTGGACGGC
The DNA here is from genome assembly GCF_025630775.1 of Actinoplanes sp. KI2. GTDB lineage: Bacteria > Actinomycetota > Actinomycetes > Mycobacteriales > Micromonosporaceae > Actinoplanes. Next base: position 17,773 of record NZ_JAOSZE010000017.1, read on the forward strand.
CGGGTGCTGTTCGTGCGGCACGCGCTGCCCGGGGAGCGGGTCGTCGCCGAGGTCACCGAGTGGCGCCGCGGCTACCTGCGGGCCGACGCGGTCGAGATCCTCGAGTCCTCGCCGGATCGGGTCGAGCCCCCGTGCCCCTACGCCCATCCCGGCGGCTGCGGCGGGTGTGATCTTCAACATGTCGCCGGCGACGCGCAGCTGCGGTGGAAGGCCGACGTGGTCGCCGAGCAGCTTCGGCGTCTGGCCAAACTGCATTTTCCGGTACGGGTCGAGGCGCTGCCGACCGCAGTTCCCCGAACCGGGGCGTCGGAGTCCGGCGCCGGGCCCGGCTCACCGCTGCTGGGCTGGCGCAGCCGGGTCCGGTACGCGGTCGACGCCGCGGGCCGCGCGGGACTGCTGCAACACCGCTCGCACCAGGTCGTCCCGATCGACCGGTGCCGGATCGCGCACCCGGCGGTGCAGGAGCTCGACCTGCTGGCCCGGCCCTGGCCGGACGACGACGCCATCGAGGTGACCGCCTCGACCGGCGGCGACCTGGCGGTGCTGACCCGACCGTCCCGGGGTCGTGCCGCTGCGCCCGGCGGCGACGCGCTGACCGGCGACCCGGTCGACTTCGCCTCGTCCGGGGGCCGGCGCGAGCGGCTGGCCGGGCCCGCGGAGGTCGTCGAGGAGGCGGTGGGTCGTCGCTGGCGGGTGCCGCCGGAGGGTTTCTGGCAGATCCACCCGGCCGCCGCCGACACGCTCGCCGCGACCGTCGTCGAGCTGTTGCGACCGGTCGAGGGGGAGGTCGCGTGGGACCTCTACGGCGGCGCGGGCCTGTTCGCCGCCGCGGTCGCCGCGCACACCGGGGCCCGCACCACGCTGGTCGAGTCGTCCCCGATCGGGTGCGCCGCGGCCCGCGCCAACCTGACCGACCTGCCCACGATCGAGATCGTCGAGGCCCGGGTGGAGACCGCCCTGCACCGCCGCCGGATCACCGGGCCGGTCGACCTGGTCGTGCTCGACCCGCCCCGGTCCGGGGCCGGCGCGCGGGTCGTCCGCGGCATCGCCGACGCCCGCCCGCGGGCGGTCGCCTACGTGGCCTGCGACCCGGCCGCCCTGGCCCGCGATGTGGGCACGTTCCTCGGCCTGGGCTGGCGGCTGACGCAGCTGCGCGCCTACGACTGCTTCCCGATGACCCAGCACGTCGAGTGCGTGGCCCTGCTCGAGCCGGCGGGCTGATCCGCGCGGAACGGGCCGCGGCCCGGCCGGCGGCGTGCACGGGCGGGCCGGGCGGGGAGCGCAAGGGCACGCTTCCGCCCGGATGGTCGCGCAGCGGCCGGGAGGTTTCGCCCAGCTCGCGGTGTCGACCGGGGACTTGTCCGCTATCCCGTATATCTGCTGTTTTTGCGTTAGTTGGCGCGCTCGGCGGCCTGGATCGCGTTGCGGAAGAGCATGGCGACCGTCGTCGGGCCTACGCCGCCCACTCGCGGGGTGATCGCGCCGGCCACCTCGGCGCACGACTCGTCGACATCGGGGAGCAGGCGGCGGCCCTCGTAGCGAACGCCGGCGCCGATCACGGTGGCGCCGGGCTTGACGTGCTCGGGCTGGATGATGCCGGGGACGCCGGCCGCCGCGACCAGGATGTCGGCTCGCCGGGTGTAGCGCGGCCAGTCCGCGACGCCGGTGTGCACCACGGTGACGGCGGCGTTGGCGGTGGGGCGCTTCTGGGCCATCAGCATGGCGAGCGGGCGGCCCAGCGTGGCGCCGCGGCCGAGGATGACCAGCTCCCGCCCGGCGACCGGGATGCCGTGGTGTGCCAGCAGCGCCTCGATGCCGGCCGGGGTGCAGGGGAGTGGGCCGGGCATGCCGAGCGCGAGGCGGCCCATGTTGAGCGGGTGCATGCCGTCGACGTCCTTGTCGGGGTCGAGGGTCTGCAGCGCGGCGTCGTAGTCGAGATGGCCGGGGATCGGGTACTGGATGAGGACGCCGTGCACGTCCTTGTCGGCGTTGAACTCGTCGATCACCCGGTGCAGCTCGTCCTGGGTGGTGTCGGCGGCGAGGTGCCGGTGCGGTGAGGCGAAGCCCAGCTCGGCGGCCTGGCGCTGCTTGATGCGGATGTAGCCGGCGCTGGCGTCGTCGTCGCCGACCAGGATGGTGGCGAGGCTGGGCACGATGCCGCGGTCGCGCAGCCGGGCGGCGCGGGCGGTGACGTCGGCGAAGATGGCCTCGGCGACCGGGGCGCCGGGCAACAGGCGAGCGGACATGGGGTCTCCTCTCGGCACGGGAACCCAGGCGGTCGACTCCCGTGGCCGGCTCCCCGATGGTCACCCATCCTGTGCCGCCAGTCGCGCAGAGGTTCCAAGGATGCCATATCGCCCAGCGGGTGAGCTAAGTCACCGGCGCCGGTGATGTGCAGGTTGTGTGTAGGACCTGGCTATGGCCGTTCGCGCGGCACGCCGTCACCGCCGCGCCGATAGACTCGGCATCCATGAGCGAAGCCCACTCTGCCTCGACCGGCCTGCTGGCGACCATCACCTGCCCGGGTGACCTGAAGCGCCTGACTCCCGAGCAGCTGCCGCTGCTGGCCGCCGAGATCCGCGACTTCCTGGTGGCCAAGGTGTCCCGCACCGGCGGCCACCTGGGCCCCAACCTGGGTGTCGTGGAGGTGACGCTGGCCCTGCACCGAGTCTTCGACTCGCCGCGGGACAGCCTGTTGTTCGACACCGGCCACCAGGCGTACGTGCACAAGATCCTCACCGGCCGGCAGGACGGCTTCGACCTGCTCCGCCAGCGCGGGGGCCTCTCCGGTTACCCGAGCCGGGCGGAGAGCGAGCACGACTTCATCGAGAACTCGCACGCCTCCACCGCCCTCTCCTACGCCGACGGCCTGTCGAAGGCGTACGCGCTGCGCGGCGACGACCGGCACGTGGTGGCCGTGGTCGGCGACGGCGCGCTCACCGGCGGCATGTGCTGGGAGGCGCTGAACAACATCGCGGCCGGCAAGAACCGGCTGGTCATCGTCGTCAACGACAACGGCCGCTCGTACGCGCCGACCATCGGCGGGCTGGCCGACCACCTCTCCACGCTGCGCCTCAACCCGGGCTACGAGCGGGTGCTCGACCTGGTGAAGGAGGCGCTCGGCTCCACCCCGGTGGTGGGCAAGCCGGTCTACGAGGTGCTGCACGCGGTCAAGAAGGGCATCAAGGACGCGATCAGCCCGCAGCCGATGTTCGAGGACCTCGGCATCAAGTACATCGGCCCGGTCGACGGCCACGACGAGCAGGCCATGGAGTCGGCGCTGCGCCGGGCCAAGGGCTTCCACGCGCCGGTCATCGTGCACGCGGTGACCCGCAAGGGCTACGGGTACGGTCCGGCGGAGCTCGACGAGGCGGACCGGCTGCACGGCCCCGGCAGCGCCTTCGACGTGGAGACCGGCAAGCTGCTGGCCAAGCCGTCGGTGAAGTGGACGCACGTCTTCGCCGAGGAGCTGGTGCGGATCGCCGACGAGCGCCCGGACGTCGTGGGCATCACCGCCGCGATGGCCGAGCCGACCGGCATCGCCGAGCTGGCCCGCAAGCACCCCGACCGGGCGTACGACGTGGGCATCGCCGAGCAGCACGCGGCGACCAGCGCGGCCGGCCTGGCGATGGGTGGCCTGCACCCGGTGGTAGCGGTCTACGCCACCTTCCTCAACCGGGCCTTCGACCAGGTCCTGCTGGATGTGGCGATGCACCGGCTGCCGGTGACCTTCGTGCTCGACCGGGCCGGCGTCACCGGGCCGGACGGGCCCAGCCACTACGGCATCTGGGACATGAGCGTGTTCGGCGTGGTGCCGGGCCTGCGCATCGCGGCGCCGCGGGACGCGGCCACCCTGCGCGAGGAGCTGCGGGAGGCGGTCGCGGTCGAGGACGGGCCGACGATCGTCCGGTTCCCGACCGGCTCGGTCGCCCCCGCCACCCCCGCGGTCCGGCGCCTGGGCCAGGTCGACGTGCTGCGCGAGGCCGACCGCAAGGACGTGCTGCTGGTGGCCGTGGGCTCGTTCGCCGGGCTCGGCCTCGAGGTGGCCGAGCGGCTGGCCGGGCAGGGCTACGGCGTGACCGTGGTCGACCCGCGCTGGGTGCGTCCGGTCCCGGTCGAGCTGATCGGGCTGGCCGGCCGGCACCGGATGGTGGTGACCCTGGAGGACGGCATCCGGGCCGGCGGGGTGGGCGACGCGGTGGCCGGCGCGCTGCGCGACTCGGCGGTGGACGTGCCGCTGCGCGACTTCGGCGTGCCGGCCGGGTTCCACCCGCACGGCAGCCGGGCCGAGATCCTCGCGGCGCTCGGGCTGACCGCGCAGGACATCGCCCGGGACGTGATCGAGTGGGCGTCCCGGATGGAGGACGCGGCCGAGCCGCAGCCCGCGCCGTAGAACGGTCTTAATGGTCCATACCCCCGATAAAGGGACGCGATAACGGCGATTCCGTTATCTAGTCGTTATTTTTGGGGAATGGACACGGTCACGATCGACCTTGGCCTCGAGCGTGGCGAACCGCCTACGTACTCCTCGCCGGGGCGGCGGACCACCCCGCTGTGGGTGCCCGCCGCCCTCCTCGCGGCCCTGGTGCTGATCTTCGGCACGGGCTCGGCGCCGCCGGCCAGATCGCCGCTCTCCGCGATGTTCCGGTTGCAGGTGGGGCCGGCCGACTCGTACGCGACGACCGAGGACGGCCAGTTGCTCGCCGAGACGTTCGGGCTGCTCACCTCGTACGACCTGACCAGCGGGCGGCTGCGCTGGCAGGCCGGCCAGTCCACCCCGGCGTACCGGCTGCGGATCAGCGACCACCTGGCTCTGATGCGGCCGTGGGCGACCACCGCCGCCGAGCCGGACACCACCGCGCTGTCCACGCTCACCGGCGCCCGCATGTGGGAGCGGCCCGGCGCCGTGGTCAACATCGCCGGCTCGGCGACCCTGCTGGCGGTCGACTCCCCGCGCACCCTCTCCGGCTCCGGCCGCCGGGTGGAGGGCCCGGTCGACGCGATCGACGCGACCACCGGGCGCACCCTGTGGAGCGTGCGCGTGCCGTCCACGGCGGTGCTGCTCGGCGTGCCCGGCCTCGGCGACGAGGAGTCCCGGATGCTGCTCGTGCACGACAACCAGACGATGGCCGTGCACGACCTGGCGACCGGCCGGCTGATCGCCAGCACGCACATTCCGGCCGCCGACTACGCCCCGGACAACCCGGTGGTGGCGGGCGGCCGGATCGTGCTGCGGCATCCCGGCGCGATCAGCCCGGAGATCTCGGTGTACGACCCGGTGACGCTCAAGCAGGTCTGGTCCGCGCCGTCCGAGACCGCGTACGAGATGCAGGCGTGCGGCATCCTGGTCTGCCTCAGCGGGCCGGACGGGGTGCACGCGATCGACCCGTTCAGCGGGGACACCGCCTGGGTGCAGCCCGCCTGGCACAGCCTCACGCAGTACGGCGACATGATCGTCGCGTACGCCGACCCGGACGGCGTCGAGCCGGTCGGTGTGATCGACCCGGCGACCGGCGCGCTGCGGACGCCCCTGGCCGGCTGGCGGCCGGTGACCGGCACCGGGAGCGGCGACCGGCTCGTTCTCACCCGGGCGACGGACAACGGAAGCCGTACCATGGTCGCCGTCGCCCGCCCGGGCGACCCGCGACCCCGCGTGCTGGACGCCCTGCCCCAGGGCACCGGCGACTGCCAAGCGGCGCCGTCCCGGCTGGTCTGCCGGACGATGTACGGCGAGCTGGTCGTCTGGGCGTACCAGGAGGAGTGACGCGTTGGCGCTGATCGAGCTGGACCTCGCCGCGCCGCCCGATCCGCGCCTCGACTCCCGTCCGCCCGTCCGGCACTACCGCTTCGCCGGCCTGATCCTCGCCGCCGTGCTGCTGGTCACCCTCGGCGGCGCGGCGCCCGGCCCGCACACCCTCTGGCGCTACCTCGGCGCGGTGCCCCCACCGGTCGGCGCCGAGACCCAGTCCCAGCTGGCCGGCGACCGGGTCTACACGGTGGCCTCGGCCGGCGGCGTGCGGATCGCCACCGCCTGGCAGGCCGAGTCGCCGCCCCGCAAGCTGTGGACCGTACGCCTCGCGGCCCGGGTCGCCGGCCCGGACACGGTCGGCTACGGCGGGGTCGAGGCCCGGCCGGCCGGCGACGTGGTGCTGCTCTCCGACGGGCCGCAGACGACGGTGGTGGACGCCCGGACCGGCGCCGTCCGCTGGACCTCCCCGGTCGGCGTCACCCCGCTGGGCAGCGGCCGGATCGGCCTCGTCCAGAACCAGGCGTTCCGCCCCGGCACCGCGTACGACCAGGACTCCGGGGCGCCCGGCATGCTGTATTTCTCGTCCACCGGCGAGCCGCACACCGAGCCGCCGATCCGGACCGAGATCGACGGCGTCGACCTGTACACCGGCAGGACGGTCTGGACCGCCTCGGTGCCCGGCGCGATCAACGTCTTCACCACCCGCGGCGACCCGCCGGCCGTGCTCCTGCTCGCCTCCGACCGGCTCGAGCGGCTGAACGGCGAGACCGGCGTGGTCGAGCACAGCCGCCCGCTGCCGAAGATCGGCGCCGACCGCCCGGCCGGTGGCCGGCTCACCGACGGCCTGCTGGTGGTCCGCTACGGCGACTACGCCGTCGACGGGCCGGCGGCCGGCTACGCCGCCGACTCGCTGGACCTCCGCTGGCAGCGCCGGGTCGCCGCGGTGCTGCTCGACCCGCCGAACTGCGGCGACCTGCTCTGCGCCGGCCCGCGCAGCGCCCTCGACGTGCTCGACCCGGCGACCGGCCGGGCCGCCTGGCGCGCCTCGGAAAACGTGGACCTCGGCGAGCAGAGCGGCTACGTGCTCGAGCGGGACGCCGGGACGGGCGCGCCGCTGCGGCTCGCCGACCGGGCGACCGGCGCCACCCGGGCCGACCTGACCGGCTGGGCCGCCGCGCTCCCCACCGGCGGCGACGGGCAGCCGCTGGTGCTGCGCCGTGGCCTGGCGGCCGGCAAGAGCGAGTTCGGCGTGCTGCTCGCCGGGCCGCCCGACCGGGTGCGGCGGCTCGGCGTCAGCGCCGGGCCGGTCAGCGACTGCACCGCCGACCAGCGGTACGTGGTCTGCCGGGGTAATGACGGTCTCGAAATTTGGGCCTACAGCTCCTGACCTCGTCGGGCGCAGAATGAGTGCACCGTGACACACACCTTGATCGACCTCGGGGAGGTGCCGGCCGTCCTGGAGGTTCGCAGGCGGCCGCCGCCCTACCGCGCCGTGCTCGGCGTCCTGTCGGCCGTGCTGCTCCTGGCGGCCGGCGGCGCGGCCTACCAGCGGCCGCCGGCCGGGCCCACGGTGATCCCGGCCCGGCTCGGCGACACCTTCACCATCGACGGGAACCGGCTGTACCTGGTCGGCGCCGGCGGCGTGGACAGCTTCGGCTCGGTCCGCGATCGGGCCATCACCAGCTACGAGCTGCCGTCGATGCGGGAGGTCAGCCGCACCACGGTCGGGGTGTCCGGCACCGTGGTCAGCGTCCAGCAGGCCGGTGACACGGTGGTCGTCGGCTACCAGCTCGACGCGAGCGGCGATCAGGTGACCGTGGCGTACCCGGCGGGTGGCGGCCCGATGCTGTGGCACCGGCCCGACCGGCTCGTGTCGGTCTCCTCCGCCGACGGGATCGTCCTGCTCAGCGCGGACGGCGGCGACGTCGCGATCGACCTGGCCACCGGCGCCGAGCGCTGGCGGGTGTCCCGGCCGGCCAACGGCGTCCTCGCCGAGACAGTTGCCGGCACCGGCTACCCGCAGTGGCTGATCTCGCTCTCCGGCCAGGGCCGGCTGCTGGCGTACGACGCGCACACCGGGCGCCGGATCGGCGCGACCACCGTACCCACCGGCAACCGGCCGATCGCCGGGTTGATCTGGCCGGTCGGCTCGTACCTGCTGGTCGGCGTCGGCGGCCGCTACGACGGTTACCGGGTGCCCGGGCTGGAACGGCTCTGGCAGACGCCGGCCGACCTGTCGCAGAGCTGGATGCAGGACGACTGCGGCACGGTGATCTGCACCTTCCGGCAGCAGCGCGGGATGACCGTGCTGGACCCCGCGGACGGGCAGGTGCTGTGGAGCTCCGACCGCTGGACGTCCGCCGGCGCGCTCGGGCCGCACCTGATGGCCACCGGCGGCTCGGACGAGGGCGGCGGTGCGCGGCTCTCGGTGCTCGACCCGCGCACCGGCAGGGAGCTCGGCAACTTCGGCGACTGGCAGGGGCTCGGCCTCGCGCCCGGCGGTCTGATCTACGGCATGATCCAGGCGCCCGGCCACTACCGGCTCGTCTACGGGCTGCTCGACCCGGCCGACCGCTCGATCGAGGTGCTCGGCTCGGCCGACCGGGTCTCCGGCGGCTGCGAGACCGGCGGCGGCGTGCTGGCCTGCCGGCTGGTCGACGCCTCGGTCGCCGTCTGGCGGCTTGGGTAGCCTCCACTTACGGCCTCTTCACACCCCGTCGGGGAGGCTGGGGCCCGGCAATGGCGTGGGAGGTCGTGCGGTGCGGGTGCTGGTGGTGGAAGACGAGCGCAACCTGTGCGACGCGATCGCCAGAGGGCTGCGCCGCAAGGGCATGGCGGTCGACGTCGCGTACGACGGCCTGCAGGGCCACGAGATGGCGTACGTGACCCGGTACGACGTGGTGGTGCTCGACCGGGACCTGCCCGGCAAGCACGGCGACGAGATCTGCGCCGACCTGGTCGCCTCCGGCGCGCTCACCCGGGTGCTGATGCTCACCGCCAGCGGCACGGTCGCCGACCGGGTCGAGGGCCTGCAGTTGGGCGCCGACGACTACCTGGCCAAGCCGTTCGCCTTCGAGGAGCTGGTGGCCCGGGTGCAGGCGCTCGGCCGGCGCGCCACCCCGGCCGCCCCGCCGGTGCTGACGGCGGGCAACCTGATCCTCGACCAGACCCGCCGGGTGGTCACCCGTGGCGGCGTGCTGATCGAGCTGACCAACAAGGAGTTCGGCGTCCTGGAGGAGCTGCTGAAGGCGCGCGGCGGCGTGGTGTCCAGCGAGGAGCTGCTGGAACGTGTCTGGGACGCGAACACCGACCCGTTCACCACCACCGTCCGGGTCACGGTGATGACCCTGCGGAAGAAGGTCGGCGACCCGCCGCTGATCGAGACCGTGGTCGGCGCCGGCTACCGGGTGCCCGAACCGGTCGGCCTCTCATGACCGTCTACCTCGGCCGCCGCAACCGCAAGCTGGAACTCAGCCTCCGGCCCACGCTCCGGCTGCGGCTCACCCTGCTCAACGGCATTCTGCTGGTCGGCGCCGGCGCCATCCTCGTGCTGCTGGCCTGGCTGCTGGTCGGCGACGCGATGCACCCGATCGACGCGCTGCAGCCCGGCTCCACGGTCACCCTGGCCAACGGGTCGACCCGGGACGCGATCGACTGGCAGACCGCGGTGGTCGACCGGGCCTCGCGCGAGGTGCTGGTCAAGGGCCTGGTCGCGCTGCTCGCGATCGGCATCATCGGCATCGCCGGGGCGTACGCGGTGGCGGGCCGGGCGCTGCGGCCGTTGCACGCCGTCACCCAGACCGCGCAGCGGCTCGGCGAGGAGACGCTGGACCAGCGCATCCGCTACTCGGGGGCGGACGACGAGGTGGCCGAGCTGGCCCGCACCTTCGACGCCATGCTGGACCGGCTGGCCGGTGCGTTCGAGTCGCAGAAGCGCTTCGTGGCGAACGCGTCGCACGAGCTGCGCACGCCGCTCGCCGTGATGCGCACCGAGATCGACGTGACGCTCAGCGACGACGAGGCCGACGTGGCCGAGTACCGCCGGATGGCCAGGGTGGTGCGCAACGCCTCGGAGCGGGCGAACGGCCTGGTCGACGCGCTGCTGGTGCTCGCCCGGTCGGAGGCGCAGTCGGGTCGCCGGCTGGTTCGCAAGGTGCCCGCCGACCTGGCGACGAGTGTCCACAACGCGCTGTCGGCGGTGCGGGCCGAGGCCGAGCGGCTCAAGCTGGACGTCACCACCGACCTGCAGCCGGCGCCGGTGGTGGGCGATCCGAGCCTGCTCGACCGGCTGGCCGGGAACCTCATCGAGAACGCGATCCGCTACAACCACCTGCTCGGCAAGCTGTGGCTGCGCACCGAGATGGTGGACGGGCAGGCCCGGCTGATCGTCGGCAACACCGGGTACGAGGTCGAGCCGGCCGACGTGCCGGGACTGTTCGAGCCGTTCCGCCGGGGCGGCTGGGAGCGCACCGGGTCACGCGGGTCGGGGCTGGGCCTGTCGATCGTGCGAGCGGTGTGCGACGCGCACGGCGGAACCGTGTCGGCGGTCGCCCAGCAGGGCGGGGGGCTCGAGGTGACGGTGGCGCTGCCGACCGCGGATGCCACGCCGGTGGTGGCCGCCACGGCGTCCGTGCCGCGCGGCCGGAACGTCGGGCTGGCCACCTGAGCCACGCGCGGCGGTCACGCCGGGTCGGTGACCTTGGGCTACGCGGCTACCGCGGCCTCGCGGCGGTAACGCCGGGTCGGTGACCTTTGGGCTACGCGGCTACCGCGGCCTCGCGGCGGACGGTGCGCCAGCGGGAGGCGCTGATGCCCAGCTCGGCGGCGATCTCGGCCTCGGTCAGCTGCGGGCGCTCGGCCTTTATCCGGTTGGCGAGGGCGACCGTCTCCGCGGGGGAGCGGCGCTCCTTCTTCTCCGGCTTGGCGGTGCCGCGTGCGTTCCCTGGCCTGGCGGCGCCGCGCGCTTGCGGCGGCGGGACGGCCTGGCTGGTGGTCGCTCGCGAGGCGGCGGTGCTGCGCTGGGCCGGAACCGCCCGGCCGGCCGCGACGGGCTGCCTCGGGCGGCGGGTCACGGTCGGGGTGAAGGACTCGTCCTCGTTCGCCTTCCGCGACAGGGCGGCGGCAATCTCGGCGCGGGTTCGGCGGTCCATCCCGCCGCGCCCGTTCGCCCCGGCGGGCACGGGCGATCCGCTTGCGGACGGCGAGGGGACGAGGCCGGGGACGGACGGCTGCGCCGGGGCCGGCGCGGTCTCGGCCACCGGGTCGGCCACCGGGTCGGCCGGGTTCTCCAGGGACGCGATGCGGCCGCCCAACTCGACCAGGCAGATGCTGGCCACCACGATCAGGCCGTCCACCGACAGCGGCAGGAGGTAGGGCGACGCCCCGGTCTCGCCGTACCGCGCCGCGACTCCGGCCATGTGCCAGTACGAGACCCAGGCCGCGATCCCCGCGATGGTCGCCGTGGCGAGCAGGCGGGTGGCGGCCAGCCACCGCCGGTGCACCGGCACCCGGGAGATCAGCTCCACGGTCAGCAGCAGCGCCAGCGGCGGCCACGCGGCGATCGCCTGGCTGATCGGGTTGTCCAGCGCGTGCAGAACGTTGGCGACCACCGAGGCGGCCACCCCGAGGAACAGGGTGGCGCGAACCGCCCACCGGACGCGACGCAGGTGTTGCAGGACCACCACCGGAGCTACTCCTCGATCAGTCGAACGGTCTCGGGACCGCCCCATCCTGACCGGTGCGGGTTACGCGAAGGCTCCTGGCGCGGAACCGTATCCGGTCCGTGCCAGGAGCGTTGCGATCATGTGATCGAGCGGTACGGCGTGTCGGCTTGACGCCGTCAGCCCTGCTTCTCGACCTGTGCCCGGAGCCGGGGGAACTCGGCCTTCGCCTTGGCGACCGACTTGTCGTACCAGATCAGCATGCCGATGCTGCCCGAGTCGGCCCAGGTGCACAGCGCCATCTTGGTGCCGGAGTCGGTGGCCAAGCCGCACTTGGCGGAGCCGCCGAGCGAGCCGGTCGGCGCGGTGGTGACGCCGGTGACCTTGCCGGCACCGCTGGATGCGCCGGTGAACAGGAGATCCAGCATAGTCGCCGGGTCGTCCACGTCGGCCTGGGCCGCGGCGAGCACCACGATGTCCTGGTTCGAGATCGTGCCGTAGAGCGCGCCGACCGGGTTGGTCGCGCCGGGGACCGAGCCGAGCGCGGTCTTCAGCGAGTCGGTGAGGCCGGCGAGCTCCTTGTCGGTCAGCTTCGGCCGGCCGCCCAGGGTCTTGGGCGCCGCGATCGTGACCTTGGTGGCCGGCGGGGTGGTCTCGGTGGTCTGGTCCGGCGTCGGCTCGTCGGTCGCCTGCGTCGGGGCGGTCGTCGACGAGGTGTCGGCCGTGTTCTTCTTGTTCTGGTCGTTCTTGACGATCAGCGCCACGGCCGTGCCGCCGCCCACGCAGAGCACCAGAACGATGCCGATGATGGTGAGGACGATCGGCAGCGTCCGGGATTTCTGCGGAGGAGCCGGCGGGGGATATCCGGGCTGGGCGTACTCGGGCTGGCCGTACTGGGGCTGGCCGTACTGCGGCTGGCCGTACTGCGGCTGCTGGCCGTAGTCGGGGTATGCCTGCGTCGGCGGCACGTCCGGGTTGGGCTGGCCCGGGTACTGCGGCTGGCCGTACTCGGGCTGGCCGTACTGGGGCTGGCCGTACTGGGGCTGGCCGTACTGCGGCTGCCCGTACTGCGGCTGCTGGCCGTAGGGCGGCTGGCCCGGAGAGGGATCGCCGGAGGAAGGCTGACCGTAGGGCGGGCCGGAATACGGCGGCTGCGACATCGGGGCTCCATCGATTGGTTACACCACCACGGAGCCTATCTGGCCCCGCCAAACGAGGTCTCTCCGCCATCGGTCGGCGGAGTGCCGCCGACCGGACAAAACCGCGCGAGTACGACAACGCCCCGTACCCACCGGGCACGGGGCGTCGTCGATCCGACGTCAGGCGGGCAGGCTGCCCACGCCCTTGGGCAGGAACCGCTTGCCGGTGACCCGCTCGGCGATGCCGCTGCGGTCCAGGTACGGCGTCACGCCACCCAGGTGGAACGGCCAGCCGGCGCCCAGCACCATGCACAGGTCGATGTCCTGGGCCTCGGCGACGACGCCCTCGTCCAGCATGAGCCGGATCTCCTGGGCGAGCGCGGCCAGCGCCTGCTCGCGTACCTCCTCGGCGGTCAACGGCGCGGAACCGCCGGTCGCCAGCTTCAGCACCTCGGGGTTGAACTCGTCGTCGACCAGCAGCGGCAGGCCCGCGTCGACGATCTTCTTGAGCGTCGGGCTGTTCGCGAAGCGGTCGGGGAACGCCTCGTGCAGCGTCTCGCCCACGTGGTAGGCGACCGCCGGCCCGACCAGCTGGAGCAGCGCGATCGGGCGCATCGGCAGGCCCAGCGGGTCGAACGCGGTGTCCACCACGTCCAGCGGGGTGCCGGCGTCGACGGCCCGGAAGACCACGTCGGTGAAGCGGAGCAGAACCCGGTTGACCACGAACGCCGGGGCGTCCTTGACCAGCACCGACGACTTCTTCAGCTCCTTGCCGACGGCGAACGCGGTGGCCAGCGTGGCGTCGTCGGTCCGCTCGCCCTTGATGATCTCGAGCAGCGGGAGGACCGCGACCGGGTTGAAGAAGTGGAAGCCGACGACCCGCTCGGGGTGCTCGAGGTCGGCGGCCATGTCGGTCACCGACAGCGAGCTGGTGTTGGTCGCCAGCACCGCCTCGGGGGAGACGATCTTCTCGAGCTCGGCCCAGATCTGCTTCTTGAGGTCGAGGTTCTCGAAGACGGCTTCGATCACGAAGTCGGCGTCGGCGAAGACGGACTTGTCGACCGAGCCGCTGACCAGGCCGCGCAGCTTCGCCGCGGTGCCCTCGTCCATCCGGCCCTTGGCGACCGTCTTGTCGATCTGGCCGAGGACGTAGCCGACGCCCTTGTCGACCCGGGTCTGGTCGAGGTCGGTCATCACCACCGGCACCTGGAGGCGGCGGGCGAACAGCAGCGCGAGCTGCGAGGCCATCAGGCCGGCGCCGACGATGCCGACCTTGGTGACCTTGCGGGCCAGCGACTTGTCCGGCACGCCGACCGGCCGCTTGGCCCGGCGCTGCACGAGGTCGAACGCGTACAGGCTGGCCCGCGCCTCGTCGCCCATGATCAGGTCGGCGAGCGCCTGGGTCTCGGCCGCGGTGCCGTCCTCGAAGGTCGCGTCCTTGGCCAGCGCGAGCAGTTCGAGCGCCTTGTTCGCGGACGGGACGGCGCCGTGCAGCTTCTCGTCGAGCTGCTGCTTCGCGAAGAACAGCACCCCGTCCCACATGTCCTTGTCGACCTCGGGCCGCTCGACGGTCTTGTCGCCCTGTACCACCGCGGCGGCCCAGAACAGCGAGCTCTCCAGGAAGTCCGCGGCCTCGAAGATCTCGTCGGCCAGGCCCAGCTCGCGGGCCTGCTTGGGCCGCAGCACCTTCTGGGTGAGCGGGTTCTGGAGGATCACCTGGGCGGCGCCCGGCGCGCCGATCAGGTTGGGCAGCAGCTGGCTGCCGCCCCAGCCGGGCACCAGGCCGATCGCGACCTCGGGCAGGCCGAGCGCGGCCGCGCCGGTCGACACCGTGCGGTAGTGGCAGTGCAGCGCGACCTCGAGACCGCCGCCGAGGGCCGCACCGTTGATGAAGGCAAAGGTGGGAATCGTCGAGTTCTTCAGGCGTGCGAAGACCCGGTGCCCGAGCTCGCCCAGCTCCACCGCCTGCGTCCTGTCCGTAATGTACGGAATGCCGGTAATATCGGCGCCAACGCAGAAAATGTACGGCTTGCCGGTCAGGGCGATGAACGCCGGCTCGGCGGCGGTGGCCGTCGTGATCGCCTCGTCCAGCGACGCGAGACCGCCGGGCCCGAAGCTGTTCGGCTTGGTGTAGTCGAGCCCGTTGTCCAGGGTGATCAGCGCGGCCTTCTTGGCCAGCCCCGGCACCTGGACAAACCGGACGAGAGCCTTCGTCACTACCTCGTTCGGGTGCTGGATGGTCACTTCTCCGCGCCTTCCCAGTTCGGGTTCTCCCAGATCACGGTGCCGCCCATGCCGATGCCGATGCACATGGCGGTGAGGCCGTAGCGGACCTCGGGGTGCTCGGCGAAGTGCCGGGCCAGCTGGGTCATCAGCCGCACGCCCGAGGAGGCGAGCGGGTGACCGATGGCGATCGCGCCACCCCACGGGTTGACCCGCGGGTCGTCGTCGGCGATGCCGTAGTGGTCGAGGAAGGCGAGCACCTGGATCGCGAACGCCTCGTTCAGCTCGAACAGGCCGATGTCGTCGATCGTGAGGCCGGCCTTCGCGAGGGCCTTCTCGGTGGACGGGATCGGCCCGTACCCCATGATCTCCGGCTCGACGCCGACGAACCCGTACGAGACCAGGCGCATCGCGACGGGCAGGCCCAGCGAGCGGGCGGTCTCCTCGTCGGCCAGCAGGGCCGCCGTGGCGCCGTCGTTGAGGCCCGCGGCGTTGCCGGCGGTGACCCGGCCGTGCGGGCGGAACGGCGTCTTCAGCGTGGCGAGCTTCTCGAGCGAGGTCTCGCGCGGCGCCTCGTCGACGGTCGCGAGCCCCCAGCCCTCCTCCTGGTTACGGATCGCGACCGGCACCAGGTCGGGCTGGAGCTTGCCGTCGGCGTACGCCTTGGCGGTCTTGATCTGGGAGTTGAGGCCGTACCGGTCCGCGCGCTCCTTGGTGATCTGCGGCAGGCGGTCGTGCAGGTTCTCCGCGGTCGAGCCCATCACCAGCGCGGACGGGTCGACCAGCTTCTCGGCGAGGATGCGCGGGTTCGGGTCGACGCCCTCGCCCATCGGGTGCCGGCCCATGTGCTCGACGCCGCCCGCGATCGCGAAGTCGTAGGCGCCCATCGCGATCCCACCGGCCACGTTGGTCACGGCCGTCATCGCGCCCGCGCACATCCGGTCGACGGCATACCCCGGAACGGTCTTGGGCAGGCCCGACAGCAGCGCGGCGGTACGGCCGATGGTCAGTCCCTGATCGCCGATCTGCGTGGTGGCCGCGATCGCCACCTCGTCCACCCGCTCCGGCGGCAGCTGCGGGTTGCGCCGCAGCAGCTCCCGGATGCAGCGGATGACCAGGTCGTCGGCGCGGGTCTCGGCATACATGCCACCCGCCTTGCCGAACGGTGTGCGGACGCCGTCGACGAAGACGACTTCGCGTACTTCACGGGGCACAGCAAGCCTCCTTGCGGGCGAGCCCATGTTCTTGGTGAGACGAATGCTACTCGCCAGTAACTAACGTCTGCCAAGCGACCGCCGGGAATGTCACAGCCCCGTTTCGGCTACCCGGCAAACCCCACGAAACCACGAACCCCGGCCGCCGGTCCCTCAGTCGGCCGGATCGGGCAGCACCTCGGCCAGTTGCGCGGCCAACAGCCCTACCTGCCAGTCCCGGGCACCGAACCCCCGCAGCGTGTCCGACACGGTCTGCGCGGACACCTCGTCCGGCGGCGACCAGGCGAGCCGGCGAACGTAATCGGGGCTGATCAGATTTTCCGGGGGGAGATGGTGCGACTCCGCGGTGCCGACGACAACCGCGCGGCAGCGGGCCAGGCGGGCCGCCGCGATCGGGTCCCGCTCGGCCCAGCGGTGCGGCGGCGGGGGACCGTCGATCGGCTGGTTGACCGGCAGGGCGTCGTCCGGCAGGGCGCGAGCCTCGTCGAGAGCATCCAGCCACACCCGGGCCAGGCGGCGGACCGACCGGCCACCGAACCCGGGGATGGCGAGCAGCGCGCGCTCGTCCTTCGGATCCTGCTCGGCGGCCGCGACTATCGCCGAGTCGGGCAGGACGCGACCGGGGGCGGAGTCGCGCCGGGCCGCGACACCATCCCGGGCGTACCAGAGAGCACGGACTCGGGACTGGGCGCGGGCGCCCCGTACCCGATGGATCCCGGACGTGCGGCGCCAAGGATCGGGCCGGACCCGGGGCGGCCGGTCCGCGCTGGCCACCAGCGCCGCGAACTCCTCCGCGGCCCATTCCGTCTTGCCCTGACGTTCCAGCTCGGCCGACAGGTGGTCGCGCAGGTCGGTCAGCAGCTCGACATCCAGCGCCGCGTAGGTGAGCCACGACTCGGGCAGCGGCCGGGTGGACCAGTCCGCGGCCGAGTGGTGCTTCTCCAGCGTGAAGCCCAGCAGCTGCTCGGTCAGCGCCGCCAGCCCGACCCGCTCGAAGCCGGCCAGCCGGGCGGCCAGCTCGGTGTCGAACAGGCGGCGCGGCTTCAGCCCCAGCTCCGCGAGGCAGGCCAGATCCTGGCTGGCCGCATGCAGCACCCACTCGCTGTCGGCCAGCGCGGCGTCGAGCGTGTGCAGGTCGTCGAGCGGCAACGGGTCGATCAGCACCGTTCCGGCGCCCGCCCGGCGGAGCTGCACCAGATAGGCGCGCTGGGTGTAGCGGTAGCCGGACGCGCGTTCCGCGTCGACGGCGACGGGCCCGGCGCCGGCCGCCATCCGGGCCACGATGTCGGCGAGTTCGGTCTCGGACTCGACCGGGCGGGGGGTGCCCTCGCGAGGCGCGGTCAGCGGGACGGCGGCGGGAAGGGGGTCGGGACCGCCAGACGTCGGGTCGGGCGGCTCGGGGAGCGGTCGTCCGTCCCCTGCCGGCTCTGGCTCGTCCCGACGGCGCAGGGGTGCTTCGTCGGTCACTCCGTAACCGTACGGGTGCACCACCCCCCTGATGTGCAGCCGGGTACCGGCGCGTCGGTTCTCGATCGAAAGCAGACTCATCCGGAACGGCTTTTCCTCCGTACTACCTCCCGCAGCACCGAGACCCGGGAGGCCGTGCCGGATGACTACCACGTACGACCCGTTCATCCCCGCCGACGGCACGGACCAGCACCGATACGACGGGCGAAGGCGCGCCGAGGAGCGGGGTGGCGGGTCCGCGTGGGGGACCGAGCCGCGCTGGGAGCCGCAGTACCAGCAACCTCAGTACCAGCAACCTCAGCAATGGGAATCCGAGCCGCAGCAGCATCGATGGGATCCGGAACCGCCGCCGCAGGCCCGGACCTGGCAGACCGGCGCGTTCCCGGTGATGCCCGAGGCCGAGCCGGAGCGCGCCCGGGCGAGCGCCTCGAAGGGCTTGGTCAAGCCGCTGCTGGCCGGGCTGGTCGCGATCCTGGTCGTGGTGGCCGGCTGGCAGGCGTACCGGATCGAGAACATGAGCAGCGACAACGCCTCCATGCAGTCGGTGCTGACCGCGGAGAAGAACCGGACCGACAAGCTGGAGAAGGAGCTGGCCGGGGTCTTCGACCCCGAGGCGGTGTCGTCGAAGGTGCTGCCGAGCGTCTTCCGGGTGCGCGCCGGCGAGTTCACCGGCACGGCCTGGTCGGTCGGCAAGAAGGCGGCGAACGGCCAGTCGAATCTGCTCACGAACTATCACGTGGTCGCCCAGGTGTGGACCGGCGGCGGCCGCGCGGTGACCCTGGAGCGCGGCAACACATCGATCAAGGCGACGATCGTGAAGGTCAACAAGGCCAAGGACCTGGCGCTGCTGCACGCGAACCAGGAGATCACCGGGCTGACCGCCTTCACCGGTACGGTCAAGCCCGGTCAGCAGGTGGTCGTGGTGGGCGCGCCGCTGGGGCTGGACGACACCGTGACCACGGGCGTGATCAGCGCGTACCGGCCGAACGACCCGGACGGTCCGACGATCCAGTTCGACGCGCCGATCAACCCGGGCAACTCGGGCGGTCCGGTGGTGAACGCCAACAACCAGGTCGTCGGGCTCGCGACCGCGAAGGCGAAGGACGCCGAGGGCATCGGCCTGGCCATCCCGGTGAAGACGGCCTGCGACACCTTCGCGGTCTGCTAGCGGTAAGTCTCAGCGGCTAGCGGTAAGTCTCAGCGGCGTCGGTCAGCCGACGCGGTGACGGTCGTTGAGGGCCGTCACCCCCGGCGGCGGCAACCCGGCGGTCGAGGCGAGCATCGCGCACCAGCCGAGCAGGTGGGCGGCGGTGTCCGTGGAGGTGGGCGTCCAGGAGGCGCGTACCTCCAGGTCGGCCGTGGGCGCCGGGCCGGCCAGCTCGCCGAACCGGGTCGACGCGGTCTGCGTGATCGTGCCGCCGATCGCCGTGAACGTGGCCGTGTGCTGCTCGAGCGCGTCGGTCAGCCAGGTCCACGCCACCGCGGGCAACAGCGGGTCGCCGGCCATGTCCGGCTCGAGCTCCGCGGTGACCAGCGTGACCAGCCGCAGATCGCCGCGCCAGGCCTCGTGCCCGGCCGGGTCGTGCAGCAGGATCAGCCGGCCGCTGGCCACCTCGTCGCCGGAGCGCAACACGGTGGCACTCAGCGCGAACGAATACGGCGCCAGCCGCTGCGGCGCGGGAATCTCCTCGAGCAGGATCTCCGGTCGTGGCGTGGCCGCCTGCAGCCCGGCGACGGCGCGGGTGAACGCCTCGGGGGCAGCGGAGGGGGTCGCCATGCCGGAAGCCTATGCCGCGCACCGGTGTCAGTTGTCGATCGCCGCGCTGTAACTTTGCCGCCGCTTCGCTTCCCGGCGGCCGCCGCTTCGCTTCCCGATGGCCGCCGCTTCGCTTCCCGATGGCCGCCGCTTCGCTTCCCGGTGGCCGCCGCTTCGCTCGCCGGCGGCCACCGCTTCGCTCCCCGGGCGATCGCGATGCGGGGTCGTGGGAGCATTGCGCCGTGACTTCCGTGCTGAGCGATTCCCCCTTCGTCCGGGCGTGCCGCGGCCAGGACGTGCCGCACACTCCGGTCTGGTTCATGCGGCAGGCCGGGCGCTCGCTGCCCGAGTACCGCAAGATCCGGGCGGGCATCGGCATGCTGGAGTCGTGCCGGCGGCCGGACCTGGTCACCGAGATCACCCTGCAGCCGGTGCGCCGGCACCAGGTCGACGCCGCGATCCTGTTCAGCGACATCGTGGTGCCGATCGCGGCGGCCGGCGTCGACCTCGACATCGTGGCGGGCACCGGGCCGGTGGTGGCCGAGCCGATCCGCACCGAGAAGGACCTGGACCGGCTGCGCCCGATCACCGCGGACGACGTCGCGTTCGTGGCCGAGTCGGTGCGGCTGCTCACCGGCGAGCTCGGCCGGACGCCGCTGATCGGGTTCGCGGGGGCGCCGTTCACGCTGGCCAGCTACCTGATCGAGGGCGGACCGTCGCGGACCTACACCAAGACCAAGGCGATGATGTACGGCGAGCCGGGCCTCTGGCATGCGCTGCTGACCCGCCTCTCCGGCATCACCCTCGCCTTCCTGCGTACCCAGATCGACGCGGGGGTCAGCGCGGTCCAGCTGTTCGACTCGTGGGCCGGCGCACTGTCCGAGGCGGACTATCGGGAGTACGTGCTGCCACACTCCCGCGAGGTGCTGGCCGGGCTGGCCGACACCGACGTGCCGCGCATCCACTTCGGCGTCGGCACCGCGGTGCTGCTGCAGGCGATGGGCGAGGCCGGCGCGGACGTGGTGGGCGTCGACTGGCGTACCCCGCTGGACCGGGCCACCGAGCAGCTCGGCGCGCGCCACGCGGTGCAGGGCAACCTCGACCCGGCGGTGCTCTTCGCCTCCTGGGAGGTCGTCGAGCGGGAGGCCCGCCGGGTGCTCGAGCAGGGCCGCGCCGCCCCGGGCCACATCTTCAACCTGGGGCACGGCGTGCTGCCGGAGACCGACCCGACAGTGCTGACCCGGCTGGTGGAGCTGATCCACGACATCTCCGCGCGCTGACCGACCGGCTCACAGTCATGTACCCCGGTGGGGGGTGGGGGTGGGGGCCTGGGATGGTGGAGGCGTGCGAAAGCGGGTTGCGGTTGTTGGCGGCGGCGTCGCCGGGCTTGCGGCTGCGGTGCGTTTGCGGGATCTGGTGCCGGCGGGCACCGACCTGATCGTGTATGAGCAGGGCGGTGCGCTCGGCGGCAAGCTGCGCACCGGCGAGCTTGGCGGCCTGGTGGTCGAGCGGGGCGCCGAGTCTTTCCTGACCGCCGGGCCGGCGGGTGGCGACTCCGCGGCGGTGGCCCTCGCGAAGCGGCTCGGCCTCGGGTCGTCGCTGGTGCACCCGGCCACGGTGCCGGCCGCGCTCTCGATCGGCGGCCGTCTCACCCCGATTCCGGCGGGCACGCTGGTCGGCGTACCGGCAGATCTTGACAAGCTGGACGGCGTCGCGCAGCCGGACGCCGGCCGTGACCACGACGACGGCCGCCCGGTGCTCGCCGCAGGCGAAGACGTCGCGGTCGGCGCGCTGGTCCGCGACCGGTACGGCGAGCAGGTGGTGGACCGCCTGGTCGACCCGCTGCTCGGCGGGGTGTACGCGGGGCGCGCCGACGGCCTGTCGCTCGAGGTGACCATCCCGCAGCTGGCCGAGACCGCGCGGGTCGAGCACACGCTGCGGGCGGCGGTGCGGTCCGCGCAGGCGAAGCGCAACCGCACCCCCGGGCCGGTGTTTTCCGCGGTGGACGGCGGGATGACCCGGCTGGTGTCGGCGGCGGCCGCGGCGAGCGGCGCGCGGATCAGCCTGGGACTTCCGGTGCGCGACATCGCACGCACGGCTCGCGGCTGGCGGCTGCTTCTGGGCGCGGCGCCCTTCCCCGAGACGGACGATGTGGACGCGATCGTGCTGGCCGTCCCGGCCCGTCCCGCCGCACGACTGCTGGCGGGCGTCTCCGCGGCGGCCGCCGAGGCGGTGGGTGTGCTCGACTACGCGAGCGTGGCGCTGGTCGCGCTGGCGCTGCCGGCCGGGACACCGCTGCCCGAGCTGTCCGGGTTCCTGGTGCCGCCCAGCGAGGGGACGCTGGTGAAGGCGGCGACGTTCGTCACTCGCAAATGGCCGCACGTGGCCAACGACTCCGGGCCGGTGATCGTGCGGGCGTCGCTGGGCCGGGCCGGCGAGCAGGAGCGTCTCCAGGTCGACGACCAGGTGCTGCTCGATCGGGCGCGGCGCGAGCTGGGCGAGCTGATCGGCGGCGAGCTGCCGCCGCCGGCCGCGTCCTGGGTGCAGCGCTGGGGCGGCGGCCTGCCGCAGTACGCGCCGGGCCACCGGGAGCGGGTGGCGTTCGCGCGGGCGCAGCTGCCGCCGGGCTTGGCGCTGGCCGGCGCGGCCTTCGACGGCGTGGGCATCCCGGCGTGCATCGCCGGCGGCGAGCGAGCCGCCGAAGACGTCAGCAAGTACTTGGAGGGTTGATGAGCGAGCAGACGAACGCGGCCAGGATCAACGAGCTGAACGCGACCATCCGGTACACGATGTGGTCGGTCTTCCGGGTGCAGACGCCGCTGCCACCGTTGCGTGACGAGCTGGCCGGCGAGGTGGACGGCCTGTTCGAGCAGCTGGCCGGCAAGGACGTGACGATTCGCGGCACGTACGACGTGTCCGGCCTGCGCGCGGACGCGGACCTGATGATCTGGTGGCACTCCGGCTCGTCGGACGCGCTGCAGGACGCGTACGGGCTGTTCCGTCGTACCGCGCTCGGGCGGCACCTGGCGCCGGTCTGGTCGCAGATGGCGCTGCACCGGCCGGCCGAGTTCAACAAGAGCCACCTGCCGGCGTTCCTGGCCGGCGAGGACCCGCGGGCGTACCTCTGCGTGTATCCGTTCGTCCGCTCGTACGAGTGGTACCTGCTGCCCGACGAGGAGCGGCGGTTCATGCTGGCCGAGCACGGCAAGATGGCCCGGGACTACCCGGACGTGCGGGCGAACACGGTGGCCTCGTTCGCGCTCGGCGACTACGAGTGGATGCTGGCGTTCGAGGCGGACGAGCTGCACCGGATCGTCGACCTGATGCGGGAGCTGCGGGCGGCGACCGCGCGGCGGCACGTACGCGAGGAGGTCCCGTTCTACACGGGCCGCCGCCGTTCGATCAGCGAGCTGGTTGCCGCATTGCCGTAGCGTTCCGGATCATCGGAATGTGCGGAATGCCGTCCTCGATGTATTCGGGACCGTTCTGCTGGTATCCGAACTTGGCGTAATAATTCCTGAGGTGCGCCTGGGCGTGCAGCACGCTCGGGCGATCACCGATGATCCGCACCGCCTCGGCGATCAGCCGGCCGGCCAGACCGCCGCCGCGACCGGCCGGCGCGGTCACCACGCGACCGATCCGCGGCTCGCCGTCGATGTCCAGAATCCGCACGTACGCCCGGATTTCGCTCGCCCGTTCGATCCACAAATGCCGGGTACCCGGTTCCGGGTCGAGCCCGTCGAGATCAAGGTAGACGCAGTTCTGCTCGACCACGAAAACCGCGCTGCGCAGCCTGAGAATCTGGTACAGCGTGCCGGTGTCGAGCTCGGCGAACGACGCGATGCGCAGGTCGTCCTGGAGTTCCGAAGACATGTGGCAGATCGTATGCGGCGCGCCGTCACCCGTATCGGGGCCGCCCGTTGTACGGATGGAAGCCCGAGCTGTCTGTGGAGGTCTTCATGATCAAGAAGAGCAAGCTCTTCGGCAACAAGACCCGGGTTACCTTCTGCCTTCCGGGCGACAGCCCGGCCGGGCCGGTCAGCGTGGTAGGAACGTTCAACGGCTGGAGGCCGGGCGCGCACGAGTTGAAACGGCGCAAGGATGGCACCCGGACGGTCAGCGTGCCGCTCTCGCCCGGCCACTACTCGTTCCGGTATCTGGCCAGCGATGGCGTGTGGCTCGACGACGACCACGCGGACTCCGTAGGCCCGCAGGGGAGCGAACTCCGGTTGTAACCGGAAAGCCGGAAATTTCCTCACTTCTGGGTCATCATGGGCGACATGGCCATGTATGAGACGTCAGACCTGCACAAGCGCGTGGCGCGGTACGAGGCGGCGCTGGATGAGCTGCGGGCGGCGCATCAGGACGTACGCCATGTCTTGGTCGATCAGGTGCTGTACGAGCGCTGGCAGCAGATCGGCGCCGAGCTGGGCTTCGCCGCGCCCGCCACCGTGCAGGGCGTCGAGCAGCAGAGCCGGCAGATGTCGGAGGCCTGGGCCGGGTGACGGCCCGCCGCCGCCCGCGGTGTCGGCGGCGGTTGTTAGGTTTGCTGCCATGGCTGTGGACACCCAGTACGAGGATCTGCTGCGCCGGGTCCTGGCCGGCGGAACGCCGAAGACCGACCGCACCGGCACCGGCACGGTGAGCCTGTTCGGCGAGCGTCTGCGGTACGACCTGTCGCAGGGCTTTCCGCTGATCACCACGAAGCGGGTGCACTTCAAGTCGATCGCGGTGGAGCTGCTGTGGTTCCTGCGCGGCGACAGCAACGTGGCCTGGCTGCGCGAGCAGGGCGTCACCATCTGGGACGAGTGGGCCGACGAGAAGGGTGAGCTGGGCCCGATCTACGGCGTGCAGTGGCGGTCCTGGCCGACGCCGGACGGCGGGCACGTCGACCAGATCGCCGGCGTGCTCGACACGCTGCGGAAGGATCCGGACTCGCGCCGGATGCTCGTCTCGGCCTGGAACGTGTCCGAGTTGCCGGCCATGGCGCTGGCCCCGTGCCACGCGATGTTCCAGTTCTATGTGGCCGATGGGAAGCTCTCCTGCCAGCTCTACCAGCGCAGCGCCGACCTCTTCCTCGGGTTGCCGTTCAACATCGCCAGCTACGCGCTGCTCACGCTGATGGTGGCGCGGCAGGTCGGGCTGGAGCCGGGCGACTTCGTCTGGGTCGGCGGCGACTGCCACATCTACAACAACCACGTTTCGCAAGTCACCGAGCAGCTGACGCGGCCGGCGTTCCCGTTCCCCACCCTGGAGATCGCGGACGCGTCGTCGCTCTTCGACTACCGCTTCGAGGACTTCACGCTGGCCAACTACCAGCACCACCCGGCCCTGAAGGCGCCGGTGGCGGTGTGACCGTGCACATGATCTGGGCCGAGGCGCGCGACCGGGTGATCGGCGCCGGCGGCGGGATTCCCTGGCGGATCCCCGGCGAGCAGGCCATGTTCAAGGAACGCACGATGGGCGCCACCGTGGTGATGGGCCGCGGGACGTGGGACTCGCTGCCCCGCAAGCCGCTGCCGGGCCGGCGGAACGTCGTGCTGACCCGCGATCGGTCATGGACCGCGGACGGTGCTTCCGTGATCCATGCCATCGACGAGGTGCCGACCGCCGACGAGGTGTGGGTCATGGGCGGCGGTGCCATTTATGCCGCATTCCTGCCGAAAGCAGGACATATCGTGCGTACGCGGATAGATCTGGATGTTTCCGGGGATGTTCTGGCACCGGAACTCGGTCCCGAATGGGTGGTGACCGAGTCCTCGGGCCGGACCACCCCGGACGGCCTGCGGTATGTGGTCGAGGAGCTCTTCCGGAGCTAGGCCTTCGGCTCCAGCCTGATCGACAGGCTGTTCACGCAGTGGCGAGTGTTCTTGTCGGTGAGGTGCTCCCCGCGGAACACGTGGCCCAGGTGTGAATCGCACCGGGCGCATCGGATCTCGACTCGCACCATGCCGAGGCTGCGGTCCTCGATCTCCTTGACCGCGCCGGGGATGGCGTCGTCGAAGGACGGCCAGCCGCAGTGCGAGTCGAACTTGTAGTCACTCGGGTAGAGCGCCGCGCCGCAGGCCCGGCACTCGTACATGCCCTCGGTCTTGGTGTCGACGTACTCGCCGGACCAGGGTGCCTCGGTTCCGGCCTGGCGGAGGATGCGGAACTCCTCCGGGCTGAGCCGGACCCGCCACTCGTCCTCCGTGGTGGGCAGGGTGGTGTCGTTCGTCGCCATGCCGTCAAAGGTACGTCGATGGAGTGCCGACGCACCCGTGGTGCGGCCGTTGCCGCCGGCGTGCCCGTTGAGCGGAACAGGGAAGAGGCCCCAGCCCGCGGGTTGCACACCCGTGAGGGGATTTAGGGGGTAAACCGGGCAATCCCCGCTAAGCTCACTTTGGACCCGGAAATATCGCAAGAGAACGGATAACTCCTCATGAGTGCAAATCGTCGGATTCTCGTAGCCGGACTGTCCGCGGCGGCCGCCCTGTTCTTCGCAGCCTCGCCGGCTCTCGCCGCGGCCCACCCGGCCGCCACCGCCCCGCCGTGCGCGGAGGGCCGGCGCGACGGCTGCGTCTATGTCGACCAGGACGGTGTCCCCGCCGGGGACACCCGGGGTACCGGCGGCTACGGGGTCTTGCCGACCACGCCGTCCACCACGTACCCGACCAGCCCGGTGCCGAGCACCACCGCCCCGACCGCGCACGTCGACACGGTGCCGCCGACGACCACGCCGGTCACCTCGAGCCCGAGCCCCAGCGGCGTCAAGGGCGCCATGGTGCCGCCGAAGAACGGGGTCAGCGCCGGGCACGCCCTCCCGGTGACCGGGGCGCCGATGGGCACGATCGTCGCGGTCGGCGCGCTCATGGTGGCCGCCGGCGGGACCGCGGTCTGGTACACCCGGCGCCGCCGCGAGGCCTGAGCCACGACGAATGATCTTCCAGG
Source organism: Actinoplanes sp. KI2 (assembly GCF_025630775.1). Taxonomy (GTDB): domain Bacteria; phylum Actinomycetota; class Actinomycetes; order Mycobacteriales; family Micromonosporaceae; genus Actinoplanes. The sequence goes on from NZ_JAOSZE010000017.1 coordinate 43,911, forward strand.
AGAACGGGCCGCCCACCGGGCGGCCCGTTTCGTTAGGGTCGATCACATGCCGAAAGCCGCAGCGGAAGAGCACGAGATCGCCGGCCGCACCGTCCGGCTGAGCAGCCCCGACAAGATCGTCTTTCCGAGCAAGGGCTACACCAAGCGCGACGTCTTCGAGTACTACCGGGCCGTCGGCGACGGCATCCTGCGCGCCCTGCGCGACCGGCCCACGACCCTGCAGCGCTTTCCGGACGGCATCGAGGGCGAGGCGTTCTTCCAGAAGCGCATCCCCACCCGCGGCGTGCCACCCTGGATCCAGACCGCGAAGATCACCTTCCCGAGCGGCCGGGGCGCCGACGAGCTCTGCCCGGCCGACCTCGCCCACGTGGCCTGGGCCGCGCAGATGGGCACCATCGTCTTCCACCCCTGGCCGGTGCGGGCCGCCGCCGTCGACAACCCCGACGAGCTGCGCATCGACCTCGACCCGCACGCCGGCACCGGGTTCGCCGAGGTGGTCGCCACCGCGGGGGTGGTCCGCGAGGTGCTGGCCGACCTGGGCTGGGTCGGGTATCCGAAGACCTCCGGCGGCCGCGGCGTGCACGTCTACATCCGGATCGCGCCGCGGTGGTCGTTCGTGCAGGTGCGGCGGGCGGCGATCGCGCTGGCCCGGGAGGTGGAGCGGCGGGCCCCCGACCGGATCACCACGGCCTGGTGGAAGGAGGAACGCGGCGAGAAGGTCTTCATCGACTTCAACCAGATGGCCCGGGACCGGACGATCGCCTGTGCGTACTCGCTGCGGGCCAACGGGCGTGCCACCGCCTCGGCGCCGGTGACCTGGGACGAGCTGACCCAGGTCGAGCCGGACGACTTCGACCTGCGCACGGTCCCCGCCCGGTTCGCGAAGATCGGCGACCCGCACGCCGCGATCGATGACGTGGCGCACGACCTCACGCCGCTGCTCGAGTGGTCCGAGCGGGACGAGCGGGACGGGCTGGGCGACATGCCGTACCCGCCGGACCACCCGAAGATGCCGGGCGAGCCGCCGCGCGTCCAGCCGAGCCGGATCAACAAGGCGAACTGGCCGTCAGGGGGCTAGTTTCATCCCCTCATGCCCGCTGTCACAGGGCTAGTTTCATCCCCTCGTGCCCGCTGTCACAGGGCTAGTTTCATCCCCTCGTGGCTCGCGACGAAGCCGAGCGAGTCGTAGAACCGGTGCGCGTCGGCGCGGCGCTTGTCGGTGGTGAGCTGCACGATCCGGCAGCCGCGGCCGCGGGCGCGGTCGATCGCGTACGCCATGAGCTCGCGCCCGATGCCGCCGGAGCGACGGTCGGCGCGCACCCGGACCGCCTCCACGGTCATCCGCCACGCGCCACCGCGGCTGAGCCCCGGCGTGAACGTGAGCTGGCAGGTCGCGACCACCTCGCCGTCGGCCTCGGCGACGATCAGCTCGTTGTTCGGGTCGGCGTCGATCGCCTCGAACGCCGCCCAGATCGCGGCGTCCACCTCCTCGGCGACGACGCCGAACCCGCGGGCCCGGCTGATGTCGTCGTCGGCGAGCAACCGCAGGATCGCGGGCACGTCGACCCGTTCGGCCGAGCGGAACTCCATCACTTTGCCGGACACCGCAGGCCTTCCGCGGGCACCTGGAGATTGATCAGGTAGTTGTCGACCGCCTGCACGATGCAGGGCGTGCTCGGGTACGCCGTGTGCCCCTCGCCCTCCCAGGTGAGCACGTGCCCGACGCCCAGCATGTCGGCCAGCGCGGCGGTGTTCTCGTACGGCGTCGCCGGGTCGCCGGTGGTGCCGACCACCACGATCGGCGGGGCACCGGTCGCGGCGCCGGCCGGGAACGGGTCGCGCTCGCCCGGCCACAGGGTGCACGGCAACATGCCGGTCGCGAGCGAGGCGCCGAACAGCGGGTACTTCTTGCGCCACTCGCCCTGCAACTGCCGGATCTCGGCGACGCTCGGCACGTCCTTGGTGTCCGAGCAGTTCACCGCGAGGTTGGCGTCGAAGAGATTGCTGTACGTGCCGTCCGACTTTCGATCGGCGTACTGGTCGGCGAGGGTGAAGATGCCCTTCGCGTTGCCCTCCTTGAGCGTGGACACCGCCGCGGCCAGCGCCGTCCAGCCCGTCTCGGTGTACAGCGACGAGATCACGGCCAGGAAGATCCAGCCGGAGGTCGCCTTCCGCCCGTCGCTGTAGGGCACCGGGTTCTTCTCGGCCGCCGCCATCGCGTCGGTCACGGCCTTACGCGCGTCCGGTGCGATCGGGCACTTCGCCGGGGTCGCCTTGCACCAGTTGCCGAAGTTCGTGAACGCCCGCTCGAAGCCCTTCGCCTGCAACTCGGAGCTCTGGACGAAGGTCTGCTTCGGGTCGATCGCGCCGTCCAGCACCATCGCCCGGATGTCGGTCGGGAACTGCTGCGCGTAGGTGGCGCCGAGCAGCGTTCCGTACGAGAAGCCCAGGTAGTTCAGCTTGTTGTCGCCGACGGTCTGCCGGATCGCGTCCATGTCCCGGGCGGCCTGCTCGGTGGCGAAGGTGACGAGCTGGTCGCCGTACTTGTCGCCGCAGCCGTCCACGATCCTCTTGTTCAGCGCGACGAAGGCGTTGAACTGCGCCTGGGTGACCAGGTCGGGCGGGGAGGCGAAGGTCGCGTCCTGATCGGCGTCGCTGATGCACTTCACCGGGTCGGACCGGCCGACGCCACGCGGGTCGAAGCCGATGATGTCGAACTGGTTGGTGACGGCGGTCGGCAGGCCGCCGAGCGACTCGCCGTAGGAGAGGTAGACCGCGGTCTCGATGCCGGAGCCGCCCGGGCCGCCCGGGTTGATCAGCAGCGAGCCGATCCGGTGCGACTGGGTCTTGGACCGGACCCGGATGAGGGCGATCCCGTACGTCTGGCCGTTGGTCTTGTCGTGCCAGTCGCGCGGGACCCGGACCGTGGCGCAGTCGTACGTCATGTTGCTGGCGCCCCGGCCGATCAGCGACTTGGGAATGTCCGAGCAGTCCCGCCAGTCGGTCGCGGCGCCGGTCGGAGCGACGGTGCCGTTGGCATCCGGCCCGGCCTCGCCCGAGCCGTCCGGCGCGAACGTGGGCACGGTGCAGCCGGCAACGGCGAGGACCGCCGCGAACAGGAGTACGGCGACCAGACGAAGACGACGCGGCACGATCACGGCCTTTCGATGGCTGAGCTTGCTTGATCGAGGCTAGCCGGTCGGTCCGACAGGTTCGCTCAGCGGCCGGTCAAGACCTCGGCCAGATTGACTTGGACAGGGCGCTCCAGCTGCTCGTACGTGCATGTGCGGGGTTCCCGGTCGGGCCGCCAGCGCTCGAACTGCGCGGTATGCCGGAATCGGACGCCTTCCATGTAGTCGTAGCGGACCTCGACCACCCGCTCCGGCCGCAGCGGCGTGAAGGAGAGATCCTTGCCGTTGTTCCACCGGCTGTACTCGTTCTTGCGCGGGGTGCGCTCGCCCTGCTCGTGCGCCGCCCAGTCCCACGGGTGCCCCTCGAACGACGTGACCAGCGGCTGCATCTCCTCGAACAGCTCCTCGCGGACGGCCATCGGAAAGCTGCCGATCACGCCGACCGAGGCCAGCACCCCCCGCTCGTCGTACAGGCCGAGCAGCAGCGAGCCGATCCGGTTCTCGCCCGATTTGTGCACCCGATAGCCGGCCACCACGCAGTCCGCGGTGCGCTTGTGTTTGATCTTGGACATCACCCGCTTGTCCGGCTGGTACGCCAGCTCGCGGCCCTTGGCGATCAACCCGTCCAGCCCGGCGCCCTCGAACTCCGCGAACCACCGCTGCGCGGTGGGAAGATCGTCGGTGGCCGGGGTGACGTGCACCGGTGGCTGCGCATCCTTGAGTACGTCGAGCAGCCGCTCGCGTCGCTCGGCGAACGGGCGTTCGGTCAGGTCCTCGTCGCCGATCGCGAGCAGGTCGAACGCCACGAAGCTGGCCGGCGTCTGCTCGCTGAGCAGCTTGACCCGGCTGGCCGCGGGGTGGATGCGCTGCTGCAGCGCCTCGAAGTCCAGCGTGTTGCGCTCGGTGTCGGCCACGATCACCTCGCCGTCGATCACCGCCCGCTCCGGGAAGTTCGCCAGCACGGCCCGGACGACCTCGGGGAAGTATCGGGTCATCGGCTTCTCGTTGCGGCTGCCGATCTCCACCTCGTCGCCGTCGCGGAAAATGATCGAGCGGAAGCCGTCCCACTTCGGCTCGTACAGCTGGCCGGGCGGAATCTCCGCGACGGGCTTCGCGAGCATCGGCTTGACCGGCGGGTTGATCGGCAGATCCATGGCACCCAGTCTGCCGCTTCCGACGCCATCCGGAAGCCCCTCTTTACTCTCCCCTGAGGTCTTTACTCTCCCCCTGGGGGAGACCCCAGACTCCATGCCATGGAAGCGCGAGACCTCGAAACCCTCGCCATCGGCGAGTTCGGCCGGCTGGCCGGCCTGTCGATCAAGGCACTGCGGCTGTATGACGTGTCCGGTCTGCTCCGGCCCGACTCGGTCGACCCCGACACCGGCTATCGCCGATATCGGGCCGACCAGCTCGACCGCGCCCGGCGGATCAGCCTGCTGCGCCGGATCGCGATGCCGCTGGCGGAGATCGCCAAAGTGATCGACGCGCCCGACGAGGAGGCCGGGCCCCGTCTCGACCGCTGGTGGGCCGGCCAGGAGGCCGCCATGCAAAACCGGCGGGGGAGCGTGGCCTGGCTCCGCGGGCAGCTCATGCACGGCATTTCGCAACCCGAGCAGACGTACGCGGTGAGCACGCGCGACGTGCCGGCCACCAAGGTCGCGGCCCTGGTGACCGAGGTGTACCAGAGCACGCTGGTCGAGGCGATGCGCACCTGTGAGTGGACGCTCCGCGAGCACCTCACCCAGCAGCGGGCCGCGCTCACCCCCGAGTTCTGGGTGCTTTACCACGGCCCGGTCACACCCGACAGCGACGCGACCATCGAGGTCTGCATCCCGTTCATCGGCGCGGTCGAGCCGGCCGGCGAGATCGTCATCCGGGTCGAGCCTGCCCATCGCGAGTCCTACACCACCGTGGCCCGCGACGACGCCTTCTACCCCCGCATCCTGGGCGCGTACGAGGCCGTCTCCGCCTATGTCGCCCGGCACTCGCTGGTGCCGAGCGGGCCCGACCGCGAGATCTACCTCAACGACTGGGATCAGATCTCCGGCGCCGATCCCTTCGTGCAAGTCGCCCAACCCATCCTGGAGTAAGCCATGGACTACGCCCGGCAGACCCGGTTCTCCGACCCGCGCGCCCACGCGAAGCTGTTCGACCCGCTGCCCGACGACCCTCGCGGCATCGGGGAGGTGATCCGCAACATCGTTGTCCACTACCGCGCATCGGGCATCCCGTTCGAACTCGAACGGCTCGCCGAGATCGACAGTCGCTGGGCCGATCGGCTGCTCGATGCCGACCGGAGCCGGTTCGACACCCCGCTGACCGAGCCACGTGCTCCCGAGCAGCGCATCGTCGGCTGCTGTCGCGATTTCACGCTGCTCACGGTCGCCGCCTTGCGGCACAAGGGTATTCCCGCCCGCAGCCGGGTCGGATTCGCCGATTACCTCGGCCCGGATTGGCACTACGACCATGTCGTCGCCGAGTACTGGGACGGCGCCCGGTGGACCGCGATCGACAGTCAGGTGGATCGCTACGTCGATCTCGCACCCGGCGGGCTGCGGACCGCGGCCCAGGTCTGGTCGGAACACCGGCGGGGCGACCTCGACGTGGAGTCCTTCGGCGTGGATCCGGGTGACCACTTCAATCGCGGTTCCTGGTTCGTCCGCAACTACGTCATCTCCGAGCTCGCCCACCGCCGCGGTGACGAGCTGCTGCTCTGGGACCTTTGGGGAGGCATGTATCTCACCCTGGGCTATGACCTGGAGATGATCGACGAGGTGGCCGACCTTCTCCAGTCCGCCGACGCGGGCGACTCGCGGGCCGAGGAGAAGCTCGCCGGCATCTACGCCGACGATGAGCGCCTTCATCCGGGCGTCCAGGTCGAGTGCCTCAGCCCCTCCAAGCCCTCCCTCAGCGTGTTCACTGTCGACCTCGAGCGCCGTCAGCAGGTTGAGAGCCGGGAGTCGATCAGGCGCCGCTAGCCGGCTATCTGACCAGCAGCCTGACGAGTCGGTCCAGTTCGGCCTCCGGGTCGGTGGCCAGGCCCATGTGCACCGGGCCGGCCCGCAGGATCGTGCTGCGCGGGGCGACCAACCAGCGGAACCGTTCGCCGGGCTTCATCTCGGCCGCGGCTCCGGCGCCGGTGCAGGTCGCCTCCCACGACGCGAGGGCGGCGGCGACCGCGGGGACGTCGACGTCCGGGTCGAGGGCGCGCAGCCGGTCCTCGTCCAGGTGCGTGCGGGCGGCGAGGAAGTCGAGGCGCTGGCTGTACAGCACCACGCCTACGTTGATCAGCTCACCACGTTCGATACGGGGGACAGCCTGAATGATGGCGTACTCATACGGAGTTCTCATGGCAGCCACGCCTCCGGCTGTTCGGCCCGCCGGGACAGGTGGGACCAATAGGCGTCGCGGTCGCCGTCGTCGAGCCACTCGTCCGGCACCAGGTCCAGCACCTCGGACAGCAGGGCCGGCGTCAGACGTTCGGCGAGCGCGGGACCCTCCGTGGCCAGCGCGGTGGCGTACGGCTTGAGGACGTGGTCGTCCCACCGGTAGGCCCGGTGCACCACGCTCTCGGCGCGCGGCCAGTTGTGGTGGAAGTACAGGGTGGCGCCGTGGTCGATCATCCAGAGGGCGTTGTGCCAGATCAGGAGGTTCGGATTGCGCCAGCTGCGGTCGACGTTCTCGACGAAGGCGTCGAAGGCGACGACCCGGGAGGCGAGCGCCGGGTCGACCGGATGCGCGTTGGGGTCGTAGCCGAGCGAGCCGGGCAGGAAGTCCATGCCCAGGTTGGCGCCCGCGCTCGCCTTGATCAGCTCCTGGACCTCTTCGTCCGGCTCGGCCCGCGCGACGATCGGGTCCAGGTGCACCACGGCGAGATCCGGTACCGGCAGCCCTAGGCGTCGCGCGAGCTCGCCCGAGATCACCTCGGCGACCAGTGCTTTCGGGCCCTGCCCGGCGCCGCGGAACTTCACGACATAGGTGCCCAGGTCGTCCGCCTCGACCACGCCGGGCAGCGAGCCGCCCTCACGCAGGGGAGTGACATACCGCAGCGCGGTGACCTCTCGAAGCACGCCGCCCACCCTAGCCGCCGCGGATCACCGCCTCCGGCAGCGGCCCGCCCGACGCAGACCTTGAAGCCCAGGCGTTCGGAGCACGCGGAAAGGCTTCAAGATCTGGCGCGCCGGTGCGAGTGCGGGGGTGGGGGCGGGCCGCGAGGGTGGCTCGCGGCCCGCGCGCGTGGTGGGTCAGGTTGTGGTGGGGCCCTGGCGGCGTAGCTCGTCGACCTTGGTCATGGCCTCGCGCAGGCCGGCCAGCCACTCCTCGGTGTGTTGGCCGACCAGCTTGACGCACCAGGCCAGGGCCTCGGAGCGGGAGCGGGCGACGCCGGCGTCGACGAGGGTGTCGAGGATCTGGCGCTCGGGCTGGCGCAGGCGCGTCATCACGGGGGCGGCCAGGTGGGTGAACAACTCGTTGGTGTCGCCGCAGCGGATGCCCCAGGCGACCTTGCGCTGGTAGCGGTGCTCGATCTGGCGGGCCACCCGGATGCGGTCCTCCCGGGTGTCCTCGCGAAACTGGTTGATCCGGCCGGCCTGGCTCGCGGCCCGGTCGGCGTCGGTGGCGTCGGCGCCGAGGTCCGGCTCCGGCACGCGGGCCCAGATGATGATCTCGTCGCGGTCGACGACGATCTCGGGGCGCTCGGTGAACCACCCATCCGGGATGGCGCCGGTCACCCAGGCGGCGGCGTCATCGGCGGCGGGTGGCTCGGCACGGCCGCCACCGGGTGGTGCGGGACGAAAACGCATTCCAACCTCCCCAAACGAACGTGATTACAGAATTACACCGTTACAGCGTTTGCTGCCATCACGTTCGCTGGGGGCGGAAGCGGGCGCCCGGTCAGTCGTGCTTCGCCATCTGGGCGGCGCGCAGGTCGGCGTGCATCTCCCAGGGGGCCTGCGGCAGCACGTGACCGGTCTCCAGCAGGGACTTCAGGTTGGCCATCACCGCCGGCCAGCCGTGCGAGACGGCGCGGAACGCCTCCTCGTCGGCCAGGTTCTCATGGATCACCGTGAGGCGGACGATGTCCTGGTACGGCTCGATGTCGAAGGTGACCGTCGACGGGCCGGCCGGCGGCACGTCGACGGTCGGGTCCTCGAAGGTGACCACCAGGCGGCGCGGCGGCTCGGCCGACAGCACCTTGCCGCCGACGTCCGAAATGCCGGAGCCGTCGGTGCGCACGTGCTCCCACGTCGACCCCGGCTGCCAGTCCGACACGTTGCTGTGGCCCCAGTACTGGGCGGTCAGGTCGGCGTCGGTGAGGGCCTGCCAGACCTTCTCGGGCGTGCTTTGGATGTACGTCACGTACACAAAATGGGGTTTCTCGGTCATGTCTCGCTCCTCCGCACTCTGCTTGATGGCCGCCAGCGCCCGCAGTCGCGGCTGCTCGAACGGCGCGAGCCAGCGCTGCTGGATGTCGTAGATCGGGACCGGGTTGAGGTAGTGCAACTTCTCCCGGCTGCGACGGACCGTGCTGATCAGGTTGGCCTCTTCGAGGACGGCCAGATGCTGGGTCACCGACTGGCGGGCCATCGCGAGCTCGCCGCAGAGCCGGCCCAGCGTCTGCCCGTCCTCCTTGCGCAGGCTGTCGAGCAGGCGCCGCCGGGACGGATCGGCGAGCGCCTTGAACACCTTGTCCACGTCGCTGACCACGACCCCATTATGCAGGTACGCGCCTGCATAACGTCAAGTAGTGAATGGCGGCCGCGAGCAATACGCCGATGACGTACCAGACCAGGTCGAACGGGTCGAAGGCGCGACCCAGCACGAGACGGGCCACCACACTGTGTGCGGAAAGCGTCGCCGGTATGCCGGTGAGCTGGAAGAGCTCGACCGCCCAGCAGAACCCGACGGAGATCAGCGCGACGATCGCCGGGCGGCCGCGAGGCCAGAGGACCAGCACCCCGCCGTAGAACGCCGACGCGTACAGCGCGGTGCCGGAGACCTGCTCCAGCGCGCCGGTGCTCTCCATCACCGTGCCGGTGAACAGCCGGATCCCGAATGCCAGCGCGAGCGAGCCGACGACCAGCGCGACCCCGAAGATCCGGAGCCGCGCGTCAGAGGACGAACGCATCCGTCCACAGCTGGCGCGAGCGCCCGTCGAGCGCCTCCATCAGGGCCACCGCCTGGTTGTCGGTGAGCCCGGCCACGAAGTCGATCACCGCGCGCCCGCGGGCCAGGCCGAGCCGGTCCGGCGTGCCCTCCGGCAGCTCGACGTCGGCCAGCTCGACCAGGTCGCGCAGCCGCCGGGGCAGACGCTCCGCCTCGTCCGGGTCGGTGAGCCAGGCCAGCAGCGCCTCCACCAGCGAGCCCAGCAGCCGGGCCTGGCCGCGCTGGTGCAGCGCCAGGTCGGGGCGGGCCAGCACGAACCGGTTCTGCACGAACTTGAGGATCTGCACCTCGTGCCACTGCGCGGTGGCCAGCTGCACGTGCCCCGACCGGACCGCGGGCTGCTCGACCAACTCGACCGACTCGACCAGCCGCCGCGTCCAGGTCGCCGAGAACGCGGCGACCTGCGCCTCGGCCTCCAGCGAGCCGTCGAACGGGCGGGCCAGCAGGCCGTCGACCAGCTCGGCCCGGACCAGCTCGACGGCGGCCGCGAACGCCGCGTCGTCGGCCATCCAGCCGTCCTTGCTGTGCAGCTGCCGGCGCAGCGACTCGATCGCCCCGCCGGCCCGGTTCGGATCGGCCTCCGAACCCCAGCGCTGCCAGGCCATCAGCTCGGCGGCGACCGCGCCCTGCTGGAGCACGCCGACCCGGTGCACGTCCTCGAGGTCGTGGATCGCGTACGCGATGTCGTCGGCGGTGTCCATCACCGAGGCCTCGACGGTCTGCTGCCAGTCGGCGACCCGCCCGGCGAACGCCAACCGGGCGGCCAGCATGTCGTCGACCTCGGTGAGGTAGGCGCCGAACTTCGCCGACCCGGCCTCGGGATCGTCCGGCGGCGCCGCGGCCCCGCGGGGCGGCGGGCTCATGTATCGGGCGTCGCCGTGCCGGGTCCACGGATACTTGAGGATCGCCGCCCGCACCGCGTTGGTGAGATTGAGCCCGATCGTGGCCTGCCCCCGGATCTCGGTGCTGGTCACGATCCGGTACGACTGAGCATTGCCCTCGAACCCGTCCGGGATCCGCAGCCGCTGCCGGGCCAGGTGATCGAGGACCCGCTCGCCGAGGTGGCCGAACGGCGGGTGCCCGAGGTCGTGGGCGAGCGCGGCCGCCTCCACCACGTCCGGGTCGCAGCCGCCCAGCTTCTCGGCCAGATCCGAGTCTCGGCCGACCCGCTCGGCGATCGCCCGCGCCACCTGGGCGACCTTGAGACTGTGCGTCATCCGGTTGTGCACGAGCAGGCCGGCACCGCCGGGACTGATCACCTGGGTGACGCCGGCCAGCCGCGCGAAGAACGGGGAGCTGACGATCCGGTCGCGGTCCACCCGGAACGGGCTGGAGGCCAGGTCACCCGGTGCGACCAGGCTCTCCCCGAAGAGTCGCTGGGCACGCGAGTCGTCCATCCCCGCTACGTTACCGGCCCGGCCGGCGTGTCGACCGTCACGCCGAGGTGGGACGGATCGTTGCAGCTCGGCTGGCAACAGGCCGGGTCTTTTCGTCAGACTGGTCTGATGGCGAAGCGAGCACGTACCGGAGCATTGATCGCGCTGGCGCTGGGCGCCGCGGCGGTGTGGGTGGGCAAGGACATCCCCCGGCAGATGGGTGCCAAGGCCAAGGGCGACCGGCTGGCCCGGGTGCTGGCCTCGCCGCAGTTCTCCGGCGGGAAGTTCCGGAACACCGTGCCGGCCACCGAGCTGACCGGGGCGTCGGTGCCCGGGCTTGCGCTCGCCGCCGTACGCGACCGCGAGTCCCGTCATCCCCACCTGCCCATCCCGATCGTGACTCCCGACCCGGGCCAGGACGCCGAGGGCCTGCACGTGACCTGGTACGGGCACTCCTCGGCGCTGGTCGAGATCGAGGGCCGCCGGGTGCTGCTCGACCCGGTGTGGAGCGAGCGGTGCTCGCCCAGCCGGATCTCCGGGCCCAAGCGGCTGCACGAGGCGCCGGTGGCGCTGCGCGACCTGCCCCCGCTCGACGCCGTGCTGATCTCGCACGACCACTACGACCACCTGGACATGGAGACCATCCAGAACCTGGTGGACCTGCAGGCCGCGCCGTTCCTGGTGCCGCTGGGCGTCGGGGCGCACCTCGAGCGGTGGGGCGTGCCCGCCACCCGGATCATCGAGCTCGACTGGAACGAGCGCGCCAAGGTCGCCGGGCTCGAGTTCATCGCCACCGCGGCCCGGCACTTCTCCGGGCGCGGCTTCAGCCGGGACGAGACGCTCTGGGCCAGCTGGGTCGTCAACGGCCCGACGCGCCGGGTCTTCTATTCCGGCGATACCGGGTATTTCCCCGGCTTCGCCGAGATCGGCGAGGAGCATGGGCCGTTCGACGTGACGCTCGTCCAGGTGGGGGCCTACGGGGATGCCTGGCCGGACATCCACATGATCCCCGAGGACGGTGTGGCCACCCATCTGGACGTACGGGGCGGCCTGATGATCCCGGTGCACTGGGCCACCTTCAACCTGGCCCTGCACAAGTGGGCCGAGCCGGCCGACCGGGTGTGGGCCGAGGCCAAGGCGCGGGACGTACGGCTGGCCGTGCCGCGGCCGGGCGAGCGCGTCGACGTGGACAACCCGCCCGCGGTCGACGGCTGGTGGCAGGCGATCGCATAGGACAGTGGGCCGCTAGGCCGGCGGGCTGTGGGTCAGCGGATCGCGAGGCCGGCGGGCCGTGGGTCAGCGGGCCGCGTGGAAGGCGGCCAGGAAGAGCATCGCCATGATCAGCAGCGCGCTGGTCATGAACTGGAGGCTGTGGGACAGCTCGCCACGGCGCCCCGTGCGTTCCGCCCGATGGGTGGTGTTCACGTTGGGCCGGCTCAGCCGGAAGGCGGTGACGATGACCGTCGCCACGGTGAGGATGGCGGCGACGCTGACGGCGGAACTCTCCTGGTACGACATGCCGAAACCCCCTGGTGCCGGATGAAAGGCCAGTGTGCGGGAGCCGATCGGTTCGATCCAGAGGATTTCGGGCCCAACGGGTCATAAACCTCTTAACTCGATATAGACCTTTTGTCGGGAATTTGTCAACGGGGTGATCTCGGTCGTGCTACGCCGGTGGTGACCAGGCCTCGATCGAGGTCTTGAGGTCCTCCACCTCGCGACGACCCGAGTCCAGCAGCTCCACCACATCGCGGTGCAGGCCCTGCATCGCCTCGGTGGCGTCGAGATCGTCCCCGGCCCGGGACCGCATGTCGGCCGCCAGGAAGCGCAGGGTCAGCGTGTCCAGATGGTTCGGGCCGAGCACCCGGCGGTAGTCGTCGACCAGCCGGTCCATCCGGGACAGGGCCTCGGCGTACGCGCCGGTCTCGCCCAGCCAGGCGGTCAGCTCGACCTCGACCTCGAACACCTCGGTGGAGTCCGGCCCGAGCGCTCGGCGGAAGTCGTCGAGCAGCCGGCGCAGCTCGGCGACCGCGGCGGCCGGATCGGCCGGACCGACGATCTCCACCAGGGCGACCCGGGTGTTGAGCGTGTCCCGGTGGTCGGAGCCCAGCGCGCGCTCGTAGTCGGTGACCAGCTTGCGCAGCGCTTCGGCGGCGCCGTCGTGGTCGCCCGACGCGTCCTGCCAGGTGGCCACCGCGTGCCGGGTGGCCAGGGTGTTCGGGTTGTCCGGGCCGAGCACCCGGCGGCGCACGGCGAGCAGGTCGCGGAAGCCCGCCAGCGCCCTCGCCGGGTCGCCGTTCCGCCCGTACGCCCAGAGAAGATTGTTTCGCACGATGAGGGTGTCGGGATGTTCCGCCCCGAGCCGCGCCGCGGCGATCGGCAGCAGACGTTCCCAGTACGTCACGGCGGCGGGCAGCAGGCCCTGGTGCGGCAGGCTGTTGCCGGCGCGGAGCACCACCTGGTGCACACCGCTGCTCCACAGTGCCTCGTCGTCGGTCTGTACCAGCGCCTCGGCGTTGGCCCGCAACAGATCGACCAGCTCAGCGTCCCGTTCGACCTCGGGCCACGCCGCGAGCAGCACGTCGGCCGCCTCGCCAGGATCGTCTCGCATCAATATCTCGAAGTCGCGTTGCCATGACGCGAGATCCTCCGCCCCAGAAGGAAGACTCATAGCCGGATGTGATCACACGACGACGCCGTGTGTCGATACATTGTGGACTTTTGATCATGTGTTTTGCCGGGGGAGGCAGATCTTCACGGCGCCGGGCTCGACCGTGGCGGTGAAATGCTTCGTCTCCTCCCGGGCGCCCCCGTCCAACTCGTACTCCATCTTGGTGGTGAGTTTCACGTCGATCCGCCGGGCGCGGGTGGTGCGGACGAAGGGCGACCGGTCGGACCGGCCGATCGCCATCGTGCCGAGCGCGCGGGCCCACTCCAGGGCGCCCTGAGCGGTGGCCACCCCGATGTCGAGCCAGCCGTCGTCCGGCTTCGCGTCGTCGAACGCCCGGATGCCACCGGTGATCGTGCCGACGTTGCCGATCAGCACGCAGCTGGCCTCGTCGTCGAACCACTTCGCGCCGTCGACCAGGATGCGGGCGCCGGCGACCTCGCCGTCGAGGTGGCGCAGGCCGGTCCACACGTACGCGAGCTTGCCCAGCCGGTCCTTCATCTTCCGGTCGGCGTCGCGGATCATCGCGCCGTCGAACCCGACGCCGGCCATGACGCCGAAATGCTCGCCGTCGAGCTTGCCGAGATCGATCCGATGACGCCGCCCGTGAAACGCGATGTCCAGCGACTCGGCCAGGCTGTGCGGAATGCCCAGGTTGGTGGCCAGCAGGTTGCCGGTGCCGGCCGGGATGATTCCCACCGGCACCTTGGAACCGGCAACGACGTCGAGCGCGCGCTGCACCATCCCGTCGCCGCCCCACACCAGCAGCAGATCGGGCTTTTGCTTGAGGACGGCCGCGACCTTCTTCGGCGCCTTCCGGCTCTTGTCCACCTCGTGCCACAGCAACTGGTCGATGCCGAAGTCGGTGATGCGGCGACGCAGCTCGTCCAGTCCGCCGTCGAGCGTCTTCCGCCGATGGGCGACCACGGCGATCGTTCGGGTAGTGCTCATGTGCTGCGCACTACCCGATATCGGCGGCCGGTAATCAGCTCACGGTCTCGCGCATGCGCTGCTCGGCCGCCGCGCTGCGGATCACCATGAGACGCAGCTCCAACTCGTCGGCGACCAGCGAGGCCAGGTGCTCGAGCGCGCGCAGCTGCCGGGGCGTCGCCTCGCGCGGCCGGTTGTCGATCACGTTGACCGTGCCCAGCCGGTACCCGTCGTGGGTGCGGATCGGGGCCGCCGCGTAGAAGCGCAGGCCGAGCTCGCCGCGGACCAGCGGGTGCTCGAGCGTACGCGGGTCGACCGCGGCATTGTTGATCACGTAAACGTCGTCCTGGGCGATCACCGAAGCGCACAGGCCCGGCTCCTTGCCCACCTCGCGCACCCCGCTCAGCCCCTCGCAGGCGGCCAGCCAGACCCGGTCCTGCTCGACCAGCGACACCGTCGCGATCGGCGTGTCGAAAATCGCCGCCGCGACGAACGCGATCCGGTCGTACGCCTCCTCGGACGGCTGATCCACGAGCCGGTAGCGGCGGACGGCCTCGAGTCGCGCCCGCTCCTCCGGTCCGACGTTGTCGAGGTACTCGTACGCGTTCGACGACACCGGGCTGTTGTTGGTCATGAGAATTGCCCCCTCACACCTGACCGCAGATGGACACGAGAGAGCCTAGAAATCGCCCCGGTGTCCCGCAACGCTCACGTTGGCCGATTTGCTGCTACTCGTCGCGGACGGCGGAAAAGTCGCACATGCGGTGTGGCGGGGCGGCGGCGGATGGTGCGACTACCGGCGCCCGCCGAAGGTCCAGTTGTGCACCTCGATGTCGGCGTAGAGCCCGGTGGCCGCCAGCACCGCCCGCGCGGCCGCCGCGTCGGCGAACTCGCCGATCACCGCCGTACCCACCCACTCGTCACCGTCCTCGGTGAACAGCGGCCCGAACGCGATCAGCCGCTCGGTCTGCGCGCCTTCGAGGAGCTGCTCCGGCCGGCCGGCCGACGACCGGGTGTGCCCGAGGACGAGGAAGCGGTCGGCCTCGAGCTCCCGCCCCGGAAACTCCCACATCGTCCGGCCGAGCAGGTTCGCGAACCGCCGCACGGTCACGTCGGCGTAGACCCCGGCCAGATAGTTCGGCTCCTCGAAGGCGAAGAACCGGGCGGCGGCGGCATCCGGCAGGTCGACGATGTGAACACTCCCGGTGGCCGACGACAGATCGTCGGACAACGTCGGCCCGCGGGCGATCATCCCGTCCGCGAACCGGTCCATGAACCCCCAGTGCTCCTCGACGAGCCGCCACCGAAGCTCCTGGGCGCCGGGCCGGTCTCGGCCGTAAACGAAGTACTCCACACCGGCAGCATGCCGTACGTCAGTGTCCGTCGGTCTCCTCGGCCCAGACCCGCCAGTTGTCGATGACCCCGTACAGCGGCGGCGTCAGCCACCCCGGCGCCGACCGTCGGAAGACTCCCGGGTCCATCTGCCCGGCCCCGTCCGGAAGGGCGCCCATCAGATGCGGGGCGAGCTCGCTGAGGTTGGCCCAGTGCACCAGTTCCGGAGCGGGCGGCCAGGCCCCGATCACCACGCCGGCCGGCACACCCCGGCGGCTGAGCGCCTCCAGCGTCAGGGCGGTGTGGTTGAGCGTGCCCAGCCCTGCCCGGGCTACCACGATCGTCTTGACCCCGAGCGTGACCGCCAGGTCGGCCAGCGTCCACGCCTCGCCCGACGGCCGCACGCCCATCGGCACCAGCAGCCCGCCGGCGCCCTCGACGAGCACCAGGTCGTGCTTGTCGGCCTCGGCCCGGATGGCGTCCACAACGGAGTAGAGCTCCAGCGGCGGCAGTTGGGCGACGGTGGCCGCCGCGAGCGGTGCCATCGGCTCGGGATACTCGGCGAGCACCCGCGTGGTGTCCGGCGCCGCCAGCCGGGTCACGACCTGGATGTCGGTGGGCGCCCCGGTGGCGGTCCCGGTCTGCCCCGGCTTGATCACCGCGACCCGAAGCCCCGACGACTGAGCCGCGGCGGCCACCGCGGCGGTGACAATCGTCTTCCCCACGTCGGTATCGGTTCCGGTGACCAGCACGATCCCGCGCCACTCACCATGGTCGGGCCGCTGCGGCGCGGCCTGTGCCGCGAGCTCGGTCGCGATCTCCTCCCCGAGCGCGTCGGCATCGGGGAGCGCCGCGTCGCGAAGGTCTTCACTCCCGGGCGCGGGCGACACGGGCGCGTCGAGCGGAACGGCTTTCGGCTCATCGGGCTCGTCCGCCGGCCGCGGCGGCTCCACGACCGGCGGCTCCGGCTCGACGGGCGCCAGCGCGGCCGGCAGGTCACCGGCGGGTGCCGGCTCCGGTTCGGTGGGCGCCGGCCCGGCCGGCAGGTGCCCGGCGATTGTCGGCTCCGGGGCGGCGGGCCTGTCCGAGGCGGCGGCGTGCTCTGAGGCGGCGGCGTGGTCCGAGGCGGCGGCCTGGTCTGGGGCGGCGGGCTTGTCCAGGGCAGTGGGCGCAGGGTCGTTGCCGGGCAGATCGAGGTCGGTGGTCTGGGAAGTCACCGTCGCGGTGGCTGAAGGCGCGCTCGACAGCGGGGGCGCGGCGGCGGGTGTCGCGGCGGTGCGTGGTGCCGTGGTGGGTGATGCGGCGGTGGGTGGTGCCGTGGTGGGTGGCGCGGCGGCGGGTGGTGCCGTGGTGAGTGGCGCGGCGGCGGGTGTCGCGGCGGTGGGTGGCGCCGTGGTGGTGGGTGGCGCGGCGATGAGTGGTGCCGTGGCGGGGTGTGGGGCTGGGTCGGGGGCCGCGCGCGGGGCCGGAACAGCCGGGCGCAGATGCACCGGCGAGGTGGGCTGGGCCAGCTCCGGCACCGGGACCGAGGGCGGGACCAGGGCGGGTGCCGGCGGCTGGGCCGGGCGGAAGGTCAACCCGTTCGGGCCGGGGACGAGGACGCCGTTGGCGGCGCTCATCCGGGCCGGGTCGAAGTGGGCAGCGTCGGTGGTGGTCATGGGGCGCACTCCACGATGACGTCGAGGGCGTGGGCGAACGCTTCGTCAGCGACGCCGGCGTTCAGGGTAAGGCGTAGCCGGCTCGAACCGTCGGGTGTGGACGGCGGGCGGAAGCAGCCGACCGCCACCCCGCGGTCGTGGCAGTCGGCGGCCCAGGCGAGCGCGGCCTCGGGGCCGGGCGCGTGCACCGACAGCACCCCGGCGGCGGGCGGGCGCAGCTCGAACCCGGCCCCGGTGAGGCGCTCGACCACCTGCGCACCGCGGGCGGCGAGGACGGCGCGACGGTCGTCGGCCGCCCGCGCCACGCGCACCGCCGCGTGGACGCCGCCGACCACGGCCGGGGGGAGCGCCGTGTCGTAGATGAAGGTGCGCCCGGTGTCGACCAGGTGCTCGATGAACTGCGCCGGACCGGCCACCACGCCGCCGGCGCCGCCCAGCGACTTGGAGAGGGTGGCCGTGACGATCACGTCGTCGAGGCCCGCGAGGCCGGCCGCCATCACGCCGCCGGCGCCGGCCGGGCCGAGGATGCCCAGCGCGTGTGCGTCGTCGACCAGCAGCAGCGCGCCGCGCGCCGAGGTGACGGCGTGCAGCGCGGCGAGCGGCGCCAGGTCGCCGTCGACCGAGAACACCGACTCGGTGACGACCAGCGCGGTGCGGTCCGGATGCGCGTCGAGGATGGCGGCGACCGCGGCGGGGTCGCGGTGCGGGGCGACGATCGTCCGGGTGCCGGAGATCTTGCAGCCGTCGATCAGCGAGGCGTGGTTGTACGCATCGGACACGATCAGGTCGCACACCGCGGTGAGCCCGCGCACCGCGGCCAGGTTGGCCAGGTAGCCCGACGAGAACACCAGGGCGGCCGGCGCGCCGAGCCAGCCGGCCAGCGCGGACTCGAGGGCGGCATGCGCCTCGGTCGAGCCGCGCACCAGGCGCGAACCGGTGGCTCCCAACCCGTACGCGTCAAGGGCTCGAGCGGAACCCTCGATCACCGCGGGGTGGACGCTCAGCCCGAGATAGTCGTTGCCGGCCAGGTCGACGACGAGGCCGGCGGCCGAACGCGGCCGCAACTGACGGGTGAGCCCAGCCTTGGCCCTGCTCACGGCGAGACGCTCCAGCGCATCCAACCAGCTCGTCAAGGCACCTCCAGCGATCACGAGAATGGGAAACTACCACCCACCACCGACAATCCAACGGACCATCCACAGGCCCTGCAAGGCAGAACCGGGCGCCCGTGACCGCAGGGTAGGGTGCGTGCATGCGGGAGATCCTCGAACAGGTGTTGGCAACGGGTGTTGGCCTCGATCAGGCGGGGATCCTGGAGGTGCTCCGCAGCCCCGACGAGGAGCTGCCCGAGCTGCTTCAGCTGGCTCACGACGTACGCATGAAGTGGTGTGGTCCGGAGGTCGAGGTCGAGGGCATCGTCTCGCTGAAGACCGGCGGTTGCCCGGAGGACTGCCATTTCTGCTCGCAGTCCGGCCTGTTCGCCTCGCCCGTGCGCTCGGTCTGGCTGGACATCCCGTCCCTGGTCGAGGCGGCCCGGCAGACCGCCGCCACCGGCGCCACCGAGTTCTGCATCGTCGCCGCCGTGCGCGGGCCCGACCAGCGGCTGATGGATCAGATGCGGGAGGGCGTCAAGGCGATCCGGGAGGCGGTCGACATCCAGGTCGCCGCGAGCCTCGGCATGCTCAGCCAGGTGCAGGTCGACGAGCTGGTCGAGATGGGCGTGCACCGGTACAACCACAACCTCGAGACCTGCCGCTCCTTCTTCCCGAACGTGGTCACCACGCACACCTGGGAGGAGCGCTGGGACACGCTCAGGATGGTGCGCGACTCGGGCATGGAGGTCTGCTGCGGCGGTATCCTCGGGCTCGGCGAGTCGATCGAGCAGCGGGCCGAGTTCGCGGCGCAGCTGGCCGAGCTCGACCCGCACGAGGTGCCGATGAACTTCCTCAACCCGCGCCCGGGCACGCCGCTCGGCGATCAGCCGGTCGTCGAGGGGAAGGACGCGCTGCGCGCGATCGCCGCGTTCCGCCTGGCCATGCCCAAGACCATTCTTCGGTACGCCGGGGGCCGGGAGATCACGCTCGGCGATCTGGGCACGCGCGACGGCCTGCTCGGCGGGATCAACGCGGTGATCGTCGGGAACTACCTGACGACGCTGGGCCGGCCGGCCACCGACGATCTGGCGCTGCTGGCCGACCTGAAGATGCCGGTCAAGGCGCTGTCGGCGACGCTCTGATGTACTGCGATCGATGCGGCTCGATCCGAGCCGATGGTGATCATGAGGCGTGCGAGGCGGCCCGAAAGCTCGAGCCGCCTCGCTACTGCACGGAGTGCCGCCGCCGGATGAAGGTGCAGGTCTTGCCGACCGGTTGGGCGGCCACCTGCGTGGAACACGGCACGATCACCGCTTGAGCGACTCCGCCGGGGTGTCGATCCGGCCGGACACCGGCAGCGTGACGCTGACCAGCGAGCCGTCCCGCTCGGCCGGGCCGGCGCCCAGCCGGCGCAGGGTGCGCAGCATCGCCACGTTGTCGGCGGCGGTGTGCGCCACCAGCGCCGCGAAACGGCCCTTCTCGGCCCACGCCTGCAGGCGGCGGACCAGCGCGGTGCCGATGCCGCGTCGCTGCCAGTCGTCCTCGATGAGCACCGCGATCTCGCCGAGGTCGCCCTCGGCGAACAGGCTGGCCATCGCCACCACCTTGCCGTCGGCGGCGACCGCGAGCAGGGTACGCCCACCGGCCGGGTCGAGCAGCCGGCGCAGCTTGGCCTTGCTCGGCGCGCTGCCGCCCAGGTAGCGGCTCTGCAGCGAGGCCGTCGAGGCCCGTCGGTGCAGGCCGGCCACGCTCTCCGCGTCGTCCGGCGTGGCGGTGCGGACGGTCAGCTCGTTGCCGTCGGTCAGCAGCAACGTCGTCTGCTCCTGCTGTTGCCGCACGGTCGCGCCGGCCAGCTCGGTCAGGGCACGGGCCCGCGCGTACTCGGCCGGGGTGAACGACGGGCGGGCCCGCAGCACCTCGTAGTAGCCGCCGGCCGGGTCGGCCAGGGCCATCCGGTCGTCGGTGTAGCCCGGGCGGCCCGGCAGCGGCTCCGGCCGCCAGCGCACCTCGGCCGCGTCGAGCAGCACGACCAGCGCCTCCCCCAGCGTGTCGGGGTCGCGGACCAGCCGCCCGGCCAGGGCGAGTGCCCGGGTCGGCTGGTCGGCGAGGCCCTCGGCCTCGGCCCGGCACACGAAGGCGTCCCGGCCCCGGCCGCGGCCGATCGCCGCGAGCAGGTCGGCCTCGGTGAGCGCGTCCGGCGCGTCCACCAGGAAGTCGTCCACCGCGCCGGCCTCGGTGGTGTGCACCTGGACGGCGAGGATGTTGACCGCCTTCAGCGCGAGGCTCGCGGTCAGTACGGAGAGGTAGCCCGGCCGGTCGTCCACCGTCGCCCGGATCCGCCACAGCGCCATCTACAGCACCCCTTTCGGCGAGTCACGTTCAGCTTTACCGACGTCAATACTGCCTGGGGGGTGTTAAGCCGACATTGCCTGAGCTGCGGTCTTGCGGGAGAGTCGGATCACATGATGGCGGGCTCGGTGGCCGCGTCGAGCCGGTCGCCGAGGATCACCGCCGCCGCCCGGACCAACTGCGCGACCCGGTCCACCTCGGTCACGTGGAAGGCGGCCGCGGGCAGTTCGTCGTCGTCCGCGCGGGCCACCACGAGCACCAGCCCGGCGCGGCCGAACGGGGCGACCGCGTAGCGCGTGCCCTCGGGGCCGGTGAGCGGGCGGGCCCGTAGCGGGGTGATCTCCGGGAGCTGCAGCGGGCCCGGGGCGCGCCAGCTGGCGTACACCACGGCCGGCTCGGTGCCGCCGGGCAGCGTGCGGGGCGCCGAGGAGCGGGACGCCCAGTCGGCCGGTACCACCGCGGCCGCCGCCCAGTCGGCGGCGAGCAGGCCGGGGACCGCGTCGACGAGCGTGGCGAGGCCGTCCGCCGGGTTCGCCGCGACCTGGGCCAGCAACTCGGCGTCGTGCCCGCCGTTGACCGGCGCGCCGATCGCCTTCCAGACGCCGTCGACCTGCACGCCCGGGATGGCGGCGAGGCCGGCGAGGAGCCGTTCCACGCGGGAGGCGCCGGGCCAGACCACGGTGAAGTCGTCGACGGCCCGGCCGCTGAGCCGTTCCAG
Source organism: Actinoplanes sp. KI2 (assembly GCF_025630775.1). GTDB lineage: Bacteria > Actinomycetota > Actinomycetes > Mycobacteriales > Micromonosporaceae > Actinoplanes. The sequence continues at coordinate 65,332 of NZ_JAOSZE010000017.1, forward strand.
CACGACGACCTGCACAATGTCGGCGCCGGCCACGCCGAGCGTGCGCGCCACCTGTCCGAGGGCACCCGGGCGATCGGGCAGGGTGACGCGAACCCGCAGCAACATTCGTCTCCTCCTGATTCAGCGACCGTGGTGTCAACCCTGCCAAGGTGGCGTTTCGCCCTGGTTGCGCGGTCGTGTCCCGCGCGTCAAGGCACGGCGATGTGCCCCGTGTCACAGCAGCGTAATGGCCGGATCCGTGGGTTGGCGAGGGGGCGCAGGGCGGACCAGTAAGGTCGAGGGGTGATCTGCCGGGCCTGCCGGGAGCGCCGCCACGAACAGTGCCGTGGCGGCTCGTGGTGCGACTGCCAGCACAGACCGCCGACGCCGACCCCGCCGGTGACCGGCCCGCCGGGTCCGTGAGCGCGTACCGGGAGTGGCCGACCGGCCCGGAGGGCCTGGTTCGGCTCTATCCGCGCAACCCGGCGCCGACGCTGCGGGTGAACTTCATCGCGAGCCTGGACGGTGCGGTGACGGTCGACGGGCTCTCCGGCGGCCTGCACGGGCCGGGCGACAAGGAGATCTTCGACTCGCTGCGCATGGTGTGCGACGCGCTGATCGTGGGCGCCGGCACCATAAAGGCGGAAAAATATGACGCGCTCCGGCTCACCGAGGCGGCGCGGGCCTGGCGACTGAGTCATGATCTGCCCGAGTTTCCGCTCATGGTGATCGTTTCCCGGTCGCTCGACCTGGATCTCGAGCAGCTGATCTTCAGCGACGCCCCGATCCGCCCGATCGTGCTCACCCACCGGCAAGCCCGGGCCGAGCGGGTGGCTCACGTCGCCGACGTGATCGCGGTCGGCGACGGCGAGGTCGACCTGGCGGCCGGCATCGCGGCGCTGCACGAACGCGGCGCCACCCAGCTGCTCTGTGAGGGCGGGCCGGCCCTGCTCGGCTCGCTGATCGCCCGGGACCTGGTCGGTGAGCTGTGCCTGACCGTCTCGCCGATGCTGGTCGGCGGCGGCCCCGGCCGCATCGCGGCCGGGGCCCCCGGTCTCGTCCGGCAGATGTCGCTGCGGCACATCCTCTCGCTGGAGGACATGCTTTTCCTGCGGTACGCCCGTCAGGGCAACTGACGGTACGCCCGTCAGGGCAACTGACGGTACGCCCGTCAGGGCAACTGACGGTACGTCCGTCAGGGCAACTGACCGGCCCGGTCGACGATCGCGATCCGCTTCTGCGCGGTCAGGCCGATCACGGCGCCCTTCGGGAACGGGTCGTTGCCCGGACCGACCACCACGTCGCGCTCGCCGAGGAAGCGGTAGGTCGACGCGTCGAAGATGATGTCGTGCCGGACGCCGGCGTCGACCCGGGAGACCGCGATGCCCTTGCGCCCGGCCAGGTCGGCCTGGTTGACCACCGAGGTGCCCGGGATGGTGGCGGCCGCCTCGAACAGGGCAGCCACCGAGGCCGGCGGGACGTACTGCTCGCGCAGAGTGTCGCCGACCCTGGTCCAGGCCACCGTGTCCTTGGTGCGCTTGGTGTTGTCCGGCGCGTACAGGTAGGCGTGCATGCCCGCGGCGGTGGTGGGCAGGTTCCGCAGGTACGCGGGGATGGGTTTGCCCTGCACCGGGAGCGCCTCGTTCCCGAGGATCAGATGGTTGCCGGCGTCGGCCGGATGGACGGCGCTCTCCCGCAGCAGTCCGTCCCGGGTGCCGTCGACCGACAGCCAGATGCTGCGGTTCTTCTCGATCGGCGGGAGGTATTTCCCGTCGCCGGTGGCGCCGGCCCACGCGACCACCGACTCGATGTAGACGAACTGGTCGGCTCGGGCGGTGCGGACGGGCTCGGTGCGCGCCTCGGCGGCGGCCAGGCGCAGCACGTGGGCCGGATCGGTGGCGGGGGCCGGGCCGGTGTCCTTCGCCGGGGTGGCGCCGGGCGCCGGGGCCGCGCCCGTCGAAGGGGCGGGCGCCGGGGCATCGGGCCGGGACGCCACGACGACGAGTGCGACGGCGGCGGCCAGGGCGGCGGCGGGGGCCAGACGCCACGCCCAGCGTCCGCGGCGCCGTGGAGCGGGGTCGCGGAACATCCGGGCGCGGGCCCGGGCGAGCGTGGTGGGGTCGGCGGCGGGCAGGTCGGCGCGGAACCGCTCGACCAGATCCAGGTCATTCATCGATCGTTCCTTCGAGTGCGGGGAGGGCTTCACGGATGCGTTTGCGGGCGCTGTGCAGGCGGGAGCGGACGGTGCCGATCGGGATGTCCAGCGCCCGTGCCGCCTCGGGGTAGCTGAGCTGGGCCTGGGCGATCAGGGTCAGCACGTCGCGCTCGCCGGCCGGTAGCTTGGCGAGCACGCCGGCCAGCGCTCGGACGTCGTCGGCCGCGGTCACCCGGGCGTCGGCGTCCTCGGACTGGTCGTAGACCGGGTCGATCCCGGTGCGGGCCAGCGCCCGGTACTGGCGGATCTCGGCGCGCTGGTGGCCGCGCAGAAGATTGGCGGCGATGCCGTACAACCACGGCCGGGAGTCGTCGTGCGACATGTCGTACTTATGCCGATTACGGAACGCGATCAGGAACGTCTCCGCGGTCAGGTCGTCGGCGAGCAGGCGGCCGACCCGGCGGGCCAGATAGCGGTGGATGGTGGCGGCGTGCCGGTCGAAGATTTGCCCGAAGGCCTCCGAGTCGGCCACCGACAGCCGGATCAGGTCGTGGTCGCCCAGAACCTCCACGGTGGGTGGACTCATGCACGGTCCTCTTTTCAGCGAGTCGTCACCCGGTCATTGGCCGATCGGCCGCAGTCGGTTCGATGCTGGGGCGCGCCTCCACAACCAAACCAAGATCTTGTGGATAAATCTGTGGATGGCCACCAGAAGTTGTGGACAACCAGTGCCAACCCCCGCCACCTGCTCGTTTTGTCGTACCTCTGAGGCAACATGATCCGCGTGTCTGACGAAACTTCCCCCGTCGGGCGTGTGCTGGGCACTGCCGACGCCACGCCGCTGCAGTTCTGGACGGCCGTGACCCCGGGCAGCTACCTGCAGCTCGACGACGTCGTGGTGACCCGGCGCGAGCTGCCCGACCGCGAGCCGGTGACGATCGCCGGCGTGGTCACCCAGGTCCGCGCCCGGCACGAGGGCGCGCAGTTCGACTCCGACGTCTTCGCCATCGCCGACGGCACGCTGCCGGCCCTGGTGCAGGAGGCGGCCGAGATCACCACCACCCGGGTCGACCCCGAGCTGTACGTTCCGCCCGCGCCGGGCGCGGTGGTGCACCGGGCCGAGGGCGGCGCGCGCGACGCGGCGCTGCATTTCGACCGGATGGAGCGGCGCATCCCGATGGGCACCGGGCGGGACGGCGTCCCGGTCTTCCTCAACGCCGACTTCCTCGACGGCACCCGGGGCGCGCACGTCTCGATCTCCGGCATCTCCGGCGTGGCGACCAAGACCAGCTTCGCGACGTTCCTGCTCTACTCGGTCTTCCGCTCCGGCCAGCTGGGCGCCGACGGCGCCAACGCGCGCGCCCTGATCTTCAACGTCAAGGGCGAGGACCTGCTGTTCCTCGACCATGCGAACACCAAGCTCGACGAGCCCACCACGGCCGCATACAAGCTGCTGGAGCTGCCCGCCACCCCCTTCGCCGACGTACGGGTCTACGCGCCGCCCCGGGCCGGCGACTCGTCCGGTGCGCCCGACGTGAGCAGCCGGCTCACCGGGGTGGACGCGTTCTACTGGACGCTCGAGGAGTTCTGCACCGGCAAGCTCCTGCCGTACGTGTTCGCCGACGCCGACGACGAGCGCCAGCAATACACGATGGTGGTGCACTCGGTGACCGCGCACCTGAACCGGTACGCGGTGCCGGCCGAGGGCGGGATCAGCATCGACGGCCGGCGCATCTCCTCCTACGGTGACCTGGTCGACCACATCGTCGAGCAGCTCACCGACGACGACACCCGGTCCACCTGGGCGGGCAGCGCGGTCAACATGGGCACGGTCAACGCGTTCGCCCGCCGGCTGATCGGCAGCAAGCGCGACCTGGCCCGGCTGATCCGCGGCGACCTGGCCCAGCGCCGCCCGCACCAGATCAAGACCGCCGAGTCGGCCCAGGTCACCGTCGTCGACCTGCACAACCTGCCCGATCGCGCGCAGCGGTTCGTGGTCGGCGTGACGCTCAAGACCGAGTTCGAGGAGAAGGAAAAAGCCGGCACCGGCCGCCCGTTGCTGTTCGTGGTGCTCGACGAGCTCAACAAGTACGCCCCGCGCGAGGGCACCTCCCCGATCAAGGAGGTGTTGCTCGACATCGCCGAGCGCGGCCGCTCGCTGGGCGTGATCCTGATCGGCGCCCAGCAGACCGCGAGCGAGGTCGAGCGCCGCATCGTGACCAACTCGGCGATCCGGGTGGTCGGCCGGCTCGACCCGGCCGAGGCGGCGAGACCCGAATACGGTTTCCTCCCACCGGCCATGCGGCAGCGCGCCCTGCTGGCCCGCCCCGGCACGATGTTCGTCAACCAGCCCGACATCCCGGTTCCGCTCTGCGTCGAGTTCCCGTTCCCGGCCTGGGCCACCCGCAAGTCCGAGTCCGGGCCACCGCCGGCCGCCTCGATGCGCTCGATCGTCCAGGGCGCCGATCCGTTCGCGGTGGTCGGCCGCCCCGGCGCCGACGACGACATCCCGTTCTAAGGTTCTGCGATGCGCATCCTGCACACCTCCGACTGGCACGTCGGAAAGGTCCTCAAGGGCCGCACCCGGCACGAGGAGCACATCCGCGTGCTTGGCCAGGTCGTCGAGATCTGCCAGGCGGAAAAGCCCGATCTGGTGATCGTCGCCGGCGATCTCTACGACACCGCGGCGCCGACCGCCGACTCGACCCGGGTGGTGACCCGGGCGCTGTCCGCGTTGCGGCGCACCGGGGCGCAGGTGGTGGCGATCGGCGGCAACCACGACAACGGCGCCGCCCTGGATGCGCTGCGCCCGTGGGCCTCGGAAGCCGGCATCACCCTACGGGGATCTGTCGACAAAAATCCCGATGAGCTGCGCATAACCGGCACCACTCATGACGGTGAGCGCTGGCAGTTGGTCACCGTCCCGTTCCTGTCCCAGCGCTACGCCATCCGCGCGTCCGAAATGTACGAATTGACGGCGGCGGAGGCGACCCAGACCTACGCCGACCACATCGCCCGGCTGATCGAGAAGCTCAGCGAGCCGTTCGCCGAGCCCGGGGTGATCAACCTGCTGACCGCGCACCTGACCATCGTCGGTGCGTCGGCCGGCGGCGGCGAGCGCGAGGCGCACACCATCATGGGCTACGCCGTGCCCGCCACGGTCTTCCCGCGGAACGCGCACTACGTCGCCCTCGGCCACCTGCACCGCGCCCAGCAGGTGATCGCGCCCTGCCCCACCCGATACTCGGGCAGCCCGCTCGCGGTCGACTTCGGCGAGGAGGAGAACGTCCCCTCGGTCGCGATCGTCGACGTGGCCACCGACAAGGCGGCTCGGGTGCGGGACGTGCCGGTCTCCGCGGCCCGCGCGCTGCGTACCGTCCGCGGCACCCTCGAACAGCTCGCGACGGTGAACCTTCCGGATGCCTGGCTGCGTGTCATCGTGCGCGAGTCGCCCCGGGTCGGCCTCCGCGAGGACGTCCAGGAGCTGCTGCCCAACGCGCTGGAGGTGCGCATCGATCCGGAGATGATGCCGAACAAGCCGGGGGAGCGGGCGGCGCAGCGGGCCGGCCGGTCGCCGCGCGAGCTGTTCGGCGACTACCTGGACAGTCGCGGTAACGCCGAGGAGGGCGTCCGCGAGCTCTTCGACGAGCTGTACGACGAGGTGAGCAGCACTTCATGAGGCCGATCCGCCTGGACATGTCCGGGTTCACCGTCTTCCGCGACGACACCACGGTGGACTTCACCGACACCGACTACTTCGCCCTGGTCGGGCCGACCGGATCGGGCAAGTCGACGGTGCTCGACGCGATCACCTTTGCGCTGTACGGCACGGTCCCGCGCTGGGGCGGCGCCCGCGGCATCGCCAACGCGCTCGCCCCGTCCGCGGCCGAGGCCAAGGTCCGGCTGGTCTTCGAGTCGGCCGGCGACCGCTACGTGGCCACCCGGGTGGTGCGCCGGGACGGCCGGGGCAACGTCAAGACCGCCGGCGCCGGGCTGCAGCTGATGCCGACCGGCTTCGACGTGACCAAGCTGGACACCGGCATGGACCTCGACGACCTGGGCCAGGTGCTGGCCGGCACCCCCGCCGAGATGGACGACGCGATCCTGGGCGCGGTCGGCCTGCCGTACGAGCAGTTCACCAGCTGCGTGGTGCTGCCGCAGGGCCAGTTCGCCGACTTCCTGCACGCCAAGCCGGCCGTACGGCAACAGATCCTGGTCAACCTGCTCGGCCTGCGCGTCTACGAGGACGTGCAGCAGCGGGCGGTGGCCCGGGAACGCACCGCCACCGACAAGCTCGGCGTGATCGACCAGCAGCTGGCCGGGCTCGCCGACGCCACCGACGAGGCGGTCGAGGCGGCCGACCGGCGCCTGACCCGGATGCGCGAGCTCACCGCTGCGGTCGAGGAGTCGGTGCCCGGCCTGCGCGCCGCCCGCGCCGCCGAGACCGAGGCCGCGCAGGCACGCGACGCGCTGGACGCGGAGCTGCGGGCGCTGGTGGCCGTCCGTACGCCCGAGGGAAGTGCGGAGATCGCCGGCGCGACGGCCGCGGCCAGGGCGAGCGCCGCGGAGGCCGCGAAGGAGGTCCGAGTCGCCGAGGAACGCGAGGAGAAGGTGCGCGGCGAACTGGCCGCCGCCGGGGACGCGGGCTCGCTCAAGCTGATGCTCGACCGGCACGCCGAGCTGGACCGGCTGCTCGACCAGGCGGAATGGTTCGCCGGGGAGGTGCAGGTCGCCGAGGTCGAGTTCAAGGACGCCCTGGCGGCGGCCGAGCTCGCGCACGGCGCCCATCTCGGCGCAACCCAGCTGCTCGAGCAGGCCCGGCTCGACTACACCGAGGCCCAGCGCATCGACCGGGCCGCGGCACTGCGCGCCCATCTGGCGCCCGGCGATCACTGCCCGGTCTGCGAGCAGACCGTGACCAGCGTGCCGGCGATGCCCGAGGGCTCGGCGGTGAGCGCGGCCGAGGCCACCGGCAAGGCCGCCCGGGCCGCCGCCGAGGTCGCCGAGTCGGGCTGGAAGCAGCGCGACGCGGTGGCCCGCAAGCTGGAGGGAAACCTCGAGCGCAAGCGCGCCCAGCACGAGCACCACCTCGCCCGGCTGACCGAGGTGCGCGGCGTGGTGGCCGGCTCGCCGGGCGTGCCCGCGCTGCAGCGTCAGGTCGCCGAGATCGACTCGCTGCAGCGCAAGCTCGACCAGGCAGGCGCGGCGGTCCGCACGGCGCGCGAGTGCCAGCGGCGGGCGCAGGCCGCGACCGACCAGGCGCAGGAGCGCGAGCGGGCCGCGTGGCGCACGTTCGACCAGGTGCGCGACCGGGTGGCCCGGTTCGGCCCGCCACCGGCCGACCGCGACGACCTGGCCGCCGCCTGGTCCACCCTGGTCGAGTGGGCGGGCGGCGAGCACCGCGGCCGGGCACGCGAACGGGACGCCGCCGACGCCCGGGTGAGCACCGCGCACGAGGCCGCGGTGCACGCGTACGCGACGATCGCCGCCCTGTTCACCGAGGCCGGGGTCACCCCGCCGGCCCGCCGCGAGGGCAGCGGCGAGGCCGACCTGATCCGGGCGGCCGCGGTGGCCGCCACCACCGCCGAGGGCGACCGCAACAAGGTCGCCGATCTGCGTGACCGGGCCCGCGAGCTGAGCGAGCAGCGGATGACGCTGCAGCGTGACGGCCGTGTCGCCAAGGCGCTCGCCGGTCACCTGCGGGCCAACAACTTCGAGCGCTGGCTGCTCGAGGAGGCGTTGGACCTGCTGGTCGACGGCGCCTCGCGGATCCTGCGCGAGCTGACCGGCGGCCAGTACGACCTGGTCCACGACCGGGGCGAGTTCTATGTGATCGACCACCACGACGCCGGCCTGCGCCGCGCGGTGCGCACGCTCTCCGGCGGTGAGACGTTCCAGGCCTCGCTGGCCCTGGCGCTGGCGCTCTCCGAGCAGCTGGCCGGCATGTCGACCACCGCGGCCAGCCTCGAGTCCATCGTGCTGGACGAGGGCTTCGGCACGCTCGACGCCGCGACGCTCGACGTGGTGGCCGCGACCCTGGAAAACCTCGCCGCCCGCGGCGACCGGATGGTCGGCCTGGTCACCCACGTGACCGCGCTGGCCGAGCGGGTGCCGGTGCGCTTCGAGGTGACCAAGGACGCCCGGTCCGCCCGGGTGGAAAGGGTCGGCCTGTGACCAGGATGTACGTCGACGCGTGGGACCCGTCGTACGGGTCCTCGTTCGAGGGCGGCGGCGAGGACGGCCCGGCGTCGCCGTCGAGCGCCCAGGTCGACACCGACGTGGAGGTGCCGGCCGCCGAGTGGGCCCCGATCGACGCGCCCCCGGGCCGGAGCGCGCCCGACGTGGTGTTGCTGGTGGACGGGGTGCGCCGCAACGACGCCGGCCTCTGGACGCAGGAGGAGGACGGCACCTCGTACGCCGGTCTGGCCGCCTCGTTCGCGGCCGGGGTGGTCCGCTGCGATCTGGCCCGCGGCTCGGCCGAGCTGGTCGACGCGCGGGTCGGCCGCGGCCTGTTCACGGCCAGCCCATCCGCCGGCGATGTGCAGGCCGGTTCGGTCCGCTATCAGGTGCACCGGGTCTCCGGCACCGGCGAGGCCAGCAAGCTGCCCGCTGCCGTGCAGCCGTCGCTGACCGCCCTGGAGATCGACATTTCCGGCATGGCCCGCGACGACCGCGAGGATCTGCTGGTGGTGGACGGCCCGCTGCGCAACCGGCGGCACCTGCCGCGCACCATCGGCTACGTCAAGACGCAGCAGAAGCAGTACCTGCCGGCCGCGTTGACCGCCGTGGTGACCGCGCTGCGACCCGGGCAGCGCACCCCCGTCTTCCACCTGGGAACGGTCTGGGGCGGCTGGTCGTGGTATCTGCGACTGCCCGGCGGCTCGGGCGCGCCCTGGTCGGGGATCGTCCGGGTGGAGTGCTCGCCCGATCTCACCCCGGAGCAGGCGATCGAGCTGGCCGAGCTGTCCGGGGTCACCCTGCCGCGGTTCGCCTCCTCGGCATACAAGGATCCGCGCGCCCCGCAGAACCTCGTGCCGATCGCCGGCCTCGAGCGGCGGCTGCGCGGGATGCTCGGCGATGCGCGGGTCCTTCATCGGGCACTGACCTTGGCCGCCGCGCGAAATCGGACATAAACCGCAGGGAGCGCTCCCAGAGGGCTGGATGCGAACAGTGCGAGAGCGCGCGCCTACGCAGCGGTAATGAACCGCACCGAAAGTGTGTCCGCCCAGCTCAGAGGGGCATTCCCTGTTACGGCTGTGGCTGAGTATTATTCGGTCGCCCTGGTAGGCATATCGGTCTAGATGGATGAATTTGATCCATTCGAAGTCGACGCCGATGTGCCCCGTGCCGCCCCCCACACGACACCGGAGGACAGTTGACCCCCCGCGTCCCGGAAATTTCCGCGCGAGCGTTGATCCCCGCAGGTCCCCCCGCCCGTATCTCAGGCGACGGGGAAGGCTCCGGGCGGAGGTATCAATGCATGCGGTGGTCGAGGAACGGCTCGCACCGGGTGGGGTGTGCCTGATGACACAACAGAGATCCGGTGGTTCTTGGCAGTCCCTCGACGGCAACCGCGGTGACGGTGGCTCGGTGATTCCCCGGCAGGCGCCGCGGCACGGCGCCGCCGAGCCGAGTCACGAGGACACCCTCGTCAAGATGCTCTACGAGGAGCACGCCGGCCCGTTGCTGATGTTCGTGCTGCGGCTGACCGGTGGTGACCGGCAGCGCGCCGAGGACATCGTTCAGGAGACGCTGCTGCGTGCCTGGCGTAACGCGCACCGGCTCGGCGCGCAGGGCCAGCAGTCGCTGCGGCCGTGGCTGGTGACCGTCGCTCGGCGGATCGCCATCGACGACCACCGCAGCGCGAGCGCCCGGCCGGCCGAGACGTACGACCGTGAGCTGGAGAGCTTCCCCAGCACGGCCGACGACACCGACCGTGTCCTGCAGTCGATGACGGTCTCCGACGCCCTCCGCGAGCTGTCCCAATCGCACCGCGAAATCCTGATCGAGACCTACTTCCGGGGCCGGACGGTGCCGGAGGCGGCGGAAAAGCTCAACCTTCCGTTGGGTACCGCCAAGTCACGTGTGTATTACGCTCTGCGTGCGCTGCGTACCGCGCTGCAGCAGCGGGGGGTGACGGAGTAATGACACAGGAAGACCACTACGACGTCGCGTCGTACGCGCTGGGGGTGTTGGACCAGCACGATGCCGCGCGTTTCGAAGATCATCTCATCGAGTGCCCGCGCTGCGCCTTCGAGCTCGACTCCTTCGTGCAGGTCGCCGATCTGCTGGCCGATGTGGACGCCGGCGCCCTGGTCGCCGCCGAAGAGGTCAAGCGCGACGGTGTCGTGCTGCACAAGATGCTGGGCGAGGTCCGCTCCGAGCGTCGCCGGGCCAACAGCCGCCGGCTCTACTCGCTGGCCGCGGCCGTGGTCATCTTCGCGATGCTCTCGATCGGCGCGCTGTTCGCGGGCGGCAAGTGGTTCGCACCCACGCAGAAGGCGACGAACAACTCCGCCCAGCGCGGCACCTCGCAGCTCGACCCGCTGCCCAACTCGCAGGACGGCCCCGGCATCGGTGGGCCCGAGCTGACCGGGCAGAAGTACAGCGGCACCGACCCGCACACCGGGGTGCACGCCGACGTGGCGCTGGAGAAGAAGGACTTCGGCACCCAGATCTCGCTCGCGGTCTCCAGCATCAAGGGCCCGGTGGAGTGCCGGATGGTGGTCGTGCACACCGACGGCACCACCGAGTCGCTCGGCTCCTGGACGGTGGGGGAGAAGGGTTGGGGCACCGCCGCCAACCCGAGCCCGCTGCTGCTGCAGGCGGTCACCGCGACCCCGCGGGAGAACATCGCGCACATCCAGGTGCAGGAGGTCACGTCGTCCGGCACCGGTGACACGCTGGTTCGCGTGCCGTAACAGGTTTTCGTAACGCAAAAGAGGCCCGGCCGATTCGGCCGGGCCTCTTTGTGCATGCGCGAACACGCCGAGTGCTTCAAACAAAATTAAGGAATTTGATGGGCCTGAGTGTTCAACCGAACCCGGCCCGGCCCTCGTACTACTGCCCGGAAACGCCAGAAGCAGGAATCCCTGGAGGGCACGTGGTACCGGAGAAGCGAAAGTTGACGGTCGTGGGTGCGGCCATCGCCGCGGCGTTCGCCGTGACCGGCTGCGCGCCGCAGGGATACAACGCGGCCGACTACGGAAATGCCGCCGAGCCCGCCTCGAACACGGCGGCGAGCCCCGGCGCGACCGCCGACCCGGCGGCGACCAGCGACCCGGTCGCCCAGACCGACCCGAACGCGACGGCCCCTCCCGGTTCGGGCCAGACCGCCGCGCTCCCCGACTCTCAGGTCACCAACAAGCTGACCGGCAGCGCCGTGAAGCGCATGGGCGAGGTCGTGGAGAACGAGGACGGCTTCGTGCTGTACCGCTTCGACGGCGACTCCAACAACCCGGCCAAGTCCAATTGCAACGGTGACTGCGCCAAGGTCTGGGAGCCCGCGCTCACCAACGACGGCAAGCCGGCCCTCAAGGGTGTCTCGGCGAGCGTCGTCGGCACGGTGACCCGCGCCGACGGCACCAAGCAGCTGACCATCAAGGGCTGGCCGGTCTACCACTACATCGGCGACAAGAAGCCGGGCGAGTGGAAGGGCCAGAACGTCTCCGGCAAGTGGTTCGTCATCAAGCCGGACGGCGCCAAGAACCTCACCTGCCTGCCGAAGATCTCGCAGCCGGTGGCACCGCCGGCCGATTCGGGCGGCGCGTCCGACACCAGCAGTTCCGGTAGCGACTACAGCTACTGAGTTAAGCGACCCCCAAGAAACTGCTGATTACCGGAGGTTTGGAAAATGGTTGCCGCCCGCTTCGCACGTCGGCCGTCGCGCTGGTTGGTGGGCATTTCGGCAATGGTCATGGTGGCCCTGCTGGCGCCGGTCTCCCCGGCGCGCGCGGACACCGGCATCCCGGTGCCGGCCACCTCGTTCAACGCCAAGGGGGCCGGCTCGGTCAGCCCGGCCGACCGTGACTTCGTGATCAAGGTGCGGCTGGCCGGCCTCTGGGAGATCCCGGCCGGCAACATGGCCCAGGAGAAGTCGGACGACCCGCGGATCGTGAACATCGGCAAGGCGATCAGCGCGCAGCACGTTTTGCTCGACAAGCTGGACCGTGAGGTCGCCAAGAAGCTCGACATCGAGCTGCCCAACAAGCCGAACAGCGACCAGCAGGGCTGGCTGAGCGAGATGCGCAACGCGAACTCGGCGACGTTCGACCAGATCTACGTCGACCGGCTCCGGGCCGCGCACGGCAAGATCTTCCCCGCCATCGCGACGATCCGGGCGAGCACCCGCAACGACTCGGTCCGCCAGCTCGCGCAGCAGGCCAACCAGTTCGTCATGACGCACATGACGCTGCTGGAGTCGAGCGGCATCGTCGACTACGGCGCGCTGCCGACGGCCGCCGCCCCCACTACTCCCGGCTCGGGCCCGGTGCCCGTGGACGGGCAGATGGTCGCTGCGGCGCACAGCAGCACCAGCGGGATCCCGGGTGTCAACACCACCGTGGTCCTCCTAGTCCTCGCCGTCGCCCTCGTGGCCGGCGTCATCACGACCATGCGCATCTTCCGGGCGAGGTAGTCCCCGAAACCCCCGTCCAGGTCGAGACAGAGAAAGGTGTCCCACATGCGAAGGTCCAAGTACCGGCGCGCATCATCCAGGAATTCGGGTTGGTTCAGCGGCCGTCGCCGGATCATCGCGGTCGCCGCCACGCTCGTGGCGTTCGGCGGCATCGTGACCGTCACCCAGGTCTCGAACGCGTCCACCAACCGGACCCAGAAGAAGGCGCTGTCGGCATGTGACAACGTGCAGGCCCCGCCGACGGCGAAGCTGTCGACCAAGACCCGGCGGGGGACGTACACCACCAACAACGGCACGGTCGTCCAGCACCCGGACGACGGCGCCGGCGACACGGTGACCACGGCTCAGCTCCGTGACCGCTGCCGTCGCTGGGTGATGAACAACGTCGGCAACAACGGCAACGCCACCACCGCGCCGACCGCGGCGGCCACGACGGCGGCGACCACCGCGCCGGCCGCAGACCCGAGCGCCGACCCGTCGGCGTCCGGCGACGCCGGCAACAACAACGGCGGCAACAACAACGGCGGAAACAACAACGGTGGGAACAACGGCGGCAACAACAACGGTGGGAACAACGGCGGGCAGCAGACCACCGCCCCCGCGCCGGACCCGAGCGCCTCGAACGGCGCCACCACCCCGCCGCCCGGTGCCGGCCTCGGCGTCCTCACCAACAACTGCTCGACCAGCCAGCTGCCGCAGCACGACGGCTTCCAGAAGGGCGACCGCTGCGTCACCACCGAGTTCGGTGAGGTCGCCTCGGAGAACAACAACGCGTCGCTGCTGATCACCCAGGCGCCGCGCTCGGTGGCCGTGAACACCCCGTTCACGCTGCAGGTCAGCACCCGCAACCTGATCCGCGACCGGTTCCTCGCGGCCGGCGCGGGCGGTTACTACGTGGAGAGCTCGGTTCTGGCCAACGGCATCACCCGCGGTCACTTCCACACCGCGTGCCGGATGCTGGCGAACACCAACGAGGCGCCCGACCCGGCCCCGGTGCCCGCGTTCTTCGTGGCCACCGAGGACAAGAAGGGCGGGGCGGCCCCCGACGTGGTCACCATCCAGGTGCCGGGCATGCCCACCACGGGCATCGCGCAGTGCGCGTCCTGGGCCGGTGACGGCTCGCACCGCATCCCGATGATGCAGCGCGCCAACCAGACGCCGGCCTTCGACGCGGTGAAGATCCTGGTCCGGTAACTGAATCGAGGAGCGTAAGCCGCTGAGACCGGGTGCCGAACCCGGCCCGGGACGGGGTAACCGACATTGCCCCGGCCCGGCCGGGACCCCCCGTCGGCACCGGAGGTCGCCCTTCCCCCTGACGGACGACTTCGGCGGCAAGCTCCACCCCGGCGATCGAATCACTCGGGTGTTCGGTCGCCTCCGATGGCCCTGACCGGGAGCGCGGTCAGGGCCATCGGTCCGTCTGTGGCACAGTTGCCGGGTGGCCCGTCGCCTGACCCCGCCCGAGCGTTACGCCTTCGGCGCGTCGCTCGCCTCGCTGCAGGCGCCCAACGGCGACCCGTGCGTGCGGGTCTCCGGCACCGAGCTGTGGATGGCGGCCCGCACCCCCGACGGCCCGGGCACCCTCCACCTGGCCCACGCGGGCGGCGAGCTGGTCGCCGAGGCGTATGGGGCGGGCGCCGAGTGGCTGCTCGACCGGGCCGACGCGATCGTGGGCCTGCGCGACGACGTGAGCGGCTTCCCGGCCCTCGCCAAGGCACACCCGGTCGTGCACCGGCTGGCGCGCACGTTCTCCGGGCTGCGGCTGCCGGCCACCGGCCTCGTGTTCCACCGCGTGCTGCGGGCGATCCTGGAGCAGAAGGTGACCGGCGTCGAGGCGTTCCGGGCGTACCGGAAGATCTGCCGGAAGTTCGGCGAGCCGGCGCCGGGTCCCACGCCGTTGCTGCTCCCGCCCGACCCCGCCGCGATCGCGGCCAGTCCGTACTGGATGTTCCATCCGCTCGGCGTCGAACAGCGCCGCACCCAGGCCCTGCTGCGCGCCGCCCGCGAGGCGGGCCGGATCGAGCGCTGCGCCGACGCGGCCGAGGCGACCCGGCGGCTGACCGCGCTGCCCGGCATCGGCCCGTGGACGGCCGCCGAGGTGGTCCGGGTGGCCTACGGCGACGGGGACGCGGTGAGCGTCGGCGACTACCACGTGCCCAACACGGTGGCCTGGGCACTGGCCGGCGAGGCGCGCGGCACCGACGACCGGATGCTCGAGCTGCTCGAGCCGTTCCGCGGCCACCGGGGCCGGGTCTGCGACCTGCTCGCCCACGGCGGCATCGGTGCGCCGCGCTTCGGCCCGCGCATGCCGGTCCGATCCTTTGCCAGGTTTTGACGCGGCCCGAGGCCCGATGAGCGTATCGGTGTCACCCTGGGTACGTTGGTCCCCTCGTGATCGCATGGCCCGGGAGAGCTGACGAATAATGGGTGGCACAGGCGGAGAGATCATCCTGGTCCTGGTGCTCGTACTGGTGAACGCGGCCTTCTCCGGCAGCGAGATGGCGCTGGTATCGCTCCGGGAGAGCCAGGTGCAGCGGCTGGAGCGGCAGTCGCGCGGCGGCAAGACCCTGGCCCGGCTCACCCGCGACCCCAACCGGTTCCTGGCCACCATCCAGATCGGCATCACGCTGGCCGGCTTCCTGGCGTCGGCGGCCGCCGCGGTGTCGCTCGCCAAGCCGCTGGAGGCCCCGCTCGCCTTCCTCGGCAGCGCCGCCCAGCCGGTCTCCATCGTGCTCGTCACGATCGCCCTGACGTTCGTCACCCTGGTGATCGGCGAGCTGGCCCCCAAGCGGATCGCCATGCAGCGCACCGAGGGCTGGGCGCTGCTGGTCGCCCGCCCGCTCGACGTGCTCGCGACGCTCTCCCGCCCGGTGGTCTGGCTGCTCGGCGCGGCCACCAATGTGGTGGTACGGCTGGCCGGCGGCGACCCGGCCGCCCAGCGCGAGGAGGTCACCACCGAGGAGATCCGCGACATGGTCGCCGCCCAGCAGGACTTCTCGATCGAGCAACGCACGATCATCAGCGGCGCCTTCGAGATCGCCGACCGGATCCTGCGCGAGATCCTGGTGCCCCGCCGCGACGTGCTCACCCTGGCCACCGGCAGCCCGGCGCACCAGGCGCTGCGCTCGCTGATCGCCGGCGGCCACTCCCGGGCGCCGGTGGTCGGCCCGGCCGGCCTGGACGACGTGATCGGCGTGGTGCACCTGCGCGACCTGGTCGACGGCGAGGGCCCGGTCGACGCGCTCTGCCGGCCCGGCCTGTTCCTGCCGGAGACGCTGCGGGTCTCCGACGCGCTGCGGCAGATGCGCACCGAGCGGGCCCAGCTCGCCCTGGTGGTGGACGAGCGCGGCGCGATCGACGGGATCGTCACGATGGAGGACCTGGTCGAGGAGATCGTCGGCGAGATCTACGACGAGACCGACCGGGACGTGGCGGCCGTGGTCCGCGAGGCGGACGGGGCGCTGCTGATGCCCGGCTCGTTCCCGATCCACGACCTGCCGGACATCGGCCTGCACGACGAGTCGCACGGGCACGAGGACGGCGACTACACCACGGTGGCCGGCATGATGCTGGCCGTGCTGGGGCACATTCCCACCGCGCCGGGCGAGGTGGTGACGTTGCCCGGGTTCACCGCCGAGGTGGTCGAGGTCACCGGGCGGGCGATCACCCGGGTGCGGTTGCGTCCGCTCACCGCGGCGGCCGAGACCGATGGATAGCGGGCGGGAGAAGGGGACACCCATGCAGACTGGCGGCGTGGCTTTCACCCTGACGATCGACTGCGGGGGCGGCGGCATCAAGGGCTCGGTGCTGGACGAGGCGGGCACGATGCGGGCCCAGCCGCTGCGGGTGCCGACCCCGTACCCTCTGCCGCCCGACCTCTTCGTCAAGACGCTGGTGCAGCTGGGCGAGCGGCTGCCGACCGCCGACCGGGTGACCGTCGGGATGCCCGGCATGCTGCGGCACGGCGTCGTGGTCGCCACCCCGCACTACGTGACCCGCTCCGGCCCGCGGACGAGGGTCGACCCCGACCTGGTCGAGGCGTGGCACGGCTTCGACGCCCGCACCGCGCTGGCCGAGGCGTTCGGGCTGCCCACGCTGGTGCTCAACGACGCCGAGGTGCACGGCGCCGGGGTGGTCGCGGGCACCGGCTGCGAGCTGATGCTGACCCTGGGCACCGGTCTGGGCTGCGCGCTCTTCGACGGCGGGGTGCTGGCGCCGCACCTGGAGATGTCGCAGGCGCCGGTGCGCTGGGGCATGTCGTACGACACGTACATCGGCGAGCACGAGCGCCGCCGCCTCGGCGACGCCCTCTGGTCCCGCCGGGTGCGCAACGTGGTCGACGGCCTGCGCCCGGTCTTCCTCTGGGACCGCCTCTACCTGGGCGGCGGCAACTCGCGGCTGATCACCCCCGCCCAGCTGGCCCGGATGGGCGACGACGTGGTGGTCGTGCCGAACACGGCCGGCATCGTCGGCGGGGTGCGCGCCTGGTCGCTGGGTACCGCCCGCTGACCGGCTATCGGGCGCCGACCTGCCAGATGGTGGTTTCGCGGACGGCGACGCCCTCCAGCGACTCGTTCACCGGGACGGCGTAGGTCGCCTGCTTGATCAGGCCCTCGGGGAGGTAGGCCCGGCCCGGATCGCCGACCAGCACCAGACACCCTCGCCCCGCGGCCCGGCGCAGGAACGGCAGCACCCGGCCGGCCATCTCGCGGCTGTAGAAGACGTCGCCGGCCAGGACCACCGACGCCGGGGGATCGGTGTCGAGGAGGTCGGCCTCGAGCGTCGTGATCCGCACGTCGTTGGCGGCGGCGTTCGCCGTCGCGGCGGCCAGCGAGTAGGGGTCGATGTCGTTGGCCGTCACCGGAACGGCGCCCGCCCGCGCCGCCGCCACCGCGACCAGGCCCGAGCCGGTGGCGAGATCGAGCGTCGCGCGTCCGGACACCAGCGACGGGTGATCGAGCAGGTGGCGGGCCAGGGCCTGGCCGCCCGCCCAGGCGAACGCCCAGAACGGCGGCGGCTGCTCGGTGCCGGCCTCCTCGGTCCTCTCCCACAGCTCGATCGGCTCGTCGGCCTGGAAGAGGGTGATCTCGGGCACGAAGGGAACCGGCGCGGGCGCGGTGTGGGTGCGGATGAACTCGAGGAGCACGCGCCGATTGTCTCAGCTGCCCGCGCGCCGGACCGATCTGCATGGTCTGACGTGACCCCCGAAGGGAGCATGATGCCGCCACGTTTCGCCGCCGGCCTGTTCGGCGGGTGGATGGTGGTGCTCGCCGTCGCCTTCTCGCTGGTGCCCGCCGGGCAGCCGGCCGTTCGCCTGGTGGCGGGCCTGTCCGCGGCGGTGGCCATCGCCGGTGGGGTGCGCCTCAACCGACCCGGGGACCGTACGCCGTGGCGCTGGCTCGCCGTGGCCGTCGCCCTCTCCGCGGCCGGCACGTTCGCTTACGTCGTCACGCCGAGCCTGCACCAAGCCGGCGTTGCCCTGATCATCGCCTCGTACCCGGCGCTCGCGGCCGTTCTGCTGATCTTCATCCGGCGGCAGGCCGGGCCGAGCCGGGACCGGGCCGCGCTGCTGGACGCGCTGGTCGTGACGGCCGGCGGGGCGATGCTGGCCTGGACGTTCCTGCTCGGCCCGAGGCTCGCCGACCACGACTGGGTGATGCTCGCCTACCCGATCGGCGATCTGCTCTGCCTGGGCGTGCTCACCCGGCTGCTCACCTCCCCGGGGCGCCGGCCGGCCGCGACCGGCCTGCTCGGCGCCGGTCTGGTCGGCATGCTGGTGGCCGACGTCGGATACGAGCTGGGCTGGCTGTCCGGCGACGTGGCGGCGCTGGGCCGGTTCGCGCTGTACGCGTGCGCCGGGCTGGCCGCGCTGCACCCGTCGATGACGCTGCTCAGCGTCCGCGCCGACGACCCACCGAGCGAGCCGGGCTGGTGGCGGGTGGCGTTGCTCGCCCTGGTCGCCCCGGCCGTGCTGCTCGCGGTCGGTCCCACGGTCGGGGCCGTGCTCAGCGCGCTGATCTTCCTGCTGGTCCTGCTCCGGATGGCCGGCATCATGTCGAACCACCGGCAGGCCCTGGCCCGCGAGCGTGCCCTGCGGGAGGCGTCGGCGGCGCTGGTGTCGGCGGCCGACGTGGAGGCGGTCGGTGACGCGGTGCGGGTCGCCGTGGCGCAGCTGCTGCCGCCGGACACTCCGCACGGCGTGGTGCTGGCGATGGCGGTGCCGGACGGCCTGCCGCCGGTGCTGCCGGTCGAGCGTTGGGCGGGCATCGTGCCCACCCGCGAGCTGGACTGGGCGGTCTCGGTGCGGCTCACCAACTTCAGCACCACGCTGCGCTGCCCGATGGTGCTCGCCGACCGGCCGACCGGCGAGCCGCTGGTGGGCGTGCTGCACGTGGGCGCGCCCGAGGCGGCGCTGCCGGGACTCCAGCGGGCGGTCGAGGTGCTGGCCGGGCAGGCGGCGCTGGCGCTCGAGCGGATCCAGCTGAGCGACGAGGTGATCCGGCGCAACAGCGAGACGTACTTCCGGACGCTGGTGCAGAACACCGCCGACGTCATCCTGATCGTGGACGACGAGCTGTGGATCCGGTACGCGAGCCCGTCGGCCGCGCGGGTCTTCGGCGCCGACCCCGGCAGGTCGTACCTGTTCGACTGGATCAACCCGGACGATCACACCTCGTTGACCGAGCGGCGCGACGGCGCCGACCTGCGCGGCCCGGGGAACGTGCTGCTCGAGATGCACGTGTCGGACCTGCGCAACGAGCCGACCGTGGCCGGGCTGGTGATCACCCTGCGCGACGTGACCGAGCAGCGGCGCCTCGAACGGGAGCTCACCCACCAGGCGTTCCACGACGCGATGACCGGGCTGGCCAACCGGGTGCTGTTCCACGACCGCCTCGAGCACGCGCTCGCCCGCGGCGCCCGGGACGGCTCGGTGGTCGGCGTGCTCTTCATCGACCTGGATGACTTCAAGATCGTCAACGACACGCTCGGGCACGCGGCCGGCGACACCCTGCTGATCGAGGTGGCGAACCGGATCGCCGGGGCGCTGCGGGCCGACGACACGGCCGCACGGCTGGGTGGCGACGAGTTCGCGGCGCTGATCGAGAACGTGCAGGACCCGGGCGCGGTGGAGGAGACCGCCAACCGGATCCTGGCGGCACTCGCCGCGCCCATCGTGATCGACGACGAGACCTCGCTGCAGGCGGTGGCCAGCATCGGCATCACCACCACGCCCGAGGCGGACACCGCGGACGAGCTGCTGCGCCAGGCCGACCTCGCGCTGTACGTGGCCAAGGGCGCCGGCAAGAACCAGTGGCGGCGCTACCAGGCGCACCTGCACGGCGCGATGGTGGAGCGACTGGAACTGCGGTCGGCGCTCGACCACGCGGTGAACGAGGGGCACTTCCTGCTCGCGTACCAGCCGATCGTGGATCTCGGCTCGCAGGAGCCGGTCGGCTTCGAGGCGCTGGTCCGCTGGTTCCATCCGACCAAGGGGCTGGTGGCGCCGACCGAGTTCATCACGGTCGCCGAGGAGAGTGGGCTGATCGTGCCGATCGGCCGCTGGGTGCTGCAGCAGGCCCTGCACACGGTGGCCCAGTGGCGGCGGGCGCTGCCGCGCGCCCGTCAACCGTACGTCTCGGTGAACGTCTCGGTGCGGCAGTTCCGCGAGGCCGGCTTCGTCGACGAGATCCTGCAGGCGCTGGCCTACGCCGGCGTTCCGCCGGAGGCTCTGATGATCGAGCTGACCGAGACCCTGCTCGCGGGCGAGCACGAAACGGTCTGGCGTGACCTTGCGGAGCTGCGCGAGCACGGCGTACGCGTGGCCATCGACGACTTCGGCACTGGCTACTCGTCGCTGGGCTACCTGCGCCGGCGCCCGATCGACGTCGTGAAGATCGACAAGAGCTTCATCGACGACATGGTGGAGGTCCCGCAGCAACTGGCGCTGGTGACCGGCATCGTGAGCCTGGCGCAGTCGCTCGGCCTCACGGTGATCGCCGAGGGCATCGAGTCCCCGGTACACCGTGACCTGCTGGCCCGGCTCGGTTGCCCGTTGGGGCAGGGCTACCTCTGGTCGGCGCCGGTCGATGGCACCGAAGCATTGGCCCAGATGGCGAATGGTGAACATTCCATGGCGGCGTAAGGTCCCGTGGATGAACATCACTTCCTTGCGCGCTCCGCGACGTACCGCCGTCGCCGCGGTGGCCATCACCATGGCCGTCCTCGGCGGTGCCGGTGCCGGCTGGGCCGCCGCCACGACCGCCCAACCGGCGATCAAGACGATCACTCCGCGCTCCGAGAAGGACGTCACCAACCTCGACGTCCTGCGGCAGCAGCTTCGCAATTACTACGGTGACGCGCTGGGCACCGGCGTCTTCGCCGCCGACAGCAACTACGCCAAGGAGGCGAGCGGGGTCGCCGCCGACGGCACGCGATACCTGAGCCACCACCGGTCGTACGGGCACGCCACCAAGGCGATCGTCCTGGACGTCGACGACACCTCGCTGGCGACCTGGAACTACGAGGTGTTCAGCAACTGGGCGTACAACCCGACCACCAACGCCGACTACGTGACCGGCCAGAAGTTCCCGGCGGTGCCGGGCATGGTCGCGATGGCGCAGGCGGCCGAGCGCGAGGGCTACGCGATCTTCTTCCTGACCGGCCGGCCGGCCACCCAGGAGGCCGCCACCCTCGGCAACCTGACCGCGGACGGGATCGGCGTGGACGCCGGCTACCCGAAGCCGACCACGCTGAGCGACGGCGAGGACGGCCTGTTCACCAAGCCGGACGTGAGCGCGTACCCGGACTACCTGAAGGCGGCCTGCGCCGACGACCCGGGCGGCAAGTGCACGACCATCCACTACAAGTCGGCGACCCGGGCGCACATCGAATCGCTCGGCTACGACATCGTGGGCAACTTCGGCGACCAGTACAGCGACCTGAAGGGCGGCCACGCCGACAAGACCTTCAAGCTGCCGAACCCGAACTACTACCTGCCCTGACCGGGCGGCCCAGCGGGACGGCCGGCGGTTACCCCCGGCCGGCCGCCCGCTTGGCGTAGAGGTGGTCGACCAGCGCCGGCAGGGCGCCGGCCGCCACCATCGCCGCCCGGTATTTCCAGGGGACCACGATGCGCCGGCGCGGGCGGCGCAGCGCGCTCTCCACCGCGGCGGCGACAGTCTCCGGGCCCGGGAGATTCGTCCGACGAGTGAGGTCGGTGTTGATAAAGCCCGGCTCGATCAATGTCACGCCGACGCCGGTCCCGGCCAGTTCGCGGCGCACCGAGTCGGTCATGCCGCGGAGGGCGAATTTCGTGGCGGAATAGGTGCCGGCGATGCCGATCTCGCCGGCCACCGATCCGATGTTCACGATCGAGCCGGAGCCCTGTTCCCGCATGATCGGAACGACCGCACGCATCAGCCGGATCGGGGCCACCAGGTTGATGTCGACCATCTGGGTGACCATGTCGTCATCGGCGAGGACGGTCGTCTTGCCGCCGATGCCGGCGTTGTTGACCAGGCCGTCGATCCGGCCGTCGACCTCGCGGGCGCGGGCGACCAGGGCCTCGATCGCCGCCGGGTCGCGGACGTCGGTGGGCACCACCACGGCGGAGCCGATCTCGGCGGCCACCGCCTCGAGGTGGTCGGCTCGGCGGGCGGCGAGCACGACCGTGGTGCCGGCCCGCCCGAGGCGGAGCGCGGTGGCGCGGCCGATTCCGCTCGACGCCCCGGTGACGATGACGACCGGCATGGTTTTCTCCTTCGCCGAAAAAACGGCGCCGCCGAGTCGGCGACGCCGTTTCTTGGAGATCGACCTATCGCTTGCTGTGGTACGCCTCGACGATGTGGCTCGGGATGCGGCCGCGCTCGGAGACCTCGTACCCGTTCTTGTTCGCCCACTCCCGAATCGCCTGATTCTGGTCGCGGCTCGCGCGGCCGGTGCTCGCCGGGGCGGCGCGCCGGGCACTGGCCACCACGCCGCTGCGGCCGACCCGGGTCGCCGCGTTCAGGAACGGGTCGAGCGCCTTGCGCAACTTCCCGGCGTTCTTCTCGGAGAGGTCGATCGTGTAGTTCACACCGTCGAGTCCGAACTCGACGGTGCGGTCGGCCTCTCCGCCGTCGATGTCGTCGGTCAGAAGGGTTATTACCTGCTTGGCCATGGCGTGCCTGCTCCCACTACAACGATGTCATTTGAGTGACGACTATGCGCACGCGCCGTGGCGCCGCGATTGTCGATACCCATTCATTCTGTCGGTCACCAGTTCTCAGTGCAAATTACCGCATCGCATGTCGCAATTGTTGTCCCAGTGCCGGATCGGCCGGACCGGCCCGTTCGGAGGTTCTGGCCGTCACCTACTTTTCAGGTTCGTCAATGTCCTGTAACGTGTCGTGGGAGCGCTCCCAGCACCCCGTCCCCGCGGGATCCCCTCTCAAGGAGCTTCGCAATGAGACGTGCCATCCGCGCCCTCACGGTCCTCGGCCTCCTGGCCGCGGCGACCGTGACGGCCTTCGCCGTCGCCGGACCAGCGGCGGCCGACACGCAGATCTGCGAGCAGTACGGCAGCACCACCGTCGGCGGCCGGTACGTGGTGATGAACAACCGCTGGGGCACCTCCGCCCAGCAGTGCATCAACGTCACCAGCACCGGGTTCTCCATCCAGACCCAGCAGGGCACCGGCAGCACCAGCGGCGCCCCCGTCTCCTACCCGGCGATCTACTACGGCTGCCACTACACCAACTGCTCGCCGGGCACCAACCTGCCGATGCAGGTCAGCTCGATCTCCAGCGCCACCAGCAGCATCAACTACCAGTTCGTCTCCGGCGCGACCTACGACGCCGCGTACGACATCTGGCTGGATCCGACGCCCAAGAAGGACGGCGTCAACCAGCAGGAAATCATGATCTGGTTCAACCGGCAGGGCTCGATCCAGCCGATCGGCTCGGTGGTGGGCAACGCGACCATCGGCGGGCGCAGCTGGGAGGTCTGGCGCGGCAGCAACGGGTCGAACGCGGTCGTCTCGTACGTGGCGCCGTCGCCGATCTCCAGTTGGAGCTTCAGCGTCCTGGACTTCATCAACGACGTGAAGAACCGCGGCGCGATCACCAGCTCGTGGTATCTGACCAGCATCCAGGCCGGCTTCGAGCCGTGGATCGGCGGCGCGGGCCTGGCCGTCACGAACTTCTCCGCGGCGGTCAACGGCGGCGGGCCGACCAACCCGACGACCCCGCCCACCACCTCGCCGACGACCCCGCCGACCGGCGGCAATGCCGCCTGCCGGGTCACCTACGGCACGAACGTCTGGAATTCGGGCTTCACCGCGAACGTCACGGTGGCCAATACCGGAAGCAGCGCGATCAACGGCTGGAATCTCCGTTTCACGCTCCCGAGTGGCCAGACGATCACCTCATCGTGGAACGCCAACCTCACCGGTTCGAGCGGCGCCATCACGGCGAGCAACCTTTCCTGGAACGGGAACATCGCGCCGGGCGCCAACGCGTCCTTCGGTTTCCAGGGAACCTACTCCGGCAGTTTCGCCAACCCGTCCTCGTTCGCCCTGAACGGATCCACCTGTACGACCGCCTGACAAAAGTCGGGCTCGCTGACCCGAGCCGCCTCGTCGCCGATTCTCCGGTGCCGGGGCGGTTCGTCCACTGAGCTGGCTGGGTCGCTTGGTTGACTGTTCCGTGCGGTGAGCTGGCTGGCTCCGGGCGTTTGGTTGCGGTTGGGCGGGTGAGTCACGTGGGGGGACGGTCCCGTGCGGCTGAGCTGGCTGGCTCCGGGCGTTTGGTTGCGGTTGGCCGGGTGAGTCACGTGGGGGGACGGTCCCGTGCGGCTGAGCTGGCTGGCTCCGGGCGTTTGGTTGCGGTTGGGCGGGTGAGTCACGTGGGGGACGGTCCCGTGCGGCTGAGCTTGCTGGCTCCGCTTCGCTCCGCGGGCGATCGCCCCTTCGGGGGCTGATGAGGAGTCAGCCGATTTTCCGGCGTCGCACACCCCGCGACGACGGAAAATCGACTGCCTCCTCATCAGCGGGGCGATCGCGGGTCGTTTAGTGATACGGGGCACCCTGCAGATACGTAGTCGGCAGCGGGCCATCGCGGTGAGCAAGTCACCATTCGGAAAGGCGGAGAGCCGCCGGCGCGTCGGCTGGGACGGCTGGGCGCTGGGGTGGGATGGGGGATAGCCGTTCGTATTTTGCGCCCGGGGCGGGGCGGGGGTCGGGCTTGCCCTTGTTCGGCCACAGGGACATCGCTCGCTCGGCCATCGCGGTGATGGTCAGGGACGGATTCACGCCCAGGTTCGCCGGTACGGCCGCGCCGTCCACGACGTGCAAACCGGCGTACCCGAATACGCGGTGATACGGATCCACCACGC
The DNA here is from genome assembly GCF_025630775.1 of Actinoplanes sp. KI2. Lineage (GTDB taxonomy): Bacteria > Actinomycetota > Actinomycetes > Mycobacteriales > Micromonosporaceae > Actinoplanes. The sequence continues at coordinate 90,474 of NZ_JAOSZE010000017.1, forward strand.
CGGCCGCCGCGGATTCGCCGATCGTCGCGCCGCCGAGAATGTGTGCCGTCATCGGAATGTCAAAGATGTCACCGACCGTGCCGCCCGGGAACCCGCCGATCCGGTCGGCGATCCGGCGCACCGCCTCGTGCCCCTGCGGAATCCACTTGGGGTTCGCCTCGCCGTGGCCGGGCCCGGTGGTGAGCCGGCCGCGCCTGGTGCGCCGCACGGTCAGCGAGTTGTCGAGCGTCTGCATCACCAGCGCGATGATCGTGCGCTCGCTCCACCGCCGCACGGACAACGAGCGAAGCAGCACGTACGGGTGGCGCAGCGCCTGCCCGAGGAACTTGATCGGGCGCGGCACCCGCCCGCCGCCGTCCACCAGCAGCGTGGCGAGCAGGCCCATCGCGTTGCTGCCCGGGCCGTACCGGACCGGCTCGATGTGCGTCGTCGAGTCCGGATGAAACGACGAGGTGATCGCCACGCCGCGCGAGTACGGCTCGGCGGGCACCGACGCGGCCTGCGCGCCCAGCAGCGCCTCGGAGTTGGTGCGGGTCAGCGAGCCCAGGCTGGCCGACAGGCCCGGCAGCACGCCGGTGTCGCGCATCGCGTGCAGCAGCCGCTGGGTGCCGAGCGCTCCGGCCGACAGAATCACCTGATCCGCGGTGAATCGCCCGGTCCGGGTCTCCACCACCCAGCCTTCGCCGTCCGGGCGCAGGGCGGTCACCTCGGTGTCCGGGTGCACGGTCGCGCCGGCCCGCTCGGCCAGGTACAGGTAGTTCACGTCGAGCCGGTTCTTGGCACCGACCTTGCAGCCGATCATGCAGTTGCCGCACTGGGTGCAGCCGGTGCGGTCCGGCCCGGCGCCGCCGAAGTACGGGTCCGGCACCGTCTTGCCCGGTTCGCCGAAATAGACACCCACCGGCGTACGCCGGAAGGTCGAACCCACCCCCATGTCCTCCGCGACCTGCTTGATGACCACGTCGGACGGGGTCATCGTGGGCTGCTCGGTCACGCCGAGCATGCGCGAGGCCTGGTCGTAGTGCGGCGCCAGCTCGCCGGCCCAATCGGTGATGCCGGCCCAGTGCGGATCGTCGAAGAACGTGGCCGGCGGGCGGTACAGCGTGTTCGCGTACACCAGGGAACCGCCACCCACCCCGGCGGCCGACAGCACGACGATGTCCTTGAGCAGGGTGATCCGCTGGATGCCGCGCAGCCCGAGCCTCGGCGCCCAGAGGAAGTTCCGCAGGTCCCATGAGGTCTTGGGAAGCATCTCGGGGGTGTAGCGCCGGCCCGCCTCGAGCACGCCGACCCGGTAGCCCTTCTCGGTCAGGCGCAGCGCGCTGACGCTGCCGCCGAATCCGCTGCCGACGATCAGGACGTCGTAGTCCGCCATCGACACACCCTGCCATTACCGACCGGTAACCGGAAGGGGTCGCGGCTCTCGTTTATCCGCGCAGCAGCACTTTGATGTGCGCGCCGGAGGCGGCGTCGGCGAACGCGGCGGCCGCCTCGTCGAGCGGGCGCACCGCGGTGGCCATCCCGGTGACGTCGGCCCGGTTCGACACCAGCAGGTCGATCGCGTCCGCGAAGTCCTCGGGGAGGTAGGTCGCGCTGCCCTGGATGCGCAGCTGGCTGTCCTGGACCATCGGCAGCGGGATACGCACCGGAGCCGGCGGGACGCCGACCACCACGACCGTGCCGCCCTTGTTCGCCAGCGTGAGCGCCTGGTCCATCGTGGCTTGCTCGGCCACGCAGTCGAAGACCACGTCGGCGCTCTCGCCCAACGCTTCCCGCACCGCCCCGGTCTCGGCCGCGTCGATCACCGCGTCCGGCTCGAATCCGGCGGCCCGGTCCCGGCTGCGCTGCGACCGGGCCGTCATGACGACGCGGGCGGCCTGCTGCGCGCGAGCCACCTGCAGCGTGAGCAGACCGATCGTCCCCGCGCCGAGGATCGCCACGGTCTTGCCGGCCAGCCCGCCCACCAACCGCGCCGCGTGCACCGGCGTGCCGAGCGGCTCGATGAACGCCGCTCGCAGCCAGTCCAGCTCGTCCGGGATCACGTGCAGCCGCCGCTGGTCGACGGTGAAGTAGTCGGCCATCCCGCCCTGGTCGTGCGCGCAGCCGAAGAAGCGCAGGTTCTCGCAGATGTTCTGCCGCCCGGCCCGGCACTGCTTGCACGCCCAGCAGGGCAGGAACGGCTCCATCGTGACCCGCGCCCCGACCGGCAGCGGCACCCCCGTGCCGACCGCCTCGACCGTGCCGCTCACCTCGTGCCCGGGCGGATAGGGGAGCGTGATGAACGGGTGCTTGCCCTGCAGGGCGTGCACATCCGACCCGCAGACGCCGGCCATCGCCATCCGCACGAGCACCTCGCCGGCGCCCGGCTCGGGCACGGCGGCCTCGGCTATCGACACGCCGCTCCGGTCGACGACGACCCGCCTCACGGCAGATGTCCCAGGCGGCGTGCGGTCACGATCGTCTCCATCCGGCCGTGCGTCCCCAGCTTGCGCATCGCGTTGCGCAGATAGCTCTTCACCGTCTCGGGCAGCAGGCCCAGGCGCCGCGCCGCCTCCGCGTTCCCGCAGCCCACCGCGACCATCGCGAGCACGTCCAGCTCGCGCGGGGAGAGCGGCTTGCGACCGGCTGCGCCGGGCACGTCCCGCTCGCGCGGGGAGAGCGGGTTGCCATCGGCTGCGCCGGGCCGATGCGCGACCAGGCGGTCGGAGATCTGGTGCAGCCGCGCCTTCAGCGCCGGGTCCGAGGTCTCCGCGGCGAGGGTACGCAGATCCGCGTGTGCCAACCGCACGTCCTCCCACTCCCGCGCGCTCGTGCCGGGCCGGCCGCCCCGGGCCGCGGCGGTTTCGAGCTCGGCCATCCGGCGGGCGACCTCCCGGCGTACCGCCGCCTCGGTCCCCCACCGCATCGCGACCCGGCCCATCGCCTCGACGGCCCGGCCGCCCACCGCGATCGGCTCCCGCGTGCCCGCGTAGAGAACGGCCAGCACCGACCCGCCCACCGCCACCGGGACGGCGGCGATCGCCCGCAGCCCCTCGGCGCACACCGGAGCGTCGTACTCGTGGCTGATCCGAGGGTCGGCCACGTAGTCCTCGACCCGCCCCGGCCGGGCCGAGGTCACCACCCGGCCGCCGAGGCCGTTGCCGGCGGTGACGATCAGCCCGTTCAGGGCGGCCGTCGCGGTGCCGGCGAAGTCGGTCAGCCGCATCTGCCGCCCGTCCGCCGACACCAGGCCGCCGAACGCCACCGGAAGCCCGGTGACCCGGCGAATCCGGCCCAGCGCCGCCGGTAGATCGGCAGTTTCGAGCACGTTGACAGCATGTCACGCCGACCCGTGCGTCAGGGCGCTCGCTTTCATACCCCCGAACAGGGGTAGCGCCATCCGCCGTGGGCGGCTCATGCTGCGCGAATGTTGTCGTACGCGTCCGGCACCAGCACCGCGCCCCTGATCGGCGAGACGATCGGGGCCAACTTCGAGCGCACCGTCGCCCGCTTCGGCGACCGGGAGGCCCTGGTCGACGTGGCGGCCGGCCGGCGGTGGACCTACGCCGAGCTCGACGCCGACGTCAACCGGCTGGCCCGGGGCCTGCTGGCGCGCGGCATCGCCAAGGGCGACCGGGTCGGGATCTGGGCGCCGAACTGCGGCGAATGGGTGATCACCCAGTACGCGACCGCGAAGATCGGCGCGATCCTGGTCAACGTCAACCCGGCGTATCGGACGCACGAGCTCGAGTACGTCGTGCAGCAGTCCGGCCTGAGCCTGCTGATCAGCGCGGTGTCGTTCAAGACCAGCGACTACCGCGGCATGATCGAGTCGATCGGCTTCACCGAGGTTGCCTACCTCGGCGAGCCGTCATACCACGATTTGTCGCTGGAAGGCGACATGTCTGAAATATCGCGCCGAGCGGCCACGCTGGCGTTCGACGACCCGATCAACATTCAGTACACCTCGGGAACTACCGGCTTCCCCAAGGGCGCGACGCTCTCCCACCACAACATCCTGAACAACGGCTACTTCGTCGGCGAGCTGATCAACTACACCGAGCATGACCGAGTGTGCCTGCCCGTACCGCTCTACCACTGCTTCGGCATGGTGATGGGCAACCTCGGCGCCACCTCGCACGGCTCCTGCGTCGTCCTGCCCGCACCCGGCTTCGACCCCGCGGCCGCCCTCGCCGCGGTTCAGGCCGAGCGGGTCACGTCGCTCTACGGCGTGCCGACGATGTTCATCGCCGAGCTCGGCCTGCCGGACTTCGCCGACTACGACCTGTCCTCGCTGCGTACCGGAATCATGGCCGGCTCACCCTGCCCGGTCGAGGTGATGAAGCGGGTGGTCGCCGAGATGAACATGGCCGAGGTGGCGATCTGCTACGGCATGACCGAGACGTCCCCGGTCTCCACGATGACCCGTCCCGACGACAACCTGGCCCGCCGCACCGAGACCGTCGGCCGGGTCATGCCGCATCTCGAGTCCAAGGTCGTCGACCCCACCACCGGCCTGGTGGTCGAGCGCGGCGAGCCCGGCGAGCTGTGCACCCGCGGCTACTCGGTGATGCTGGGCTACTGGGAGCAGCCGGAGGCCACCGCCGAGGCGATCGACGCGGCCCGCTGGATGCACACCGGCGACCTGGCCACGATGGACGCCGACGGCTACCTCAACATCGTAGGCCGGATCAAGGACCTGGTCATCCGCGGCGGCGAGAACGTCTACCCCCGCGAGGTCGAGGAGTTCCTGTACGGGCATCCCGACATCGCCGACGTGCAGGTGATCGGCGTGCCCGACGCGAAGTACGGCGAGGAGCTGATGGCCTGGATCGTGCTGCGCCCGGGCTCGGCACCGCTGACCGCCGAGGCCGTCCGCGCCTACTGCGACGGCAAGCTCACCCACTACAAGATCCCGCGGTACGTGCACATCGTCGACGGCTTCCCGATGACGGTCACCGGCAAGGTCCGCAAGGTGGAGATGCGCGAAGAGGCGATCGACATCCTGGCTCTGCACGATGCGGCCGCGATCAGGAAGGCGTGACCCGGGCGCGAGCCGGTCCGCAAGACTCAGCGCCGGTAGATCCGGATCGAGTAGCCCACGTTGTCGATCTCCTGACTCGACGAGATCAGCTGCTGCAGCTTCCCGGTCGCCAGGGCCACCCGCGAGTCGGACACCACCAGCAAACCATGCACCTGGTCATTGGGCACCGTAAGGGGATTTTTCCCTTGAATCCCGTAATAGGTCGGCACCCCGCTCGTCTTGAAGACCGTCCACACCGGCTCCCCGGGATACTTCGTCCGCAGCCGCGCCCCGAGCCGGGCCAGGTCCTGCCCCCAGTCGACGTTGGAGTCGTGCAGGTTGAGATGGGTGTGCGAGGTGCCGCCGAAGGCCTCGTTCGAGTACGGCAGGTAGTAGGGGAACGTCATCAGCGAACTGACCGCCACGAACGCGACCAGCACGACCGTCCCGATCCGCGCCCAGGCGAACCTGACCAGCACCACGGTCCCGGCGACGACCGCCAGGAAGACCGGCACGAAGATCACGTAACGGGTGCCGTAGTCGCGCGCGCCGGTCATCGCCACCAGTAACAGCGCCCCGGCCGGCACCAGCAGGTACAGCGTCGCCACCCGTAGCGCCGGCTTGACCAGCATGGTCAGCGCGCCGGCCAGCCACAGCGCCATCATCCCGAGCGGCGTCTTGATCAGCAGCGCGACCGGCTGGTAGTACCAGAGCGACCCGCGATAGGCGTGCCCGAGCAGGAACCCGTTGAAGGTCCGCGACTCGAACTGGAACTGGATCAAAATCCCGTCCCGGTACGCCTTGGGGAACGGCAGCAGGTCGACCGCGAGTGTCTTCAGCCGGCCCGGGTGCGGCATGTTCACCGGCGGCGTCCAGCGCAGCCGCGGATCGACGGCCAGATAGACGACCCACACCACGGCCACCGCGATCAGCCCCACCCCGATCGCCGCCACGACTCGCCACGCCAGCTTCTTCCACCAGGTCCCGGGCTTGCCGACCGCAAACGGCGACAAAAGCGAAAGAAGCAGGACCAGAGGTACGGCCGGAAGCGCGCTCATCCGAGTAGCGAGGGCCGCCCCCAACGCCACGCCGGCCAGCGGGAGATAGCGCCACGGTCGCTGCCGGGACCGCCAGAGGAACCAGAAGGCGGTCAGCAGCATGCCGGCCGCCGGCATGTCCAGGGTCGCCAGCGAGCCGTGCGCGATGATGTCGGGCGAGAAGGCGTAGAGGGCGAGCGCCACCAGCCCCGCCCACGGCCCGGCCAGGTCCCGGGCGAAGGCCAGCACCACCAGCCCGAACAGCAGGGTCAGCACGATCATCGGCAGCCGCGCGGCGAGCATCACCCGGAACGGGTTGTTGCCGGTCTCGTACAGCAGATGCCGGCCCTGCTGGGTCTGGTTGCCCGGGTACGTCGTGTCCAGCCGCGGGTCGACGAACGCCAGCCCGGCCGCCATCGCCAGCTTGCCCAGCGGCGGGTGCTCCGGGTTGTAGAGCACCAGGTGCTCGCGGGTGAGCACCTCGGCGGTGGCCACGTAGACCGGCTCGTCGATCGTCGGTGTCTGCTGCACCGCCGTGGTGACCATGGCGAAGGCCATCTCACCCAGTAACGCCACGACAACGAGCAGGTAGATCACGCGACCACGGGACACCGCGCAAAGGTAGGCCGTGTTTCGTGACTCGACCACGTCTCACGTTCGGCCGGGCTGCGAACCGGGACCTACCCGGTGAATTCGCCCTTCGGCCGGTCCTCCGGGTCGGCGTGCTTCTCCTGCTCGGCGGCGCGCAACTCCACTCGGCGGATCTTGCCGGAGATCGTCTTCGGCAGCTCGGCGAACTCCAGGCGGCGGATCCGGGCATACGGCGGCATGTGCTCCCGCGCGTACGCGAAAATGGTCTCCGCGGTTTCTTGGTTTGCCGGCCAGCCCTCCGCGAGCACGACGTAGGCCTTCGGCACCGCCAGCCGCAGCGGGTCGGGCGAGGGGACCACGGCCGCCTCGACCACCGCCTCGTGCTCGATCAGCACGCTCTCCAGCTCGAACGGCGAGATCCGGTAGTCGGACGCCTTGAACACGTCGTCGGTGCGCCCCACGTAGGTGATGTAGCCGTCGTCGTCCCGGGAGGCGACGTCCCCGGTGTGGTAATAACCGCCGGCCATCCGCTCCGCGGTGAGCTCGGCGTCGCCGTGGTAGCCGACCATCAGCCCGGTCGGCCGCGGATCGAGGGCCACGCAGATCTCACCCTCGGTGGTCGGCTCGCCGGTCAGCGGGTCGATCAGCTCGATCGTGAAGCCCGGCACCGGGCGGCCCATCGAGCCCGGCTTGACCGGCCGGCCGGGCGTGTTCGCGACCTGCACGGTGGTCTCGGTCTGCCCGAAGCCGTCCCGGATGGTGACGCCCCACGCCTTCCGCACCTGGTCGATGACCTCGGGGTTGAGCGGCTCCCCGGCGCCGACCACCAGCCGCGGCGGGGTGCGCAGCGCGGAGAGGTCGGACTGGATCAGCATCCGCCAGACGGTCGGCGGGGCGCAGAAGCTGGTCACGCCGCACCGCTGCATCTCGGCCATCAGCCGGCCGGCGTCGAAGCGGGTGTAGTTGTAGATGAACACGCAGGACTGGGCGTTCCAGGGGGCGAAGACGTTGCTCCACGCATGCTTGGCCCAGCCGGGCGAGGAGATGTTGAGGTGCACGTCGCCGGGGCGCAGGCCGATCCAGTACATCGTGGAGAGATGGCCGACCGGGTACGACTGGTGCGTGTGCTCGACGAGCTTGGGCCGGGCGGTCGTACCCGAGGTGAAGTAGAGCAGCAGGGTGTCGGTCGCCCGCGTCTTCCCGTCGGCGACGAACTCGACATCTCCGGAATAGGCGTCCGCCTGGGAGAGCCAGCCGTCCACCGGGGTGCCGACCGCGATCTTGGTGACGTCGAGCGATGCGAACTTCGCGGCGGCGGCCGACGTGGTGATCACGTGCTTGGCGCCGCCGCGAGCCACCCGGTCGGCGGCGTCCGCCGCGCCCAGCAGGGGAGTGGCCGGGATCAGCACGGCACCGAGCTTCATCACGGCCAGGATCGTGTCCCACAGCTCGACCTGGTTGCCGAGCATCAGCACGATCCGGTCGCCGCGGTCGACCCCGTGCGCGCGCAGCCAGGTCGCCACCTGGTTGGACCGGCGGGACATCTCGGCGAACGAGAACCGCTGCTCCGAGCCGTCCTCCTCGACGATCCACAGCGCGGGCTCGTCGTTCCCCTCGGCGATCACGTCGAACCAGTCGAGCGCCCAGTTGAACTCGTCCAGCGCCGGCCAGGCGAACCCGGCCGTGGCCGTCTCGTAGTCCTCCGCGTGGGCGAGCAGGTAGTCCCGCGCCGCCCGGAATGCCTCCGTGCCCCTCGTCATCGCCACAGCCTGCGCCTCCGCCACGGGCAACACCACCCCCGGACGGGGGTGTCCGCTATATGCCGATCGTACGGGTCGCGACCAGTCCCCGGCGCAGGTCGCCGGTGACGCAGGCCATCTCGACCGTCGCGCCCGGGTGCCCGAGCCCGCGGCTGGACTCGTAGCCGGGCGTCGCGTAGACGGCCGAGCACGCGTCCGCGGGCAGCGTGATCTCCGAGGTGTGCAGGCGGGTCGCCGGCGCCGCGGCCAGGCTCGGGTAGACCTCGAAGTGCAGGTGCGGCCACCGTCCGTCGTGCGCACCGGGGAAGACGCTGGTGAACCGCGCCCAGCCGGCCGAGTCGGCGAGTTGCACGCCGCGCAGGTAGTTCTCGCTCTCCAGCCCCGGCCCGTACAGCGAGTAGTTGCCGTCCCGGTCGGCGTGCCACAGGTAGACCGCGTAGCCGGCCAGCGGCCGTCCCGAGTTCGCGCTGGTCAGCCGCAGCCGGACGTCGAGCCGCACGCCGCGGGCCACGCCCGGTGCGGTGCCGAAGCCGCACCGGATGTCCCCGCGAACGAGGCCCGAGCGGGTCAGGTGCGACGCCTCCCGGCCGACGGTCTCCACCGTGACCCCGGCAGCCAGCCCCATCATCCGGCGCCGGAGCACCGTCGGGAGGTCGTCGGCGAGTCCGCCGTCGTGTCGCGTCGCCAGTTCGAGCATGATTGTCATGAAGCCCGTGCCGGGTTGCTCCGCCGCGCCGGTCCGGTTTCCGTTCGGTTGTTTTCTTTATTCTGCGACGGAAAACGGATTGTCTCTGTGGCTGGTGTGCCCTACTGTTTGTGGAGTCCGCAGGGAGAGCACGCACGAAAGGGGATCGAGATGATGTGGCAGGCCGCCAACCGCGCCGACCTGGCCGCACATGTTGCGACTTTCGATCGTGCCGGCATGCCCAATCCGTCGCTTGACGGCCGGTGCATGCGACGAGCCACGAAGTGGCGCTCCCCGGGAGTGAGCTGGCGAAACGGCTGACGCCGTCACGGTGTCCGCCGCCGCCCTCCCGCCCGTGGGAGAGGCGGCTTTTTTCGTCTCCGGCCCCGACGGTCATCGCTTGGAGGTTCTCCGGGCCATTTTCCGCCGGTGCCGGCAATCGCGCGATATTCGGTAGTTCGACAACGGTTTCCCAAAGCCGTGCGTCGTGCCCGCGCTCGCCATTTCTGACAACCGAATAATGTTTCCGACATCCCAGAAATAGGGGCGAGGAGCGGCGGTCACGCGGGCCGGCTGCGGCGGGTAGGGCGACCGCCGGGCTAGCTGGACGGGACTACTTGCGCTACCCGGCCAACGCGGTCGCCGCCGCCCTCGCCCAAGTCCCCTCACCAGGGCTCGTAGCTCATCGGGAAGAGCACCCGTCTTGCAAACGGGAGGTGGCCGGTTCGAGCCCGGCCGGGTCCACGTCGTCGTAGCTCAGCGGAAGAGCGCCGCCCTCATAAGGCGGAGGCCGGATGGTTCGACACCACCCGACGACATCACACCCCTGTGGCGCAAACGGGACAGCGCGCCGAACAATCAGCCTTCAGTCCTTTCAGGGGCGGTGGGCGGGGAGGCCGGACGGGAATCCGGAGGCCGGGAGTTCGAATCTCCCCGGGGGTACGACGTGCCGCTAGCTCAACTGGCAGAGCATCCGGCTCTTAACCGGAGGGTTCAGGGTTCGACTCCCTGGCGGCGCACTCGCAGGGTGGAGCAGCTCGGAGTGCTCGCGGGTTTCATAGGCCCGAGGTCGTGGGTTCAAATCCCACCCCTGCAACCAACCAGCCGGAGCCTCTGTTTACGTAGCCGGCAGATCCAGCGGCATCGTGATGGCAAAGTTCCGGTCGACCGTCTCCACCAGGGCGGTTCCGCGCTCACCCAAGCCGACGCGTGTCGTCCACGTCTTCAATGCACCAAGGAAGCCGACCAAGTCCTGCTGCACGTTCCTCAACAGGTCAGGCAGCAGGAGCCGGGGCGCTACGACGTGTACGCCCGCCCACCGGCCGCTGTGGCGATGCGGACCACCGTCCTGCCATACCCGCAGATCGCCATGGGAGAACTCGATTTCCGGAGCTGGACCGTGTCCCAACCACGGCGAACCTCCGGCGAGCGCCTGCGCCCAATCCCGCCAGTCTTCCAGCCCTGCACAGCAACCCGGCAGCACAGCCATGCCGGTGACGGTGTCGAGCAGCTGCATGCCACCGGCAGCGATGAGGAACTCCTCGGCAAGCAGCGCATCCACGACTTCGTCGCGGCCGGCGGGGGGCCGGACATCCATCCGCTGAGCCAACGTGGCAACGAAGAGCCCGACTTGCTCGTAGGTGCAGTTCGCGTCCAGCACCAGCCACGACGCCGGAGCCGCCGACGCGATCGGCCATGGCTGCGACTCCGCGTCGAAGGCCGGAACCTCGATGACGGCCTGCATCTTGATCACTACGACATTCAAGCTGACTCGCCACGGGCCGGGTCAGCGGTCCCACGCCTTCCGCTCTCCGCCTCCTCGCGCGCCTTCTGCCGCGCGGCGTCGAACCCGTCCGAGCCGGCGGATCGCCACGCCGCGGCGTCGACCGCACGCTCGTGCGCGAGCTCCAGCAGCATGCCGAAGAGCACCGTTGCCGCCGACAGCACGAGGATGAGCACGGCGGCGGCGCCGAGGCCAAGGACGCCCCACCAGCTGTGCTCGCCTCCGATCAACCGGTACAGCACCGCGAGAGCGGCCACCGCTCCGAGCCCGCCGAGCACGCGCGTCACCAGCAGGGTCTTCGACATCGTGGCTCCCGTCAGTGCCGACCAGATGCCATCAATGGTGGCGTAGATCCGCGCCGACGTCGTGCAGGTGGCGCAGGGCCTGAGCGTACGAGTCGGTCAGCGATGTCATCTCGTAGCCGACCCCGATCTCGGCGCAGAACCGCTGCACGATCGGCTGCGCCCGGCGCAGGTTGGGTGTCGGCATGGCCGGGAACAGGTGGTGCTCGATCTGGTAGTTGAGGCCGCCCAGCGCCGCGTCGACCAGCCGGCCGCCTCGGACGTTGCGGGAGGTCAGCACCTGCTTGCGGAGGAAGTCCTCGGTGCCGTCGGGGTGCGGCATGCCCTTGTGGTTGGGTGCGAACGTCATGCCCAGGTAGACGCCGAACAGCGCCTGGTGCACCACGAGGAAGGCCAGCGCCTGCGCCGGGGTGAGCACCAGCAGCAGGGCCGCGGCGTACCCGGCGAAGTGCGTGGCGAGCAGCGCGCCCTCGACCCGGCGGCGCCGGACCGTGCCGTTCCGCAGCGCCCGCACGCTGTCTCGTTTCAGCGAGAGACCGAGCAGGGTCAGCAGCGGGAAGAAGAAGTACGCCTGGTATTTGACGAGGAAGCCCTTGCCCTGAGCGCTTTCCCGGCTCCAGACCAGCACTCCGGGGCCGACATCCGGGTCGAGGTCGTCGTGGTTCGGGTTGGCGTGGTGCTTGGTGTGCTTGTCCATCCAGTAGCCGTAGGACATGCCGATCCCGAGGTTGCCCGCGATCAGGCCGGCCCGCCGGCTCGGGGTGTTGGTGCGAAACACCTGGCGGTGGGCCAGGTCGTGGGCGACCAGCGCGACCTGGGCGAACACCACGGCGAGGAAGGCGGCCACGGCGAGCGTCCACCAGGAGGCGCCGACCAGGAAGAACGCCGTCCAGCCGCCGACCAGGGCGGCGGCCACCAGGCCCAGCCGCAGGACGTAGTAGCCCGGCCGCCGGGCGAGCAGGCCGGCGTCGTTGATCCGGCGGCCCAGTTCTGCGAAGTCGCTGCCGGCCGTCGATCGCGGCCGCTCTGCCATTGTCGTCATGCGTCTCAGCCAACCGGGCGGGCGGTCGGAAAACAGGAGCGCCAAGACCACTTCAGGAGTAGTGCTAGCCCTACCGCGATCATGGCGAACGGCCGTCAGGATGGTCGGCATGGAGACGCGAGACTGGGTCCGGGACGGGCTGCGGGCGGTGGCCGGCGGCGCGCTCGCGATCACCCTGGCGATCGCGAACCTCGTGCTGCTCGCCCTCGTCCTCGTCGCGTTGGTGACGGTGCCGGTGCTGGGTCTGGGGGCGTTGCTGCTGCCGCAGGTGACCAAGCTGGTCCGGCTGCGCGCCGAGGCCGGCCGGCGGATCGCCGGCCGGTGGGGCGTGCCGGTCGCGACGCCGTATCGTCCGCGCCCGCCGAGCGGCGGGTTCCCCGGGTGGCGTCCGTTCCGATGGGTCGTGACCGACCCGGCGACCTGGCGCGACTTCGCGTGGCTGCTGCCCGGCGCGATCGTGGGGCTGGTGCTCGGTCTCGGCTCGCTGGTGATCCCGCTCTACGGCGTGCAGGGCATCCTGCTGCTGCCACTGTGGATCTGGCTGGCGACCGGCTCGTACGGGTACGGCGCGACCTGGCCGATCACCAGCGTCAGCGACGGCTTCCTGTCCCTGCCGCAGGGCGCGCTGATCCTCGCCATCGGGCTGGCCGCGGCGCCCTATCTGCGCCGGGGCGAGGCGTTGTTCGCGGGGCTGCTGCTCGGCCCGACGCGCAACGCCGAGCTGCGCCTGCGGGTCACCCAGCTGACCGTCACCCGGGCCGACACGGTCGACGCGCAGGCCGCCGAGCTGCGCCGGATCGAGCGCGACCTGCACGACGGCGCGCAGGCCCGGCTCGTCGCGCTGGGCATGACGATCGGGTTGGCCGAGGAGATGGTCGATCGCGACCCGGCCACCGCCCGGCAACTGCTGGCCGAGGCGCGCGAGGCGAGCAGCACGGCGTTGGTCGAGCTGCGACACCTGGTGCGCGGCATCCATCCGCCGGTGCTGGCCGAGCGGGGGCTGGACGGCGCGGTCCGGGCGCTCGCGCTGAATCTGCGGATCCCCACGAGCGTCGACTCCGACCTGAGCGAGCGGCTCGACACGCCGGTCGAGTCGGCCGCCTATTTCGCGATCGCGGAGGCCCTGTCGAACGTCACGGTGCACAGCGGGGCGACCTTCGCGTACGTGAGTGTCAAGTGCGCCGAAGGCCGCCTGTTCCTGGAGGTCGGCGATGACGGGCACGGCGGCGCCGACCCGTCCCGGGGCACCGGCCTGCGCGGCATCGAGCGCCGCCTGGCCGCATTCGATGGCACGATGTCGCTGTCCAGTCCGCCGGACGGGCCGACCATCGTGACCATGGAGCTGCCGTGCGCGTTGTCATCGCCGAGGATCACGCTCTCCTCCGGGACGGATTGACCCGGCTGCTGGAGGCGTTCGACTTCGAGGTCGTGGCGACGGTCGACAACGGGCCCGCGCTGCTGCCGACCCTGCTGGACTGGAAGCCGGACGTGGCGATCGTGGACGTGCGGCTGCCGCCGACGTTCACCGACGAGGGGCTGCAGGCGGCGATCGCGGCGCGCACCGAGGCGCCCGGCCTGCCGATCCTGGTGCTTTCCCAGCACGTGGAGCCGCTGTACGCCCGGGAGCTGCTCGGCGACCGCAACGGCGGGGTCGGCTATCTGCTCAAGGACCGGGTGTCCGATGTGGCGCACTTCGTCGACGCGGTGCATCAGGTGGCGGCCGGCGGGACGGTGATGGACCCGGAGGTGGTGGCCCGGCTGCTCGACCGCAGCCGGCCGCTGGACGTGTTGACCGTGCGGGAGCGGGAGGTGCTGGGCGAGATGGCGGCGGGGCGTTCGAACGCGGCGATCGCCGGCAAGCTGTTCGTCACCGAGAAGGCGGTCAGCAAGCACATCAACAACATCTTCACGAAGCTCGGCCTGCCGCCCTCCGACGACGACAACCGGCGCGTGCTGGCCGTCCTGGCGTACCTGAACGCTTAGTCAGCCCGGCCTATAGTGGGCCGATGCCGCACAAGAGGCCAACGCTGGCCGACGTCGCCGCGGCGGCGGGGGTGTCCAAGGCCGCCGTCTCGAGGGTCATCAACGACGCGCCCGGAGTGTCCGCCCGCACTCGGGACCGGGTTCAGGAAGTGATCGCGCGGTTGGGTTTCCGGCCCGATTCCGTCGCCCGGGCGCTGGCGTCGGGGCATGGCGACGTCGTCGAACTGGTCATCCTGGACGATCCGTCGGTGTTCGCCGCCAGCCCCTACTACGGGCGCGTCACGGCGGGCATCCTGCAGGAGCTGGCGGGCAGCAATGCTCAGCTTCGGGTGCATGTCGTGGAGGAGCCGGAGGCGCCCGCGCTGCTCGCCAAGGTCGCCGAGACGGCGAGCATCGGGGTGCTGCTCAGCAACGTGCCGCCCGCGCTGGTGAGCGAGTTCTACGCGCGGTGCGACCGGGTGGTGGCGCTCGGCCCGTCGGCGCCGGGCGTTCCCTATGTCGACGTGGAGAACGCGGACGGGGCCTATGCGGCGGTCAAGCATCTTCATGAGACCGGGCGGCGTCGGATCGCCGCGCTGCACGGCCAGGACGGCAACCCGGATGCGGTTGCCCGGCGGGCGGGCTATCGGCGGGCGATCCTCGAGCTGGGGCTGCCGGACATCTCGGCCGCCGGGAAGTTCCGGCTGGAGTCGGGGCTGGAGCTGACCCAGCGGTTGCTGGCCGAGGAGCCCGGGTTGGATGCGCTGTTCGTCGCGTGCGACCTGATGGCGGCCGGCAGCCTGCAGGCGCTGGCCGGGGCCGGGCGCCGGGTGCCGCAGGACGTGGCGGTGGTCGGCTTCGACGACAGCCTGATCGCCGGCTGCACGATCCCGCCGATGTCCTCGGTGCGTCAGCCGGTGGAGGAGATGGCGGCGGCCGCGACCCGGGCGCTGGTGCATCGGCAGATCGCGCCGCACTGGCGATGCGTGTTCCCGGCCGACCTGCGGGTGCGGCAGAGCTCGATGCGTTAGAGATGCGTGTTCCCGGCCGACCTGCGGGTGCGGCAGAGCTCGGTGCGATAGCAGAGCCGGGCCGGCGAGCGCCGGCCCGGCCTTTGCTGGAGGTGGCTAACTGCAGGCGGCTCCGTTGAGCGTGAAGCCGGTGGGTGCAGCGGCGTTGCCGGTGTGGGTGGCCTGGTAGCCGATCGTGGTCGAGCCGCCCGCCGGTAGCGAGCCGTTGTAGCTCAGGTTCGTCGCGGTCACCGCGCCGCTGGTGGGGGAGTAGCTCGCGTTCCAGCCGGACGTGATGTTCTGGCCGGACGCGAGGTTGAACTTCAGGGACCAGCCGTTGATCGCGGTCGATCCGGTGTTGGTGATGGTGATGTTGTTGGTCAGGCCGGTGTTCCAGGCGTTGGCCGCGTTGGTCACCTTGCACGCGCCGGAGCCGCCGGTCGGTGGCGTGGTCGGCGGGGTGGTCGGTGGGGTGGTCGGCGGCGTCGTCGGTGGGGTGGTCGGCGGGCTGCCTTCGCTGACCGTGACGTTCGAGCTGCCGCTGCTCTGGTAACCCTCGGTGGCCATGATCTGGTAGTTGAACGTGCCCAGATTGAGGCCGAAGCTCCGCCACGCGTTGAAGTGGTTCGCCACCGTGATGGTGCCGCTGTTGCGGTGCGACTGGCGGACGCTCCAGTACTGGTAGAACGTGGCCGTGCCGATGATCGACGGCTGGTTGACCCGCTGGGTGCGGTAGATGTCGTAGGTGCTGCCGTCGGTGGTGACCGAGCCCAGCCGGGTGGCGCCCGAGCTCGGGTTGTAGCTGCCGAAGTTCTCGACGATGTAGTACTCGATCAGCGGGTCGGTGGTCCACCCGTACAGCGAGAGGTAGCCGTTGCCGTTCGGGCTGAACGAGCCGGAGTAGTTCACGGTGTGCGCGGAGCCGGGGTTCCACCCCTTGCCGACCACCATGTTGTTCATGTTGCTCCACTGGACGCTGTAGTTGCCGCCGGCGCCCAGCGTCATGGTGACGTTGCCGTTGTCTTTCCAGTACGAGAAGAAGTAACCGTTGTGCGTGCCGGTGGTGTTGGACGTGATCGTGCGGTCGGCCTCGGCGTGCGCGGTGCCGGAGACGGCGACCGAGGCGGCGGCCAGCAGGACGGCGCTGGCGGCGCTGATCAGCAGCCGGACGCGGGTGCGCCCGCGGCGCTGACGGGGAACGGTGGGATCCACGCGCGTGCATCCTTCCTCGTTGGTGGCGTGACGGGACGCTGCCGAGGGAGGTTGGACGAGACCACCGCCGTCAGCGTCGGCCCACACCGGCGATGAAGTTCATCGATGGATGAAGTATTGGTCGGCCGCTATCCGGTGTCAATAACTTCCGGAAACATCGCGAAAGGATCGAGAAGCAGATTCCCAGGCCAGCGACACAGGATCGGTCACCAGGGCGGGATGCAGGGGCGTTGAGCAGCTGAATCGGCCGAGAAGTATCCGAAACTTTCGGAGGGTCTAAAGGCCGATGAGACGTGAGTTGTCGACGGCCATGGTCCGCACGTCGTCCTCGCTGAAGCCCGCCTCGAGGAGCCTGTCGGCAAACAGGGCGAGCCCGTCCTCGACCGGTGGGTTGAACGGCTGGCCGAGGTCGCTGGAGAGCACGGAATGCTCGATCCCGACGGCGCGGATGTTGTCGAACAGGTCCGCCCAGCCGACCTTTCCGGTGTACGGCGTGGTGAAGCACCGCTCGAGCAGGGCGCCCTCGGCCGCCAGTTCCCGCTGCTGGTCGACGGTGAGGCGCTGCGAGGTGAACTCGGGGTGCGTGACGACCACGCGGCGGACGCCGAGGGCGCGCGCCTCCCGGACCACGGCGAGGATCTCCGGCCCGGCGAGGTGGCCGGTGGCGAGCACCATGTCATGCCTGGCGATCACGCGAAGGACCTGGCGAACCTGTTCGAGAACGACGCCGTCGGCAGCCACGACCTCGACCACGTCGGGAACGATCCCCTGGGCGTGCAGGTCGGCCTGGAGGGCGCCCCACATGGCCGGCTTGCTCCCCGGCAGATCGGACGCGGTGGTCGAGCGTTGGTTGCGCGAGTCCACGGTGGGCATCCAGACGATGCGGGCGCCGAGCCGGCCGGCGATCTCCACGGCCGCCGGGTTCATGCCGCCCATCGAGCCGTTCAGTGTGATCGCCCCGAGTACGTCGACGCCCGGCACGGCCTTGCGGACGACCGCGGCCCGCTCCGCCGTCGTTACGTAATGAGATTTAATGACAAACCCGGCAAGCCCGACCTCGGCGCACCGCGCCGCCAGGGACAGATCGTCGATGCGCCGGTCCATCACGTCGGGCGCGATGTGCACGTGCGTGTCGTAGGCGCCGGCCACGAGCGAGCGCGCGGCATCGGACGGAACGGGCGACGGCAAGGCCGGATCCTTTCGGCAGTGGATTGCTCACAATATTGTGCACAGCATTGTCGGCGGCCAGGATGAAGTCAATCAGACCGTGTATTATCCCGCCCCGCGCCCATAATGGACGGAGCAACAGAAATGACCGACATCGGCTCACCGGCCTCGCGGGTGTGGACCAACGCCGTCCTGCCGGCGATCGGCGTGGTCGTCGCGATCGCGTTGTGGTGGCTGGCGTGCGTGGTGTTCGACCTCAACCCCTTCTTCGTGCCGTCGCCGGCCGACGTGTTCGAGGCGTTCCGGCAGACACCGGGATATCTGCTCGACCAGTCGTGGATCACGATCCAGCGGGTCCTCATCGGATTTGCCATCGCGGTGACCGCCGGCCTGGTCATCGCCGTCGTGCTGGCCGCCTCCCGCACGGTCGAGCGGATGGCGATGCCGGTCCTGGCCGCGGTCAACGCGATCCCCAAGGTCGCGATCGCCCCGCTGCTGCTGGTCTGGCTGGGCTTCGGCGACGAGCCGAAGGTCGTGATGGTGGTCCTGGTCTGCTTCTTCCCGGTGGTCGTGTCCACCATGGCCGGTCTCTCCTCCACCCCGGCCGACCTGTACGAGTTGGCCCGCTCGCTCAAGGCCAGCTGGTGGCAGACCTTCGTGAAGGTGCGGCTGAAGTGGGCGCTTCCGCAGGTCTTCACGGGTCTCAAGGTCGCCACCCCGCTCGCCATCATCGGCGCCGTGATCGGCGAGGTGGTCAACCCCGAGCAAGGCCTCGGCTCGGTCATCACCAACTCGGGTCAGAACAGCGACACGGCGCTCGCGTTCGCCTCGCTGGTCCTGCTCGCGGTGCTCGGCGTGGTCCTGTTCTACCTGGTGGCCGGCCTCGAACGGCTGCTGGTCCCGTGGGCCCGTTCGCTCTCCTCCTGACCTAGGGACTCGTGATGATCACCATCGACGGGGTATCGCAGACCTTCAAGGGCCGCTCCGGCCCGGTCGAGGCGGTCCGCGACGTCGGCCTCACCGTCGGCGACGGCGAGTTCCTCGCCGTGATCGGCCGCTCCGGCTGCGGCAAGTCCACCCTGCTCCGCATGATCGCCGGCCTCCTGCGGCCGACCGCCGGCACGGTCACGGTGGCCGGCGAGGTGGTCCGCGCACCCCGGCGCGACGTCGCGATGGTCTTCCAGAAGCCGGCCCTGCTGCCCTGGCGCTCGGTCCAGGACAACGTCCTGCTCCCCGTCGAGATCTTCGGCTGGCGCAAGTCCGAGTACCGCCCCCGGGTCGAGCACCTCCTCGAGATGACCGGCCTGGCCGGGTTCCGCAAGCGCCTTCCGTACGAGCTGAGCGGCGGCATGCAGCAGCGGGTGTCGTTGTGCCGGGCGCTGATCCAGAGCCCGAAGGTCATGCTGATGGACGAGCCGTTCTCGGCCCTGGACGCGCTGACCCGCGAGGAGTTGGCGGTCGAACTGCAGCGCATCCACATGGACCTGGGCACGACGATCGTCTTTGTCACCCACTCGATCCAGGAGGCCGTCCTGCTGGCCGACCGGGTGGCGGTGCTGAGCTCCCGGCCCGGCCGGCTGCGGCGGCTGGTGGACATTCCGATTCCGCGGCCGCGCACCTTCGGGCACAACGCTCACCTGGACCAGG
Organism: Actinoplanes sp. KI2; assembly: GCF_025630775.1. GTDB lineage: Bacteria > Actinomycetota > Actinomycetes > Mycobacteriales > Micromonosporaceae > Actinoplanes. The sequence continues at coordinate 109,674 of NZ_JAOSZE010000017.1, forward strand.
TGGCGGGCGTCTCGGCCGAGCTGCATTCCCTCCTGCTCAGCGACGAGCACCTGCCAACCTCGCAAACCACCTGAACGTTCACCGGTTCATGGGCGGTATTGCACCTCGGTGACGCCCACCCACGCCTCCCAGCGCTGCACGCTGACCTCGAGCCACGGGCCGGTGGTGTTCGCCCTGCCGCGGTAGCTGCCGTCGTCCGCGTTCTCCGTCAGGCCGCAGTCGTGCAGCGTCTGGCCGAGACCGCGGACCGCGCCCTGCGCCTCGCCGGGGCTCCCGTACTGCGAGACGCGGTACCGGGCCCGGGCGTCGTCCTTGCCGGTGAAGCTGCTGGTGAACTGCTGCTGCGGCGCGGCGATACCGCCGGGCCAGCCGTCGCACGCGCCGTTCAGACCGGCCTGTGGCAGGGGAGGGGGGAAGCCGTCGTTGTGGTAGTCGACCTGCCAGTGCAGCTCCGAGTTCTTCGGCAGGTCCGACGGCTTCAGGTTTTTCACCACACCGTTGCGTTCGAACGGGTTCACGCCGTCCGCGGCGTCGGCCGTCGCCACGGCGGTGCCGTGCGTGCCGGGCGCGACCTGGGTCCACGTGCCGACACCCACCGCCGTCACGGCGACCAGCGCCGCCGTGGCCAGCCCGACCCCCTGCCGGGCCCGGCGGCGTTCGCCGCGGGCGCGTACGGTCTGGGCCGGCGCGAGCCGCACCGGGACACCGTCCAGAAGTTCCTCGACGTCAACCATTCGCGACAACCCCCTCGTCGTACCTGTCCATAGTCGTGAGCTGCTCGCCGAGCAGCTTGCGGGCCCTGCTGAGCCTGGTTCGCACCGCGCCGCTCGACGAGTCCGTCTCCCGGGCGACCTCCTCGACCGGCAGGTCGAGCAGGTGGTGCAGCACCACCGCCCGCCGCTGGTCGGGGCTCAGCTTCCGGAGCGCCGCGATCAGGGCGACCCGGTTCTCGGACAGCCCCGGCAGGTCCGGTGCGGGACCGTGCCGCAGCTGGGCGCGCAGCCGGTTGCGGGTACGCCGCCAGGTGCTGATCGCCAGGCGGGACGCGACGGTGCGCACCCAAGGCAGCGGGTCGCCCTGCTGGGTCAGTCGGCCCCATCTCTGCCACGCCCGGGCGTATGCCTCCTGCACCGCGTCCTCGGCCTCGGCCAGGTCCCCGGTCATCGCGTAGACCGTGGCGACCACCCGTTTTGCGGTGGCGGCGTAGAAGGCGTCGAATTCTGCTTCGACCGACATCCTGGCTCGGCTCCTGTTCCGTACTGCTTCTTGCTCCTGCCCTATGCACGCCTCGGCGTGCGGCAGTGTTACAGCCGAATTTGGGCGGTCAGTTCGAGGACGGCGCGGATCGTGTCCGCGTTGCGGGCCGTGGCGGTGACGCCGAGACGACGCTCGACCACGTGGTTGCCGAGCTTCGCCCGGTGAAACCCGGTGGCATACCGCATCCAGGCGTTCCGTCCGGCAAAGGCGATCTCGTCGCCCGACCAGTCGGCGGCCGTCATCGCGCCGGCCGCACCGCGGTCGTGCTCGTCGTCCCACATCGAGAGGTGCACCCGGCGCGGGTCCTCGCCCGGCCAGGGGCACGCCTCCAGCAGGTCGGCGAGTTCGGCGGCGGTGCGCACGACGACCGGGATGTCCAGCCCGGTGTCGTCGTCGATCAGTTCTCGGATCACTGACGCGAGCTCCGGCGTGGGCGCGGCGACCACGAGGTTGCCGGATTGCAGGTGGTGACGGACCGGCGCGCCGGTGGCCTCCGCGAGTCGTTCGGCGAGCGCACGCTGCGGGACCTTGTTGCGTGGTCCGAGGTTGACGCCGCGCAGGAACGCCACCGCCGCCTGGGTCACCGCACCACCCTAGGTGAGCGAGGCCTGGTAGATCGCCTCGACGGCGGAGTCCAGGGCGTGGTTGAACTGGTCGTCGGTCTGGTCGTGGCGCAGGTCCTGGACCAGGGCTCGGGAGAAGCTCGCGATCAGCCCACGGTTGCGGGTCAGCAGGTCGTCCGCCTCCGACCGGCCGTAGCCGCCGGAGAGGGCCACCACGCGCAGCACCCGGGGGTGCCCGATCAGGTCGGCGTAGAAGTCGTCGACCGACGGGAGGGAGAGCTTCAGCATCACCTGGCGGCCGGCCGGCAGGTTCGCGAGCCGGTCCAGGATGCCCTGTTTGAGGAGTATGTCGGACTCGAGCTTCGTGGAGCTGTGGATGTCCACCTCCGGTTCGAGGATCGGCACCAGGCCGGCGTCGAGGATCCGGTCGGCGTACGTGAACTGCTGGTCGACGACGGCGTTGATGCCGGCGCGCGACGCCGAGGCGACGAACGAGCGCATCTTCGTCCCGAAGACCCGCCGGGAGACGGCCCGCTCGAGCAGACCGTCGAGCCTGGTGAACGGCTTCATCAGGCGTACACCGTCCGCCTCATCGGCCAGGCCCTCGTCGACCTTAACGAAGGGCACGACGTTCTTTCGCTCCCACAGGTACCGCGGCGACGGGACGCCGGAGATGGCGCGGTCCATCGTCTGCTCGAACAGGATCGCGCCGAGGACGCGCGTGCCGTCGAACGAGGGCGAGGTGATGATCCGGGCACGGAACTCATGCATCAGATCGAACATCTCGCCCTCGTCGGCGAACGAGTCCACGCCGTACCGGGCGAGGGCCTGGGGTGTGCTTCCGCCGCTCTGGTCCAGGGCGGCGAAGAAGCCGGTGCCGTGCGCGATCCTCGACCGCTGCTGCTGATCCATGCCCGCACCCCGCAGGAGAAGGAACCGGTCAGTGCCAGGACAGCCGCGCCACCCGGCCTTGTTCGCCGGAGGCCCAGCAGGAACCGTCCCCGGCGCACAGCACGGCGTCGAAACTGCCCGTGTCGAAGCTCTTCCAGGTCCGGCCGCCGTCGACGCTCAGGTCGCTCCCGGTCGGCCCGACGGCCAGCGCCACCGGCCCGCGGCCGACCCAGGCCGCACCCGAGCGGTACTCCCCAGGAACCGTCCGGGCCACCGTCCAGGTGTGCCCGTGCAGATAGGCCGCCCCGGACGGCGCCGAGCCGGGCATCGTGTAGTCACCGCCCACGGCCAGGCCGTGCGCCGGGTCCCGGTACGCCAGGCTGTAGATCCCCGCGCTGGCACCGGACGGGATCGGTGTGGACGTCACCGACCAGCGATAGCCGCCGTCGGACGAGGAGAACACCCGGGACGACGACCCGCCGCCGGATCCGAAGAACGCCTTCCCGCCCGCGGACACCAGGCACGTACCGCTGGCCGCGAACGCGAATTCGCCGTCGAGTGCGGCCGGCATTCCCGCGGTCGGCCGGACCGCCCAGGAGCGGCCGCCGTCGCCGGTGGCGAGGATGCGGAACGTGCCGTCGACCGGGTCGGAGAGCGCCAGCCCGTGCCGCCGGTCGAGGAAGGTCATGCAGTCGTAGAACGCGTTCGCGTCCTGGTTGACGAACGCCGTCGTCCAGCTGCGACCGCCGTCCGACGTCGCGTAGATCCGGGAGTCGGTGCCGTTGCCGATGGTGAGGGCCACCGCGGTGCGGGCGTCGAACGCCTCGATGTCGCGAAACTGCAACGCCGCGGCGTCGGCCGGCCCGACCGAGTCCCAGTTCCGGCCGCCGTCGACGGTCCGCAGGATCGTCCCCTCGGCGCCGGCGACCCAGGCGACCTGGCCGCTGACCGGGGCGAGCCCGCGGAACCGGACGGTCACGCCGGTGTCGGTGAGCTGCCAGTGCGGCCCGTGTCCGGTGAAGCCGGCGGTGGCGGCGAGCACGGCCACCCCGGCGATCGCGATCGACAACTTTCGGTGCGACGTCATTCCCGGAAACTACGCCTGTCGATCGAGCAGGGCACGCAGTCGTACGGTGTCGGCGGCGGTCCAGCCCGGCGGCGAGGCGATCGCGGCCCAGCCGTCGACCGTCCCGGACTTGTAGGTGTGCCCGTGCCCGACCGGCGCCTTGTTCGCGAAGATCAGGTCGACCGTGGTCTGCCAGAACGTGATCCCGGGGTACCAGTGCATCGCCGGGGTGACATCCGGCCCGCGCCGGCCGCGCAGCCAGTCCGGCCGGTGCCAGAGCAGGCTCACGCCGGCCCAGACCACCGGGTCGGACGAGTTCTGCATGTAGACCACCTTGGGTGGCGGGCCGGTCAGCTCGCGCAGCTCCGATGCCCGGCTCGCGAACTCGATCGGCAGCGCCGGGTAGGACGGGTCCCAGACCGGGCTGCCGGGCGCGCGGTCCTCGGTGAGCTGCTCGTGGATCGGGTTCGCGAAGGTCGGGCCCTCCAGCAGGATGCCGTCGGCGCCGGCCACCATCTTCTCGGCCGAGCCGAAGGTCTTCTCCGTCCCGTACGTGCCGAGGCTCTCTCCGAAGATCAGCAGCTTGGGCCGCCGGTCCGGCGGCATCGCCGCCCAGCGGTCGTGCACCGCGGTGATCAGCGCCGACGCGGCCTCGACGACCTGGGAGCGGCCGAACAGGAAGGAGAGCGCGCTGGGCAGGTACGAGTACTGCATCGACACCAGCGCGGTGTTCCCGCCGTACATGTACTCCAGCGAGGTGGTCACGTCGTTGTCCACCCAGCCGGTGCCGGTGGGGGTGAAGACCGCGACCACCGCCCGGCCGAACGCGCCGGTCCGGTCCATCTCGCGGACCAGCAGCTCGGCCCGCTGCCGCACGTCGCCGTTCGACTCGAGCCCGGCGTACAACCGGATCGGCTCGGTCGACGGCTCGCCGGTGAACGCGGTGATCTGCTGCGGGCTCGGCGCCTTGGTGACGAAGTTGCGGCCCTGCCGGCCGAGCGACTCCCAGCTCACCAGCGAGCCCGGCCCGCCGGAGCGCAACGCGGACATCGGCCGCACCACCCCGCGCCCGGTCCCGCTGTCGGTGATGGCGGCGGACCGGTCGGCGGTGGTGTACAGGTTGTCGACCAGGATGCCGTCGAACGCGCCGTAGCTGAGCAGGGTGATCACCAGGAAGCCCGCGCAGTACGCGGCCGACTCGGGGACCACCCGGGTCAGCAGGCGGGCGATGCCGTGCGCGCCGAGCCGCAGCAGCCGGGCGGTGAGCAGCAGCAGGCCGAAGGTGAGCAGGCTGACCCCGACGGTGCGCAGCGCGTCGTACTCCTGCTGCGGTTCCATTCCCAGGCGTACGCGCAGATCCCGCTGCCATCGGGTGCCCAGCCAGAGGAACACCACGATCAGGATCGGGACCAGCAGGAACAGCAGGCCCCAGGCGATCCGCTCGATGCGCCGGCGGGTCCAGCCACCCTCGGCCCGGCCGGCGGCGGCGGGCCGCCACCACACCCGCACCGTCGCACCGATCGCGGTGCCGGCCGCGTACCCCATCGCGGCGGTCAGCCCGGCGACCACGCCCTGCAGGAGCCAGGGCCGGGGGAGCAGCGAGGGGGTGAAGGAGAGGCAGTAGAAGACGGCCGACAGACCGAAGCCGGTCACGCTGAGGCCGCGGCGCATCACCCGGGGGCGTGGCGGCGGGGCGCTGGTGACCGGGTCGTCGTTCTCGCGACTGCGCCGCGGTGCAGGAAGCCAACTGCGCCGCGGCGCGTGCGTCTCCGGTAGCGCCGTCACCACCAGCCTGCGCATAGGCGCTCCCCCAAGCCGCTCGTCGGTGCCGCCCGGCCCATCCGGATCGAAGAATCGTCCGATCCCGGTGACGCCGCAACCGCGTTCCGGCGTCACTCCTCCATCTTGTGCCACATGCGCTCGCGCCGCACGGCCATAAATCGCCCATAGCGGGACATCTGCGGGCTTGACCGGGGAAGACGGGGGATCTCCCCTAGGGACGGCATTTTCATTCAGTCGCCCGCCGCGGTGCCGATGTCAACCGGAGGAAGGGGGAGCCATGCGGCTGCGCAACTGGATTGCCGTGGTGGTCAGCGTGCTATTGCTGGCCGCCGCAGGCACCATCGGCATTCTCGTGAACCGTTCGGCGCTTCGCACCGCCGACGCGGTTCACCGAGCCGACACGCAGACGCTCGCCGTCAACAACGGCAGCCTCATCGGCAAGCTCCAGCTGATGTCCGCGGCCGAGCTGCTGGACTTCACCAAGAGCCATGTGCTGCAGCTCAGCAAGAACAGCGCACCGGACCGCCTGGTGCTCAACACGCTCGTGGCCAAGAGCACGACCTTCGGGTACGGGGCCCTGCTCACCGACCTCGCCGGCAACGTGCTCACCAGCAGCCGCTCCACCGGGCTCCCGTCGAGCACCGACGCCGGCTGGGCGCCGATGCGCGCCGCGCTCAAGGCCAAGCAGGCCGGCTTCTCCGGGGTGATGCGGGTGGACGGCGTCGACCGCTCGACCGGCAAACGTCGCGACGTCTTCCTGCAGGCGGTGGCCGTGCCGGTCGTCGTGGGCGGCGCCCCGGCCGGCGTGCTGATCGGCCTGGACGAGGTGGCCAGCACCACGCTGCAGAAATACCTGGCGACGCTGAAGGACAAGACCCACACGGCCAGCGTGGTGGACGCGAACGGCGTGATCGGTGCCGCCGACGACGCCAAGAACGTCGGCCGGAAGATCGACCCGGAGATTCGCGCGGACATCGCTGCGACCTCTCGCACGGGCAACTTCGTCGAGTACAGCAACGGCAGTACCCAGATGATCGCGGTGGTGGTCGGCCAGCTGCCCGGCGGTTGGGCGTACGTGCGGGCGCAGAGCAAGTCGTCGTTCGACGGCGCGGTGCACTCGAAGAGCCAGACGCTGAACATGACGCTGCTGGCGATCATCCTGATCGGCATCACCGCGATCTCGGCCCTCGGCTACCGTACGGCGCTCCAGCGCCGCCGCGGCGACGCCCGCTTCCAGGCCCTCTTCCAGCACGCCCCCGACCTGGTGACCGTGCTCGACGGGCGCGGGAAGATCGCCTACTCGAGCCCGAGCTCGACCTCGGTCCTCGGTTTCGAGGCCGGCCGCCTGACCGGCACCACCGTCTTCGACATCGTCCACCCCGACGACCGGCCGTACATGATGCACCATTTCTCGGCGCTGGTGACCCAGCGGGACGCCGTGGTGCGCCTGCAGTGCCGGGTCCGGCCGGCGCACGGGGAGTGGCGCTGGTTCGAGTTCACCGCGTCCAACCAGATGCACAACCCGGCGCTGAACGGCGTGGTGATCAACGCTCGGGACGTCTCCGAGACCCGCGCCTTCCAGGAGCGGCTGGCTCACGAGGCGTCGCACGACGCGCTGACCGGCCTGCCCAACCGGCGCCGCATGCAGGACGCGCTGGACGCGTCGCTGCGCGAGGACGCGGTGGCCGTGCTCTTCGTCGACCTGGACGGCTTCAAGCCGGTCAACGACGCGCACGGCCACGAGGCCGGCGACGAGCTCCTGCGCCAGGTGGCCCAGCGGCTGTCCGAGTGTGTACGCGAGAACGACGTGCTGGCCCGGGTCGGCGGCGACGAGTTCGTGGTGCTCATGCCCGGCATCCACGACCCGTCCGACACCGACGCCATGGGCGACCGGATCCGGGCCGCGGTCGAGGCCGCGTTCCTGATCGACGGTCACGAGGTGACCATCGGCGCCAGCGTCGGCGTGCACCTGGCCCCGCTCTCCTGCGACCCGGACGAGGCCCTGCGCGCGGCCGACCACGCCATGTACTCGATCAAGAAGGGCCGGGAGCCGCTCGCGCTGGCCGGTGCCCCGAAGCCCGGCAGGCACCGCGCCGAGCCCTGAGACGGCACACTGGAGGTCACCAGTACCGACTCGCGAACGGCGGTGACCGCGTGTCCCGGCTCCTCTCCCGGCGTGACCTCGACTTTCTTCTCTACGAGTGGCTCGACGTCGAGGCGCTGACCGCGCGCGAGCGGTTCGCCGAGCACTCGCGGGAGACGTTCGACGCGTTTCTCGATCTCTCCGCGCGGATCGCCGAGCGGGACTTCGCCCCGCACAACCGCCGCAACGACCTCGAGGAGCCGAGCTTCGACGGCGAGCGGGTGCACATCATCCCCGAGGTGGCCGCGGCGCTGAAGGCGTTCAACGAGTCCGGGCTGCTCTCCGCCACGATGGACGAGGAGCTCGGCGGCATGCAGCTGCCGATCGTGGTGGCGCGGGCCTGCTTCCTGTGGTTCCAGGCGGCGAACGTGGGCACCTCGTCGTACCCGATGCTGACCATGGCGAACGCCCACCTGCTCAGCACCCACGGGACGCCCGAACAGGTCGAGACGTACGTGAAGCCGATGCTCGCCGGCCGGTTCACCGGCACGATGTGCCTGTCCGAGCCGCAGGCCGGCTCGTCACTGAGCGACGTGCTCACCCGGGCGACCCCGGCCGGCGACGGAACGTACCGGGTGACCGGCAGCAAGATGTGGATCTCCGGCGGCGACCACGAGCTGAGCGAGACCATCGTGCACCTGGTGCTGGCCCGGGTGGCCGGCGCACCGCCCGGGGTGAAGGGCCTGTCGCTGTTCATCGTGCCGAAGCATCTGGTCGGTCCGGACGGCACGGTCGGCGTGCGCAACGGCGTGGCCCTGGCCGGGCTCAACCACAAGATGGGCTACCGCGGTACCACCAACGCCGTGCTCTCCTTCGAGGACGCGACCGGCTACCTGGTCGGCGAGGAGGGCAAGGGCCTCGCCTACATGTTCCTGATGATGAACGAGGCACGGATCGGGGTGGGCGCCGGCGCGGTGGCGCTGGGCTACACCGGCTACCTGCACGCCCTCGACTACGCCCGCGAGCGCGTGCAGGGCCGGCCGGTGGCGGCCAAGGACCCGGCGGCGCCACCGGTGCCGATCGTCGACCACCCGGACGTGCGTCGCATGTTGCTGGCTTCCAAGGCGTACGTGGAAGGCGGTCTTGCTCTGGTGCTCTTCGCGGCGAAGCTGCTGGACCAGCCGTCGGCGGAGAACGACCTGCTGCTCGACGTGCTCACGCCGATCGTGAAGGCCTGGCCGTCGCAGTGGTGCCGGCTCGCCGACGATCACGCCATCCAGATCCACGGCGGGTACGGCTACACCCGCGAGTACCCGGTCGAGCAGTTCTACCGGGACAACCGGCTCAACTCGATCCATGAGGGTACCGACGGCATCCAGGCGCTCGACCTGCTCGGCCGTAAGGTCGTCATGCGCGACGGCGCGGGTCTCGCGCTCCTGCTGTCTCGCATCCGGGAAACGGCGGCCGCTGCACCGGTGGATCTCGGCGAGCCGGTGCTGGCCGCGGCCGACCGGCTGGCCCGCACCACCGCCAAGCTGTGGGCGGACGGCGACCCGACGGTCGCGCTGGCCAATGCCACGGCCTATCTCGACGCCGCCGGACACCTGGTGATCGCCTGGATGTGGCTGTCGCAGCTGGCCGCCGTGGGGGACGAGTCGGGCGACTTCTACGAGGGCAAGCGGGTCGCCGCGCGGTACTTCATCACCCACGAGCTGCCTCGGACCGGGCCGCTCTTCGATCTGCTGGACTCCCGGGACACCCTGTTGGTCGATCTCCAGGACGCCTGGCTGGGCTAAGGTTCCGAGCCTGACGGCTCGGATCCGCTTTATGGTTGGGCTTTCACCCGGCGATGCACGGCCTAGGGTTGGCCCATGGCGGCATCGAGCGAGGCGGTCTTAACCCAAGTCGGTGACTATCAAGTCCGCGTCTCCAACCCGGGGCGGATCTACTTCCCCGACCTCGGCCTGACCAAGCTCGACCTGGTCAACTACTACCTCGCGGTCGGCGACGGGATCGTCCGGGCGCTGCGCGAGCGCCCGTGCATGCTGCACCGTTTCCCGGACGGGCTGGCCGGCGAGAAGGTGCACCAGAAACGGGTGCCGCACGGCGCGCCGCCGTGGCTGGAGACGGTCCGGGTGAAGTTCCCGCGGTACAACCGGCACGCCGACGAGCTGTGTGTCACCAAGCTCGCGGACGTGATCTGGGCGGTGCAGATGTCGACCGTCGAGTTCCACCCGTGGAACTCACGGCGGGCGAATACCGAGCAGCCCGACGAGTGGCGGATCGACCTCGATCCGATGCCGGACTGCCCGTTCGATCGGGTGCGCCGGGTCGCCGCGGTGGCCCGCGAGGTGCTCGACGAGCTGGGCATCACCGGCTACCCGAAGACGTCTGGCGGCCGTGGCCTGCACATCTACGTGCGCATCCGGCCGGACTGGCCGTTCGGCGAGGTGCGCCGGGCGGCGCTGGCCTTCGCCCGGGAGGTCGAGCGGCGCGCGCCGGACGACGTGACCACGACCTGGTGGCGCAAGGACCGCGACCCGGTGAAGCTGTTCGTCGACTACAACCAGAACGCCCGCGACCACACCATCGCCAGCGCGTACTCGGTGCGCGGCGTGCCGGCCGCGACCGTCTCCACCCCGATCGACTGGTCCGAGGTCGCCGACGTCGACCCGCGCGACTTCACGATCAAGACGGTTCCGGACCGCTTCGCCCGGCTGGGGGACCTGCACGCCACCATCGACGACCGGGCGTTCTCGCTCGAGACTCTGCTGGAGTGGGCCGACCGGGACGGTCTCGACCTCGCCGAGGAGGACGCCTGAGGGGCCGCGCTGGAGTGGGCCGACCGGGACGGCCTCGACCTCGCCGAGGAGGACGCCTGAGGGGCCGCTATTTCCGGCGGAACGCGATCTCCGGGTTCAGCAGGCGCACCCAGTCGGGCCGCCAGTCCCGGCCGCGGGCGTCCATCTCCTCCTGGAGGTTGGTGCGCCACGGCCCGGAAACGCCGTCGTCGGCCCACCAGTCCGGCCACGAGTCGTACCGGCGCTCGATCATGATGCCGGACGCCGTGGTCTCCACCCGCAGGAACAGCCAGCGCCCGTAGCGCGGGTCGGCCTCGGCCCGGCGCAGCCGCCGGACCAGCTCGGTGAGCTCGTGCGACGGCCGGTACCGATCCCCGCCGTCCCGGCCGGTCGGCGGGTGCTCGCCCGGCTGCACGCTCGTGCTCGACGCGTCCGCGTACGCCAGGACGGTGCAGCGCGCGTCCCGGCCCGGCGCCCGCTCCCGCATCCAGCCGGCCAGCGCGTCCAGTTCGCCGGTGGCCGGCGGCGCGGGCCGGCGCAGCTCCTCGGCCTCGCGCATGGCGCCCCACACCAGCCGGTCGTGCTCGCCCTGGCTGAGCCGGCGCACCCGGCGCATCGGCGGGCGCTCGCCCGGCGCTATCCGCGGCGGCCGGGTGCCGGCGGTGATGCCGCCCCGCCCGGCCGCGAACAGCGCGGTCCGCAGGTCGAGCTCCGGCTCGATCAACCGGCCCAGCAGCCGCTCGAACGCGCCGGCGTCGACCTCGCCGCGCACCGCCGCCGCGAGCAGCCGCTCGGATGCGTTCCGCACGTCGTCGCGCTCGGCCGGGGTGGGCAGCTCGTGCTGCCCCCACTCCTCGACGATCTCGGCGAGCTCGCGCAACGTGTTCTCGTGGCTGAGCACCGCGCCGACGTTGTCGGCCAGCCCGTCGCCGACACCGGCCCGGTAGCGGACCCGGGACCAGCGCCCCTCGGCGTGCCAGACCACGAAGCCGAGCCGGTCGGCCTCGGCGAGCGGGACCAGATCGTCCCAGGGCAGCCAGTCCGGCGCGCCGGTGAGCAGATCGAGCGGCGGATCGGCCTCCGCGGTGGAGCTGTGATCCCGGTCATACCCGTACAGGACGGCCCGGGCGCCGTCGACCAGAGCCAGCCGCGCCCATGAGCCGCCGTGGTCGTCGTGGTGCGCGCCCCGCTCGTCGACGTACCAGACGTCGGCGTAGCCGATACCGGTCAGCGTGGCGGCGAGCGTCGCCCACCTGGTCCACAGCAACCCGGGCGCGGGGAGGTCCACGTCGGTCAGCATCCGTCCACTGTGCCAAAGGTTTCGCCCCCGATGTCACCCCCTCGGTGGGTTGCTTACCCGTTGCGAACGGTTGCACCCCGGTAGCTTCCGGCCCGAATCGGTAAGCCCGAGGGCGGTCCCGGCGATGGGACATCCGGCCCTGCAGTCGACCGGAATCGGATCATGCTTACCCACACCCTCGGCTGCCTCGGCGCCGCGCTGTCCATGACCCTGCCCTGGCCCCAGGTCCTCAAGGCCTGCGTACAGCGGCGCACGAGCGGCCTTTCGGCCACCGGGAGCGCCCTCGGAGCGGCATTGCCGATCGGCTGGATCACCTACGGCTGGCTGAGCGGCGTGCACCTGCAGATCGTGACGAACGTGGTGACCGGCACGGCGGGTCTGGCGATCATGGTGGCGTTGCTGGCGACTCAGCCGTCGATGCGCTCCGGCCGCACGTTGCGCCTGACTGCCGCCGCCGCGGCGCTGGTGGTCGCGCCGGTCCTGCTGAGCGGTCTGGCGACAGCCGTTCCGGGGGTACGCCCGAGCCATGTCGCGTCGCTGCTGGGGCTGGTGCTGGCCGGAGTGTCGGTGATCGCCGCGGTCCCGCAGCCGCTCTCCCTGCTGCGCAACCCACGCCAGGAGTTGTCCGGCCTGTCGCCGGCGCGCTGGTGGATGACGGTCGGCGCGACCGTCTCCTGGTTGCTCTACGGCCTGGGCACCGGGCAGCCCGCGGTCTGGGCCTCGGCGACCGTCGGCCTGGTCAGCGCCCTGATCGTCTGCACCGTCCTGCACCTGCGCCGCGAGCGGTCGTCGGTGGCCATCGCGGCCGGCGCCCCCCGCTGGCGCGACTCGGTCACCACCCGCCCGATCGCCATGGCCGGCCTCTGAGGCGGTCCGCCCGGCGGAACTCGTTTGGGCGAAGGTGAACTTTTCCCGAGACCTCTCGACCCGCCGCGCGTCAGACCCTAGCCTTTACGCCCGGGAAACCTGCGGGTAACGGAAGGTGAATCGATGGCGACCAGGCAGGTCGAGGTCACCGTCAATACGGATGGCGCCGTCGTCATCCGGCCGCACGGCCGCGTCGACGCCGGCGTCACCGTGGAGTTGCGCCATGCGCTGGTGGAGGTCATCCGGCACACCCGCCCGCCGCGCCTGATCCTCGACCTCGCCGACGTCGAGGAGCTCGATCCGCTGAACCTCGGCGTGCTGGCCGCGGCCTGCCTGCTCGGGGACGATCAGCGGGTGGCGGTGTTCGTCGATCACTGCTCGACCGCGCTCGCCGACGAGCTGATCGCGGCCGGGGTGTCCCGGCTCCGGCTGCGGCACGTGCACGGTCCGTCGCTCGTGCGGGATGCGCGACGCCTGGCCCAGCTGCTGCTCGCCGGGCTGCCGGAGCGATGGCGGCACACGGTCGGCGTGGCCACGCGGGCCGAGGGGATCGTCGACACGCTGCCGGCCGAGGCGGATGCGGGCGCGCTGGTCGCGGCGGCCTGGCTGCACGACATCGGCTACGCCCCGCAGGTGCGCGACACCGGCTTCCATCCGCTGGACGGCGGGCTGCACCTGCGCGGCATCGGCTGGCCGGATCGCGTCGCGTGCCTGGTCGCCCATCACTCCGAGGCGATGTGCATCGCGGAGGTCTGGGGGCTGGCCGACCGGCTCGCCGAGTTTCCGCGCGAGGACACCGCGGTCGCCGACGCGCTGACCTACGCCGATCAGACGGTCGGCCCGAACGGGCGCGTGATGGAGCTGGACGAGCGGCTGGCCGACATGCTGCGGCGGCACGGCCCGGAGTCGCCCAACGCCAAGGCGCATCCGGGCCGCGCGCCGCGGCTGCGGGAGGCCGTGCGCCGCGTCGAGTCACGTCAGTGCACGGCCGCCTGACCTGTCAGCGCGGGCAGTCACGGCAACGCACGGCCGCCTGACCGGTCAACGCGGGCAGTCACGGCAACGCACGGCCGCCTGACCGGTCAACGCGGGCAGTCACGGCAACGCACGGCCGCCTGACCCGTCAGCAGGAGCCGTTGCAGGCCAGCACCTTGAGGCGGTCGAGGGCGCCGTGCCACTGGTTGGAGTCGCCGGCGAACGGGCCGGAGGACGAGTACTGCCAGAACGACCAGGTCGGGGCCCCGGCCGGCAGCGTCCCCGGCGCGCTCGCGTAGCGGGCCAGCCACAGCGGCGAGTTCGCCCAGAAGCCGGTGTAGTTGCCGGTGCAGGAGATCCACCAGTCGGTGGTGGTGTAGATGACCGCCCAGCGACCGGTGCGGTCGTGGTAGCGGGTCAGGAACGCCGAGATCCATGAGCGCATGCTCGCCTGGGACAGGCCGTAGCAGGTGGCGCCGTACGGGTTGTATTCGATGTCCAGCGCGCCGGGCAGCGTCTTGCCGTCGGCCGACCAGCCGCCGCCGTGCGCGATGAAGTAGTCGGCCTGGGCCGAGGCGCTCGCGCCGTTCGGGATCGCGAAGTGGTACGCCCCGCGGATCATCCCGACGTTGTACGAGCCGTTGTACTGCTGGGCGAAGTACGAGTTGGTGTAGTAATTGCCCTCGGTCGCCTTGATGTAGGCGAACCGTGAGCCGGCGCTCCACTGTGCCGCCCAGTTGACGTTGCCCTGGTAGCTGGAGACGTCCTGCCCGTATGTGACGGTGGCGGCCTCGGCGGGGGAGGCGATCGCCAGTCCCGCAATCAGGGCCGCCACGACGACAAGAACGCGTTTTGCACGGTATGTCACGACCAAACCTCCGTTAAGGAAAGAGTCCGGTCGATTTATTCATAGAGATGTGTAGATATCAAGTGTTGTGGCGGAACCCGCCGTCGGTGGGTTTCCAGTCGGCGCTGTCGCGCGAGTCCACGACCTTGCCGGCCATCGATGCGAGGGTGATGAGCAGGAAGAAGACCAAAATTCCGAATGCCATGACGGCAAGTCTTCGCTCTCTGCTCCACGGGCGACAGTGGCAGAGATGCCATACACCTTCAAAATCCTGCCAACCGGCGGTAGGCTGCGTCACATGCTCCGCAACGTGGCCGTGATCGCCCTCCCCGAGGTGGCGGTCTTCGAGCTGGGCGTGCTCTGCGAGCTGTTCGGCTACGACCGCAGCGACGAGGGCCTGCCCGGCTACGACTTCGCCGTCTGCTCGCGCGACGGGCGCCCGGTGCCCACCCATGCCGGCTTCGATCTCAGCGTCAAGCACGACCTGTCCCGGGTGGAGGCGGCCGACCTGGTCGCCGTCGCGCCGTATCACTACCACCACGGCTACGCGGTGGACCCCGAGGTCAGCGACGCGCTGCGCCGGGCGCACGAGCGGGGCGCCTGGGTGATGAGCGTGTGTACCGGCGCGTTCGCGCTGGGCGAGGCCGGCCTGCTCGACGGCCGCCGCTGCACCACGCACTGGCTGCATACCGACGAGCTCGCGCTGCGGCACCCGGCCGCCAAGGTCGACCCGGATGTGCTCTACGTCCAGGACGGCAAGATCCTGACCAGCGCGGGCACGGCCGCGAGCGTGGATGCCGGGCTCCATCTCGTACGCCAGGAGCACGGCACCGCAATCGCCACCGCCCTCGCCCGGCGGATGGTCGTGCCGCCGCACCGCGACGGCGGTCAGGCGCAGTTCATCGAGACCCCGCTGCAGTCGCTGCAGTGCGAGACCCTGCAGCCGGTGCTCACCCAGGTGCTCGGCACGCTGGACCGGCCGCACAGCGTCGACACGATGGCCGAGCTGGCGCACATGGCGCCGCGCACCTTCGCCCGCAAGTTCCGCAACGAGACCGGTGCGACCCCGCACGACTGGCTCACCCACCAGCGGCTGCTGCTGGCCCGCCGGCTGCTCGAGGACTCCGACCTCGGCGTGGACACGATCGCCGAGCGGGCCGGCTTCGGCAGCGCGGCCACCCTGCGGCACCACTTCGCCCAGCGGCTGAGTACCACCCCACAGGCGTACCGCGGAACGTTCCGGTCACACTCGGTGTGAGCTGCCCCGGCCGGGGGGAAACTGGCGGGCATGACCGTGTTCGTGCTCTTCGGCGCCACCGGCGATCTGGCTGCCAGGTTGGTGCTGCCGGCGTTCTGGACCCTCGCGAACGAGGGACTGCTCCCCTCCGACTGGATCCTGGTCGGCAACGGCCGGGGCGACGTCTCTCATGAAAACTTCCGAGCGCACGTACGGGACGTCGTCGGGCCGCCGAAGAACGGGTCCTGGGACGACTTCGCGAAGCGGCTGCGGTTCGCCGGCGGCGGCTTCGACTCCGAGTCGCCCGGCAGCCTGCTCGACGTGATCGAGGAGGCCCGCCAGGAGGTCGGCCGGGACGCGCAGCTGGTGCACTACCTGGCGATCCCGCCGGTGGCGTTCCCCGAGATCACCAAGGCGCTCGGCGTGCACGGGCTGGCCAAGGGGGCCCGGGTGGTCTACGAGAAACCGTTCGGCACGTCGCCGTCGAGCTTTCGCACCCTCAGCCGGCAGGTGCACGCGGTGCTGGACGAGTCGCAGGTGTACCGGATCGATCACTTCCTGGGCAAGGAGGCGACCCAGCAGCTGCACGCGATGCGCTTCGCGAACCAGGCGTTCGCCGCGATCTGGAGCCGCGAGCACGTGGAGAGCGTGCAGATCGACGTGCCGGAGAAGCTCGACGTGGCGAACCGGGCGGTGTTCTACGACGCCACCGGCGCGGTGCTCGACATGCTGGTCACCCACCTGTTCCAGGTGGCCGCCGAGGTGGCGATGGAGCCGCCGCCCTCGCTCGGCGCGGCCGACCTGCAGGCCGCGCGGGAGACGGTGATCCGCCGGTTCCGCCCGATCGACCCGGCCGAGGCCGTGCTCGGCCAGTTCGCCGGCTACCGGGAGATCAAGGGTGTGGCCAAGGGGTCGCGCACCGACACCTACGTGGCGGCCAAGCTCTGGATCGACACGCCGCGCTGGCGCGGCGTGCCCTTCCTGCTGCGCACGGGCAAGCGTCTGGCCGCCGCCGAGCAGCGGGTCAGCCTCGTCCTGCGTACGCCCGAGCGTCCGTTCCGCAAGCTTCCCCCGCAGGCGAACGTGCTCTCGTTCTCGCTGGCCGGGGACGGTGAGGTCGATCTGGCGCTGCTCGCGAAGAAGCCCGGCATCGCGGAGAACCTGGAGCCGGCCTCGGTGGCACTGCCGCTGGCGCAACTCCCCGATGCGGACCCACTCCCGGCGTACTCCCGGTTGATCCACGACGTGCTGGCGGGTGACCGCGCGCTCTTCACCCGCCCGGACGGCTTGTCGGCCGCGTGGAAGGCGGTCACCCCGCTGCTGGAGAGGCCGCCGCGGCCGATCACCTACGAGCCGGGCTCATGGGGGCCGGCCAAGGCCCGCAAGCTCGCCGCGCCGCACCGGTGGCTGCTCGGGCAGTGATTCGTCAGGCAAAACTCGCCACCAAGACCTTCGATCGGCGCCTGATCGTCCCGCTGGTCCTCGGCGCCGTCCTCAACCCGGTCAACTCGTCGATGCTGGCCGTCGCGCTGGTGCCGATCGGGCTCACCTTCCACGCGGTCCCGGCCCGGACCGCCTGGCTGGTGTCGGCGCTCTACCTGGCCACCGCCACCGGCCAGCCGGTCGTCGGCCGGTTGATCGACCGGTACGGTGCCCGCCGGCTCTACCTGGCCGGCGCCGCCCTGGTCGGCGTCGCCGGGGTGATCGGCGCGCTCGCCCCCTCGCTCGGCTTCCTGGTCCTGTCCCGGGTGCTGCTCGGCTTCGGCACCTGCGCCGGCTACCCGGCCGCGATGTACCTGATCCGCCGCTCCGGCGTGGCGAAGCCGGGCGGCCTGCTCACCGCGCTCGCGGTCTCGGCGCAGACCATCGTGGTGATCGGCCCGACCGTCGGCGGCCTGCTGATCGGCGCGGCCGGCTGGCGGTCGCTGTTCGCGGTGAACGTCCCGCTCGCGCTGGTCTGCCTGGTGCTCGGCGCGATCCTGCTGCCCAGGGCGGAGGGCATCGAGGAGTTCGAGCACCGGCTCGACCATCTGGGCATCGGCCTGTTCGCCGGCACCCTGACCAGCCTGATGCTGTTCCTGATGAGCCCCTCGCCCGGCCACCTCTGGCTGCCGGCGCTCACCGTGGTCCTCGGGGCCGGCTTCGTCCGCCGCGAGCTGCGCTACCCCGACCCCTTCCTGGACGTACGAGTGTTCGGCGGGAACGCACCGCTGATCGCCACGTACGCCCGGACCCTGCTCGCGCAGACCGTCGCGTACGCGTACCTCTACGGCTTCACCCAGTGGCTGGAGGCGGGCCGCGGGCTCAGCGCCTCGCACGCCGGCCTGATCCTGCTGCCGATGTCGCTGGTCTCGATCGGCGTCTCCACCGTCACCGGCCGGCGCGCCGAGTTCCGCGGCAAGCTCCTGGTCGGCGCGGTCAGCCAGGTGGTCGCGTGCGCGCTGATGCTCCTGCTCGACTCGGCGAGCCCGCTCTGGCTCCCGGTCCTCATCTCGGTCATCTGCGGCCTGCCGCAGGGCCTGAACAGCCTGGCCAACCAGAATGCCGTCTACTTCCAGGCCGACCCGGACCGGATGGGCGCCTCGGCCGGCCTGCTGCGCACCTTCGCCTACCTGGGCGCGATGGTCTCCGCCGCGGCGACCGGCGCGTTCTTCGGGCACGGCGCCGACACGGCCGGCCTGCACGAGCTGGCCGTCTTCCTGATCGTGGTCGCGGTGCTGCTGCTCGCGCTGGTGCTGGCCGATCGCTCCCTGCGCCGCCTCGGCACACCGGCGCCGAGCTGATCTTCAGGTGTGCAGCCAGGCGACGGCTTCCTCGACCGAGGTGGCGGTCGCGGCGGCGGCCGGGAGAGCCGGCCGGTCGATCAGCACCACCGGGATTCCCCGCTCGCGGGCGGCGACCAGCTTGGCATCGGCGCCACCGCTGTCCTTGCTGACCAGCACGTCGATGCGGTGCTCGCGGAGCAGGCGGAGTTCGCCGTCGACGGTGAACGGGCCTCGATCCAGCAGGACTTCGAGGTGCAGGGGCACGGGCGGGGTCGGGGGCTCGACCGAGCGGGCCAGAAACCAGCACTCGGGGGTATCGGCGAAGGCGGCGATGCCCTGTCGGCCGGTGGTCAGGAAAACCCGTCGGCCGAGGCGGGGGAGCAGGGCGGCGGCGGCTTCGAGGGTCGGCACCCGGTGCCAGTCGTCGCCGGGTCGTTCGATCCAGCCGGGTCGTCGCAGCACCAGCAACGGCCGGCCGGTGACCGCGGCGGCCGCGGCCGCATTGGCGCTGATCTGCGCGGCGAACGGGTGTGTCGCGTCGACCAGGACATCGACCCGTTGCGCCCGGAGGTAGTCGGCCAGGCCGTCGACGCCGCCGAAGCCTCCGATCCGCACCTCGCCCGCGGGCAGCAGCGGCTCCCGGGTTCGTCCGGCCAGCGAACTGATCACTCGGAACCGCGGAAGCGCCGCCGCCAGCGCACGCCCCTCGCCGGTGCCGCCGAGGATCAGGACGGTCCGGGGCGGCATCGGGTGGTGGAGTAGAGGTGGCTGTCGGGGAACTGGGCCGCGGTCAGGGCCGGGCCGACCACGATGACCGCGGTGCGGCGGATGCCGGCCTCCTTCACCTGGACGGCGATGTCCGCGAGGGTGCCCCGGAGGATCACCTCGTCGGGGCGGGACGCGAACGCGACCACCGCCACCGGACAGTCCGGACCGTAGGACGGGATCAGGTCGGCGACCACCGCCTCGATCCGCTGGACCGCCAGGTGCAGCACCATCGTGGACCGGCTGGCCGAGAGCGTCGCCAGGTCCTCGCCCGGCGGCATCGCCGTGGCCCGCTCGGCCGTGCGGGTGAGAATCACCGTCTGGGCCACCCCGGGGACGGTCAGCTCGCGCGCCAGCGACGCCGCGGCCGCCGCGAAGGCCGGCACGCCCGGCACCACCTCGTACGGGATGGCCAGGGAATCCAGGCGGCGCATCTGCTCGGCCACCGCGCTGAAGACCGACGGGTCGCCGGAGTGCAGGCGGGCCACGTCCAGGCCCTCGGCGTGCGCCGCGGCCAGCAGCGCGATGATCTCGTCGAGGTCGAGCCGGGCGGTGTCGACCTTGCGGCAGCCGGGCGGGCACTCGTCGAGCAGCTCGACCGGGACCAGGCTGCCCGCGTACAGGCAGACGGGCGACGCGGCGATCAGGCGCTGGCCCCGCAGGGTGATGAGATCGGCGGCGCCCGGCCCGGCACCGATGAAGTGGACCGTCACGTGGTTACCGCCCAGATCGTCACCGGCATCATCGTTCGCCACCCCGTGAAGCCGCCGACCGGCGACCCGCGACTGACCGTGAGGCGGGTCAGGTCCCCGCCGAGCTTCGCGTACGCCGCCGCGACCACGGCCTCGGACTCGACGGTCACCGCGTTCGCCACCAGCCGGCCGCCCGGGCGCAGGGCCGCCAGGCAGGCGTCGAGCACGCCGTCCGCGGTCAGCCCGCCGCCGATGAAGACCGCGTCGGGGGTGGCCAGGCCGGTCAGGGCGCCGGGCGCCCGCCCCTCGACGACCGACAGGCCGGGAACGCCGAGCAGCGCGGCGTTGGCGCGGATCGTCGCGCATCGGGCCGGCGAGGCCTCGACCGTGACGGCGCGGCACGAGGGATGAGCGCGCATCCACTCGATGCCGATGCTGCCCGAGCCGCCGCCCACGTCCCACAGCAGGGCGCCGGGGGTCGGCGCGAGCGCGGCCAAGGTCACCGCGCGCACCTCCCGTTTGGTGAGTTGACCATCCGACTCGTACGCCGAGTCCGGCAGCCCGGGTACGACGGCCGTCGCGGGACCGTCCCCGCACTCGACCGCGATGACGTTGAGCGGATCGCCGGCCGGGTGCGACCACTCGGCCGCCCGGCCCCGCGTGATCCGCTCGTCCGGGCCGCCCAACTGTGCCAGGACGGTCAACCGGGCGGCGTCGTAGCCGGCCCCGACCAGCACGCCCGCCACCAGGGCGGGCGTCGCCGTGTCCCGGGACAGCACCAGGAACCGCCGCCCCGGATTGATCAGCCGCCGGACGGCGTCGACCGGCGCGGTGACCAGGCTGACGACCTCGGTGTCGGCCAGTGGCCACCCCATCCGGCAGGCGGCGAGCGAGGCCGAGGAGGGGTGCGGCTCCACCCGTACGCGATCGGCGCCCAGCAGCCGCACGAGCGTCGCGCCGATCCCGTGGAACATCGGATCGCCGCTGGCCAGCACGCAGATCCGGCGTCCGCGATGGGCGTCGAGCAGGCCGGCGAGCGCCGGGAGCAGCGGCGTCGGCCAGGGCAGCCGCTCGGCGGCCACCGACGCCGGGACCAGGTCCAACTGCCGGGCGCTGCCCATCAGGACGTCGGCGGCGGCGACCGTGCTCTGTCCCGTACGGGAAAGATCTGGCCACCCGCCGGCGCCGATGCCGACCACCGTGACCAGGTCGGGGTTGTCGGGACGCATGGCGCGACGGTATCGCGACGGCCGCGGCCGAGAATTTCCGGATCCCGTTGAGCGATGCTCGTGCCCGCTGCGTATCTCAACCAGACGGCCCCCCCGAGACCGGGTCGTCACGCCGGACACAGGGGGTGACCGGCGCCGCGGGACTACTGCTGGACGGGTGAAGGACGATGGCGCAAGGACCGCCGATGTTCCAGACCTCTCGTGATCAGCGCCATGCGCCGGACGAGGACGCGCAGTACTTCGCCGACCTGCGCGGGACGCCGGACGACGACCGGGACTTCTTCCAGGCGCTGCGCCCGGAGTCGCGCGACGCCGCACCGATCGAACAGCATTCCCGGTACGAGCAGGACCGGTACGAGCAGGACGCGCGTCATTCGCGGTTGTCGGAGCCGCGGATGCCCGAGCCCGTCGACCCGTGGACGGACGACTACGACGAGCGCGCCTCGGACGTGCGCGAGGTCCCCGAGGTCGACGATCGGCGCCCGCCGACCTGGGACTCATACATCGACGATCCGCAGCCCCGGCAGCAGCCGGACCGCGAGGACCCCTACCGGCGCAGCGACATCCTGATCGAGTCGCAGACCGACCCGACCGGCTGGAAGGCCACCGGCCCGGCGCAGCCGCCGATCCCGGACGACCGCCCGCCGGCCGAGGCGGTCAGCGGCAACCGCCTGCTCACCATCCTGCTGTTCTTCTCCGGGCTGGCCACCAGCCTCTCGCTCTGGCTGTTCGACACGCAGGCCGGCGCGATCAACGACACCGCCACCGCGATGCTCGCGGCCGGCCGGGTAACCGGGCTGGTCGGCGGCTACATCTTGTTCATCCAGCTGCTGATGATGAGCCGGGTCTCCTGGCTCGAGGAGTGGGTCGGGGCGCGGGACCTGCTGCGCTGGCACCGCTGGCTGGGCACCACGCTGGTGATCGCGGTGCTCGCGCACATCGTCCTCATCACGTACGGCTACGCGCTCACCGCCAAGGCGCCGGTGGTCGACCAGGCGTGGACGATCGTCAGCACGTTCCCGGACATGCTCAAGGCGGTAGCCGCGACGGTCATCCTCGTCGTGATCAGCCTCATCTCGATCCGGGCCGCGCGCAACAAGCTCCCGTACGAGCTTTGGCACCTGATCCACCTCACCGGTTACCTGGTCCTGCTGCTCGGCTACGGCCATCAGGTCGCCACCGGCGCCGACCTGAGCGGCAAGTTCGCCTCGGTGTTCTGGCCGGCGCTGACCGCCCTGGTGATCTCGGCGCTGGTCTGGGGCCGGCTGGTCGAGCCGCTCTGGCTGAACACCCGGCACCGCTTCGAGGTCGCCGAGGTCGTCGCCGAGGGCGCCACCAACACGTTCTCCATCTACATCGACGGGAAGAAACTGCAGAAGCTCCCGGCCCAGGCCGGCCAGTTCATGCGGTGGCGCTTCCTGACCCGCAACGGCTGGTGGCAGTCGCACCCGTTCTCGCTGTCCGCGGCACCGAACTCGGAGTGGCTGCGGCTGACCGTGACCGCGGTCGGCGGGCACACCTCGCGGCTGGGCCTGATGAAGCCGGGCACGCCGGTCTGGGCCGAGGGCCCGTTCGGGGTGTTCACGGCCCAGCGGCGTACTCGCCGGAGGGCCTTGCTGATCGCCGGCGGCAGCGGCATCGCGCCGATCCGCGCGCTGCTCGAGGACATGCCGCCGGACACGATCGTCATCTACCGGGCGTCGCGGCCGGACGAGCTGGTGTTCCGCGGCGAGCTGGAGGAGCTGGCCGAGCGCCGGGACGCGTGGGTCCGCTACATCGTCGGGTCGCGCAACGACCCCGGGCCGCGGCGGCTGTTCACCCCGAACGGCCTGCTCGGCCTGGTGCCGGACGTGTCCCGGCGGGACGTCTACCTCTGCGGCCCGCCCGGGCTCGTCGAGGCGGCCGTGGGCACCCTGCGCGAGCTCGACGTCCCCGACAGCCAGCTGCACCTCGACCCGTTCGAGTTCTGACCATTCCGATCTTCGGCCTTCGGAGGAGAGATGCGACGTAGTACCGCAGCGGCAGTCGGCACGCTGACCGGCGCCGCCCTGATCGTGGGCGTGCGCCTGAGCGTCCAGCCGCCGGCGGCACCCCCTGCCGCGTCATCCTCGGTCGACCTGGCGGCCAACCCGACGCCCGAGGCTACGTCCAAGAAGCCGGGTACCGCCGGCGCCGCCGGCAAGAAGACGACCGCGCCCGCGAAGAACAAGAGCGGCCTCAAGGACGGCACGTTCAAGGGCAAGGGCGCGACCAACCCGTACGGGACGGTCCAGGTCACCGTGAAGATCGCGGACGGCAAGATCACCGCGGTCGACGCGACGTACCCGACCACCGGCAACAGCGCGACGATCAACCCGGTCGCGGTCCCGAAGCTCAAGCAGGAGACCCTGCAGGCGCAGAGCGCGAAGGTCGCGGCGATCTCCGGCGCCACCTACACCAGCCAGTCTTACCAGGAGTCGTTGCAGGCGGCATTGGACTCCGCCAAGGCGTAGGGTCCTGTTCGTGCGCCACGTCGAGCAGGTCATGGGTACGGCCGTCAGCATCGAGTTGGCCGACGACCTCCCTTCGCCGAGACTGGGCGAGTTGATCGACGAGGTGTGCCGCTGGCTGCACGAGGTGGACCGGCGCTTCTCGACGTACAAGCCGGACAGCGAGGTCATGCGGCTGCGCCGGGGCGAGATCACCGCCGCCGACGCGTCGGACGACCTGCGCCACGTCCTGAACGCGTGCGCCGACCTGTGGCGAGACACCGACGGCTACTTCGACGCGTACGCCGGGGGCGCGCTGGACCCCTCCGGCTACGTGAAGGGCTGGTCGGTCGAGGTGGCCTCGGCCCGCCTGGCCGCCGCCGGTTCCGTCAACCACTACATCAACGCCGGCGGCGACATCCGCATGCGGGGCCACCACCCCGACGGCGGCCCGTGGCGGGTCGGCATCCGTCACCCGTGGGAGGCCGACAAGCTCAGCTGGGTGCTGGCCCTGACCGACGGGGCGATCGCCACCTCGGGCACCTACGAGCGGGGCGACCACATCGTCAACCCCCGCACCGGCAAACCGGCCCGGGGCCTGCGCTCGGTGACCGTGGTGGGCCCCGACCTGTCCCTGGCCGACGCGTACGCGACGGCGGCCCTGGCGATGGGCGAGCCCGGCCTGACCTGGCTGGCAAAAATGGCCACCGACGGCTACGAGTCGGCCTGCGTGACCGACGACGGCCGCGCCTTCAGCTCGGCCAACCTCCCCGCCGCGGTCTGACGTTCGCCATTGTCGCGCCGCCCGAGGTACTACATTTCGTACTACACTCTGGCCATGGACCGCATTCCCATCCGCAGCCTCAACCAAGACACGGCCGGCGTGCTTGCGCGGGTCGAGCGGGGCGAGACTGTGGAGATCACGAACCGTGGGCGTCCCATCGCCAGGATCGTTCCGATCGGCGTCGACCCCCTCGACGAACTGGTCAACACCGGCGTAATAACGCCGCCGACCGTCACGCTTCCCTTCCCGATGCCGACCGGAGTGCCCGCGACCGGCCAGGAAGCCGGCCAGTTGATCTCGGATCTGCGCGATGAGGAACGCTGGTGATCTATCTCGACACGGCGGCGCTCGTCAAGCTCGTCCGGCCCGAGGCCGAGTCGCGTGCCCTGGTCGACTGGCTGGGGTCTCGGCCCGCAGAGCGGGTCGTGGCCTCGGCGTTGGTCGAGGTTGAGCTGCCCCGTGCCCTGCACCGGAGCGCGCCCGGCGTTCTCGGCGGTGTCGCTGCGGTGCTCGCTCGTCTCTATCGCGTCGACGTCAATGCCGCGGTCCGCGCAACTGCCGGCGCATATCCCGGGCCTGGACTCCGTTCGTTGGACGCCATCCATCTGGCCACCGCGGAGTTCCTGGTCGCCAGTGGCCAACCGATCAGCGCGTTCATCACGTACGACAAGCGTTTGGCCGAGGTGGCGGAGCGGGCCGGCCTCGACGTCGTGGCGCCGAACTGACGACGATGCCCGGTCACCCGCCTGCGCGTCAGCCGTGTGCGCGCCAGGCCGCAAGTCGGTCGGCCGCCCGCTGCCCCAGCGTGATCGTGTCGCCGAGGTCGGCCGAGGCGGTCTCCCAGCCCATCACCGTCAGGAAGGCGATCGCGTTCGCCACCCGGATCGCCGCCCAGAACATGCTCTGCTCCGACCCGTCACCCAGGGGCTCGCCCATCTCGTCGGTGGCCGCCCGCCGCTGCTCGATCAGCGCCGACTCGTCGCCGGCCTCGACCGCACCGCGCAGCACGTTGACGACCCGGACCCCCACGTCGTCGGTCTGCGACGCGCACCCCGCCACGGCTGCCCGCAGCGCCGTCAAGAAGACCGTGGCCGCGTCCTCCCGGTAGACCAGGATGTCTTCGTAGACCTCGGCCTTGGGCGTCGACTCGGCGGCCGACCCCGGGCTGTTGTACAGAAGCCGGAAGGTGGCCCGCACCGCGATGCGGTCATGCTGGTCGTACGCGGCGCCGCAGAACGAGGGCAGCGGCTGCTCTCCCATCGCCAGGCGTAGCGGACTGCCCTTGATCGGTCCCGGCATGTCGCCGGGCTGGAGGAAGGCGGTGTCCGGCACGGACGTCAGGGAATTGGTCATCGATCGGCCTCCTTCGACGGTCCTCTGTCGACATCCTGCCGTCCCGCGTCCCGCAAGGGGGACCGTTCTGTCGTTTTGCCGCTTAGGCTCTGCTGGAGAACGGGGACGACGAGGGAGTCGGAGGCGTGATGGGCGTTCTGTCGGAACTGGTGTCCGGAATCAGCGCCGGGACGATCGAGGTCATCGATCTCACCGCCCCGCTGTCCAGCGAGACCCCGATCCTCAAGCTGCCGCCGCCGTTCGCCGACACGATCACGTTCGGGCTCGAGGAGATCAGCCGGTACGACGACCGTGGGCCGGCCTGGTACTGGAACAACATTCACACCGGCGAGCACACCGGCACCCACCTGGACGCGCCGATCCACTGGGTGACCGCGAAGGACGGTGACGACGTCTCGCAGATCCGCCCGCAGCGGCTGGTCGCGCCGGCCGTCGTCGTGGATCTGTCCGATCGGGTGGCGACCGATCCCGACTACCTGCTCACGGTCGACGACCTCCGCGACTGGGAGCGGTCGCACGGGCCGCTTCCGGCGGGCGGCTGGCTTTTGCTGCGTACGGGATGGGACGCGCGCTCGGCCGACCAGGAGGCCTTCCTCAACGCCGACGAGACCGGCCCGCACACCCCGGGCATCGCGGTCGAGGCCGCCAAGTGGCTGGCCGAGGAGGCCCCGGTGATCGGGGTCGGGGTCGAGACGGTCGGCACCGACGCCGGCGCCGCGCACTCGTTCGACCCGCCCTTCCCGTGCCACTCGTTCGTCCTGGGCGCCGGCAAGTACGGCCTGACCCAGCTGCAGAACCTGCGCCTGCTCCCGCCGACCGGCGCGGTCGTGATCGCCGCCCCGCTGCCGATCGTCGGCGGCTCGGGCAGCCCCACGAGAGTGCTGGCGCTGGTCGAGCGATGAACGTCGCCGAGGTCGTCGGCAGCACGCTGGCCGGTCTCGGCGCCGACCGGGTCTTCGGCGTGGTCGGCAGCGGCAACTTCCACGTGACCAACGCGCTGGTCGCGGCCGGCGCCCGCTTCATAGCCACCCGGCATGAGATGGGCGCCGCCGTCGCCGCTGATGCCTATTCACGGATCAGCGGCCGCCCCGGCATCGTCACGGTCCATCAGGGCTGCGGGCTGACCAACGCCATGACCGGGATCGCCGAGGCGGCCAAGAGCCGTACGCCGATGATTGTTCTGGCCGCCGAAGCGACCGCCCCGCGCTCGAACTTCCGGGTGGACCAGGACGCCCTGGCCGTCGCCGTGGGCGCGACCAGCCGCCGGGTCCGCAGCGCCGAGACCGCCGTCGAGGACACCGCCGGCGCCTGGCACGCGGCGGTGGCGGAACGGCGTACGGTCATCCTGAATTTGCCCTTGGAAGTGCAGGCCGCGCCCGCGTTGCCGAGCGAACCGCCGGCCCTCACCCGCCCCCGCCTGCCGGCGCCCGAGGTGGGCGCACTGGCCGCCCTGCTCGCCGAGGCCGACCGCCCGGTCTTCATCGCCGGCCGCGGCGCGCTGCACGCCGGCCCCGAGCTCACCGAGCTGGCCGCCGCCTGCGGCGCGCTCCTGGCCACGTCGGCGGTGGCCAAGGGCCTGTTCGCCGGCGATCCCTGGTCGCTCGACGTGTCCGGCGGGTTTGCCACCCCGGTCGCCGCCGAGCTGATCACCGCCGCCGACCTGGTGGTGGCCTGGGGCGCGTCGCTGAACATGTGGACCACGCGGCACGGCGCGCTGATCCGGTCGGCCGCGACGGTGGTGCAGGTGGATCTCGACGCCGACGCGCTGGGCGCCCACCACCGCATCGACCAGGGCATCGTCGCCGACACCGCCGCCTGCGCCCGGGCCGCGCTGGCCGTCCTCCCGCCGCGTGCCGGGCTCGGCTATCGGGTGCCGCCCGTGCGTTCGAGGATTGCTGCCGAGGGCCGCTGGCGCGACGTGCCGTACGCCGACGACGGCGACGACCAGCACATCGACCCGCGTACGTTCACGATCGCGCTGGACGGCCTGCTCCCGGCCGAGCGGGTGATCGCGGTGGACTCCGGCAACTTCATGGGCTACCCGTCGATGTTCCTGTCCGTCCCCGACCACCGCGGTTTCTGCTTCGCCCAGGCGTTCCAGTCGATCGGGCTGGGCCTGGCCGGCGCGCTGGGCGCCGCCCTCGCCTCGCCCGGCCGGCTCCCGGTCGCGGCCTGCGGCGACGGCGGTTTCCTGATGGCGATCGCCGAGCTGGAGACGATCCGCCGGCTCGGCCTGGGCATGCTGATCGTGGTCTACGACGACAACGCGTACGGCGCGGAGGTCCACCACTTCGGCCCCGGCGGCCACCCGCTCGACATCGTCGTCTTCCCGGAGACCGACCTGGCCGCGATCGCCCGCGGGTACGGCTGCGAGGCGGTGACGGTCCGCGACCCGGCCGACCTGGCCCCGGTCCGGAAGTGGCTGGCCGGCCCCCGATCGGTCCCGATGGTGGTGGACGCGAAGGTCGCCGCGACCCGCCCCTCGTGGTGGCTGGAGGAGGCGTTCCGCGGCCACTGAGGCGCGGTCTCAGGCGACGACGCGGTGGGCGACGATCGCGTCGGTGATGCCCTTCAACGTCACGCGGGCCGGCGTTGCCGCGCCGACCTGCTCGGCGACCCGGCCGAACGCCATCGGGCCGAGCTGCAGCTCGCCGGCCGCGGCCAGGTCGCAGAGCCGCTTGCCGATGTTGACGACCCGGCCCCACACCGCGAACCGGCCCGGCTCCCACGAGGGCGTCACCAGGACCTCGCCGCATTCGACGCCGGCGTGGACGGGCATCTCGGTCGGGATCTGGAGCGTGGCGAGCGCCGCCCGCACCGCGCTGCCCACCTCGTCGCCCGACGTGCGCAGGCCGAAGACGGCCATGAAACCGTCGCCGAGAACCTGCTGGATCTCGCCGCCGTGTCCCTGGACGACCCGGCTCAGCTCGTCCAGCACCGGCCGTACGGTCCGGTAGACCTCCTCCGGCGGAACGGATTCGACGAGCCGGGTGAAGCCGCTGATGTCGACGAACAGCACGGCGACATGCCGCCGAAAGGAACTGTCCTCGGACATTCGCTCCTCCAACGAGCGAGCCGGCCTGCGCGGGGCAGACCGGCGCCTCGACTCCGGTGGTTACGCCGACACCACGACGGTGCCGCTGCGGGCGGATGAGTAGTCGGTGTAGACGCCGGCGGTGACCTTGTACGTCGCGACCGCCTCGATCACGTCGCCCTCGTTCGCGGTCCAGCCGCCGCTTACCTTGATCCGCAGTTCCTGGTTCAGCGGGTCGGGGTTGGCAACCGGGGTGAGCACGTTCTCCAGCGACTGCTGCTGCAGCACGGTGGACTGGCTGAGGTTGACGACCGAGACGAAGAGGTTCTCCTTGGAGACGACCTCCATCAGGTCCTTGCCGATCTCGACGTTGGCGATGACGTCGAACGCGGCACCGTTGTCCACCGTGTCGGCCGTGAAGAACGAGTTCTCGTCGACGACGTACAGCAGCTTGATGTTGGCGTCCTGGTTGCCCGGCATGGCAACTCCCTTCGAGTGGGGTAGGTGCCTCTCACTCTCCGGTCGAACCGGCCGCGGGGGCTTCTGGGCTTTCCCTAACGCCGCTTCCGGGGAAACCCTTGCGGAATGCCGACAGTCGTGTTGTCCGGATCCAGCCGGGTTGGGACAGTCGGAGGCGGTATGACGATCCGGCTGGCGCTGACCCTTCCCGGTGGCGTGGCGTTGGGCGCCTTCGAGGCGGGCGCCCTGGCCGCGCTGGTCGTGGCGGTCGGTGACCTGTGCGAGGGCGACGAGCCGCAGGCCTGCGTCGACCTGATCGGCGCCTCCTCGGCCGGCTCGCTGACCAGTGTCCTCGTCGCGCGTGCGCTGCTCGACGGACTCGACCCGGTGGACCTGCTGCGGCGCGCCTGGGTCGAGGAGGCCTCGCTCCCGGCACTGTTGCACGCGGCGTCCGGTCGCGCGCCGCTCTCCGGGGAGTCGCTGGAGCGTCTCGCCGGCACCTTCCTGCACACGCCGGGCCGGCCGGCCGGTCATCGGCAGTCGGTGCCGATCGTGGTCTCGGTGGCGCTGACCAACCTGCGCGGGCTCGCCTATCGCATGCCGGCCGGCGGCGAGCCGATCGTCACGTACCTGGATTGGGGTGAGTTCAGCGCCGAGCCGGCGCCCGACGGGGTCCGCTTCCGCACGCCGCCGGGCGTGTCCCTGCTGCAGCTCGTGCTGGCCTCCGCCGCCAACCCGGTCGGGTTCCGGCCCCGGCTCGTCTCCCGCGCGGCCGAGGAGGGCAGCTATCGGGCGGCGGGCGTGCAGAACTTCCCGGCGACCGGGTCGTTCTGGTACGCGGACGGCAGCCTGCTCAAACGCAAGCCGCTCGGCCGGACGATGCGCCTGGCGCGGGCCCGGCCCGACACCGGCAGCGCGGCGGACCGGCGCGTCCACGTGGTGCTCGAGCCGCTCCCGATCGCCGTCTCCGGCGGGCGGTCCTGGGCCGACCCGGCCGCACCACCGACCTGGCTGGCGACGCTGCGCCGGAGCGCGCAGATCATGGACGCCCAGTCGATCCTCGACGACGTGCGGGAGTCCCACGAGGTCAACGAGCGGTGCCGCGCCGTCGAGGTGCTGGGCCGCCATCTGTCCGGCTGCCTGGACGACCGTGGCCGCGAGGCTTTCCGGCAGGCCCTGGCGGAACTCGACGGTGGCGTGGGCTATCCCGCCGACGACATGCTGATCTTCGAGACGCTGGCCCGGGTCGCCGGCGTCGCTTCCCGCCAGGAGGTGCCGATCGAGCTGATCTCGCCCGATCTGGTGCCCGGCGTCCGCGAGGTCGGGCCGGGGCGGGTGCTGGCCGGCGACTTCCTGTTCCGCTTCGGCGGCCTGCTCGATCCCGGCCTGCGGCAGAGCGACTTCGACCTGGGCTACGCGGCGGTGCTCGGCTGGCTCGACGGGCGCCCGCTGGAGCGGTACGGCCTGCCCGCCGACGCCGCCGACAAGGCGACTCGCGCCGCGTACGAGGCGTACCGGCCGGGCGACGGGTGGCGGCGCGCGGGCGGCTCGGGGGTGCGGTCGTTGCCGTGGCGCGGCCGGTTCGCGGTGGCGCGGCTGCTCGGCCGGATGGGCCTCGTCGCCGCCCGAGACGCCCTGGCCCGGCGATGACGACCGCCGGGCTCGTCGGGCGGGCCATCGAGTGCCGTGCCGTCCTGCACCTGCTGGAGAAGGTTCGGCAGGAGCGTCACAGCCAGGTCCTGGTCATCCGCGGCGAGCCGGGGATCGGCAAGACCTCGCTGACCCAGTTCGCCTGCCGGGAGGCGACCGGCATGCTGATCCTCTCGGTCACCGGCACGCCGACCGAGACCGACCTGCCGTTCGCCGGGCTGCACGCGCTGCTTCAACCGCTGCTGGAGTTCCTGCCGGGCATGCCCGAGGGACAGCGGGCGGCGCTCGAGGCCGCGTTGGCGCTCGCGCCGGGTGCGCCGGAGAACCGGTTCGCCACGTACGCGGCGACGTTCAGCCTGATCACCACGGCGTCGGCGCGGCAGCCGATGCTGATCTGCGTCGACGACCTGCACTGGCTCGACGTGCCGACGGTCGAGGCGCTGTCGTTCACCGCGCGGCGGTTGCAGGCCGACCCGGTCGGCCTGATCATGGCGGAGCGCTCCGCGGCACGTTCCTCTTTGGACGTACGCCCGTTCCAGGTGATCAATCTGGGCGGCCTGATCGTGGGCGACGCCGTCCGGCTGCTCGACGAGGCCGGCACGCCGGCGATCGCGCCCGTGGTCGAGCAGCTCGCCCGGCAGACCGGCGGCAACCCGCTCGCCCTGCGCGAGGTGGCGGCGCAGCTCAGCGCCGCCCAGCGGTCCGGCACCGTGCCGGTGCCCGAGCCGCTGCCGGCCGGTCTGGCGGCGGAGGAGCTGTTCGCCGAGCGGATCCGGGGGCTGGGCGACGCGGCCCGGATCGGCCTGCTGGTGGCCGCCGCCGAACCGGCCGCCGAGCTGCGGATCCTGCTGCGCGCGGCGGCCGAGCTCGGCGAGCGGGACGACCTGTTCGACCAGGCGGAGAAGGCCGGCCTGATCCGGGTCGACGGGGTTCGCGTCCAGTTCCGGCACCCGCTGATCCCGTCGACCGTGTTCGCGCTGACCACCGACGCCGAGCGCCGGGCGGCCCATCGCGCGGTGGCCGGCGCGCTGGACGGCCCCGAGGACGCCGACCGGCGGGCCTGGCATCTCGCGCACGCCGCGACCGGCCGGGACGAGCAGGCGGCGCACGCGCTGGAGACCGCGGCCGCGAACGCCCGGCGCCGCGGCGGGTACGCGGCCGCCGCTGCGGCGCTGGCCCGGGCGGCCGCGCTGACCGAGGGGGCCGAGCCGCGAGCCGCCCGGCTGCGCGGCGCCGCCGAGAACGCGCGGGTCGCCGGGCAGGTGGAGGCGGCGATGCAGTACCTCGAGGTCGCCCTCGACCTCGCCACCGAGACCCGGCTGCGGGCCGAACTGATCCACACGCTCGGCCGCATCCACCTGTTCCACGGCCGGGTACGCCAGGCGGTGACCATGCTGGCCCAGGGCTCGGAGTTGCTCGACCAGCACGCCCAGCAGGCTGCCGATGCGATCGAGGCGACCTCGCTGCTCGCCGAGTCCGCCTTCGCGGCGCTGCTGGCCGGCCGGGTGGTGGAGTCGCTGGACATGGCCCGCCGGGCCTGCGACCGGGTGCCCGAGCCGGGCAGCTCGGCCGACCTCATCTCGCAGCTGATCCTCGGCACCGCCCTCTTCCACCTGACGCCCACCTCGGAGAGCCGCCGGGTGCTGGTCAACGCGGCCGCCATCGCGGAGACCAACATCGCCACCGTCGACCCCGAGTACGCCGTCTTCGCCGCGCTGGCACTGCTGTGGACCGGCCAGGTCGAGCGGGCCGAAGCGCTGCTGCGGCACGTCGAGGAGTACGCCCGGCGCAGCGTCGCGCTCGGCCTGCTGCCCTGCGTGCTCTACGGCTGGTCGTACGTGCGCGCCCGCACCGGCCGGTTTAGCGTGGCGAGCGCGCAGGCCGCGGAGGCGGTGGCGATAGCCGACGAGACCGGCGAGCACCTGTGGCGGTACTTCAACGGCGGATGCCTGGCGTACATCGCGGCGATGCGTGGCCGGGAGGAGGAGTGCCTCGCACACCTGGCCACGGTGACCGAGACCGCCCGGCGACTGGAGATCGAATACCCGGCCACGATCCAGGACTCGCTCGGCCTGCTGGCCCTCAGCCTGGGCCGCTACCAGGAGGCGATCGACCAGCTGGAGCCGGTCAACCGGGCCGGGCTGCGCGAGACCGGGCAGATCATGCTGGGCCGGCCGACCGCGTTCGACCTGGTCGAGGCGTACCTGCGGGCCGGCCGGCCGCTCGAGCCGGACCTCGCCGAGCAGGTCGACACGCTGAGCCGGCAGGACGAGTTCCCGGCCGTGGCGGCGCTGGCGATGCGCTGCCGGGGGCTGGACGCCGCCGAGGACTACGACGAGCTGTTCGCGGCCGCGTACCGGATGCACGACGCGGCCCCGAACGCGCTGGCCCGCGCCCGCACGGCGCTCTGCCACGGTGAGCGGCTGCGCCGCTCCGGCCGCCGGATCGAGGCGCGCCGGCATCTGCGCGCCGCGTTCGACGCCTTCACCCGGATGGACGCCGGGGTCTGGATCAGCCGGGCCAAGCAGGAGCTGCGCGCCGCCGGCGAGCGGGTGGTCCCGGCGGCGGAGGGGCTGGTGGCCCAGCTGACCCCGCAGGAGCTGCAGATCGCGATGTCGGTGGCCGGCGGGCTGAGCAACCGGGAGACGGCCCGGAAGCTCTTCCTCAGCGAGAAGACCGTCGAGTTCCACCTGAGCCGGATCTACCGGAAGATCGGGGTCCGGTCGCGGACCGAGCTCGCCCGGCAGATCCTCACCCAGTGACGCGTCACCTCTCGGTGGCGCCCGAGATGATCGCCTCGGCCGACCAGTCGGCGAACGCGGCGATGGTCAGGCTCGGGTTCGGCCCGACCGCGCCCGGCATCGCGGCGCCGTCCACCACGAACAGCCCGTCCTGCCCGAAGGCCTGGCCGTGCCGGTCGACCACCCCGCGCGACGGGTCCCGGCCCATCGGCGCGCCGCCGAGCGGATGCACCGTGGTGATCCGCCGCAGGTACCGCCACTGCGGGGTGTCCCGGTAGGTCGCGCCCAGCCGATCGCTGATCTGCCGCAACGCGTCCCGCAGGCCCCGGTGGTAGGCGCGTGACGACCGCCGGTTCCAGTCGATGCCCAGGTAGTCGTTGTCGCGTCCGCGCAGGTACATCGTGCCGTCCGGCACGTCCCGGCCCATCCCGAGCAGCGGCAGCGAGCTGGAGGTCAGCGTCGCCGGGCCGATCAGGTCGGCGAAGTCGGACCCGATCGACGAGTCCGGATTGGCGAACGCCCACGCCAAGAACCTCTTGATACCGAACTTGACCGCACGCCCCGGCAGGCCGAACCCGACCCCTTCGGTGAGCCAGTCGACGAAGGCCGGGTAGCCGCCGTCCTCGATGTAGTACCCGCGTCCGCGCGGATCGCGGGGATCGAACGGCACCTCGGCGGCCCCC
The DNA here is from genome assembly GCF_025630775.1 of Actinoplanes sp. KI2. Taxonomy (GTDB): domain Bacteria; phylum Actinomycetota; class Actinomycetes; order Mycobacteriales; family Micromonosporaceae; genus Actinoplanes. The sequence goes on from NZ_JAOSZE010000017.1 coordinate 143,966, forward strand.
GTGACGACCGGGCCACGATCGGCGTCGAGCGGCAGCGACGAGCCGTCCGCTCGCTTGGCCCGCAGCGCGAGCGCCAGGAAGTCCCCGTTCCCGGAGAAGCGCGTGCCGAGCGGCCCGCCGGGCTGGGGCGGGGCGAGACCTGGCAGGTTCCCGGCACGCTGGTTGCGCAGCAGCAGGTAGGTGGAGCCGAGCGCGCCCGCGGCCAGCACCACCCGCGGCGCCCGGACCTCGTGCGGCGTCGGGGCGGCCGCGTTGTCGGGGTCGTGCCGCACGTACCGCACGACGTACCCGCCGTCCCGGTACTCGATCTCCCGGACCTCGGAGAGCACCCGGATGTCGGCCTTGTTCCGGGCCAGCGACAGGTACGTGTGATCCAGCGAGTTCTTGCTGCCGTAGTTGCAGCCGATGTCGCACTCCCCGCACAGCCGGCAGGTGAGCCGCACGGTCGGCGGCCGCCCCGGCTGGTCGTGGACGTTGCCGAAGCTGGGCGCCGCGAGCGGCTCGCCCGGGTGGGCCGTCGCGTACCCGTTGGCGAAGCTGACCGCCAGCCGCGCCGGCTCCCAGTGCAGATCCGAGGAGTTGACGGCCTGCCGGAACGCGGTCACCTTCGGAATCGCATAACCCGGATCGGCGTACGGGTAGGCCGCGACCCCCATGATCCGCTCGACGCTCAGGTAATGCGGCTGCAGCTCCCGGTAGCTGATCGGCCAGTCCTCGCCGCCGTTCGAGCTCTGCACGAACCAGTCGGGCGGCTTGCGGAGCAGAACGTTCGCATAGATCAGCGAGCCGCCGCCGAGCCCGCTGGAGACCACGGCGTCGATGCCGCGGAAGGTCCAGATGTCGAAGAGGCCGTGCCGCCCCTCGTCCGGGCTCCAGACGGCCCGGCGTAACCCGGCCGGACTGCGCTCGAACGATCCCGGCGGGTAGGCCTTGCCGCGTTCCAGCAGGCAGACCTCCTGCCCGGCCTGGCTGAGCCGGTAGGTCATCACCGAACCGCCGAACCCGGAGCCGATGACGATCGTGTCGAATGTGTCCTGGCTGTTCATGGCTGTGATACCCCCACGGTTCCCGTTTCGTCGCTGTCAAGGAACCTCGGCGCAAACCGGGGTGGCAAGGCGTGCTCCAGGGAACGAGGGATTCCCGATAAGCAGTGCGGCCGGCCCGGTCGCGCCCCGAGGGGTACGACGGAAGCGGCTCGCGCGACGATCGAAGTTTACTGAGGAGGCCGCCCCATGTAGCCGGTTCGTCCGGGAGGTGACAGGCGCGACGGCCTACGGCAGCTCTTCGCCCCAGCGCGCGAACTGGGCCCTGGCCTGCCGCTCCGCGCGCGCGAGCAGGAGCGACCGGCCACCGGGCAGCCGCCCGAGACCCTGGCTGAAGACAAGGTTCGCCGCCACCCGCGACAGCGCGTACCACGGCGGCCGGTACGGCAGCCCGAGATCGCTCATCGCCCGCGGGCCGAGCAGCCAGCCGCCCACCGACAGCGCCCGCTCCCGCTCCCAGCGCCCGCGCCGGCCGGGTAGATCGTCGTACATGTGGATCAGGGCGTGCGCGAGGCCCACGCTGTTCCGGTCGGGCGGCGGGTCATAGGCCAGGAAGTGGTACAGCAGCCGGCGCCCCCGGCGTTCGTCGTGCGGGAGCCAGGCGTCGTCCACGCCCAGCAGCCAGCCCACATAGGACCAGAGGTGCATCACGGCGTGGCCGTCGGCCCGCGTCACGCGTACCCCCAGAAGGCGCAGGTGAAGCAGGAAGCTGGTGCTGAACACGCCCAAGGTCGAGGCCTGGTCGTACTGGTTGACCGGCACGCCGCGCTCGGCCCACGCCCAGGACGGGTCGGCCTCCAACTGGGCGTTGACCAGCGCGTGCATGAACCGTACGTGCAGGGTCAGCCGGAAGCCCTCACCGCCCGGCGCCATGCCGCCCGGCGCGGTCACCGCCCGCCACCAGAGCGTCGTCTCCTTGATCCGGCGCAGCGTCTCGCTCCCGGTGAGCCGCCCGGTACGCACCAGCGGCTCAAGCGCCGCGGCCGTGCGATACCCGCCGAGGAGGGAGCCGTAGGCCAGCACGAGCCCGGCGTCCATGCCGAACGCACGGCAGGCCCGCGCCCCGCGTTCGAGCAGCCGATCATCCACCCACGAAGGCCGCTCGCCCATGCCGGCGACGAAGGCCCGCACCTCCGGCGACTCACCCCGGCGCAGCTCCTTGACCCCGACGGCCTTCAGCAGCGCGGCGACCGGCTCGTCCCGCCGGGTCAGGCCGGCCCGCAGCGCCGCCAGCTCCTGCTCGGTCGGCGCGGCATCCGGTCCCGCGACCAGCCGCAACTGCCGGGCGGCCCGCTCACTCCACACCCGGTCAGCCCCGAATCGGCTTGGCATGACCTCAACGATAGGTGAGCAGCATCGACCTCAACCCGCCTCGGCGAGGACCTCGCGAAGCATCTGGGCCAAGTCACCCAGGAACCGGGCGGCCGCCTCATCCGACGGATCGTCGAGCACCCAGTTGCCCTCCCACGCGACCATCCGCGCCAGCGCGCCCGGCGCCGGGGGTGGATCGGCCAACACGGCCTCGAAGGCCGCCAGCTCGCGCCGCAGCTTGCGGGTGCTCACCTGCGCCGTCTGCCGCAGATCCGCGCGGATCTCGTCCAGGCTCTCCGCGTCGGCGACCTTGAAGCCCAGAAAGTCCCGCACGACGTCGATCGCGGGCGCCGAGTTCTGCTCCCGCATGCGTGCGCGGAGCGGTTCGGGAAGCTCGGACACGGCTGCCACCTTCAGGATCCGGACGGAAAGGTCGTGAGAATGTCGAGCCCACGGCGTTGCCGGCGACGATCTTGCCCTCATGCTCGCCGTCGAGGGCCAGGTCGCTGCGGATGCTTTCCCAGTTGTCCCGGATGTAGCCGTTGACCGTCCGGTTCATGGTGCCCGGGTCGGTCCACCGGTACGACATGTTCTGCGCGTTGGGCCAGGGCGGATCCCCGTAGATGCGCCCCTCGACCGTCCGGTTGCCGCTCTGCGGATTTGCGTCCCGCTGCAGCGGGACGGTGTGCCCGTGCCGGTCCTCGGTGTGCGCGCCGAGAACTCCGTGGGCGGCGTCGTTCGCGGCGATGTCGAATTCGGGCGGCTGGTTGCCGAGCTTGTCATAGACGTCCATGACCCTGGCTTCCTCAGGGTCGACGGGCCGGGACGAGTGCGCCGGAGTGCCGCCGCCGGTGGAGTCGGATGATCCGCCGCCCGCACCCGGCCGCCCCGCATGAATGACCGTGGTGACCGTACCCTCGGCCTGCGCGACGCTCCCGGCGCCGCCGTGCGGCCGCGGTGCGCCACCGCTTTCGTCGTGACCACCCGGCGGCGTGCCGCCGTCATCGCCCCCGGTGCCGTGGCCATGCGCTCTCGGCCGCCCAGTCACGCCGGCAACTGCTCGTCAAGACCGTCCACAGGGGCAAACTAGCAACCGAACGCGAACCGGCCGGAAGGCTCAGAACCAGACCATGCCCTGGCCGTGCGGGCGGCACCAGGCGAGCGGGCGGCCATCCAAGGCCAGCACGTTGTACAGCGTCTCGTCCGGCGGGTTCGGGAGGTTGTCGTACTCGAAGACGGTGGGATTCTCGATCGCGATCCAATGACCGGGCAGATCGCGTACGAGATCGGCAAAGGTTTTGCGCCGCGCGTCCGGCACTTGATAGAGCACCGAGCTGTGGAAGACGACGAGCGTGGCGTCCTGGGGCGCCCGCTCGGCCAGCGCGGGGAGATCGTCGACCAGGTCGCCCTCCACGAGCAGCGGGGGATCGGCCGCGGCGATGCGGGCGGCCGCCCTCAGCCGCTCGCGCCGGTGGTCGTGCTCCGGCCAGATCAGCGACTCGAGCCAGCGCCGGTCGGCCGGGTCGGTGATGTCGCGCGGGTGCAGATCGAGGCCGGCTCGCCAGACCACCTCGGGATGTCGGGTGGGCGGCCGGCGACCGGTCAGCGCGCAGTCCAGCAACGGCTCGCCGTGGCCCAGCCGTACCTCTCCGTATTGATAGGCGTAACGATCGGGGAAGAGATTGAGGCCCGCCGAGGCGCCGACCTCGAGCAGCGCGAGCGGCTGCGGCAGCTCGGCGAGCACCGGCAGCAGCAGCGCGCAGCGGCCGACCTCGTTGGTCTGGGTGGCCCGGGCCAGCATCTCGGCCGCGACGTCCGGCCAGCGCTCGGCGGTGAAGTCGAGGAACGCGCGCGGGTCGGTGACCGGGCCGTCCAGGAACCGCACGGCCGCGAACAGCAGATTCGGCTGACGCTTGGCGGGCGGGAGGGCATCCAGGCGGGCGATCATCTCGCGGTCGCGGGACACGGCAACCGAGAGGCTTTCGTACGCGGGGGAGACGTCACGACACTCCCGGGCCGCGAACTCGGCGTAGATCATGGCGGTGGACATGCGCCCATGATGCCGTGCGCGAACTATCCGCTGGGGGTGACTCCGGCGCGGAATGCGCGTGCGACCGTGGCGAGATGGCCAAACACAAGTCGGCGGACGCCGCCCCGGAGACAGCGCAGCCACTGCCTCGGATGAAGACCAAGGAGTACGAGCACGAGCTGCGCCGGCTGCATGGCGAGCTCGTGGCCATGCAGGAGTGGGTCAAGGGGGCCGGCGCCAAGGTGTGCGTCCTGTTCGAGGGGCGGGACACGGCCGGCAAGGGCGGGACGATCAAGGCGATCACCGAGCGGGTCAGCCCGCGCACCTTCCGGGTGATCGCGTTGCCGGCGCCCACCGACCGGGAGAAGTCCCAGATGTACCTGCAGCGGTACGTGCCGCACCTGCCGGGTGCCGGCGACGTCGTGATCTTCGACCGGAGCTGGTACAACCGGGCCGGGGTCGAGCGGGTGCTGGGCTTCTGCACGCCCGAGCAGTCCGATCAGTTCCTGCGACTGGTGCCCGAGGTCGAGCGGGCGATCGTCGAGTCCGGAGTGATTCTGATCAAGTACTGGCTCGAGGTCAGCGCCGACGAGCAGACCCGGCGGCTGGAGGGCCGGATCAACGACCCGCGCAAGGTCTGGAAGCTCTCCGACATGGATCTCAAGTCCTACAGCCGCTGGTACGACTACTCGCGGGCGCGGGACGAGATGTTCCGGACCACCGATACGGCCTGGGCGCCCTGGTACGTCGCGAACACCGACGACAAGAAGCGCGGGCGGCTCAACGTGATCACCCATCTGCTGTCGCAGGTGCCGTACAAGCCGCTGCAGCGCCGAGAGGTGACGCTGCCGAAACGCCAGAAAGCGGACGGGTATCGGGAGCCGGCCCTCTCGGTTCGGCACATTCCCACGCCGTACTGACGTTCTTGCTCCTGGCCGTCCGTTCCGGACATTGTTGTCGACGCGGTACGAAGTGGACTGGATACCTTCCTCACTATTCAGCGACGCGTTAAACGTCTTGAGCCCGGCCGGTGGTTGCGGCGATCGTCGTTGGGTCGAGCCGGCCACCGGGCGTGCAGGCCGCCGTGGCGGTTGGTACTACGGGGGATCGTCCCAGCGAGGGCGCGTGCGGCGGCGGCTCGACGGGCGCGGCCGCAGCCCCCGCGGCCGCGCCCCATTTCTAGGGTTGAGCCCACTTTGTCGGAGTGGGTGACCGCGCCGTGCCCGGATAAGCTCGCACCCTTGAGCTGATCCGGAGGGGCCGACGTGCTGCGCGTCATCTTCACACCGGACGACATCGGCCGTGTCCGCATGGCCGCCGATCCGGACCCGATGTGGGAGACCGTCTACAGCGTCTTCCGGCTGATGCGGCCCGGCCAGACCCCGATCTTCGGGGCGTGGCGCGACCAGGTCGTGCGGCACACCCGCCGAGCCGACCTGGACATCCTGTTGCCGCTGGTCCGCGGGGCGTACTATCCCGACTTCCTGACGCCCGCAGAGGGCCGGCTGGGCCTGCCGTACGCGATCGAGGCGCTCCTCGCCACGCCGGCCGCCCGCCTGCGGCAGGACATGACCGAGCTCGCCCGGCTCGGCGAGCCCACGCCGTGGTGGATGCGGCGGCTGGCCGAGGGCGACCGGGCGGTGCTCGAGCGGGTGGCCGCGGCGATGCGCTCGCATCACGAGGTCGCGGTGGCCCCGTTCTGGCCGGACGCGCAGGCCCACGTCGAGGCGGACCGGGCCCGCCGCGCCCGAGCCCTGCTCGACCACGGCGTCGAGGGTTTGCTGGAGAGCTTCCGCCCGATGATGCGCTGGAGCTCGCCGGTGCTGGAGGTGGACACCCCGTTCGAGCAGACCATCGCCCTGGACGGCCGGGGCCTGGTCCTGATCCCGTCGTACTTCTCGTGGGGCGCCCCCGACGTGCTGCGCGACCCGGACCTCCCTCCCGTGCTGGTCTACCCGGTCGAGCGCGATCCGGCCCTGTTCCGAGCCGCGAGCCCGGCTACCAACGGCGGCTCGGTGGCCGCGCTGATCGGCCAGACCCGCACCTCGGTCCTGGAGTCGATCGGCGACGGCAGCACCACCTCCGAACTGGCCCGCCGCGTCGGCGTAAGCGCCGCCTCGGTCAGCCAGCACACGGCGGTCCTGCGCGAGGCCCGCCTGATCCAGACCAGCCGAGTCGGCAAGGCAGTCCTGCACACCATCACACCCCTGGGCGCCGCCTTGCTCGGCGACCGCCCGGCGGAGGACGCAGCAGCCCGCCGCCGGCCCGCCTGACCCGCACCGCCCGTATGGCCCACGCCCGCCGCGCCCAGGGCCGCCCGTCTGGCCCGCGCCCGCCTTCCCGAGGCCCGCCCGTCGGGCCCGCGCCCGCCTTGCCCAGGGCCGCCCGTCTCGCTCACGCCTGCCTTGCCCAGGCCCGCCCGTCTCGCTCACGCCTGCCTGCCCGGCCCTGCGCCTGCCTGCCCGGCCCTGCGCCTGCCTGCCCGGCCCTGCGCCTGCCTGCCCGGACCCGCGCCCGCCCGGTCTGGCCCGCCCCCGGCCGCGTTGCCCGAGCGCTGCCTTCGTCCTGTGGCCGTGCTGCCTGCGCACTCCGGTTCTCGTGCCCGTTTTGGGCGTGGCCGCCTTGCCGGGCGGGTTGGCGGCGGCCGGTTAGGCTCGCCGCATCATGAGGCTCGTTCGGCGGCGCCGCCGCCTACTCCTGGTCGCCGCCGTCGCGATCGCCGCCCTCGTCCTGGTCAGCGCGCCCTGGGCCTGGACCGTACTCGCCGCCCGCGGCCACCTCCACTCAGAAGCCGACGCGCCCACGGCCGAGGTAGCGATCGTCCTCGGCACCGAGGTGACCGTCGACGGCCGCCCCTCCCCGCGCCTGGCCGGCCGCCTGGAAACCGCGGCCGCCCTGGTCCGGGCCGGCAAGGCCCGCGTGGTCCTGGTCTCGGGCGACAGCAACGGCGGCTCCGGTGACGAGCCCGCCGCGATGGCCGCTTACCTGACCGCCCTCGGCGTGGACACCCGCCGCATCGTCACCGACCCACACGGTCTCGACACCTACGACACCTGCATCCGCGCCCGCGACGTCTACGGCGTCACCCGCGCCCTGGTCGTCACGCAGTCCTTCCATGTGGACCGCGCCGTGACCCTCTGCCGACATCTGGGCATCGACGCCGAGGGGGTCGTCGCCCGCTGCCATTGCCCGGCCACGCTGCTGGTCGAGAAGTCCGTCCGCGACTACTTCGCCAGCGGCAAGGCCGTCTGGGACACCCTGCGCAACCGGTCACCCGCGATCTCGTCGCCCCGGAACACGGCCATCCAACAAGCACTTCAGGACTGACTCATCACCTCCGCTCTCATCGCATCCGATCAGAAGTCGGCCACGAGATAGGGCATCTCGCGGGGAAACATCGTGGACAGCGTCGGGACCGCCGCCGGCGGGATCTCACCCAGACCGCGGGCGAGGACCTCCACCGGGTCGAGCACCCCGTACACAAGCCCGCTGAAGCCCGCCGCACTCAGGGTGACCGACGGTGCGTCGCCCTTGGCGACCGTCAGGGCGCCGCCGGCCGACTCCAGCCGCCAGACCCCGCCGATCAACTCGTCGTCGGGGATCTCGATCGTGATCGCGCCCGGCCCGACCGGCGTGCCGGCCAGCGCCTCCACGTCGAGCACCCGAACCATGGGGGCGTTCTTCGTCGGATTGGCGACTCGTCCCCGGGTCGACACCTGCATGTCGGTGCCCCACAGCTCGGGCACCTCGTCGGTGCTGAGCCTCACCACGACCTGGGCGACCTGATCGACGTGCCGGGCGAAGAACTGCAGGAGCAGCGCCCGCCCCAGCGACCCGGTGCAGAGCAGGTCGGATGCGATCAGGTCGCCGCCGTGCCGATCCACCCGGTAGCGCACCGCGCCCACCACCTCGCCGCCGGCCCGGGCCACCGCGACCCAGAACTTGTCCTCCCGGAACTCGGCCGACCGCACGTCGTCGAAGACGGCGAACCCGTGCCGCCGGGTGAGCAGCTGCTGCTGCAGCCCCTCCCACGCCGCGAAGCCCTCGCTCGTCGGCAGCCGCTCGACCTCGCCCGGCAGGTCGGCCCGCAGCAGGTGCGCCAACCCCTCGGGCGCGAATGCCGCCGTGCGATGCCGCGGAATCCCGACGAACCCGAACCGCGCGTAGAAACTCGGGCGGAAGGGGTACAGCGCGCTCACCGCACAGCCCTCGTCCCGCGTCTGACGCAGCAGTCGCTGCAACAGCTCACGCACCAGCCCGCGGCGCCGCGCCATCGGGTGCGACGAGACCGACGCCACACCCGCCATGTCGTGCACCAGGCCGCGAACGTTCTGCCGCATCGGGAGCGCGGCGACGCCGGCCAGGGTCTGGCCGTCCTCCTCGGCGATCAGCGTCGTGGTCGTCTCGAAATAACGCATCCGCCGGCGGTAGGCCTCCTCGTCCTCCGCCGACCACGGTGAGGGCATGAACGCGTACGCCTGCAGCGGGAACATCGTCGCGGGCCGCTCGGCCGCCGTGATCTGCCGGAAGTTCATGGAGCCATCCAACACCGCCCGGCCACCGGCGCGCTCGCAAGTTTCTCCGGCTGTGGATAACCCGGGAAGCCGCAGCTCCCCACCTGGCACGGCACGCCGACGGACACCCCGGTTTGGCAAGCCGCCCGGCGACAGGCTAAGGTTTCATCCGTCGCCGGGGAGTGCAACGCCCTCCGGGAGACACGCGGACGTAGCGCAGCTGGTAGCGCATCACCTTGCCAAGGTGAGGGTCGCGGGTTCGAATCCCGTCGTCCGCTCGGAGAGGCCTTCACAGGTTTGTGCAGGGCTGACTCGGTGGAGTGGCCGAGAGGCGAGGCAACGGCCTGCAAAGCCGTGTACACGGGTTCAAATCCCGTCTCCACCTCGGCGAAAGCCAAGGGCGATTGGCGCAGCGGGAGCGCGCTTCCTTGACACGGAAGAGGTCACTGGTTCGATCCCAGTATCGCCCACCATCTACACCTGCAGGTCAAGTGGCCCGTTACCGATCATCCGGTAACGGGCTTTCTGCTTTTCCGGTCCTTACGGTGGGAGCATCGGCCGCTCCCAGGGTGGCAACTTCCGTTTCCCGATCGGTGAGCACTTCCTGGTTCCCAACGTTGTCACGGCGAAACGGGGAGCGGTTCTGCTCCCAGCGGGTTTGCAAGCCGGCGACGAGTCGTTGCTCGACGGCGGCGCTGACGTGGCTGTAGATCTCGCGGGCCCCGGAGGCCTGTGGCCGAGCCGTTCGGCTTGGGCAACCTCGGGGGCGCCGTCCTCGATGAGCCAGGTTTGTGACTGTGGCGAAGGTCGTGGAAGTGCGGCCGCGGACGATCGCGGGGATGCCGCCCTCCGGGTTCCCCTCGACGGCGGATGCCAGTGCCGGCGGTGGAAGCTGACGCTGCAGGGCCGCGAGTTGATGCCGCAGGGCGAGGATCGCGGTCGCTACCAGGCAGCAGTCGCAGCAACACGAACGTGTTCGTGATCCCGACGTACGCCAGTCGCAGCAACACGACCCGGCGGTGGGCGGGCAGGGCACGGCGAGCCAACGCAAGATCATTACTTGCCGTCGGAGACGGCTCTGAACAGCACGGACCGCCGTGTCGCAGGCGATCGGCCGAGCCAATGCCCATCCGACACAAGCCGCACAGTGGATCTGCACCAGACCTGGAAGCGGAATGTGTCCGGTGTCACAATACTTTGGACAGTGAACCAGCAATGTGGTTCCGGTACCGAGAAGTAGTGCGAACGCCGAAAGCATCCCGTAGATTGTGCCTGCGGCACATTGGCGTCGTCGAATGGTAATACAGTGGCTCTACTTGAAGCTGAAAACTTGACGAAGGTGTTTCGGAGGGCCGACCGCCGGCCCGGCCTCCCGGCTGCAGTAAAGCACCTCGTACAGCGCCGGTTCACATATCACACCGCCGTCGACCACATCAATCTTTCCATCGAGGCCGGCGAAGCCGTCGCCTATGTCGGTCCGAACGGAGCGGGCAAGTCCACCACCGTAAAACTGTTGAGCGGTATTCTTGAGCCCACCGAGGGTAGCGTCCGGATCAATGGCCGGGTACCGCAGCGCAGCCGGCGCGCGGTGGCTCAGGAGATCGGTGTGCTGTTCGGGCAGCGTACGCAACTCTGGTGGGATCTGCCGGTCAGCGACTCCCTGTCCCTATTGCGCGACATCTATCGGGTCGACCAGCACACCTATCAGGCACGCCTGCGGAACTTGGACGACGTGCTCGGCATCGGCGAGTTCATGGGTACCGTCGCGCGCAAGCTCTCACTAGGTCAGCGGATGCGGGCGGACCTGGCCGCCGCACTGATCCACGGTCCCCGGATCATTTATCTCGATGAGCCGACGATCGGCCTCGATCTGACCGTCAAGGACCGGGTGCGAGAGTTCCTGCGCAGTCTCCGCGACGACGGCGTCATGGTCATGTTGACCAGTCATGACCTGGCCGACATCGAAGGCTTCTGTCGCCGCCTGGTGATCATCGACGATGGCCGGATCATCTTCGACGGCGCCCTGGATGCGGTGAAGGACGAGTTCGCCCGCGAGCGGGTCCTCCACATCCGAACCGCGTCCCCCGCCGACCTAGGGCCGTTGCGGGCGGCCCTTCCCAAGGCTGACGTCTCCGTCGGAGACACGGCGACGACCGTCTCCGTGCGCTTTGATCGATTCGTCTTGACTGCGGGGGAGGTCGTGGAGGCGACCGGCGCGATCGCCAATGTCGTCGACTTCAAGCTCGACGAGCCGACCATCGAGGACGTCATCCGCCGGGTCTACTCCGGCGAGCTGGTCCTGCGGACGGGAACGCCGGCGACCGCGGAAAGCAGGCCGGCGTGAAGGCTTACGCGGCCCTGGCGCGCACCTCGGCGAGAAGCGCGCTCACCTATCGTATGGCGTTCGTGCTCAGCCTTTTCGGCGTGCTGTTCCAGTTCATCTCGATGCTCGCGGTATGGCGTGTCCTGCTGACCGACTCCTCTGTGCGCGCTCTCAGCTGGGAGCAGATGCGAGGATATCTGCTGGTCGCTTTCGCATCCGGCGTCCTGATCGGCCTGTACGCCGATTTCCGGATGATGTTCCGGATCAAAGGTGGCGACGTGGCCTTGGACCTCGTCAAACCGGTCGGCTATCAGGAGGCGCGTTTCGCCGAGGTGCTCGGTGCGCTCTGGATCGAGATCCTCGTGGTTGCTCTCGTCGGCGGCGTCATGACACTGACGGCCGAGGACATGATATGGCCACGCAACGGTCAACTGGCGCTTTTCGCGATCAGCATGGTCCTGTCGGTACCGCTCAAGTTCATTATTTTGTACTCCTTCGCGCTCGGCTGTTTCTGGACACAGAACTACATGGGCATCCAATGGGCCAGGATCGCCATCGTCAATCTGTTCTCGGGCGCCTTGATTCCGCTCGCATACCTTCCGCACTCGCTCGCCGTCGTGGCCGCCTGGTCGCCCTTCGCGGGGCTCGTGTCCACTCCCGCGTTGATCCTGGTCGGCGGGGCCACCGGCCGACACGCGACCATGCTCGTCCTGGCCGAACTGTGCTGGCTGATCGTCCTCTGGTTCGGTGCCAAACTGGCCTGGCGGGTGGCTGTCCGCCAACTCACGGTGAACGGCGGATAGGCGTGACCAGGATCGTTCGCATATATTTTCGCCTGTTGACCGCCCACCTGCGGGCCATCCTCGAGTACGAGTCCGACTTCTGGGTCCTGGCCGGCGCCACTTTCCTGACGCAGGTGGTGAACCTCGTCTTCCTGTCCGCCATCTTTGCGCGCGTGCCCACGCTGCGCGGCTGGTCCTATTGGGCGGTAGTAACGATGTTCGGGCTCGTCGCCCTGACCGAGGGTGTCGGCTCCTTCTTCTTCGAAGGCACCTGGCGCGTCGCCGAAGCGATCAACAAAGGCACCCTCGACTACATGATGGTGCGGCCCTATCCGGTGGTGCTGCAGCTCACCAGCTCGGAGATCGGCATCAATGGGCTCACCAACATGCTGGCCGGGTCAATCATGATCGGTGTGGCGCTGGCCAAAGCCGATATCTCCTGGTCCGCCGAGCGGGTGCTACTCGGGCTCGTCCTCCTGATCAGCGCCATCATCATCAAGCTGGCGATCAACCTGGCCACCAACTCCGTGTCCTTCTGGTTGAACAGCCCGAGCGCGATGTTCGCGACGGCTATTCATCAAGTCGGTGAGCTGGCGAAGTTCCCGCTGACGATCTATCCGGCCGGTTTGAAGGTGGCGTTGGGCGTCATCATCCCGTTCGCCTTCATCACCACCTTCCCGGTCGGATTGCTGCTGCAAACCGGCCCCGTCTTTTGGTTGGGCCTCCTGACGCCGGTGGTCGCCGTGTACTGCCTCACCGTGGCGCTGGCGGCTTTCTTCAACGGCCTGCGTCGCTATGAGAGCGCCGGAAACTGAGAGCGCATGCGATGAAACCTCGAGAGCCGTCCTCCCTATCGGCGAGCGATCACGTAGGACACCAGCCGAGGAGTATCCGGATCATCGTGGCGGACCACCGTGATGGCGTCGGCCACCAACTCGTGCCGGCGAAGCACACTTGATATCTCGTCCAGCTCGATGCGGTGACCGTTCACCTTGACCTGGTTGTCGCGTCGGCCCAGCATGACGAACTCACCGCCGGCGTTGAGGCGGGCCACGTCGCCCGTGCGGTAGACACGCTCGCCACGCGGACCGGTGACGAAGCGCTCCTCGGTCATCGCCGGGAGTCCGTGATAGCCGAGTGCTACGCCCGCACCCCCGATGCAGAGCTCACCGGGCACGCCCAGCGGACACTCTCGCAGATTGTCGTCGAGCACCCAGACGGTGGTGTTGTCGATCGGGCGGCCGATCGGCACCACCGTGCTGTCGCTACGTGACAGCGGGGTGATCAGCGACCACACCGTCGTCTCGGTCGGTCCGTACATGTTCCACGCCTGCTCCGCCACGGTGAGCAGTTGATTGGCCAGACCTCGAGTCAGCTGTTCCCCGCCGCACAGGGCCAGGCGCAACCGCACCGGCTCACCGCTCGCCACCAACTGTTTCCAGGTGACCGGGGTGGCCTGCATGACCGTGACGCCCGCCGAGGCGATGAGCGCGGCAAGCCGGTGCGGATCGACCGCGTCCTCCGCGGACGCGATGACCACCGTGCCGCCGACCGTCAGCGGGAGAAACAGTTCCAGTACGGCGATGTCGAACGACGGGCTGGTCAAAGCCAGAACCACGTCGTCCGCGGCGCAACCGGGAGCCCGCGCCATCGACGCCAGGAAGTTGACCACGGCGCGGTGAGGCACCACGACACCCTTCGGATTCCCCGTCGAGCCGGAGGTGTAGATGAGATAGGCGGGATCCTCCGGCGCTGTCGCGGCGCGTTCGGCCGGCGGCGGCGAGGGCGGTTGCGGGGCGGACGCGGACGGACACCACCCATCCGACTCGGACGCGGACGGACACCACCCATCCGACTCGGACGCGGACGGACACCACCCGCCCGGCTCGGATGCGGCCATGATGTCGCCGATCCGCAGCACGGGCAGGGCGGGCACATTCAGCTCGTCGGCCAGATCGGCGACGTCCGTCACGATCAGACAGGCCTCGGCGTCGATCAAGACGTACTCGGTGCGCTGCCTTGGGTACAACGGGTCGATCGGCAGGTATGCGCCACCTGCCTTCCACACACCCAGCATGGCGGCGAGCATCTTCCACGAGCGGTCGAGGTGCAGCGCCACCACGGAGCCGGCCTTGGCCCCGCTCGCTCGGAACGCGCTTGCCAACCGATCGGAAAGGACATTCAGCTGCGCGTACGTCAGAGTGGTGGACCCCGCCCGTACGGCGATCGCGTCGGGCGAACGCAGGGTGGTCGCGGCGATGAGGTCGACGACACCGGCGGCGCTCGGCGGCGGCGTCGGCGGTGCGGCGGCGAGTCTCTCCAGCAGCTGTCGCTCCGCCCGGTCGAGGAGCGGCAGACGGCTCACCGGTTCGGACCGGTCGGTCACGGCCGCGCTCAGCAGCGTCCGGAAACGAGACAGCCAGCGCGGCGCCGTCGGCTCGTCGAAAAGGTCGGCATTGCACCGCACCTCGAAGCGCAGCGCTTGTTGATCTTCGCTCTCGGACACCGTGAGCGTCAGGTCCGTCTCGACGTACGGAATGTCGATCGGCACGGACGAGGTGTCCAGGCCGTCCAGCTCCAGCGTCCTCGCGGTCGCGTGATTGAGCATGGTCTGGAAGAACGGTGTCACGGCGAGACTCCGCTCCGGTTGTAGTTCCGCCACGAGCCGGGTGAGCGGAACCTGACGATTCTGCAAGGCGCCGAGCAGCGCCCGGCGAGCCTGTTTCAGCAATTGGTCGAACGAGTCCTCGCCGTCCACCTGGATGCGGACCGGCAGCACGTTCATCAACGGGCCGACGAGCCGCTGCGTCTCAGCCCGGTCGCGTCCCGAAAACGGCATGCCTATCACCAGGTCGGAACCGCCACCGTGGCGATACAGAGTCGCGGCCCACGCCGCGGCGAGCAGCATCGTCAACGACACGCGTGAGTCGCGGGCGGATGCGCGAACCGCGGTCAGGGCGGGCCCGGCCAGGGTGGCGGTGGCCACATGTGCGCGCCGGCCGGGCCGGGCGGGCCGGCTGTGGTCCGTCGGGATGCTGAGTTGCGGCGGTGCCCCGTCCAGGGCGGCCCGCCAGTAGGCGATGTTCTTGGCCCACTGGTTTCCCGCCGCCTGATCGCGCTCGCTCTCGACGTGGTCCGCGAACGTCATCGGAAGCGGAGCCGCTGTCCACGTCTCGTCGCACAACCCGGCGTACGCCGCCGTGAGGTCATCGTAGATCACGTTGATGCTGAAGCCGTCGGCGACGATGTGGTGGACCACCAGGACCAACAGGTAGTGGCCGTCGCCGATCCGGGCCACCCCGGCTCGCATGGTCTCGGCACGGCCGAGGTCAAAGGTGCGTTCGGCGAGGGTGCGTGCCCATTCCAGCGCCGCATCCAGCGAGTCCGCCTCCGTCGTCTCCCACAGCGGCGTAGCCACGTCCCGCACGGCCGCGGACAGCTCCCCGTCGATCTCGTGAAAGGCAGTTCGCAGGGGCTCGTGCCGGTCCGCGACCGCCTGCACTGCCCGTCGAAGACGCGGAACGTCAAGTGCACCGCTTATCTCGGTGGCGGCGGCGAGGTGCATCGCGGAACCACCGAGCTGTAGTTGCTCCAGCAGCCACATCCACTGCTGGGCGATGGCGATCAGCCCCTTACCCGGCATTTCGCGCCTCCCTGATGTAAGTGGCGATCGCCGAGACGGTGGGTTGCTCGAAGAGCACGCCGGCCGGAACCTTCACCTGATAGCTCTTGCGCACCTGCGCCGCCATGCGCATCAGCTGCAGCGAATGGCCGCCCAGCCGGAAGAAGTGGTCATGGATGCCGACGGAGTCGAGGCCGAGGAGATTCGCCCAGATCTCCGCCAGGCCGCGCTCCACCTCGTCGCCGGCCTCCGCGTCCCCCGCCCCGGCCGTGCCTGCGGTCGCCGGCGCGGGCAGCGCGGCTGTGTCGATCTTCTTGTTCGGCGTCAGCGGGAATTCGGTCAGCTCCACCACGGCCACCGGCACCATGTGCCGGGGCAGGTGCCGACGCAGGAATTCCAGAAGTTGCTCCTCCACGGCAGAGATCCCCTGTTCGTTCGCGGCTGACGGCGGACGGCACACACTCGGACCCGCTAAGCGGGCGTAGCCCGGTCCGGCGACGGTCTCGGAGGCGGGTCGGCCTGCTGCTCGAAGAGCTTGACCTGGTCCTCGAAAATCGGGGTCGCCAACACGTCGACCAGTTGTGGAATGGCGTGCCCGGACGACCGTAGCCCCGCGAGTAACCGCAGTGCGGATAGCGAGTCGCCGCCAAGATGAAAGAAATTCGAGTCGCCGCTGACGTCATCGACGCCGAGGATCTCGACCCAGGCGGACTTGAGGCCCTCGGTGATCGTCGGCCGCGTGGTCATCCCACCACCGCGGCCCGATGGCACCGCCCGTTTCGGTTCATGCTTTCTACCACGGCCGCGGATCGCCTCCCCCGTAATCGACGGTCGTCATCAGATCTTAGAGGAAACCGCATGTCACTGTCTGACGTAGGCGCGGGCGGTCGGCGGCCTTGCGATACATCTGGGTCGATGCGAATATAGGCGTTCGGATGCGGTCCGGTTAAATGGCATTGCACCGGCACGACCAACGGGGGATAGATGAAACTTCGCTTTGGTTGCTGTTGCCTGCGCGCCTACGCAATGCGCGCGCCGCACTACGACCAGGAATCTCACGGCGATACGGACGGATTTGCCGAGCGCGTCATCGCCCCGGGCCAGGGAAATTGCCGCAGGTCGAGCGGAGCGCGGCCGTGAGTGCCCTCAGTTGGCAGCCGCTCGGTGGAAGCGGAGACACCGTTCTGGCCATGGATTTCGCGGTTGGCCGCAAGGGCGCCGGCTTCGAGGCTGTCGCGGCGGGATTGAGCACGTCGTTCGCGGTGTTCCTGTCGACGTTTCAACCCGGCAGCCTGGAGTCGTTGAGCACGGGTCCGACGCCGGCCGCGGAGCGATTCACGCGCGACATCCGGACCTCGTGCGCAGGGCTTCCCCCGGTGCGTGCGGTCATCGGCTACTGCGCCGGCAGTGCGTTCGCCTGCCATGCCGCGGATACCCTGGCGGACGGCGGCCACCGCCCGCCGGTGGTGTTGCTCGACCCCGCGACCGCCACCCCGGCGACCATTTGGGAGCGCTACGTCGAGGCGATGAACGGGCTCAAGGAGCTGCTTCCCGCCGAGCGCATCGATCAGGAGCTCGCCCGGACGCCGCAGGACCCGGCGGCGGCACTGCCCGCTTACGCGGCCACGCTCGCCGGAACGTACCGCGCCCTCGTCACCGAAGCCTGTGACCTGCTGGGCGCCGCCGACCTTGCGGTGCAACTAGGCACACACGTCGCCGACGCGCTGCATTACCAGGCCGTCGCCGGCGCCATCGGCGGGAACCGCCGCGGCGCGGTCGTGTTCACCTCGAAGGGGTTCGTCCCAGAGCCACCGTACGCGCCCGCAGACGTCGCGTTCGACGTGGCTTATGCCGACCTGCTGCGAGACGACGCCGTGGTCCGCGCCGTGGTGGACGCCGTCAGCGCTGAGCGTGGCCCGCGATCACCCATCGGGCCGGTCGCGTGACAGCGCCGGCCACGCCCCGCGATTTCGACGTCTACACCACCTGTCCGGCCTCGGCCGACAACATGCCCGGCAAGGAATATCTGAACGCCGTCGTGGACGTCGCGCGCTGGACCGAGGAACACGGCTGCCGCGGCGCGCTGGTGTACACCGACAACACGTTGATGGATTCGTGGGCGGTGGCGCAGGCGGCTATCGCGGGAACATCCACGTTCGTGCCGCTGGTCGCCGTGCAACCGGTCTACCAGCACCCGTTCGTGGTGGCGAACACCATCGCGTCGTTGGCGAAGATGTACGAGCGTCAGGTCGACGTCAACTTCGTCGCCGGAGGTTTCCAGGGCCACCTCACCAGCCTCGGCGACACGCTCGATCACGATCAGCGGTACGAACGGTTGCGCGAGTACGCCGATATCGTGCAAAGCCTCATCAGCCAGCCGGCGACCACGCACAGCGGCCGGCACTACCAGGTGACGAGGTCCCGGACGAATCTGCGTATCGCCAAGCATCTGCGGCCGCGGTACTACGTCTCCGGGTCGTCGCCGGCCAGCGCCCGCACGGCAGACGACCTCCAGGTCGTGCAGCTCTCCTATCCCACACCGCCGGAGGAGTTCGTCGTGCGGCCGACGGCGCTGCGAGGGCGCCACGGCACCGGGGTGCGCCTGGGCATCATCGCGCGTGACACCGCCGAGGAGGCCTGGCGTGACGCGGAGCAGCGCTTCCCCGACGACGATCTGGGCCGGCAACTTCATGATCTGGCCCAGGCAACCGTCTCTTCCGTCTGGCATCACGAGCTTTCCGCCCGCGCCGACCAGCGGCTTACGCACGCCGACAACTACTGGCTTCGCCCGTTCCGCACGTACAAGACCTTCTGCCCCTATCTCGTCGGAAGCCACGAAGAAGTGTCCGCCATCCTGAGCTCCTACCTAGCGGACGGAGTGCGGACCATCATCTTGGACATCCCCGCGTCCTTCGACGACCTTGGCGAGGCGATGTCGGCGATCAGTAGGGCCGCGGCGATGGCGAATGGCTCCGACCGGGAGAAGTAAACGCGAGAGCGCCCGAGTCCCGGCCGGATAGGGTCGGCGCGTCGCTCAAGACCTCGCCGACTCCGCAATGGGGGCAGGAGGCGGATCAACTCGGGTCCCGCCACCGATGATCTGTTCCACCGCGTCGGCCACCCTGGGATCGGCAAGCAGATTCTCCCGGGCCACGGGAAAGACCGAGCTCGCGTGCCAGCCGGGGGGCAGTTGGTGCCCGGCGGAGGCGAGCACAACCGTATCCGCCGACGTGTCCGGCGGCGCGGCGACGACCTGCGCGGCCAGCACCAGATAGCTCAGGTACGAACGAAAATGAGCGGTCATCTGATCCGTCAGATCGTCCTCCACGCCGAGCAGCTCAGCAGCCCAGTGGACGACCCGTTCATACGCCGCGCCGACCGCCGACACCAGTGCGACCGGGTCACCGAGCGCCCGGTTCGCCGAGATGGCGGCGCGTGCGAGCGCGCGGGCCTCCGCCATCCGGGTAGGTTCGGTCACCTCGGCGAACGACTCGACGGCCGACTCGAAGTTCGCATACAACGCCGCACCGTCGATCAGTTGTGGATCGAACAGCACGACCGGCGGCCGGGTGCCCTGCCGCTCGGCGCAGATGTCGGCGAAGGCCGAAGCGAGCGAGCTGCCCGCACAGTATCCGAGCACACCGACCACGTGGAGATCTTGCTTTCGCAGGTCGTCCAGCCATGCGGCGACGTACTCCGCGGCCGCGTGCTCGAGCAGGTCACCGTTCCTTTGGTCGAAGACCGGCTCACGGACGGCGGGCCCGGGACCGAGCTCGCGGACGAGGTCGGCGAAGCTCGCCGCCCGTCGGCCCGGCCCGAAATCGACCGCGACGATCGTCCGATCATCGGTGCCCGTCCGCAGCTCACGCCACCGTACGCCAGTCATGATCCTCCCCCGCGAGTCGCCCGGAGTGCACGGCTTCCCAGCGAGCAGGAACTGCTCGAAAGACGCGAAGCCATTGGTTGATGCCTAGTTCGCAATGGTGAAAGCGGTCGTCCGGTTCTGGTAGCCGACGACTTTCCGCTGACGTGCATTTCTGCCCGAGCGATAAGGCGCGCGGCCGTTCCCGCCGATCTAATCGTCGATGGGCATGGGTTCCCAGCGGGTACCCTGCGGGGTGTCCACCAGCCGAACCCCGATCTCGGTGAGCTGGTTGCGAATCCGGTCGGCCTCGCCCCAGTCGCCACCCGCGCGGGCCGTGGCGCGCGCCGCGATCAGCCCTTCGATGTAATCGGGCGGCATGGCGATGTTCGTAGCGGTTGATACCTCGTCGGCCGACAGGACGCCGAGCTTGAGACCCAGCAGCCGCTCCGCGGCGGACGCCAGCAACGCCGCCTCGCCGTCCTCCAGCGAATCCAGGCGGAGGACGGCATTGAGCTCCGCGATCACCTTTGGCGTGTTGAGGTCCTCGGTGATGGCGTCGTCGATGGCGGCCAGTGCGGCCAGCGCTTCGGCGCTGCGCAGTCGTCCACGGACGACGTCGAGACCGGCCGCCTCCGGCAGGGGACCGAGCTGCGCGACCCGACCGAGCAGCCGGCGGTACCCGGCCGCGGCGGAGCGCAGACCCGCTTCGGTGAAATCGAGCTGACTGCGGTAGTGCGCGTTGAGGAGGAAGTATCGGTACACCATCGGGTGGTGGCCGGCGTTCATGAGGTCGCGCAGGATCGGCACCCGGCCGCTGGACTTCGCAATCTTGTTGCTGCCGAGCAGCACAAACTCGTTGTGCAGCCACATCGGCACCCAGTCACGGCCGTCGCCGAGGTAGGCCTCACTCTGGGCGATCTCGTTGACGTGGTGGATCTCCCGATGATCGACACCGCCGGTGTGGATGTCGAAGTGGTCGCCCAGCAGGCTCATGCTCATGACCGAGCACTCGAGATGCCACCCTGGCACACCCGGTCCCCACGGAGATTCCCAGTGCACCAGTCGTTTCTGTTCGCCGCGCTCGGCCCGCCAGACCGCGAAGTCGGCGGGCGACCGCTTACCGGCGACGGCCTCGAGGCGGTGCACATCGGTGTCCGCACTGCCCGGCCGACGAAGCGCCAGCCGGCCGTAATCCGGCATCCGGCTGGTGTCGAAATACAGGCCGGAGTCGAGCTGGTACGTGTAGCCCTTGCGTTCCAGAACCTGCGCGAACTCGATCATCTGCGGCACGTACTCACTGGCCCGCGGGTTGTGTGAGTGCGGTAGTACGTTCAGGTTGCTCAAATCGGTGAAGAACGCCTCGGTGTATTTCTTGGTCACATCCCACACCGATTGGTTCTGCGCGCGCGCGGTGACCTCCACCTTGTCTTCGCCGAGGTCGCCGTCGCCCACGGCGTGGCCGACATCGGTGATGTTGACGACCGAGGTTACGGTGACACCCTTGAACTCCAGCATGCGCCGGAGCGTGTCCGCGAAGACGTACGGGCGAAGATTCCCGAGGTGCGGGTCACCATAGACGGTCATGCCACAGGAATAGATGCCGACGTGGCCGGACGACGCCGGGGCCAGCTGCTGCATCTCGCGACCGAGGGAATTGAACAACCTCGGACGTGTTCCTTCGACCACTTCGCCGCTCCTCAGAATCATGCGCCATGCCGGCATCCAGGATGCCCCGACAGCGCCCACCAGCCTACACACTGAGTAGTGATCGACCGGCCCTCGGATCGGGCTCAGCCCACGGGCGGCGGCTGTACGTCGTACGCGCCCGAGGAGTCCCGATCCCGTCCCTCGCGCAGATAGTTCCACAGTTGAAAGCGCAGCAGCCGCTCCTTGATTTTATCGGACGGCGAGCAGCGCACGGCCATTCCCTCGTTGAGCCGGCGGGCCGCCAACTCGGCCGCCTTCGCCGGATCCGTTCGCCACGAGGGCGCCGTGGGCCGCGATACCCGGTCGAACAAAAGCTTCACCATGTATCGGGTCGTGGAACTGCGGTTGGCCGACCCGGCGTGCCAGATGTCGAAATGCGCCAGGACCACCGAGCCGGCCGGTACGGTCAAGGCGACCTGGCCACTGATGTTGCCATAGGTGGCCAGCGCGTCGGTCGGCGCATTGCGCAGGTAAGAGCCGGGAACGATGACCGTCGGGCCCATCTCGGCGGTCACGGTTTGCGGGTAGTACATGGCGAACAACCGCCAAAGCTGGTGGTGCCGCCGGTTACGGCTGTCCTGATGCCAATATTGGCTGACCGGACCGGACACGTGCAGATTGTGGTGCGCGTTCAACCGGGCGTTGACGCCGAGCAGACTGACCACCGCGCCCTGGACGGCCGGGTCGTCATAGACCGCGGCCACGGACGGAACCTTGTCCAGCACCGCGGTGCCGAAGTGCGGCTCGAGCCGGCGATAGACATCGTCATGGAACTCGTTCGGCAGGGTCGGCCGGACGACATGAAATCCGTTCACCACGAAGTCAAGCACCTGCTCGTCGCTCAGCAGATGATCGTCCGACATGGCGCTCGCGGTCGGCCCGGGCCACCTCCGGTAGGACATCGGTTCACACCAGCATCTGCAGAATGAACTGGTAACCGAGCACATCGAGCTCCTCATCGTCGAACGGCGCCCGCAATTGGGGGAACTGAACGACGTGCCAGCCGTCGACCACGGCGTCGTGCACCGTCTCGTATGGCAGATCCACGGTGGTCGGGTCGATCGCGGCGAGCCGGCCCGGCTCGGGCTCGTGCAACGCCGCGCTGATCACCCGGGAGCCGAGGAACGGACTGAGCGCGTGCAAGTAGAGCAGTCGCTGCTGGGCGGCCGGCCGCGCGAGCGCGGCGTCGAGCCGATCGAAATCGGCGAGCCGCAGGGTCCCCGACACAAACGCCTCACGCAGCGAGGCGACCTGACCCCGGACGTCAGCGGAGGCGGTCACGCACCCGCTCCGAACCGCCAATTGTGCCAGTTCCATTCCGCCACCCGCATCTTCTGTTCCTGGCTGAGTCCCTGGACCGCGTCCAGTTCGTCGGCGGTGGTAACGCGGCGCAGCTGCCGGTCGGTGAACGTGTGGTGCACCGCGGTCACGTAGGGATCGGCCGGCCACTCCGGCCACGTCCGGGCGCACTGCTCCTGCAGCTCGTCCAGCATTTCCAGGAGGCCGGCCATTCGTCGCTTCACGTCGTCCGCGTCGTGCGCCTTGACGAGGAGAAGATCGCTGTACCGGACGGCCGCGTCGGCGGGCGTCCAGGGCAGTGAGCGCAGCGAGACCACCCGCCACTTGTGCACCGGGGCGAAGCGGCCGTTGACCGCATACCAGCCCACCATGACGTTGTGCAGGACATCGTTCATCATGTCGTGGGCCGCGTGGTAGATGCCTCGATCGAGGCACTGGCGCACCATGATCTCGACCACCACCCGGCCGGAGGAGAGCAGCCGGTAGAGATGGTTCGTGAGGCCGGGCCGGGCGGCCTTGAGTTTCGCCTCCACCAGCGCGCCGATGCGCCCGGTCGGATCGTGCAGGATCTCGCCGGTGTTCTCGTACGCGTCGCACTTGCCGGCATCCCACGAGACGTGTGGCAGTTCCTCGTACTCCAACAACTGCTGGTGAATGTTGATTTCAACGGGCCAGTCGACTGGCAATGCGCCGTCCGGAACCATGAACTTGAAGTTCGGCAACCACGTCGGCAGCAGCGGCTGGGCCGCGGCGATCATCTCTGGGTAAGCCAAGCGCAGGACGTCATCGGGGAGGTCGACCGAGACGAAGACAGACATGTCGAGATCCGAATACCGGTCCATGAACTGCCGCCGGCCGCCGGCCGCAAGGCCGCCCAGGAGCACCAGGCCGGCGACACCCGGCTGAGCCGCGAGACGGGCGGTGAGATCGCTGATCGCCTCGCGGTACCACGGAAAGAGATTCTCCGTTTCCAGATCGACATACGCGTGCTCAGAAACCATGAAGACAACGAAACCTTCCTACGGTGGCCGCCCGGCGTGGAGAAACCGGGCGGCACGCGACAAGGATCAGTTCACTGGTACAGCTCGGAGAGCCCGAACTGGACCTCGCCCTGTTTGGGCGGTGCAAGGTCGTCCTTGGTGTAGAACCGCTCGTACACGTTGGTCGAGAGGACCTGTCCCTCGCGGGTGAGCACGTAGAGGTCGTCCTGACGGGCCAGCAGCCCGCTGTCCAGAAGCTCACGCAGCTCTTCGCCGAACACCATTTCCATCTCCACGCCGAACCGGCCCAGGAAGGACGACCGGGACACCTCGCACATCTTCAGCCCGCGAATCATCACCCGCCGCATTTCCTGCTGCTTGGTGATCCGGGTGGCGAAGTCCATCGGGATCCGGCCCTCGTCGATCAGCTCGTAATAGCGCTTCAACGGCTTCACGTTGGTGTAGAGCCGGTCGTGAATCACGCTCTTCGAGGAAACGCCGAACCCGATCATCGGCCAGGTCCGCCAGTAGTAATTCAGGAACCGGCAGTACTCCGGCGACCGGTCCGGGTGGTAATAGCCGGTCGAACTGAGCCGCTTGAACCCGGCGCCCTCCAGTTTGTCGATCGCGTACTCGTACATGTGGCGCTCCTCCTCCTGGGTCGGCATGTGCAGCCGGCCCTGCTGGAGGTCGTGGTGGAACGCTGTCTTGGGCCAGATCTCCAAGCCGTACGCGGTAAGGCAGCCGGGTTCCAGTTCGATGGCTCGGTCAACCCCGCGCTCCCACTCGGCGACCGTCTGGGTCGGCAGCGGGAAAATCAGATCGAGATTGACGTACGAAAATTTCTCGCGCACCATTTCGAACGCGCGCTCCGCCGTGGCCACGTCGTGCGCCCGGTTACACAGGGTGAGCAGACGGTCCTCGAAGGACTGCACGCCGATGCTGATCCTGGTGAAGCCCGCATCATGCAGCATCGACACCTTCTCCCGGGTCACCGTCGAAGGATCGAACTCGAGTCCGATCTCCGCGTCCGGCTCGAACGGGAACGTCTCACGGCAGGCGTCCAGAATCTCGGTCAGCTGCTGGCCGGAGAGGATACCGGGCGTACCGCCGCCGAAATAGACCGCGTCGACCGAGAAACCGGGGAACGCTGGATTGCGCGGAAACGCGCGGATCTCGCGCTTGAGCGCGTCGACGTACTGAGCGAACGCCGACTCCGGCCGGTTGACGTAGACCGTGTAGTCGCAGAAGCCGCACTTGGTGTGGCAGAACGGGATATGGATGTACAGCACGGCCTTCTCCGGCCCGAAGTAATTCTCGTAATCCACGTACTGGTACTTGAAGGGGTACGTGTGGATGTTGCGTCGCCAGATTCGGCCGCCGAGTTCGACAGTGCCTGCGCCAGTCGTCATGAGATGATTTGCCTCTATCGGGTCGTTAGCTTGCGAGGGGATAGAACGCGACCAGTAGGACGTCACGGTTGCCTTCGGTCCCGCCTGGCTCCAGCCGGGTCACCTCGTGCTCAACCAGCGAATCGTCGACCACCAGGGTGTCCAGCGGGTCGGCCAGCGTCAGCCGGGCGATGCAGGCGGGATTGCCCGTGCCCTGCTCGTACACGAGCGACTCACCGCCGGAGCAGTCGTTTTTGCCGATCAAATGCATGGCGATGAAGTCGTGCCCGTCCCGGTGCCGGCCCTCCGGGGTCGGTCGGGCGTCCAGGCTGGGGGTCACTTTCACGCGGATGGCGTGCAAGCCGACCTCACAGACCTCCGGCGGCTCCGGCAGCACGGCGTGGTCATAAGCGATCAACGCGTGCAGCAGCGGGTCCTCGAGGAACGCCTCGGTGGCCGGCTCCAGCTGCCGCGCACGCCCCTCGTAACGCCCGACGTGTTCGGCTTCCTGCACGAACGGGCGGACGGGCAGCGCGGTGAGCGTGACGGGCAGCCCAGCACCGGACGGCTGTCGGCGCAGTGCGAACCTGCCATATCGCCGGTAGCGGAACTGGTCGGATCCGGCCGAACCGATGTACGGGTCGAGCACCAGGTCGTCCCAATGCGCCGCGAAGCGGTGCCAGTCCGCGTCGCCGGCCGGAAGATCCTCGCGGATCTGCCGGCCCGGCACGAACGCGAAACCGGGTGCGCGCAGCTGTTCGCTGATCAGTTTCTCGGCGAGTCGGCGCGTCGTGTTCATCGGACGCCTCCGACCGGCGCGAACAGCCGGGTCAGTCGCTCGTCGAGATGGATCTCACCGCGGTTGTTGGCCATCGTCGGCCGCCCGCAGGAGACGAACAGGTCGGCGAACGGCGAGCGGTCCTGTTCGAGGTACTCCGGCTGCGACCGGCCGATCAGCCGCAGCACCTCCTCGGTGAGCAGCAACTGGTACTGGCAGGAGTCGGTGTTCAGCGTCGCGATGTCACCGGTGTCCGCGAAGTTCTCCTGCTTGCACCCGCCGCCGCAGACGTATCGTGCCCAGCAGCCGCCACAGACGGGGTGGCTGTCGACGGTGGTCCGCCAGTCCGCCGGCGGCCGAGTCAGCCCTTCCGGGCCCGTACCCACGTCGAACGACTGGTCGCCGACCAGGCGGTGACACGAGCTGATCGAGCTGTCGGGCGAATGGGTGAAGTAGGTCCGCCCGCCGGAGCAGAAGGACAGGGCGAAAAGGCCTTCGGCGACCATCTGGATCGTGCGCTCGTATTCCAGCACGCCCTTGAAGCGATTGCCGGCGGTGAACAGCGACGGATAGCTCGTCAGGAAGTTCCGGAACTGCTCCACCATGCCGTCGCGGAGGAAGAAGTTCACCACCCGCCGACTGCTGGCCGGCACCAGCTCCCGGTTACCCATCGTCACGGTGACCGGCACGGCGGTGGTGACGTCGGCCGGGAACACCCCGGGATAGATCTGGAAGTAATCGAAGAGATTGAGCTCCCACAGCTCGCGAACGCTGTCGATCAGCGTGGGCTCGCGCTGCGCGATGGTCATCCGCGCCACCAGCGTGACATCGTCGCCCGCCGCCCGGACCTCCCTGACGTTCGCGATGATGCGGTCGAACGAACCGCGCCCGTTCTTCGACGGCCGGTTGGCGTCCTGTACGGCCCGTCCGCCGTCCAACGACACCGAGACGATGAACCGGTGCTCGGCGAAGAGCTCGACCGCTCCCTTCGGCAGCAGGGTGAGATTGGTGGACACCCGGTAGACGAACTCGACATCGTGCTCCGCGGCGAACGCGACGGATTTCTCGCAGATGTCGCGCATCGTCTTGTAGTTGGCCAGCGGCTCGCCGCCGAAGAACTCGAACCGGACCCGCCGGGACGGCGTGACGTTGGCAGCGATGAAGTCGAAGATCCACCCGACCGACTCCTCACCCATCGCGTTCGTGATCCGCCCGTAGTCCCCGCCGTCGGCGAAGCAATAGGTGCAGGCCAGATTGCAGATGTTGGTGAGGTTCACGTTGATCGCGAGGTCGGCGCCGTCCTCGAAGCTGCTGGTGGCGAGCAGTTCCCGATTCTCGTCGGAGAACGCGCCCCGTTCCGACAAACCCTGCCAGGCATCCCGCTCCTGGGGCTCGAGGTGTTCCGGGCCCAGCCGGAGCCGGTCACCGAGTTCGCGGGAGATCCGGAACAGTCGATGGTTGCCGGTCAGGAACAGCAGGGCGTTCTGGTCGTCGATGTCGACCACGAAGTAGTCGCGCTTAAACCTCAGCATCGGCGGCACCGCGAGTCGACGGCATTCCCACGAAGAGCGGCAACGGCACGGAATCGGACTCCGTCACCGCGGTCTCGGCCGGCAGGGTGGGGAAGTGCGCCCGGTCGAAGACTTCGTAGCAGGTCACCTCGACGCCCTCGGGGGCGAGGACCCGTACCCCACGGTCGTCTCCGAAGGACTTGCAGACGATCACCCGGAACCTCGACTTCGCCATGATCGGGACCTCCCGGATCACCTCACCGTCGTGTCCGCCGCCGTCGACGACCACGCGGACCATCCGGGCGACGTCGTCATGGTTGTCGATCTCGACGTGTGCGGCCTTGACGTCACCACGCCAGAGCTGCTGGCGCTCCTTGATCCGATCGGCCGGTACCTCCTGGATCGGCAGCTCGGCGGCCTTCGGCTTCTGCACCATGACGAAGGGCAACTTCGTCTGGCAGCTACGGCACCGCGCCTCTTCGTCCAGTCCGGTCGGGCGAGCCACCAGCCCGTACCGCTCGACCACCTTCGCGTTGCAGTTCGGGCAGTAGCTGTGGGTGGCCGGGTGGTCGTAGACGTTGCCGAGGTAGCAGTACTTGATGCCGGTGTCGAGAGCGACCTGACGAGCCCGTTCCAGACGGTCGATGGGGGTCCGGCCGACCTGGGTGTACTTGTAGTCCGGGTGGAACCGGACGAAGTGCAACGGCGTTTCGGGCGACAGGGCGTTCACCACCCACTCCGCGACCTTCTGCGCGTCCTCCGCGGTGTCGTTCGCGTCGGTGACGACGAGGTTCGACACCT
Organism: Actinoplanes sp. KI2; assembly: GCF_025630775.1. Classification (GTDB taxonomy): domain Bacteria; phylum Actinomycetota; class Actinomycetes; order Mycobacteriales; family Micromonosporaceae; genus Actinoplanes. The sequence goes on from NZ_JAOSZE010000017.1 coordinate 171,922, forward strand.
CGACGTGGCGTCCGCGCCGGAAGACGTATTCGGTCGCCTCCAGCACCGGCTCCAGGCGGCCCTTGGTCAGCCGGCGGTAGAACGCCGGGTCCATCGACTTGAGCGAGAGGCTGAAGATGTCGATGACGTCGGCGAGCTCGGTGGCACCCTCGAGCGAGATGAAGAATGCCGACTTGTACAGGTTGATGATTCCGTGCTCACGCGCCAGCGAGGCCGTGTCCAAAACAAATTCGTGCCAGACGACCGGGTCGTTGTATGTCCAGGAAATGACATTGATGCCGCGCTCCAGTGCAGATTCCACCACCTGCTCGGGCGTGTATTTGTGCACCGTGTCGTCCGTGACGTGCACAGCCTGAGAAGTCTTCCAGTTGTGGCAGTAGTCGCAATTCATCATGCAACCGATGTTGCCCATCGAAAGGATGCGAGCGCCCGGGGAGAAATGATAGACGGCCTCGGTCTCGATGGACTCCTCGGTCATCGCCACGGATTTCCCGTAGTTGAGAGTCTGCAGCTCACCACCGCGGTTGACGCGGACGCGACAGAAGCCGGCCCGGCCTTCTTTGATGACGCAGTTACGCGGCGAAAGGTGGCACTGAACGGTGCCGTCCGGGCGCGATGTCCAGAGTTTCGCCGCGCTGCTCTCCTGTTGCCATTCATTGGTTCGAAGGTCTAGAGGCAACTTAATACTCCCCCGCTAGAAGGCCGTTGAATACGGAGATCTCCGGGGAGCCTATCCACCTGCCACATGCCTGACAACCCATTAGCAGCTATTGATCATGATAGATCGAGGTTCCGGAACTAAACTGCTTGTTTTTTGACACGGTAAGCCGCTCCGGGTCGTTTCCGCATAAGGAGAACCCGGGGCTTGAGGATTGAGTTATCGCGCGCGGCGGGTCTTAGCCGCCCGCATATAATTGGTGGATCGCCCGCAGGCTCGGCGCCTCCAGCAGATCCGGCAGGTCGACCCCCCGGTCGCAACGCCGCGCCATTTCGGCGGCCAGCCAGATCAGGTTCAGCGAGTCCCACCCCGGCACGTCGTCCAGCGGCCGGTCCATGTCCCGCACGGTGACCGGGAGGGCGATGTGGTCGTGCAGCAGCGCCAGGAACTCATCGACCGTCACAGGGCACCACTTCCTCGAGGTTCACCGTCAACTTGATATGCGTCGCACCGCTGGGAAGGTGCCGCAGGTCGTGCCGGTAGGTGACCACCTCCGGATCGTCATTCGGGCGGGAGGGCAAACGGTGGAAGCCGTACGCCGGATACAGCTCGGCCACGACGGTGGCCTTCGGATGCTTGCGATACAGGCCGTCCACCGCGGTGAAGCCGGCTTCTCTGGCTCGCGCCAGCAGCGCGACGAGACAAGCCCGCTCGATGCCGCGGGAGAACACCCGGCAGCTGATCATGAAGTTCTCCACGCATAACACGTCGCCGGCCCGCCGGGCGACGAACACGCCGACCAGACCCGAGTCGCCGAACCGGTCCGCCGCCCGGATGGTCAGGATTAATCCATCCGGATCAGCGGCCCACTGTTCGACATCGGCCGGCTGCATCCGCCGATGCGTCAGATTGAACTGATTGGTACGCAGCGTGAGTTGGGCGACGCGGTCCGTCTCGCCGGGGTCCATCGGCGCCAGCACGACCCGGAGATTCAGCTCCCGCAGGTAGTCCTCGATCGAGTCGAACCGCTGCAGGAAGTCACGCCGGACCCGCTCCTGCCGGTAATCCGCCGGGCGACGCCGGTCCTCGGCAGTGATCGCGCGGACGTCGAACCAGCCTTCGCTCAGCAGCCGATCCGGGTGCAGTGCGGGCTCCGGGCCGACTTCCAGCACGGCGACCTCGGGCAGGTGACTGCGGACCAACTCGCATTCGAACGAGCTGTCGTCCACGAACACCAACGAGTCCAGCCTGACGTTGAGCGTCTCTGCCAGGTCGCTCAGGTTCGCCGGCTTCGGCTCCCAGTTCGCCGCGACCACGGCGAAATCGTCCTCCCGCAATACCAGGTCCGGGTGGTCACGCAGCGCGGCCCGGACCTCGTCCGGGTCGTTCTTGCTCACCGCCGCGAGCACCACTCCCTGCACGCCGAGCTGTTTCACGATCCGCTGGAATACGGTGAAGGCAGCGCCCCGGTAGCCACTGCCGACCGCGATGCCTTCCACACCGTTGTCGGCCAGCACCCCGCCCCACACCGTGCCGTCCAGGTCGAGCGCCAGCACTTTGCGGGTCGCGCCGACCAGGTGGGCGGCGAGGTGCCCGATCTCCCGCGCGTACCCGGCCAGCACACCGGGACTCAGATGGACTTTCGCGTGCTGACTCAGCCGGGCATCTCGCACCATCGGCACGTCCAGCGCCAGCGGTTCGAGATCGAGCACCACTACCGACGGATTGTTCTCGCCCAGGCGCAGCAGCCGGGCGTTGGCCTCCCGCCAGACTGCGCCCAATTCGGCGCGGGACGGATAGTCCACAAGCTGGGCGGTGAATCGCCGCGGTAACGGCACGGTGTTGAAGACCAGCGTTCCCCGCCCGTTCTGGGCGAAACAATCGGCCAGCGCCTCCAGCAGGACCAGGTTCTCGCGCCACAGGCGGGCCACGTCCGGTACGGTCCACGGCGTCGGGACCGCGTCGAACACCACCTCGGCACTCAGCAGGCACACCACCAGGTCCGGGTTGGACGCGTACAGGTCGCTGCCGGGATCACCCAGGTCGAAGACGTACGCCTCGAACCCGGACACCCATGGGCGGGCGAGAATGCCGTGCCGGGCGAGTTCGGCGGTCAGCATCGGCACCATGGGCGCCACCGTGCCGTGGCCGGTCACCGCGACGGCGAGCGTGGGCGTGTCCGGATGGGCGTCCAGCACCTCGGCTGGTTCGAGCCGCGCCAGCAGGCGACCTGCACGCGGCAGATCGTCGTCGCCGACACCCGCGAGCAGGCTGCGCACCGCCGGATATTCGGCCACCGCCGCGCCGGACCGGACGAGCTGGGTCAGCGCCTCGATCATGCGACCACCTCCCGGGTCGGGCACAGTGCGGCACACGCGTCGGCCAGTTCACCGATGCCGGTCGCGGCGGCGACCGGGCCGGGTGCGCCCCGGGGGGCACGCGCCGTCAAGGCCTCGACCTCGGCGTGGATCCGATCGGCGGTCCACTGCGGGTGGGTCAGGCAGCGGGCCAAGCCGAGCCGCTCCAGGCGGGCACCGTTGTCCGGCCGGTCCCCGCCGTGCGCGAGGATCAGCTGCGGCGTGCCCGCGGCCAGCGCGGCCGCGCAAGTGTTGATGCCGCCGTGGTGCACCACCGCGGCCACGCTCGGCAGCACCTGGCCGAAATTGAGTTCGGTGCGGTGTTCCACGTTGACCGGCAGCCGGGCAGGGAGCAGGTCCGGATGTCTGGTCACCACCACGACCGGTCGGCCGATGGCGGCGAGCCCGGCCAGCGCGGCGGGATAGAAGTCGCCGTGCACCATCCGTCCGGTGCCGCCGGTGACCAGAACGGCGGCGGTCCGGGATGGGGACGCCGAGCCGGGGGATGCCTGTTCGACCGGCGCGAAGTCGGTCAGCATCGTCCCCGCCGGTGCGGGTTTGCCGGCCCGATCGAACCAGGCCGGCCACAGCCCCACGGTGAGATCCGCACGACTGAGCCACCGGTGCCATTCGCTGATCGGCCGCAGGCCGAGCTCGGCCCGAATCCGGTTGACCGGTCCGGCCGCCGCTCGGGCCAGGTGCATCGCGGTGACCGGCGCGGTGGCGGACTGAAACGGCGACAGCGAAAGCTGGACGACCCGGCTGTCCAGCACTTCGGCGGCTATCAGCGCGGACAATGCCGACGTGACCCGGCCGATGAGAACAGATCCGGGTCCTTCCGCGCACAACGCCAGCGCCTCTCCCCGGAGTTGGGGGAAGCCACCGGCGACCGATATCCGGTCGAGGAATCTCTCGGGGTCGCGGTAGTAGGCGTTCACCGCGCCGACCGGGTGCGGGTGGATGAGCGTCGCGGTCCGGCGCAGATGGCGGTCGTATTCGGCCGCGTTGTCGATCGGCCGGAAACGCGCTCCGGTGGCACGGGCCGTCTTCTCGAACACCGCATGCGTGTGTACCGCCACCTCGTGACCGCGTCGGTGCAGCACCCCGGCGAGCGCGAGGAAGGGGTCGACGTCGCCGCGGGTCCCGTGTGCCACGAGGACGAAGCGGCTCATCGGGATTCGCCGCCCGTCTCGGCCGCCGCCTCCTCGACGCCGATGGCGCGCGTCACCGCGGTCACGTTCTCCTCGAAGGCGAAGTCCTCGCCGAACAGATCGTCGATCGCGAGGTCCACGCCGAACCGCTCGTCCACCGCAAGGGTCAACATGACCAGGTGCATCGAGCTACCGCCGAGATCGAAGAAGCCGCTGTGGGCCTGCGGGCGGTGGCCCAGCAACTCGTACCACACGTCGGCGAGCGTCGATCGAATCTGGGTGACCGTCGGCCGGCTCACGCGGCCCCCCTTTCCTGGACGTGGCGTTCGACCGGACCGGACAGCGCCGCCGTGATCGCCGCCGCGATGCCGGCGGCCGGCACCGGTTCGAGCACCTCGGTATGGCGGCAGGCCAGCGGATACTCGGCGACCCGGCCGCCGACGACGGCGCGCCACTGGTCAACGACCGTCGCTTCGGCCGAACCGGGGGATTCGGCGGTCACGCAGAGCAGGTCACCGTCGTAGACCCGCCCGACCGGGGTGCGGGAGAGCCGCTCGTGATGGCGATAGAGGTCGAAGATCGCGGCGAAGGCGCGCTCGTTGAGGCGTGCCATCGGATGCGACGTCCGCCTCAGGCACTCATGCAGGCGGTCGTAGTCGATCGGCAGGCGGCACAGCGCGTTCAGTTCGGCATCGAGATCGTCCCGGCCCGGCGGCAGAAGCATCTGCCGGAGGATCATTTCCGCCTCGGGCAGCGGATCGGGCGCCACGGGACAGGAGCTGACGACCGTCAGCAGGTCCACCTCGCGACCCGCGGCGCGCAGCCGGCAGGCGATCTCGAACGCCAGCCGGCCGCCGATGCACCAGCCCAGGAGTCGATGGGGCCCGTCCGGGTGGACTGCGAGGATCTGCGCCGTGTAGTCGTCGGCCAGGTCGTCGAGCGTAGCCGCCAACCGCTCCTGGCGAACCAGCCCCCGGGCCTGCAGCGCGTATACCGGCAGCTGCGGATCGAGGTGCGGCAGCAGCGTGGCGTAGGGCAGCCCGAATCCGCTACCGGGGTGGATACAGAACAGCGGTGCCTGCGCGCCCGAGCGGCGCAATGGCAGCACCACCGCCGGATCCGGTCCCGGCCGGTCGTCGGCCAGGAAGGCGGCCAGTGTCCGCGGAGTCCGGTGCTCGGCCAACGTCTGTTCGGTCAGCCGTGTTCGCAGCTCGACCCGGATCCTGCGCAGGAGTTCCCGGACGTCGTCCGGCCCACCGCCGGCGGCGAAGAAATCGTCGTCGGCCGCCAGCTGAGCCCGACCGAGAGTCTCGGCGAAGAGCACGGTGAGCTGGCGTTGCCGGTCGTCCTGATCAGTGGTGCGGATGGTCATTCCCACTCCGTTCCAGCAGTCAGCGAGTCCCTACCGCGTTGCGGCGACACCCACGTCGTCGCGCAGGCGAATCAGGAGGCGCTCGATCGCGTCCGGTTCCAGGCTGTCCACGAACGCGGTGGCGGCGTCGCGGGACTGGCGAGCGAGCCGCTGATACCGGTCGTCGTCGCTGAGCAGCCCACGGAGTGTGCTGATCCACGGCCGCGGGTCCTGCTCCGGAACGCGCCCCTTGGGCAGTACGGCCGAGGTCGCCTCCGGATATCGCTCGATCGGCCGGACCGGGAGGACGTAGTCAACACCCAGCTTCGACTCGCGCATACCGCAGACGTCCGCGGCGAGCACCGGCACGCCACGAAGCATCGCTTCGACGCAGCAGTACCCGAACGTCTCGTCCCAGAGTGACGGCATGACCAGCACCCGGGTCCGGCCATAGATCGCGTCCATGTCGTCGCCACCGGGGCTGATCTCGATGTTCGGCCGCGCGGCGAGCGCCGCCCGGTCGGCATCGGTCGTGCCCCAGCCCTCGACCGCCAGGAACGGAACGTCGGGGAGCGCGTCCGCCATCGCCAGGAAGAGGTCGATGCCCTTGTATTGGCAGGCATTGACCAGCGTGACGTACCGCTGTTCGGCCGGATCGGGATCGCGAAGCGAAACGCCGGAGTAGACGTCCGGATAGATCACCTCGGACGGCAGGCCGGCGTACTCCTCGAGGTAGTCGTGGGTGGCGCGACTGATGGAGACGATGCCGGCCGTCCGCCGGATCATGGCCGTGGCGCTCTCGCTCGGATAGAACGCTCGCGGCCCGAACGGCAGCTGGGGCAGCGTGTGCACGAGGTAGAGCACGCGAGCACGCCGCAACGCGGCGGAGAGCAGCATCATCCCGGGGTCGTCGTTGGAGACCAGCGCGAAGTCGGTCGACGCCGCCTCGAGCTCGCGGGCAACCGCGCGAGACAGGTCCTGCGCACGCTCGACGCCGTGCACGGTGACACCCCGGTGCTCGTAGGTGAGCAAATGGTCGGAGCGGTCGATTATCCGAGCCCCGAGCGAGGTGAGATAGGCGGGCATGTCAGCCAGTTCGCGGTACTGAATCTGCCCCTTCAATGGGGCGACCACGTGCACTTCGTGGCCCTTGCTTGCGAGATGTTCAACCACTAGTCGATTCGACTTGTTGGCCCCACCGCGAGACGGCAGGAAGTACATGTTCTGCGCTAGAAGCAGCCTCACGGCGCTCCCCCCATGTCAGCGACTTACAGACTTTTCCCAGCTCAAGCAGCCTATTCACAGCTCGTCCCGAGCGAATGTCCTACATGTACCGTACCCCAGCTCCGAAGATCCCTCCACCCCTTGCGGATGACCGTGATCGATGCAAGTATGGCTCCTTCACGTTGTGTAGAAAGTCACCGTACGACTCCAACGCTCCTGGTAGGAGCGCCAACGGGGGGGAAGTACATGAGTTCCTGCATGGATGGACGCTGTCATTGTGCGTCCGTCGCTGACCTGCTGCGAAGCCAGGGCATTTCCTTCTGTTTCGCGGTTCCCGGCGCACCTATCACGCATGTGGCGGACACTGCCGGGGCATCGATGCAGCAATTCGAGTGGGCGGTGAATGAGAAGGTCGCCGTGGAAAATGCGATCGGCCTGTCCTGCATAGGGGTGCGCGCCGCGGTAATGTTCAAGCAAAATGGGTTGAACGTCGCTGCGGATGCTCTCGTCAATGCCGCGACCCATTCGATCGGCGCCGCGTTGCTGATAATTGTGGCCGATGACGTGGACTGCTCCCGCTCCACGACTCTGCAGGACAGTCGTGACCTCGCGGACCTCATGCGGCTGCCCGTGGTGGAGCCCACCATGGACGGCGACCTGGACCGCTGCGTCGTTTCCGCGGTACAGATCTCCGAGGCGGAATCCATCCCGGTGGTGCTGCGCCTCGTGGGTCCGATTCCCCCGGGCGCCGTCGGGGCGCCTACGACCGAACACCGTACGTCCGGCGCGCCACCCGTCGTCAACAGGTCGATCACCCAGGAGCTCACCAAGCTCGGCCGGGTACAACATCTGCGGCTGAGGCAGGCCACCGAGCAACGCGGGGGTGACGCGCTGGCACCGACCACGGTCTGCATCGAAGGACCCGAGGGGGGCGCCGACCCGCACCGGGCCGGGATCGTCGCGTTTGGCTCCGCGGCCGGCGTGGCCGGTGAGGTCGACGCCTGCCGGCTGGTGCTGCGCCGGTTCGGCACGGACGAGAAGGAGATCATCCGGTTCGTCGAGGAACACGACCGGGTACTGATCGCCGAGGAGCCCATGCCGGCCCTCGAGCGGCGGATCAGGCAACTCTCGATCGCCGGCCACCAGACCATCGGCCGGCTGACCGGTCATCTGCCACCAGAAGGCCGGCTCGACGCCGAACTGCTGCAAAAGGCCCTGGTCGACGGTCCTCGGGACTGGAACACGGTGGACCGCAAACCGAGCCGGCTCGCCCCGCACGCCGGATACCACGACCTCTTCGAGGCGATCGCTGATCTGCGGCGTGAGGGGCTCTTCGTGGCCGCCGACGTCGGGTCGTCGGTCAATCTCTGTTACCCGCCGTACGCGGCCTCCGACACAGCGATCTGCCTCGGGTCGGCGGTATCCGTGGCGAGCGGAGCCGCCCGCGCCGCCCGGCCGGCCATCGCCGTGATCGGGGACTATGCGCTCCTGCACACGGGTCTGCAGGCTGTCGTCGACGTGGCTCTGCGCCGGCTGCCGGTGGTCGTGATCGTTCTGGCCAACGGCGTGCAGGAGAAGACTGGCGGACAGCCCGTCTGGCCCGGGGCGGGTGGCCGAGATCGGGACGCGGCGATCCTGAACGGTCTGCTGGCCGGCGTTGCGCCTGGCGTGCCGGTCGAGGCGTGGGACGCGAGGCAGACCGGCCTCGCCGAGACCACCCGCAAGCTGCGCTCGTTATTGGCCGTGGCGCCCGCCGTCGCGCTGGTATCGGATCGCACGGCCTGAGATGACGATGGCCGAGGACGAGCTCGATGCGAAGCTCCGCGATGCCTGGCGTTCCGTATTGAAGATCGACAAGATCGACGACGGTGCCAACTTCTTCATGCTGGGCGGCACCTCGATCGGCCTCGCGCGAGTACTCGCCGGGGTGCGCCCGCCGCAGGCCGACCGGCCCAGCGTCGTGGAGTTTCTGAGCGCCCCGACGTACCACGATCAGCTCAGCCGGCTCCGCGAAGCCTGGTCGGTAACGCCCCCCGTCGCGGCACCTTCACCGTCGGCTGCCTCGGGAGTCACCAGGAACCAGCGCAACCGGCTGACTCGGGTGAGTCAGCGAATCATCGAGGGCCACCCGCACGTGGCGCTGTCGATCCCGGTGTGCTTCGCCATCGACGGTCCGATCGATGCCGACGCCCTCGCCGGCGCGTTGCGGGACACCGTCGAACGGCACGGCGCGTTGCGGGCCGCGTTCCTCGACCGGGCGGCCCAGCCCTGCTATGACGAGCGGCCGCTGCCGCCGGACTGGGCACCAGTGATCTACGACCGGCGATCGCTTCCGCCGGCCGAGGCCATCGCGCTGATCGAACAGGCGGCCCGTGAGGTTCCGTACGCCGTGATCGACCTGCGCGAGCCGCCGCTGCTGCACGCCGAGATCCACCTGCATCGGTCCGGCGGGGCGGTGCTGCTCGCGTTCGACCACATCGCGTTCGACGAGGTGTCGACCGTCGTGTTCGTCCGCGACCTCGTCGAGGCGTACGGCGCCCGGCTCACCGGCTCACCGGTCCGCCTGCCGGCGGTACCCGTCCGCGCCCAGGACATCCTCGTCGAACGGGAGCGACGGCGCGGAGAGAAGCTCGATCAGCTGCTCGCGGCGTGGGACGAGGCGCTCGCGGGCTATCCGAACGCGCCCACGTTCGACCTGATCGACGACGACTCGGATTTCTCACCGCCGGCCCCGGCCCGGGTCGACCGGATCGTCGCCGGCGACCTAAGTGGCCGCCTGGACGGACTCCGGCGGCAACTGGGCGCGACCGACCATACGCTGCTGTCCGCCCTGATCTATCTGGCGCTGCACCGCAGTACCGGCCGATCGGACATCTGCCTGGTCACCACCGCCGCGATGCGCGACTTCGAGCAGGCCGACGACGTGGTCGGCAACTTCGTCGAACTGATCATCGTCCGGGTCGAGGACGTGTTCGGCGGAACGCCTTGCCGAGCTCCGCTGGCCGACGTCATCCGTCACGTACAGCGCTCCATCTGGCGCTCGCACAACCTCAACGTGCCGTTCCACGACCTCCTGCAGCGCACCCAAGGTCTGGTCAACGGGCGGACGCCCCTGCGACCTTGGGTCTTCTTCAACCACACCGACGACCCGCTCGAGAAGGCCGAGCTGGGCCAGGCCTCCTTCCGCTGGCTGCTGCAACCGGCGACCGCCACGACGTCGTTCCCGGGCCTGGGCATGCATTCGAAGACCCGTGCCGACGGAGCCGGTGAGATCGCGGTGACGAGCGTCGTCGACCGCTACCCGCCGGGCACCCTGGATCGGTTCCTCGAACAGCTGGGGCTGATGCTGCGCGACGACCATGATCCGGACCAACCGCTGGTCAGGTCAGCCGGTGCGCCGTGGTGCGGCTGCGCGCCTGCGCCGGTGACGTCGTAGGCACCGTTCATCGCCTGGATCGGCCGGTACGCATCGAGGTGGCGAAGCCCGCTGTTCGATCACGCCGGCCCGCCCATCCACGTCTGACCGACGCTCTCGACCCACAAGGAGGAGCCACCCGATGACGACAGGCCTCCGCTGGCAACCGGCGGCCACAGCGCCGCAGGGCATGGTTGCGCCGTCGGTGATCGAACGAGCCGACGAGGCCGCCCGCACGACTCTCGACAGGTGCAGCTTTCCCCGGGCCGGCCGCACAGCGTGGTTGCCCCTGGGCGATGGATCCCTGAAGCTCAAGGGAATCGGGCACTGGGACGGCAGGAGCCCGACCGTTGATCGGCCCAGCTCGCAATCTTTCACCCGGCCCAGGGGCCACGTCGGGATCTGCGAGTCCGGCCGCTTGCGGGTGGTCGACAGCGCGCCCGCGCCGCTCGGGGGCATCACGGTCGACCGAGCGATGCGGGAGTTCAACACCGCACTGGGCATGTCCCGGCTGGATCCCCACGTCGTGCGTCCGGTCCGCGTCTACCAGCTGATCGATCCGCCGCTGCGCTTCCCGACCGGCGACGGCGAGAATTTCGCCGTGGTCGCGACGTTGGTGCCCACCGCGTGGCCCCAGCGTGCGGACACTCTTCTCCGCGCACCCGAACGGCTGACCGCCGACGACCGCGAATACATCGAACGGGTACGCCGGGGACGGTCGCTCATCGACACCATGGCGGAACTCGCGGCCGGCTATGGTGCCGCCTTGCGCCTGTTCACCGAGGCCGGGTTCTTCCGGCACTCCGGGTCGGTCGACAACTGGGGGATAGCACCGGAGAGCGGGCAGGTTTTCCTCACCGACCTGGACTCGACGCAAACCCTGACCATCGTCGGCGAGGCGCGGCGGCCGGTCGAGGTGCTCCGTGACGTGGCCAGTGGCGTCTTCGGGCTGGCCGCGGCGCTGATGTTGCCCGGAGTGACCGACGATCCCGCCGCGGCGATCGAAGCCTTTCGGCGCTTGGCCGCGGGCTACTTCGCCGAGGTGCCGGCCGACCTGATCGCCGAATCCATAGCACCGCTGGCGCGGTATTGGACGCCGCTGGCCGAGCGCTCCTGGGCTGGAAAGGGAGCCCTCCCGCTGGGTGGAGATCGGGCCATCTGGATGGACCGGGATCTCTGCTACTGCCTGCTGCTGCACGGTCTGTCGGCGGCGTACGCGGCCGGCGAGGGAGCGGCGAGCTGGGGAGAAGTGGATGTCGACAGGTTGACCGAGGCCACCCGTGAGTTCCTCGGCTCCGGGCGATTCCGCCGTTTCGAACAGTTCTGCGCGACCTGAGCCAACCGCAACCGGATCGGCGACGTTGCCGTTTCCAATTCGCTCGCGTGTATATGAAGCCGCGTTGATCAAGCAGGAGAAGCGCGGGATAAATGACGCTTGCCATCCAGTGGGTCACCTTCAACCGCACGGGGGATAATCGTGACGAGAGTCAACTTGCCGCGCTCGAAGTATCTGACGCCCCACACCATCGGCAGCTATCTGGCCGGCTGCCTGTCCTTCGCGATCGGCGCCTACCTGTTCATTCACGCTGATCTCGGCACCGACCCGCTGGACACCTTCGCGCTGGGCGTGCTCCGGCACGTGCACCTCACGGTAGGTATCCTGCAAACCCTGGTCGCGATCGTTTGCCTGCTCATCGTGGGAGTCTGGACCCGTCGCCGGCCACCGTTGTCGCCGATATTGACGTTCTTCCTCTGCGGCACCATCATCGACATCGAGCGGCGGGTCGACTGGATGCGCGGCTCCGGTTTGCCGCCGGCACTCCTGCTCGTACTCGCCACGCTATTGTGCGCCTACGGCTCCGCGCTGATCATCATGAGCGGATTCGGAATTCGCTCGATCGATCTCGTGGCCATCACTGCGAAACGCCGGCTGGACTTGCCTTTCTGGATCGGAAAAGGCGTCATCGAGCTGACTCTCCTGGGCCTGGGAGTGCTGCTCGGCGGCCCGGCCGGAATCGGCACGATAGCGTTCCTCGCGGGCGTCGATCTCATGATTCAGCCGCTGATCGCTACGAATGGGCGCGTGTTCCGGATCCCCAATCACGGCTTGCCGGCCCTCAGCTCGCCCGCCAGGAGCCGGTCCGGCGGATGATCGCCGCCGCGCATCGCCCAGCAACGGCCGCGGGTGCGACCTCGACTCCTCCACGGCGCGGCTGATTTCGCTCTCTCACGCCGGCCGCTGAACCCTCACGCCGGCCGCTGAACCCCGCTCAGCGCCGCTCTCACGGCGCGGAGGAGGGTTCAGCGGCCAGCGGGGTGCTCGGCTCAGCGGCGCGGCGAGGTGCGCGGAGCGCTCAAGTCGAGCCCGAGAACCTCCGCGACCTCGGCCAGCCGATCCCCGCTCCAGCCGGCTGGATCATCGAGGATCGTCGTGGCCCACTCCGCCAGGACACCGACCGCCGCCGGGAAGTCCAGGTCGTCGTCGATGCGGTCGAGACATCGGACGGCGTACTCGTCGCCGCCGGGCCCGCGGCCCTGAGCTCGCGCCTGGATCAGGCGGTCGAGCAGGCTCTCGGCGTCGTCGAGGAAATCGTTGTGCCACTCGAATCCTCGCCTGTGGTGGTAACGACTGAGGACGGCGAGGCGCAGGACGCGAGCATCGCGCTCCGCAAGGACGGTGCGAGCCAGGACGATGTTGCCGCGCGATTTGGACATTTTGTAACCGTCATAAGCCACGTGCACCGCATGCAGCCAGATGGAGACCGCCGAGCCGTCCGCCACGCTGCGGTTCTGCGCCGCCTCACACTCATGGTGCGGGAAGATCAGATCCTCACCGCCGCCGTGCACGTCGATATGGTCACCGAGGTGCTTCCGTGACATCACGGAGCAGCCGATGTGCCAGCCGGGTCGGCCGCGGCCGAGCGCCGTCTCGTACTCCGGCTCACCCGGCCGCGACGGCTGCCAGAGCACGAAGTCCAGTGGATTGCGCAGGCCGGGCCGGTCCGGGAAGCCGCCACGCTCACGGGCCAGCCGGATGCGCTCGTCCAGGCTCAGACCGAACAGTCGTCCGAACTCGGGATCGGTGTCGACGGCGAAATAGGTCCAGCCGTCCACCGTGTACGCCAGGCCCTTGTCGAGCAGCTCGCCGACCATGGCGGCCATGTCCTCGATGTGTTCCGAGGCGCGTGGCTCCACGGTGGCCGGCAGGTCGAGCGTCGCGTTGTCCGCACTCATCTGGGCGATCTCGCCGTTCACCAGTTCCCAGAAGGGGACGCCGACTTCCTGGGCCCGTTCCAGCAGCGGGTCGTCCACGTCGGTGACATTACGGACGAGGACCACCTCGGAGCCGAGCGACCGCAACCGGCGGGCCAGGACGTCGTAGAGCAGAAGCAGCGCCACATGACCGAGGTGCATGGAGTCGTACGGGGTGAGACCGCAGACGTAGATGGTCAGACGAGGCTTCGCTTCGAGCGGAACCAGATCGCCTGCTGCCGTGCAGTACACGCGCATACCGAGCGTTCTCCTTGGGTTTCGTTTGGCCGAGGCCAACGGTCTTCAGCCGGCTCGGACAGGATATGCGGCAAGTCCGGACCGTGCGTTACCGTCGCCACACCAGTCGATGTGCAGGATCGCGCCGGCGTGCGGGATCTCCGAGCGACCCGCCCGGAGGAGAGGCGGCGGGCTCCAGCGCCCATCTGCGTCGCTCACAGTGGATGGCACGTACGGGTGGAGGCCTCGCCCGGAGTCGAATCGGAGGGCCCCGTTTTACCGACGGAGCGCTCCGCCGGGAACGCCGCGAGCAGGTCCGACGTTCCCGCGTCGGCGCGCCCGCATGACGGTGACCGGCCGGACTCGAACCGTGGTGCCGCCTCCCGCCAGCTCCCACCAGACGAACCCTGCAACCGCAACGATCCGTCCCAGATGCGGCTGCAGGTAGTGGTGGCGGCGGCCGTTGCGGGGAGCGCACGACGATAAGTTCCGTCGATCGGCGCCTTCGTGATCCCGGGTGCTTCCTGCATCGGGCTGTCGGCGGGCCGACCGTCAGGGCGCTGCGGGGTCGGGGCCGGTCGGCTTGGTGAAGACGCCGTCCATGCGGCCCTTGGCCGCGTCGTCGGCGGCCACGTAGTCGCGGACGCTGTCGGTCAGGCGTTGAGCGATTTCCATGCCGTCCTTCGCCAGGTGCTCGATGCCGATCTCCCAGCGGTCGCAGAAGTCTTTGACCGTCTCGGCCAGGTGGTCGTGGCCGTAGTCGCCGGTCTGCCCGGCCAGCTTGTCGACCTTGGTCTTCCGAATGGCGTTGATCGTGAAGTTCACTCCGGTTGCCGCTTCCTCCAGCGCACCGAGGTCGACGCTGAAGCCGTCAGGCATCGGAGCCCTCCTCGACTTGGTCGGCCTGTGGCGTCGTCGGAATTCGCTCGACGGCCGCGCGGATTTCCTCGAAGTCGAAGCCGGTGCGGTAGTAGAGCTCCTTGGGGCTGTGACCCTTGATGACCATCTCCACGACCGGCTTCCACCAGCGCACTACGGCTAGGTCCAGCGGCCGCTGACCCTCGGCCACTGGGCTGCCAGGCTCGACGAACGCGAAGCAGACGCCGGTCGGCGGAAGAGGCTTCTGCTGCAGGACCGCGACCAGATCGTTCACGTCATTCACCGTGCAGCCGTACGGCTCGAGTCGTGCCGCGCCAAAGTTGTTCGCCTCGCCGGTGATCTGCTCGAGGATCTCCACCTCGTCCGGCGCGAAACACGTCACCATGGGGCTCATCTGGCCTCCGCTCACTTCAACTTGTCGAAATAGGCCTTGCCTTCCTTGGGGGTGAAGACTGTGCCCCCCTCGCCGTCCTCGATCACGACAGCCTCCTTGTCCGGGTCCCAGTACCCGACCCGGCCATTTCTCAGATACCGCTCCTCGACGTTGGGCACCACACCGTCCCGGACGCCGTCAACATACTCGCCCATGGCATCCTGACTGACACCTCGGACGTAGTGCGTACCGTCCCCGTCCGGGCGGATGGCTTCCTCGTTCGCGTGTCTCGCGATGTTGCGGGAAACGTCGTCGGTCAGGTCCGGGCCCAGGTCGGTAGCGCCGTCGCCCGCGGTGTGATCGGTCGATGCCGGGGATACCTCGTCGTCGCCGCCGGCGTGCGTGCTCACGTCGCGGGCGCCCGCCATCGCCATCGTGGCTCCGGCACCGACCCCGAGTACGGAGACGCCGCCGAGCGCGACGCCGGCCGGCGACAGGACAACGCTGGCGTCCAGCAGGCCGCTGGCCCCGACACCGGCCACACTGACGGCGGTAAGGAGCGCGCCGCCGGCCATTTCGGCGACATCCCCGGGATGGTGCAGCATCGCGTTCCCGACGGACGCCAACGCGTTGACGACCTCGCCGCCGGCGTTCTCCAGGCCCGCGCCGATCTCCTCGGCGACGTGGCCGACCTTGCTCCAGAAGCCCGGCTTCTCGGGCGCCCGATCGCGGGCCGTTCCGACCGTCGTGGCCGCGGTGTTGCCCGCGTTCGCCAGGTTGGTCCGCGCGTTGTCCAGGGTCTTCTTCGCGGTGGCCCGCCCGCTCTCGCCCGGATCCTGGAACGGCTGCGTACCTCCTTGCTGTTGGTACGTCTGATATTCCGTCTGCGCTTGCTTGGTCGCGGCCTGCGCGGCGTTCCACTCGTTGATTGCCTGCTGCGCCTGCCCTTGTGCCCAGGTCAGCGTCGATGCGTACGTGTCGAGCGCGGCCGCCGCGTCCGCGAAGGAGTCGCCCGCGGTCAACCAGCTACGGGGCTGGCCGTGGAACTTGGCCCGGAACGCGTCACCGGCCGGGCCGCTCCACCCCTCGGTGGTGTCGATCCGGGACAGACCGGTGCCGGCCTGCTCCAACTCGCCGGCCCGGGTGCGCAGGGCCTGGGCCGTGGCGGTGACGTTGGCGGCGTTGCCGGCCACCAGTTGCTTGGGGTCTCGCCGAGCTCGGCCATCCGGATCCCCCCTTACCCGATCGCGCGGCGTCTGACTTCACAAGCGGAATGTCTGACTTTCCCGAC
>NZ_JAOSZE010000170.1 GCF_025630775.1 Actinoplanes sp. KI2
CGGGCCTGCAGTTCACCTCGCTCACCGACGCCTTCAACACCGAGGTCGACCGGTCCGACGCGGACGCGCTGGAGAGCACGCCGACCCGGTTCGCCCGCGCCGCGCCGCTGGCCGCCCGGCTGCAGGCGATCTACGGCAGCGTGAACAACGTGGACGCGTTCGTCGGCATGATCGCCGAACCGCACCCGGCCGGCTCCGACCTGGGCGAGCTGCAGCGGGCCATCTGGGCCAGGCAGTTCCAGCAACTCCGCGACGGCGACCGGTTCTTCTACGGCAACCAGACCTCGGCGCTGGACTTCATCCGCACCACCTACGGCATCGACTACCGGCGCGACCTGGGCGACCTCATCGCGCAGAACACCGACATCCCCCGCGCCGACCTGCCGGCC
>NZ_JAOSZE010000171.1 GCF_025630775.1 Actinoplanes sp. KI2
CGGCCGAAACGCCGCCGGTGGGCTTCAACACTGGTGGTACGACGACGGTTGGAAGTCGTCCAACCTGGGCGGCTCCATCGAGGGCACCCCGGCCGCCTACTTCGCCGATGGCCAGAACCACGTCTATGTGCGGAGTCCGGGCGGTGCGTTGTGGCATTTCTGGTACGACACCAGCTGGCATTCGGCCAGCCTGGGCGGTTCGATCACCGGCACTCCAACGGCCTATTACGCCGCTGGTCAGCACCACGTCTACGCGCGGGGCAGCGACGGCGCGTTGTGGCACTGGTGGTACGCCGACGGCTGGCACTCCACCAGCCTGGGCGGTTCCATCACGGACAGCCCGACCGCGTACTACGCCGCTGGTCAGCACCACGTCTACGTGCGGAGC
>NZ_JAOSZE010000172.1 GCF_025630775.1 Actinoplanes sp. KI2
GCCGCCGCGAGCACCTGGTCCGCGTCGTACAGCATCAGGCCGATGTAGCGCAGCCGGCCCACGCAGGTCTCCGAGCAGACGGTCGGGATGCCCACCTCGATCCGCGGGAAGCAGAACGTGCACTTCTCGGCCTTGCCGGTGCGGTGGTTGAAATACACCTTCTTGTACGGGCAGCCCGACACGCACATCCGCCAGCCCCGGCACCGGTCCTGGTCGACCAGCACGATGCCGTCCTCGACCCGCTTGTAGATCGCGCCGGACGGGCAGGACGCCGCGCAGGACGGGTTGAGGCAGTGCTCGCAGATCCGCGGCAGGTAGAACATGAAGGTCTGCTCGAACTCGAACTTCACCTTGTCGCCGACGGCCTTGAGCAGCACGTCCTGGTG
>NZ_JAOSZE010000173.1 GCF_025630775.1 Actinoplanes sp. KI2
CGCCAGCTTGTTCACCGATTGCGGCTATCGGCAGGTATGGCATCGGCTGGCCGCCGGGCTGCAAGGACTGAGTCTGCCCACGCCGTCGGCAAGCGCGCTGCGGCAGGCCCGGCAACGACTCGGGACAGCACCGATGCGGGCATTGTTCGAGCTGCTGCGCGGACCCGCTGCGACCTCGGCCGCGGCGGCACGATGGCAGGGCCTGCTGCCGGTCGTCATCGACGGCACCGTCATGACCATCGCCGACAGCGACGCGAACCGGAACCGATACGTCCGGCTGGCCGGTAGCCACGGCGGATCCGGCTACCCGCTACTACGGCTGAGCGCGCTGCTGACCTGCGGCACCCGCTCGGTCCTGGACGCGGGATTCGGCCCG
>NZ_JAOSZE010000174.1 GCF_025630775.1 Actinoplanes sp. KI2
GGTGGTTATTTCTTCGCGACGTGGGCGGCGAAGCCGACGTATGCGACGTTGTTCAGCAACTTGTCGTCGAAGGATGCTTCGGCGATCGTGGAGACGTTGCAGAAGTCGGGTACCAGTTATGAGCTGGCCAATGATGGGCAGAGCATTCTGGTGCCGCAGGACAAGGTGAACGAGCTGCGGCTGTCGTTGTCCGGGCAGGGTTTGCCCGGGGACGCGGCGAGCGGGTACTCGTTGCTGGATCAGCAGGGGATCACGACCAGTGATTTCATGCAGCACACGAATTATCAGCGGGCGCTCGAGGGTGAGCTGTCGAACACGATCAAGTCGATCGACGGGGTCGAGGCGGCGACGGTGCATCTGGTGATCCCG
>NZ_JAOSZE010000175.1 GCF_025630775.1 Actinoplanes sp. KI2
GCCGGCCGGCTCGGTGACTCCACCTACACCACCATCGCCGGCCGCGAGTTCAACATGGTCACCGCCGAGAACGAGATGAAACCCGACGCCACCGAACCCCAGCGCGGACAGTTCACCTTCAGCTCCGGCGACCAGATCTACAACTGGGCAACCCAGCGCGGCATGAAAGTCCGCGGCCACACCCTCGCCTGGCACTCCCAGCAACCGGGCTGGATGCAGAGCCTCAGCGGCAGCAGCCTGCGCCAAGCCATGATCGACCACATCAACGGCGTGATGAGCCACTACAAAGGCAAACTCGCCTACTGGGACGTCGTCAACGAAGCCTTCAACGAGGACGGCAGCCGCCGCCAATCCAACCTGCA
>NZ_JAOSZE010000176.1 GCF_025630775.1 Actinoplanes sp. KI2
GGTGCAGGGCGCCATCCGGTCCAAGTATCTGTCGATGGGCGCCGAGGCGAGCTTCCTCGGTTACCCGCGGTCCGACGAGACGAAGCTGACCGGCGGCTACGGCTCGCAGTTCCAGCACGGCAACATCTACTGGACGGCGTCGACCGGCGCGCACGAGGTGCACGGGGCGATCCTGGGTAAGTACCTCTCGGTGGGTGGCATGGGCAGCAGGCTGGGCGCACCCACCACCGACGAATACTCGATCCCGACCGGCCGGCGCAGCAACTTCGTGCACGGCGCGATCGTCTGGACCGCCGCCACCGGAACGGTCACGGTCGTCTACTCCTGACCGGCGGGGCGGC
>NZ_JAOSZE010000177.1 GCF_025630775.1 Actinoplanes sp. KI2
GCCACCGCGATGCCGGTGAGCAGGATCGGCGGCGCATCGGAAGCGGCCACGAACCAGATGCCGAGCGCCACGGCGACCGCCGCGAGCCCGGCCGAGATCTCCCGTCCGAACGGGACGGTCAGCGGGCGGCCGGGGATGCGCCCGGCGAGCTTGCCCGAGGCGACCAGCGAGCCGGTGAAGGTGAGCGCGCCGATCGCCACGTCGAGCACGCCGGTCACGGCGGCCTGGGTGGAGGCGGCGCGGTCGCCGAGCGCGATCAGGGCGGCCGCGCCGCCGCCGACCGCGTTGAACAGGCTGACCAGTTGCGGCATCGCGGTCATCCGGAC
>NZ_JAOSZE010000178.1 GCF_025630775.1 Actinoplanes sp. KI2
GCTGAACGGCCGGCTGGACCTGAGCGCCTTCGAGGCCGCCTGGGCCGACGTGCTGGAACGCCACGAGAGCCTGCGGACGCGCTTCCCGGATGAGTCCGGTGTGGCCTATCAGGACATCCTGCCCGTCCGGGACGCCCGCGTTCCGCTGTCGGTGGAGCGGGTGTCGGCGTCTGAGTTGGCGGGGGTGCTGCAGGCGGCGGTGTTGTATCCGTTTGATCTGGGGTCGGAGTTGCCGGTTCGGGTGTCGGTGTTCGAGCTGGGTGGTGGCGAGTTTGTGGTGTTGGCGTTGATGCATCACATCGTCAGTGATGGGTGGTCGTTGGCA
>NZ_JAOSZE010000179.1 GCF_025630775.1 Actinoplanes sp. KI2
CGCCAACGACCACCCATCACTGACGATGTGATGCATCAACACCAACACCACAAACTCGCCACCACCCAGCTCGAACACCGACACCCGAACCGGCAACTCCGACCCCAGATCAAACGGATACAACACCGCCGCCTGCAGCACCTGCGACAGCTCATCCACCGAGACCCGCTCCACCGACAGCGGGGTCCGCGAGTCCTCGATCGCTTCCACGTGCTGATAGGCGACGCCGAGCTCGTCCGGGAACCGGGTCCGCAGCGCCTCGTGCCGCTCGACGACGTCGCCCCAGGCCTGCTCGAACACTTCCGGGTCGAAGGCGCCACGCATT
>NZ_JAOSZE010000018.1 GCF_025630775.1 Actinoplanes sp. KI2
CGACACGGCCGCGATCGGGGCGCTCCAGGACGCCGCCCTGATCCTCGCCGGCAAGGCCGGCACGGTGGTCACCCCGTCCGGGAGCTAGGCGATAGCGGCGGCGGCCGGTGTCCCGTCAGGGGCAGGGGCCGCCGCTTGCGACGCCCGCGTCCCCTGCCGAGTCCCGCGCATCCCTCGCGCACCATGTGGGCGCTGGCGTCCCACGGTGGTGTGTGCTCTAAGTGATGTTGCGCGTATTCGTCATTACTTAAAGTAGTTGACTCGACCAGAGTACTCCGAGTCCCTAGATGGAGACTGAAGGGCCGCGGGCCTCAGCCGAACGTTCACATACTGAGCGTAACGATAGACGAAATCACTGAAAGTGAAATATCGTGTGCGCCGGTTCACCAGAACGGGGAAGGAACGCATGCGTCTGTCTGTGTCCCGTCGGTTGCACGGCGGCCTGTTTCGCACCGTCCTGGCCACCACCGTTGCGGCGTCGGCGGGGCTGCTCCTGGACGCCGGCCCGGCGCACGCCGACGGGGTCGACTACGCCGCGGCGGCCGGCAGCGCAGAGGCGGTGCCGCTGTGACGACGCGACGAACCGTTCTGCTGCTGGGCGCGGCCTCGGTGCTCGCCGCCTGCGGGAACGACAAGGCGCTGGCCACGATGATGCCGCTGCCGGCACCCTCGTCCTCGCCGCCGCCGGACCCCTCGTCCGCGCCGCTGCCGGCCCCCTCGTCCTCGCGGCCGGCGGTCACCAGGCTGCGCTCGGTGGCCGACTGGACGAGCGTCTTCCAGCAGAGCTGGGACTACCAGTTGCGGAACGGCCTGCCGCTGTCCCGCTCGACCGACAGCTGGGACCACTACGGCCTGTCCTACTCGGTCGACTCCTGCGTGGCGATGTTCCGGGCCACCGGCGAGGGTCGCTACCTCGACCGGGCGCTCCAGTTCACCGAGAACGTGGCCGCCGCGGCGACCCCGTCGGCCTCGTTGCCGCAGAGCAGGTTCCACGACAAATACCTCGGCTGGGCCTCGTCGAAGACCGGCCAGAACGGCGACGAGGTGCCGCTCTACGAGAGCTACTTCTGGCGGTACGGGACCGGCCTGCTGGTCGCGATGCGGGACGCCGGGCTGACCGGCGACCGCTACCGGCGGCTGCTCGACTTCGCCGAGGTGCAGGTCTTCGAGAAGTGGTACTCCCGCGGCCCGCAGGACACCGTCTACCGAGGCATGACCCACCTGTCCGCGCACTGGGCTCTGATCGCGCTCAACCTCGCCCAGGTCACCACCGACGCCACCCGCAAGGCCCGCTACCTGGCCGTGGCCGGCGACTTCGACCAGCGGATGCGCCGGCAGCTGCGACGCAACCCGGTGGAGCCGACCGCCTACTTCTGGGACGACACCTGGGGGCGGGCGAAGCGGCCCGGGCAGGATGTCAGCCACGGCAACGGCGTCATGGCGTACGTGACGGAGGCCCGCGCCCGCGGCAACGCCTGGACCGACGCCGACATGACGGCCCTCTCGTCGCTGCTCACCCGGGTGATCTGGCCCGGCAACGCCACCTACTCGGCCTATGTGGACGGTACCGGTTCGGGCAAGGGCTGGTTCTCGGACGGGTTCGTGAAGCTCGGCCGGTACGACCCGGCCACGCAGCTGCGGCTCGACTCGCATCGGGTGGTCAACAGCCAGTTCGCCGCGAACATGGCGCTCAACGCCCGGATCCTGCGCAACGGGGGAGCCTGACCGGATCGCTGCCCGGACCGGACTCGCCGCAGTAGGCGCGTTCCCGCCGACACCACCTGGCGGGCTACGGTCGCGTGGCGTTGAAGGCGGAGCCTGCCGCATGCCGTCACGAGTCGACCGGTTTGGCTAGGGGCACGGGCCGCCGCCGCAGACGTCGATCACCTTTCCGGTGAGCAGGAACGCCGCCTTCTGCTGCTGCGCCTCGGGCTGCGCCCGCGGGAACTCGTGTGGGTCGGTGCCGTACTGCGGCCCGGCCGGCGCCAGGTTGGTCGGCGGCGGCGCGAACGCCAGCCCGCTGTTCCACACCACGAACGCCGAGCCGTGGTACGGGTAGTGGGGGATCGGGCGGATGCCCCAGTACGGCACCACCTCGTCGGTCCAGCCGGGGGCGAGCGCCGGCTCGTGGATCCGGGCGCCGATCGTGCGGGCCTCGACCTGCGCGGCGGCCGGGGAGACCTGGTGGTCGCCGAACGCGACGTGCATCAGCACCTGGTGCGGCGGCGTGCCGGGCAACGGGTCGCGGGTCAGGTGCTGGGCGTAGCCGTCGGCCTCGCCGCGGTCCCAGAGCATCTGGAGCAGCGCCAGGATCACCTGCTGATCGTCCTTGCCGGGATAGGACCGGTCCATCAGCTGCTGGAACGGCGCGAAGTCGACGCTGCGCTGCAACAGCGTGCTGTAGTTCATCGCCGGGACGCCGAGCACCGAGCGGGTCCAGTCCTGGGCGATCGCGGCCAGCGCGCCGCCGTTGATGCCGCCCTGGCTGTTGCCGTCGTAGTGCATGCCGCCGGCCCGGTCGAGCAGGCCGCGGCCCTGGGCGTCCTGGAACGCCGGGCTCGAGGCGAAGCCGCCCCGGCCGGTCATCACCCGGCCCAGGTACAGGAAGTTGAGGAAGCTTTGCTGCAGCCGGTCGGGCACCGACGGGAACCGGCTCAGGTCGGTCCACACCGAGGCGACGTACGGCACGTCGGCGGCGGCCAGCCCGATCCAGCTGGTGGCGCAGAACATGAAGTCGTACGTCTGCGACATGTCCTTGACGTTGCCCGCGTTGATCTCGGTGGGCGACCCGAGCAGCCCGTGGCCGTAGAGCGACAGGTGGGCCGGCGTGGCGGCGCTCGCCGAGCGCGGGAGGTTGCAGACGAAATCGGCCTGCAGCGTCTGCCCGGTCGCGGCGGGCAGGGCGTCGGCCCCGGTCGACCGGTAGTTCAGCCGGGAGCCGGGGTCACCGGCGCCGGTGAGGTAGCTGGGCACCGCGACCGTGCCGCGCACCTGCCGGGCGATCCGGGCGTCCTGCTCGGCGGTGTAGTCGGTGACCTGGGTGACGGTGAAGGCGGGCGCCTGCCGGCCGAGTCGCGCGAACGCGTCGTCGCGCATCCGCAGCATCCGGCCGGTCAGGCCGCGCTCGCTGGCCACGGTGAAATCCCAGGCCAGGTACGCGTCGTGGACGCCGGTGCGGCGCAGGTCGGCGCGCAGGCGGGTGGGCGTCGCCCGCGGGGTGCCGCGGACGACGACCAGGTACCGGGTCGCCTCGTGCAGCGCCACCGCCGGCCGGATGATCAGCAGCGGGTCGGTGGTGGCGTGCGCGTCGAACTCGGCCCAGTACGGCGTGCGCTGCCAGGTGCGCGTGTCGATCAGCAGGATCGGTGACGCCGGCGCCAGCGACCGGCCGATGTCGGTGACCGGCGCGACGTCGCCCGGGGAGAGCCCCGGCGCGTGCACGAGGATCGGGGTGCCGGGACTGAAGCCGTCCTGCCGATTCCACTCCGTCGGGTCGATGTGGACACCGGCCACGTTGGCCGGCAGCTCGTCGGCCGTGAAATGCACTCGCAGGCCGGTGGGGCTGCTGCGGTCGGGGACCGTGAACCGGTTGCTGGGAAACGGAAGCAGCGTGTCGCCGGCCGAAGCGACCGCCGCGCTCGACGGCGCGACGACGGAGAGCGCGGTGATGGCCAGGACGAGGAATCGGCGCATGTCCCTTGTCTTACGCCGCCGTCGTGGGCCGGGCAATCGTCCCTACAGCCGTCCCTACAGCCGGACGACGAGCGTGCGGGCGATCAGGTCGTGGATCGCCCGGTGCCGCCGGTCGACCAGCATCCACAGTGCACCGATCGGGAAGTAGGCCAGCAGGATTCCGCGTGCCAGGGCCGCGATCCAGCGCACCCGGCCCCGGGACATGTTGACCACCCGGACCCCGGCCAGCGCCATCCCCGGGGTGCGGCCGGTCAGCCCCCAGAACACCGCGCAGTAGAGCGCGAACACCGCCGGCAGCACCGCCAGGTACACGGTCGTGAGCGTCTTGGCCAGTGCATGGGCGTCGCTGCCGAGGACCGAGGCGATCAGGCTCATCCCGGTCGCGGTGCCGACCGACGCGACCGACACGATCAGCGAGTCCACGACGTACGCGATGGTCCGGGAGACGACGCCCGCGAAACCGGCCGGCGAGGCCGCAGCCATCGCCGGCCGGTCAGCCGCAGTCGCGCTCATGCCGCCACGGCGACAGGAACGGGCTCAGTCTCGGTCGCGGGCGGGTTACCCGAACCGCGGCGCCGCAGCACCATCTTCCGGATCTCGGTCAGCACGATCACGGTCAGGGCCGCGCCGATGCAGATGATCCATTGGACGGCGTTGAGGCTGACCGTGCCGAGCAGGCGCTGGAGGAAGTCCAGCTGGGTGGCCAGGAAGATGGCCGCCACGGACATGCCGCTGGTGATCACGAAGCGCCGATCGTTGAACGTCTCGAAGCTGAACACCGACCGGATGTCGCTGCGCACGGTCCACGACCAGAACAGGTTCATGATCGCGAACGCGGTGACGCCCATGGTGCGGCCCGTCTCGATGTTCCACTCCCGGTCGGCCCACCAGATCACCAGCAGCGTGGCGATACCCATGACCAGGCCGACGACCCCGAGCCAGCCGAGCGACCCGCGGCTCAGCAGCGGCTCGTCCGAGCGGCGTGGCTTGCGCTGCATGATCTCGGGGTCGCCCTTGCCGTAGCCGAGCCCGATGGACTGGAACACCTGGGTGGTGAAGTTCAGCCACAGCGTTTGCAACGGCACGAACGGCACGCCGGCCGCGATGTTGAAGATGCTGGCGGCCAGGAATGTGACCACCATGCCGACGAGCGCGCCCATTTGGAAGAAGATGTATTTCTTCAGGTTGTCGTAGAGCTCGCGGCCCAGCCGCACCGCCGTGACGATCGTCGCGAAGTCGTCGTCGGTGAGGATCATCGCGGCGGCTTCCTTGCTCACCTCGGTGCCGGTGATCCCCATCGCGATGCCGATGTCGGCCTTCTTCAGCGCCGGCGCGTCGTTCACGCCGTCGCCGGTCATGGCGACGATGTGCCCCTTGCGCTTGAGCACCTCGACCAGGCGCACCTTGTGCTCCGGGGTGACCCGGGCGATCACGCCGATCCCGTCGATCTGCTCGTCGGCCTGCGCGTCGGTCATCGCCGCGAAGTCGTTGCCGGTGATGGCCCGGCCCTCGATGCCGAGCTTGCCGGCGATCGCGGCCGCGGTGACCGCGTGGTCCCCGGTGATCATCCGGACCTGGATGCCGGCCGCGTGCGCCTCGGCGATCGCCGCCTTGGCCTGCGGCCGGGGCGGGTCGACGATGCCGACCAGGGCCAGCACGGTCATCCCGTCCAGCGCCGCGAGCAGGTCGCCGTCGCCGTTGAAGGTGGCCGGGTCGAAGTCCTTGCGGCCGGTCGCCATGACCCGCAGGCCCTGCTCGGCGAGCCGCTTGTTCTCGTCCAGGTACCGCTCCTTGAACGCGGCGTCCACGTTGATGATCGACAGGTCTGCGGGCGCGAGCGTGTGTGTCGCCCGGGCCAGCAACTGGTCGGGTGCGCCCTTGATGAACGCCCGGATGACGGCCTTGCCCGACGCGTCGGTCATCCGGTGGAAGGTCGCCATCATCTTGTACGCGGCGTCGAACGGCAGCTCGGCCACCCGCGGGTACTGTTCGCGGGTCGCGACGACGCCGATCCCGCCCTTCTCGGCGAGCACCACGAGGGCGCCCTCGGTCGGGTCGCCGATCATCTCCCCGTCCTGCGCGACCGCGTCCGAGGCGAGCGCCATCGGCAGCAGGAAGTCGTCGAGCGGGGTGTCCGGCTGCCCGGCGACCCGCTGGATCGAGCCGTCGGTGGAATAGCCGCTGCCGGAGACCGTGTACCGCCGGCCCGGGATGGTCATCTCGATGGCGGTCATCTGGTTCAGCGTCAGCGTCCCGGTCTTGTCCGAGTTGATCGCCGAGGTCGAGCCCAGCGTCTCGGTCGAGCGCAGCCGCTTGACGATCGCGTGGGACTTCGCCAGTGTCGTGGTGCCCAGCGACAGGATCGTGGTCACCACGGCCGGCAGGCCGGTCGGGATGGCCGAGACGGCGAAGGCGACCGCGGCGGTGAAGACCACGGTGAACTCGTTGCCCCGGGCCAGGTTGAGGACGATCGACGCGATCAGCGCCAGGCCGGAGACGAAGAGGATCTGGTTGGTCAGCGCGGCGAGCTGCCGGGTGAGCGGGGTGTCCTCCTCCTTCTGGGTCTGCAGCATGCCGGAGATGTGGCCGACCTCGGTGGCCATGCCGGTCGCGGTGACCAGCAGCTCGCCCGAGCCCCGGGTGACGTTGGTGTTCATGTACGCCATGTCGGACCGGTCGCCGAGGTCCGTGTCGACCGACCCGCACGCCTCGACGCTCTTGCTGACCGGCAGGCTCTCCCCGGTCAGCGCCGCTTCGGCGATCTCCAGGGTGGCCGCGCGCAGCAGCCGCCCGTCGGCCGGCACCAGATCGCCGGCCTCGATCAGCACGACGTCGCCGGGCACCAGCTCCTCGGCCGGCAGCTCGACGAGCCGGCCGTCGCGCCGCACCTTGGCCTTGATGATCATCATCTTCTGCAGCGCGCTGATCGCCGCCGCCGCCTTGCCCTCCTGCTGCAGGCCGAGGAAGGCGTTGAGCAGGGTGAGCAGGATCAGCAGGATGCCGGTGCCCCACTGCTTGAGCGGCACCATGCTGCCGATGCCGGCCGCCAGCAGGACGATCTGCATCGGGTCGGCGTACTGCCGCAGAAACGCTCGCCACCAGGGCTCCTTCTTGCCCTCGGCGAACTTGTTCGGGCCGAACTCCGCCCGTCGTCTCTCGGCCTCCGCGGTGCTGAGGCCGGACTGCTGGTCGACCTCCTCGGCCTGCAGCGCCTCGGCGACCGACAGGGTATGGAACGGTGGTGGGGATGTCGCTATCGCCATCGAAGGCTCCTGAGGTGAATAGAAAATCCGGTGGCTTAGCGGCGGCGGGCTACCCGGCGGGCCGTCCGGCGGCCGGTACGGCGGGCCACGCGACGAGTTCCGAACATGACTGCACCTCCTTCGCGCCGATGCTGCCGCCCGGCGGGCCGGTGCGCGTCATCCCATGAGGATGATGGTCAGTGCAGAAGAATCTTCAGGGCGATCATGACCACCCCGAAGGCGGTCGCCACCAGCGTGGACACCGCCCGCTCGGCGGGCTCGAGCTGGCTGCCCATGTACCAGCCGACCGCGCCGAGCAGGATGGTGCTGCAGATCAGCGCGAGCAGGATCGCCAGGCTCAACCCGGCGCCGAGCGCCGTCGCCAGCAGCAGGGTGAGCAGTGGCAGCACGGTGAGGCTGATGATCTCCCAGCCGCCGGTGAGCTGCTCGCGCACCACGTGCCAGGCCGGCCGGTGCCCCTCGTGGATCCGCTCGGCGACGATCTTGGCGTACCGCTCGGCCACCCAGTAGATCGTCAGCGTGACGATCACGATGATGTCGAGCTTGTACGCCGTCTCGGCATGAGCGGTGAGCAGCACCGACGAGCCCACGATGAGGCCGTAGACGCCGGCCGCGGTACCCTCCGCGGTCTCGTGCCGCAGCCGGAACCGCAGCCGGCTCCGGACCGTCATGTCACTCGCGTTCCGAGCGCCGGAGCAGCTTGCCCTCGGCGCCGTGCACGGCGATCGCGTAGATCGCGATCAGGTCGAGGGCGATCGCGATGATCGACCAGATCGGGTAGGAGGCCAGAAAGGTCATGTTGATCATCGCGTGCACGAACACGACGATCAGCGCGAGGAACCGGGCCCAGGTGTATCCGAACATCACCGCGTAGCCGGCGCCCAGCAGCATCACGCCGAACGCGACGAGCACCCAGCCCCACGTGGTGTAGCTCAGGTCGATCGCCAGGGACTCCGCCTTGACCAGGTAGAAGTCGTCGTCGAAGAGCGCGACGAACCCCTGTATCAGGCTGATCAGCCCGCTCACCATCATGACGACCCCGGTGAACAGGACCCAGCCGACCCACTTGGTGAGGCCGGTCGCCTCACCGGGCCGGGCATATTGCGTTGCCATAAATCTCCCTCTCAGCTTCCCTCTCAGCGGTACTGCGGCGGGGTCGGTGGCGGGACCGGGCGCCCGACGCCGGGCTGCGGCAGCGGCGGCCGCAGCGCACTCTTGGCGACGCCGGACACCAGCGTGCCGATGGCGATGCCGAGCACCAGGTTGAGCCCGGCGGTGTACCAGCGCGACGCCGTGGACTCGTCGGTGACGAAGGGCGCGAGCATGGCCGCCACGGTGGCCAGCCCGATCACCCAGCCGAAGAAGCGCATCGGTCTCGGGGTGGTGAGGATCAGCAGCTGGATCAGGGCCGTGGCGAGCAGGGCGGCGATGCCGGCGCCGAGGGCGTACCAGAAGGTGGAGGCGTCGCCCCAGACGCCGTCGCCCTTGGGCGCGAGCACCTCGACGTCGAAGACGCCCCGGCCGAACAGGATGCCGACCACGGCGATCAGCGCGGCCACCAGCGCGGTGGCGGCGCCGCCGGCCCACAGGCGGCCGGCGTTGAGCACGGGTTGCGGAGGTGTCGCCGGTCGATAGACGTTGGTCATTGCCATCCTCCCAGGGGGAACCTGTCGTCCCGAGTATCGCGACGGGGCGAGCGGACATACCTCATCCACCGCAGATGACGCGGCTCGGCGAGCCTGGAGGCGACGCTGTGGTCACCGACTCGAAGGGGGAGGCGTGGTGGCAACACATCGGAGCGACGAGCCGACCGGCTGGATCGCGTGGGTCTTATTCGGCGGCCTGATGCTGGTGCTTCTCGGCGGGGCGCACCTGACGATCGGATCGCTCGCCCTGGTCCGGCCGGAGGCGCTCGAGGGCAGCCGGTCCGACCTGCTGCTGAATGTCAACCTGACCACCCTCGGCTGGATCCACATCATCCTGGGCGTGGTCCTCATGATCGTCGGCGCCGGCCTGATGCTCGGCCAGGTCTGGGCCCGGATGCTGGCGATCGTCCTGGCCGTCCTGGCCCTTGTGATCAATTTCGCGTACGTCTCGGTCTACCCGATCTGGTCGGTGATCGCCATCGGCCTGTCCGCGATCGTCCTGTACGCCACGGTGGCGCACGGCTCCGAGCTGACGCGGGCGTATCGCCACTGACAGGGTGCGCAGCGTCGCCTCGCCGCGGATCACCCGGCCGACCAGGCTGGGATCCGCGGCGAGAACCTGCCCGACCACGGTCGCCGCGAGCAGGCAGAACGAGATGACATAAAGCCAGCCGATGTACGTGAAGGCCAGCCCGATCGTCCCGTAGTGCGCGCTGCTGGAGCGCAGCGCCCGGGGCAGGTAGATGTGCCCGGCGGGCCGCACGGCCAGCATGATCAGCGCGAACGCGAGCGCGCCCGGCAGCAGCCGGCGGGCCGGCACCATCCGGCCGAGCAGCAACCAGGGCACCACCAGGGTGATCGCGGCGTCCAGGACGAACAGCGTGGTGGTGTCGGTGAGGAAGGGGAACGGCGAGTCGTCGGCCAGCGTGCCCATCGCCCGGCTGGCGATCACGAAGACGCTCAGCAGGATGACCACCAGGATCCAGCGCAGCGCCGCCCCGACCCCGGAGCGCACCTTCCCGATGCTCCACACCGTCGCGTACGCGCGCACCATGGCCCGGGCCAGCCCGGTCGCCGACACCAGCACGATCAGCGCGCTGAGCACGCCGAAGGTGCCGAACCCGGTGTCACCGAGCGCGTCGGTGAGCAGCCGCCGGGACGACTCGGGCAGGTCCAGCGCGTCGGCCAGCTCGTTCGAGTGCTGCGCGCCGATCAGCGCGCCGAACATGATCAGCAGCGGGAAGATCGAGGTGAACGCCTGCGCGGCCAGCCCCATCGCCCGGTCGAAGATCTGCACCTGCAGGAAGCCGGTGACGCAGCGCAGCAGCAGCGTGCCGAACCAGGAGGCAAGCACGAGCGCGGCGCGCGGGCGCAGCCACCCGGGAAGGGCGGCGAGCCCGCGTTCCGCGTCCATGTCAGAGCAGGCCGAGCGAGCGTGCCCGCCGCACGGCCTCGTTGCGCCGGGAGGCGGACAGCTTGCGCAGGATGCTGCGTACGTGTGTCTTGACCGTGTTGACCGAGACGTAGAGGGTCGCGGCGATCTCCTCGGTGGGCAGCATCGCCGCCATGCCGTCGAGCACCTCCATCTCACGCTTGCTGAGCGCCTCGAAGACCACGACGCCGGTGTCGGCGGCGGCGGTGCTGGCCGGCGTGGCGTGCGCGGCGCCCTGGAGCTGGCGGTACTGCGTGGCGAGCTCGTCGTCGTCGCGCAACACCCGGCGCAGGTCGGCCCAGACCTGCTGGACTGCCCGGCGCTGCGACTCCGGTGCGGCGGCCCGCAGCGCCTGGCGCAGCGCGCCCCGCGCCTCGTCCACCTCGCCGCGGCGGGCCGCGACGGTGGCCAGCACCAGCCAGGCCTCGAGGCTGACCGGCCCGGCCACGCCGGCCGCGCCGGCCACCGGCTCGACCAGCTGCTGGGCCTGCTCGGCCTCGCCGGCCGCGGCCAGCGCCGCGGCGCGCACCACGACCGCGTCGTCGGCGTCCGGCTCGGCCAGCTTGCCGAGCGTTTCGAGGGCCTTGTCCGGCCGGCTCATGGTGACCAGCAGCCGGGCCTGGGTGAGCGTCACCTGGCGGCTGAGCCAGCACGGCGCGGCCAGGCCGCCCGGCACGTGCCCGGCGTCGCCGAGCGCGGTGAGTGCGCCGCGCAGCTCGCCGCGCGCCTGCAGGCGCCGCGAGCGGATCAGCGCGAACGCCGCGTGGACCATGCCGTCGCTCGGCCGGATCCGGCGCGGGTCGGCCGCCCGCAGGTGCCGCCCGGCGGTGTCGATGTCGTAGCGCTCCATCGCCACCCAGGCCAGCGCCAGCTCGGCGCCGACCGGCCGGGACGCGGTGCCGCCGATCCGGTCGGCCAGCTCGGTCGCCTGATCGGCGAGCTTCTCGGCGTGCCGCAGCCGGCCGCGGTACGCCTCGATCAGCGAGAGGTGGGCCAGCGCGTCGATCCGGACGCTCTCGCAGTTGCCCGCCGCCGCGTTGGCCACCTCGGTGAGGGTGACCGCGGCCGCGTCCACCGCGCCGGTCCGGCTCTGCACGTCGCCGCGCGCGGCGAGCACCAGCGCCCTCAGCTCGCCGTGCCGTTCCAGCCGCTCGGGCGGGGTCTCGGCGAGCATCTGCTCGGCCGCGGCGACCGCCTGCAGCACGCCGTCGGTGTCGCCCCGCATCCGGGCCAGCACGACGTCGGTGACCAGGTGGGCCAGGGCCAGCGCGGGGCTGTAGCCGTCGGGACGGCTCATCATCAGCTCCTCGGCCCGTTCCAGCTGGGCCGTGCTGGTCTCCACGTCGTGCAGCGCGAGCGCGAGCGCGGCCGCGACCACGGCCGCCTCGGGGCTCTCCAGGTCGCCCGGCAGCCCGCCGAGCTGCTCGGCGAGCCGGCTGTCCCGCCCGCCCAGCAGCAGGCGGCCGACCGCGTGGTCCTCGATGACGATCGAGGCGGCGAGGGCCCAGTCACCGGCGGCGGCCGCGTGCGTGATCGCCTCGGTGATCTGCCCGGCCGCGGCGAACCAGGTGGCCGCCCGCCGGTGCAGCTCGGGGATCCGGTCCTGCGCCTCCCGGCTGAGCTGGGCCTGCAGCAGCTCGGCGAAGAGCCGGTGGCACCGGTACGCGCCGAGCCCGTCGCCGGCCGGTTGGACGAACGCGTTCTGCCGGCAGAGGCCGGCCAGCAGCCAGCGGGCGTCGGACCGCCCGGTCACGGCCTCGGCCAGCTCCGGGGTGAAGATGTCCAGGATGCTGGTTTCCAGCAGGAACCGGCGGACGTGCCCGGGCTGGATCCGCAGCACCTCGTCGACGAAGTACTCGGCGATGGTCGCCTCGTTGCCGGTGATCGTGGCGACCAGGTTTTCCGCGTCGCCGGAGTCCTCGAGGGCCATCGCGAACAGCCGCAGCCCGGCGGCCCAGCCCTCGGTGTGCTGCAGGAGCTGGGTCATGCCGTCCCGGCTCAGCGGCACCCGGTGCAGGGTGAGCAGCTCCGCGGTCTCGTCGGCGGTGAAGGCGAGATCCTCGCTGCGCACCTCCTCGAGGCGGCCGGCCAGCCGGTAACGGTGCAGGGGCAGCGGCGGGTCCCAGCGGCTGACCATCACCAGCCGCAGCATCCGGCCGGCATGCCGCAGGACGAACTCCAGGTCGGTGGCCCAGTGCTCGCCGGGCAGGTTGGCCACGCCGTCGAGCACGAGCACGACCGGCTCGGGCTGCTCGGCCAGCGCGGCGGCGAGCCGGACCAGGAAGGAACGGTCGGCCGGACCGGCCGCCCGGGGCGCCGACAGCGTGCCCGGGACGAGCACACCGGCCCGGCGCAGGGCCTCCAGGACATACGCCCAGAACGCGTCCGTCTGGCTGTCTTCTTCTTCGAGCGTGATCCAGCCGATCGGATATCCGGGCGTCCCGCTCGTGGCCCAGGAGGCGACGAGCTGGGTCTTTCCGGCGCCGGCCGGCCCGACGACCAGGGTCACGGGTTCGCGGACGCCGCGGGCGAGGCGCTCGGTGAGCCGGGGCCGGGCAACCAGGAAACTGGGCGGTTCCGGCAGGGCGAACTTCGATTGCAGCAACGGATCGCCGCCGGTGGCCGCGGCCGCCGCCGGTGAGGAGATCGGTGCCGGGACGACGAGCTCAGCTGTCACAACTGCCCCCTCCGCAGCACTGCGTCTGATCGACTGGATCATCGTTGTCCGCGGGAGACGACTCCCGCATCGTCCGAAACGGATTAAGCTTAAGCGCTGAGTGACCCTCTCACTACGTAAAAGCGGTCAACGGGGTATGTGTTGACTGCGTTCTATTTGTGTGCCTTTGCGACGGAAGTAGTGGCGCCGGCCAGGAAATCGACGAAATCCGTAGGCGATCCGGCCCGCTCCCAGGCCCGGCGCTGCCGGTCCGCCCCGGTGCCGTCGCGTCGTAGTCGCTCGAGACCGGCGAAGACGTCCTCGGCGTCGCCCGAGGCGGCCAGCGCGGGCGTCACCTTGGCCATCAGCCGGGCCACCGCGCCGCCAGCGGGCGAGTCGTCGCCGGGCGTCCGGCTGCGCGGTATCCGCACCTGGCCGTGCGCGGCCGTGATGAGGTGGGCGTCGACCAGACCCGTCGGGATCGGCAGCGTGGTGATGTTCCGCCGGGCCTCGTCGATCAGCGTCGCGACCAGCGCGCGGACCACCCCGGCGAAGAAAACCGTGTCCGGTACGCCCAGGCACGCGTCGGCCACCCGGATCTCGACGGTCGGGTAGCGCTCGGACAACCGGGCCAGGAAGTAGACGCCGCTCCGATCGAGGGCCGCGCCGGCCGACACCAGCGAGCCCACCACCCGGTCGTATCGCACGGCGCCGGCCCACGCTCCGGGCGGCCGGAAGGTCGGCCAGCGTTGTTGCAGGTGAAAGCGGTAGCTGGCCCAGCCGGTGTCCCGGTCCCCGGCGAACGGTGAGTTCACCGTCAGGGCCAGCAGCGCCGGCAGCCACGGCCGGATCCGTGCCAGCACCTCGACGGCAAGATCCCGATCCGGTACGCCGATGTGCACCTGACAGGCGCACGTGCCACCGGCCGCCACCGCGCCCGGGAAGCGCCCGGCCAGGTCGCGGTATCGCGCCTCGTCGGTCACCGCGTCCAGCGGGCCGGCCGCGAACGGCGGCGTCCCCACCGCGACCAGGCTCGCACCGGCCCGGCTCGCGGCGTCCGCGGCCCGCGACCGCAGCCGGACGAGCTCCCGCCGGAGCCGGTCCAGGCTGGTGCAGACCGCCGTCGTGGTTTCCAGTTGACAGGAAAGGAACTCCGGCTTGATCTGGTCGCCGGCGGCCGCGAGCCGGGCGACCCGCGGCGCCGAGGGCACGACCGCCCCGTCCGGCGCCAGCAGCAGGAACTCCTCCTCGACCCCCATCGTGAGCATCGCGTCCCCCATTGTTCGCTGCGCACGTGCGGCCAGCGTGCGGTCGCGGGGAGAGCGCGACCTCATCCGCAGGGGGTGACTCGATCTTCGAAATGTCCGGTGGGGCCGGATGCGGCGTCAGGCGTCCCGGCGCAACACCCGCGCGGTGACCCGGTCGACGGCGACGTCGCCGGCCGCGGCACCGCTGCGGATCCGGCCGACGAGTTCGTCCACCATCGTGTCGCGCTGGCCGCGGACCAGCGACTGGACCCGCTCCGGCTCCTTCTCCAGCATCTCCAGGACGTCGTCGAGGATGTCCCGGACCAGCGGACGCAGCACCCGGTCGAGCTGGGCGTCGACCATCTTGTCGACCACCGCGTTGGTGGCCAGCGCGGTGATCGCCGCATCGAAGGCCACCGCGGCGCGGCTGCGAGCCTTCTCCCGCTCGACGGCGCCGCGCGCGGCCATCTCGCCGAGCCGGCGTTGCACGGTGTCCGCGGTCGAGCCGGTGAACGGCCGGGTCGCCGTGTACCGCACGCTCTGCACCACCAACTCCCCGGCGTCCCCGGCCTGATAGACGGCGCCGACCATGACGTCGCGCATCCGGGCCGCCTGGGTGAAGACGAACGTGGTCATGATGAAGCACCCTCCAGGCGGTGCAGCTCGGCTGCCTCCGCAGCCGTGACCAGGCCGATGCCGACCAGGTCGAGTGGGCTGATGAACGCGTCGGCGAGCCGGAACCCGCCGGCCCGGGCGATCGCGTCGCGCAGCGGGACCGCCCAGTGGTGCTCGATCAGCAGCAGCGCCGCGGCGCTGTCGTCGGGAATCTCCTCGATCACGTCCCAGGCCCGGTCGTCGTCGAAGACCTCGATGCCGTCGGCCGCCGCGGCCGCGCCCAGGGCGGCGCCCGCCTCGAGACCCTCCTCGCCCTCGATGCCGAGCCCGACCAGCGCGCCCACCTTGCTGCCGAGCTCGACCGCCTCCTCGGCGGTCAGGTTGCTGAGATGCTCGACCTCGATCTCGCCCTTGGCGTCCTTGTAGACGGCGAGCGCGTCGATCACCCGGATCGCGTCGGTCGCCCGGAGCCGCTCCAGTTCGGCGATGACCTCGCCATGGAAGTCGGGGTGCGTGAAGCCCAGCACGATGAGCTGGACCGGTCCGATCGCCATGAGGCGCTCCCTTCCTCGATGCGCCCAGCCTCCCGCCGGGGCCGTCGAGACCACCTCATCCGGCTGGGGTGACGTGTCCGCGACCGGGCCCGGCGATGCTCGACGTCATGCGACAGATAGCGCTTCTCGTGTCCGCCGCCGTGCTCGCCGTCCTGCCGGTGGCCGCCTGTTCCACCAGCGAAACGCCGACGGCGGCGGTCTGTGACAACCTGACCGCGGTGCAGAACTCCGCACAGCACGTCCGGGACACCAACGTGGCCGAGAACGGCCTCAACCAGCTGCGTACCGACCTGATCCAGCTGCGCACCGACGTGCAGGCGCTGATCGCCTCGGCGAAGTCCCAGTGGAAGCCGCAGGCGGATGCCATCCGCACCTCGCTCGACCAGCTCAGCACGTCGGTGGACGCGGCCAAGTCGGCACCCGGCAAGTCCGCCTTCGACGCCGTGCGCCAGGCCGTGACCACGCTCGAGACCAACGTCAAGGCGCTCGGCGACGCGATGCACGGCGCCTGCTGACGCGATGGGAATCCGCTCGTTGCTGCGGCGGCTGGGCTGGCACCGCAACCCGCTGCGCCGTGGGTCGGACCGGGTGGAGGCATGGCTGAACGCCGTGCTGCTGATCACGCTCGCGCTGGCCGGCTCGGCGATGGCCGTCGGCACGTCGCGCGGCGCGTACCGCGCGGAGGAGAAGGCCGCGGCGTGGGACCGCACGCACCGGTTCGAGGTGTGGGCGGTGCTGGTGAGCAAGCCGGCCGCGCCGCAGGGCACCGCGCAGGCCCGGTGGAAGGCGCCGGACGGTTCGCCGCGCACCGGACCGGTCACGGCGGCGCTGAGCACCGCGGCCGGCGCGTGGGTGCCGATCTGGGTGGACGAGACCGGCGCGGTGAGCACCGCGCCGCCGCACCACAGCCCCGCCACGCACGCGGCCGGGGTCGGGGCGGTCACCCTCCTGCTGGTCGCCGCGGCGCTGGCCGCGATCTGGCTCTTCTGCCGCCGGCTGCTCGACCGGCAGCGGCTGCGCACCTGGCAGGACGAATGGCTGGAGGTCGGCCCCCGGTGGTCCAAGTACCGCTGAGGGCCGGCCTCCGGCGCGCTGTCAGGAAGCCACGTCCGCGTACTTGAGGTCGTTGACGACGTCCTGGAAGTGCTCGGCCTCGTCCGGGCAGTAGACCTTGACGATCAGCAGGACGCCCTGGGTGGCCTTGTTGTCCGCGATGACCGGCCGCATGCCCGGCCCGGCGGCGCCGTTGGTGAGCTGCCCGTACAGGATGCTCTTGGCCAGCGCGTTGGCCGGCGCCGCGCAGACCGGGCCGCCGTCGTCGCCCAGCACGTTGTAGATCTGCTGGGCGTCGGGGACCGGCAGGCCGGCCTGTGCCAGCTCGGTGCTGAGCTGGGTGGCCTTGTCGACCGCCGCCTGGTTCTTCTTGTCCGTGTGGAAGACCGCCACGGACACGATCATCAGGCCGAGGAAGAAGACCCCGATGACCAGCCAGGTCACCTTGCGCTCGCGGTGCTTGTCCATCATGACTGCGCCACCTCCGCCTCGGGGTCGGCCGTCTCCGCGTCCGCCGTCTTCCACGACGGCTTGCGGGCCCGGTAGAACAGGAACGGCACGAGCAGGCCGAGGCCGAGCGCGCCGACCGCGACGATCAGGAAGTAGATCCACGGGTTGCCGCCGCCGAACTGCGACGGCGGGATGAAGCCGATCAGCAGCGCGGCGAGGGAGGCCGCGAAGCCGACGCCGCACAGCCCGACCAGCATCGGCGCCTTGTAGCCGCGCGGGTGGTCCGGCTGGCTGCGGCGCAGCCGCACCGCGGCCACGAACATCAGCAGGTAGACGATCAGGTACACCTGCGTGGTGATCACCGAGAAGATCCAGTACACGCTGGAGACGTCCGGGATGAGCGCGTAGCCGAGCGCGATCACCGTGGTGATCAGGCCCTGGGTGACCAGGATGTTCTGCTGCACGCCGTGCTTGTTGAGCTTCTGCAGGAACGGCGGCAGGTAGCCCTCCTGGCGCGAGATCAGCAGCAGGCCCTTGGACGGCCCGGCCAGCCAGGTGAGCATCCCGCCCAGCGAGGCGGCCACCAGCATGATGCCGACGATCGGGGTCAGCCAGGTGGAGCCGAACTGGGCGAACATCGCGTCGAAGGCCTGCATCACGCCCGCGGTCAGCGACAGCTGGTCGGCCGGGACCACCCAGCTGATCGCCAGCGCCGGCAAGATGAAGATCAGCAGAACCAGGCCCATGGCCAGGAACATCGACTTCGGGAACTCCTTGCCCGGGTTCCGCAGCGAGCCGACGTGCACCGCGTTCATCTCCATGCCGGAGTACGACAGGAAGTTGTTGACGATCAGCACCAGGCTGGACAGGCCCGCCCAGGCCGGCAACAGGTGACCGGCGTCCATCGGCGCCGCGGACTCGTTGCCCTGACCGAGAAAGACCACGCCGAGCGTCACCAGCACCACGCCGGGGATCAGCGTGCCGATGATCAGCCCACCGCTGGCCAGGCCGGCCACCGACCCGGTGCCGCGGGACGACACCCAGACGCCGGTCCAGTAGCAGACCATGATGACGATCGCGGTCCACAGACCGTTGGAGGCCAGCTCCGGGTTGATCACGTACGCGAGGGTGCTGGCCACGAAGCCGAGCAGGCTCGGGTAGTAGAAGATCGTCATCGCGAACTGGCACCAGACCGCGAGGAAGCCCATCGGCTTCGACAGGCCCTGGCTCACCCAGTTGTAGACGCCGCCGGACCAGCCCGAGGCCAGCTCCGCCGAGACCAGCGAGGTCGGCAGCAGGAACACGATGGCCGGCACGATGTACAGGAAGATGCAGGCCAGGCCGTACACGGCCATCGTCGGTGCGGCGCGCAGGCTGGCCACCGAGCTGGTGGTCATCAGGGCCAGCGCGATCCAGGAGATGTAGTGGATGGGTTTCGGCTTGGCAGCCGCGGGTGTGGCGGCCGCGGGTACCCCTCGAGCGGGCACGTCCATCGCGCTCACGCCGGCTCCTTTCCGACAGAGTGACCGATTCTCGAATCATCGGCGGGGGTCGTTGATCGAGACCTCATCCCTGGCGAGTTAACGGTCCGTGTTTCGCGCGTGTTAACGCGGAGCGTGACATCACACACGCCCTCCGACACGCGCGGCCAGCAAGATCGACTAGATATCATTCGGCAGCCGCGCCAGTGTCGTCCGGCGATTTCCCATTGCCACGCTTCGATGCTTGGAGACACCATGGCGTTCAAGGCCGAGTACATCTGGGTGGACGGCACGCAGCCGACCGCCAAGCTGCGCAGCAAGACGAAGATCGTCGACTCCGTGGACGACCTGCCGATCTGGGGCTTCGACGGCTCGAGCACCAACCAGGCGCCCGGCGACAAGTCCGACTGCGTGCTCAAGCCGGTCTTCACCTGTCCGGACCCGATCCGCGGCGGCGGCAACGTGCTGGTGCTGTGCGAGGTGCTGCTGATCGACGGCACCCCGCACCCGACCAACACCCGCGCCGCCTGCGCCGAGACGGCGGAGAAGTTCGCCGGCCAGGAGCCGATCTTCGGCATCGAGCAGGAGTACACCTTCTTCCAGGACGGGCGCCCGCTCGGCTTCCCGCTGGGCGGCGGATTCCCGGCCCCGCAGGGCGGCTATTACTGCGGCGTCGGCGCGGACGAGGTCTTCGGCCGCGACATCGTCGAGAAGCACATGGACCTGTGCCTGCAGGCCGGCCTGCACCTGTCCGGCATCAACGCCGAGGTCATGCCCGGCCAGTGGGAGTTCCAGATCGGCCCGGTCGGCGCGCCGCAGGTCGCCGACGAGCTGTGGGTGGCCCGCTGGCTGCTCTACCGCGTCGCCGAGGACTTCGGTGTGGCCGCCACCCTCGACCCGAAGCCGGTCAAGGGCGACTGGAACGGCGCCGGCGCGCACACCAACTTCTCCACCAACGCGATGCGCGAGGACTACAAGGCGATCCTCACGGCCTGCGAGGCGCTCGGCGGCGAGGGCAAGGTCGACGAGCACATCGCCGGCTACGGTGCCGACATCGAGCACCGCCTCACCGGCATGCACGAGACCGCGCCGTGGAGCGAGTACAGCTACGGCGTCTCCGACCGGGGCGCGTCGGTGCGTATCCCGTGGCAGGTGGAGAAGGACGGCAAGGGCTACATCGAGGATCGCCGCCCGAACGCCAACTGCGACCCGTACGTCACCACCCGGCTGATCATCAACACCTGCTGCTCGGCCCTGGCCTGAGCCGCCGGCGCGCGGCGTAGGCTGCCGGGCGATGATCTTCGACATCACGCCCGGCGCCTCGGCGTCGCCGGTGATCCTGCACGTCCCGCACGCGTCCCGGGCGATCACCCCGGAGGCGCGCGCGGGCCTGCTGGTCACCGATGCGCAGCTGGGGGAGGAGCTGGACCACCTCACCGACGCGCACACCGATCTGATCGCGGCCCGGGCGGCCGGCCTCGCGCACGAGCGGCCCTGGACGTTCGCGAACCGCTGGTCGCGCCTGGTGGTCGATCCCGAGCGTTTCCCGGACGACCGCGAGGAGATGCGGGCGGTCGGCATGGGCGCCGTCTACACGGCCGGCTTCGCGGGCCGCAAGCTTCGCGACGACGACGGCGTACGGGATGAAGCCCTGCTCCGGACGCACTTCGTGCCGTACTCGGCGGCCCTCGCGGGACTGGTGGCCGACCGGCTGGCGGCGGTCGGCCGGGCGGTCATTGTGGACGTCCACTCCTACGCGACGGTGCTCCTCCCGTACGAAATCCATCGCGAAGGCGCCCGCCCAGCGGTCTGTCTCGGCACGGACCGCGACCACACGCCCGGCTGGCTGCTGACCGCCGCGCAGGCGGCGTTCCCGGAGCATGCGCTGAACACGCCGTTCGCCGGCTGCTACGTGCCGCTCGACTACTACGGCACCGACCCGCGCGTCGCCGCGCTGATGATCGAGATCCGCCGCGACGGCTACATGACCGAGCCCGGCGGGCCGCCGCACGCGGGCCTGGACCGGCTGGCCGCCGCCCTGGCCGCCCTGATCGACTCGGTGTCCGGACCAGCGCCATCCGGTGGCCCGCCCGGCAACCAGGGTCAGCGGCGCACCCGGTAGCGCAGGTGCAGCACCCGGTTGCCCGCAATCACCACGTCCGGATCCGCCAGCAGGTGCTGCGCGTCGACCGATCCGAAGTAGCGCTTGCCGGACCCGAACACGACGGGTACGACGTCCATCCGCACCTCGTCGACCAGGCCCGCGGCGAGCACCTGGCCACCGACGTCGCCGGCGGCGACCTCGACCATGCGGTCACCCGCGAGCTCCTGCGCCTTGGCCACGGCTGCCTCGACGCCGTCGACGAAGTGGAACGGCGCCTCGGGGTGCCAGCCCTCGGGCCTCGGCCGGTGCGTCACGACGACCATGTGGTCCATCCCGCCGGGCGGCTTCCCGTCCCAGCCGTCCGTCATGTCGAAGACGTGGCGGCCGACGACGGTCACCCCGATCTGGTCCCAGTACGGCCGGATGTAGTCGTAGGACGTCTGCGACACCTTCAGCTGGCCGCTCTCGTCCAGCGGGACGTCGCCGCTGGTCAACCAGTCGAACAGCGGCCCGGGCTGGTCGTTGTCGTCCGCGACGAAGCCGTCCACCGACACCGAGCTGTATATGACCACCTTGCCCACGGGCTCTCCTCTGCTGGGATGCCCTCAAGTTAGCGTCTCGTGAGCGGTCGCTCTTGTAGGTAATCAATCGGCCGGCAGCGACCAGCCGTCCAGCACGTGGCCGGGATGTTCGCGCAGGAACCGCCGCCGGACGTCGGCGTAGCGGGTCGGCGTGAGCCCGGTGAACGCCCGGAACTCGTGACCGAAGTGGGCCTGGTCGAAGTAGCCGGCGCCACCGGCGACGTCGGCCCAGTCGATCGGTCCGGCGAAGTCGATCGTCAGCAGGGTGGCGGCGAGGCGCTGGGTGCGGGCCAGCCGCTTCGGCGTGACGCCGACGAGCTCCTTGAACCGCTGTGCCAGATGAGTGCTGCTGACACCGGCTGCGACGGTCAGGTCGCCGATCGCCACCGTCCCGCCGGTCGCCGCGATGACGCTGCTCGTACGGCGGACCAGCCCCAGGCCGGCGGTCGCGCAGAGCCGCCGCATCAGCTCCTCCTCGAGCAGCGTCAGCATCTCGTGCGGTCCGGCCGCCGTGGCCAGCCGGTCGCGCAGCTCGGCAACGGCGGGGCGGCCCCAAACCTGTTCCACCGTCACCGGCCGGTCACGCAGCTCGGCCGCGGGCATCGGCAGGAACGGCGCCAGCCCCCACGGCTTGAGGTGCACGCCGACGGACCGGGTCCGGGGTGGGTAGCCGAACTCGAACGCGCGGGTGGGCACGGTGACCGCGCAGCCGTCGGCATACTCGGCCGTCTCGATGTCGGTGCCGGCGCGGATGCGGAACGGCGGCCCGAGGTTGACGATGAGCAACGCCGCCGGCATCGGCGGCAGCGTCAGCCGGGCGTACGGCGGCGCACCCGCCAGGTAGTAGAGGTCGTCGATCAGCCCGTCCAGCGGCGGTCGCGGCACTCTGGACACGTACTCCACGCCCACAGCATCGCCGACACCCCGCGAGAGCATCGGCTCGGGGTCAGCCGGTGACCGGCCGGCTGACGCCGGTGGAAGCCCGGCCGCTCAGCTCCCGATCGAGGGTCTCCTGCGCCTCCCGCATCGCCTCGGCGTAGCGCGGCTCGGCCAGCCGCCGCAGGCCGACCTCGACCGGCACGTCCTCGACCACGGCACTGATCCACCAGATGTTCCCGAACGGATCCCGCACCCGGCCGCCCCGCTGCCCGAACGCCTGCGTGGCCGGCGCCGTCACCACCGCGGCACCGGCCGCGACGGCTCGCTCGACGGCCGCGTCCGCGTCGTCGACGAACACCCGCAGCAGCGACGGCATCGCCGGCCAGCCGTCCCGGCGATCGAACGCCAGCAGCACGGTGTCGCCCACCCGGATCTCGGCATGCCCGATCGACCCGTCCTCGAGCGGCACCCGCCCCAGCTCAACCCCGCCGAACACGGCGGCCACAAACTCCAGCAGCTTCCCGGTGTCCGGCGTGACCACCCACGGCGCGACACTCGTGTACCCGGCGGGCGCGGTGCTCTCCACGACAGCTCTCCTGTCTCAGGTAGCGGATGCGCACCACGCTAAGCCGCATTGTTGCCAGTTTCTGTCCGGAACGACCCGGCTCGGCGCCCTACCCGCGCGTGGGCCTGGTCGGCACGGTCGTCGGTACGGTCACGGTCGGCGTCACCGTCGGTGCCACGGTCGGCTCGGTGGTGGTCGGCGTCCCGCCGCCGTTCTGGCCGCCGTTGTTGCCTTGCCCGCCACCGTCGTTCTTGCCGGTGCCGTCGCAGGTGCCGTTGACCACGGGCACTGCGCAGGTCGGCGGCGTCACCGGCGGGGTCGGTGGCGGCGTGGCCGGCTTGATCCCGTTGCCGAACTTGTCCGGTTCGCCGGTGGTCACCCGCGCCGGGAAGTCCTGGTTCTTCCAGTTCATCCTCTCGGCCGCGGTGTCCAGGAACTGCTTCCAGATCCGCGACGGAGTGTTGGCGCCGAACATGTTCTTGCCGGTGAGCGGATCCTTCAGCGGCACCCGCTTGTCCTTGCCGCCGACCCAGACCGTGACGGCCAGTTGCGGGATGCCGCCGACGAACCAGCAGTCGCCCGAGCCGCCGTCGTCGCCCTTCGCGGTCGTGTACTCCCAGGTGCCGGACTTGGCGATGCTTTCCCGGCCGCCGTCGAGATCCCGGTTGTCGGCGATGACGATCTTCTTGAGCACCCCGTCGAGGTTGGCCATCTGGTCGGCGTCGAAGACCCGGTTGCCGCCGGCCTTCTCCGGGTTCAGGTACGAGACCTTGCCGGTGTCCGGGTCGACCCGCTTGATCTTCTCGATGAAGTGCGCCGGGTGGTGCACGCCGCCGGCGACGATGGTGGCGACGCCCTCGGCGTGCTCGAGCGGCGGGACCCGGTACTGCCCGAAGGCGACCTCGTTGTCGAAGTAGCCGTTCCGCATCCAGGTCGACTTGTCGGTCGTGGTCAGGTCGACGAGCTTGCCGCCGTCGGTGTACATGTGCTTGAGCCCGGCCGCCTTGGCCGCGGCGATCACCTTGTCCCGCCCGATCGCGTCGGCGATCCAGTAGAACGGGAAGTTGTACGACTTGATCGTCGCCGTCTCCAGTGGGCAGTTCCGGCCGTTGCCGCCGCAGATCTTGCCCGGGTCGGCGCCCGCGTTGCTGATCACCGAGCCGTTGGGCCGCTTCTTCTTGTCGTCCCAGGTGCTCTGGAAGGACAAACCCTCCTTCAGCC
The DNA here is from genome assembly GCF_025630775.1 of Actinoplanes sp. KI2. Lineage (GTDB taxonomy): Bacteria > Actinomycetota > Actinomycetes > Mycobacteriales > Micromonosporaceae > Actinoplanes. The sequence goes on from NZ_JAOSZE010000018.1 coordinate 23,441, forward strand.
CGGCCGCCAGGGTGTAGATCTTGAAGCTCGAGCCGGGGGACTGGCCGCCGATGACCCCGGAGCCGTCGCCCGCCATGTAGCCGCCGTAGTCGATGCCGTTGGGCTTGTCCCCGCCGTAGTAGCCGAGCACCCGCCCGGTGTTCGGGTCGATGCCGATCACCGCGGCCTGATAGGTGGCCGGTGTCTTGTGCATCGGCGAGCTCTCGCTCTGCCGGGAACCCGCTTCCTCGGCCGCCTTCTGCACGTCCGGGACGATCGTCGTGGTGATCGTGAGCCCGCCCTTGTCGAAGTCGGCCTGGGAGATGCCGAGCCCGGCGAGCTCGTTCTGCACGTGCCGGAAGATCATGCCGACCGGCTTGTTCGCGGCGCAGGTCTTGCACGAGTTCGCGGTGGGCTTACGGACCGTCGGGTACTTCCGGGCGGCATACTCGGCGGGGCTGATCCAGCCCATCTCGAGCATGTTCTTCATCGTGTACTCCCACCGGTCCTTGGCGCCGGTGGGGTTGTAGTTCGGGTCGTAGCCCCGGTCCGCGGAGTTGGGGTAGGGCTGCTTGATGATCGAGGCGAGCACCGCGGCCTCGGACGCCGAGATGGCGTTCTTCTGCCCGGCCGGCGTGGTCACCGACTTGCCGAAGTAGCCCTGCGCCGCGGCCTCGATGCCGTACCTGCCCTCACCGAGGTCGATGTAGTTCAGGTACATGCCCATGATCTGGTCTTTGTTGTACGTCGACTCGAGCTTGCGGGCGATGACCGCCTCCCGCAGCTTGCGGTTGATGCTGATCGCCTTCAGGTCGGCCGCGTGCCGCGCGTACTGCTGGGTGATCGTCGAGGCGCCCTGGGTCGCGCCGCCGGTGAAGTTGTTCCACGCGGCCCGGACGATGCCCTTCACGTCGATGCCGTGGTGGGTGTAGAAATTCTTGTCCTCGGCGGCCGCGACGGCGTGCTCGACGACCTTGTTGATCTGCGCTTCCGGCACCACGGTGCGGTTCGCGTCGCCCAGCCGGGCCAGCACGGCGCCCGTGCTGTCCAGGATCACGTTCGACTGGTCCTCGGTGACCGGGGAGGGCAGCGCGACGTCGTCGAAGAAGTAGGTGCCGCCGACCACGCCGGCGCCCAGCATGATGACGAGCACGGCGGCCGCCGCGGTGAGGAAGTTCCTGCGCCGGCGGCGTTTCGCGGTCTTCGGCCGGCCATCGGTCGGTGGTGGCGGCGCAGACAGGTCGATGGCCGGCCGCACGGCCGCACGGGCCACCGAGGCGCTGCCGACGGAGGCGTTGCCCACCGAGGCCCGGCCACCCGCCGAGGCGTTGCCCACCGAGGCCCGGCCACCCGCCGAGGCGTTGCCCACCGAGGCCCGGCCACCCGCCGAGGCGCTGCCCACCGAGGCCCGGCCACCCGCCGAAGCGCTGCCCACCGAGGCGCTGCCCACCGACGCGCTGCCCTTGGCGGACGCGCGGCCCGATGCGGCGTTCCCCTGCCCGGGCACGCCGGCCCGTCCGTACGAATTCATGCCGCCGTCCCCCGGTGTGCCATTCGGTAAATACGGTGCGTGAGCACATTCACACCGCAGAGAATGGGGCGGGTCCTCTTTCGTTCCGGAAGCAAGCGTCCGTCGATCTTCGGCTGCGCACGCATGGCGGCGAACACTACGCGGGATCTCCCTTTGCTGGCTACTCGAAACGCGGTGGCAGTGAAATTCGACTCAAAACCCAGATTCAGGAAATCCACAGGAATTGCCCCGACAATGGCTGCCACCAGCGCCGGAACCGAGATCACGCACCCGTCCCACCGGACCATCGGCCGGAATGCCGTCGGCCTGAATCGCTTGGCGGACGTCGAACAATCCGCGGTGGTCCGACAGCGCTCACCCGAACGCCGACGGCAGTGCGTGCCGTCAATACAGGACATCGACCACCGTACCTCGACCGCGCAAATCGGGGCGATGGCGAGGTCAGGTCACCCGAAAGGTGGCGATCGCCGGGCCGCCAGGCGCGGCCGGGGCCGCGGACGGTTACAGATTAACGACATCAAACCCGCAGGTGAAGGACGTCATACCGTCCGGTTGCCACCATCTGCGAAGATCGCAGATCGGTCCGCTGCTCCGTGGGGATCGCGAAGCCGAGACCGGGGGAGACGCGATGAGCCTGATCCAGCAGGAGCCCACCGCCGAAGCCCCGGCGGGGCCGCGCCCGCGGCGCCGGCAGGCGGTACGGCGGGCCCTGTACGAGATCCTGCTGGTCGCGGTGCTGTTCCTGGCGTACAAGATCGGCCGGGTCGCCGCCGACGGGCATGTCGGCGAGGCGCTGGCGAACGCCGGGCACGTCTGGAACCTCGAGCGCGCCCTGCACCTGCCCAACGAGTACGCCCTGCAGCACCTGGTCATCGCCCACGGGTGGCTGATCAAGGCGGCGAACTGCTATTACGCGTACGTCCACTTCCCGGCGACCGCGGCCGCGCTGATCTGGCTGTACGTCCGCCGCCCGGCGCGCTACGTCGCCACCCGCCGGCTGCTCGCCTGGCTGACCGCCGCCGCGCTGGTCGTGCACCTGCTCTTCCCGCTCGCCCCGCCGCGCATGCTCGCCGACGTCGGCATGGTCGACACCGGCCGCCTCTTCGGCCCGGCCGTCTACGGCTCGCCGACCACCGACACGCTCACCAACCAGTACGCCGCGATGCCGTCGCTGCACGTCGGGTGGGCCCTCGCCGTCGCGATCGCGCTGATCGGCGCCACCGCCGGCCGGTGGCGATGGCTCTGGCTGGCCCACCCGGCGCTCACCCTGCTGGTGGTCGTGGTGACCGGTAATCACTACTGGCTGGACGCGGTCGTCGCGAGCGCCCTGCTTGGTGTGGTCGCCGCCGTGCTCAACGCCAAGAGCGTCACGGCGAAGGCGGCGATCCCGAGCCCGCGCGTCGGCCAGATCTGATCACACGCAGATCCCGAGACCCTCCAGGACCCCCTTGCGGTACGCCGAGATCCGGTCGAACGCGGACACCCCGCCGTTGTCCCGGCCCCGCCCGAAGGCCAGCAGCGCCGCCACCGCCTCGTCCAGGTCGCCGGGAGAAAGCCGCAGGTCGTTGCCGTTCTGATCGCGGGTGAGCAGATCGTTCGTCCACGATCCGGCGAGACAGTCGACGGCCAGCTGCCCGGACCGGCCGCTCGTCGAGGCGCCCCGCCGATCCTGCGCGGCCCGCGCGAACAGGTCACCCAGCAGCATCCCGACCGCGAAGTCGCCGATCCGGTCGTACAGCTGCGGTCCCAGGTTCTGCCCGTCGAAGGCGATGAAATCGCCGGAGCGGCAGTAGAGAGCCGCACCGCCCGCGGTCGTGTCCGGGTCGGCGCAGCTCGGCGCCCGCCCGTCGAACGTCTCGACCCGGACCGGCTGCCACTGCCGGTCGGCGAGATCCGGGAAGGTCCTCGTCCAGTACGCCTGAGCGTCCTGGGCGAGCAGCGTGATCGCCTTGTCGTACGGCAGATCCCCGCCGCTCTCCGCCTCCCGCGCGTCGCTGAACGGCACCTCGGTGACCTGCAGGTTGTTCGCGTCGTAGCCGGCGCACTTCTTCGCGCCCTGCTGGATGCCCTCCTGGAAGGCCCGGATCCGGTCGAACGCGTTGCCGTGCGCGCCCTGCGCCCGCGCCGAGGTGCCCGGCTGGTCGCGCAGCATCAGCAGGCCGGCCACGGTGTTGTCCAGCTGCCCGGAGGTCGGCTTGCGGAACGCCGTCGAGTGCCCCGCCCGCACGTCGGCCAGCCAGGCCCCGGCGTAGCAGTCGGCCTGCTGTTCGAGCACCACGGTCGGCTGGCGGGTCCGGCCGAGCCGCACCTGGATCGCGTGCCCGTACTCGTGCGCCATCACCACCCCGACTAGCAGCGGCCCGTAATCCTGCTGCAACTGCGGGATCAGCTTCTGCGCGTCCCAGGCGATGAAGTCCCCGTCCGGGCAGTAGAACGCGTTCGGCTGATAGACGGTCGCCTCTCCGGCGCAGTCCGGCGCCGGTTTTCGCTCGGTGTACGGATGGAATCCGCCGGTGATCGGCCGGAATCGCTTTCCGCCGGTGAGCGCGGGAAACTCGGCCTTCCAATACCGCTCGACGTCCCTCAATGACCTGGTCACCGTGTCGGTGGCGGTCGCCGTCGGGCCGGCCGATCTCCCCGGCTCGGACGGCGCCGGCACCACCCCGCACCCGGCGAGCGACAGCACCAGCACCCCGGCGACGATTCGCAGCGCCCGCATCGGCCCTCCCTCGGCATCGGACAACCTCAGGAGTACCCAACCGTCGCAACCGTCAAGACGCCTCCCACCATCGCATTACGCGCAGCGCCCGGGCGGTGTTCCAGCGGCTGGCGCCGGGCTCCTCCAGCCGGAAGAACTGCTTCCCGGCGTATCCGGTGTACGTCGACCAGCGCCCGTCCCGCCGTCGCGCCCGGCGCACCACCTCGATCGCGTCCGCCAGCCGCTCGTCCCGCTCGCCGGCGTCGGCGAAGTGTTCGAGCCCGCGCAGCACGTCGAAGTGCCACTCGGGAAACGCCGGAAATTTCGTACTCGCCGGAATTGCCACCGCCCCGGTGCGGTGCGACCGGTAGAGCCGGTGCCGCAGGAAGAACGCGTGCCCCCGCCCGATCGCCGCGTCCACGCCGACCGTCCCGCCCGCGCGGCGGTAGGCGTCGAGCGCCTCGAGCGCCTGGATGCTGGTGTGGAACGAGCCGTGCATCGCCCGGTTGCCGTGCGACTTGCAGTTCCACCCGCCGTCGTCGAGCTGCTCTCCGGCCAGATGCTCGACCAGCCCGTCCAGCCGGTCGGCGTCATACCGGAAAGCGCTGGTCAGCCGCACCACGATCCCGGCGATGCAGGTTTCCGGCACCCGCCAGCCCCGCTGCCACGCCCAGAGCCGCTCGCACCCGCGCAGCGCCGCGTCATGCCGCTCCGGCAGTCCCAGCCAGAGCAGATGCAGCAGCGTGTACGTCGTGGACGTCCACTTGGGGGAGTAGACCCCCTCGCCCCAGCCGCCGTCGTCCCGCTGCTCCGCGAGCAGTCGCGCTCCCCACCCCTGAGCGGCGACGCGCCCGCGCTCCCGAGCCACCTCGTCGTCGCCGGCGCCGGTCAGGTCGCGCAGCACCCGCCAGCGCACCGCCGGATCGCCGTCGAGCAGCCATTCCCGAACGTCATCGTCCACGGTGTCACTACTACCAGCTGCGGCTCATCCAGATCGAGTCCTCCGCCTCGAAGCCGCCGCGCCGATAGAACGCCCGGGCCCGCTCGTTGTGCGCCTCGGTCTCCAGGAACATCGCCGAAGCCCCGGCCGCGGCCGCCGCCTCGACCAGCGCCGCCAGCGCCCTGCCGCCCAGCCCGCGCCCCGGCGTCCGCACGTAGATCTCGTCGAGCAGGCACTCGCGGCCGCCCGACTCGAGCGACCAGCCCCAGGTCAGCACGGCGTACCCGGCGAGCTCCCCGCCCGGGTCCCGAATCAGCCAGACCTGCCCGTGGCGGTCGTCGGCCAGCAGCGGCCGCAGCCCGGCAAGCACCCGCTCCCGCTCGAAGGGGTGCCGATCCACCTCGCAGAACTCCCGGACCAGGGGCAGCAGCAGACTCTCGTCCACCGCACCGGCTCGCACGATCACGCCGTCCACGTCCGGATCATAGAACCGGGGGCGGTCACACCGGAGGGGGCTGCGGTGTGACCGCCCGGAACGACCCGAGGAGCCGCAGGGTGCGGTCTTCACCTCAGCAGGTGCTGGCGGTCAGCCGAATCTTGTAGATCGGCGTCCAATTGACGTCCGTGTCGTAATGCGCCTCGGGTGTCTGCCCGGCGATGCATTCCACCTGGACGTCGCTGCCGTTGTAGAGCCGCATCGCCGCGCCGCCGGTCTGGTCGTTCATTGCGGTGTCCGTGCCGAACCAGTTGCTCAGGCTGTAGGTGCCGTAGTTGTAGAACTTGAAGACGTACCACCCGCTGCCGTAGGGGACCGACGCGCAGGCGTAGCCCGACTCGCAGGTGAAGCCCCAGGTCGAGTGGTACACGCGGGAGGCCGCCGCCGGTGACGTGGTCGGCGCCGACGCGGCCTGCGCGGGCGCGGGAGCGACGACCGCGGTCGCCAGTGCACTCAGGATACTGGCCACGCCGAGGTAGGAAATTCTGCGTTTCACGATTCCTCCGGTCAGAATGCGGTGAGCAATTCCCGGCAAGAGGAACACCGATCCACAATGGCCGGTACCTGAAAGCTTCCAGGTACCGTTCAGCCCTTGATGGCGCCGGCGGTCATGCCGGCGACGATCTGGCGGTTGAAGAACAGGAACATGACCAGGGGCGGGATCGTGATCAGCAGGATGTTCATGAAGAGCAGGTTGTACTGCGTGTTGTACTGGCTCGCGAAGTTGTAGAGCGTCAGCTGCACCGTCGCGTTCTGATCGCCCGGCAGGAAGTACAGCGGGTTCGTGAAGTCGTTGAACACGAAGACCGACTGCACCACCACCGAGGTGATGATGACCGGCTTGAGCAGCGGCAGGATCACCCGGAAGAACAGCCGCGCCGGGCCGGCGCCGTCGATGATCGCCGCCTCGTCGAGCTCCCGCGGGATCGTGCCGATGAAGGCCCGGAACAGCAGGATCACGAAGGCCAGGCCGAACGCCACCTCGACCAGGATCAGGCCGGGCATCGTCCGGAACAGGCCGAGCTTCTGCAGCACCCAGATCGTCGGCACCACCGCGGGCGGGATGATCAGGCCGGCCAGCACCAAGGCGTTGATCAGCCCGTTCCACCGGCTGCGTCGGCGCTGCAGTACGAACGCCACCATCGCCCCGAAGACCACCATCAGCGTCACGCTCGCCACGGTCAGGATGGTGCTGTTGATGAACGCGATGATGAGCATGTAGTCGCGAGCCTGGAGCACCTCGACGAAGTTCTGCACCAGGCGGAACTGGTGCGGCCAGGAGAAGTCGAGCAGCGACGCCTGCTGCCGGTCCTTGACCGCGGTCAGCACGACGAACGCGAACGGGACCAGGAAGACGATCACCGAGAGCACGATCGCCAAGGAGCTGAGCAGGTAGTTCTTGCGGCGCCGCGAGGTCAGCACGGTCACAGCTCGACCTCCTTGCGGTTCAGGAACCGGGACAACGGCAGCACGATCGCCGTCACCACGAGGAACAGCACCACGTTGCCGGCGGTGGACAGGCCGTAGAAGCCGGCCTGGTACTGCTTGTAGATCACCGACGCGATCACGTCGGAGGTGAAGCCGGGGCCGCCCCGGGTCATCGCCCAGATCAGGTCGAACGAGCGCAGGCCGCCGATCAGCGACAGCGTGATCACGGTGACCGTCGCGGGCCGGGCCAGCGGCAGCACGATGTGCCGGAAGTTCGCCCAGGCGCCCGCGCCGTCGACTCGGGCCGCCTCGAAGTACTCCTGCGGGATCGAGACGATGCCGGCGATGTAGATCAGCGTCGCCAGGCCCACACCCTTCCAGACGTCGACGAGGGCGACCGACAGCAGCGCGTACGAGGGATCGGTCAGCCAGCCCGGCCCCTGGACGCCGAGCACGGCCAGGGACTGGTTGATCAGGCCCTTCTCCGGGTTCATCAGGACCGTGAAGGTCAGGCCGACGCCGATCGTGGAGACCAGCACCGGGAAGAACACGACCGAGCGCAGGTAGCCCCGGGCGAGGATCTGCGAGGTGAGCAGCATCGCCAGCAGCAGGCCGAGGACGACCTTCAGCCCCGAGGTGACCACCGCGTAGATCAGGGTGTGCCACAGGCTGGTGACGAGCGCCGGCTCCTTGAAGAACGTCACGTAGTTGCCGAACCCGATGAACTTCGAGTCGAAGATGCTCCACCGGGTGAGGCTGAAGTAGAACGCGATGACGGTCGGCACGATGAAGAGCACGCCGTAGATCACGGCGGCCGGGAGATAGAACCAGGTGGGGTACGGGCTCCTGGCCCGTACCCGGCCCGCCGAGGAGACTTCGGTCCCGGCGGACCGGGTCACGGTGGTGGTTGCCACGGGCTGCTCTCCTACCAGCCCGGCAGCCCGAGCTGCTGGGCCTGCTTCTTCACGTCCTCGTCGTACTGCTTGGCGCCGGCGTCGGCCTTGCTGATGCCGGAGCCGACCTCGACGCAGATCTGCTCGAGCGCCGGGCCCTTGACCGGGGAGAGGAACTCGAGCGCGAGGCTGGAGTTGCCGCCGTCGATGTAGGTCTGCATGTCCTTGACCGCCTGCGGCACCGAGTCCGGCAGGGTGCAACCCTTGACCGCGTACGGGCCGGTCGGCTCGGTGGCCGTGGTCTGCGAGGTGCAGCCGTCCGGGGTGGCGATGTAGGCGACGAACTTCTTGGCCGCGTCCAGCTTGGCGCCGGTCGTCGTCTTCGGGATGTAGACGCCGCCCGGCGCCCAGACCGTCAGGTTGTTCTTCGCCGCGTCGGCGCCGGGTATCGCGAACAGGCCGATCCTGTTCCCGGTGCCCGGGTTGTCGGCGATCAGCTGGCTGAGCAGCGCCGAGAGGATCGGGTACTGGGCGCCCTTGCCCTGGGCGAGGTAGCGCAGCGCGTCGGGGAGCTTGGCCGAGGCGAAGTCCTTGTTCTGGTAGCCGAGGTCGTGCACCTGCTGCAGGTGCTGGAAGCCGGCCAGCGCGGCCGGCGTGGTCGCGTACTTGGCCTGGTTGGCCGTGTACTTCTCGGCGAACTGCGGGTCGGCGGCGAGCACGTTGGCGAAGTCGCCCAGCACGAACAGCTGCGAGGTCCACGTCTCGCCGTACGACTGGATCACCGGGTCGACGCCCGCGGCCTTGATCTTCTTGCTGTTGGCGATGAAGTCGTCCCAGATCTTGGGCACCTGCAGACCGAGCTTCGCGTACACGTCTTTGTTGTAGAGGATCGCGCCGGCCATGAAGCCACCCATCGGCACGCCGTAGACCTTGCCGTTCGAGGTGACCGTGGTGGCGAAGTTCTTGTCCAGGCTGCCGATGTGCTGGCTGTCGTCGTACGGAACGAGGTTCTTCTCCGGCGCGAGGGCTTGGAACAGCGAACCCGAGTTGTAGGCGAAGACGTCGCTCATGTCGCCGGTCGACAGCCGGGTCTTGACCAGGTTGTCGCCGTCGGTGCCCTGCGGCCGGGTCTCCACCTTGACCTCGATGGTCGGGTTCTTCGCGGTGAAGTCCTTCACCAGCTGGTTCGCGACCTTGACGGTCTCCTGCCCGTTGTCCACCAGGTAGTTGATCGTGACCTTGCCGCCGCTGGAGTCGCTGGAGCCGAGGCTGCCGGCGCTGCACCCGGCGAGCGCCATCGAGCCGGCCGCGAGCAGGGCGATCGCTATGTGGGGTGTTCTCATCTCAATTTCCTCCGGGGGAGTAGAGGGCGCGCATCCGATCGGCGCCCGGGATGAATCCGTCCGCGGTGGCGGCGTCGACGACCGACGCCGCCGGCGCGTCGAAGAAGCGTGCGAGCCGGTCGGCGAGCACGGCCTCGTCGGCCGCCACCCCCGACTCGGTTGCGGCGGCGACCAGCCGGTCCCAGCTGGGTGCGTGGTCCATCAGCTGCCGGATCGAGAGCTCCGCGGGCAGATCAACCGCTTGCGCGTACGGGTCGGGGACGCGCCATTCGTGCCGCCCGTGGCGTACCTCCCGGTCGTGGTCCTCGCCGGGCACCCGGACGACGGCCGAGGCACCCACCGGAACCACGACGGTGAGGTGGAGCTCGCCGCCCGATCGCTGCCAGGCGACCGACGCCTCCCCGTAGGGCGTCAGGTGCCGGGCGGCGGCCCGGGACAGCCGGGCGTTCGGCAGCGGCCGCACCTCGATCAGCTGGTAGCCGGGCGCGCCCGGGGCCAGGCCCGCGACCCGCCGGTGCAGCCAGTCGGCGACCGCGCCGAGCGCGTAGTGGTTGAACGAGGTCATCTCGCCCGGGTTGATCGAGCCGTCCGGCAGCATGCTGTCCCACCGCTCCCAGACGGTGGTCGCACCCATCGTCACCGGGTACAGCCAGGACGGGCAGCCGGTCTGCAGCAGCAGCCGGTACGCGAGGTCGTCGTGCCCGGTGTCGGCCAGCGCGTCGGTCATCAGCGGCGTGCCGACGAACCCGGTGCTGATCCGGAACCCGGCGGCCCGCACCAGGTCGGCGAGCCGCTCGCCCGCGTTCACCCGCTGCCCGGCGTCCGGGAGCAACGCCCACTGCAGGGCGAGCGCGTACGTGGTGGCCGCGTCGCCGAGCACCCGGCCGCCGGGCGTGACGTACTCCCGGGCGAACGCCTGCCGCACCCGGGCGGCCAGCTCCCCGTACTCGCGGGCGGTGTCCGGGTCGCCGGCCACCTCGGCGGCGAGCGAGACGATCTCGGCGCTGCGCGCGAGGTGCGCGGTGGCGATGACGTCCGGGTCGGCCTTGGCCCGGAACGGGTCCTCGGGCGGGGCGGCCGGGTCGAGCCAGTCGCCGAACTGGAAGCCGCCCGACCACAGCAGGTCCGGCCCGGCCAGCGCGGCCATCCGGTCGACCCAGCCGCGCATGCTGGGCAGCTGCCGTTCGAGCAGGTCCCGGTCGCCGGTGCGGCGGTAGAGCACCCAGGGCACGATGGTGGCCGCGTCGCCCCAGGCCGCGGTCGCCGGGCCGGGCCGGCGGATGACGTCCGGGATCACGTACGGGACGGAGCCGTCCTTCTGCTGCTCGGCGGCGAGGTCGGCGAGCCAGCCGCCGAGGAAGCCCGCGGTGTCGAACAGGAAGCTTGCGGTGGGCGAGAAGACCTGGATGTCGCCGGTCCAGCCGAGCCGCTCGTCGCGCTGCGGGCAGTCGGTGGGCACGTCGACGAAGTTGCCGCGCATCCCCCAGACGACGTTCTCGTGGAAGCGGTCGAGCAACTCGTGGTCGCTCTCGAACCATCCGGTCCGCCGCAGGTCGGTGCCGACCACGACGGCCTCGGCGTCCGCGCGCTCGACGGTCGTGCCGGTCACCTCGGCGTACCGGAAGCCGTGGAAGGTGAGCTCGGGCTCGAGGACGGTCTCGGCCGGCCCGGCCAGCAGGTAGGTGTCGGTGGCCCGCGCCGTGCGCAGGGGGCGGACGCCCAGTTCGCCGTGCTCGAGGACCTCGGCGTGGCGGATGGTGATCTCGTCGCCGGGAGCGCCGCCGCGGACTCGCAGGCGGACCCGGCCGACCAGGTTCTGGCCGAAGTCGACAAGCGTCCTGCCGCTCGGCGACCTGGTCACCGCCACCGCCGGGACGACCTGGGTGATGCGGACGGGCGGCCCGTCCGGGGCGACCAGCAGGGCCAGGTCGGCGTCGAGCACGTCCACGGCGCCCGCCGGCCCGGGTGCGCGACGCAGATCGGTGCGCTGGCCGTCGTAGAGGTCGTCGGCCACGATGCGGCTCGCCCGGGCGGTCCACGAGCCGTCGGTGGCGAGCACGTGCACCGTGCCGTCGGCGGTGGTCGCCTCCAACTGGGCCAGGGCGGCGAGCCGGTCGCCGTAGACCGCGTGTCGTCCCTGGAAACCGAGCCGGCCGCGGAACCAGCCGTTGCCGAGCAGGATCTCCAGGCGGTTCGGGCCGGCCGTGACCAGGTCGGTGACGTCGTACGTCTGGTAGCGCAGCCGGTGCTGGTAGGCCGTCCAGCCCGGGGTCAGCTGCTGGTCGCCGACCCGCTTGCCGTTCAGGCTCGCGACGTAGAGGCCGTGCGCCGTCGCGTACAGCCGGGCCTTGACGATGTCGCCGGGGAGCACCACCTCGGCGGCCAGCAGCGGGGCCGGGTCGCCGATCCCGGCGTTGTCGCGGGGGCTGATCGGGCGGGCGGTCCAGTCGGCGGCGGTGAGCGGGCCGGCCTCGACCACGCCGGGGGCGGACCACTCGCTCCACGAGGTGGCGTCGCCGACCCGGACCCGTACCGAGGCTTGCTCCTTGGCCCGCAGCGGCTCGCCCGGCCAGGGAACCAGGATCTGCTCGCCGGAGGCGGCGGACCGCACCTCGGGGGCGGCCGCGCCGCGGCTGATCTCGATCTCGTAGCGGGCCTGCGCCCAGTCCGGTGGCGCGGCCGGGACCTGCCAGGACAGGCGCGGGGTCGCGGTGCCGATGCCGAGCACCGGGCGGTCGGCCGGATGGTGGTCGAAGCGAAGGTCGGTCGGTGCGGCGAGCTCGGGCATGACACTCCAGGGGGTGAAACGATTCAAGAACCGGCCCGAGCGGGCCGATCGCAAAGTTTCGGCTTGATGGCGGGGACGTTTCGCCTGCACCCGATCCTGCGGCGTGGCGTGCGTCACGACATAGCCCGATGTGCACCGGAGGTAGCACGAAATTCACCTGGGTCTTACCGTGGGGCATGGACGTGGACGTCTTCCCGATCGAGCAGACCCGCACGTTGCTGCATATCATCGACGGGTCGCTGACGTTCGCGGGGCACTACGTGCACGAGGACGTGCACCCGATCCACACCCACAGCTTCGTCGAGATCGCCGTGGTGATCGGCGGCGAGGGCGCCCAGCGCAGCCTGGCCGGGCGCACGCCGCTCGAGGTCGGCGACGTGCTGGTGCTGCGGCCCGGCGTCTGGCACGGGTACGAGGACTGCCGCGGGCTCGACCTGTACAACTGCGGGTTCTCCACCGAGCTGCTGCGCCGCGAGCTGGCCTGGACCAGGCAGGACCCGCAGCTCGGCCACCTGCTCTGGACCGGGCCGTACGCCGAGCAGCGTCGCGGCATCCTGACCGGGCACCTGGCGAAGCCGGCCTACGACGAGTGCGTCGAGCATCTCGAGCGGCTGCACGACCTGCGCGGCGTCGAGGTCGCCACCCACCGCGGCGACCTGATCGGGCGGCTCACCCTGTTCCTGAGCTGCCTGGCCCGCGCGCTCGCCCCGGCCGGCGCACCCGGCTCGGAGATCCATCCGGCCGTGCTCGAAGGCATGCGGATCATGGAGGAGCGGCCGGCGTACCACTGGACGCTGCCGTCGCTCGCCGCCGAGCTGCACCTCGCGCCCGGCTACCTGGTGCGGCTGTTCAAGTCGGCGACCGGGCTGCCGCCGATGGCGTACCTCTCCCGGCACCGCGTCGAGCTGGCCGCGAACCGGCTGCTGCACACCGACCAGCCGATCAACCGGATCGGCGAGTCGGTCGGCTGGCCCGACCAGAACTACTTCGCCCGGCGTTTCAAGTCGCACTACGGTCTGAGCGCCTCGACGTATCGGGCGAGGTTCACCCGGCGGATGGGTTTGCCGAAAGCGGCCGAGGGGTAGATAGCCCTCAATTTTTCCGGCTCCCAGTTCCGGCTTCCGGTTTCCGGCTTCCGGTTTCCGGCTCCCGGCTCCGGCTTTCCGGTGGAGGCAACCATGGGCACCGACCTTGCGCCCGGCGGAACACAGCGCCGCCGGGCCGCCATCGCCAGCACCGTCGGCACCACCATCGAGTGGTACGACTTCTTCCTCTACAACACGGCCGCGTCACTGATTTTCCCGGCCCTGTTCTTCCCCAAGCAGGCGGCCTTCACCGGCATCCTGCTGTCGTTCGGCACGCAGTTCGTCGGCTTCGCCGCGCGGCCGGTCGGCGCGGCGATCTTCGGTCACTACGGCGACCGGATCGGCCGCAAGGCCACGCTGATCGCGACGCTGCTGCTGATGGGCATCGCGACCGCGCTGATCGGGGTGCTGCCCACCTACGCCTCGATCGGGTACGCGGCTCCGGTGCTGCTCACCCTGCTGCGGATTCTGCAGGGCATCGGGGTCGGCGGGGAGTGGGGCGGGTCGGTCCTGCTGTCGATGGAGTGGGGAGCGCGGCGGCGGCGCGGGCTGATGGCCTCGTGGCCGCAGCTGGGCGTGCCGCTCGGGCTGGTGCTGTCCACCGGCGTGGTGCGGCTGATGACCGACTGGACCGGGGCGTCCTTCGACAACTGGGGCTGGCGGATCCCGTTCCTGCTCAGCATCGTGCTGATCGGGGTGGGCCTGTACGTGCGGCTGCGGGTGCTGGAGAGCCCCGAGTTCGAGGCCGTTCGTAAGACGGAGAACATCGTGAAGCGCCCGCTGATCGAGGTGATCCGCACGGAGTGGAAGCAAATTCTAACTTCGGCTTTCGTACGGATGGGGGAACAGGCACCCTTCTACCTCTTCACCAGCTTCGTCCTGACGTACGCCACGAAGCACCTGGATCTGACCCGGGACAAGGTTCTCGACTACATCCTGGTCGCCGCGGCGATCGGCCTGATCTCCGTACCCCTCTTCGGCCATCTATCCGATATATACGGACGGCGCCGCGTCTACGGTACGGGCATCGTGCTGACGGCGCTGTTCGCGTTCCCGTACTTCGGGCTGCTCAACACCAAGGAATCGGTGCTGGTCCTGATCGCGATCGTGGTGTCGCTGATCTTCCACGACATGCAGTACGGTCCGCAGGCGGCGCTGATCGCCGAGGGCTTCGGCACCAACTTGCGGTACTCGGGCGCCGGCCTGGGCTACCAGCTGGCCTCGGTGATCGCCGGCGGCCCGGCCCCGCTGATCGCCACCAAGATCCTTCAGGAGACGAACTCGAGCACCGGCATCAGCTGGTACATCATCGGCTGCTGCGTGCTCGGCTTCGCGGCGCTGCTGCTGATGCCGCGCCGGGCAACCACCCCGGTGGCCGAGAGCGAGGCGGAGCTGCGGCGCTGACCCGACTATGATCACCGCCGATGCGAACGCTGATGATCCGATCCGTGCAGGTCGCCGTGGTGGTGGTGCTGGTGGCCGTGGGCTATCAGGCCTATCGCGCCCAGCGGGAGGCGTCGGCCGCGGCCGCCTCCCTCGGGACGAACCTGGTTCTCGGGCCGGCCGGGATCGCCCGGATCCGGCTGGGCATGACCGCGGCCGAGGCGAGCGCCACCGGCAACATCCGGTACCAGCCGGTCTGGCCCACCGCGGGCGAGCGGAACTGCGCGATCCTGATGACCGAGGACGCGGTCTTCCACTTCTCGCGCACCTTCGGGCTCGCGATCATCACGGCCCCGGATGCGGTGCGGACGCCGGAGGGTATCGGCGCGGGCGCCACCATCGCGCAGGTGCGGGCCGCGTACCCGAAGGTCCACCAGCTCGACGTGGGCACGGCCGATCTGCCGGTGCGGGTGGCCGGCCGGTACGCCGCGCCGGTGCCGGGCAACGCGGCGGCCAGCTACCGCTTCGTCTTCGACGCCGACCGCGTGCGGTTCGTCTCGCTCGTCCTCGACGACCAGGGCGAGGAGTGCACCGCCGGGAAGTGACCACGCCGGCTGCTGGGTCCGCCGGGCGGGCGCCGATCGGGGCCGCTGAAGCCCGGGCCGGTGCCGATCGGGCCCGCTGAAGCCCGAGCCGGCCGGTCAGAGCCGCTGGAGGCCGGGCCGGCCGTCGAGGATCGCGAACGAGCCGAGGGTCCGAATCGGAGAGTTCCGTACGCTGACCGCGTCGACCCCGCGGAAGTCGGCGGTGATCCGCCCGGGCGTGACGTGGGCCCGGGTGTAGCCGCGCCGGTCCGAGTAGAACTTCAGGTGCGGGTTCACGTCCGCGGTCGGGACCGCGGTGGCCGCCGTGCCGTTGCCGCGCGAGGTGATCGAGGTGCAGATCAGCTCGGCGCCGATCGTCGCCGAGCCCGGATCGGCGTAGTCGAGCTTGAGGTTGTTGGCCCAGGCGGTGTGGATGTCGCCGGAAAGCACCACCGGGTTGCGGACGCCGCGCTCGACCCAGCCGCGCTGCAGCCGATCCCGGGCGGCGCGGTATCCGTCCCAGGCGTCCATGTTCCCGCGCCCGTGACTGTCCAGCTGGCCGGCGAAGAACACCTGCTGGCCGATCACGTCCCAGGTGGCCCGATGCTGAGCGAGGCCGTCGAACAGCCACTTCTCCTGCGCGCTCCCGGTCATGGTGCGGCCCGGCAAGGCCGCGTCGGCGCACACCTTCCAGTGGCCGCCGCACGCCTGCGGGTCGCGGTACTGGCGGGTGTCCAGCATGTGGAAGGTGGCCAGCCGCCCCCAGCCGAACCGGCGGTACAGCTGCATGCTCGTACCGGCCGGTTTGCTCATCGGCCGCAGCGGCAGGTGCTCGTAGTAGGCCTGGTAGGCGGCCGTCCGCCGGGTGGTCCACTGCGCGGCGGTCAGCGGCGGGATGTCGTCGAGCCGGTGCCCGCCGGCGTAGTCGTCCTCCACGTCGTGGTCGTCCGACACCACCACCCAGGGCGCGGCGGCGTGCGCGGCCTGCAGATCGGGGTCCACCTTGTACTGTCCGTACCGCCGCCGGTAGTCGGCCAGGGTGAGGATCTCCGGACCCAGGTGCAGGCGCACGTGCCCCGGCTTGGGGCCGCCCTCGTAGATGTAGTCGCCCAGGTGCAGGATCAGGTCCGGCCGCTCGTCGGCCATCCGCCGGTACGCGGTGAAGTAGCCGGCCTCGAAGTTGGCGCACGTCGCGAAGAGCAACACCAGATCGCGTACGGCGGCGTCGGTCGCCGGGGCGGTGCGCGTGCGGCCCACCGGCGAGAGCCGGCCCCGGCTGCGGAACCGGTAGTAGTACTCGCGGCCGGGAGCGAGCCCGCCGGCCACCACGTGCACCGAGTGCGCCTCGTCGTAGCGGGCGACGGCCGTGCCGCTCGCCGTGACGCGGGCGAACGATGCGGTGGCGGACACCTGCCACTCGACCGGGACGTCGGCGCGTGCCATACCGCCGTGACCGTCGGCCGCGATCGGGTCGGTGGCGAGGCGGGTCCAGAGGACCACACTGTCCGGAGCCGGCTCGCCCGAGGCGACGCCGAGGGTGAACGGGTCCGCGTCCCGCCGGGGAGTGGTGATTACGGCGCCGAGGCCGCCGAGAACGAACGTGCGGCGGTTGACCATGTGCACGTTCTCAGGGTAAATCGATATTTATCCGGCGGTGAGGAAACGGGCGATCCCCCGGCGGGCGGCGCTGGTCGCCCCCGCCGGGTCGGCGGCCGCCGGTGCGGCAAGGCTCGGCAGAACGCCGGCGACGGACAGCCCGACCCCGGCGGCGGCGCCACCGGTGAGGATCTGGCGACGAGAGACGGCCATGTTCACGCTCCTGTGCTGGCTCTGTTCGACGTTTTTCGAACCGGAGCCTGGCGGTCCAAGATGGACCGCGGCTGAACGCCGGGTGGCCGACGACTGTTCCCGCGGCGATGTTCCGCACGAAACCCGCACTTCACGGGCCTCTCCGACGTGCCCTGGCCCGCCTGCCTTCCGTGCCCTGTCCCGGCCGCCTTCCGTGCCCTGGCCCGGCTGCCTTCCGTGCCCTGGCCCGCCTGCCTTCCGTGCCCTGGCCCGCCCGCCTTCCGCGACGTGGACGTGCCGGTGCGCCGCCGGGTGCGGCGGGCGGCCCGGTGCCCGGACGGCGGCGGGGACGCCTGCTCGCACGATGGGCGGGCCGGGCGGAGGGCCTAAGCTGTCGCGCGTGGAACTTGGGGGAGGGCTGCGGGCCGGGAGCCGGCTGGGCGAGCGGTACCGGCTGGACCAGCGGATCGGCGCCGGGGGCATGGGCGAGGTGTGGCGGGCCGTCGACGAGCTGCTGAGGCGGATCGTCGCGGTGAAGGTGATGCTGCCGTCGGTGGCGGGGGATCCGGAATTCGGGCGGCGCTTCCTGGCCGAGGCCACGTCGATGGCCCGGGTCAATCACCGGTCGGTGGCGGCGATTCACGACTTCGGGCGCGGGGACGGCTTCGCGTACCTGGTGATGGAGTTCGTCGACGGCGAGTCGCTGGCGCAACGGCTGGGGCGGGTCGGCCGGCTGGATGCGGCCGAGACCATGCGGGTCCTGGCCGAGGCGGCCGACGGGTTGCAGGCCGTGCACCACCAGGGGATCGTGCACCGGGACGTCAAACCGGCCAACGTCCTGCTCCGCCGGGACGGGTCGGTGGTGCTCACCGACTTCGGCATCGCCCGGCACGAGAGCGCCGGGCAGCTGACCGCGTCGGGGGCGATTCTCGGCACGCCCAGCTATCTGTCGCCGGAGCAGGTGCTGGGGCAGCCGGCGACGCCGCTCAGCGACATCTACTCGCTGGGGTTGACCGCCTACGAGTGCCTGGCGGGGGAGAAGCCGTTCGTCGGGGACAACCCGTACGCGGTTGCCCTGCAGCGGCTGCAGTCGGCGCCGCGCACGATCGGTATCACGCTGCCCGCGCCGGTGCTGGCGGTGGTCGAGGGTGCGCTGGCCACCGACCCGGCGCGGCGCTGGCCGACCGCCGCGGCGCTGGCCGACGCGGCCCGCCGCGCCCGGTCCGGGGCCGGCCAGGCTGCGCCGTTCCCCGGATCGGCGCATCCCGGATCGGCGCCGCCAGGATCGGCGCATCCCGGGCCGGCGCATCCCGGGCCGGTGCACCCAGGATCGGCGCACCCAGGATCGGCGCACCCCGGATGGGCGCATCCTGGATCGGCGCCGGGCGCGGCGTCGCAGGGAGCGGCGTCGCAGGGAGCGGCGTTGCCGCCGGCCAAGCCCGGCCGGCGCAAGCTACTCGTCGCGGCCGGGCTCGTCGCCGTTCTGGTCGTCGCGTTCGGGGCGTGGCTGCTCACCCGGGCCAAGCCGGATACCGCCGCGGCCGGCGGGGCGTCGACCGCGGTGGCCGGCGGGGCGCCGAGCGCCGGGGCGAGACCGGCGGTCCCCGTCGGCTTCGTGGCGTGCGGGAAGGGCCTGTGCCCGGCCGAGCCGATGTGCTGGGCCGGCCTCACCGAGGTCAGCGGCAAGGCGTTCGCGCCGCGGCAGGTGGAGTGCACCGCCGACCACTACTGGGAGACCTTCGCCGCGATCGAGTTCCCGGCCGGGGCCGAGCAGCTGCCGCCGGACGACCTGATGAAGCAGGCCGACATCGCCGCCGCGTGCTCGGCCGACGTGCTGGCCGCCCACAGCCGCAGCCCGATCAGGACGAAGTCGTGGCGCCGCGAGGCGTGGCCGATCGACCAGCCCGGCAGCGGCGGCACGCTGCTGCACTGCCTGGCCGGTTCCCCCGACGGGGAGAGCCGGACGCCGATGTTCCGCTGACCCGGCCCCGCGACCCGGCGCCGCGACCCGGCGTCGGGCCTGACCCGGCGTCGCGACCTGACCCGGCGTCGCGACCTGACCCGGCGCCGCGACCTGACCCGGCGCCGCGGCCTCAGGCGGCGCCGCGGACCTGCTGGGCGAGCAACTCCATCGGGAAGTAGGCGCGCAACGCCGTGATCATGTCGTCCTCGAAGTCGTAGACCATGCAG
The DNA here is from genome assembly GCF_025630775.1 of Actinoplanes sp. KI2. Taxonomy (GTDB): domain Bacteria; phylum Actinomycetota; class Actinomycetes; order Mycobacteriales; family Micromonosporaceae; genus Actinoplanes. The sequence continues at coordinate 42,567 of NZ_JAOSZE010000018.1, forward strand.
TACGGGACGTTCACCGGTCGCCCGGTCGGCGCGATGCCCATGTAGTCGCCGATGTGGGTGCCCACGAAGTCGGCCTCCAGCGTCGCCTGGCTCGCGCCGGTGAGCAGCGTGCGCACCTTGGGCTCGGCGTCGAACGCCCCGGCGTGCAGCCAGGTGATGGTGTCGCGGACGGCGTCGCGGCCACGTACCAGCTGCGGCGTTCCCATGATTTCGAAGGTGACGTCCGCCGCGAGGTGTCGGGCGAAGTCGCCGCGGGCGAGCAGCGCATCCAGATACGCGTGCATGGTCTTCGCGGTCGTCTCCTGGGACATCGGGAACCTCCTCGGTGATCGGCGCTGATCGGCACGGCCCCCGCAACCATCCAGTCTGTCGCCGCCCGGCGAGGCACGAGGGCGGACGGTCGTTGATCCGACCGTTTTGCGGGGAGTCGGTCAGGCGGACAGGGCGCCGTCCGCGCCGAGCGCCAGGATCACCAGCTCGCCGTGGTGATCGGTTGCGGTCAGGCGGTGGTCGTCGAGGCGGGTGAGCGCCGCGATCCCGTACCCGAACTCGCCGATGACGCGCGGTCCCGCCGGGATGCCGGTCCAGTCGAGGGTCCACGAGTACAGCCGGAAGTCGAACGAGGCCGCCACCACCACCGGCTCGTCGGGGGAGCCGAGCACCTCGACCGCCTTGATCGGCTCCGGTGCGTGCAGCGTGACGCCGAGCTCGACCGTCGAGCCGTCGCCGACCAGCATCACCCGTACGGCCTTGTGGGCCGCCGACACCGCCACCCGGTCGCCGAGCGCCGCGACCGCGGTCACCCTCGTCTCGTGCTCCCACAGCGGGTGCCGGTCGCCGGTGGTCCCGGCGGTCACGATGCGCCCGGTGGCCGCCAGCACCCCGCCGCGGAACGGCGCCGCCGGCTCGGCGGGCGGCATGCCCGGGTCGATCCCGGCGCCGGTGGCCAGGTCGACCAGGTGCGGCCGGCCGCCGAAGGTCGCCGCCGCCACCAGCGACCCGGCGACCGCCAGCGAACGGGGCCAGAGCCGGGCATCGGTGCTGCGCCACTGCGGGCGCCCGGCCGCGTCGAGGGCGACCAGCGCCGGGTCGTACGTCCCCGCGATCAGCGACCCCCCGTCGGCCGACCAGGTGATCCCGCGCAGCGGTGCATCGCCCAGCCGCACCGAGCGGATCGGCAGCAGTCCCGGGTTGAGCAGTTCGAGGGCGCCGTCCTCGCCGGCCAGCGCGAGCGTCGACCCGTCCGGCGACCACGCGCAGTCCTCGACCGCCGCGCCCGGCAGGTAGGTGATGCGGCCCGGGTCGCGCCACAGGTCACGCACGGCCACCAGCCCGTCCGACCCGACGGTCGCGACCAGGCCGTACGGGCTGACGGTCATCCGCACCGCGTCGTCGAGCTCGCCGAGGTAGGTCTCGCCGAAGGCGTTCCACACGGCCGCCCGCGACTCGGCGATCTGGCAGAGCAGATGCTGCCCGTCCGGCATCCAGGCCACCGAGGTGACCGGGCCGGGGTGTCCGGCGAGGACCTTCATCAGCGACGGCGGCCGGTCGTCGACCACGCGCCACACCGCGGCGGTCCCGTCGGCGGAGCCGGTCGCCAGCAGGTCGGCGGCGGCCGGGTTGAAGGCGACCGACAGCACCGCAGCGTTATGGCCGAACTCGGTCACCAGGACCGGCCGTTGCGGGTCCGTGGTGTCCCACACGATCACACTGCGATCGTGCGAACCGCTGGCCAGACGGAGTCCGTCGGCTCGGAAGGCGACACAGCTGATCGGCGCGGCATGCGCCGGTCCCCTCGATCCGACCGTCACCCGAACCATGCTGGACATCGACGGAGCGTGAGTCAATACGCGACTTTGACAGAAACCGGCGAGATGTAAAGCGAACTGCGGCGAGTGGGCAGTTCCGCCCGTTTCAGGGCGTCGCGGAGGCGGGTTTCCTCCTCGGCGCGGTCGCGATACCAGGCCGCGCCCCACACCCGGTACAGATCCCAGCCGAGGCCGCCGAGCACCTTCGCGCGCAACCGGTCGCGATCGCGCGCGACCGGGCAGGCCCGATACATCGCGCCGTCACACTCGATGCCCAGCATGAACGAGCTCGTGCCGGGCCGCACCACGCCGAGGTCGAGGCGGTAACCGGCCGAGCCGACCCGGGTGCGCACCACGTAGCCCCACGACTCGACCGCGGCGCGGACCGATTCCTCCAGCGGGCCGAGCGGCTGGTCGCTCTCGCTGCGCCGGATTCCGCCGCGTTCACCGAACTCCAGGTACGCGGCCAGATGCCGGACGCTCTCGTTGGCGCTCTCCGGCACCTCGTGCGAGCGGATCGACGACACGATCTCCACCCGCCGGCGGGCCCGGGTGATCGCCACGTTCAGCCGCCGCCACCCGTTGGGCCGGCTCAGGGCGCCGAAGTTGGCGCTGATCCGGCCGTGCTCGTCGGGACCGTAGCCGATCGAGAAGATCATGATGTCGCGCTCGTCCCCCTGCACCGCCTCCAGGCTCTTCACGAAGAAGCCGTGCAACCGGTCGCCGTCGAGCAGCCGGTCGAGCCCGGGATGGTGGGCGACCGCCTCGGAGAGCGCGTACTCGATCGCTTCGGCCTGCGCGACCGAGAACGTCACCACGCCGAGCGACAGGTCCGGCCGGGCGATCAGGCTCTCCACCACGCGATCGGCGACGATCGCGGCCTCCGCCGGGTTGTCCCGGGTGCTGCCTCGCCGGTAGATGCCGTTCACCGGGATCAGGTGGACGCCCGTGTCGGACCGCTCCTGGTCGGCGGCCGGGAAGGTGACCAGGCGGCCCTGGTAGAACGCCTGGTTCGCGAACGCGATCAGCGCCTCGTCCCGGCTGCGGTAGTGCCAGGTCAGGCCGAGGCTGGGGAACGCGCCGCAGGCCTTCGCCAGCTCCAGGATGGACTGGAAGTCGCTGACGTCGGTGCCGCCCTCGGTGACCGTTTCGAAGAACGACGTCGGCGGCAGCTGCTTGTCGTCGCCGGCCGCCACCAGCGCCGTGCCGCGGTAGATGCAGTTGATCGCGTCGGCCGGTGTGACCTGCGAGGCCTCGTCGAAGATCACCACGTCGAAGCCGATGTCCGGGGGCAGGAACTGGCTCACGGCCAGCGGCGACATCAGGAAACAGGGCTTCATCGCGAGCACCGCGGTCCGGCATTTCCCGATCAGTTCGCGTACGGGCAGGTGCCGGGTCTCCTTCATGCCCTCGCGGCGCAGCAGCGCGGTCTCCGCGGCCGGCAGTCCGGCGGCCCGGCGTGCGGCGAGTGCCGCGGCGATCCGGGCCGGTGCGGCCGCCTCCAGCTCCTCGTCCCGCGCGCGGAACTCGTCGACGAGGTGGTCGCGTTCCGCGGCGCGCAGCGGCTTGAGCCGGTCGTCCCGGTGCAGCACGTCGTCGGCCCAGGCCCGCAGCGTCGCCCGTTCGAGCACGTCGCGCAGCTGCCCGGGCGGCACCCGGGTGTCCGCGCAGAACCCGACCGCGGCGTCCAGCCCGTACCCGGCCAGTACCTCACGGGCGGCGACGTGGCTGAACCACTCCTCCTGCCCGCGCGAGTCGTCGCGCAGCTCCCGCAGCAGCGCGGGACCCCGGTCGTAGTCGTCGAGCGCCTCGGCCAGCTGACCCCGCCGCCGGGTCGAGAAGGCGGTGACCACCGCGTCCCGGGCGATCAGCCAGGCGGCGGCCTTCTCGGCGAGGCCGACGCCCGATTCGAGGCGCGGCGAGCAGGAGGTGAGCGCCGTCGCCTGGGCGGTGGTCAGCGGGTGCCCGGCGAGCGCACGGGCCAGGTCGGCCCAGTCGATCGCCGCCGCCTCGGCCCGCTCGTCGGCGTCCGCGGCGGACCCGGGCAGGGCTCGCCGAGCCTCGACGACCGCCTCCCGCAGGTCGCCCAGCCGCCGGGCGCGGTTGAGGTCGAGGGTGCAGCCGGTGGCCTCGTCGTACGCGGTCACCACCCGGGCGGCGGCCCGCAGCGGCGCCACGTTCGCGCGCAGCCAGCCGATCGCGTCCTGCACCGTGCCCTGGGCCAGTTCGGGCCGGGCGGCCGGCTCGGGCGCGTCCCGCAGCGCCGCCTGCCACCGGGCCACCGTCACCCGCACCGCGGCCGCCGCGCCGAGCAGCCCCTCGTCCGGGCGGGCGGCGCAGACGTGGTCGATGACCGCGGGCACGGCCTGCGGCGGGGTCCAGCGAAGCAGGTCGTTCGCGGCCTGCAGGGCGTCGTCGACGGCGGTCAGGTCGGTGGCCGCGCCCCGCCAGTAGCGGCCGAGCGAGGCGGCGTGCTCGCGTTCGAGGGCGGCCAGGTCGGCGACCGCGGCCCGCCAGGCGATCGCCAGGTTGAGGTGGGCCACGGCGTCCGCGGCGGAGACCTCGGGCCGGGCGAACGAGGCGACGGCCTCGTAGTCCCGGCGGTACGCGCCGAACAGCTTGCGCAGCCCCCGGTGCACCCGGGTGAGCCGGTCGGCGAGCTGTTCCACGGGCTGGTCCACGATCGCCGGGTGGAAGTAGCGGCGGGCCTGCCCTTCGGCCGCGGTCACCGCCGCCGCGCCCCGGCGCAGGGCGGCCGCCGCCGCGGTGGCCCGGGCGAGCGTGCCCGGCCCGAACCACATCGGCTCGGGCCGGTTCGGCCGGGCGCCCAGTTCGGCGATCGCGACCACCCGCCCGACGTCGGCGAACGTGTGTGCGGCCGGCAGGGCGAGCGCCGAGGCGACCTGGGCCAGGTCGCGCATCCGGTCCTCGAGCAGGGTGGCGTCCTCGTCGAAGCGGTGGGCCAGGCCGCCCGCGGCCTCGGCGGTCAGCGGGCCGGGGTCGACGGCGGCCGGGCGCAGCGACGGGACGTTCACCTCGGGCAGGTCCGCGCCGGGCAGGTCGTCCCACTCGACGCCGGCCGCGGCGCGGACCGCGTCGCGGGCCTCGCGTATCCGGGCGAGCTTGCGTCCGCGCTCGGCGGCGGCGTGCCGCACCGGGCGCAGGCTGGACGCGGTCAGCCACTCGTCGGCCACGCCCGGCGGCCGCTGGGCGGCGTGCGCGGCCAGCGCGGCCAGTGCCGCCGCGCCGGAGGGCCGGTACAGGTCGAGTGCGTCGGCGAGCTCGGCCTCCCGGGCGGCGGCGCGGGACAGCTCGCGCAACGCGTGCTCGGCCCGATCCAGGCGGCCGTCGAGCGGATCGCGGTCGATGACCTCGCGCCAGGCGTAGTCGTCGCCCTCGACCGCCGGGCGCCACGAGCGGGCGAGCCGATCGGCGGCCGCCCGCACGTCGCGCAGCGTGTCGGCGGTGAGTGTGTCGGGGGCGGGCGCGGGCGCGGCGGGCACGTCCTTGAGCCGGGCGCACCGGCCGAGGATGTCGTGCAGGCTCGCGCCGAGCGGCTCGCGGATCTCGTTCATGGCCTCGGCGTACGCGGAAAGTCTCTGCCTCGAATCGCGCACGTCACCCGGCGCAGCGCCCGGCGCCGTCGCCTGCGGTGGATCGTCGAGGGCGGTGGCCAGACCGCGGGCGACCTCCTTGCGGGTGGCCTTGTTGCTGTGCAGTTCGAGGAGCCATCCGCCGAGGCCGGCGCCGGCCAGCCGGTTGCGGACCACCTCCAGCGCGGCGGCCTTCTCGGAGACGAACAGGACCCGTTTCCCGGCGTGCAGCAGGCAGCCGATCATGTTGGCGATGGTCTGCGACTTGCCGGTGCCGGGCGGCCCGTCCAGCACGAAGCTGTGCCCGGCGGTCGCGGCCGCGATGCAGGCCCGCTGCGAGGCGTCGGCGTCGAGCACGAGCGGCACCTCCTCGGGCGGCGCCAGCCGATCCACGTCGGCGGCGGCGATCGGCTCGAAGGCCGGCTCGCCGTCCTGCGCGGCCAGGGCCCGGATGATCGGATGATCGAGGATGCGCTGCTCGTTGTCCTGCAGGTCGCGGTACATCGCCTCCTTGTGGAAGCTGAACATGGACAGCAGCATCGACTCCGCGACCCGCCAGCCGCCGCGACCGGCGATCGCCGCCCGCACCCGGGTCAGGAACTCCGGCAGGTCCAGCTCGGCGAGCGACTTCACCTCCGGCAGGTCGACGCCGAGCAGCCGCAGCCGCAGGGTGAGCGCCGGGTTGACCACCGGGTCGTCGTCGCGGCCGCGCAGCCTCGGCAGGTCGGCCGGCCCGGCCGCGGTCAGCTCGACCGGCAGCAGCAACAGCGGGCTCACGAACGGCTCGTCCTGCTCGTCCCGCCAGTGCAGCACGCCGATCGCCAGGTGCAGCGCGTCGACGCCCCGGTCGAGGAAGTCCTGACGGGACTTGCGCATCAGCCGGCGCAGCGCGTTCCCGAGCGGCTGCGCCGCCATTGCGGTACGGAAGAACTCGCCCTCGCCGGTGAAGCCGTGCTCGCCGCCGGTCCGCAACGCCCCCACGATCACCTGGGGCGGCGGTCCGACGATCTCCACGGTGCCCGTCACCGACGGCCGGTGTCTGATCAGCCGATTGCCGGCATCGAGGTTCACCAGGCCGTCCCGCCAGGCTCGCAGGGCGGCCGCCGTGCCGTTTTCGGGCTTCATGTTCCGATTTCACCAACGACGGGCGGTAACCGCTGGCTTTTCGCGAGAAAGGCTGGCCAGCGGCAGATGTCCACCTCGCCCGGGGCACCGAGCAGATGGGCGGGGCGTACGGGATCCTGGGCATGACCGCGCTGGGCCGGCAGGAGGAGTGGGAGCTGCCCAAGGGCCGCGGCGACCACGCCACGAATCCCAGCTTCGGCTGAGCGGAGGCCGGCGGAGGTTATTCGGGCTGCTTGCGGGGGATGCGCCGGGCGCCGAAGAGCGCCAGCAGCGCGACCGCGGCCAGCACCACGAGCGAGGCGCGCAGACCGTCCAGCCGGGCTTGGCGGTTGATGTCCAGCGCGGTCTGCGTGCCCTCCTGGCTCATCCCCGCGCCGGCGAGGGCGGCGGACAGGTCGGCGTCGGACAGGAACGGGACGCCGGGCGCCAGCTGCACGCTGGCCTGCGTCTTCACCGAGTCCGGGATGCTCGGGTTGTGCTGTACGCCCTGGATGAACGACATCGACAGCGCCCCGATCAGGACCGATCCGGCCAGCGCGGTGCCGATCGACGCGCCGAGGTTGGTGGCCGTGTTCTGCAGGCCGCCCACCTCGGAGCTCTGCTCGTCCGGCACCGCCGAGACGGTCACCGCGCCCAGCTGCGAGGCGAGCGCGCCGATGCCCAGCCCGACCAGCAGCAGCGGGACGGTCACGACGGCCGCACCGGCGGTCGGCGTGATGGCCGAGAACAGCACCACGATGCCCGCCAGCAGGGCCAGAAGACCGATCCGGACCGTACGCCGGGGGGAGGCGTTCGGCAGGAAGCGCGGGACGCCGGCGGCCGCCGCCAGCAGGGTCAGCGACAGCGGCAGGATCCGTACGCCGGTCTCGATCGCGGTCAGGCCGAGCGCCACCGACAGGTAGAGCGGGATCACGAAGAACAGCCCGGCCTGGATCAGGAACTGGGCGAGGAACATCAGCAGCCCGCCGGTGAGCTGGTGGTTGCGCAGCAGCTCGGGCCGGATCAGCGGCGACCCGTCCCGGGCCTCGAGGCGGCGCTCCCAGCCGAGGAACAGCCAGATCACGAAGATCCCGCCCAGCACCAGCCAGACCACCGGGGAGACGCCGAACGCCGACGGGCCGCCGGGCTTGGGCAGCAGCCAGCCCCACTCGCTGGAGCGCAGGATGCCGTACACGGCGAGGCCCAAACCGGCCGCCGACAGGGCGGCGCCGACCAGGTCGAGCTTCGTGCGGCCCTCGGCCGGCGCGTCCTGCACCTTGCGGGCCAGCGCGAGGATGCCGAGGACGATGACCACCTCGCCGGCGAACACCCAGCGCCAGGAGAAGTACGTGGTGGCGAACCCGCCGATCAGCGGCCCCACCGCGACCGCGATCGCGCCGGCCGCCATCACCAGCCCGTACGCGCGGGGGCGGCCGCGCGGCGGGAAGTTGCCGGCCACCAGCGCGACGATCGCCGGCAGGATCAGGGTGGCGCCGATGCCCTCCAGCAGCGACCAGCCGAGCAGCAGCACCGGCAGGTTCGGCGCGAGCGCGGTGACCAGCGACCCGGCGCCGTAGATGACGCAGCCGATGGCGAACGCGCGGCGCCGGCCGAGCATCGAGCCGACCTTCCCGCCGGTCACCATGAACATCGCCATCACGAGCGTGTAGAGGGTGATCGCGGTCTGGATGCCGGTGACCGTGGTGCCGATGTCCTTCGCGACCGTCGCGATCGACACGTTCATCACCGAGCTGTCCAGGGTCATCAGGAACTGCCCGGCGGCGAGGGTGAGCAGCACCAGACCGGCGCCCTTCGCCTGCCCGGCGGTCGTGGTCGTCTCCGATGCCGTGTCCATCCGGACAGCACACGCCAGGATGGGAGCGGCCTGCATCGTCCCGGTCGGATGAAGCCCGGGGACGTCAGCGGAGAAGGCGGACGAAAACGTCGGCCAGTGCCGCGGCGGTCGCGGCCGGGGTGTCCCGCGGCAGGATGACGTGGCTGATGGTCAGCCGGACCACCGAGTCGACCGCCAGAGCGACCGTGGCCGGCGGCACCGTGGGCAGGTACACGCCGGCCCACTCGGTGAGCACCGCGCCGGCCGTGGTCAGCACGATGTCGGAGCGGATCGTCAGGTACGGCAGGAGGCCGTCGTGCCTGCCGGTCAGGATGCCCCGGACCAGCGGGTTGCGGGTGGCGTCCTCGAGGGTCAGCAGGATCCCGGCGTAGCAGCCGGCCCGGGCGTCGGCACCGTGCGCGAACAGCGCGGCCCGCACCCGCTGGGCGAAGTGCTGCACCTCGCTGACCGCGAGCGCCTCGGCCAGCCCGGCCCGGCCGCCGAACTCGTTGTACACGGTCTGCCGGCTCACCCCGGCCCGCGCGGCCACGTCGGCCATCCGCACGCCGTCCCAGTCGCGCTCCACGGTGAGCTCGCGCGCGGCACGGATCAGCGCCTCGCGCAGCAGCGCGCGATGCACCTCGCGGGCGGACGCCGACCGGACCTCCATGGGCTTGTCAGGCTACACATCCCGGACCCGCAGTGTGAGCGCTCCCACCCCGAGGGCGACGATCGCCCAGGCCGCGGCCACCCCGAGCCCGGCCCACGGGCCGATCGGCAGTGCCCGCACGTCCACCGTGGACTGGATGGTCTGCCCGGCCATCGACGGCGACAATTTGTAGACCCACCGCTGCCAGTGCGGATTGAGCAGCGCCTGCATCACCGTGGGCGCGAGCAGCAGCCCGAGCACCGCGCCGGTGCCGGCCACCGGGCTCCGGACCAGCGCCGCGATGCCCAGGCCGAGCAGACCGATCAGGCAGAGGTACGCGACCGCGCCGCCGGCCGCCCGCAGCACCGCGCCGCCGGCCGGCGACGGGTAGCCGGTCGCCAGCCGGTGCCCGGCCAGCACCGAGATCAGCACCGCCGGCACGCTCGCCGCCAGCACCCCGGCCGTCAGGTGGACGGCCTTGGCCGCCAGCACGTCGAGCCGGCGGGGCAGCGCCGTGAAGGTCGCCGTGATCAGGCCGGACCCGTACTCACCGGCCAGGATCTGCACCCCCCAGACGGCGACCGCGGCCTGGCCGAGCTGGACGCCGAGCAGGCTGGAGCGCACCACGTCGGCGCTGGCCGCGGTGCTCGCCGCGACCGAGACGACCACCGTGCACAGGGCGATCAGTGCCAGCGCGACGGCCGCGTCGGGGACGGTGCGCAGCTTCGTCCACTCGGCGCGCAGCGCGGCCCTCACGCGTCGCTCCGTCGCGCCCGCAGCACAGCGGCGGCCCACCCGGCCCTCACGCGTCGCTCCGTCGCGCCCGCAGCACGGCCAGCCCGAGCACCGCGGCGGCCCACGCGGCCAGCACGCCCAGCCCGGCCCACGGCGCGAGCGGGAAGTAGCCGTCCGACGGCGTGTAGGGCAGCGTCACCTGGTGGTACGCGGGCAGGACCTGCTGGAACGCGAACCCGGCCGCCGGCGTCACCCGGAGCAGCCAGCGCCCCGCCCCGGCCGGCAGCAGCGAGGTCGTGGCCAGCAGATACGGCACCACGACCAGCACCACGGCGAGGGCGATGGCGATCGTCCCGCGCTTGAGGGCGGCCCCCAGCGCGTACGCGAAAATCGCCGCGAGCGACAGCAGCAAGGCCGCGCCGACGACGACCCGGATCTGGGTGCCGGCGGAGGCCGGCAGCAGGGTGACGTGGTGCGAGTGCAGCACCCGCGACGCGACCGGCACGACGATGGCGGTCGCGACCAGGGCCGGGACGAAGGTGACCGCGCCGAGCACCGCGGCCTTGGCGGCCAGCACCCGGCCGCGGTCCGGCATCGCGGTGAAGGTGGTGCGGATCAGGCCGCGCCGGAACTCGCCGGTGATGACCAGCGCGCCCACGATGATCACCGCGATCAGCGCGACGACCAGGCCGGTGAGGGTGAAGTCGATCGTCGGGCCGCCCTCGTGGCCGGCCGGGGCGATGTCGCCGCTGCCGGTCACCGACAGCCGGCCGCCGGCCTGGGTCAGGCCGTCCGCCTTGTGGTACTTCTGCCAGTCGGTCTGCTCGCCGGTGTCGCCGACCTTGGTGAGGGTCCACGCCCCGGTCCGGTCGACCCGGTCGAACACCGCGGTGGCCTGGGTGAAGCGGGCCTGGACGATGTTGCCGCCGCGCGGGCTGTCCTTGCTGGTGATGTCGCTCGGCGAGGTCACGAAGAACCCGATGTCCACGGACGCCGGCAGGCCGGTCAGCGTGACCGAGCCGACGGTCGTCCAGGCCGCGCCGTCGGCCGACGAGTACGCGGTGACGGTCGAACCGGATCGGGCGAGGCGCAGCCATTGCGCCGTCGCCGGCCCGGCCTCGTCCCCGGTGAAGTTGTGCTGCAGCCGCACGCCGTTGTGCCCGGTCATCATCACCGCGGCGTAGGCGGCGCCCTCCTTCGTCCCGTCCTTGACCATGAGCCCGGCCTTGGCCCAGGGGACCAGCCCGGACACGATCGAGTCGTGGTTCGGCGGGGGATAGGTGATGATCCCGGTGAAGGCGGCCAGGTGCGCGGTCAGCTCGCCGTCGCCGTCGAGCCGCTGGTGCACGAAGGTGAACTTGTCACGGACCGCCTCGCCGCCCGGCCCGACCGGCGGCGCCGGGCAGATCTGGCCCATGCAGTCCTGCTGGATGCCGTACGCGCCGGCCAGCCCGAGCCCGATGATCGCCGCGAACGCCACCACGATCCCCGCCACCCAGCCCCGCACGCTGCGGAACTTCGTCCACTCGGCCCGGATCACCGCAGCACCCCCGTCCCGCGGGTGAGCTCGAGGTACGCGGCTTCGAGGGACCCGTACCGTGCGATCATCGTGGCCGTCGACGCGGCCTCGACCACCTTCCCGGCCCCCACGAACACCACGTGCCCGGCGACGTCCTGCAACTCGCTCATCAGATGGCTGGAGACCAGCACGGCGCGGCCCTCGGCGGCGAGCGACCGCAGCAGGCCGCGCATCCAGACGATGCCCTCCGGGTCGAGCCCGTTGAACGGCTCGTCCAGCATCAGCATCGGCGGATCGCCGAGCATCGCCGCCGCGATCCCGAGCCGCTGCCGCATGCCCAGCGAGTAGCCGCCGGCCCGGCGCCGCGCGACCGGCCGCATCCCGGTCAGGTCGAGGACCTCGTCCACCCGCCGTGCGCCCAGCCCCTGCGAGTGCGCCAGCCACAGCAGGTGATTGCGGCCCGACCGGCCCGGATGCAGCGCGCCCGGGTCGATCAACGCGCCCAGGTGGGTCAGCGGTTGCTTCAAATCTTTATAAAGAGCGCCGCCGACCCGCGCGGTCCCGGAGTCCGGCCGGTCCAGCCCGAGGATCACCCGCATGGTGGTCGACTTGCCCGCGCCGTTCGGCCCGACGAACCCGGTGACCTGCCCCGGCCCGGCCGTGAAGGTCATCCCGTCGAGGGCGACCGCCGGGCCGAACCGCTTGTGCAATTCGCTGACTTCGATGATGGATGCCATGCCGGAAGTTCTACGGAGGCGGGCCTAACGCGGGCGCTACGGCGAACGTCATGTGTTTGTTAGGCCGGGGACGGCATGCTTGGCCGATGGGCGTCCGGACGCGGTACACGATCCTGTACGGGGCGATGATCCTGGTGACCGGGCTCGGCCTGATCGCGATCATCGGCGCGTTCGGCAGCCGGAGCACCACCCGGGCCGGCGGTGACTACCCGGCGCCGGCGGCCGAGCAGATCGAGCGGCTGCAGCGGCGGCTCGCCCAGTCCGACGAGGCGCACTCCCAGCAGCTGGTGTTCGGCCTGGTCGTCGGCATGGTGGTCGCGCTGCTGCTGTCGCTGGTGCTGGGCCGCCTGCTGGCCGGCCGGGTGCTCAAGCCGCTGCGGGTGATCACCGCGGCGACCCGGCGGATCTCCGCGGACAACCTGCACCAGCGGCTCGCCGTGCAGGGACCGGCCGACGAGGTGAAGGACCTGGCCGACACCATCGACGGGCTGCTCGGCCGGCTCGAGGAGTCGTTCGCCGCCCAGCGCCGGTTCGTCGCCGACGCGTCGCACGAGCTGCGCACGCCGCTGGCGACCATGCGGGCGTCGCTGGACGTGGCGATGGCCAAGCCCTCGCCGGTGCCGGCCGAGACGGCGGTGCTGGCGGACCGGATCCGGGCCGAACTCGACCGGGTCGACCGGCTCCTGGAAGGCTTCCTGGTGCTGGCGAGGGCTCAGCACGGTGCGCTCGACGACCGCTCCGCGGTCTCCCTGGGCGCGCTGGCGCGGGAGGCGCTGCCGGCTTCAAGCACAAACCTTGAGGTGTACGCCGACCTGGACGCCGACGTGGTGACCGAGGGGAACCCGGTCCTGCTCGCCCGTCTCGTCGGCAACGTGATCGACAACGCCATCCGGCACAACGTGTCAGGCGGCTGGGTGCGGGTGTCGGTGTCCGGGGTTTCCGGCGTGGCCCGGCTGGTCGTGCAGTCGAGCGGGCCGGTGCTCGACCCGTCGCAGGTGGCGCGGCTCGGGCGGCCGTTCCAGCGTCTCGGGGCGGAGCGGACCGGCGACGGCGGGACCGGGCTCGGGCTCTCGATCGTCGCGGCGGTGGCGTCGGCGCACGGCGGGTCGGTATCGCTGACCGCACTGCCGGCCGGCGGCCTGACCGTGACCGTGGACCTTCCGCTCGCGGTGGCGGTGCCGGCATGAGGCTGCTCGTGGACCTTCCGCTCGCGGTGGCGGTGCCGGCATGAGGGTGCTCGTGGTGGAGGACGCCCGGTCGCTGGCCGAGGTGGTCGCCGAGGGGCTGCGCGACCAGGGCATGGCCGTCGATCTCGCGTACGACGGGCTCAGCGCGGCCGAGAAGCTGGACCTCAACCCGTACGACGTCGTGGTCCTTGATCGGGATTTGCCCGGTCTGCACGGCGACACGCTGTGCCAGATGATCACCTCGCGCCAGGACCGGTCGATGGTACTGATGCTGACCGCGGCCGGCTCCGCGGACGACCGGGTTCGCGGGCTCACCCTCGGCGCCGACGACTACCTCGCGAAGCCGTTCCACTTCCCGGAGCTGGTGCTGCGGATCCGCGCCCTGGCCCGCCGGCAGCCGGCCGCCCGGCCACGCACCCTGCGGGCCGGCGGCCTCGAACTGGACCCGATCACCCGCACGGCCAGCCGCGACGGCGTGCCGCTGCACCTGTCGGTCAAGGAGTTCGCCGTGCTGGAGGCGCTGATGCGCGCGGCACCGGCGTTCCTGAGCAGTGAGGCCCTGCTCGAGGAGGTCTGGGACGAGAACGCCGACCCGTTCACCAACACGGTCACCGTCACGATCGGCCGGCTTCGGCGCAAGCTCGGCGACCCGCCGGTCATCACGACCACGCCGGGTGTCGGCTACCGGATCGCGGACTAGCCGAGGCCGCCCGCGATGGGCGGTAGCTTGCTACGGTCGTCGACCTTGTCGCACCGGGTGCACTGCTGGAAGCGCCCACCGTCCTCGGTGGACTTGGTACGCCACTGGTGCCAGCCCAGGCGGCAGCGCATCGGCCTGCTCATGCCCGTACGCTACGCCCGATCGACGACCCCGCGCGTCCACCGGGAGGCTGCTTTGCCGGGACGGGAACAGATCAAGCACATCGTCGTCCTGATGATGGAGAACCGGTCCTTCGACCACCTCGGCCGGGCGAGATCTCGGTCCTCGGGTTCCTCGCGAAACATCGCCGGCGTACGCGTTCCGGCCGTCGCCATCTCGCCGTTGATCCCGGCCGGGTTCGTCGACCGGACCTTCTACGAGCATGCGGCGATCCCGCACACGGTGCTGCGGCAGTTCGTCCCCGGCTCCCGGCCACTCACCCGGCGGGATGCCGCCTCGGCCGACCTGCTCGACCGGTTGCCGTTGTTGCCGTCGCCGCGCACGGACATCCGGCCGGTCCCGGTGCCCGTGCCGCGGGCGGCCGCGGCGACCGGCCCGCACCGGATGAACGATTTTCAGAGCAGCCTGGTCGAACTGGCCGGCGGGGTGCACAACGCCCGTACGGCCTCGCCCGCGGTGGCGGCCCGGCCGGAGATGCCGGAGTTCCGGCCCGAGGCCAGCACGCTCGCCGCCGCCCGGGCCGGGGTGCTGACGCCCGGGTCGGAGGCCAGCCAGGTGGTCGACGCGGTGGTCGCCGACTTCGTCGACTAGCGTGGCGGTGATGGATCGGGATCTTCAGGCGGCCCGCGACCTCGCCACCGCCCTGGCCGTCCGGGCCGGCCGGTTGCAGGTCGAGCGGCGCGACACGCTCGTGGTCGGGGCGCCCAAGGCACACGCCAACGACGTCGTCTCCGACGTCGACATCGCCAGCGAGCGGCTGATCGTGGACGCCATCGTCGCCGACCGCCCCGGCGACGCCGTGCAGGCCGAGGAGGGCCACGGCCGCCCCGGCACCAGCGGCCGGACGTGGATCGTCGACCCGCTGGACGGCACCCGCAACTACATCAGCCGCACCGGCCCGTGGTCGGTCTGCATCGCGCTCTACGACGGCGACCGGCCGCTGGTCGCGGTCGTGCACGACCCCGCCGCGGGCGAGACGTTCAGCGCCGTCGACGGCGGCGGCGCGTTCCTGAACGACCACCCGATCACCGCGTCGAGCGGCCCGCCGATGGGCGAGGCCCTGGTCGGCGTGAGCTTCCAGCCCGGGCCGGAGACCAAGGCACGGGCCGGGCGGGTGATCCGCGAGCTGCTCCCGGTGGTCGGCGACATCCGCCGGCTCCCGGCCGCGCTGAACCTGGCCTACCAGGCGGCCGGCCGGTTGGACGGCGGCCTGGCCCTGGACACCAAGCTGTGGGACATCGCCGCCGGCGCGCTGATCGCCCGCGAGGCCGGCGTGACGCTCGGCGGCCGCGGCCCGGACTTCACCACCGAGCTCACCATCGGCGCCGCCCCCGGGCTGTGGCCCGAGCTGTCGTCATTGGTCCGCGCAGCCAGTTAGTCCCAGCAGAGGCAGAACGGCTTGCCGGCCGGGTCCGCGTACACCCGCCAGTTCTCCCCGGCGGCGTTCAGCGAGGTGGCACCGAGCTTCAGCGCCGCCGCCTCGGCCGTGTCGACGTCGGCGACCGTGACGTCCAGGTGCAGCTGCTGCGGATACGCCGGGTCGGGCCAGCGCGGCGCCCGATAGTCGGCGATCTGCTGGAACATCACCGGCTGCGCACCGTCCTCGCCGATCATCGCGATCCCCGCGTCCTGGTACGTGACGGGCTTGCCGAGCAGCTCGGCGTAGAACGCGCTCAGCTCCTCGGCGTCCGGGCAGTCGAGCATCACACCCATCAGCGTGGTCCCCGGCCCCTCCGGGTAGCGGCACAGATCGAACGGGTGCCCCGCCGGGTCGGCCAGCGTGTACCAGTTCTCGTTCCGGCGCAGCAGCTGCGCCCCGAGCTCGACGGCCCGCGCCGACCCCGCCTCGAGGTCCGGCACCCGCAGGTCGAGGTGCGCCTGCTGCGGGAAGGCCGGGTCCGGCCACCGCGGCGGCACGTGATCGGGGCTGCGCTGCGTCGCGACCCGCCACCCGTCCCCGGTGGTCAGCGCCACCCACTCGTCGTCCCCGTACGCCTCGGTCCACCCGGCGAGTGCCGCGTAAAACGCCGCGAGCCGCCGGGCGTCGGGCGCGTCGAGCGCCACCGCACGCAAGGTCCCGATCATCGGACTCCCTCCCGGGTCTCCGCCCATCCTGCCCGCGCCCGGCCACCCGCGCACGCTCCGGGCCGGAGGATCAGGCCGGACGGGTCCAGGGGCCGACGCCGCCGATCCGCTCGATCGAGTACCGCACGAGGTAGCCGGAGGCGCGGGGCGCCGGGAACTGCTTGTCCGGCGTCATGTAGACCCTGGTCAGCCGGTCGAGCAGGTCCCATGCCTCGTCGGACGGCTCGATCGTGGCGTGGGCGCGCAGCACCGCGTGCTCGCTGAGGAACACGGCCGGATCTCGCGGCGCCTCGAAGGACAGCACGACCCGCGGGTCCCGGCCGATGTTGCGCAGTTTCTGGTTCCAGCTCAGGTGTCCACTGACGAGGTCGTTGCCGGCCAGCCCGATCCAGATGACGCTCACCTGCGGGCTTCCGTCGGGGTTGACCGTGCTCAGATGGGCCAGCGGCCCGGACTCGACGAGGTCGCGCAGTTCCTTCGGCAACGGCGTGTTCACCGCGCCACCCTATCGCCGGAGTTTCGCCGCCGCGGCCCCGCAAGCCATCGCTTGACCGGTTCAGTTGACCAGAGCATATTCATTGTCGTGGATGAATCTCCGGAGCTCAGCCGGCGACGGGCGCTTCAGGTGGCGGCCGGCGCGGTCGTGGTGGCCAAGCTTCCGGCCGGCCCGGTCGCGGTGGCCGGGCGGCCGGCCGGGCCGGTGGCGCGGCGGGAGCTGAGCTTCGACGAGGACTGGCTGTTCCGCCGGGGCGACATCGACGGCGGACAGCAGCCGGGACTGGACGACTCCGGGTGGCGGCGACTCGATCTGCCGCACGACTGGGGCATCGAGGACCTCCCGTACGCGATCTCCGACGACGGCGCAGCCACCGCGAACGCCTCCGTGCTGACCACCCAGGTCCCGCCGGCCGAACCCGTCCCGCCCGCGGTGATCGGGCCGTTCGACCCGGCGAGCAGCGCCGGCGGCGGCTCGACCGGCTACACCGTCGGCGGGATCGGCTGGTACCGCAAGCATTTCGACGACCCGGGGCATCGGGTGGAGCTGCGCTTCGACGGGGTCCACCAGAACGCGGACGTCTGGCTCAACGGCGTCCACCTCGGCTTCCACCCGTTCGGCTACACCGCCTTCGCCTACGACCTGACGCCGCACCTGCAGCGGGGTGGCGCCAACCTGCTCGCGGTCCGTGTCGACAACAGCGGGCAGACCAGCCGGTGGTACTCGGGCTCCGGCATCTACCGGCACACGTGGCTGACCGTCACCGGTGCGACCCGCATCCCGCTGTGGGGCATCGCGGCGACGACACCGCTCGTGACGCCGGGGCGCGCCACCGTCCGCGTACAGGTCGACCACGATGGACCCACCCCGGACCGGGTCCGAGTCACCCTGCGCGACCCCTGGAACCAGGCCGTGGCACGCCGTACGGCGGCGCCCGGCACGGCGTGCGAGTTCGAGGTCGCCCGCCCGGCGCTCTGGGACCCGGAGCATCCGCACCTGTACACCGCCGAGGCCGAGCTCCTCACCGGCCGGCGGACGATCGACGCCACCGCGACCACGTTCGGGATCCGCGAGCTGACCTGGGACGGGCAGCTGCGCCTGAACGGCCGCCCGATCCAGGTCGTCGGCGGCTGCATCCACCACGACAACGGCCCGATGGGCGCGGTCGCGCTCGGCAGCTCGGAGGAGCGCCGGGTGCGGCTGCTGCGGGACGCCGGCTTCACCGCACTGCGCACCGCGCACAACCCGCCCTCGCCGGCTCTGCTGGACGCCTGCGACCGGCTCGGCATGCTGGTCATGGACGAGTTCGTGGACGTCTGGGACACCGGCAAGACACCGCAGGACTACTCGGTGCACTTCGCGCAGTGGTGGGAGCGGGACCTGACCAGCATGATCCGGCGGGACCGGAACCACCCGAGCGTGGTGATCTGGTCGCTCGGCAACGAGATCACCGACAACACCCACGGCGTACGCGGTGCGCAGCTGGCAACGCTCCTGCGCAGCCTCGACACCAGCCGGCCGATCACGCTCGGTGGCGGCTCCACGTTCACCGCCGACGACCCCTCGTGGTCCTACGTCGACATCGGCGACGTGCACTACAACGCGAACGGCAAGGGCTACGCGCAGATGCACGCGGCCCACCCGGACAAGCCGATGACGCACAGCGAGGGCTTCCCGGCGACGATCCACCAGGACGCGGTGTTCGTCGAGCAGAACCCGTGGGCGGTCGGCACCTGGATCTGGGCCGCGATGGACTACCTCGGCGAGTCGGGCATCGGCAAGACGCTGATGGCACCGGCCGGGACCGCCGCGACGATCGGCGACCAGAGCGTGCTGCCGGGCTGGTCGATCGCGCGGCTGCTGCACCACGGCTGGGGCGGTTTCGGCTACCCGTACCCGTACTTCGAGGGCAACTGCGGCGACCTGGACCTGATCGGGCAGCGCAAGCCGCAGAACCACTGGCGGACCGCGGTCACCGGCGGCAGCCCGGTCGAGCTGCTGGTCGAGCGCCCGGTCGAGCCCGGCACCGAGCAGGTCGCGGTCTGGTGGGGCTACTACGACGAGCTGGAGAGCTGGACCTGGGACGTGCCCGCCGACCACCCCATGGTCGTGCGCGTCTACACCCCCGGCGACCACGTCCACCTGCTGCGCAACGGCGAACCGGTCGCCGAGGGCGTCCCCGCGCGTGGTGCCGTGGCGCTGACCGTGCCCTACCGGCCGGGCGAGCTGACCGCGATCGCCGGCCGGGCCGGGCGCGAGATCGGCCGCCGCACGCTGCGTACCGCCGGAACGGCCGCCGCGATCGCGCTGGCGCCGGACGTCCGGGCGCTCACCACGGGCCGGGACGACCTGGCCCACGTCCTGGTCACCATCGTGGACCGGGACGGACGCCTCGTCCCGGACGCCGTGCACCGGGTCGCGTTCGAGGTCCGCGGCGCGGGCACCCTCGCGGCCGCGGGCAGCGGCAACCCGCACAACGCCGACAGCTTCCGCCGCCCGCGCCACCACACCTGGCACGGCCGTGCCCTCGCGATCGTGCGACCGGCGAAAACCCCCGGGCTGGTCACCCTCACTGCGTCCGCGCCGGGCCTGCGCCCGGCGAGGATCTCCCTTCCGGTACGCGAACAGCGGTGATCACGCTCGTTCGGGCGGTCGTTCTCGGTACGCGAAAAGCGGTGATCACACTCGTTTGGGCGATCGTTCTCGGTACGCGAAAAACACCGCGACGTCCATTACGGTGACGGGCGTTTGATGCCCACAACGCACGGGAATCCGGCCCGCCAACCCGAGCTCGCCCGGTCGGGGCCAGATCATCAACCGTGTGGCTCTTGCGGGAGTGGTCCACGATGGAAAATCTGCTTGCGGTAGGGTCTGCAATCCCCGTCCGGTTCTTGCGGCGGATTTCATACCTTCCGGAAGCCCGGTTCGTCGTGCCGACACGGGCCGAGACGCGCGG
The DNA here is from genome assembly GCF_025630775.1 of Actinoplanes sp. KI2. Lineage (GTDB taxonomy): Bacteria > Actinomycetota > Actinomycetes > Mycobacteriales > Micromonosporaceae > Actinoplanes. The sequence goes on from NZ_JAOSZE010000018.1 coordinate 62,150, forward strand.
GTGGAAGGCCGGGTGATGAGCGTGCGGACGAGCCGTCCACGCGTCGCCGATCCCTGCGGAGGCGTCGGGTGACCGAACCGCACGCCGGCCTCGCCGGCCTGATCGCGAGCGTGCGCGCCGAAGCCGTCAAGCTGGGCCGGGACGACCTCGCCGCGCTGCTGCCCGCCCCGCCCGGACCGCGCGACAACCTGCTCCGGCCCCGGATCGTGGTCTGCGGCGGACCGGGCCGTGGCAAGTCGCGACTGGTCAACAGCCTGCTCGGCCGGCCCGGACTGGCACCGGTGGGCAGCCGGCCGACGACCGGCGGGTGGATCGAGTTCCGCTACGGGCCCGACGACATCCTCACCGCCGTGCTCAGCGACCCCGGCGATCCGGGAACGCCGCGGCGAGTGCCGATCGGGCTGACCGAGCTTTCCGCGTACGCCACCCTCGCCCAGATCTCCGCTCCCGTGCTCGGCGTCGACGCCCGCCTCGACGCCCCGGTGCTGCGCGACCTGGTCCTGGTCGACACGCCGGGGCTGGGCGGCCCGCACGCGGCCTGGAACGCCGACGCGCTGCTGTTCGTCAGCGACGCGACCGGCCCGGTCACCGAGCACGAGATCGCCTTCCTGGCGGCCGCGACCCAGCACATCGACACGATCGTGGTGGCGGTCAACAAGAGCGACACGGCCGGCCACGACCGCGCCCTCGCCGAGACCCGCAGCCGCCTGGCCGCCCATCCCGACCTGGCCGCCCTCCCGGTCTTCGGCATCTCGGCCCGGCTCGCCGAGCAGGCCGCCCGCCCGGGCACCCCGCGGCACGTGGCCGTGCGGCTGACCGAGCTGGCCGGCACCCGCCAGCTGGTCGACCTGCTGACCTACGCGGCCACCGCCTCGATGCGCCGCCGGCGCGCGACGGTGCAGGCTCATGTGACCACCGCGGTCGTCCGCGAGCTGCTCGCCCACCTCGACCGGCTGGCCGCCCCCGAGGACCAGCTGGACGCCGAGATCGCCACGGTGACCATGCTGCTGGACGGCGGCGGCCTGCTCGGCGCCCGCTTCGAGGAGGCCCGGCGCGCCGCCACCCAGCGGTTCGTCGCCCACGCCGACGCGCTCGGCACCTGGCATCGCGGCGCCGCCGACTCCGGACCCGGCGACGAGCTGGAGATGGTGCCGCCCCGGCTCACCGTCGGCCTCGCCGTCGCCGGCTGGTCCGCGCTGGACCAGACCCAGGACGCGATCCTCGACTCGGTGCGCGACTGCCTCCGTGACGACGTGCTGATACCGCCCGCCGCGGAGCTGAGCCTGCGCCTGCGCTCGCCCGAACCGCCCGCACCGCGATCCGCGGCGCCGGCGGGCGAGGACGGCGTCCGGGCCCGCGACCTGCTGCCCACGCTGACCGGCCTGCTCACCGGCTCGGCGATGGCGCTGACCGTGCTGACCGGCTCGGGCGCGGTCGGCGCGGACCTCGCGCTGGCCGCCTGCGCCGGCTGGTGGGGTCTGCGCGGCGAGGCCGGCACGCAGCACCGCACCCGCCTGTCGACCTGGGTGGAGGCCGCGGTCGCCGAGGCGAAGACGGCCTTCGAGAACGAGCTGCGGCGCCGGGTGAGCGCCGCCCGGCACTACATCGCCGAGGCCCTGCCCCGCCTGCTGGAGGCGCGGCGGGAACGGCTCCTGCGCCTGCGCGCCGATCAGCCGGACCGCCCGACAGGGGAGGAGTCCCGAGCCACGCTCGAGCGCGCGCTCGACGAGCTGTCCCGCCGCACCGCGGCATGACTCGACCGGACCCGAACTGGATCCGCGTGCTGGCGTACGAGCACACGCGGGGATGCCCCTCGCCGACGGGTGCTGTGCGGCGTTGACTGCGCGACCGCGGCATCGACTGGATGCCGTTCGCGGTCGATGAGGTCCGATATTCGCAGGCGTGCGGCAGAGACGCGGACGGACATCCGCGCGCCTGGATCGACATCCGGATCCGGGCGGCCGCGCTGCGGCGTCTCGGCCTCCACCCCGACCAGCCGACCTCGGTGGTGACCGCGCCCAGCCCGCCCGGCTGGTGGCACGCCGCGGCGGAGCGAGCCCGTTCTCGGGGGAAGTACTAGTCCGGGCTGGCCGACTGCGGCGTCACCGCGACGACGTGCTCGGCCACCCAGGACTCGCGGCCGACCAGCTCGAGCTCGGAGAACGACAGATTGGCCAGGGCTCAGCACCGGTCCATGATCGGGCACCGGGGCAAGCGGACTCAGCGCAGTGGGATCTCGGTGCGGTCGCCGGCCGGGCGGGGCCCGAACAGGCGCCGCTCCGACTCGTCGATGCGCAGGTCGTTGATGCTGGCCTCGCGGCGTCGCATCAGCCCCTGGTCGTCGAACTCCCACAGTTCGTTGCCGTAGCTGCGCCACCACTGCCCGCTCGCGTCGTGGCACTCGTACTGGAACCGTACGGCGATCCGGTCCTCGTCGAACGCCCACAGCGACTTGCGCAGCGCGTAGTCCAGCTCGCGCTCCCACTTGGCGGTCAGGAAGGCGACGATCCCGGCGCGCCCGGTGACGAAGACGTCCCGATTGCGCCAGACCGAGTCCTCGGTGTACGCGAGGGCGACCCGCCCGGGGTCACGGGTGTTCCAGGCGTCCTCGGCGGCCTGCACCTTGGCGGCCGCGGTGTCGCGGGTGAACGGCGGTACCGGTGGTCGCACGCGAAGCTCCTCATCACTGATCGGCCACGACGGTCGCCGTGACGATCGCTCGACGCCTTCCAGGCCGCCCGCGACTGGGACGAGCAGTTCGACATCGGACTGCGGATGCAGTTCGACGCCATCGAGGCGTTAGCGCGCCCAGTCGATCTGGGTTGACCGGTAGAAGTTCACGCCCTGCTCGGCCCAGCGCGGTCCGTAGGCCCCGAGCCGCGACCGGAACGAGGCCCAGTCGTGCGAGCTCGACCACCCCAGTTCGGCGATCGCGGCCAGCCGCGGGAACGCCAGGAACTCGATGTCGGCCATCTTCCGCAGGGTCTCCGACCACAGCGGCGCCTCCACGCCCAGCACCGCCTTCGCCGGTACGTCGCTGAGCAGCGTGCCCGGGTCCCAGTCGTACGCGGTCTGCACCTCGATGTAGCCCGCCCAGTCCAGCCCGATCGGGGTTTCCGGGTTGTACTTCTGGTCGAGGTAGGCGAGATTCGCCGGCGACATGACCACCCTGGTGCCCCGCCGGACGGCGGCGGCCAGCGTCGCGTTCGACGTGTCCAGCCCCCAGTACTGCGCGATCGCGGCCGAGGCGGCCGGCGCCGCCGCGATGTCGTGCCAGCCGTACGCGGTCTTGCCGTACTTGGCCACCAGCGGCAGCACCCGTCGCTCGAAGGTCAGATAGTCGGCCGGCGAGGTCGCCTGCGCCTCGTCCCCGCCGATGTGGATGTACGGCCCGGGCGTCATCGCCGCCAGTTCCCGGAGCACGTCGTCGACGAACCTGTACGTGATCTCCTTGCCGATGCACAGCGAGCTGTAGCCCACGTCGGTGTCGGTCCGCGGCGGCGGCGCCACCCCGTCGCAGGTCAGTTCCGGGTACGCCACCTGGGCCGCGTTCACGTGCCCCGGCATGTCGATCTCCGGCACGATGGTGATGTACCGGTCGGCCGCGTAGCGGACCAGGTCCCGGTACTGCGCCTTGGTCAGGTACCCGCCGCCGACCCCGTCCACCCCGGTCCCGGGCGCGCCGCCGACCTGGGCCAGCCGCGGCCACGAGTCGATCTGGATCCGCCAGCCCTGGTCGTCCGCGAGGTGCAGGTGCAGGTAGTTCACCTTGAACCGGCTGATCTCGTCGAGGTACCGCTTGATCTCGTCCGGCGAGTGGAAATGCCGGGCCTCGTCGAGCATCGCCCCGCGATAGGCGAACCGGGGGTAGTCCACGATGTCCCCACCCGGCACCGTCCACCGCTGGTGCCGCGGTGTGCTCGCGTCGATCGCCGCCGGCAGCAGCTGCCGCAGCGTCTGCACGCCCGCGAAGAGCCCGGCGTTCCCGTTGGCCCGCAGCGAAATTTCCGATCTGCGTACGCCGAGCCGATAGCCCTCGGTGCCCAGCCGGGCGCCCACCGGCCCGGTGGCCAGCGAGATCACCGGCGTGCCGCCCGGCGCGTGCGCCACGATCGGCAACGCGTAACCGGTGGCCGGCCGCAGCGCCTCGGCCAGCCGGCGGGCGACGTCGAGCGCGGACGCCGGCGCCGCGATCACCGTCCCGGAGGTGAGCCGGAAATCCGGCCCGCCGGGATGCACCTCGACCGGCGCCGGGATGACGCTGCCGAGGGTCACCGGGGGCGGCGCGGTGACCGCCGAGGCCGCGGCGGGGGCGGCGGTCAACGGCAGGGCGAGGACGAGCAGTGCGGCGAGAGGTACGCGCATACCCCGACGCTACATAAAGCCGCGTCGATCTGTGAAGAGTCCTATCAGAGTTGGACGATCCGGCCCACGTTCGGTCGGACCCGGCCGGCGAGCACGTCCGACCAGGCCGACCGCAACCCGTCCGGGCCGTGGCCGACCTCCGTCGACAGCCACCCGCCGACGGCGCCGGTGAAGCGGTGCCACGCTTCGGCGAAGCGCCGGTCCAGTTCGTCGCGACCCCAGTCGCGGCGGCGCTTGCCCATCTGGACCGGGGCGAAGAACAGTTCGTCGGCCGCGTCGATGTCCGGGACCTGGTTGGTCAGGCCGACCGCGACGTCGCGGACCAGCGACGACCCGAGCTTCGCCCGCAGCTCGGCACGGGTGGCCGGCGTGCCGGAGAGGTCGAGGTAGGCGGTCGGCCCCGGGTCGCCGAGATCGGCGCCGTAGGGGAGCACCTCGTCGTAGCAACCCAGCGATCGCGTGAAGGCGACGTTCCCCGGCGAGGTGAGCCCGATCAGGCGCGGCCCGCTGCCGCGGAGAGAAAGCGCGGCCCCGTACGCCGTCTTGCTCGACGCCGAGGACACCACCAGCGTGGACGCCCCGAAGAAGGCGTTGTCGACCAGGTAGTCGGCGAGCATGAAGGAGGTGAAGAACAGCGGCCGCAGCAGGATCATCAGATCCTCCTGGTCGTGCCGGTAGGCCGGGTCCCCGGTGGTCAGCCGGTACGAGTTGTACGGCGACGGCAGGTCCGCCCGATGCGGCGAGGCGTCGTGGAACCCGGTCTCGTCGATGCGGTCGGCCCGCACGATCAGGTCGGACGCCGGCGGCAGGAACCCGTAGAACCGCCGGCCCTCGAGAACGCCGGGCACCCGGGAGGCCACCACGTCGGCGAACCCCCACAGCGGCGGCAGCCCCCACTCGGGCCCGAGCCCCCGCGCCGCCGGCGGAAAGAAGTCCCAGTACCGCATGGACGAGCCGAGCACCGCGTACGTCACGTTGTTGGCGGTCAGGCCGACCCGATCGACCCGGAGCACTACCTCACCGGATCCCGGCGACGGCGTGTCGCCGTCCGACAAAATGGATTTCTCCAGATTGTCGCGCGAGACCGCGAATGTCCAAGAAGACGACGTCATGAACCGACCGTAGAGGACGAACTCAGAACAGCGCCATCTGCCCCGGCGTCGGATCGCGCCGAGCCGTCAGCCCGCCCCGGAAGACCCACGGCCGCAGCTCCGGCGTCTCCTCCGCCGTCTCGGCCGAGGCGGGCGGCGGGGGAGCCCCGCCCACGAGTGCCCACAGCGACGGCCCGAGATTGATCCCCCGGCCGCGCAGCGCCTGCCGCATCACCAGGTAGTCCAGCGGCAGCCGGGCCGAGGTCAGGGGCGGCAGGGTCAGGTCGTGCCGCATGGTCATCAGTTCCCGGTTGCGCGCGACGGTCTCCCGCGCGCCGGGGCCGGTGAAGGCCGCGGCCGCCTGCGCCCCGACCGCCCCGGCCACCAGCGCGGGCGCCGCCTGCCAGGCCGCCTCCACGCTCCCGAAGGCGGCCAGCAGCTTCTTCGCGGTCGTGGCGCCGAACCGGCGTACGCCATGCAGGTTGTCGGACGGATCGCCGCGCAGCGCCGCGAAGTCCCGGTACTGCGCAGCGGTCACGCCGTACAGCGCGGGCAGCCCGGCCGCGTCGATCAGCACCGCCTCGTCGAAGCCGCCGTTGCGCACCCGCAGCACCGAGGTGGTCTCGTCGATCAGCGCGAACGCGTCCCGGTCGCTGGTCATCAGCACCGACTCCCAGCCGGCCGCCCGGGCCGCCGCGGCCGCGCTGGCCAGCACGTCGTCGGCCTCGTAGGCCGGCGGCACCACGGTGCACACCCCGCAGTCGGCCAGCAGTCGGGGCGCGGCGGCCAACTGGGCGACCAGGTGGTCGGACTTGTCGGGGCGGTGGGCCTTGTACTGCGGGTAGGAGGTGCGGCGGGCCGACGACTCGGGGCAGTCGAAGCCGACGATCACCGCGTCGGGCGAGAGGTGCGCGGCCGCGCGCGCGAGATAGCCGACCAGTCCGCGCAGCGCCCAGATCGGGGAGCCGTCCGGCGCCTGCATGCCCTCGAAGGACCCGGCATGATAGGCGCGGTGCAGCAGGCTGTTCCCGTCCAGGACCAATAGCAGCGGCACCGCAACAGCCTACGCGTGACCCGGCGGGACCATCACTCCCCTGATGGCCCCGCCGGGGGTTCACGGACGTCGTTGTTCACGTTAACAACAAATAACATTGCTGCCCGATTACAACGCTGCTTCAAGAAATGTTAACGATCACAGACGCGCTGTCAAGACGCGCTCCCACCGCGTTTCAACGGACAATCCGGACGTCAAGTAATCGAAAGATGTCAATGTGGAAGGCGCGGCGGGTCAGAAGGCCGGCGGGGCCACGCTGTCCCGCTCGATGAGCTCCGGCGCGATGGTCCGCCGCTCGCCGACCTCGGCCGCCCCGGACACCTGCTCCATCAGCAGCTCCAGCGACGCCGTGGCCACCGCCGCGAAGTCGGGCCGGATGGTGGTCAGCGGCGGCGTGAAGTACGCCGCCTCGGGCACGTCGTCGAAGCCGACGATGCTCACGTCGTCCGGCACCCGGCGGCCGTGCTCGTTGAGCGCCCGCAGCAGCCCCAGCGCGATGTGGTCGTTCGCCGTGAAGACCGCGGTGACGTCGGGCAGCCGGGCCAGCAGCTGGCCGTTGCGGTAGCCCGACCCGGCGCTCCAGTCCCCGGTCAGCAGCGGCGGGATCTCCACCCCGGCGTCGGTCAGCGTCTGCTCCCAGCCACGCACCCGCCCGGCCGCGTCGAACCAGTCGGACGGCCCGGCGATGTGCCACACCGTGCGGTGCCCCGCGTCGAGCAGGCGCTGGGTCGCGGCGCGGGCCCCGGCCTCCTGGTCGACGGTCACCAGGGTGCTCGACCGCTCGGGGTCGCCGTCGATGGTCACCAGCGGCACGTCGGCCGGCAGGTGCTCGAGGGCCGGCCCCGCGCTCTCCACCGGCGCGATCACGACGAGCCCGGCCACCCGCTGGTCCAGGTGACGCTCGACGGCCTCGGTGATGGACAGCTGGTCCAGGCTGCGCACGCTGCTCACGTTCACCGCGAAGCCGACCGCCTGGGCCGCCTCCTCGAACGCGGTCAGCATCGACGCCGGGCCGAACAGCGACGAGTTCTGCGCGACCACCCCGATCACCTGGGACGTGCCCGTGACCAGGGCACGAGCCGCCCGGTCGGGCCGGTACCCCAGCTCGGCGATCGCCGCCCGCACCTTGAGCCGGGTCTGCTCGCTCACGTTCTTGTGCTCGTTCAGCACCCGCGAAACGGTCTGATGTGACACCCCCGCCAGCCGGGCGACGTCCATCATGCCCGGCGGCCGTCCGCGCTTCACGCTCACCGACACCCCGCATCCCGCTGTTGCGGGCAGAATATCCCCTCACCGCAGCCCGCCCGCCAGCAGCTGATACGCCGCGTTCCAGCGAAGCTCCCGGCGGATCGACGAAGGCGTGCTCGCGCCATCGATGAGAACCAATTCGGTGCGGGTCAGCTCGGCGAACTGCTCGACCACCCCGGCGTCCAGCGCGGTGCTCAGCACGGTGTGGTGCGGACCGCCCGCCATCAGCCAGCACTCGGCCGAGGTGGGCAGGTCGGGGGCCGGTTCCCAGACCGCCGAGGCGACCGGCAGGGCGGTCAGCTCGGCATCCGGCGGCACCACGGTGATCACGTTGCCGACCAGCCGGAACCGGTCGCCCATGTCACAGATTCCGACGACCACGCCCGGGCCCGGCGCGGCCGAGAACTTCAGGCGTACCGGGTCCTCGCGGCCGCCGATCGACAGCGGATGGATCTCCAGCGACGGCCGCGCGGCGGCGATCGACGGGCAGACCTCGAGCATGTGCGCACCGAGGATGCGCTGCGGCCCCGGCCCGAGGTGGTAGGTGTAGTCCTCCATGAACGAGGTGCCGCCCGGCAGGCCGCCAGCGGCCGCCTTGAGGGTCGCGAGCAGCATGGACGTCTTCCAGTCGCCCTCGCCGCCGAAGCCGTACCCGTCGGCCATCAGCCGCTGCACCGCAAGTCCCGGCAGCTGCCGGAGCCCGCCCAGGTCCTCGAAATTCGTCGTAAAAGCCCCGAAGCCGCCATCGCGCAGGAAACGCCGGAGCCCCGCTTCGATCTGCGCTCCATACCGGAGCGACTCGTGCCGGTCGCCGTCCTTGCGCAGTTCCGCTGACAAATCGTAAATATCCGAGTACTCCGCGACCAGCGCGTCCACCTCCGACGAGGGCACGTCGTTGACGACCTCGACAAGATCATTGACGCCGTACGTGTTGACCGACACGCCGAAGTGCCGCTCGGCCTCGACCTTGTCGCCCTCGGTGACCGCGACGTCGCGCATGTTGTCCCCGAAGCGGGCCAGCCGCAGCGAGCGCATGGTGGCGACCGCGACCGAGGCGCGCACCCACTCGCCGACCCGTTCGGCGGTCCGCGGCTCGGACGCGTGCCCGGCCACGGTCGTGCGGGCCACCCCGAGCCGGGTCTGCACGTACCCGAACTCGCGGTCGCCGTGCGCGGCCTGGTTGAGGTTCATGAAGTCCATGTCGATGGTCGCCCACGGCAGTTCCCGGTGCGCCTGGGTGTGCAGGTGCAGCAGCGGCTTGCGCAGCGCCTCCAACCCGCTGATCCACATCTTGGCCGGGGAGAAGGTGTGCATCCAGGCGATCACCCCGACGCAGCGCTCGTCGGCGTTCGCGGCGGTCATCACGGCCTTGATGCCGGCCGAGTCGGTGAGCACCGGCCGCCACACGATCGGCAGCGGGATGCCGGCGGCGCCGTCCAGCTGCGCGACGACCTCCTGCGACTGGGCCGCGACCTGGGCGAGGGTCTGTTCGCCGTAGAGGCCCTGGCTGCCGGTCAGGAACCAGATCTCCCGGCCTGCGAATGGATTCATCGCCTATCCCCGTTCGGTGAGATTGCCGTAGTACGCGTCGGGCCCGTGCTTGCGGGTGTAGTGCCGGCGGACCAGATGCTCGGGCGGCTTCGCGGCGGAGTTGAGCCCGAGCGTGCGGATCGCGATCTCGGCGACCGCCTCGCAGACGATCGCCGTCTCGAGGGACTTCGTCGCGGTGGGCCCCCAGGTGAACGGGCCGTGGCTGGCGGACAGCACGGCCGGCACCGCCTCGCAGTCGCCGTCCAGCGCGTCGAGGATGGCCAGCCCGGTGTTGCGCTCGTAGTCCCGCGCGCACTCCTGGGCGGTCAGGTCGCGGGTGCACCGGATCGGCCCGTCGAAGCTGTCGGCGTGCGTGGTGCCCAGCACCGGGATGTCCCGCCGGGCCTGGGCGAACGCGACCGCGCTGGTGGAGTGCGTGTGGGTGATCCCGCCGATCGCCGGGAAGGCCTGGTAGAGCAGCCGGTGGGTCTCGCTGTCGACGGACGGCTTGAGCGTGCCGCCGACCACCCGCCCGCTCTCGATCTCGACGGTGACCAGGCTGTCCACGGTCAGCTCGTGGTACGGGACGCCGGACGGCTTGATCACGTACACCCCGGCGCCGCGGTCGACTCCGGAGACGTTTCCCCAGGTCAGCGTGGCCAGACCGGCCTCCGGGATCCGGCGGTTGGCCTCCAGCACCTCCTGCAGCAGGTCCCTCATGTGACGGCCTCCCGGCGCAGCTTCCGCAGCCGCCGCATCACGTCGTTGCCGTGCCGGCCGAAGTAGTCGACGAGGGTGCGGTACTCGGCGTAGAGCGCGTCGTACCGGTCGGCGTCCGCCTCGTCCGGCAACCAGGCGTCGCGGGTGACCCGGCCCATCGCCGCGGCGGCCGCCCGGATGTCCGGGTAGGCGCCGGCCGCGACCGCGGCGTGCAGGGCCGAGCCGAGCGCCGAGCCCTGGTCGGAGTCGAGCAGCCCGATCGGCAGCCGCAGCACGTCCGCGTAGATCTGCATGACGAGCGGGTTCTTCTGCAGCCCGCCGGTGGCGATCAGCTCGGTGACCGGCACCCCGGAGTCGCGGAACGCCTCGATGATCAGCCGGGTGCCGTACGCGGTGGCCTCGACCAGCGCCCGGTAGATGTCCTCGGCCCGGGTTGCCAGGGTCTGCCCGACGATCGTGCCGGACAGCTCATGGTCGACCAGCGGCGACCGGTTGCCGGAGTGCCAGTCGAGCGCGATCAACCCGTGCCCGCCGACCGGCTGGGCGGCGGCCTTCTCGCTGAGCAGCTCGTGCACGGAGATGCCGCGGGCTTCCGCTTCGGCGTGATAGGCGGGCGGGACGCCGTTCTCGACGAACCAGCCGAAGATGTCGCCGACCCCAGACTGGCCGGCCTCGTACCCCCACAGGCCCGGCACGATGCCGCCCTCGACGACCCCGCACATGCCGGGCACCTCGCGCAGCACGTCGGAGCTGAGCACATGGCAGGTGGAGGTGCCCATGATCATGACCAGCGTGCCGGGCGAAACTGCCTGCGCGGCCGGCGCTGAGACGTGCGCGTCGACGTTGCCGACCGCCACCGCGACCCCGGTGTGCAGACCGGTCCATTCCGCGGCCTCGGCGGTCAGCGTGCCGGCCGCCTGCCCGAGCTCGCCGATCGGCACGTCGAGGCGGGTCTCGGCGAAGTCCCCGAACGCCGGGTTCAGCTCGCGCAGGTACGCGGGGGAGGGGTAGTGCCCGTCGACGTACTGTCCCTTGTAGCCGGCCGTGCAGGCGTTGCGCAGGTAGGTGCCGGTCATCCGCCAGACGATCCAGTCGGCCGCCTCGACCCAGTACCGGGTGGCCGCCCACACCCGCGGCGCCTCCTCGACCACCTGCAGCGCCTTGGCCAGCTCCCACTCCGAGCTGATCAGCCCGCCGAAGCGGCGCAGCCACGGCTCGCCGCGTTTGGCGGCCAGTTCAGTGATCCGGTCGGCCTGCGGCTGGGCCGCGTGGTGCTTCCACAATTTCACGTACGCGTGCGGATCGGTCTCGAAGGTCTCCAGCTCGCACAGCGGGGTGCCGTCCTCGAGTGTGGGCAGCACGGTGCAGGCGGTGAAGTCGGTCGCCAGCCCGATGACGTCGGCCGGATCGACACCGGCGGCCCGGATCGCGGCCGGCACCGCGTTCTTGAGCACGTCGACGTAGTCCGAGGGCACCTGGAGGGCCCAGTCCGGCGGCAGCCTCCGGCCGTGCAGTTCAAGATCAACAACACCGTGTGTGTACGCGTGGACCGCGGAACCCAGTTCGGCGCCGTCGGCCACCCGGACGACCACCGCCCGCCCGGACAGCGTCCCGAAGTCGACCCCGATCACCAGGGGGGTTTCGGTCATGGACTCTTCTCCTCAGTGGCCGGCGGACCGACCGTCGCGCGGGGGATGAGCACGGGCTCGACCAGGGCGTTCTCGGTGGAGCCGGCGCCGGTCGCGAGCTGGTCGAGCAGCAGGCGGACGGCTTCCCGGCCGACCTCGGCGAACTCCTGCCGCACGGTGGTCAGCCCGGGGTGGAAGTACCCGGCCTCGGGCACGTCGTCGAAGCCGACCAGGCTGATGTCCTCGGGGATGCGCCGCCCGTGCTCGGCCATCGCCCGCATGATGCCGAGCGCGACGTGGTCGTTGGCCGCGAAGATCGCCGTGCAGTCCGGGATCCGGGCGAGCATCCGCCCGCACTGATAGCCCGACGCCGCCGACCAGCCGGCCCGGGTCATCGGCGGCGCCACCGCCCCCGCCTCGGCCAGCGCGGCCCGCCAGCCCTCCTCGCGGGCGCGGCTGCCGTGCCACGGCTCGGGGCCGGCCACGTGCCACACCGTGCGGTGGCCCGCCTCGAGCAGGTGCCGGGTGGCGAGCATGCCGCCGGCGTACTGGTCGACGGCGACGTTCGCACACTCCCACTCGGGAACGCCGTCCACGGTCACGATCGGAACCCCGTCCGGCACCAGCCGCATCGCCTCCGCGGCCGCGTCGACCGGGGCGATGAAGACCAGCCCCGCCGCGCCCTGCTGGACCAGCCGCTCGACGATCCGCCGGGACGCGGCGGTGGCGTCGTACCCCGCGACGTGCCCGACGGTGAGCGACAGGTCGGCGCCGAGCGCCGCCTCGCCGATGGCCTGCACCATGCTGGACGGCCCGTACAGCGTGGTGTTCTGGGCCACCACGCCGATCACGTTGGACCGGCCGGTCGCCAGCACCCGCGCCGACAGGTTGCGCCGGTAGCCGAGCTCGGCGATCGCGGCGAGGACCCGGGTGCGGGTGGTGGCCGACACGTGCGGGTGCCCGTTGAGCACCCGGGAGACGGTTTGGTGCGAGACGCCGGCGCGGGCCGCGACATCGGACATCACCGGCCCGCGCTGGGGCGGGGAGGAGGGCGTCATGTCTCGCTCGTGCCCGTCCGCCGGCTGAGCACCGCCTGCAGGATGACCACCACCAGCAGGAATGCGCCGGAGACGACCTGCTGCACGTACGAGTTGAGGTTGGCGCCCTGCACGATCAGGTTTTGAATCACGAACAGCAGCAGCACGCCGGCCAGGGTGCCGACCATCGAGCCGACGCCGCCGGAGAGCAGGGTCCCGCCGATCACCACGGCGGCGATCGCGGAGAGTTCGTAAGCGTCACCGATGCGCGCCTCCTGGCCGCCGCCGGAGAGCGCCGTCGTGAGGACGCCGGAGAGGCCGGCACACAGGCCGCTCACGACGTACACAATGGTCTGTGTGCGCTTGACGGGCAAGCCCATCAGCTCCGCCGCGCCCTGGTTGCCACCCACTGCCTGAACGGACTGTCCGAACGGGGTGCGGTTGAGCGCCCACCAGCCGATCGCGAAGACCAGCAGCATGATCCAGACCGGGGTCCCGATGGTGGCGAGGGAGCCGGTGCCGAGGGCCTCGAAGGCCAGGCGGCCCTGGATCTTCGGGTGGTCGTTGCCCTCGTGGGTGATGTAGAAGACCAGCCCTCGTACGCCGGTGAGGCCGGCCAGGGTGACGATGAAGGCGGGCAGCCGCCACCGGGCGATGATCAGCCCCTGGATCAGGCCGACCAGGCCGGCCGCGAGCATCGCGTAGAGGACCGCGATGAACGAGCCGCGCGGGGCGTACATGGCGCTGATGATGGTGGCGAGGGCGTAGGTCGAGCCGACCGACAGGTCGATGCCGCCGCAGATGATCACGAAGGTCATGCCGGCCGCGATGATCCCGATGAACGAGGCCGAGAGGGCCACGTTGCGCAGGTTGTCGGCGGTGCCGAAGGTCGGCACCAGCAGCGTGCCGAGGACGACCACCAGGATCAGCACGGCCACCGCGCCGTTGCGGGAGATCAGCGAGGTGAGTGCCCGGGCCCGGGCGCGGGCGGCCTCCCGGCCACCGTGGTCGGCGGCCACCGCCACCGTCTTCTGCTGCTTGGTCGCGGGGGCGGTCATCGGGAGCTCCTTGACGGGCGCTGGACGTAGACGGCGGCGATGATGATCACTGCCTCGACCATGCGGGCGACCGAGTCGGGCGCGTTGTGCGAGACGAGCGTGGTCTCCAGCAGCTGCAGGAGGATCGCGCCGGTGACCGTGCCGAGGACGCGGACCCGGCCGCCGTTCAGCGAGGTGCCGCCGACGACCACGGCGGTGATGGCGCTCAGCTCCATCAGCAGGCCGATGTAGGACGGGTCGCTGGCCCGAAGCCGGGCGGTGGCGATCACGCCGGCCACCGCGGCGAGCGTGCCGGAGATCGCGTAGACCACGATCAGCGTGCGGCGCACCGGGAGACCGGCCAGCACGCTGGCCCGCCGGTTGCCGCCGATGGCGAGCAGCCGGTAGCCGAACGCGGTGCGGCGGACCAGGAACGCGACCGCCACCGCGAGCAGGGCGGCGACGATCATCACGTACGGGATGCCGAGGAACTTGCCGAGCCGCACCGTCTTGAAGAACGGCACGAACAGCTCGACCAGCGCGCCGCCGGTGATGACCAGGGCGATGCCGCGGCCGGCCACCAGCACGCCGAGCGTGGCGACGATCGGCTGCACCCGGGCGATCGCCACGACCAGGCCGTTGAAGACGCCGACGATCAGGCCAGCGGCGGCCGCGGCGAGCATCGCGACCCCGATCGGCGCGCCGCCGGTGACGAACTTGGCCAGCACCGCGCTGGCGATCGCCATGATCGAGCCGACCGACAGGTCGACGCCGCCGGTGCCGATCACCAGCGCCATCCCGAGCGACACGATGATCACCGGAGGCACCTGCGCGAACAGCAGCTGCGCGGTGTCCACCGCGACGAAGTTCGGCGTGGCGATCACGTTGTAGACGATGAGCAGGACCAGGGCGATGTAGACGCCGTGCTCGCGGGTCCAGGCGGCGACCGCCGTCCGGTCCTTCCACGTCGCGGTCAGGGTGGTCATGCCTCGGCCTCTATCTGCTCCGACGCGGCATCCGCGATCAGGTCCATGATCTTGTCCTCACTGATGTCCTCGCCGACGAGGCGGCCGAGCTGGGCGCCGTCGCGCAGCACCACGACCGCGTCCGAGCCCTCGACGACCTCCTCGAGCTCGCTGGAGATGAGCACCACGGCCATCCCCTTCTCGGCCAGCTCCGCGACCAGGGCCTGCACCTCGGCCTTCGCGCCGACGTCGATGCCCCGGGTCGGCTCGTCCAGCAGCAGCACCCGCGGGTTCAGGCAGAGCAGCCGGGCCAGCAGCACCTTCTGCTGGTTGCCGCCGGACAGCTCGGAAACCTTCTGGTGGGGGCTCGACGCCTTGATCCGCAGCCGGTCCATGAAGGTCTTGACGATGTCGTCGACCCGCTTGCGGGAGACCAGGCCGGCCTTGGTGAGCTGGGGCAGCGCGGCCAGGCCGATGTTGTCCCGGATCGACATGTCCGGGATGATCCCCTCGGCCTTGCGGTCCTCGGGCAGCATCGCGAGGCCCTGCCGGATCCGGGAGGCGGGGGTCTGATGGGTCAGCGCCTTGCCGTCCACCTCGATGTCGCCGGAGTCCAGCGGCAGCGCCCCGAAGATCGCCTTCGCCGTCTCGCTGCGGCCCGAGCCGAGCAGACCGGCCAGGCCGACCACCTCGCCCGGCCGGACGACCACCGACACGTCCTCGAGGATCAGCCGCCGGTTGAGGTGCTCGGCGCGCAGCACCGGGTCGCCCTCGATGGTCTTGGTGTGCCCGGCGAGCTTGGTGCGGCCGTCCTTCTCCAGCTCGGCGGCGTCCCGGCCGAGCATCCGGGAGATGAGCTGACGCCGGGTCAGCTCCTTGGTGGGGCCGGTCGAGACCAGCTTGCCGTCGCGCAGGACGGTGATCGTGTCGCAGGCCCGGAACACCTCGTCCAGCTTGTGCGACACGTACACGATCGCCACGCCCTTCGCCTTGAGCTGGGCGACCAGGTCGAGCAGCAGGTCGACCTCGCGCGGCTCGAGCGACGACGTCGGCTCGTCCATGATGACGACGCTGGCGTCGGTCTCGACCGCCCGCGCGATCGCCACCATCTGCTGGATGCCCAGGCCGAGCTCGCCGAGCGGGCGCTTGACGTCCGCGACGATCCCGTACCGCTTGAGCGCCTCGCCGGACTCCAGGTTCATCCGCTTGAGGTCGAGCGAGCCGAACCGGGTCGGCTCGCGGCCCAGGAAGAAGTTCCGGGCGACGCTCAGCTGCGGCGCCAGGTGCACCTCCTGGTAGATGGTGGCGATCCCGGCATGCTGCGCGCTGCGGGGCGAGTCGAAGGCCACGTTCTCGCCCCGCAGCTGCACCGATCCGCTGTCCAGCTGATACACGCCGGTGATCAGCTTGATCAGCGTCGACTTCCCGGCCCCGTTCTCGCCGACCAGTGCGTGCACCGAGCCCGCGTGCAGCTCGATCGAGACATCCTCGAGGGCACGTACCCCGGCGAACCGTTTACTGGCCGACGTGACAGCCAACACCGGCGTGGACATCAGTAGGCCTTGCCGGAGCTGAGGGCCTCAGCGGCGTTGGACTTGTCGTACTGGTTGTCGGTGGTGATGGTCACCGCCGGTGCGCCGTCGCCGTTCACGTACGCCTCGAGCGCGGCCTGCGAGGCCGGGCCGAACGCCGGGTTGGACTCGATCACGGCGTCGAAGTTGCCGTCCACGATGGCCTGCACGGCGCCCTTGGTGCCGTCGATCGAGACGATGTGCACCTTGTCGATGCCGGACTTGCCGGCGTCGTCGAGCGCGGCGAGCGCGCCCAGGCCCATCTCGTCGTTCTCGGCGTAGATCGCGTTGACGTCCGGGTGGGCCTGCAGCATCGTCTCGGTGACGCTCTTGCCCTTCTCCCGGGTGAAGTCGGCGGTCTGCTGGAAGATGACCTGGATGCCGGTCGCGTTCTTGGCCTTGAGCTGGTCGAGGAAGCCGGCGGTGCGGTCGTCGGTGACGTTCACGCCGGACGCGCCGAGCAGGATGGCCAGCTTGGCGTTGCCGCCGGTCGCCTTGATCATCGCGTCCGCGGCGCGGCGGCCCTGCTCGACGAAGTCCGAGCCGAGCTGCGGGCCGACCTCCTTGCAGCCCTGCACGCCGGTGATGTTCCGGTCGACCGGGATCATCGCGACCTTCTTGGACTTGGCGTACGCGATCGCGTCGCCCAGGCCGGTCGAGTTGATCGGCGAGAAGATGATCGCCTTCGCGCCCTTGTCGATCATGCCCTTGATGTCGCTGTTCTCCTGCTGCACGTTCGACTGCGCGTTCGTGGTGAGCAGGTGCCAGCCCTTGGCCTTGGCCGTCTCGACCTGGGACTTGGTGGAGGCGATCCGGAACGGGTTGGCCTCCTTCTCCGACTGCGCCCAGCCGATCGTGTCCTTGGCAAAATCGATCTTGCCGATGCCCAGGTCGGAGCCCTTGCACAGCGGGCCGTACTGGGCCGAGACGCCCTGCGGCTTGGCGGTGGTGAGCAGCTCGGTGCCGCCGGCCGCGGTGATCGCCGCGGGCACGCCGTTGGTGGCGGCGCCGAGCGTGGTGGAGACCGGGGCGGCGGAGGCGTCGGAGCCGGAGCCCGAGCTGTTGTTGCTGCCGGTGCTGCAAGCGGAGAGAAGAGCGGCCGCGGTGGCGGCGGAGGCCGCGACGGCGATCCTGCGACGTGCCTTCATGCGAAATCGTCCTTTGCGCTGGGGTGAGAGGAACCCGGGGGAGCGGGCGGTTGAACCGCCGCGTAGGTGCGCTTGGCGGGGCGAAATTGTGAACGCAAACATCCACGCGACATGCACGGGCTGTCAAGGGCCCGCTACATCGCCGTTACGTGTTCGTGACATTGAAGCGATGCTGGTCCCGGCGGCATTTAGCACTGCTTGACAGCGTTCCCGGAGGTGGAGGATGGTGTCCATGGTGTATCTACCAGGTTTCCGGTGGGGTGATCCTCCGCCCGGTCCCTAGATCAGGATTGTGAACGATCTCAGGCATGGTGGCCGATCGGCCGTCATCGCTGGACGACCTGCGGGCGCCACTGCTGGATTTCCCGCGGGCACCAACGCTGGATGATCCGCGGGCGCCACTGCTGGATGATCCGCGGGCGCCAACGCTGGATGACCCGCGGGCGCCACCCCTGCGTCCGGAGATCACCCCGGACCGGGTCGGTCAGCGTCGCCACGCTGACCGGGGTTGGTCAGTCGTTGAGGACGCGCGCCAATTCGGTGCGGGACCGCACGCCCAGCCGGGCGAAGACGTTGCGCAGATGATGGTCGACGGTGCGCGGGCTCAGGTGCAGTTGCTGGGCCACCTCCCGGTTGGTCGCGCCGTCGGCGACCAGGCCGGCGATCCGTTCCTGCTGGGCGGTCAGCGGCGGGCCCGGCGAGCCGGCCGGGGCGGGCCGGGCGGGGATCCCCGGGCTCACCGGAGCCGGCGCTCGCTCACCGGCCGCGCGCAGCTCACGGGCGGCCTGGGCGGCCCACGGGCCCGCGTCGAGACGCTGGAACGTCTCCGCCGCGTGCCGCAGATGACCTCGCGCCTCCAGCGACCGCCGCCGGCGGCGCAGGTGCCGCCCGTACAGCAGCTCGGTGTGCGCCAAGGCGAAGCCGGCGTCGTGCCGGCGCAGCGCCTCCCGGAAGTGGTCGTCGGCGGCGCCCGCGTCACGTGCCCGCAGCGCGCGGCAGCGGGCGCTCATCGCCAGCCAGGCCGCCTCGCCGGTGCGCCGCGCCCACCGGTCGAACTGGAGGGCCGGCGCGTCCAGGCCGGGCGCGGCGCCGGCCGCCTCGATCAGGTGCGGGATCACCGCCACCCGCAGCACAGTGGAGCCCCGGCCGGGCGGCGCCGCGACAATCGCCCCGAGGCGTTCCGCGGCCGGCGCCGGGTGGCCCTCCACCAGATCGAGCAGCGCGTACGCCCAATCGGCCAGGTCGCGGGCCTCCTCGTGGCGTGCGGTCGCGGCCCGGCAGCGGTGCTCCCCGGTGGCGCGGTCGCCGACCAGCGCGGCCAGAACGGCGAGCAGCGCGAGGAGGCTGTCGGCGAGGTCGAGCCGCCCGTACCGGCTCGCCGCGGCCGCCCCGTCGAGGGCGGCGGCGGTGGCCGCGTCGTGGCGTCCGGCCGCCAGCTCCGCGTACGCGACGGCCTCGAGCGCGGCCGGGACCAGCGCGTACGCACCGGAAGCCGACGCCGCGGCGGCGGCCCGGCGGGCGAGGGCGGCGGCGCGCCGGTCCTGCCCGACCACGATCCCGGCCATCGCGGCGCCGACCAGCAGCGAGGGGTCGCCGACCCGGGCGGCCAGGTCGAGAACCGCCCGGAACTCGGTGAACGCGGATTCGTCCTGCCCTTGCAGGAGCGACGCGAGCCCCCGAACCTGCCGGACGGCGAGGGCTTCCCCGACGGAAGTCCACGGCACGCCGAGGCCCGCGGACGGCGATGACGGGCCGAGTCCGGCGGACGCCCGCGGGAGGCCGAGCCCGGCGGACGCCGACGGGAGGCCGAGTTCGGCGGACATCGACGGTGGGCCGAGTCCGGCGGACGTCGACGGCGGGCCGACGCCGGCGGACGGCGTTGCGAGGTCGAGTCCGGCAGACGTCGACGGGAAATCGAGGGCGGCGGCGAGGGCGACGAACCGGCCGGGGTCGCCGGCCCGGCAGCAGGCCTCGCCGGCGAGCAGCAGGGCCGACAACGCGCCGGGCCGGTCGTACGGCAGCAGCTCGCCGGCCACGTCGAGCAGGGCGTCGCGGGCCGGGAGAGGGTCGCCGCGCAGGCCGATCTCGGCGATCAGGCCGCGGGCGCGGGCGCGGACAATGGCGTTCCCGGCGGGCCGGGGGAGCGGCGAGGTGGTGTCGCCAGGCCTGGTGGTGTCGCCGGGTCCGGTGGGCCGGGTGGTGCCGCCGTGGCTTGCGGCGCGGTGCAGCAGGGGGAGGGCCTCGTCCGGGCGGCCGGCCAGCCAGAAGGAGCGGGCGGCGTTCAGGAGCAGGCGCGACGGGTCGTCGGCCAGGGCTGCGGCGTACCGGAAAGCAATCGCGGCCGGCGCGGGCGCGGCACCCGCCGCGGCCGTGGCGAGCCGGTGGGCGAGACCGGAATCGGGCCGGCCCAGGGCCGCGGCGGCGCGGTGGGTCAGCGCGGCCAGGCCGTCGAGCCGCTCCGCTGCGACCAGATGAGCCGCCCGGCGGGCACCGGCGGGTGCCTCGCGATAAATCCCGGCACGCAGGATTCGAGGTACAAAGTGGGCACAGCCGTCCGGTGAGATGGTCACCAGGCCCGTGGCCTCCGCAGCCGACAGAGCCGACAGATCTGTTATGTGCGTCGGCTCGACGGCCAGCAGGAGCAGCGCATCCCGGGTGGCCGCCGGCAGAGCGGCCACCGCGGCCCGCAGCCGCGCCGCGAGCGGGCCGTGCGGCGGCAGCCCGGCCGGCAACGGCGCGAAGCCCCGTCGCTGCGCCAGCGAAAGCGCCTCGCCGAGCTCCGTCAGAACCCCGGGATTCCCCGCGGCCGTCGCCATGATCCCGGTCGCCACCGGATCCGCCAGATCCGGCGCGAGCGCGAGCAGCAGCCGATGCGCCTGATGCTCGTCGAGCGGGCGCAGCGGCAACACCGGCAGCCCGCAAAGCCAGCGCGCCCCGCACGCGGGCGCCCCCAATGTCGGCGCCAGCGGCCCGGAGGTCGCTGCCGGCGGCCTGGAGGTCGGCGCAGACGGCCCGGAGCTCGGCGCCAGCGGCCCGGAGGTCGCTGCCGGCGGTCCGGAGGTCAGCGCCAGCGGCCCGGAGGTCGCTGCCGGCGGCCTGGAGGTCGGCGCAGACGGCCCGGAGCTCGGCGCAGGCGGTCCGGAGGTCGGCGCCGGCAGCCCGAAGGTCGGTGCCGGCAGCGCGCAAAACCCTGGTGGCCCGGACGCCAGCACCGCTACACCCGCCGCGGCGGCCCGCGTGAGCCGTTCCCAGGATGCCGGGTCAAGCCGATCCACATCGTCCACGACGTGAATCGCGGTTCGCCCCGCCGCCCGGGCGGCCGCCCACCGCAGCAGCGTCGACCGCCCCGAACCGGGTTCCCCGGTCACGAGCAATCCGCCGCCGCAGCGCAGCAGCTCATCGATGGCTGTCACCAGATATTCGTGCACTATCGGTGCAATAACCATGCCCGAGAGTCTCGTGGAACCGGGCGCGAGCGGGGAAGAGCATTTCGGAACGTGCGATTTCCGCCGTGTTAACAACCCGGTCGCATTGCGCCGGCGGAACTGGCTAGTCCCGCTCGCCGGCGAGGATCTCCAGGCTCAGCGTCAGCGCCGCCCGGTGCAGGTCCGCCCCGTCGCCCTCCTGGTCCTGCAGGGCCGTGACCGCGGCGATCTGGAACGTGGCCAGCGCCGTCCGCACGCGCAGCCGTTGCTCCGGTGTGGCCCCGGCCGGGGCCAGCGCGGTCACCAGCGAGCGCATGACCTCCTTGACCTCCGCCCCGATCGGCAGGCTCTGGATCTCGGTGTAGTTCTGCCGCACCACCAGGATCAGGTCGATGCCCCATTGCTGCTGATGCGCCGCGAACCGCCGGATCAACTCGGCCCGGCCGTCGTCGCTGAGCGGCCGCTTGGCGTCGGCCTCGTCGGCCAGCTCGGCGATCCCGTCGAGATACCCCCGCAAGATCGCGGTGAGGATCTCCTCCTTGGTACGGAAGTGGAAGTACAGCGCCGCCTTGGTCACCCCGAGCTGCTCGGCGATCTCCCGCAAGGAGGTGGCCGTGTACCCGTGCCGGGCGAACAACTCCAGCGCGATGCCCAGCGTCCGATCCCGGGTATCCGTGCGCCGGCTGTCCACTCCGTCGCTCCGTGCCGCCACTACCCCTCCCGCCGCCCGGCCAAGCCGTTCCGGTGCCCGCCAAGCCCACCCCTGTCCGGACGAGCTCGCCGCGTTGCCGGCAAGCTCGCCTCGCTGTCGGCAAGCTCGCCCCGTTGCCCGGCCAACTCGCCTCGCTGTCGGCAAGCTCGCCCCGTTGCCCGGCCAACTCGCCTCGCTGCAGACAAGCTCGCCCCGCTGCCCGGCCAACTCGCCCTTTTCCCGGCAACAACGCCCGTTGCCCGGCAAGCGACAGGCTAGTCGGTCCGCGTGCGCTGTCGCGTCAGGCTGCCGCTCGCCGCGCGGACCAGGGCCAGGCGGCAGCCGCGCCGAGGCCGCCGGCCGCGCCGAATGCCGCCTCGATCTGCGCGCGGGTCGCGCCGTGCAGCAGGGCCAGTTGCAGGAGCAGGCGCGCCTTGTAGGGGTCGAGTGCCCCGGCCGCTATCAATCCGCGTTCGCCCAGGTCGCGCTCCGAGCCGGGAAAGCCGTAGGTGCCGGTGGCGACGAAGCCCGCACCGACCCGGGAGGCGAGCACGACGGGAATCCGACCCGCGATCGCCGCCAGCACGGGTGGCCAGCCCTCCGGCACGTGCCCCACCCCGAAGCCGGCGATGACGAGACCGTCGACCGCGGCCGCCAGACTCTCGAGGAGAGCGCCGTCGTCCCCGAACGTCGCCGTGTACAACCCGACCCGGGGCGCCGCCGTGGAGCTCGGGAGCGGCGGCAAGGTGAACCGGGTTTCGGGCCGCTGCACAAAGTGGACCCGTCCTTCGGCCAGGTATCCGAGCGGTCCGCCGAGCGGCGAAGTGAACGCCGATACGCTGCTGGTGTGCGTCTTGCGCACCCGCGCGCCGGCGTGGATCTCGTCCGCCAGCACCACCAGACATCCTCGGTCGCGGGCCGCCGGGGACGACGCCACCCGGACCGCCGCCAGGATGTTCGCCGGGCCGTCCGCGCCGGCCAGCGTCGGGTTGCGCATCGCGCCGGTGACGACGATCGGCTGCGGGCCGCGGTGGAGCAGGTCCACGGCGTACGCGGTCTCCTCGATGGTGTCCGTGCCCTGCATGACCACCGCACCCGCCCGGCCCTCCGCCTCAATGAGGCGAAGCAGCTCGCCGAGGTCGGCGAGCGTGAGCGAGGCGCCGGGGCGGTTGCACAGCGTGCGCACGGTGAGCGGCAGATCGCCGAGGCCGGGCACGGCGTCGACCAGCTGCCGCGCGGTGAGGGTGGGCGTGACGCCGCTCGCGCCGGACATGGCGATCGTGCCGCCCGTCCCCACGACCAGCACGCTCATGGAACTCAGTCTCGCATCGGCCGCCGCGCCGCTACCCTGCACCGGGTGATCGTCATCCGTGAGTTCGCCTGGTCCGACTACGACGCCGTGCTGGCGGTGTGGGGCGCGGCCGGCCGCGACGTCGTCCCGCGGGCCGAGCTCGAGGCGAAACTGACCCGCGACCCCGAGCTGTTCCTGGTGGCCGAGGCGCCCGGAGCGGTGGCCGAGCAGGGGGCGGTGGCCGAGCAGGGGGCGGTGGCCGAGCAGGGGGCGGTGGCCGAGCAGGGGGCGGTGGCCGAGCAGGGGGCGGTGGCCGAGCAGGGGGCGGTGGCCGAGCAGGGGGCGGTGGCCGAGCAGGCTGGAGCGGTGGCCGAGCAGGCTGGAGCGGTGGTCGCGGTCGTGCTGGGCACCTACGACGGCCGTCGCGGAGGGATCCTGCGCCTGGCCGTCCACCCGGCTCACCGCCGCGCCGGCATCGCCACCGCGCTGGTCGCCGAGTTGGAGTCCAGATTCCGCAAGCTGGGCTGCCCGCGCGTCAACCTGATGGTCCTGCCGGACAACCTGGACGGTCTCCGTTTCTGGCAGAGCCTCGGCTATCTCCCGGTCCCCGACGTCGTGTGCACGAAGCCGCTCGCGAACCACCGTTAACATGCCGGCATGAAGCGGTGGGGCGTGTTCCTGCTCGGGCTCGGCATCGGCGGGTGGCTCGGCGTGCAGGTCGGCGAGGCGGCCGCCCTCGGCGGGCTCGTCGTCGCCGTGGCGGGCTTGCTCCTGCTCGGTCTCGGCGCCCGTTCCGGCGATCCCGGGGGCGACCTGGTGGGGGACGCGATGGAGGCCCGAGCCGACGGCGGAGAGGCCACGGCGCCCGCCGACCGGCCCAAGCTCCCCGGTCTCGGCCGGCGGGTCGAGCAGATCCTGCGGCTCTCCGAGGAGCAGGCCGCCGCCCACCTTGCCCAGGCGAAGGTCGAAGCCGACCGGATCCTGGCGGACGCACGCGCCGAAGCGGACCGCATCAGGTCGGACGGGTCGCCGCCGGAGTAGACGCCGAGGCCCTGATCGGAAACGGACACCGAAGAATTCGCCCGACGACGACTACGGAGACGGCCGTCGATGAATGGCGTGCTCGCGCCGTCCGGGCCGGCAATGCCGCCCGATGGGGGAAATCGGGCAGATGTGCCGTCCGAACGGGCAGAGTTCGGGCTTCCCGGCGGACGGCGCCGGGAAGCCCGGGTCTCAGATCTTCTCCACCTCGACCGGGGTGATCAGCACCCGGTCGGTACCGGTCTCGCGCACCGCGCCGGTGAGCACGATCGTGCCGCGGCAGGGGAGGTCCGCGGCCGAGGTGCCGACCATGATCTCCAGCTCGCCGGGCTCGACGATGCGGCGGTAGTCGCGGCCGGTGAAGGCCGTGCGGTCGGTGTGCACCCGGAAACGTACGTCCTTGGCCTCGCCCGGCTCGAGCGGCACGCGAGCGAAGCCGGTGAGCTGCTTGACCGGCCGGGTGACCTGCGCGAGCACGTCGTGCAGGTACAGCTGGACCACCTCGTCGCCCGCCCGCGAACCGGTGTTGCGCACCCGCACGGTGACCGTGAACTCGCCGTCGGTGGGCACCGACGGGTGGCTGATCCGCAGGTCGTCGACCGCGAAGCTGGTGTACGAGCGGCCGTGGCCGAACGCGAACAGCGGGGTCGGGTCGAGGTTGCTCACGCCGCTGTTCTCCGCACCGAGTGGCGGCTGCAGGTAGGTGCCGGGCTGGCCGCCGGGCGTCCGCGGGATCTGCACCGGCAGCTTGGCGCCGGGCTGCACCCGGCCGGAGAGCACGCCGGCGATCGCCGGGCCGCCCTCCTCGCCCGGCATGAAGGCCTGGACCAGCGCGGCCGCCCGGCCGGCCACCTCGCCCAGCGCGTACGGGCGGCCGGAGACCACCACGACCACCACCGGCGTACCCGTCGCCAGCAGTTCTTCCAGCAGCGCACCCTGCAGGCCGGGCAGCCGCAGCTCGTCGGCGTCGCAGCCCTCGCCCGAGGTGCCGTGGCCGAACAGGCCGGCCAGGTCGCCGACCATCGCCACGCAGACGTCGGCGTCCCGGGCGGCGGCCACCGCGGCGGCGAAGCCGGACCGGTCGTCGCCCCGCACCGCACAGCCCAGCTCGTGCACCACCTCGGCGCCGGGCAACTCCGCGCGCAGGGCCTCGACCGCGGTGGGTACCTCGACGCCCAGGCCGTACCCGGGATGGCGGGGCAGGACGTGGTTGGGGAACGCGTAGCAGCCCATGAACGTACGCGGGTCGTCGGCGCACGGACCGACGACCGCAACCTTCCGCAGCGCCGGATCGAGCGGCAGCGACGATCCGGGATCGAGCAGGACGACCGACTTCTCCGCCATCTCCCGGGCGAGCGCACGGTTGGCCGGTGAGTCCAGGTCGACCTCGGCGGCCCCGGCGACCGATCGCTCGGGCGTCCAGTCCGCATCAAGCAAACCAAGTTCGGCCTTGTGTACGAGGTGACGGCGCACCGCCCGGTCGATCAGCTCCGCCGGCGCCTTGCCGATCAGCCCCGGGCCGAAGCCGAGCGTGTCGGGCAGCTCCACGTCGATGCCGGCCTCGAGGGCCTGCACCCCGGCGTCGTCCATGTCGGCGGCGATCCGGTGCATGGTGGCCAGGAACGGCACCGCCCAGTAGTCGCTGACCACCGTGCCGGTGAAGCCCCACTGCTCCCGCAGCACCTCGGTGAGCAGCCACGGGTCGGCGCCGGCCGGCACACCGTCGACGTCCGAGTACGAGTTCATCACCGAGCGGGCGCCGGCCGCGCGGACGGCGGTCTCGAAGGTCGGCAGGATGACGTCCATCAGCTCGCGCCGGCCCATCGGCACCGGGCCGTGGTTGCGCGCCCCGCGGGACGCCGAGTACCCGGCGAAGTGCTTGAGGGTGGCGATCACGCCGGCGCTCTGCAGGCCGCGTACGTAACCGGCGCCGAGCAGGGCGACCAGGTACGGGTCCTCGCCGATGGTCTCCTCGACCCGGCCCCAGCGGTAGTCGCGCACCACGTCGAGCACGGGGGACAGGCCCTGGTGGATGCCGAGGGCGGCCATGTCCCGGCCGATCGCGGCGGCCATCCGCTCGACCAGCTCGGGGTCGAAGGTGGCGCCCCAGGCGATCGCGGCCGGGTAGACCGTGGCGCCGAACGAGGTCAGTCCGGTCAGGCACTCCTCGTGCACGATCGCGGGCACGCGCAGCCGCGAGTTCGCCAGCACCACGCGCTGCTGCCGGATCACCTCGGCGGCACCCTCGGCGGCGGTGAGCGGCACACTGCCGTAGACGCGGGTCAGCTGACCCAGCCCGTGCCGGCTCGCGTCGGCCAGCGGGATCGTGCCGGAGGCCGCGAAGACGTCCTGCATCGGTGCCACGTTCAGCGTTTCTTCAGGATCTGTAGAAAGTTCCTCAGACTCCGTGTCGCGCATGTCGTTGCCCACCCACCGGCTGCCGAGTTGGGCTATTTTCTCCTCGGTGGTCATCTCGGCGAGCAAGAGCTCGACGCGTTCCGTCACGGATAGCGCCGGGTCCTGCCATGGCTGGCTCGCCTGCACTGCGGTCACGGCGCAACTCCTCAACAAGTTCCGAAACTTTCAGTAGATTTACAGCATGAGTTATCGGTCCTTCGGCCCTTGACCCGGGGGCTCACGCTGGGGTCCACTCTCTCCGTGGGAGCGCGACCAGGGCAAGACCCTTGACATGATCAAGCCGAAACCCTACGTTAACGAAACCTCACGTTAACTTGCGGCAGACTCGCGAAAGTTGCAGGCTTTTGTGACGGCGACAACCCATCCCCACGACGATCCACTCGCCGCGGCAGGACGCGGCACTCGAGTACGGAGATCAGCGTGACCAATAGCAACTTCTCCCGGCGGAACTTTCTCGGGCTAGCCGCGGGGGCCGCCGGTGCTGCGGCCCTCGCGGCATGTGGCAGCTCAGGGCCGTCCGACAAGGGCGGCAGCAACGGTGGTGGCAGCACGGGCGGCGCATCGTACTGGTCGCTTTCGGGCGAGCCGGGCCAGCCGATCCGTCAGGCCGCGGTCGACCGGTTCAACAAGGCGAACCCGAACACCAAGATCACGCCGACGTTCTTCCAGAACGACGCGTACAAGCAGAAGATCAAGACGGCGATCGGTGCCGGCCAGGCCCCGACCATGATCTGGGGCTGGGGCGGCGGCGGTCTCAAGTCGTACGTCGACGCCAATCAGGTCGTCGACCTGACCGACTGGCTCGGCCAGAACGCCGCGGTCAAGGAGAAGATCCTGCCGTCGTCGTTCGGCGCCGGCACGGTCAACGGCAAGGTCTACGCCCTGCCGATCGAGACGGTCCAGCCGATCGTGCTGTTCTACAACAAGAAGGTCTTCGACAAGGTCGGCGTGCAGCCGCCGAAGTCCTACCAGGACATCCTCGACCTGATCCCGAAGTTCAACGCCAAGGGCATCGCGCCGTTCTCGCTCGCCGGCCAGTCCCGGTGGACGAACATGATGTGGCTCGAGTTCATGCTCGACCGCCAGGCCGGCTCGGACGTGTTCAACAACGTGTTCGCCGGCAAGCCGGGCTCCTGGTCCGACCCGGCCGTGCTGGAGATGCTGACCAAGGTCCAGGACCTGGTGAAGGGCAACGCCTTCATCAAGGGCTTCTCCTCGATCACCGCCGACTCCAACGCCGACCAGGCCCTGCTGTACACGGGCAAGGCCGCGATGATGGTGCACGGCTCCTGGTCGTACGGCATCCAGAAGGCCAACGGCGGCAGCTTCGTCAAGGACGGCGGCCTGGGCTGGATGAACTTCCCGCCGATCGACGGCGGCAAGGGCGACCCGAGCAACACGGTCGGCAACCCCGGCCAGTACCTCTCGATCTCGTCCAAGGCTTCCGCGGCCGAGCAGGACGTCGCCAAGAAGTTCTTCTCGACCACACTGGTCGACGACGACGAGAAGGCCGGCTGGGTCAAGTCCGGTGGCGTGCCGGTCCTCACGAACAGCGATAGCCTGTTCACCGGGGACGATGCACAGTTCCTCAAGGACATGTCCGCGATCGCGTCCGGCGCCAAGACCTTCGCCCAGTCGTGGGACCAGGCGCTGAGCCCGACCGCGGCGGAGACGCTGCTCGACAACATCGCCAAGCTGTTCCAGCTGCAGGTCACCCCGCAGCAGTGGGTCGACAACATGAACGGGGTCATCGGCAAATGACGACGCTCGCTCCGCCCGCCGTACGCGGGCAGGAGTCAAAGACCGCCAAAGGCGGGCGGGGCGGCTCCGTCATGTGGATGGCAGCGCCCGCAGCCGTGTATTTCTTCGCGTTCGGGGTCATCCCGCTGCTCGGCGTGCTCTTCCTCAGCTTCACCACGTGGGACGGCATCGGTGACATCAAGTTCACCGGGCTGACCAGCTGGAAGTCGGAGCTCACCGACCCCGGGCTGCCCCACTCGCTGTGGGTGACGTTCGAGATCATGATCCTGTCGTGGCTGGTACAGACGCCGATCAGCATTCTGCTCGGCGTCTTCACCGCCTCGTTCAAGCGGTACCGCGCGCTCCTCGCGGTGCTGTACTTCATCCCCTTGCTGCTGTCCGGCGTGGCCATCTCGATCACGTTCAAGGCGCTGCTCGACCCGAACTTCGGCATCGGCGCGGGCTTCGGGATCGACGCGCTCAAGCAGGACTGGCTCGGCCAGCCGAGACTGGCCATGGCCACGCTGATCTTCGTGGTGTCGTGGCAGTGGATCCCGTTCCACTCCCTGATCTACCAGGGTGCGGTGCGGCAGATCCCGGGGTCGCTGTACGAGGCCTCACAGATCGACGGTGCGGGCCGGATGCGGCAGTTCTTCTCGATCACCCTGCCGCAGATCAAGTACACGATCATCACGTCCTCGACGCTGATGGTCGTGGGTTCGCTGACCTTCTTCGACCTGATCTATGTGCTCACCGGTGGTGGTCCGGGTGACTCGACCCGGGCGCTGGCGCTGGAGATGTACCAGAAGGGTTTCATGGCGAACCTCATGGGCCCGGCCAGCTGCATCGCGGTCATCCTGGTCCTTCTCGGCGTGGTTCTCGCCCAGCTGCTTCGCCGCCTCGGCGGCCGCGGCGACGAGAGCATGATGGAAGGGGTCTGACGTGACGACGACGGTCAACGTCACCGGCACGCAGGCGCCGGCACATCACGAACCACCGCGGCGTAACCGCCGGACGGGCCACAAGCTGGCCAAGATGAACTGGGTCGGCGGCGGGCTCGGCTGGGTCTGGCTGTTCATCGTGATGATCCCGATCTACTGGATCGTGATCACCAGCTTCAAGACCCAGGCGAACTACTTCATCACGAACACGTTCGCCCCGCCGAGCGACCCGACGTTCGACAACTACAAGACGGTCATCGACAACGACATCGCCTTGTACTTCTTCAACAGCGTCCTGGTCACGATCGGCGCGATCGTCCCCGCCGTGGCGATCAGCTTCATGGCCGCGTACGCGATCGTGCGTGGCAGCGGCCGGTTCATCCTGCGCCTCACCAACACGATGTTCCTGGCCGGCCTGGCGATCCCGCTGCAAGCGGTGATCATTCCGGTCTACCTGATCATCATCCGGCTCAAGCTGTACGACACCCTGCTCGCCATCGTCCTGCCCTCGATCGCCTTCGCCATCCCGCTGTCCGTCCTGGTGCTGAGCAATTTCATCCGGGACGTGCCGAAGGAGCTGTTCGAGTCGATGCGGATGGACGGCGCCACCGAGTGGGGCACCCTGTGGCGGCTCGCGTTCCCGCTCACCCGCCCCGCGCTGGTCACCGTGACCATCTACAACGCGCTGGGCATCTGGAACGGGTTCCTGCTGCCGCTGGTGCTGACCCAGAGCCCGGACAAGCGGACAATGCCCTTGGCGCTGGTCAACTTCCAGGGTCAGTTCGGCGTGAACGTCCCGGCGATCGCCGCGTCGGTCACGCTCACCACCATCCCGATCGTCCTGCTTTACGCGATCGGCCGCCGCCAACTAGTGAGCGGCCTTACCGCCGGCATCGGCAAGTAGGGCCGTACTCTCCCGGATCACGAGCTCTGTCGCCAGCTCCACCCGGGGAGTTTCGATGGGCTCGCCGCGCGACAGTCGCAAGACTGTCCGTGCGGCGAGCCCGCCCATGTCGGCGAGGGGCTGACGCACGGTGGTCAGCGGCGGCGACGACCAGCGGGCCTCGGGCAGGTCGTCGAAGCCGATGACGCTCAGTTCGTCGGGGATCCGGATGCCGCGCAGGCGGGCCGCCTCGTACAGGCCGAGGGCCATCTGGTCGCTGGAGGCGAAGATCGCCGTCGGCGGCTCGTCCAGGTCGAGCAGGTGCTCGCCGGCCAGAAAGCCGGACTCGTGGTTGAAGGCGCCGGGCTCGACGAGCCGCCGGTCGACGCGCAGGCCGGCCTCCTCCAGGGCGGCGCGGTAGCCGTCCAGCCGGGCGCGGGAGCAGAGCAGGTTCTTCGGGCCCTCGACCAGGCCGATCCGGGTGTGGCCGAGCGAGATCAGGTGCTCGGTGGCGCTGCGCCCGCCGGACCAGTTCGTGGCGCCGATCGTCGGCACGTCCGCGGCGACGCCGCCGGCCGGATCGATGATCACCATCGGCACGTTGAGGCGGTGCAGCTCGGTGCTGATCGGGCCGGCCCCGTCGGAGATCACCAGGATCACCCCGTCGGACTGCCGCGCCCGCAGGTTCTGCAGCCACTGCCGGGTCGATGCGGTACGCCGGTGGATGGCCGAGACCACGGTGCCGACCCCGGCGGCGTGCGTGACCTCCTCCACGCCGCGGATCAGCTCGACCGCCCACGGGCTGTCCAGATCCTGGAAAACGAGGTCTATCAATCCGGCTCGCAGCGGTTGCCGAGAGTTACGAGGGCGGTAGTCGTGCTCCCGAAGAAGATGTTCGATCCGGTCACGCGTCTCGGGAGACACGTCCGTACGACCGTTGAGCACTCGCGACACCGTGGGGACGGACACTCCTGCCGCCTCCGCGATGGTCGCGATAGTCACTCGTCGCCCGCCCGCGGCCATCCGACTCTCCTCGCCTGCCGCGGGGCTCTCGACTGAAACTTTCGACCGCGGTGCCGGAAGTATTGCACATCCGGGACACGTCCGGCCTTAGACAGCGGTAGAGACCGCGAGAATGATGTTCCGCGGTCCGCGCCACCGTCCGCCCAGTACGGAGGATCCACCGATGACGATCACCCTGCCGGCCCCGGTCCGCGCCGTGATCGACGCTGCCAACGCGAACGATACCGACGCCTTCCTGGCCTGCTTCCCGCCGGACGGCGTCGTCGACGACTGGGGTCGCGAGTTCGCCGGCCATACGGAGATCAGAGGATGGTCCGACCGCGAGTTCATCGGTGTCAAGGTCAATCTTTCGATCGTCCAGGTCGCGATCGAGGACCTGGCCGTCGTGGTCACCGCTCAGGTGGGCGGGGACGGCTTCAACGGGCCGTCCCACTTCACCTTCCAGGTCGAGGGCACCCACGTCACCCGCATGACGATCCGCGCCTGACAGCGGTTGGCTTCCGGTGTGCCATCGGCGGTCAGGCGGACGGTCTGATCAGCTTCCTGGCATGGATATTGATCGGGAAGGGTTCGTCCGACGTCAGCACCTCGTCCGGCCCGGCGAAGGCGTGCGTGCGGTAATGCGTTCCGTCCAGGCGAAGGAGGCGCAGTGAGACCGTCCGCAGATCCGGCTTGCCCGGCTCAGCCAGCAGATACCACGGTATCCGCGCAGCTGCGTAACGCTCCATCTTCCCTGATCGGTCCCAGCCGGCATTGCTCGGTGACGTCACCTCGACGACGAGAACCGTGTCCGCCGCGTCGTTGGCGCCGCGCTCCCAAGAGAACTTGCCGACGATGACATCCGGGCACACGATGGTGCCTTCCCCAATCCGGACGTCCACTGCTTCGGCCACGACGAGGCCAACCGTCCAAGCGGCTGGCTCGAGGGCGTTGGCCAGGTAACGAGAAATGTTTTGGTGGGCAAAGCTGGGTGAGGGGCTCACCAGAATTTTTCCGTCCACGAGCTCGGTCCTGATGTCGAGTTCGCCCAGCGCCAGATACTCGGCCTCGGTCCAGGTCCTGGACAGGTCAAGCGGCTGGTCGCTCATGGGCCGAGTGTCCCACAGGGTCATCCGGACTGTCCCTTCATCGAGTGGTCATGAGTACATTGTCCTGCGACCACTAGGCTCGCGTCAACTGTCAGCGGGGGACGGACTGGGCGGGGGAGCGGGCCGCCTCGGCCAGGTGAGCCGCGACCCTGGCGTGGTCGGTGGCGATCAGGCCGACCGTCACGCGCAGGTGCGGGGTGCCGCGGGACGGGGTGAAGGCGTTGCCGGCCGCCGCCGCGATGCCGGCGCTGGCCAGGGAGATCAGCGCCGACTGCTCGTCGGCCACCGGAAGCCAGATGTTCAGGCCGTCGCCCGGGGGCAGGGTGAGGCCGGCCGCGGTCAGCGCGTCGATGACCAGGTGGCGGCGGCGGGCGTACTCGGCCCGGGCATGGCTCACGGCGGCGACCGACGACGGGTCGGTCAGCAGGGCCAGCAGCAGCTGCTGGAGCAGCCGGCTCGTCCAGCCCTGGCCGAGCAGGCGCCGCTCGAGGATCGGGTCGAGGACCGTCGCGGGGGCGCCCACCGCGGCCAGCCGCAGGTCCGGCCCGTGGGACTTGGAGAAGCTGCGGACGTGGACGGTCTGCCGGGGCAGCAGGGCGCCCAGCGAGTGCAGCGGGCTGGTGGCGACGTCGCCGGCCGAGTCGTCCTCCACGGCGTACACGTGCTGGTGTTGCGCGAGCACCGCGGCGAGCGACATCTGCCGGCTGGGTGACCACGACGCGCCGGTGGGGTTGAGGGCGCGCGGTTGCAGGAAGACGGCCGCCGGGCGGCACGGCATTGCGGACGCCAGGGCGGCGGGAACCATGCCGTCGGCGTCGGTGTCCACCCCGACCGCCTCCACGCCCAGCGCGTCCAGCAGGTCGAGCAGCGGGGGAAAGCAGGGGTTCTCCACGATCGCGCGGTCGCCCAGGCGCAACAGGGCGGTGCAGACGTGGTCGATGGCGTCCATGGCGCCGTCGAAGATCGCCAGGCGGTCGGGCGGGAAGGGCCAGGTGGCGCGCAGCAGGTCCGCCAGCGCGGGCAGGACGGGCTCGTCCAGGTAGCTGCTCGGGGCCGGGGAGAGGCCGGCCGGCGACGGCAGCACGGGCAGCAGGCTCGGGTCGGGCACGCCGGTGGACAGGTCCAGCGCGAAACCGGACCGTCCGCGCAGAGCGGCGCGGTACCGGCCGGGGCCGCTCGTCCGGCCGGTGGCGACGACCGTGCCGCGACGTCCGTCGGTCTGGATGGCGCCGGCCCGGCGCAGCAGCTGCCAGGCTGCACTGACGGTGGTGGGCGACAGCCGCAGCTCGCGCGCGACCGTGCGAACCGGCGGCAGTTTGGCGCCCGGCGCGAGGGCGCCCTGGCCGACGGCCCGGCCCACGGCCTCGGCCAGGCCCCGGGCGGTCGGCTCTTCCAGCAGGTCACGAACCGCATCAAGCAAGCCTTCAGTCCGTTCTCGGGAGGCGGGCGGGGCGGTTGGATTGTTTTGTGACAGTACGTTTCGAGCATTGTTCCGTCCATAGGTGTTACGTAATCTCGGGCAATGACTCGTATCGCGCACTGGATCGGCGGCGCCGAGCGCGCCGGTACCTCGGGCCGCACCGGCCCCGTCTTCAACCCGGCCACCGGCGAGCAGACCGGCGAGGTCGACCTCGCGTCGGCCGCCGAGGTCGGCCACGCGGTTGCGGTGGCGAAGGAGGCCGCCAAGGCGTGGCGCGAGTCGTCGCTGTCGCGGCGGTCCGCGGTGCTGTTCAAGTTCCGCGAGCTGCTGGCCGACCGGGCCGGTGACCTGGCCGCGGTGATCACCAGCGAGCACGGCAAGGTGCTCTCCGACGCGGCCGGCGAGGTCGCCCGCGGCCTGGAGAACGCCGAGTTCGCGACCGGCATCCCGCACCTGATGAAGGGCGCCTACAGCGAGCAGGCGTCGACCGGCGTGGACGTGTACTCGATCCGCCAGCCGCTCGGCGTGGTCGCCGGCATCACCCCGTTCAACTTCCCGGCCATGGTGCCGCTGTGGATGTGCACCACGGCGATCGCGGCCGGCAACGCGTTCGTGCTCAAGCCGAGCGAGAAGGACCCGTCGGCCGCGCTCTTCCTGGCCCGGCTGTGGCAGGAGGCGGGCCTGCCGGACGGCGTCTTCACCGTCGTCAACGGCGACGCCGAGGCGGTCGACGCGATCCTGACCCACCCGGACATCGCGGCGGTCAGCTTCGTCGGTTCCACCCCGATCGCCAAGCACATCTACGAGACCGGCACCGCGAACGGCAAGCGGGTGCAGGCCCTGGGCGGCGCCAAGAACCACATGATCGTCCTGCCGGACGCCGAGCTGGACGCGGCCGCCGACGCGGCGGTCAGCGCCGCCTACGGCTCGGCCGGCGAGCGTTGCATGGCCGTCTCGGTGGTCGTGGCGGTCGGCGACGTGGCCGACCCGCTGGTCGACGCGATCGCGGCCCGGCTGCCGAAGCTGAAGATCGGCGCGGGCACCGACCCGGAGGCGCAGATGGGGCCGCTGATCACCGCCCAGCACCGGGAGAAGGTGGCCGGCTACATCGCGTCGGGTGCCGAGACCGGCGCGACCGTGGTGGCCGACGGGCGTGCGGCCGAGCTTCCGGACGACGGCTACTTCCTCGGCGTCACGCTGCTCGACAACGTCACTCCGGAGATGGCGGTCTACACCGATGAGATCTTCGGGCCGGTGCTGTGTGTGGTGCGCGTCCGGACGTACGCGGAAGCCGTGTCCTTGATCAATGAGAACGAGTACGGGAACGGAACCGCCATCTTCACCCGGGACGGTGGGGCCGCACGGCAGTTCCAGTTCGACGTGAACGCCGGCATGGTCGGGGTCAATGTGCCGATCCCGGTGCCGGTCGCCTACTACTCGTTCGGTGGCTGGAAGGCCTCGCTGTTCGGCGACACCCACATGTACGGGCCGGACGGCATCCACTTCTTCACCCGCACCAAGGTCGTCACCTCGCGCTGGCCCGACCCGGGCACGTCGTCCGTCGACCTCGGCTTCCCGCAAACCCGATAAGGAAGAAATGTCTGACTCGATCGTGCGGGCCGACGACCGTGCCCACGTCTTCCACAGCTGGTCGGCCCAGGGCCTGATCAACCCGCTCCCGGTGAAGGGCGCGCTGGGGAGCTACTTCTGGGACTACGAAGACCGGAAATATCTGGACTTCTCGTCTCAGCTGGTCAACATCAACATCGGCCACCAGCACCCCCGGCTGGTCGCCGCGATCCAGGAGCAGGCCGCCAAGCTCTGCACGATCCAGCCGGCCTTCGCCAACGACAAGCGCGGCGAGGCCGCCCGCCTGATCGCCGAGCTCGCGCCCGGCCCGCTGAACAAGGTGTTCTTCACCAACGGCGGCGCCGAGGCGACCGAGAACGCGATCCGGCTGGCCCGCGGGCACACCGGCCGGCACAAGGTGCTGTCCACCTACCGCAGCTACCACGGCTCGACCAGCACCGCGATCACCGCGACCGGCGACCCGCGCCGCTGGGCGAACGAGCCGGCCGCGGTGGGCGTGGTGCACTTCTGGGGGCCGTACCCGTACCGGTCGCCGTTCTACGCACAGACGCCCGAGCAGGAGACCGAGCGCGCGCTGCGGCACCTGCGCGACACGATCGTCTTCGAGGGCGCCGGCACCGTCGCGGCCGTCCTGCTGGAGACCGTGGTGGGCACCAACGGGATCCTGGTGCCGCCGCCCGGCTACCTGGCCGGTGTGCGGGCGATCTGCGACGAGTTCGGCATCGTGTTCATCGCCGACGAGG
This sequence comes from Actinoplanes sp. KI2, assembly GCF_025630775.1. Classification (GTDB taxonomy): domain Bacteria; phylum Actinomycetota; class Actinomycetes; order Mycobacteriales; family Micromonosporaceae; genus Actinoplanes. Next base: position 97,838 of record NZ_JAOSZE010000018.1, read on the forward strand.
TGATGGCGGGATTCGGCCGGTGCGGCGAGTGGTTCGCGGTCGACCGGTGGGGCGTCACGCCCGACCTGATCACCTTCGCGAAGGGGGTCAACTCGGGCTATCTGCCGTTGGGTGGCGTGCTCATCTCGGACGAGATCGCCTCCACCTATGAGACCCGGCCCTTCCCCGGCGGGCTCACCTACTCAGGGCACCCGCTCGCCTGCGCCTCGGCCGTCGCCTCCATCGAGATCTTCAAGGAGGAGGGGATCGTCGAGCACGCCCGGGCAATCGGCGACGACGTGATCGCGCCGGGCCTCGCGGAGCTGGCGGAAAAGCATCCGAGCGTGGGCGAGGTGCGCGGACTCGGCGTTTTCTGGGCGATCGAACTGGTTCGCGACCGGGAGACGCGGGAGCCGCTCGTGCCGTTCAACGCCGCCGGCGCCGCCGCCGGGCCGATGAACGAGGTGGCCGCGGCCTGCAAAGAGCGAGGTCTCTGGCCGTTCACCCACTTCAACCGGGTGCATGTGGTGCCGCCCTGCACGGTCTCCGCGGAGGAGGTCCGGGAGGGACTGTCGATTCTCGACGACGCGCTCACGGTGGCCGACCAGTATTACGTCGGCTGACGCCGGATTGCGTAGCAGCGAGGGCCGGTCCACCCCTGATTCCGTTTCAAGTTTGGAAAATTCCTCGGATTCCCTTGTTTAGAACACCTGCGTGTGACAAGGTCCCTCCAGTTGTCAAGTGGGGCTCGTCACAGGCTCGGCCCGGAGGTCGTATTCGTGAGCAACGCGCTGCCCGAGCTGCGGAACTTCGTCGGTGGCCGGTACAACGCCGCCGCTTCCGGAGCGACCTCCGAGGTTGTCGACCCGAGCACCGGGGAGGCGTACGCGCTGGCGCCCGTCTCCGCGGCGGCCGACGTCGACGCGGCGATGACCGCGGCGGAGGCCGGCTTCGAGGTCTGGCGGGACGCCACCCCGGCGCAGCGGCAGCGCGCCCTGCTCCGGATCGCCGACGCGGTCGAGGCCCGGGCCGAGGAGCTGATCGAGGCGGAGTGCCGCAACACCGGCAAGCCGGTCGAGGCCACCCGCCGCGAGGAGATCGGCCCGATGGTCGACGAGCTGCGTTTCTTCGCGGGCGCGGCGCGCGTCCTCGAGGGCAAGTCCGCGGGGGAGTACCTGGCGGACCACACCTCGTACGTCCGGCGCGAGCCGATCGGGGTGTGCGCGCAGATCACCCCATGGAACTACCCGATGGTCATGGCCGTCTGGAAGTTCGCGCCGGCGATCGCGGCCGGCAACGCGGTCGTGCTCAAGCCCTCCGACACCACCCCGTTGAGCACCCTGCTGCTCGCCGAGATCGCCGCCGAGTTCCTTCCGCCCGGCGTGCTCAACGTGGTCTGCGGCGACCGGGACACCGGCCGCGCGGTGGTCGCCCACCCGGCGCCGCAGCTCGTCTCGATCACCGGCTCCACCCGGGCCGGCATGGAGGTCGCCGTGGCGGCGGCGGCCGACCTGAAGCGGGCTCACCTGGAGCTCGGTGGCAAGGCGCCGGTGATCGTCTTCGACGATGTCGACCTCGAGTCGGCCGCCGAGGCGATCGCCGGCGCGGGCTTCTTCAACGCCGGGCAGGACTGCACGGCGGCGACCCGGGTGCTGGTGCAGCGCGGGATCGCGGACGAGTTCACCGCCGCGCTCGCGGCCGCGGCGAAGAACACGCACGTCGGGCCGCCGGCCGACACCGAGGCGTACTTCGGGCCGGTCAACAACGCCGGCCAGCTGGCCCGGGTGCAGGGCTTCCTGGAGCGGACGCCGGAGCACGCCGAGATCGTCACCGGTGGCCGCCGGATCGGCGACCGCGGCTACTTCCTCGAGCCGACCGTCGTCGCCGGGCTCGCCCAGCGGGACGAGATGATCCAGGACGAGGTCTTCGGCCCGGTCGTCACCGTCCAGCAGTTCGACGACGAGGACAACGCCGTCCGCTGGGCGAACGACGTTCGCTACGGCCTGAGCGCGAGCGTCTGGACGCAGAACCACGCCCGTGCCATGCGGGTGACCCGGCGGCTGAACTTCGGCGCGGTCTGGGTCAACACGCACCTGCCGTTCGTCTCGGAGATGCCGCACGGCGGCTACGGCCACTCCGGGTACGGCAAGGATCTTTCGATGTACGGGTTCGAGGAGTACACCCGGATCAAGCACGTGATGAGCAGCCTAGGCTGACCGCCCCACCCCCGGCCCGCCGTCTCCACCCCGCGCGAAGAGGAACGACATGACCACCCCCCAGCACAGCGCCGTAACGCAGCCACCGCCGGTGGTTGACGGGACCCCGGCGATCCGATTTGCGGGCGTCCACAAGAACTACCTGGCACACGGCGAGTCGGTCGCGGCCGTCAAGCGCACGGACCTGGCGATCGCGCAGGGGGAGTTCTTCTCGCTGCTCGGGCCGTCGGGCTGCGGCAAGACGACCACGATGCGGATGATCGCGGGCTTCGAGGAGCCCACCGCCGGCAAGGTCTACCTGGATGGCAAGGACGTCACCGGGGTCGCGCCGAACAAGCGTGACATCAACATGGTCTTCCAGTCGTACGCCCTCTTCCCGCACCTGAACACGTACCAGAACGTGGCGTTCGGTCTCGAGCGCAAGAAGGTCGCCAAGGACGAGATCAAGCGCCGGGTGGGCGAGATCCTCGAGATCGTCTCGCTGACCGGCATGGAGAAGCGCGCGCCCCGGGAGATGTCCGGCGGCCAGCAGCAGCGGGTCGCCCTGGCCCGGGCGCTGGTCAACCGGCCGCGGGCGCTGCTGCTCGACGAGCCGCTCGGCGCCCTCGACCTCAAGCTGCGCCAGCAGATGCAGGTCGAGCTCAAGCGCATCCAGCGCGAGGTCGGCATCACCTTCGTCTACGTCACCCACGACCAGGGCGAGGCGCTGACCATGTCGGACCGGATCGCGGTGATGAACGCGGGCGTGATCGAGCAGCTGGGCACGCCGCGGGAGATCTACGAGCGGCCGGCGACCCGGTTCGTGGCCGGCTTCATCGGCACCTCGAACATCGTCGAGGGGCGGTGCCAGCGGGCCGAGAACGGGCTGGCCCTGCTCTCGTACACCCAGCAGGACCGGGTCGTGGTGCCGTGCGGCAGCGCGGTGCGGGCCGGCGACAAGATCGAGGTCTCGGTCCGGCCCGAGAAGATCGACCTGCACCGCGGGGTGCCGCCGGTGTCGGCGACCGGTGGGAGCGTGCTCTCCGGCATCGTCAACGAGGTCGTCTACCACGGGACCTCGACGAACTACACGGTCGCGACGGCGGCCGGCGCCGACTTCACCGTCTTCGATCAAAACGCTTCGAACGCCGACGACCTCGCGGATCGCGGCGATCGTGTTTACCTCACCTGGGCCCCCCAGCATTCATATCTGATCGGAGTCTGATGTCTGCCTCGAATCTTCCCGACAGCGCCCTCCTTCGGGGTATGACCCAGCGCCGGCTCGGCCGGCGGGACGCTCTGCGGATCTCCGGTCTCTCCGCCCTCGGCGCGGCCCTCGCGGCCTGCGGCGTGCAGGGCAAGGCCAAGCCCGGCGCGGGCGCCAGCGTGGCCCCCGACGCGGTGGCGAAGTTCTGGACGGGCAAGACCAAGGTCGGCCACGTCGACTTCGCGAACTGGCCGCTGTACATGGACCCGAAGCACCCGGAGCTCAAGAAGTTCACCCAGGAAACCGGCATCACGGTGAACTACAAGGAGGTCATCCAGGAGATGGGCCCCTGGTTCGCCAAGGTGCAGCCCCTGCTCGCCGCGAACAAGCCCATCGGTTTCGACCTCATGGTGATCACCAACAGCGTGCAGTTCGCGCAGTTCCGCGACTCCGGCTTCCTGGCCCCGCTCGACCACACCAAGCTGCCGAACTTCGCGAAGAACGCCGGCCCGGCCTACGCCAAGGAGGCGTTCGACCCGGGCAACGTGTACAGCGTGCCGTGGGCGTCCGGGATGACCGGCATCGCGTACGACGAGACCAAGACGAAGCGGCCGATCACCAAGCTGGCCGATCTGTGGGACCCGGCGTTCAAAGGCAAGATCGGGATGTTCTCCGACTCCCAGGAACTGGCGAACTTCGGCCTGCTCAAGAACGGCATCAACCCGGACAAGTCGACGCAGGCCGATTGGGACAAGGCCGCCGCCGATCTGAAGACGCAGAAGCCGCTGGTGCGCAAGTACTACGACCAGAGCTACATCGACGCGCTCGGCAGCGGCGAGGTCTGGATCACCCAGGCGTGGTCCGGCGACGTCTTCCAGAAGAACGTCTCCGACGGTACGAACTTCAAGTTCGTCATCCCGGAGGAGGGCGGGACGATCTGGACCGACAACATGACGATCCCGATCACCGCGAAGGCTCCGCTCGACGCGATCACGCTGATCGACTTCTTCTACCGGCCCGAGATCGCCGCGTCACTGGCCAGTTTCATCAACTACGTCTGCCCGGTCCCGTCCGCCCAGCAGGTGATGGTCACCGAGGCGAACAAGCTGACCGGCAAGGACAAGACGGCGGCGCTCGAGGTGGCCAACTCGGAGCTGGTGTTCCCGTCCGACGACGTCTACTCGAAGCTGCACTACTACGTGTCCTTCGACAACGTCGCCGACCAGCAGTCCTTCCAGAAGACCTTCGAACCGATCACGCTGGGCTGAGATGAACCGAGTCAAACGACAGCTCGCCCCGTACTTCCTGGTCCTGCCGGGCGGACTCTGGCTGCTGCTGTTCTTCGCGATCCCGATGGTCGCCATGCTGTCGCTCTCGTTGCAGCAGGGCGACGTGGTGTACGGGTACCGCTTCACCTTCCACTGGCAGAACTACACCGACGCCATCACCGACTACCACGAGCAGCTGATCCGGTCGCTGACCTACGCGGCGATCGGGACGATCGTGCTGATCGCGCTGGCCTTCCCGGTGGCGTACTGGATCGCGTTCTACGGCGGCAAGCGCAAGCCCACGTACCTGTTCCTGCTGCTCCTGCCGTTCTTCGTGTCGTTCGTGCTGCGCACCATCTCGTGGCGGCAGATCCTCACCGACGAAGGGCCGGTGCTGCATCCGCTCAAACAGCTCGGCCTGCTGCCCGACTCGTACCATCTGCTCGGCACCTCGGAGGCGGTGATCGGCGGGCTGGTCTACAACTTCCTGCCGTTCATGGTGCTGCCGATCTACGTGGCGCTCGAGCGGATCGACCCGCGGGTGGTGGAGGCGTCGCGCGACCTGTACGCGACCCCGGCGCTCTCCTTCCGCAAGGTGGTCCTGCCGCTGGCGCTGCCCGGCGTCTTCGCCGGTGTGCTGATGTCGTTCGTGCCGATGGCCTCGGACTACGTCAACTCCGAGGTGCTGGGCAGCCAGTCGACCACCATGGTCGGCCAGGTCATCCAGCACAAGTATCTGCAGACCTCCGACTACCCGGCCGCGGCGGCGCTCTCATTCATCCTGATGGCGATCCTGCTGGTCGGCATCTTCGCGTACGCCCGCGCGCTGGGCACCGAGGACGTGATGAAGGTGGCGGCCCGATGAGCCAGAGCACCCTCGACCGGACGGCGGCCACCGAGGCGACCCCCGCGGCCCGGCCGCGCCGGCGCCTCAAGGGCAGCACGGTCCTCTACCTCTACACCTGGCTGGTCATCATCTGGCTGATCATCCCGATCGCCGTGATGATCGCGTTCAGCTTCAACGACCCGGCCGGCCGGTACAACCAGCAGTGGGACGGCTTCACGCTCAAGTGGTGGCACCCGGCGAAGCTCTTCGAGATCGAGGATCTCAGCAACGCGCTCTGGACGTCCCTGGTCATCGCGGTCATAGCCAGTCTCGTCTCGGCGGCGCTGGGCACCGGGATCGGCTACGCGCTGGGCCGCTACCGCTTCCGCGGCTCCGGCACGCTGAACGTCGTCATGTTCAGCACGATCTCCTCGCCCGAGCTGATCATGGGTGCGTCTCTGCTCTCGCTGTTCGTGTCGCTGGGCGTGGGCCCGGGCTTCACCACGATCGTGATCGCGCACATCATGTTCTCGATCTCGTTCGTCGCCGCGATCGTCCGGGCCCGCGTGGTCACGCTCGATCGCTCGATCGAGGAGGCCGCCGCCGACCTGGGCGCCACGCCGTGGGTGACGTTCTGGAAGGTGACCTTCCCGATCATCCTGCCGGCCGTGTTCTCCGGCATCCTGCTGGCGTTCGCCCTGTCCATCGACGACTTCGTGGTCACCAACTTCACCGCGGGCAGCACGCTCACGTTCCCGCTGTGGATCTGGGGCTCGACCCGGGTCGGCCTGCCCCCGCAGGTCAACGTGATGGGCACGCTGATCTTCGGGGTCGGCGTGCTGATCGCGGTGGTCACCAACATCCGCACGCGGAAGCAAAAGAAGGGCTAGCCGGCCGCTCGATGTGGGCGTTTCCGTTCCGCTGCCTTTCCCGTACGAGCGTCGGCCTGGTCCCCGGCGTGCCAGGGCCGCCCGCTGCACCAGCAGCTCCGCGCCCGGCCGCCGGGTGGGCCCGGCCCAAGACCCCGGCCCAAGACCCCCACCCAAGGCTCCGAGGGCGAAATATCATGATGTTTGCGTACCTGTGTGCCCAGGCCCAGCGCACCCGGGTGGGCCCGCCCGAATCGTTGCTGACGCGGAAATAGTTGTCGTGGCTCTTGCGAACGACGGAATCAGTGGAATGATCGGGGTCTGAAGCCCGAAGGAGTGGAGCTATGCCATCGTCCGCCGAACTGCATCGGCGCCGGAGCGAGGCCGTCGCCCGCGGGGTCAGCAGCATGATCCCGTCCTACGTCAGCAGCGCGGGCGGCGGCACCATGACCGATGTGGACGGGCGCGAGTGGATCGACTTCGCGGCCGGCATCGCGGTGACCAACGTCGGCAACGCCGCCCCCAGGGTCGTCGCCGCGGTCCGCGACCAGGTCGAGCGTTTCGCACACACCTGCTTCATGATCGCGCCGTACGAGCAGTACGTCGCGGTCTGCGAGGAGCTGGCCGCGCTCACCCCGGGCGATTTCGCGAAGCGCTCGGCGCTGTTCAACTCGGGCGCCGAGGCGGTGGAGAACGCCGTGAAGATCGCCCGGCACGCCACCGGCCGCCAGGCGATCGTGGTGTTCGACCACGCCTACCACGGCCGGACGAACCTGACGCTGGCGCTCACCGCCAAGGTCATGCCCTACAAACAGGGCTTCGGGCCGTTCGCCGGGGAGATCTACCGGGTCCCGATGTCGTACCCGCTGCGGGACGGGCGCAGCGGCGCGGACGCCGCGGCGTACGCCATCGGCCAGATCGAGAAGCACGTGGGCGCGGCGAACGTCGCGGCCGTGCTGATCGAGCCCGTTCAGGGCGAGGGCGGTTTCGTGGTGCCGGCGCCCGGCTTCCTGCCGGCCCTCGCAGCCTGGACCAGGCAGGCCGGCGCGGTGTTCATCGCCGACGAGATCCAGACCGGGTTCTGCCGCACCGGCGCCTGGTTCGCCAGCGAGCACGAGGGCATCGAGCCCGACCTGATCACCACGGCCAAGGGCATCGCCGGCGGCCTGCCGCTCGCCGCGGTCACCGGCCGCGCGGAGATCATGGACGCGGTGCACCCGGGCGGCCTGGGCGGCACGTACGGCGGCAACCCGATCGCCTGCGCCGCCGCGCTGGCGAGCATCGAGACCATGCGCGAGCTCGACCTGGCCGCCGCGGCCCGGCACATCGAGGCGGTGGCCCGGCCCCGGCTCGAGGCCCTGGCCGCCAAGCACCCGCAGATCGGCGAGGTCCGTGGCCGCGGGGCGATGCTCGCCCTGGAACTGATCGTGCCGGGGGAGTCCGGACCGAACGGGCCGGCCCCCGACCCGCAAGGCACCGCCGCGGTCGCCAAGGCCGCCCACGAGTCGGGTCTGCTGCTTCTCACCTGCGGCACCTACGGCAACGTGATCCGGCTGCTGCCGCCGCTGGTGATCACCGACGACGAGCTCGACCGTGGACTCACCCTGCTGGAACAGGCCTTTGACAACCTTGGAGCCTCCCTTGTCTGATCTTCAGTCACCCGACTTCGAGAAGCTGTCGGGCGCCGCGCGAGACCATCTGTGGCTGCACTTCACCCGCCTCTCGTCGTACCAGCACACCGATATCCCGCTGATCGTCCGCGGCGACGGTTGCTACGTGTGGGACTCCGCCGGCCGGCGCTACCTCGACGGCCTGTCCGCGCTGTTCGTGGTGCAGACCGGGCACGGGCGGCAGGAGCTCGCCGAGGCGGCCGCCAAGCAGGCCGGCGAGCTCGCCTACTTCCCGATCTGGTCGTACGCGCACCCGAAGGCCGTCGAGCTGGCCGACCGGCTCGCCGACCTGACCCCCGGCGACCTCAACCGGGTCTTCTTCACCACCGGCGGGTCCGAGGCGGTCGAGTCGGCGTGGAAGCTCGCCCGCTCGTACTTCAAGCGGGTCGGCAAGCCGCTCAAGACCAAGGTGTTGTCCCGGCAGATCGCCTACCACGGCACCTCGATGGGCGCCCTGTCGATCACCGGCATCCCGGCGCTCAAGCAGGACTTCGAGCCGCTGGTCCCGGCCACCTTCCGGGTGCCGAACACCAACTACTACCGCCGCCCCGACCAGTCGATGAGCCTCGAGGAGTTCGGCGTCTGGGCCGCCGACCGGATCGCCGAGGCGATCGAGTTCGAGGGGCCGGACACGGTCGCCGCGGTCTTCCTCGAGCCGGTGCAGAACGCCGGCGGCTGCTTCCCGCCGCCGCCCGGGTACTTCCAGCGGGTCCGCGAGATCTGCGACCGGTACGACGTGCTGATGGTCTCGGACGACGTGATCTCCGGCTTCGGCCGGCTCGGCGAGTGGTTCGGCGGCCTGCGGTACAACTACACGCCCGACATCATCACCGTGGCCAAGGGCCTGACCTCCGGCTACGTGCCGCTGGGCGCGATGATCGCGTCGGACCGGCTGGCCGAGCCGTTCCTGCACGGCACCAACTGGTTCGCGCACGGCATCACCTACGGCGGCCACCCGGTCGGCTCGGCGGTGGCGCTCGCCAACATGGACATCATGGAGCGGGAGGACCTCAACGGCCACGTCCGGCAGAACAGCGACCTGTTCCGCTCGTACCTCGAACGCCTCTACGACCTGCCGATCGTCGGCGACGTCCGCGGCGACGGCTACTTCTTCGGCATCGAGCTGGTGAAGGACAAGGCCACCAAGGAGACGTTCAACGAGGCGGAGTCCGAGCGGCTGCTGCGCGGCTTCCTGTCGCACGCGCTGTTCGAGGCCGGGCTCTACTGCCGCGCCGACGACCGCGGCGACCCGGTGATCCAGCTGGCGCCGCCGCTGATCGCGGGCGAGGAGCAGTTCGCCGAGATGGAGCAGATCCTGCGCTCGGTCCTCACCGAGGCATGGAACCAGCTGTAGTTTTCTGCGCGAAACGGCGCCGGGCGAGCATCGCCCGGCGCCGTTATGTCGTTTGGTGCCTACGCTCTGAAACGGGACGGTTACTCAACCGCATCGATCAGGGTGAGTATCAACTTCATGCGACCTTTGAAAAAACTCCTCCGACCGTACGCGGCGGGCGCGTTGGCCGTCGCATTGCTCCCACTGACCGCCTTCTCCGGCGCCCCGGCCGTCACCAAGGCCCCCTATCTGGATTCCCATCTGCCGATCGCGAAGCGCGTCGACGACCTCATCCGCCGGATGACCCTGGACGACAAGATCGGCCAGATGACGCAGGCCGAGCGCGGCGCGGTGACCGGCGATCCCAGCCAGATCACATCGCTGCGGCTGGGCTCCGTGCTGTCCGGCGGCGGTTCGGTACCCACCCCGAACGAGCCCTCGGCGTGGGTCGACATGGTCAACACCTTCCAGTCGTACGCGTTGAGCACGCCCCTGCACATCCCGATGATCTACGGCATCGACGCGGTGCACGGGCACGGCAACGTCTACGGGGCCACGGTCTTCCCGCACAACGTCGGGATGGGCGCGACCCGTGACCCCGCGCTGGTCGAGGCGGCCTACCGGGCCACCGCGTCCGAGGTGCGGGCCACCGGCATCCCGTGGGACTTCGCGCCCTGCGTCTGCGTCTCCCGGGACGAGCGCTGGGGCCGGGCGTACGAGAGCTTCTCGGAAGACCCGCAGCTCGTGGTCCGGATGGAGACCGCGATCGACGGGCTGCGCAAGGGCGGCGTGCTCGCCACCGCCAAGCACTACGCCGGCGACGGCGATACCACCTACGGCACCAGCGTCGGCGACTACAAGATCGACCAGGGCATCACGATCACCAACCGGGCCGACTTCGCGCGGATCGACCTCGCGCCGTATGTGGCCGCGATCCGCTCGCACGACCTGCAGAGCGTCATGCCGTCGTTCTCCAGCGTGGACTGGACCGAGGACGGCGTCGGGAACCCGATCAAGATGCATGCCAACCAGGAGCTGATCTCCGGCGTACTCAAGAAGAAGCTGGGATTCGAAGGGTTCGTGATCAGTGACTGGGAGGGCATCCACCAGATCCCGGACCCGTCCGGCGACCCGGCGCCCAGTCCGCTGCAGGTGCGGACCGGCGTGAACGCGGGCATCGACATGTTCATGGAGCCGAACACCTCGCCGCGGTTCGAGCAGGTGCTCAAGGCCGAGGTCACGGCCGGCCGGGTGAGCACGGCCCGGATCGACGACGCCGTGCGCCGGATCCTCACCACCAAGTTCCAGCTCGGGCTCTTCGAGCATCCGTACGCTTCCGACGCGCACGTCGCCGATGTGGGCAGCGCCGCGCACCGGGCCGTGGCCCGGCAGGCCGTCGCCGAGTCGCAGGTGCTGCTCAAGAACGCGGGCAACGTGCTGCCGCTGCGCCGGGACGCGTCGATCTACGTGGCCGGGCGCAACGCCGACAACATCGGCAACCAGGCCGGCGGCTGGACGATCGACTGGCAGGGCCGCTCCGGCGACGCGATCCCCGGCACCACGATCCTGCAGGGCATCCGGCAAGTCGCGCCGCACGTCACGTACAGCGCCGACGGCACCGCGCCGGCGAACGGCGCGAGCGTGGCGGTGGTCGTCGTGGGCGAGACGCCGTACGCGGAGGGCTTCGGCGACGTCGGCGGCCCGATCTGCACGTGGTGCACGCCCGCCCAGAACGAGCCCAAGTCGCTGACCCTGCAACCGTCCGACCGGGCCGTGGTGTCCCGGGTGTGCGCGGCCGTGCCCAAGTGCGTGGTGCTGCTGGTCTCCGGCCGGCCCCAGGTGGTCACCGACCAGCTGTCGTCGATCGACGCGCTGGTGGCGTCCTGGCTGCCCGGCAGCGAGGGGGCGGGCGTGGCGGACGTGCTGTTCGGCAAGAGACCGTTCACCGGGCGGCTGCCGGTGTCGTGGCCGGCGTCCGTCGACCAGGTGCCGATCAACGTGGGGGACCGGAACTATCACCCGCTCTACCCGTTCGGGTGGGGGCTGAGCACCGGCGGATGCTCCTACCGGCTGGGCAGCGGCGCGGCCGGGCTGCGTCTGGCCGCCGCCGCCCTTCGCGGCGGCAGCGAAGCCGGCCGTGGCGCGGTCCTCGCCGCGGTGCGGGACGCTGCCCAGGCCCGGGTGTTTGCCGGGCACGGCGGGCCGGACTGGCAGGCCAGGCTCGCCGCCGCCGACCAGGCGCAGACCGCGGGCGACCTCCAGCGGGCGTTCACCCTGTACGCGTCCGTCGTCACCGCCTGACCGGGTCGTCGCCGCCGCTGCGGTAGGGCGCAGCGGCGGCGCCGGCCCCTAGGGGAGCGACCTCCTCCGCGGGTAGGAGGCGAGGTCCGACCTGAGGCCGCGGCTGCGGCTCGAGGACGGACGAAACCGCCGGTTCGGATGCGCAGTCTGCATCCATGACTATCGCGATCGCACAGAATCGGGTTCGGTGGCACCGGCCGCTGGTCGGGCTGACGGCCGTGATGGCGGGGCTCGCCCTCGTCACGGCCGTCGGAATAGTGGTGGATCCGCGCGTCGTCACGGGGGCGCCGGTCTGGCTCAAGCCGTTCAAGTTCGCGGTCTCCTTCAGCGTCTACGCGCTCACGCTCGCGTGGATGCTGTCGGTCCTGCCGCGCCGGAGTCGCCTCGTGGAGTGGGCGGCGGCGGCCGTCATCGGGGTGAGCGTGATCGAGCAGGCGATCATCATGGTCCAGGCGGGGCGGGGAACGACCAGCCACTACAACGAGACGTCCGGCTTCAACGCGGCGCTCTGGCGGGCGATGGGCGCGTCCATCCTGGTGCTGTTCGTCGCGCATCTGCTGCTCGGGGTGGTGGCGCTGGTGCAGCGGATTCCGGACCGCGGCAACGCGTACGGGATCAGGTTGGGTCTTGGTCTTTCGCTGGTGGGCATGCTCGCGGCGGTGCCGATGGTGACGCCGATGCAGCACCCGGGGATCGAGGGGATCACCGGCGCGCACAGCGTGGGGGTGCCGGACGGCGGGCCGGGGCTGCCGGTCACCGGGTGGAGCACGACGGGCGGCGACCTGCGGATCGGGCACTTCGTGGGGCTGCACGCCCTGCAGGCGCTTCCGTTGCTGGCACTGTTCCTGGCGAGGCGGGGCGTCGGCGAGCGGACGCGGGTTCGGCTCCTGCTGGTCGCCGGCGGAGCTTACGGCGTACTCGTCCTGCTGCTGACCTGGCAGGCACTCCGCGGGCAACCGCTGCTCCAGCCGGACGGTGCGACCCTGATCGCGTGGGGTGCGCTCGCGGCGACGACCGCGGCCGCCACCGCGGCGGTCCTGAGGACGAAGGCATGACCGGCGCGCTCTTCGGCGTGACGTTCCTGGTGGCCGCGCCGTTCTGGGCGCTGATGATCCTGTTCCCCAGGTGGCGGTGGACGGAGCGGATCGCCGGCAGCCCGCTGATCGTGCTGCCGGTGCTGGTCATCTACGCCATCCTGGTGATCCCGGCGCTGCCGGAGCTGCTCCCGGTGGTGATCCGGCCGACGCTGGGCGGTCTGCGGGCGGCCCTGGGTACGACGAACGGCGCGGCGGCGGCGTGGGCGCACCTGATCGCCTTCGATCTCTTCGTCGGGCGATGGATCTGGCTGGACGCCGGCGAGCGGAAGATGCGGCCGGTCGTCGTCGCGCCGATGCTGGTGCTGACGACTCTGTTCGGGCCGCTCGGACTCGGGGTCCATCTGATCGCCCGCGAGCGCCTAGGCTGACCGCCATGGGCTGGGTGGTGCGCCTCTTCGACCGGCGGGACACCTGGTTGCGCATGGTGCTGCTCGACCTGAGCGGCGTCAGCTACCTGGTCTTCGGGCTGGACAACGGCCGGCAGCCCACGGCCGCCCAGTTGTGGCTGGCCGTGGTCGCGTTCGTCGCCGCGGTGGCGCTCTGCCGCTGGCCGGTGATCTGCTTCCTGGCGCAGGCCGCCCTGCTCGGGGTCGCGATGTGGGTGCTGCACGACACGACGATCAATCAGGTCGGCTCGAGCTGGGCGCTCGCCGAGGTGGCGGTCTGGGCGCGCCGCCCGCGCACGATCTGGCTGTGCGCGGGCCTGCTGTTTGCGCTCTACTGCGTGCTGTCCATCCCGGACTCGCCGGGCTCGCTGCGCAGCGAGCTGTTCGGGGTGATCGTGCTGCCGGTCGGGCTGCCGCTACTGCTCGGACTGGTCATCCGCACCACCCGCGAGCTGGGCGTGCAGGCCGAGCTGCGGGCCGCTTCGGAGAGCCGGGCGGCGCGGGCCGACGAGCGCGGCGCGATCGCCCGGGAGCTGCACGACGTGGTGGCCCACCACGTGGCGTCGATGGTGCTGCGGGTCGGCGTGGCCCGGCACGTGATCCCGGAGCTCGACCCGAGGGTGTCCGAAGTGCTCGACGACGTGCACGGCACCGGCACGACCGCGCTCGCCGACCTGCGCCGGCTCGTCGAGGTGCTGCGCGACCCGGGCGGGGTGCGGGGCGAGGCGGCGATCACCGCGATCGAGCCGGGCTCGCTGCCGGCCGCGCTGGGTGCGGCTGTCGAGGTGGCCCGCCGGACCGGGCTCACCGTGGACGCCGACATCGACGAGGCGGTGGGTGAGATCGATGCGGTCCGCGGCCTGGCCGTGCTCCGGCTGACCCAGGAGGCGCTGACCAACGTGGCCAAGCACGCCGGGCCCACCGCGCGGGCGTACCTGCGGATCTCGGTCGACGACGGCGCCGTGAGCTGGGAGGTGGCCGACGACGGCCGCGCCGCCACGGAGCTGCCGTCGGTGGGACCGGACGCCGGTGGCAGCCGCACCGGGCACGGCCTGATCGGGATGCGGGAGCGGGTCGAGGTGCTCGGCGGCCGGTTGACCGCCGGCCCGGCCGGGACCGGGTGGCTGGTGCGGACGGTACTGCCGCGGGCGGCCGCATGATCCGGGTCCTGCTCGTCGACGACCAGCCGCTGATCCGTGCGGGCCTGCGCATGCTCTGCGCCGCCGAGGACGACATCGAGGTGGTGGGGGAGGCCGCCGACGGCCGGGAAGCGGTGCGCCTGGCCGAGCGCGTCGCCCCGGACGTGGTGGTGATGGACCTGCGGATGCCGGGGGTCGACGGGATCAGCGCGACCGGCCGCATCCTCGCGAGCCGGCCGACGGCCCGGATCCTGGTGCTCACCACGTTCGGCGACGACGACCACCTCTATCCGGCGTTGACGGCCGGGGCGTGCGGCTTCCTGCTCAAGGACGCGCCGCCGGCCGAGCTGCTGGACGGCATCCGGCGGGCCGCGGCGGGGGACAGCGCCTTCAGCCGGGACGTGCTGCGCCGGCTGGTCGAGCGGGCGGTGACCAGCCGCACCGATCCGGTCCGGCCGCGGGAGGGCCTGACCGGCCGCGAGCAGGCGGTGCTCGACCTGGTCGGCGAGGGCCTCTCCAACGCGGAGATCGCCGAGCGGCTCCACATCGGCATCACCACCGTGAAGACCCACATCACGGCGCTGATGACCAAGACCAACTGCCCCAATCGCGTACGCCTGGCGCTGTACGCCCATCAGCCGGGGTGACCGCGCCGGCCGTTCTCCCCGGTCCCGGTTTCCCGTCACAATGATCGTGTGACGGTTGATCCCCACCTGTCGGCGCGCCTGGACCGGGTAGCGGTGAAACTCGCGGTTGCCGCCAGGCGGCCGGGCGAGCCGGTCATGTTCGGGGCCTCAGCGCACCGTTTCGAGCTGGGCCCGCCGTTGACCGACGACGAGGTGACCGCATTCGAGCGTGAGCACGGCGTCTCGCTGCCGGAGGACTACCGGGCGTTCATCACCACGATCGGGAACGGCGGCCCGGGCCGTTGGGGAGGCGCCGGTCCGTACTACGGCCTGCACTCCCTTCAGGACTGGGCCACCAGCCTGTGGGGTATGCCCGGGCAGAGCACGCTGGCGACGCCTTTCCCGGCCGAGCCGGGACGCGTCTTCTCGGATTGGCCGTCCGAGGTGGCGCCGGACGAGGACGACGAGCCATATTGCGGAACCCTCGCGCTCAGCGATCAGGGTTGTGGCTACCTGTCCATCCTGGTCGTCAGCGGGCCGGCCCGTGGCCGCGTCGCCGGCACCGGCGACACCCCGGCCGGGCCGGTCTTCACCAGGGACGCGGGCTTCCTGAGCTGGTATGAGCGCTGGCTCGATGCCGTTTTGGCCGGTGCAACTCACTTCCGGTGATCGATGCCCTGATGGTGAACTTCTGGTCCACGCTGTCCGAACCTGGTCACTAGCATGCTCGCATGCTCGATTTCAGTGATGGCGTGGCCGGGGCCGGGAGTCTTGCGGTGAGTTGGCACGCGGGCTGGCCGTCGGCCAAGCACGATCCCGCACCCGAAATCCAGGTGCACGCCTACGACCCGCACACCATGATTCTGCGGCAGAACAAGTCGGTCAGCCACGAGGCCCCGTTCATGTTCCTGCTGTTCGGCAACGCGCGGGCGCTGCTGCTGGATACCGGCGCCACGGCCGACCCGGCATACTTCCCGCTGCGCCGGACGGTCGACGAGCTGATCGCCGCCTGGCTGGCCGACCATCCCCGCGACGGCTACGGCCTGACCGTCGCCCATACC
Source organism: Actinoplanes sp. KI2 (assembly GCF_025630775.1). GTDB lineage: Bacteria > Actinomycetota > Actinomycetes > Mycobacteriales > Micromonosporaceae > Actinoplanes. The sequence goes on from NZ_JAOSZE010000018.1 coordinate 113,795, forward strand.
CACGGCCACGACGACCATGTCGCGGGCGACGGGCAGTTCGCCGATCGACCGGACACCGTGGTGGTCGGCAGGTCGGTGGACGACGTGATCGAGTTCTTTGGCCTGGACTCGTGGCCCGCCGGTGCGGCGACCGTCGATCTCGGCGGACGGGTCCTGGACGTACTGCCCGGGCCCGGGCACCACAGATCGGCCACCGTGTTCTACGACCGGTACACCCGGTTGCTGTTGACCGGAGACTCGGTGTACCCCGGGCGGCTCTACGTCGAAGACTGGCCTGCGTTCACCGCCACCATCGACCGGTTGCTGAACTTCTGCGCGACCCGGCCGGTCAGCCATGTCCTCGGTTGCCACATCGAAATGACCACGACACCGGGCAAGGACTACCTCATCGGGTCGACCTACCAGCCGGAAGAACCACCGCTGCAGCTGACCGTCGGCCACCTGCGTGCGCTGCGGGACATGCTCACCAAGGCCGGTGACAATGCCGGCGCTCCACCCTTCGGAGAAATCGAAACCTACCCGCACGACGACTTCATCCTCTGGCGCCTCTGAGGGATCCTCGTGAGTGCGGTCGGGTGAGCAGCACACCGCCCGCCACGCCGGCGGCGATGGGACTGACGGCCACGAGCAGCAACTGCACGCTGACCGGTAGGTGGGCGGTGAAACCCATGAGGCCGGCGCCGAGCGCGGAGCAGGCCACCTTCATCCCGGCGCCGATGGTGAAGATCTGGGTCCGCACTGCCTCGGCCGACAGCTGATTGCGGGCCAGGAACAGCGCCGCCGTGAACGGTCCGTTGGCTGCTCCCGCCAAGGCGAACAGCACGGCGGTCACGGGCAGCGATCGCACCGCCGTGGCCAGTAGGAGCGGCAGCCCGAAGGCGGACATCGCCCACCCGGTCACGCTGGGCGCGCGGGACGCGGGCAGGGGTCGCCAGGTCCAGACCAGGGAACCGGCGAACGCGCCGGCCGCGACCGCGCTGAGCAGCAGTCCGGCCCGTGCCGGTCGGTGCGCCGCGACGGCCAAGGCGGTGGCCACGATCGCCAGACCGCCCGGGCCCAACTGGCCGAAAGCGGTGGTGAGCGTCAGCACCCGCAGGTCGCGCTCTTTGACGATCGCGTGGGCGCCGTCCCATAGTCCCACCGATCCAGCGCGCCTTTCGGCGGCCCCGGCAGCAGGAAAGCCAAGGGTCGCGGTGGTGACCGCGCCGAGCCCGGCCGCAGCCGCGAGCACGCCGGTGGCGACGCCTGGGCCGGCAGCAGCCGCGACCATCCCGGCCAGCGCCGGTCCGGCCATGCCGGCCACGCTGTAGAGCAGCGAGTCCAGTCCGTAGGCACGAGTTTCCCGGCCAGGCTCGGTCAGCTCGGACAACCGGCTGGTGAGCCCGCCGGTCACTGCCGGTCCGCAGCATCCGGCCACCGCGAGGGCGAGGTAGCTCGGCCACAGCGACGTGTGACCCAACAGGGCGACCGGGATGGCGAGGCCGGCGGCAAAGCCGGCGATCGCGCCGGCGAGCACCATGGCCGGTCGGCGGGCACGGTCGACCAGGGCGCCGATCAAGGGCGCCGCCGCGACGTGCGGGATGAGCAGGGTCGCGACCATCGTGCCGCCGATGGCGGCGCTTCCCGTCCGATCCAGTGCCAGGACGATCAGCGCGACCCGGGCGCCTTCGTCGGCCGTCCGCGCCAGCGCGGCAGCGACCAGATAGCGAGCCAATCCGGTTCCGGGTCCGAGCCTCGTCACCTGTTCAACTGGTGATGCCATCGGTCGACTTTTGCAGGACGGTGCGTCACCGGTCAAGATGGTGACGTGGAGTTCGAGTTCATCGCCGACCGGCCGGTGCTGGATTTTCTGCCCACGCTCGGCGAGCGCGGGCATACCGACGACGAGAAACTGAACGCCCCCAGCGACCTGGCGGACTGGGCCGTGCAGTCCGGAATCGTCGACCGCCCCCCGAGGGTGGACGAAGCCGGCCTGCAGCGGGCCAAGGACCTCCGGGAGGCAATGTTCCGGCTGATCCGAGCCCTGATCGATGGCACCGCCGTCGACCGTGCCGACCGCGAGATGGTCAACGCGGCCGGCGCCCAACCGCTGCCCGCACTGCGACTGGAGGCCGATGGAGTCCATCGCGCGGGCGACACCGACGCCATCCTGGCTCTCCTCGCCCGCGACTGCCTCGAACTGCACGACAGCGCCGACCGCGAGGCACTCCGCTGGTGCGACGACGAGCACTGCACCCGACCGTTCATCGATCGGTCCCGGGGCCAACGGCGCCGCTGGTGCGGGATGCGCGGCTGCGGCGACCGGGCCAAGGCCGCCGCATACCGTCAGCGCCAACGAGCCATCAGAGCGCCATCGGGTGCATCCGTGCGGTGGGGCTGATTCTGCGGTCGGCTGCGGTCGCCCATCAGGCCGGCCCAGAGGCGGTCGCGGAGGGCGTTCGCGCGCTGTTTCGGCAGGGCGGTGTGCAGGTCGCGCAGGACCACGCGGAGCAGCACGTTCGCCTCGTCGGCGCGGAGGGCGAGCCGGTCGCGGGAGGCGGGCGGCAGGGCGTCCGGCGGCGTGACGGACCGGATGGTGGCCTCCTCGACCAGGTGCGCGTCCTCGCCGAGGAGGGCGCGTACCCGGTCGCCGAGGTCTTCCGCGGTGACGTCGGCGGGGAGGGCCACCGACAGGTCGCGGTGGGCGGCCGGCTGAGCGGACACCGGGCGGTAGGGCGTCAGGTCGGTCATCTGGTCCGCCACGCGACGGTCGGCCGAGCGCAGCAGCCGGATGTCGTCGATGCCCTTGCGCAGCATCAGCAACCGGTCGAGGCCGAGGCCGAGCGCGAGCCCGCCGATCCCGGCCGGGACGCCGGCGGTGCGGAGCACGTGGTCGGCCGCGATGCCGCACTCGCCCACCTCGACCCACGTGCCGCCGGGGCCGGACGCCTCGATCTCGAGACCGCCGGTGGTGTACGGGTGTGCGGCCGGCCTGGTTCGCCACGGCACGCCGGGGAGTGCGGCGCCCAGGGCGATGCCCACGAGCTCCAGCAACTCGTCGGACGCGGACGGCGCGGGGCCGAGGCGCCACAGGTCGAGCTGGTGCGGGGTGCCGGTGTGCAGGCGGTCGATCGCGTCGCGGCGGTACACCACGCCGGGGCAGGCGATCAGCGCGTCGGGCACGGTCAGTGCTCGCAGGGCGCCCGGGATCAGGGCCGAGGTCTGCGAGCGGAGCATCCGATCCCGGGCGACATAGCGCGTATATCGGGAGTCGCGCGCCTTCGCCGACGGGCCGTAGCCGAGATGGTCGTAGTTGTCGGCGACCGAGACGACCCGGGATCCTCGGTGGACGACCAGGGACGCGCCCGGCCGGCGTCGCCCCGCCGCGTCCAGGATCGCGGACACCAGCAGTTGCAGGGCGTGCGGGCCGGACGCCGGGTCGGTGAGGTCACGGACGGCGAGGTCGGCGGCGAGGGCGGCGGGGCTGAGGTAGGTCACGGTCTTCTCGTGGTACACGAAAGTGGTTTTGGGGAACGACCACCCACGGGAACGGGACCGCAGAAACAACAACGGCCGCCCGATGGGCGGCCGTCGCGCACACGAAAATCAGTCGGCCACCGTCGGGGGCCGGCCGAAGCGCGTGCGGTACGTCATGAGACCAGGATGCCACGCCGGAATGCAAGGTCGCAGCCGGTTTACCGGCGGGCCGCCACGGATCAGTCCGCTGTCGACACCCGGGCGCGGGGTCGTTCGAGCGCGTCGCGCACGTTCGTGGCGCGCAGGGCGGCGTTGATGCCGAGCCAGCGGATCGGCTCCGGCTCCCAGCGCCGCGAGCGGTGGCCGACCCAGGGCAGGGCGGTCAGGTCGCTGTCGGCGCCGGCGATCAGGTCCGCGAGGGTACGCCCGGCCAGGTTGGCGGCCGCGACGCCGTCGCCCACGTAGCCGCCGGCCCAGGCGAGGCCGTCGGCGAGCCCGACGCTCGGCATCCAGTCGCGGGGGATGCCCAACGGGCCGCCCCACCGGTACGCGATCTCCGGCCGGATGCCGAACATCTCGGTCAGCGTCGCCCGCAGGCCGTCGAAGACGGCCGGCACCCGGTCGTAGGCCGGCTCGATCCGCGACCCGAAGTGGTACGGCGCGCCCCGCCCACCGAACGCGAGCCGGTCGTCGGCCGTGCGCTGACCATAGATGATCATGTGCCGTTCGTCGCTGAACGTCTCCCGGCGGCGCAGCCCGATCCGCTCCCACTGGGCGGCGGACAGCGGCTCGGTGGCGATCATCAGGGAGTAGACCGGGGCGAGGTTGCGCCGGTGACCGGCCAGCCGGGCGGTGTAACCCTCCAGCGCGCGGACGACCGTGCCGGCCCTGACCGTGCCGTGCGACGTCTCGACCCGGCCGCGGGCGATCCGGTGGACCCGGGTGCCCTCGTGGATCGTGACGCCCCGCTTCTCGACCGCCTCGGCCAGGCCCCGGACCAGCTTGGCCGGGTGCAGGGCGGCACAGTCCGGGCGGTAGACCCCGCCGAGGACGCCGTTCGCCCCGCAGATCGCGCCGGCCTCGTCGGCGCCGATGAACCCGGGCGCGGAAGAGGCCCGGCGCAGCTGCGCGGGGGTGCGCGCGAGCGTGATCGTCCCGCCCTTCGCGTAGTCGCAGTCGATGCCCTCGGCCGCGGCCGCCCGGCCGACCTCGTCGACGGCGCCGGCCAGCGCCGCATGCATCGCGGACGCGCGCTGCGCACCGTACCGGCGGGTCAGTTTCGCTGCGGAGACCGGGAACAGGCCGGAGGCCCAGCCGCCGTTGCGGCCGGACGCGCCGAACCCGCAGTACTCGGCCTCGAGCACCACGATCTTGAGTTCGGGGGCCGCCTGCGAGAGGTAATACGCCGTCCACAGGCCGGTGTAGCCACCCCCGGCGATCGCCACGTCGGCGTCGCGGTCGCCGGCCAGCGGCGCGCGCCGGGTGACCGGGCCGAGGGTGTGCAGCCAGTAGGACGGTGCGGTCACCGAGTTCCCCAGGCGTACGTCTGTTTCGCCAGTTTCAGGTACATGAACGTCTCGCACGAGGTGACGCCCTTGATCGGCCGGACCTTCTCGTTGAGCAGGTCGAGCAGGTGCGAGTCGTCGGTGCAGACCAGCTCGACCAGCAGGTCGAACCCGCCCGCGCAGATCACCACGTAGTCGACCTCGGGGATGGCGGCGAGCTCGTCGGCGATCGCGCGCAGGTCGCCGGTCACCTTGAGGCCGACCATCGCCTGCCGGGCGAAGCCGAGCGTGAGCGGGTCGGTGACCGCCACTATCTGCATGAGCCCGCCGTCGAGCAGGCGCTGCACCCGCTGGCGCACGGCGGCCTCGGACAGGCCGATCTCCTTGGCGAGCGTCGCGTACGACATCCGCCCGTCCCGCTGAAGGTGCTCGATGATCTGCTTGTTGATCTGATCCAGAGCCAGGTCCGCCGTCACGCCGCGATTCTTCCCCGGGTGCGGGTGGACGGCAATCACCGTGGGTGTCCGGTTCGGGTTGGTCACTGAATTGGCGGTCCTTCCCGGGCGGCGTTGACAACTGCGTTTATCGCAGAGTTGGTCGCCCTTGACAAGCTTTTCGGTCGCACGGAGGCTCTTGGGACACGGTTTCAGTGATCGTCGGGTCGTCTTGGCCGGAAGGTGGGTATCCCATGCGTGTCCTGGTGGTCGGGGCCGGCGGGGTCGGCTCCGCCGCGGCGGCGATCGCCGCGCGCCGGCCGTTCTTCTCCCGGTTCGTGGTGGCCGACTTCGACCCGGCCCGAGCCGAGCGGGCGGTCGCCGACGCGCTTTCCCCGGCCGAGCCGGCGGCCGCCGACCCGCGCTTCGTGGCCGCCCGGGTGGACGCGTCGAACAGCTCGGACATCGCGGAGCTGTGCCGGGCGCACGAGATCACCCACGTGCTGAACGCGGTCGACCCGCGCTTCGTGCTGCCGGTCTTCGAGGGCGCCCTTGCGGCCGGCGCAGACTACCTCGACATGGCGATGTCCCTGTCCCACCCGCACCCCACCGACCCGTACCGCCGGACCGGGGTCAAGCTCGGCGACGACCAGTTCGCCGCGGCCCCGCGCTGGGCGGACGCCGGCCGCCTGGCCCTGGTCGGCATGGGCGTCGAACCGGGCCTCTCCGACGTCTTCGCCCGCTACGCCGCCGATCACCTGTTCTCCCGGATCGACGAGATCGGCATCCGCGACGGCGGCAACCTGGTCGTCGACGGCTACGACTTCGCACCGTCCTTCTCGGTCTGGACCACGATCGAGGAGTGCCTCAACCCGCCGGTCATCTGGACCCGGGAGGACGGCTGGCACACGACGGTCCCGCTCAGCGAGCCGGAGCTCTTCGACTTCCCCGGCGGCATCGGCCCGGTCGAGTGCGTCCACGTCGAGCACGAGGAGGTGCTGCTCATTCCGCGCTGGGTCGACGCCGGCCGGGTCACCTTCAAGTACGGGCTGGGCAGCGAGTTCATCGAGATCCTGCGCACCCTGCACAAACTGGGCCTGGACCGCACCGACCCGGTCCGGGTGGGCGCCGCCTCGGTATCGCCGCGCGACGTGGTGGCGGCCGTGCTGCCCGACCCGGCGACGCTGGGCGACCGGATGACCGGCAAGACCTGCGCCGGCACGGTGGTCAGCGGCCTCGGCCGGGACGGCGAGCCGCGCAGTGTTTACCTGTACCACCTGGTCGACAACGAGTGGTCCATGTCGGAGTACGGCTGCCAGGCGGTGGTCTGGCAGACCGCGGTGAACCCGGTCGTCGCCCTGGAGCTGCTGGCCTCGGGGGTCTGGCAGGGCACCGGCGTGCTCGGACCGGAGGCCTTCGACGCCGTGCCCTTCCTCGACAAGCTCGTCGAGTACGGCACCCCGTGGGAGATGCGCGAGCAGGGCTGAGCAGTCAGTGCGGCGGCTCGATCTCCACCCGGTCGACCAGCGCCCTGAGCCGGGAGATCTCCTGGGCGAGGGCGGCGGTGCCGGCCGTGGTGAGCGTGATCCAGGTGCGGCCGCGCCTGCCCTCGTAGCCCTTCTCGACGTCGACGAGCCCGGCCGTCTCCAGCACGGTGAGGTGCTTGGAGAGGTTGCCCGCGGTCAGTTCGAGCTGGCCGCGCAGGTAGCCGAACTCGACCCGCCGGGCCTCGTGCGCGATCGTGAGGATCCCCAGCCGCACCCGCTGGTGCACGACGTCGTCCAGCCCGAGAACGGGATGAGTGTCCGGTGCGGCCGCCGGGTCCGCGTCCGGGTCGGTCGTCGCTGCCGCCGGGTCCGCGTCCGGGTCGGTCGTCGCTGCCGCCGGGTCCGCGTCCGGGTCGGTCGTCGCTGCCGCCGGGTCCGCGTCCGGGTCGGTCGTCGCTGCCGCCGGGTCCGCGTTCGGGGCGGTCATCGCGGCCGCCGGTGGGCCAGCGCGAAGCCGACGGCGCCGCCGAGCAGGACCGTGCCGGCGATGATCTGCGGCGGCAGGAAGGTCGTGTGGATGCCCCAGTTCCGGCCCCAGCCGAAGTCGATCGGCACCAGCACCACGGCGAGATAGCCGAGGGTGAACACCAGCAGCGGGACGTTGCGTTCCAGCCGGGCCAGGACCAGCAGCGCGACCCCGATCGTGCCGGCCGGCGCGACCAGGCGGTCCAGCAGGAGCGCCCAGGAGGGGAGCGGGTTGGCCGGGGTCCCGTGGTGGGCGAGATACAGGCGGATACCGACCCAGGCGGCGGTGAACAGGACGGTCAGCGCCGCGCCGGTGATCGCGTAGGGCAGCACCCGGGCGCCGAGCCCGCGCCGGCGGGCGATCCGCACGTAGCAGAGGGCGATCGCCGCGTACGAGAGCAGCAGCGCCGGCGGCCAGTAGTAAAGGAAGCCGCGGCGGTCGAAGGTGCAGGCGGCGCCGTCGCCGACCGGCGTGCAATGCGCGACTAGGAAGAAATAGTCGAACGGGATCGCGACGAACGTCGCCCCGGCCAGGATCGACAGGGCGATCCAGGTTGCCCGCTGGTCGCGGCGCACCTGGCGGGCGAGTGAGTGCACGTCGGAGAGCAGCCGGCGGGGCTCGCCGCCGGCGGGTACCGTTTCGGTGGTCATGCCGATAGGTTTCCATCGCCAACCATTTTCCGCAAGTGCGTCGGGGGTGAAGCCCAACCACCCGGGCCCACCCGGATGCCAGCGGCACCGGGGGTGACCAGGCAGCCAGGTCGCCGGCACACCGGGGACCTGTGCTCGCGCGTACGTCTGCGTGGGTTCAGAAGGTGTTGGCTGCGTCGAGAAGGGCGGTCCGCTGCGCGGGGGTCAGATCGGCGTCGGCGAGCAGCGTGGCCAGATGGCGCAGGCGGCCGCGGGCCTCGGCGCGCAGCACGATCTCGGTCTCGGCGGCCGCGGCCAGATCCTCGACCAGCAACAACGCGCGTGGCTCCCAGTCGCGGGGCTGGTCGTGCGCGACGCAGAAGGCGCCCAGCGGATAGCCGTCGGCGCTGCGGATCGGAAAGCCGGCGTACGCGATGACGCCGTCGGCGATCGCCGGGTGGCCGGCCACGCGATCGTCGGTGCGGGCGTCGCTGACCAGCAGCGCGGCGTCGGTGTCGACGACGATGCGGCAGAACGAATGGGTGAGCGGCGGGCCCGCCTGGCCGGCCACCACGCGGCGATCGGCGGTCACCAGACTGACCTGGGCGCGCGCGGCCCGGACGTGGTGGGCGGCGGCGCGGGCGAGGCGGTCCAGCGAGTCGCTCGGCGCGCCGTCGAGCAGGCCGCAGTCGAGCAGCCGCCGCAGCCGCGCGGTGTCGGTCAGAACCGTGTGCGAGCCCACTTTCCCTCCGTTCGTCAGCGCCGCGGCACGGCTGAGCCGGATGACGGAAAGAGTGGTCGGATGGTCTTGCCAGGTACGGAATCGGTGGCAGGATGGGCCGGAAAGTGTCCGATCCTGCGTCTGGAGATCGAGTGACCGCCAAGACCGTGCTGCACAACTTCATCGGCGGCGCCGCGTCCGCGCCGGCCGAGGGCCGCTACGAGGACCTGATCGACCCGGCCACCGGCGAGGTGTTCGCCTCGGCGCCGGTCTCCGGCCAGCCGGATGTGGACCGGGCGATGGAGGCGGCGTCGTCCGCGTTCGAGACCTGGCGCGGCACCACGCCGAGCGAGCGGCAGCAGGCGCTGCTCAAGTTCGCCGACGCGATCGAGGCGCGGGCCGACGAGCTGGTCGCCGCCGAGTCGCGCAACACCGGCAAGCCGCTCGGCCTGACCCGCAGCGAGGAGCTGCCGCCGGCCATCGACCAGATCCGCTTCTTCGCCGGCGCCGCCCGGCTGCTCGAGGGCCGGTCGGCCGGGCAGTACCTGAACGGCTTCGAGTCCTACGTCCGGCGCGAGCCGATCGGCGTCTGCGCGCAGGTCACGCCGTGGAACTACCCGCTGCTGATGGCCGTCTGGAAGATCGCGCCGGCGATCGCGGCCGGTAACACGGTCGTGCTCAAGCCGTCGGACACCACCCCGGTGACCACCGTGATGCTTGCCGAGATCGCGGCCGAGTTCCTCCCGCCGGGCGTGCTCAACGTGGTCGTCGGCGACCGCGACACCGGCCGCCGGCTGGTCAGCCACCGTACCCCGCAGATGGTCTCGATCACCGGCTCGGTGCGGGCCGGCATGGAGGTGGCGACGGCCGCGTCCGCCGACCTCAAGCGCACCCACCTCGAGCTGGGCGGCAAGGCGCCGGTGGTCATCTTCGACGACGCGGACGTGGCGGCGGCCGCCGAGGCCATCGCCGTCGGCGGCTATTTCAACGCCGGTCAGGACTGCACGGCCGCCACCCGGGTGCTGGCCGCGCCGGGCGTGTACGACGACTTCGTGGCGGCGCTCGCCGAGCAGGCGCGGGCCACCAAGACCGGCGCCGCGGACGACGAGGACGTGCTGTTCGGTCCGCTGAACAACGCCCGCCAATGGGAGCGGGTGGCCGGCTTCGTGGACCGGCTGCCCGAGCACGCCACGGTGAACGCGGGTGGCGTGCGGGTCGGCGAGCGAGGCTATTTCTACGCGCCGACGGTGGTCTCCGGCCTGCGGCAGACCGACGAGGCGGTGCAGGACGAGATCTTCGGACCGGTCATCACCGTGCAGCGGTTCTCCGACGAGGACGAGGCGGTCCGCTGGGCGAACGGGGTCGAGTACGGACTCGCGTCGAGTGTGTGGACGAAGGACCACGGGCGGGCGATGCGCATGACGCAGCGGCTCGACTTCGGCTGCGTCTGGGTCAATTGCCACATTCCGCTGGTGGCCGAGATGCCGCACGGCGGGTTCAAGCACTCCGGGCACGGCAAGGATCTGTCCGTGTACGGGCTCGAGGACTACACCCGCATCAAGCACGTGATGCACTCTCTGGGCTGAGCGGCGGATGAGGCGGCTGAGCCCGGGGGCCCGGACCGGCATGGTCCGGGCCGTCCCCGGGGCGTGCGTCAGTTCGGGTTCGTCGTCGTGGTGCCCTTCGCGGCCGCCACGTCGGCGCGCAGCTTGGCGAGGTCGGCCTTCAGGGTCTGGCGCGCCGGGGCGCACGCACGGATCTCCGCGATGGTGGTCGCCGCGTCGGCCTGCTTGCGCCAGGCGGCGGTGTCGGCGAGGGACTTGGTGATGTCGGCCTGCAGGGTTGCCTGGGCGGCGGCGAGCGCCGGCTTCTTGGCGATCCGGGTCTGGAGCGCCTGCAGCCTGGTCGTGATGTGGTCGGCGACCGTGTCGACCCTGGCCTTGATGCTGTCCACGGTGGGCTTCGGCGCCGACACCGGCGCCGGCGTGTCGGCAAGGGCCGGAGTGGCAAGGCCCGCGGTCATGGCGGCGGCGCCGGCGACGAGCCCGAGGATGTGACGGATCTTCATTCTTACTCCCGGTCAGATGGGTTCTAACGGGGGTAATTTAGACATTCCGCCACCTTTCTCCAAATATGGTCATCCGAAATGGGGAATCACGTCGGCGGCGAAGCGGTGCAGCGGCTCGTGGTCGTAGGCCAGCCGCGGGATGTAGAAGATGACGTAGTCGCAGCCCGCGGCCACGACCTGCGCCACCCGGGACCGGACGTCCTCGGTGGACCACGACGGGTTCACCTCGATCGTGGTGGACTTGGCGATGGCGGCATAGTCACGGCCGACCTGACGGCAGTGCTCGCGCAGCACGCCCAGCTTCTGCTCGATCAGGGCCACGTCGCCGTTGCCCACGTTGCAGCCGTCGGCATACTTCGCCACCAGCTTGAGCGTCACCTTCTCGCCGCCGCCGCCGATCCAGAAGCGCGGCTTGCGGCGGGGCTGGTTGATCGGGGCGTCGATGCGGTAGTGCTTCCCGGCGAAGACCGGCCGGTCCTCGGTCCACATCCGGTGGACGATCTCGACCGCCTCGCGGAAGGCGCCCATCCGCTGCGGAACCTCCGGCCACTCGTAGCCGTACGCGCGCCATTCGTGCTCGTACCAGCCGGCGCCGAGACCGGCGTAGAGGCGGCCGTGGCTGGCCACGTCGACGGTGGAGGCGATCTTGGCGTACAGGGCGGGCTGCCGGTAGCCGTTGCAGCCGACCATCTGGCCGATGTTGACCCGGTGGGTGTCGCGGGCGAGCGTCGCCGACGCGGTCCAGCACTCGAAGGTCGTGTTCAACGTCGGTTTCGGGACGGTGTGGAAATGGTCGTAGAGCCAGATCGAGTCCCACGGACCGGCGTCCGCGGCCCGGGCGACCGCGGTCATCGCCTCGTACTGCTCGACCGGGTCGTCGATCTCGTTGAGGTCCATTTTCCAGCCCTGCGGCACGAACACCCCGAAGCGCACACTCATGGTTCATAACTTAGGTCAGGTGATGATGTCGAGCGACAGTGATCGGCTCCGTCCTACCCGCGGACAGACCGACCAGAGGAGGAACTCATGCCGCGTTACCTGCTGATCGTGGACTACCGGCCGGGCGACGTGCCGGAGCCGATGGACCAGTGGAAGCCCGAGGAGGTCCGGGCGCACATGGACTACTACGCCGCGCTGAACCGGGAGCTCGCCGAGAACGGCGAGCTGATCGGCGCCGAGGCGCTGACCCCACCCGACCAGGCCCTCGAGGTGATCTCGGACGGCCGGGGCCCGGCGGTCGTGACCGACGGACCGTACGCCGAGTTCAAGGAGACCTTCGCCGGCTATCAACTGGTCGAGGTGGAGTCGGAGGCCCGCGCGCTGGAGATCGCCGCGAGGGTGTCCGCGGTGCCGGGGCCGGGCGGGGTGCCGCTGCGGCAGCCCGTCGTCGTGCGCCGGGCGATGTCGATCACCGACTTCGACGCGCTCTCCGCGTGATCGAGGATCTACTGAGGTCGCTGGCCCCGCAGGTGCTGGGCGTTCTCGCCCGGCGCTGCGGGGACTTCGACGCGGCCGAGGACGCGGTGCAGGAGGCGCTGCTGTCCGCGTACCTGCACTGGCCGAGCGAACTTCCTGGCAACCCGCGGGGCTGGCTCTTGCAGACGGCCACCCGGAAGCTGATCGACCAGATCCGTGGCGAGCAGGCGCGCCGCCGGCGCGAGGAGCTGGCCGCCCGCCTGCAGACGGCCGAGAACGGCGGGCCGGCCGCCGACGACTCGCTCGCGGTTCTGGCGATGTGCTGCCACCCGTCGCTCACCCCCGCGTCGCAGATAGCGCTCACGCTGCGTGCCGCGGCCGGACTGACGACCGCGGAGATTGCCGCGGCCTTCCTGGTCCCCGAGCCGACCATGGCCCAGCGGATCAGCCGCGCCAAGCAGCGGATCAAGGCCTCCGGGGTGCCGTTCCGGCAACCGGACGACCTTCGATCGGTCCGGCACGTGCTCTACCTGCTCTTCAACGAGGGGTACGCGGCGAGTGCCGGCCCGGTCCTGCACCGGGTGGACCTGACCGCCGAGGCCATCCGGCTCGCCCGGATGCTCGACCCCGCCGAGCCGGAGAGCGCCGGCCTGCTGGCCCTGATGCTGCTCATCGATGCCCGCCGGCCGGCCCGGGTCTCCGCGGAGGGCGATCTGGTCCCGATGGAGGAGCAGGACCGCAGCGCCTGGGATCGCCGACTGATCGCCGAGGGCACCGCCGTGCTGGACGCGGCCTTCGTCCGCGGCGCGGTCGGCGAGTACCAGCTGCAGGCGGCGATCGCGGCCCTGCACGCCCGCGCCGCCACCGCCTCGGAGACCGACTGGCCGCAGATCGTCGCGCTCTACGGCCTGCTCGAACGGATCACCGGCAGCCCGGTCGTCACCCTCAACAAGGCCGTCGCCGTGGCCATGACGGACGGTCCCCGCGCGGCCCTCGAGATGATCGACGGACTGGGCGATCGGCTGAGCACCCACCGCCTCGACGCCGTCCGCGCCCACCTGCTCGAACGGGCCGGCGAGACGGCCGAGGCGGCCCGGCTGTACGCCGCCGCGGCGGCCCGCACGACCAGCCTGCCCGAGCAGCGCTACCTGACCACCCGGGCGGCGCGGCTGCGGTGACGTCAGGTCCCTGCCCTCTTGCGCCGGGCCGCGCCGCCACCGAGGATGGTGGGCGTGACCGAGGTGCGCGCGAACGGACTCGGCATCTACTACGAGACCGTCGGCGACCCGGCCGATCCGCCATTGCTGCTGATCATGGGCCTGGGGGCCCAGCTGATCGACTGGCCGGCCGGCTTCGTCGAGCAGCTCGCCGGACGTGGCTTCCACGTGATCCTCTTCGACAACCGCGACGCCGGTCTGTCCACCGCCCTGGACGACCTGGGCCTGCCCGATATCCCCGCGATCATCGGCGGCGATCCCTCCTCGGTGGCGTACCTGCTCTCCGACCTCGCCGCCGATGCGGCCGACCTGCTGAAGGCCCTCGGCATCGATCGCGCCCACGTGGTCGGCGCGTCGATGGGCGGCATGATCGCCCAGCAGCTCGTCATCGATCGTCCCGACGTGGTCGCCAGCCTCGCCTCGATCATGTCGACCACCGGCGCTCGCGGGGTGGGCCGCCCGACCCCGGCGGCGCAGGCCGTGCTGCTGCGCCCGCCGGCCGCCGACCGCGCCGAGGCGATCGCCAACGGCATCGAGACCGCCCGGGTGATCGGCTCGCCGGCGTACCCGGCTCCGCGGGCCGACATCGAGCGACGCGTCGGCGCCAAATACGACCGCGGCTACCGCCCGGCCGGCACCCTTCGCCAGTACGCGGCGATCATCGCCTCGCCGGACCGCACCGAGGGCCTGCGGGACGTGGCCGTCCCGGCCGTGGTGATCCACGGCGAGGCCGATCCGCTGGTCCCGATGTCCGGCGGCCTGGCCACGGCCGAGGCGATCCCCGGCGCCGAGCTGGTGCTGATCCCCGGCATGGGCCACGACCTCCCGGTCCAGCTGTGGACGCAGGTGGTCGACGCGATCGCGGCCAACGCGGCGCGCCGCTGACGGCTTCGGCTTATTGTCTGCTGTAACAACCAGCGTGCATCGGAACGGATCCGCCCCGTGAGTGATCTCCGTCTGCTCGTCGTCGTCGCGAGCACCCGCCCCGGCCGGGTCGCCCTGCCGGTGTCGCAGTGGTTCGTCGACGCCGCGAAGGCGCACGGCGGTTTCCAGGTGAGCGTCGCCGACCTCGCCGAGGAGAACCTGCCGCTGCTCGACGAGCCGCACCATCCCCGGCTGAGCCGTTACGAACACGAGCACACCAGGCGCTGGAGCGAGAAGGTCGGCGCCGCCGACGCGATCGTCTTCGTGATCCCGGAGTACAACTTCACGCTGGGCGCCGTCGCCAAGAACGCGATCGACTACCTCCACCACGAGTGGCGCTACAAGGCGGCCGGCGTGGTCAGCTACGGCGGCGTCTCGGCCGGCACCCGATCGGCGATGGCCCTGCACGCCGCCGTCTTCGCGCTGAACCTGTTCACGATCGCCCAGCAGGTGAACATCCCGTTCGTGACGAGCCGGATGGTCGACGGCCGGTTCGATCCGTCCGAGACCACCGAGGCCGCCGCGACGGTCCTGCTCGACGAGCTGCACCGGGTGGCCGGGGCCCTGAAGCCGCTGCGCGGCTGAGGTTCCCGCGCGCTCTGCCGGGCGTGCGTAGTTGGATGGGGTGGTGAGCGCACCGCAGCTGCTTTCCGCGTACGCCGGGCACTGGACCGGGGCCGGCACCGGGGTGACCGTGATCGTGCCGCCGGAGGGCACCGTCGGGTCCGGCGAGGTGCGCGGGGGAGCGCCCGCGACCCGCGAGTTCGAGCTGCTCTCGCCGGTGCGAACGGTCTCCACCGTGTCCGCGGTCGTGCTCTCCGGCGGCTCGGCCTTCGGGCTCGCCGCGGGCGACGGCGTGATGGAGGGCCTGCGCAAACGCGGTCTCGGCTTCGCGACCCCGCTCGGACCGGTCCCGATCGTGGTCGGCATGTCCATCTTCGACGCCTCGGTGGCCGGGACACCGCCGGCGTACGCGGCCGGGAAGCAGGCCCTGGCGGCGGCCTTCCGCGGCGAGCCTTTCGAGGCGGGCGCGGTCGGGGCGGGCGCCGGCGCCACCACCGGCAAGTGGCGGCAGCGGCTCGACCCCGGCGGGCTGGGGGTGGCCCGCGGTTCGGTCGGCGCCGCCTCGGTGGTGGCCGTCGTCGTGGTGAACGCCTGGGGCGACGTGCTCGGGCCGGACGGCCGCCCGGTGTTCGGGCCGGACGCGCCGCCCGCGACGCCGGCCGCCTCGTTCGGACTGAACACGACCGTCGGGGTTCTGCTGACCGATGCCCGGCTCGACAAGAACGAGTGCTTCCTGCTCGCCCAGAGCGGCCACACCGGCTACGCCCGCGCCATCCATCCCGCGCACTCCCGCTACGACGGCGACGCGGTGGTCGCGCTGGCCACCGGCGACGTCGCCGACGCCGGCATCGACCTGCTCCGGGCGGTGGCCGCCGAGACGATGGCGTCGGCGATCCGGGACGCAGTATCTCATGCGTGACTTATATAAGCCCAATCTGATAGCGTACGGGTCATGCACGCGTTCGACGTGCTCGGTGACCCGGTCCGCCGCCGCATCCTGGAGCTGCTCGCCGACGGTGAGCGCTCCTCGGGCGAGGTGACCGAGGTGATCCGGGCCGAGTTCGGCATCTCCCAGCCGGCCGTCTCGCAGCACCTGAAGGTGTTGCGGGACAACGGTTTCGCCACCGTGCGGCCGGAGGGCGCCCGCCGGCTGTACGCGGTGGACGACACCGCGCTGCGCGAGGCCGACGAGTGGCTCGGCCGGTTCCGCCGGTTCTGGGCGCCGCGCCTGGCCGCCATGGGCACCGAGGTCGCCCGCGGAAAAAGACAACGACGCCTCCACGACGAGGGGAAATCTTGATGATCGACATCCGGCAGCAGATCAGCACCGTGCGGCGCACGCTCGGCCGTCGCACCCTGGAGGCCGGTGAGGCCCGGGTCTCCACCATCAGCCAGGTCTACGACACCGACATCGACGACCTGTGGGAGGTGGTGACCTCTCCCGACCGGATCGCCCGCTGGTTCCTGCCGGTCACCGGCGAGCTCAAGGAGGGCGGCCACTACCAGCTCGAGGGCAACGCCGGCGGCACGGTGACCGCCTGCGACAAGCCGCGCGGCTACTCCGCCACCTGGGAGTACGGGGACGAGGTCAGCTGGATCGAGGTGCGGCTGACCGCCGAGACCGGTGGCACCCGCTTCGAACTCGAACACGTTGCGCACGTGAAGGACGAGTGGTGGGAGCAGTTCGGGCCGACCGCGACCGGTCTCGGCTGGGACTCGGGGATGTTCGGCCTGGCTCGCTACCTCGACGATCCGGCGGCCGAGCGGTTCAGCCCCGAGGAGTTGATGGCCTGGGTCGGTTCGGACGAGGGCAAGCTCTTCTACCGGCTGGCCGCGGACGCGTGGCGGGAGGTCGCGATCGCCGACGGCGAGGACCCGGCGCTGGCCGCCGCCCAGGCCGATCGCGGATACGCCGCCTACACCGGCGGCTGACAGCTGTCCCGGCGTACGGGTGGCGAACCGGTGTCGCCCCCGGGCAGTCGGTATCGTCCGCGGGCATGAGAATGCTCATCACCGGCATCAGCGGCTTCCTCGGCGGGGTCACCGCCCGGCGGGCCTCCGCGGCCGGGTGGGCGGTCTCGGGCACCTACTTCGGCAACCCGGCCGATCGGGGGGAGCGGCTCGACATCCGCGACCGCCGGGCGGTCGACGATCTCGTCCGGCGCGCCCGGCCGGACGTTGTCGTGCACACCGCGGCCGGCCGGGAGGACTGGCCGCTGATCGCGGACGGCTCGGCCTACGTCGCGCTGGCGGCGGCCGGGGCCGGCGCCCGGCTCGTGCACGTCTCGACCGAGGCGATCTTCTCCGGCCGGGACGGCGAGTACGACGAGGACGCGCTGCCGGATCCGATCTATCGGTACGGCGCCGCCAAGGCCGCGGCCGAGACCGCCGTCCGGGCCATCGATCCGTCCGCGGCCGTGGTGCGGACGTCGCTCATCCTCGGGCACGGGCGAGGCCTCCCGGAGAAGCTGACCCACGACCTGGCCGCCGGGCGGGCGAACGGACTGTTGTTCACCGATCAGATCCGTAAGCCGGTGCACGTCGACGACCTGGCCGACGCGCTGATCGAGCTGGCCGGCAGCGACTACGCGGGCGTGCTCAACGTGGCCGGAGCGGATGCGATCAGCCGGTACGGGCTGGGCCTGCTGGTCGCCGAGCGGGACGGGCTCGACCCGGCAGCCATCCCGCACGGACCGATGCCACCCGGTCTCACCCTGCCGGCCGACATCCGCCTGACCATCGACCGGGCGACCGGTCTGCTCCGGACACGCCTGCGCGGGTGCCGCGAGTTCGTCCCGCAGGACGCGCCGTCGCCGGCGTGAAACGCTCCGGCGGTCATTCGGTCTGCCGCAGGTTGATGATGATGCCCTGGTCGGCGCAGGCCGACTGCAAACCGGTGAGATGCTCGCCCAGCGGCGGCAGATACACCAGCGCGGAACCGGTCACCGCGGCGCTGTCGTTGCCTCCGCCGGTCTCCGTGGCCTGCGACATCGCCCAGATCACATCCATCAGCTTCGTGCCGTGGTCGCGGATGTCGCCGTAGCGGGAGTCCTCGAAGACCTTCCGCATCTGCCGATACTGCGGTTCGGTCATCTTCGCGGTGGACCTGGCGACGCCGGTCAGGCTCCGGGTGCCGTCCCGGAGCGTCTCACACGCCTTGATCCCCGAGTCCTTGAAGATCAGAGCCCGGCTGTACGCCGTCCACACCCCGCCCGCCAGCACCAGGAACGCGGCGGCCAGCACCAGGAACGGCCAGCGGCTCGGCCTGCGGGCCGGCTCGGGGGGCGGTGGCTGGCCGCGTCGCGCCCGCGCCCGCTGCCCCGGGGCGGACGCCGGCGACGGCGGACCGGGCACCACGGGCTGCCGCGCCGGCCGGCCGTAGACGCCGCCGTACGGCGCGGGGGACTGGGGTCGCCGCTGCCGCGGGTAGCCGTACGGGTCGTACGCCATGGTGGGGCTCCATGCTGGCCGGTTGGCGGGCAGGTGGTGGGCGGCCGGACACCGGCCCGGAAATCCGGCAGCCACGGCACCCAACGACATCGGCTACGCACCGGCAGTCACCCGGACAGGCAGACAACGATCGATGATCGGTTGGTTGCCCGTCGCCACCCTCGCTCACCCGGCGGGCCGTGGCCTTGCTCACCGGGCGGGCCGTGGCGACCCTTGCTCACCCGGCGGGCCGGAGCACCGCCGCTAGCCGCCGCATGCCCTCGGTGATCTCGTCGGGGGTGTGCGTGGTGAACGACAGGCGCATGGTGGCCGGGTCCGGCCGGCCGGCGAAGAACGGCGCGCCCGGGACGAACGCCACGTCCCGGGCCAGCGCGGCGGGCAGCAGCGCGGCCGTGTCGACCGCCCGGCCGGGCACGCGCAGCCAGGTGAACATGCCGCCGTCCGGATCGGTCCAGACGCTGCCGGCCGGGGCGGTGGCGGGCATGGCCGTCATCATCGCGTCGCGTCTCTTCGCGTACGCCCGGCGAAGTGCCTCGAGGTGCGCATCGAGATCGGTTCCGGCCAGCCAGGCGGCCGCGGCGGCCTGGTCGATCGTGGACGTGTGCAGATCGGCGGCCTGCTTGGCGACGGTCAGCGCCGGGCGCAGCGTGGCCGGCGTGCGCACCCAGCCCAGCCGCAGGCCCGGTGCGGCGATCTTGGAGAAGCTGCCGAGGTGCAGAACGCGATCGGCGGCGGCCGGTTGGGCGGCGAGCGCGGGGACCGGCTCGCCGCGGTAGCGCAGTTCGCCGTACGGGTCGTCCTCGACCACCCAGACGCCGTGCTCCGCCGCGAGCGCCGCCACCTCGGCCCGCCGCGCCGCCGACAGCGTCCGGCCGGTCGGGTTCGCGAACGTCGGCACCAGATACACCAGCCGCGGGCGATCGGTTTCGAGCACCTCGGCGAGCGAGGCCGGGTCGATGCCCTCGGCATCGGATCGGACGGTGACGATCCGGCACCCGGCCAGCTGGAAGCACTGCAGCGCGGCCAGGTAGGTGGGCTCCTCGACGGCGACCACCGCGCCCGGGTCGAGCAGCGCGGCGGCGATCAGGGTCAGTCCCTGCTGCGAGCCGGTGGTGACCAGCAGGTCGTCGGCGCCGGTGCGCAGGCCGCGGGCGGTCATCCGGGCGGCGACCAGCGCGCGCAGGTCGGCGTTGCCCTCGGTCGGTGCGTATTGCAGGTGGCGGCGGCCCGCCGGGGTGGAGAGCACCCGATCGAAGGCGGCACGCAACCCGTCGAGGTCGAACAGTTCCGGCGCGGGCAGGCCGCCGGCGAACGAGATGACCTCGGGCCGGTCGATCAGCGCGAGCAGATCGCGGACCGGTGAGCTGGCGACGCCGGCGAGGCGCTGGGCGGGCAGGGGCGGGCGGACCGCGGGCTGGGTCATCTCGGCGGACTCCAGGGAAAGGGCAGGCAGTGTGCGTCGACGCGGCGGGCGGCGGCCGTTGGGCCGGCGGCGCGGACGTGGAGCGGGCTGCCTGATCGAGGAGCCGATGACCACCTTAGCGCCTGTTAAGGACGGAGAGAACCACCGACCCGCCACCATGCGGCGGCACCCGTCCCGGGACTGACGCCCTAAACTGATCGCCATGCGCGACGGGCGGTCGATCCTTTCGTACAAGGCGGAGAACTCGGTGCTGAGCGTCTACTCCAAGGGCTCGGTGCTGTCCATCGGTTCCACCGGTTCGGCGCTCTCGGTCGGATCGATCGGATCCTTCGGGTCGGTCGGCTCGATCGGCTCGTTCCTCTCGGTCGGCTCGATCCTGTCGGCGGTCTCGATCGGCGGGGTCATGGCCTGGCGGGCGCGGCGCGCGATCCTCGCCGCGGGCCGGTGACCGGCGCGGTCCGCGAGGATCGTTCGCGGGAAGTGGCGGCGCGGTATGTGCCGGCCGGCGTCCTGGGCGATCGGCGCCCGGCTCAGCGCTCGGGGGCCGGTCCCAGCAGCGGCTTGACGTCGAGGATCGGGGTGCCGTCCAGCGCCTCCAGGTGCCGTACGTGCACCCGGTTGCCCTCGACGGCCAGGACGTGCACGGTGTGCAGGCCGATCGGGTTCGGCCGGTCCGGCGCCCGGGTGGCGAAGACGCCGGTGCGCGGGCGCGATCGGTCGCCGCGCGGGTGGACGGCGAGGGTGTCCCGGTCGGCGCGGTCGAGCCAGGTGAACAGCAGCACGTCGATGCCGGGGGTCAGGCCGTCGAGCGCGGGCGCGACCGCCTCGTCGAAGACGAGCCACGCCTCGGGCGCGCCCTCGTCGGGCTGCCGTGGCGCGTCCGCGCGATCGGTCAATGTGGACTGGACGCGCCCGACCGGGCGCAGGGCGTAGGACGTCATGGGTTCAGTCTGCCCGAGTCAGTACGTGACGCTCACCACGCCGGTCATGGTGCCGACGTAGCCGTGCCCGGCGGCGACCGTGGGCGACGCGAAATGCGGGGCCACGCCGATGGCCAGCTGGGACCGCACCTTGCCGGTTGCCGGGTCGAGCAGGTAGAGCAGGCCGCCGTCGTAGTCGACGACCCACACCGCGCCGCCGGCGACCACCGGTGAGCCTGTCGCGCCGGACGGGCCGTGCCACCCGGTGCGGAGTTTGCCGGAGCTCTCGTCCAGCGAGGCGGAGCGGATCCCGTCGCTGCAGGGCAGGAACAGCGTCGTGCCACTGACCGCGGCGCCGCCGAACGGCGCGCAGATCTCCGCCTGGCTGCGCTCGCCGCCGATGCCGCCGAGGTGAGCGGGGTCGAGGACGTACCCGATGCCGCGTTTGCCGGCGATCACGATCGACGAGCCGACCACGGCCGGGGTCATCGAGCCGAGGTCGAGGTCCTTCTCGTTGTCGTCGGCCCAGGTGGACGGTGCGAAGTAGTCGGTGCGGTGCAGCGCCGGGTCGAGGGCGACGACCGTGTCGCTGCCGTCGAAGCCGGAGGTGGACTCGCCGTTGCCGACCGCGTAGTAGAGCTTGCCGGCGTGGACCACGGCGCCGCCCGGTGCCCAGATGCCGCCCTCGCGGGTGGTCGGGATGGCGTAGCTCTGCAGCGCGCCGGAGCCGCTGACCGGTACCGACACCACCGAGCCGATGTACTGGGCGCAGTCGCCGGCGAGCCCGCCGTACGCGATGTACACCCGCCCGTTCTCGATCGTCAGCGCCGAGCGCTGCTGGTGCGCGATCCGGTCGCCCTTCGGCGGCTCGGCGGCGCGCTTGACGCGGACCTGGCCGGTCGCCACGTCGATGCCGTAGAGGGTGTGCGCTCCGCCGGTGGACTCGGCCAGGGCGAACACCAGGCCGGTGCCGGCGTCGTACGCCATGGTGCTGGTGATGCCGAGCGGGTCGATGTTGCCGCAGGGCAGGTCGGACTTGGGCACGGGGGTGCCGACGTGGCGCGACCAGTGCACCGCGCCGTTGCCCGGGTCGAGTGCGTAGACGGTGTCGTTCTCGGTCGCCGCCAGCACCCGGCCGCCGACCACCAGCGGCTGGCCGTAGACGGCCCCGTCGAGCTTCGCCCGCCACGCCGCGGTCAGCTTCGTGGCGGCGGGCTGGGCCGGGCCGAGGCCGGAGCGACCGTTGTCGCGGTGGTACGTGGGCCACTCGGCCGCCGCAGGCGACGCGCTGCCGGCGGAGGCCGGGGCCGGCGAGTCGGCGGCCGGCGGGAAGGCGGGCTCGGCGTTCGAACCGCTGGTGCACGAGGCGAGGAGCGCTGCGCTGAGAAGGCCGGCGACGCACGCACCGACTCGAGCCGAAGAAACCACGTCCGAGACGGTACCCGTGATGGTCGCTCCCGGCCGAACGTGATCTCATGGGGCATGCTTGTTGACTTCGCGGCGGGCGTCGGGGCCTCGCCACTCGAGGTGGAGGCGGCGGCCGCCCGCGCCGAGCGGGACGGTTACGACGGTTTCGGCGCGGCCGAGAGCAAACATGACGTGTTCACCGCGCTCACGCTCGCGGCCCGGGCCACCGAGACGATCACCTTGCAGTCCGGGATCGCGGTCGCGTTCGCTCGCAACCCGATGAGCCTAGCGGTGCTCGCGAACGATCTGCAGCTGATCTCCGGCGGGCGGTTCCAGCTCGGACTCGGGTCGCAGGTGCAGGCGCACATCGAGCGGCGGTTCGCGATGCCGTGGGGGAAGCCGGCCGCGCGGATGGCCGAGTTCGTCGCGGCGGTGCGGGCGATCTGGGACGCCTGGCGTACCGGCGAGCGGCTGGCGTTCCGGGGCGAGTTCTACCGGCACACGCTGATGACCGACTTCTTCGATCCGGGGCCGAACCCGTTCGGGAACCCGCCGATCCTGCTCGCCGCGGTGGGGGAGCGGATGACCGCGGTGGCCGGGCAGGTCGCCGACGGCGTGCTCCTGCACCCGCTGACCAGCCCGGCGTACATCCGCGAGCGGACCCGGCCGATCCTGGGCGGGACGCGCGACGGCTTCAGCCTGTCGCTGTCCGCCTTCGTGGTGCTCGGCGCGGACGAGAAAGCAAGATCAAAGGCCGAGCATGCGGTACGCGGGCAGATCGCGTTCTACGCCTCGACGCCCGCCTACCGCCCGGTGCTCGACCTGCACGGCTGGGGCGAGCTCGCCGATCGGCTCAACCAGCTGTCCCGGCGGCAGGCGTGGGCCGAGATGGCCGGGCTGATCAGCGACGACGTGCTCGACACGTTCGCGGTCGGCGGGGACGTGGCGCGCGGGCTGAAGGACCGGTTCGACGGGCTGGTCGATCGGATCTCGTTCTACACGCCGTACGAGGTGGACCCGGAGCTGCTCCGGCAGGTGCGCGAATCCGTTGCCGTCCCGTAATGGTGCGTTTTGACCGTTTTCGCCATGAATTCACCGCTTAGGTGTTGAAATGGCGGGATGCGTAGGATTCCGCTGCACGAGGTGCGCCGCCGCACATGCAAGCCGCTCGACTCCTGGTGGACGGTTCTGCTGGTCGACCCGTACGCGACCCGCCTGGTCCGGCTGGTCGCGCCCTGGCGCCGGGTCACGCCGAACCGGCTGACCGCCCTCGCCGCGGTGCTGGGGGCCGCGGCGGCCGCCTGCTTCGCCGGGCCCGGCCGCTGGTGGCCGGTCGCCGGCGCGCTGCTGTTCCACTGCGGCTTCGTGGCCGACTGCATGGACGGCAAGATCGCCCGGCTGCGTGACGAGGGGTCGCTCTTCGGCGGCTGGTGCGACTTCATGCTCGACCGGTTGCGCGCGATCGCCTGCGCGGCGGCGCTCATGGGCGGTCTGTATCTGCACACCGGTCAGATCCGGTATCTGTGGCTGCTCGCCCTGGTGATCAGTTGTGATCTGCTGCGCTACCTCAACGCCGGTCAGGTGACGCAGCTGCGGGAGACGGTGGAGCAGCTGCGAACCGCGTACGCGCAGGAACGCCCGGAAACGATCGGAGCGCAGACCGCGGCACCGCCGTCCGCGCCCGGCGGTCGCGTCAAGGCGGCCCTCGCCGGTCGGCGCATCCGAACCCATCTGTTCAGCGGGATCGAGTTCGAGATGGCCGTGTTCGTGGTCGGTCCGCTGATCGGTTTCCCCGGCACGACCGCGATCGTCGCCGCGGTGCTGCTGGCGATCTTCGAGCTCCGGATCGTGCGGTACGCGTGGCGGGTGAGCCGCCCGGCGGCGATTCACAGCCTCGCGACAGCGTCCGGACCCGCCCCGCACAGCATCCGCGCCGATGCTTCTGTCGTCCGGCAGCCATCCGGAATCAGTGAAATGTCAGAAAACAGCGCCATGGTCTCGTAACGCCCGCAGTGCCGGGGCGCGACTGCTTCATTCTCCTTCACCCCCCTCGGCCGCGGCACCCCCGCCGCGGCCCCGAAGAACAGGAGAACCTGTGTCTGTATCCGCTGTCCTGCACCGACGCCGGCGTCTCGCGGCCGGGCTGCTCACGGCGGTCGCGGTGGCCGCGCTCGCCGCCTGCGGCTCGAACGACTCCGGCGGCGGCTCCTCCTCCGGGACCGGCGACGGCACCGGGACCACGGGCGGGAACGGTCGTGGTGGGCAGATGGCCGCGTACCTCCAGTGCCTCTCGCAGAACGGTGTGACGATCACGATGCCGTCCGGCGGGCCGGGCGGAGCCGGCCTGCCGTCGGGCGGGCCGAACGGTGCCGGTGCGCCGCCGTCGGGGGCGCCCGACGGGGCGGGGAGGCCGTCGGGGATGCCCTCGGGCGGGCCGGGCGGCGGGCGCGGGTTCGAGCTCACCAAGCCGGCCGGGGTCAGCGACGCGACCTGGACGAAGGCGACCACGGCATGCGCGGGCCAGAAGCCGTCGGGCGGCGGCAACGGCGGCGCCGGCGGCGGCTCGAACTGATCGCGGGGTATCTCGCTCGGTCAGTGATGGGCCGGGCGAGATGCTTACCCGGCGTCCGACCTTTTGCGCGCCGCCGGTCGTAGGATCGCCCTGATCCGACGACGAGGTGGCTGCGCGATGAACTTCTTCGAGATCATCCGGTTCGCCCTGCGCGGCGTGGCGGTCAACAAGCTGCGCTCGGGCCTGACCATGCTCGGCATCCTGATCGGCGTGGCCGCGGTGATCCTGCTGGTCGCGGTCGGCAACGGGTCGGCCAAGGCGGTCGCCGACCGGATCTCGGCGCTGGGCACGAACACGCTCACCGTGATGAGCGCGAACGGCGGCTCGGCCGGCGCCCGCGGCCTGACCCTCGCGGATGCCGACGCGCTGACCGACCCGGTGCTCGCCCCCGACGTCAAGTCGGTCTCGCCGGTGGTCGCCACCTCGACGACCATGGTGTACGGCGGCACCTCGCACACCGTGAACAACTTCGTCGGCACCACGCCCAGCTACTTCACCGCGTCGAACACGCCGGTCGCCACCGGGTCCGCGTTCGGCGCCGACGACAACACCGAGGGCCGCCGGGTGGTCGTGATCGGCCAGACCGTCGCCGAGGACCTGTTTCCCGGCGTCGATCCGGTCGGTCAGCAGATCACCGCGGGCGGCGCGCTGTTCACCGTGATCGGCGTGCTCGCCGAGAAGAGCGAGTCGACCGGCGCGTCCGACCCCAACGACATCGCGATCGCGCCGATCGTCGCGGTCCGGCAGGTGCTGACCGGCTATGGCGCGGTGAACTCGATCCTGGTCGAGGCGGCCGACTCGAAGATGGTGAGCACGGTCGAGTCGGAGGTCGGTGTGATCCTCGACGAGCGGGTGCCGACCGGGTCGGGCGGCACCGCCGGCTACCGGATTCGCAGCGCCTCGCAGCTGCTGCAGACGCAGACCGCGACCGCCGACACGTTCACCACGCTGCTCGGCGCGGTGGCCGCGATCAGCCTGCTGGTCGGCGGGATCGGCATCACCAACATCATGCTGGTCACGGTGACCGAGCGGACCCGGGAGATCGGCATCCGCAAGGCGCTCGGCGCGCAGCGGCGCACCATCATGACCCAGTTCCTGATCGAGGCGACGCTGCTGAGCTTCCTGGGCGGCGGTCTCGGGGTGGCCGCCGCCCTGATCGGAGCCCGCTTCTCGATCGCCGGGGTGACCCCGGTCGTGGTGCCCGGCTCGGTCGTGCTCGCCCTGGGCGTATCCGTGGTGATCGGTTTGTTCTTCGGAAGCCTGCCGGCGGCCCGCGCCGCTCGGCTCCGGCCGATCGACGCACTGCGATACGAGTGACCGGGCCGGTCAGGCCGTGATCTCGATGGAGTCGACCCGGCTCGAGTAGAACGCGACGTGCCCCTTGATCTGCGCGACCGCGTCCCGGGGCTCCTTGTACTCCCAGATCGCGTCGACGGCCATCGCGCCGCCGGACGGGATCGAGTAGTAGCTCGCGTCCCCCTTGTACGGGCAGTAGGTCTGCGTCTCGGTCGGCTCGAGCAGCGCGGTGTCGACGTCGGCGAGCGGGATGTACTGCACCGCCGGGTACGTCGACTCCTGCAGGGTCAGCGCGGCCCGGGTGTCGGCCACCACCGCACCGGCCACCTTGACCACCACGCGCCCCTCGGTCGGAGTGATGGTGATCGGGTGATCCGGGCCGGGCTGGAGAACGGGCTTGTCGGCCATGACTACTCCTCGCGTGCGAACAACTCTCGTCTCCAGGCTACTGTCGATCACATGCCAGGGCCCGCGGAGACCGCCGCCATCGCGTTGGGTGTCGATACCAAAGTGCTCCGCCACGGCCCGGTCGCCGGCGTGCGGGAGGCCGCGGCCGCCCAGGGCGTCGAGGTCCGCGACCTGGTCAAGACCATCGTGGTCCGTCGCGCCGAGGACGACTTCGTGTTCGTTCTGGTCCCCGGCGATCGGCAGATCTCCTGGCCGAAACTGCGCGCCCTGCTCGGCGTCAACCGGCTCTCGCTGCCGGACGCCGCCACGGCCAAGGACGCGACCGGCTACGAGCGCGGCACGATCACCCCGTTCGGTTCGGCCCGGCCGTGGCCGGTGATCGCCGACGAGTCCACCCGCGGCCGCACGATCAACCTGGGCGGTGGCGTGCGCGGCGTCGGCATCCAGGTGGCCGCCGATGCGGCGATCGCCGCGCTCGGCGGGACGTTCGCCGATGTGACCGAGCAGGCGTGACCATGAGGCTCGACGGCGGCGCGATCGCCGTCCGCGGAGTACGTTCACCGTTGTGACGAGCGACGACCCGATTCGGCCCGAAGTTCCCCCGTCCGGCACCGGCTGCGTCGAGTGCCTCGAGGGCGGCGGCTGGTGGTTCCACCTGCGCCGGTGCGCGCAGTGCGGGCACATCGGCTGCTGCGACAGCTCGCCGGCGCAGCATGCCACCGCGCATTGGCAGGCCACCGGCCACCCGGTCATCCAGTCCTTCGAGCCCGGCGAGGACTGGTTCTGGGACTACTCGACCGACCAGGCCGGCAACGGTCCCCGCCTGGCGCCGGCCGACAGCCACCCGGCGGACCAGTCCGTGCCCGGCCCGGCCGGCGCGGTCCCGGCCGACTGGCGATCGCGCCTGAACCGCTAGGGCCCGGCGCCCTCCCCGACCGGCGATCGCGCCTGACCGCCGGCCGGATCGGGCCCGGCGCCCCTCCGGCCGGCGATCGCACCCGCACCGGTAATCGGAATCGCGTCCGGCGGCGCCTCCGGCTGGCCTAGAGTCGGCACGGGAGACTGACACGGGGGTGTGGTGCGTGGTGTTGTCCGATCCGATGCTCGACGCGATCGCGACCCGGAACGACTGGAGCGAGCCGGACAGCGTCCTGGGCATGTATGTGGCGCAGGTTGATCGCCTGACCAAACCGGTCGATCCGGGGGTGCCGCTGAGCCTGACCGTGCACGGCCTGATGGTCAGCGGCGACCTGATCCCGCAGTGGCAGTGGTTCGCCGAGGTCAGCGAGCTCGACGACTACCAGGACGCCTTCTACACCGGCATGGCCGAGCACATGAAGGAGCAGTCTGACCTGGCCCACGACGCGGTCCGGATGCGCGACGTCGGCGGTGAGGTGACCCACCGCCAGATGACCGCCCTTTTGGTCCCGACCGAGTACATCCACCTGCGCAACACGCGGGTCTATTCGCCGGGCAGCAGGCCGGGTTCGGGCCGCCTGTGGCGGGGACGGCTCTGTGACGTCTCCGGCTGGACCCCGGGCGCGTTGCCCGACTGATCGAGACCGAGCTCGACCGTTTCCCGTTCGACCGGCGGCGTCCCGTCGGGTTCCGGTTCGATCGGCGGTGCCTCGTGCTCGACCGGCGGTGCCTCGTCTTCGACCAGCGGCGCCTCGTCGAGATCCGGCGCCGGGGACGCGGGTGCGTGCTTGTCCGGGGACCAGGCGAAGGTGAGCGCCGACCCGACCAGGGCCAGCAGCAGGCCGATCACGAAGCCGCCGAGGTTCGAGGTGAGCCACGAGGCCAGCGCGAGCACGGCCGCGACCAGCGAGTAGAACAGGTGCTGCGCCGGGTTCACGATGATCAGGATCCCGAGCAGGGCGAGCACGATCGGCAGCAGGTAGCCGATGAAGCCCTGCATGCCGACGTGCACGACGACCGGCAGCGGCGCCTTGACGGTCAGGAAGATCTCGGCGCCGCCGAGGAAGACGAACAGCCCGCCCCAGAAGGGACGGGCGTGCCGCCAGAGCCAGAACTTGGAGCGGGTCATCAGCAACCGCTGCCGGCGAAGCCCATCCGCAGGTGCGGCAGGGTGAACCGGGAGGCCGTGGTGGCGTAGTTGTTCTGCCGCAGGTTGTTGATGTCGACGGTGTCCGCCTGCTGGCCGAAGACGCCCTCGCCGCCCTTGATGGTCTCGCCGGTGGCCGGGTCGGTCACCTTCTTGAACGTGCTGGCGTCCTGGCCGACGTTGATGTTCTGGAAGTCCGCGTCGCCGTTGATCTGGTCGGAGTCCACGACCAGGGCGCGGGCCTGGACCTTGTTGCCGTTGTCGCCCGCAGTGATCTTCAGGTTGATGGGGCCCAGCGAGACGCTCTGGCACAGGTTGGTCAGCTGCGCCTGGTTGATCGCGGACACGATCACCAGCTCCTGACCGCCGTTCTCATCGGTGGCGTTCGGGCTGTTCGGAATCATGTTGTCGATCGTCGCGTACTGCTCGAAGCCCTCGCCGTGCAGGTTGGTGGCGGTGACCGTGAACGGCATGCCGGAGATCGAGAAGTTGGCGGCGAGCACGCCGCTCGCGGTCAGGGCGACCATGCCGGCGGTCACCGCCCCGGTGATGGCGATCATGCCGCCGAAGCGCTTCCAGCGGACGCCGCCGGCGGCGGAGATCTTCTCCGGTGTGGTCATCCGGGCACTCCTTTTGTGTGTCGAAAACAATGTCGCGGAATTGCTTTGTAGCTCGGCCACAATGACCGTAAAACTGTCGGAGGTCTATGTAGCGGACCGAAGTTACCGCCCGGTATCAATACGGTCAAGGGGTTGGTACCAGGGATTTCACCTCGCGTAAGGATCCATGTCGATTGGGTTGACTCGCCAGTAGCCTCGGGCATATACATCGACGGCATTAATTCTCGCAGCGGTGGGCAGAGATAGTCGCCCACCGATGTATGCCCGGTATGGACCTCTGCTCCCCCCGCAGGTGCCCGCCGGGTGCGTCCCGTCCTCGAGAGGGAGGAAACACCCATGCGTGCGTCCAGAACCGCCCCGATCGCCGCGCTCGCGGCCCTCGCGCTGGCCCTGACGGCCTCGCCGGCGCGGGCCGACGACCCGGCGGCGGTGCTCACCACCGGCGCGGCCGGTACCGACGGCGCCAACGTGGCCGTCGGCGACGTGCTGAACGCCTCGGTGGCGGCCGGCACCACGGCCAACTTCGCCAACGCGGCCGGCGGCTCGACCGGCGTCAAGTGCGCCGTGTCGACCTTCACCGCCACCGTCACCGACAACCCGGTCGCGCCCGCCGTGGCCACCGAGTCGACCACCGCTCAGGCGTTCTCCTCGTGCACCGCCAACATCGTCGGCGTGACCAAGGTGAACAGCGTGACCGTCAACAACCTGCCCTTCGGTACCACGGTGGACAGCGCAACGGGCACGGTCACGGTGACCGGCACGGACACGGCGCCTATCCAGACCACCCTGTCGCTCGGCACCATCCTGGGCTCGATCACCTGCGTCTACCGGGCCACGAACGGCTCGATCTCCGGTGTCGCGTCCAACGCCGACAACTCGATCAGCTTCACCGACCAGCCGTTCAGCAAGACGTCCGGCTCGGTGCTCTGCCCGAGCTCCGGGTTCTTCACCGCGACCTACGCGCCGGTGCAGGACACCTCGGTCGACGGCAGCCCGTCGGTCTTCACGAACTGACACTCCTAGGGAAGTGTTCACGGCCGGGGTTCCCCCGGAGCCCCGGCCGTGAACGCGCTGTTTCGTGCGCGTTGACACGGTGTGAGGCCGCGATCAGTATGTCTGCATGCCTCTATGGGAGCGCTCCCGACTAGTCTCCGTCCTCGCCGTTGCGTCCTTGCTGACCATCGGCGCCGCCGCACCCGCTCTGGCCGACGAGGTCGAGCAGGTCAAGAACGGCGGCTTTGACGGCACCACCGATCCCTTCTGGTCGACCGCGGGCATGCCGATGACCCTCACCAACGGGCAGGCCTGCGTCGACGTACCCGGCGGCACGACCAACCGCTGGGACGTCGCGATCGGACAGAACGACCTGCCCCTGGTCGCCGGGCAGTCCTACCGGTTCAGCTTCGACGCGTCCGGCGACGCGGGCCACGTGGTCCGGGCGATCGTCGGGCTCGCCGTCAGCCCGTACGACACCTATTTCGAACAGTCGCCGGTGCTCGGCGACCTGACGCACTACTCGTCCACGTTCACCGCGAGCACCGACACCACGCAGGGCCAGGTCGCGTTCCAGCTCGGCGGCAGCGCCGAGCCGTGGCACTTCTGCCTGGACAACGTGTCGCTCGTCGGTGGCGTCCCGCCCGAGGTGTACGTGCCGGACACCGGCCCGCGGGTGCGGGTCAACCAGGTCGCGTACCTGCCGAACGGCCCCAAGATCGCGACCGTGGTGACCACCGCGACCACCGCGTTGCCCTGGCAGCTCAACGACTCGGCCGGCAAGGTCGTCGCCCGCGGCACGAGCATACCGCGCGGGGTGGACGTCTCGTCCGGGCAGAACGTGCAGACGATCGACTTCGGCCGGTACGCCGGGGCCGGCACCGGCTACACGATCACGGCGGACGGCGAGACCAGCCGGCCGTTCGACATCGGTTCCGGCGCCTACCGCACGCTTCGTGCGGACGCACTCAAGTTCTACTACACCCAGCGCAGCGGGATCGCGATCGACGACGCGCTGCGGCCGGGCTACGGTCGCGCGGCCGGGCACGTGGATGTCGCGCCGAACCAGGGCGACGGGAACGTTCCCTGCCAGGCCGGTGTCTGCGACTACACGCTCGACGTGCGCGGCGGCTGGTACGACGCCGGCGACCACGGCAAGTACGTGGTCAACGGCGGCATCTCGACATGGGAGCTCCTGAACGAGTACGAGCGCTCCGCCGCCGTACGCAAGGTGTCGTTGAACATCCCGGAGAGCGGCAACCGCGTCCCGGACATCCTCGACGAGGCGCGCTGGGAGCTGAACTTCCTGCTGGAGATGCAGGTGCCGGCGGGCAAGCCGGACGCGGGCATGGTCCATCACAAGATCCATGACCAGAACTGGACCGGTCTGCCGCTGCTGCCCTCGCAGGACGCGCAACCGCGGGAGCTGCACCCGGTCTCCACCGCGGCGACGCTCAACCTGGCCGCGGTGGCCGCCCAGGCCGCTCGCATCTACTGCAAGTACGACCCGGCCTTCGCGGCACGGGCGCTGAAGGCCGCCCGCACGGCCTACACCGCCGCCAAGGCCAATCCGGCCCGGTACGCGCCGGGAAGCGATGGCAACGGGGGCGGCGCGTACAACGACGACAAC
Source organism: Actinoplanes sp. KI2 (assembly GCF_025630775.1). Lineage (GTDB taxonomy): Bacteria > Actinomycetota > Actinomycetes > Mycobacteriales > Micromonosporaceae > Actinoplanes. Next base: position 145,526 of record NZ_JAOSZE010000018.1, read on the forward strand.
GTGACCGACGAGTTCTACTGGGCGGCGGCCGAGCTGTTCCTCACCACCGGCGAGAAGCAGTACCAGTCCGACGTCCTGGCCTCGCCGGACCACACGGCCGACATCTTCGGCGCGGGCGCCTTCGACTGGGCGTCCACCGCGGCGGCCGGCCGGCTCGACCTCGCGCTCATTCCCAACCACCTGCCGGGCCTTCCGGCCGTGAAGAACTCGGTGGTTGCGGGGGCCGAGAAGTACCTGGCCGTGCAGAAAGCGCAGGCGTACGGGGTTCCGTACGCGCCCGCCAACAACATGTGGGACTGGGGCTCGAACAGCATCATCCTGAACAACATGGTGGTGCTGGCCGGCGCCTACTCGCTGACCGGCAACCCGAAGTACCGCACCGCGGTGCTCACCGGGGTCGACTACGTGCTGGGCCGGAACGCTCTCAACCAGTCGTACGTGACCGGTTACGGCGAGGTCAGCTCGCAGAACGAGCACAGCCGCTGGTACGCGCACGAGCTCGACCCGACGCTGCCGCACCCGCCGAACGGCACGCTCGCCGGCGGCGCGAACTCGTCCATCCAGGACCCGTACGCGCAGAGCAAGCTGACCGGCTGCGTGGCTCAGTTCTGCTACATCGACGACATCCAGTCCTGGTCGACCAACGAGGAGGCGATCAACTGGAACGCGGCCCTGTCCTGGGTCTCCGCGTTCGTCGCCGACCAGGGGTAAAAACCACATGCGACATGCCGTCATCCTTTCTAGGGTGGCGGCATGTCCGCTTCTGCCGGTGCCGCCCGTGCCGCCGAGATCCTCGCCCAGCTCGCCGCGCCGCCGAGGCTCGCGGCCTTCGCCGAGCTGGTGCGCCGCGGCAAGGAGGGCGCGACCCTCGCCGAGCTCGCGTACGCGCTGGATGTCCCGGTGCAGCAGGCGGGGGAGGCGTGCGCCCGGCTGACCGGCGCGGGCCTGGCCACCGGCAGCGGGAACGGGATCTACCGGGCCGACCTCGGCGCGGTCCGCGCGGCGGTCGCCGCCGTCGACCGGATGCAGCCGATCGCCCCGCTGCTGGCGGAGTATCCGCACCTGCGCGGCTTCTTCGCGCACGGCCGGCTGACCGCATTGCCGCCGACGATGTCCGACCGCTATCGGCAGATCGGCGAGCTGTTCGCCCGTTTCCTGGCCCTCGACGGCCTGTGCGACGAGGACGAGATCAACCGACGGCTGTCCGCGGTCACCGACGACGCCGCGAGCGTGCGCCGCATGCTGGTGGAGACCGGCTGGCTGGAACGGGACAGCCGGGGCACCACCTACGGCACGGCCCGCCCGCTGCCCGCGACGACCTCGTCGGCGACCCGGCGGACGACCCCGGCCGGGTAGGGCGCGGCCAGCCCGAGCACGATGTGCCGGAAACCGGCGTCGATCGCCTCGCCGGCCGCGCGCCGGGTGTCGGCCGGCCGCTCGGCGGAGAACGGCAGGTAGATCGAGCGGGTGATCGCCGCCGGGTCCCGGCCGATCTCGGCGCAGTACCGGTCGAGCAACGCGCTGCGCTCGATCGCGTCGGCCAGGTCGCCGCCGGGGATGTTCCAGATGTCGGCGTGCTCGGCGACCACCCGCAGCACCGCCTTCGAGCGGCCCGCCACGAGCATCGGAACCCGCGGCTGCACCGGTTTGGGGTTGCCGAACGCGCCGGTCAACTGCACGTACTCGCCCGGGAAGTCGAACGGCTTGTCGTCGGTCCACAGGCGACGGATCACGGTGCACGCCTCCGCCAGGCCGGCCACCGAGTGCGCGAAGTCGTGGTACGGCAGGCCGTGCGCCTCGTACTCCCGCCGCGCGATCGGGTGGCCGGGCCGCGACCCGGCGCCGATGCCGAACTCGAGGCGCCCGCCGGCCACGGCGTCGACGGTCGCGGCGATCTTCGCGAGCATGGCCGGGGGCCGGAAGCGGTTGCTGGTCACCAGGACGCCCAGGCGGATCCGGCTGGTCAGCGCGGCGAGGGCGGCCAGCAGTGTCCAGCCCTCGTAGGTCGGGCCGTCCGGGTCGCCGAAGATCGGCATGAGGTGGTCGTACAGCCAGGCGTGCTCGATCTCGGGTATCGCGTCCGCCTCCCGCCACACCTGGCGGAGTTCGTCGTAGGAGACCTGGGACTGGGCGGTGGCGATGCCGAAGCTGACGTGCATGGTGATCCTCCGTCGTCTCTGGCATGCTGATCAAACGGAATCATGTTCCGCCTACGACGATACGGAACACGGTTCCGAATGGGCTCGGATGTGACGGAGGTAACAGCGCGATGGTCGCCGCCTCTCGCAAGCGCGCCGACGCCCGGCGGAACGAGAGGTCGCTGCTCGACGCGGCGGCCCAGGCGTTCGTGGCGGCCGGCGTCGACGTGCCGGTGCGGGAGATCGCCGCGCGGGCCGGGGTCGGCGTGGGCACGATCTACCGGCACTTCCCGACCCGCGCCGACCTGATCGTCGCCGTCTACCGCCATCAGGTCGAGGCGTGCGCCGAGGCCGGCCCGGCCCTGCTGGCCGCGGAGAGCTCGCCGTACGCGGCGCTGACCGCCTGGATCGACCGATTCGTCGACTTCCTGGTGACCAAGCACGGGCTGGCCGAGGCGATGCAGTCGGACAACGCCGGCTTCGCGGCCCTGCACGCGTACTTCCTCGACCGCCTGGTCCCGGTCTGCGACCGGCTGCTGACGGCCGCGGTGACGGCCGGCGAGGTCCGCCCGGACGTGGCGGCCCTGGAGCTCATGCGCGGCATCGGCAGCCTGTGCGTCGGTGCCGGCCCGCAGTACGACCCGCGCCGGATGGTCGCCCTGCTCGTCGCGGGCCTACGTACCCAGGGGCCTCAGGTGTGACCGACTCACATGTACAGGTCGACGTTTTGGCCGTCGCCGAGGCTGAGGCTGATGCCGCACCGGATCATCTTCATCGGCAGATCGGGGCTGGCCAGCGCCTGTAGCAGGTCAGCCTGGGCGTCGACCTGCGCCTGGCGGGCCTGTGGGTCCGGCGACGTGCCTGGTGCGACCACGCTGAACGGGACTGAACCGACGGGGCCTACGGACATGACAACTCCCTGCGGGATACGACAAACCATGATCATTGATCGCCCGCCACCACCCCGACATGAGGAAAATTCCGGCCCAGGCCCTGCGCAGCTATGACCGGGGGCGCCGCCCGGGATGTGTCGTCTCCGCTGCCCGGTCGCCATGCCCGGAACGGTCCGCACGGGTTGAGCCCGTAGCGTAGACGCCCACCGGTCACTGCCGGCGTCACGAGATCGAGAACGCCTGTGAGCCGTTGTTGCTCGTGCAGTGGAAGACCTGGATCGGGGTGCCGACCGAGGTGCCACCGTTGGTGGCGTCCAGGCACCGGTTGCCGCCGGAGATCCGCGCGTGGATCTGGGTCGGCGCGCCGGTCGGGAGCGACACGTTGACCGAGAAACGCTCATCGCTGATCGACGTGCAGTCGATGGTCTGGACCTGCGCGCGGTCGGCGTCTCGCAGCGCCCGCATGCAGTTGAAAGAGGAGACGTTGATGATGTGGTAGTCGTTGCCGCCCAGGGTGTCGAAGAACCACAGCTGGTTGGTCTTGGTCCGGTCGCAGGCCGCGAGCCGGAGTTGGGTGTCCGGGTTGTTCCCCGTCGCCGGGTCGAGCGAGACGCAGGTGTTGTTGCTGGCGTCCTCGCCGAAGAGCCGGATCTGGAACGGGCCGGCCCCCGCCTGCGCCGGCACGGCGAAGGACAGGGCAGCCAATGTGGCCGCGGCACCGACGGCGAGCAGCGACATCATTCGTGGCATGGCTGTTACCTCCAGAAACGATAGGTGACGAAACCCTCATGGGTCTGCCGCCACTGTGCTGGAGGGATCTGAAACCGCACTGACGCGGCGCTGAAAGGGCCCCGGCGAGCGGGACGCCACTCGGAAAGCCTCAGCGACATCCCGGAGCGGCAGGCCCGCTACTGGCCGGCCATCGCCTCTGCGGCAGGCTCGGCCCGGGAGGTGAGCGCAGACCGGCACCGGGCGCCGCCGACCTGCAGGTGGGCATAGTCGTGCGCCGACCTGAGCGTCCCGCTCCACTGCGGCAGCACCCGCATCGCCGCCGTCCACACCGGGTCCTCGGGTGCGTGCCCGGCCTCGGCCAGCTCGGCGCTCAACTGATCTTCCAACCAGCCCAAGACGTCATTCATAGTCATGCATTATCGCCATGCACCACGCGCGCATCGGCGTGATGTGATCTTCCCCGTAGAGGGCCTGGTCACACCTCGCCCGGCAGCTCAGCCGGGGCTGAGCCGGCGGCGGAGGCCGGCCAGGCCGCCCGGGACGAAGGCGACCGCGAGCACGAACAGCGTGCCCAGCACGAACAGCGGCTGGCCGAGCGGGCCGGGCAGCGAGCCGCCCATCCGGGTCAGGCGCTGGTCCAGGTAGGCGTACAGGATGCCGCCCAGGACCGCGCCCCAGCGGGTGCCCGCGCCGCCCAGCACCGCCATCACGATCAGTGCCAGGGTCAGGTCGGTCGACGCCAGGTAGGGGGTGGCGCCGCCGGTCAGCAGCACGTAGACCACGCCGCCCAGGGCGGCCAGGGCGGCGGCCAGGACCAAGGTGGCCAGCTTTATCCGGTACGGGTCGAGCCCGAGCACCGCGATCCGGCGCTCGTCGTCGCGCAGGCCGGTCAGCACCCGGCCCAGCGGCGCGCGCCGGATGCCGTGCACCACCAGCACGACCAGCACCAGGAAGGCGAGCGCCAGCCAGTACAGGTTGACCGTGTTCGCCACGCCGACCAGCGCGGACGGCAGCGCGCCGGCGTCCAGCGGCAGGCCCTCCTCGCCGCCGGTGAGGCCGCCCGGGTCGCGGTTCACCACGATCCAGCCGACCTGCGCGAACGCCAGCGTCACCATGGCCAGGGCGATGCCGCTCACTCGTAACGCGACCGCACCGAGCAGGACGGCCGCCGCCGCGGCGCCGAGCACCGCGAGGATCGCCGCCGACCACAACGGCCAGTGGTAGCGATCGATCAGAATCCCGATGGTGTACGCCCCGGCCGCGATGAACAGCGCGTGCCCGAAGGAGAGCAGGCCGGCGTGGCCGAACAGCAGGTCGTACCCGAGAGCGAGGCCGCCGAAGACCAGGCACACGCCCAGCAGTTGCAGCGTGCCGGGGGAGTTGAGCGGCCCGTCGAACAGCACCGGGACGTCCAACGTGGACCAGGGCAGCGCGATCGCGAGCACCAGGGCCAGGACGGGGACGAGGCGAGCGGCCCTCATGCGGCGACCTTTCCGGCCAGGCCGCCCGGTCGCAGCAGCAGCACGACGGCCAGCAGGGCCACCACGCTCACGTCGCCGGCGCCGGACGTGCCGAAGTAGTTGACGAACTGCTGGAGCAGGCCGACCGCGACGGCGGCGACGGCCGAGCCGGTGACCGAGCCGAGGCCGCCGATCACGACCACGATGAACGCGAAGATGAGCAGGCTTGCGCCCTGGCTCGGGGAGACCGATCCGAAGTACATGCCACCGAGCACGCCGGCGGTTCCGGCCAGCGCGCCGCCGAGCGCGAAGACCAGGGTGAACGCGGTGCGCACGTCGATACCGAGCGCGCTCACCATGGCCCGGTTCTCGACCCCGGCCCGGATGATCAGGCCGTACCGGGTCCAGCGGAGGACGGCGAGCAGCGCGGCGAGCACCACGACCGCGGCGCCGATCAGCAGGAACCGGTCGTCCGGCACCGGGGCGCCGAGGACGGTGGTGGTGTGCGCGGTCCAGGCCGGCCTGGGGTACGGGCGCGGGTCGGCGCCCCAGACGGACTGCAGCAGCGCGACCCCGGCCAGCGAGAGCCCGACGGTGGCAAGCACCTGTTCGGTCGGCCGGCGGTAGAGCGGCCGGATCACGACCAGTTCCACCAGGGCGCCGGTGACCGCCCCGGCGAGGACACCGATCGGGATCGCCAGGCCGAGACCCCAGTGGGTGGCGGCCTGCCAGGCCGCGTACGCGCCGACCGACAGGAACAGCCCGTGCGCGAAGTTGAGAACCCCGGCCAGGCCGAACACGAGCGACAGGCCGGAGGCGATGAGGAAGTAGAGTGCCGCCAGGCCGAGCCCGGTCAGCGTCAGCAGTACCACTGTGGACATTCACGGCCTCCGAACCGTGGAGCCGACGCCGAGCAGGTCCCGGGCGAGGGCCGGATCGCCGAGCAGGCCGGCGGCCGGGCCCTGCCAGGCGACCCGGCCGGCGGCGAGGACGATCGCGTCGGTGGCCAGCCGGCGTACCACCGCGAGGTTTTGTTCGACGAGCAGCATCGGCACCCGGTCGGCGATCCGGTCGAGAGCGGTCGCGACCGACGAGATGACCGCGGGGGCCAGGCCCTTGGTGGGCTCGTCGATCAGAAGCAGCCGCTGGTCGTTCAGCAGCACCCGGCCCAGGGCGAGCATCTGCTGCTGACCGCCGGAGAGCGTGCCCGCCCGCTGACCGGCCCGCACGTGCAGCTCCGGGAACAGCTCATACACCGTACGGAAGCGGGGGTCGGCGGAGCGGACCGCCAGGCGCAGGTTTTCCGCGACGGTGAGGCCGGCGAAGACGCAGCGGTCCTCCGGCACGTAGCCGAGGCCGTCCCGGACGAGGCGGTGGGTCGGCCGGCCCAGGGCCGGCCGGCCGTCGAAGTCGATGGCGCCGGACGCCGGCAGCTCACCCAGGATCGCTCGCAGGGTGGTCGTCTTGCCGACGCCGTTGCGGCCGAGCAGCGCGGTGATCCCGGTGCGCGGCACGTCGAACGACACGCCCTGCAGGATGTGCGAGCCGCCGATCCGGACCGACAGGTCGCGCACGCTCAGGATCACAACTCCTCCCCGAGGTACGCCAGCTGGACCGTCGCGTCGGCCATCACCGCGGCCGGGGTGTCGCAGCCCAGCAGCGTCCCGTGATGCAGCACGGCGACCCGGTCGGCGAGGTCGAGCACCACGTCCATGTGGTGCTCGACCATGAGCACGCCGCGGCCGTCCGCGGTGAGCCCGCGAATCACCTCGGCCAGCGCCGGCACGTCCTCGGCGCTCACCCCGGCCATCGGCTCGTCGAGCAGCAGCATCCGCGGCGCGGCGGCAAGCAGCAGGGCGATCTCGAGCTTGCGCTTCTCGCCGTGGGCGAGGTCGCCGGCACGGGCGTCGGCCCGCGGGCCGAGCGACACGCGGTCGAGGACGTCGCGCGCGGCGGTGGCGACCCGGCGATCGGTTCTGCGCCGCCAGGGCCGCATGCTGCCGCCGCCGGCGGCCTGGACGGCGAGCGCGACATTTTCCCGCACGCTCAGCGAGGCGAAGACCGCCGAGGTCTGGAACGTACGCCCGAGGCCGAGCCGCGCCCGCTTGTGCGGGGCGAGCCCGGTCACGTCGACGCCGCCGACCAGAACCCGGCCGGCGCTCGGCCCGTACAGGCCGCTGACCACATTGAACAGCGAGGTCTTGCCGGCGCCGTTGGGCCCGATCAGCGCGACGAACTCGCCCGCGGCGACCCGCAGCGTGACGTCGGAGATGATCGGAACGGCGCCGGCGTGCCAGCAAACGCCTTCCACGGCGAGAGCCGACACCGTCAGCCCTTCATCGCCGCGGCGGGCGGTGCCGCGTCGGCGGCGCCGATCGTGCCGGTCAGCGTGGCGGTGTCGCCGGACAGCTTGGCGTGGAACATCGGCTGGAGCAGCGCGTGGTCCTCGGCGCGGACGGTGAGCGTGCCCTTGACCGAGTCGAACCGGTAGCCCTCGAGGGCTGTGATCATCCTGTCCACGTCGTCGCCGCCCTTGTCCAGCGCGTGCACGATCATCTGCGCCGCCGCGAAGCCGTCCGGCTGGAACAGGTCGGTCCGGCCGCCGGGCACCGCCTTGGCAAGCGCTTGCTCGGCCGGGTTGTCGGTGGCGCCGTCGAAGTAGTGCGCGAGCAGGTGCAGCCGGGAGCCGGCCGCGCCGAAGACCGGCCAGGTGGCGCGGCTGTCGAGCCCGGTCACCACCGTGGTCGAGGCGAGCACGCCCTGCTGGTCGAGGGCCTGCCACATCGCGCTCGCGGTGCTGCCGGCCCAGGCCACGAAGAGCAGGTCGGGCGCGGCCGCCTTGGCCTGCCGGGCAAAGGGGGTGAAGTCGGTGGCGGTGGCCGGCACGGCGATGTTCGTGACGGTCGCGCCGCCGGCCCCGCCGATGATCGCCTGCACGGCGGCGACGTTCGACTTGCCGAACACCGAGTCGGGCGCGAACACGAGCACCTTCTTGCCGGTGCCGTCGCCGGCACCGAGATATGCCTTCGCGGTCTGCACGTCCTGATAGGACTGCCGGCCGGAGCGGAACGTGTACCGGTTGAGGCCGGTGAGCGCGTCGGTCGCGGCCGGCCCGGAGACGAACAGCACCTTGTTGGTGGCGGCCAGCGGGGCCAGCTGGGTGGCCACGCCCGAGGCGGTGGAGCCGCCGAGCACCCGGTAGCCCTTGCCGATCAGGTCCTTCGCCGCGGCGACCGCCTTGGCCGGGTCGCCGGCGTCGTCGGCGTAGGTGACGTCGATCGTCCGGCCGCCGACCTTGCCGGTGCCCTGCGTGGCGTACGCGAGGCCGGCCTTGAAGCCGTCGGCGTACTGCCGGCCGTAGCCGGCGAGCGGCCCGGTCTGGGAATAGATGATGCCGACCCGCAGCGGGCCGTCGCCGCCGCCGGCCGCCTGCTGCGGGCTCCCACACGCCGCGCTTCCGCCGGCCGCGGCGAGCAGGACCACGGAGAGGGCCGCCCGCCGGAATGTCGCCGATCCACTCATCGGACGCCTTTCGTTACCTCGAGGTTGGGGTGGGCTCACGCTAGGTCGCCCGTCCGGGGCGGAACCACGTGTGCGGGCGCCACCGGGGGGCGGCCCGGCATGGGGCATCGGCACATGCGAAGACATCGCTGCGCGGAGTGGCGTAGGTCACCTACACAGCGACCGCCCGCAATGTGGGCCCCGACTCCATGGGTTCGGATGTGTCCTGCGTCATAGCGTCGGCGAAATCGTCGTCGGCGGGAGGTGCCCGGTGCGGAAGAAGATCTGGTCGGTGGCGCTGGCGGCGCTGCTGGTCACCCTGGTCGTGACCCCGGCGCGGGCGGCGGCCGGGCTCACCCGGGTGACCGGGTTCGGCTCGAACCCGGGCGCCCTGAACATGTACAGCTACGTGCCGTCCGGGCTGCCGTCCGGCGCGCCGCTGGTGGTGGCCCTGCACGGGTGCACACAGAGCGCGTCCGACTACTACGGCCACTCCGGCTGGCCCAAGTACGCGGACCTGTACCACCTGGCGCTGGTCTTCCCGGAGCAGACCACGGCGAACAACTCGCTCTCCTGCTTCAACTGGTTCGCCGCGGCGGACATCGGCCGGGGCGGTGGTGAGGCGCTGTCGGTCAAGCAGATGGTCGACTACGCGGTCGCCCACTACGGATCCGATCCCCACCGCGTCTATGTGACCGGGCTGTCGGCGGGCGGCGCGATGACGGCGGTGATGCTGGCCGCGTACCCGGACGTCTTCGCCGGCGGCGGGGTGGTGGCCGGGCTGCCCTACAACTGCGGAACGGTCTGCCAGTACCAGGCGCAGAACCGGACGCCGGCCCGGTGGGGCGACCTGGTGCGGGCGGCGAACCCGGGTTACGGCGGTCCGTGGCCGCGGGTGGCGATCTGGTACGGGACGTCCGACACGACCGTGGTGCCGGCCAACGCGACCGAGCTGCGCGACCAGTGGACGAACGTGCTCGGGGTGTCGCCGTCGCCGACCGGAACGACCTCGCTGCCGGGCGGGACGACGCGGGAGACGTACGGAAACGTGGTGGAACTTGATCGGGTGAACGGGATCGCCCACGGAACGCCGGTCGATCCCGGCAGCGCCGAGACCCAGTGCGGAACGACCGGGACGTACTACCTGCAGTCGATCTGCTCCTCGTACTACCTCGCTCAGTTCTGGGGTCTGACCACCACGACCCCGACGACGCCGCCCACGTCGTCACCGACGCCATCGCCCACCGGCGGCCCCTGCTTCACGACGTCCAACTATGCGCACACGGTGGCCGGGCGGGCGCACCAGAGCGGCGGCTACGCCTACGCGAACGGATCGAACCAGGCCATGGGCCTGTGGAACGTCGCCGTCACGCACACCCTGCGGCAGACCGGCGACAACTACTACGTCCTGGCCGACGGCCAGTGCTGAGAGGAGTTCGATGTCCACCATAGAGGAGAAGGTCGTCCAGTCCCGCGGGACCGGCATCGTGAAGGTCGTGTTCGCCTCGCTCGTCGGCACCGCCGTCGAGTGGTACGACTTCTTCCTGTACGGCTCGGCCGCGGCGCTCGTCTTCGGGTCGCAGTTCTTCCCGAAGTCCGATCCGGTCACCGGCACGCTGCTGGCGTTCGGGACGTACGCGCTCGGGTTCGTCGCCCGCCCGCTCGGCGGGATCGTGTTCGGTCACTTCGGCGACCGGGTCGGCCGGAAGAAGATGCTGGTCCTCTCGCTGCTCACGATGGGTCTCGCGACGATCGCGATCGGCCTGCTGCCCAATTACGCGGCGATCGGCGTGGCCGCCCCGATCCTGCTGCTCGGCTGCCGGCTGCTGCAGGGCTTCGCGGTCGGCGGTGAGTGGGGCGGCGCGGTGCTGATGGCCGCCGAGCACGGCGACGACGCCCGGCGCGGCTTCTGGTCGTCCTGGCCGCAGGCGGGCGTGGCGCTGGGCAACCTGCTCGCCACCGCGGTGCTGTGGATCCTCGCGCTGGTGCAGCCGGACGCGGCGTTCGACGCGTGGGGCTGGCGGATCCCGTTCCTGCTCAGCGCGGTGCTGGTGCTGACCGGTCTGTGGGTACGACTGTCCATCGAGGAGTCGCCGCTGTTCCAGCGCACGGTGGCGAGCCGCGAACGCCGGCCACTGATCGAGGTGATTCGGCGCTATCCGCGGGAGATCGTGCTGGCGATGGGCATGCGGCTGGCCGAGAACATCTCGTACTACCTGTTCACGGTCATCTCGATCACCTTCCTGACCACGTACGCGGGAACGCCGGCCGACAAGGACACGATCCTGACCGCGCTCGTGGTCGGGTCGGCCGTGCAGTTCGTGCTGATCCCGGTGATCGGCGCGGTTTCCGACCGGATCGGCCGGCGACCGCTCTACCTGGCCGGGGCGATCGGCGTGGCGGTCTGGATCTACCCGTTCCTCGAGCTGGTCGGCACCCGCTCGGCCGGTCCGATCACCCTCGCGGTCGTGGTCGGCCTGATCCTGCACGCTCTCATGTACGCGCCGCAGGCGGCCTTCTTCGCCGAGCTGTTCGGCACGACGGTGCGCTACACCGGCGCGTCGGTCGGCTACCAGCTGGCGTCGATCCTGGCCGGCGCGCCCGCCCCGATCATCGCGCTCAAGCTGCTCGGCGATCCCGCGAACCCGAACCTGGCAGCGGTGACCATCTACCTGGCGATCGCCTCGGCGCTCACCGTGATCGCGGTGCTGGCGGCCAAGGAGACTGCCCGGACGTCGCTGGAGAAGTGAGGCAGGCGCCCCGGGTCCGGCCCGGGGCGCCGCGGTCGGTCATGGGGTGGTGGTGTCTCCGGGGCGGTCGTTGCGGGCGGCGCCGGACGCGGTCACGAGGCCGGTCTCGTAGGCGATGACGACGAGTTGGGTGCGGTCGTGCGCGTTGAGCTTGGTGAGCAGCCGCCCGACGTGGGATTTGACCGTCGCCACGCTGAGCGTGAGGTGGGCGGCGATGTCGCTGTTGGCCAGGCCCTGCGCGATCAGGGTCAGGATTTCCCGCTCGCGTTCGGTCACTCCGGTCAAGGTGCGGTGGAATCGCTGTGCCGGGCGGGGGTGCGCGGTGAACGCCGCGATGAGTCGTCTGGTGACGCTGGGGGCGAGGAGAGCGTCGCCCGCGGCGATCACGCGCAGCGCGGTGATCAGGTCGGCGGCGGTGGTGTCCTTGAGCACGAAGCCGCTGGCGCCGGCCCGCAACGCGCCGTAGACGTACTCGTCGAGGTCGAAGGTCGTCAGGATGAGGACGCGGCTGTTCGGCGTCTGGCGGCAGATCTGTTCGGTGGCCTGGATGCCGGTGAGGTCGGGCATCCGGATGTCCATCAGGACGACGTCGGGGCGATGAGCCGCGGTCAGGCGGATGGCCTCGCGGCCGGTACCGGCCTCGCCGACCACGGTGAAGCCCGGCGTGGTGTCCAGCAGGAGACGGAGGCTGTCGCGCAGGAGTGTCTGGTCGTCGGCGATGACGACCCGGATCGTCTCGGCCACGGCTAGGTCTCCGCACCGGGCGGGCGGTACGGCACGCGGGCGTCGACCGCGAAGCCGCCGGCGGTGGCCGGGCCGGCTCGCAGGCTGCCCCCGTAGGCGATGACCCGCTCGCGCATGCCGCGCAGTCCGTAGCCGGTTTCGCCGGGCCCGGCCGTCGCGGCGGTGCCGTCGTCTCGTATCTCGACGGTGACCGCCTCCGGGCCCGCTTCGATGGTGACGGTGCACCGGCCGGCCCTCGCGTGCCTGATCACATTGGTCAGCGCCTCCTGCACGATGCGGTACACGGCCAGCCGGACCCCGTCGGGCAGGGCAGCGTGGTCGACCAGCGCGAGCTCCACCCGGACGCCGACCTGCTCGGCGTGCTCGGCGAGGGCGCGCAGGTCGCCCTCGGACCCGGTCGGCGTGGCCGGATCGTCATCGGCGCGCAGCAGGCCGAGGGCGCGGCGCATCTCCACCAGTGCGTCCCGGCCGGCGGTCTCGATGACCGCCAGGGCTGTCGCGCTCTCCTCGGGCCGTACCGCGGAGACGTGCCGAGCAACGCCGGCCTTCATCACGATCATGCTCAGGCTGTGGGCGACGGTGTCGTGGATGTCACGCGCGATCCGCAGCCGCTCCTGGGCCACCGCCCGCGCGGTCCGCTCGTCGGCGATCCGCTCCGCGAACTGCCGCCGTTGCCGGACGAGCCGGCCCATCAGCCAGGGGACCGCAACCGCCGGCATGGCCACCAGCGGCGCGGCCGGCCACCGCGGGAAGAGCGCCGCGGCGGCGACGAGCCCGAGACCCAGCAGCGGCCCCGAGCGCGACAGCGGCAACGCCGACGCCACCGGGTACACCGTCAGGGCCACGACGGCGCACAGGATCGGCGCGGCAAACGGGGGAACCACGCCGCCGGCGAGCACCGCTGTGGCCGCGGCGAGAGCCGCCGTGGCCGCGACCAGCGGTAACCGGCTGCGGACCGCTACCGGGGCGGCCACCCCGGCCGCCGCCAGCCACCAGAACGACCGGCCGGCCTCCTGCGCCGCCACCCCGCACACCGCCGCCACGACAACCGCGGCCGCCACGTCGAGCGTCTGCCGCCGGAGTCGGACCACGTCGTCAGGCTACCGACCGGCACCGCCGCCGCCATCCGACCGCAGGCCGTCATTCTCCGGTAGGAGCCGCGCCCGGATGGTTGGACCCCTGATCCGATGTGCCACGCCGCGCGGTACGGGAGATTCGTCGACATGACCACCGCGACAGCCGAACCGGGGGACCCGGCCACCGGCGGTTTCCTCTTTCCCGGCCCCTGGCTCGGCGGGTTGTCCCTCGTCGTCGGGCCCGTCCTGCTGCTGACCGGCACGCTTCTCCGGCTCGGCGTCCCGTTCTTCTTCCCCGGGCAACTCACCGCCTACCAGCAGCATCCCGCCCTGATGACGACGGCGTACGGGATGTTCCTCGCCGGCACCATCGCGCTGTGGCCCGGAATCGTGGCGGTCGCCGTCCGGGTCGGGATCAGCCGGCCCGCCTGGTCGGCCTGGGGCGGCAGCCTGGTCATGCTCGGCCTGTTCGCCCGCACCTTCCACTACGGCGTCAACACCTTCGCCTTCGCGCTGGTCGACAGCGCCGGAGTGAGCGCGGCGACGCGGGCCGTCGGCTCGTACTACGGCTACCGGGAGTGGATCGCCTCGAGCCTCACCCTGGCGCTGATGCTGGGCTGGATCGTCCTGGCCATCGGGTGCTACCTGTCCCGCACTCTCGGCCTGCTGCCCGCCATCGGGCTGGCGCTGATGTCCGGGCTGATGATCGGCGTGCTCAAAGGGAGCACGTGGCCCTCGGCCGTCGAGGTCGCCGGCCTGGCGGCGGCCCTCGTTCCGCTGGGCGTCAAGACCCTGCGCACCGCCCGCCGCCCCACCCGCACGGCAGTCACCAGGACCACGCTGCTGCTCCTGCTGTTCGTGGTCGGCTCGGTCGTGCTGGGACAACTCGGCTGAACCACGACGAGGCCGTCAGCGGTTGGTGACGCTGAAGTGCATGTAGTCCTTCAGGGTGTGCCACTGTCCGCCCCAGAAGTAGCCGTTCTCGGTGAACGCCCGGGCCGCCCCGTCCGGGTGGATCATGCCGATCAGGTGGCGGCTGCGGTCCAGGTAGGGGCTTCCGCCGTCCCGTGACCCGACCCGGGTCATCGGGTTCTGCAGGGGGTTGATGTCGATCGCGGTGCCGTAGGCGTGTTCCGACCACACGCGGGTGCCGGCGATCGGGCGGCAGTTGTAGCCGGCGGTGACGATGCCCATGTCGGTCTCGCCGGGCATGTTCACCGACATCGGGGCCATCGCCATGATGCGGTACCGCCAGCGGAACAGGGTGAGGAAGATGGTCTGCACGCGTGCGGCCACGTCGCGGCGCACGATGATGCTGCCGTCGTGGTAGGCGCCCCGCAGGTCGATGTAGGAGACCCAGACCCGGCGCAGCTCGGACGGCGGGACGGGGCAACCCACGATCGGCTTCCAGTTGACCATCCCGGGGGTGACCGGCTCGATCCGGGTGCGCCAGGCCGGCAGCGGGGCGGCGGGCGGGTTCAGCCGCAGGGTCGCGTCGATGTGCACCGGGTAGGGGGCGACGATCTGGTTCCAGCGGCCGAGCGCGGCGGTGTTCAGGCCGAAGTCGCGGGCGATGCTCGCCATGGTCTCGCCGGGGGCGACGACGTGCCAGACGGTGGCGGCGGCCGCGGGTCGCCCGGCCAGGAGCGGCGCCGGGACGGTCAGGGCCAGCAGGGCGGCCAGAAGTTTGCGCACGGTTACCGACCGTACGAAAAGCTTTGTCCTCTGGAAGGTGAAACGCGAATTTTACTCTGAAATCAAGCTGAAACGGCGGCGCCGCACCTGCCGTCCGTGGCCGGTGCGGCGCCGCCGCTTGGGGGGTGAATGAAGCTCAGTAGGTGTAGCCGCCCACCAGGTTGCGCAGCTCCTCGGCGGTGCGGGCCACCTCGTTCGAGGCCAGGCGGGTCTGCTCGACACCCGCGGCCGAGGTCGCGCCCGCGGCCGACACGTCGGAGATGCTCAGGGCGATCCGGCTGGAGCCGTTCGCGACCTCGCCGATGCTGCGGCTCATCTCGCTCGTCGTGCCGGTCTGCTGCTCGATGGCCGTGGCGATCGTGGTCTGGAACTGGTTGATCTGGCCGATCACCTCGGAGATGCGGGAGATGACCTCGACGGCTCCGCTGGTGTCCTGCTGGATGGCGGCCACCCGGGTGCCGATGTCCTCGGTCGCCTTCGCGGTCTCCTGGGCGAGGTCCTTGACCTCGGAGGCGACCACGGCGAAGCCCTTGCCCATCTCGCCGGCGCGGGCCGCCTCGATGGTGGCGTTCAGGGCCAGCAGGTTGGTCTGCTCGGCGATCGCGGTGATCAGCTTGATGACGTTGCCGATCTCGGCGGAGGACTCGCCGAGCTGGCGGACGGTGTCGGTGGCGCGCGCGGCCTCGCCGACGGCGATCATCGCGACCTGGGCGGACTCGCTGGTGTTGCGGGCGATCTCGCGGATCGCCTGGCCCATCTCGTCGGCGCCGGCGGCGACCGACTGGACGTTGCGGGAGATCTCCTCGGCCTCGGCGGCGGCCGACGCGGTCTGCGCGTTGGTCTCGCCGGCCGCGCCGGAGATGGTCCCGGCCACCGCGGTCAGCTCGTGCGAGGCGTTGGTCAGCATGCTGGCGTTGGCCGCGATGGTGCCCATCGACTCGCGCAGGTCGTCCAGCGAGCGGTCCAGCTTGGCGGCCATCACGCCCAGCTCGTCCTGGCTGGTGATCCCGGTGCGCACGGTCAGGTTGCCCTTGGCCACCGCCTCGATCACGGTGCCGAGGCGGTGGATCGGCTCGAGGATCGAGCGGACCAGCGGGACCGCCAGGCCGATCATGACGACCAGGCCGACCAGGGCGATGACCCCGGTCGTCCGGTTGTGGCTGCTGAAGAGGTTGATGAAGGCCAGCGTCGCGAATAGCACGGACCCGGTACCGACGATGAGGCCCAGTCGCTTGGCGATCCCGATGTTCCGCATGTTCTGTGTCTGCCTTTGGGGAGTCTCGGTGTTGACTGCCCGAAGAAATCGACCGTGGCGCCGGACACTTGAGCGAAACCCCGCACCGCAAAAGAGCCGGGGCTCACCAGCCGGCCAGGACCTCCTCGACGGTCACGCCGGCCGCCGCCCGCGGCGCTTGCGGCGGGGTCCGGGTGAACCGCGGCGCCGGTGCCGGCTGGGTCTGGCCGCCGACCTCGACGAACGTGCCCCGGGCCCGGTTGTGCGGGTGGTCCGGCGCCTCCCCGGGCGCGAGCACCGGCACCACGCAGGCGTCGCTGCCGGCGAACCGGTGAGCCCACTCGTCGCGGGTGCGGGACGCGAAGGCCGCCGCGAACCGGGCGCGCAGCACCGGCCAGCCGGCCCGGTCGTGCTGGCCCGGCAGCTCTTCCCCGGCGAGGGCCAGGCCGTCGAGCAGCGCCCGGTAGAAGGCGGGCTCGAGCGCGCCGACCGCGACGAAGCCGCCGTCCGCCGTCTCGTAGGTGTCGTAGAACGGCGCGCCGCCGTCGAGCGTGTTCTCGCCCCGCCCGTGCGACCACAGGCCGGCCCCGATCATCCCGTGCAGGAACGCGGTGAGCAGCGCCGACCCGTCCACCATCGCGGCGTCGACGACCTGACCGCGCCCGGACCGCTCGCGTTCGAGCAGCGCCGCGAGGACCCCGACGGCCAGCAGCATGCCGCCGCCGGCGAAGTCGCCGATCAGGTTGAGCGGGGCGTGCGGCCGTTGCCCGGCGCGGCCGATCGGCTCGAGCGCGCCGGCCAGGGCGATGTAGTCGATGTCGTGCCCGGCCCGCTCGGCGAGCGGACCTTGCTGACCCCAGCCGGTCATCCGCGCGTACACCAGCCGGGGGTTGATCTTCTCGATCGTGGCCGGACCGAACCCGAGGCGCTCGGCGATGCCGGGCCGGTAGCCCTCGACCAGCACGTCGGCGCGGGCGGCCAGGCGCAGCAGCCCGCTCACCCCGGCCTCGGTCTTGAGGTCGAGGGTGACCGTGCGGCGGGAGCGGTGCATCGGGGTGGGCGGGATGCCCGTGCCGCCGGGCCGGTCGACCTGGACCACGTCGGCGCCGAGGTCGGCCAGGACCATGCAGCCGAACGGCGCGGGGGCGAGCCCGGCCAGCTCGACCACCCGCACGCCGTCGAGCGGGCCGCTCATGAGGGCATGAACCGATCGCCGTAGCGGGCGGCCAGCTCGGTCGCCCGACCGGGGAAGTCGGCGTGCTGGTGCGCGAACCGGAGCACGCCGCCGGTCCAGGCCGGGAAGCCGATGCCCAGGATCGAGCCGACGTTGCCGTCCTCCTCGGTGCGCAGCACGCCCTCGTCGAGGCAGGCCCGCGCGTCGAGCGCCTCGGCGAACAGGAACCGGTCCTGCAGGTCCGGGAAGGGGACCGCGCGGCCTTCGTCGGTGGCCAGCTCGGCGAGGCCGTCCCACAGGCCGGTGCGCTTGCCGTCCGCATACGTGTAGAAGCCGCGCCCACCCGCACGCCCGGGCCGATCGTGCTTGTCCACCATCGCGTCGACCAGGTCGTGCGAGGGCTGCCGGACGAACCCGTCGCCGGACACCGCCTCGTACTGGCGCCGGATCCGCTGGACCAGCGCGAGGCTCACCTCGTCGGCCAGCGCCAGGGGCCCGGTCGGGTACCCGGCCTGCAACGCGGCCTGCTCGATCGACGGCGCCGGCACGCCCTCGGCCAGCATGCCGATCGCCTCGTCGAGGAACTTGCCGATCACCCGGCTGGTGAAGAAGCCGCGCCCGTCGTTGACCACGATCGGCGTCTTGCCGATCCGCCGGCCCAGGTCGAAGGCGCGGGCCACCGCCTCGTCCCGGGTCCGCTCGCCGACCACGATCTCCAGCAGCGGCATCCTGCCGACCGGCGAGAAGAAGTGCATGCCGATGAAGTCGGCCGGGCGGCCGACCGACCCGGCCAGGCCGGTGATCGGCAGTGTCGAGGTGTTCGAGGCGAGCAGCGCGCCCGGCGCGAGCACCGGCTCGACCTCGGCGAACACCTTCGCCTTGAGCGCCGGGTCCTCGAAGACCGCCTCGATCACCACGTCGCAGCCGCGCAGGTCCTCGACGTCCGCCGTGGTGACGATGCCGGGGCCGGCCGCCCGCTCGGCGAGCTCGGGGGTGACGTCCTTGACCACGACCGGGAGGCCGGCGCGGGCGCAGGCCTGGGCGATGCCCGCGCCCATCATGCCGGCGCCGAGCACCGCGATCTTGGTGGCCGGGAGCACCTCGACCCGCGGGCGGGCGAGGCCGCCGTTGACCGCGCGCAGGTCGAAGAAGAGCGCGCCCATCATGTTCTTGGCGATCTGCCCGGTGAGCAGGGTGATCAGGTGCCGGGTCTCGATCAGCTCGGCGGTCGCGAAGTCGACCTGGGCGCCCTCGACGGCGGTCGCCAGGATCGCCTCGGGTGCCGGCAGCCGGTTGCCCTTGAGCTGCTTGCGCAGGGTGGCGGCGAAGGCCGGGAGCTGCGCGGCCAGCTTGGGCGTGGCCGGGGTGCCGCCGGGCATCCGGTAGCCGGGCCGGTCCCAGGGCTGGGCCGCGCCGGGGTTCTTGCCGATCCACTCCTTGGCCCGGGTGACCAGTTCGGCCGGTGTCGCCGCGACCTCGTCGACCAGCCCGTTCTCCCGGGCATCCTGGGGGCGCATCCGCCGGCCGGTCAGCAACCAGGTCGTCAGAGCGGGAGCAAGACCCAGCATGCGTACGGTCCGGGTGACCCCGCCGGCGCCGGGCAGCAGGCCCAGGGTCACCTCGGGGAAGCCGAGCCGGGTGCCGGGGGCGTCGAGCGCGACCCGGTGATGGCAGGCGAGCGCGATCTCCAGGCCGCCGCCGAGCGCCGCGCCGTTGACCGCCGCGACCACCGGCCGGCCGTACGTCTCCAGCCGACGCAGGTCCCGCTTGATCGTGCCGAGCAGGTCGCGCAGCGCCGGGGCGTCCTGCTCGGTGGCGGTGCTCATCAGCGGCACGTCGCCGCCCGCGAAGAAGGTCGTCTTCCCGCTGGTCACGATGACGCCGGTGACCTCGTCCCGCTCGGCTTCGAGGCGGTCGAGCGCCGCGG
Organism: Actinoplanes sp. KI2; assembly: GCF_025630775.1. Lineage (GTDB taxonomy): Bacteria > Actinomycetota > Actinomycetes > Mycobacteriales > Micromonosporaceae > Actinoplanes. The sequence goes on from NZ_JAOSZE010000018.1 coordinate 164,850, forward strand.
TCATCGCGGCGACGTACGCGGCGTTCATGGTGTTCGCGGACTGGTCGGGGTCGTCCATGGTGAGCGTGACAACGCCGTCGGCGTCCCGGTCGTAGCGGATCATCAGAGCCTCTCGATCACGGTGGCGACGCCCATGCCGCCGCCGATGCACAGGGTCACGACGGCCCGCCGCTGGTCGCGCCGTTCGAGCTCGTCGAGGGCGGTGCCCAGCAGCATCGCGCCGGTCGCGCCGAGCGGGTGGCCCAGGGCGATGGCGCCGCCGTTGACGTTGACCTTTTCGGGGTCGAGTCCCAGGTCGCGCTCGTACTTGAGCACCACGGCCGCGAACGCCTCGTTGATCTCGAAGAGGTCGATGTCCTTGGTTTGCAGGCCGGCGATCGCCAGCGCCTTGCGGGTCGCCGGGATCGGGCCGGTCAGCATGATCGTCGGCTCGGCGCCGGTGACTGCCGCCGCGACAATCCGGGCGCGCGGGGTCAAACCGGCTTCCTGGCCGGCCTTTTCGGAGCCGATCGCGACAAGCGCCGCGCCGTCCACAATTCCGGACGAATTTCCGGCGTGGTGGACGTGGTCGATCCTCTCGAGCCAGTGGTATTTCTGCAGGGCGACCGCGTCGAAACCAGCCGCCTCGCCGATCATCGCGAACGAGGCGTTGAGCTTGGCCAGGCCCTCGCGGGTCGTCTCCGGCCGGGCGTGCTCGTCGCGGTCCAGCAGCGTCAGCCCGCTGGGGTCGCGGACCGGAACGATCGAGCGGGCGAAATGCCCGGCCGCGGCGGCCTTGGCGGCCCGCTCCTGGGAGCGCAGCGCGTAGCCGTCCACGTCGTCGCGGGAGAAGCCCTCGATCGTGGCGATCAGGTCGGCGCTGACGCCCTGCGGGACGAAGCCGGTGGCCAGGGCGGTCTCCGGGTCGAGGAACCAGGCGCCGCCGTCCGAGCCCATCGGGTTGCGCGACATCGACTCGACGCCGCCGGCCAGGATCAGGTGCTCCCAGCCGCCGCGGACGCGGGCCGCGGCCTGGTTGACCGCCTCCAGGCCGGAGCCGCAGAAGCGGTTGAGCTGCACCCCGGCCGCGGTCTCCGGCAGGCCGGCCAGCAGCGCGGCGGCGCGGGGCAGATCGCCGCCCTGCTCGCCGATCGGCGTGACGATGCCCAGCACGAGGTCGTCGATCAGGGCCGGGTCGAGCCCCGGGTTGCGGCCGCGCAGCTCGGCGATCAGGCCGGTGACCAGCGAGATCGGCTTGACCCCGTGCAGCGCGCCGGTCGGTTTGCCGCGGCCGCGCGGGGTGCGCACCGCGTCGTACACGTACGCCTCAGAGGACACGGGCGATCAGCTCCTTCATGATCTCGTTGGTGCCGCCGTAGATCTTCTGCACCCGGGCGTCGGCGTACATCCGGGCGATCGGGTACTCGGTGGTGTAGCCGTAGCCGCCGAAGATCTGCAGGCACTTGTCCACCACCTCGCACTGTCCCTCGGTGAGCCACAGCTTGGCCATGGCCGCCGTCGGCACGTCCAGCTCACCACGGCTGTGCCGGGCGATGCAGTCGTCGAGGAAGATCCGCGAGGCGCGGGTACGGGTGGCGCACTCGGCGAGCACCATCCGGGTGTTCTGGTGGGCGATCAGCGGCTTGCCGAAGGCGGTCCGTTCCTTCGCGTACGCGACCGCCAGCTCGACCGCCCGTTGCATGGCGGCGACCGCGCCCACGCCGATGACCAGGCGCTCCTGGGGGAGCTGCGCCATCATCTGGAAGAACCCGCTGCCCTCGTTCTCCGCGCCGCCCAGCAGGTGGGTCACCGGGACGCGCATCTCGTCGAAGAACAGCTCGGCGGTGTCGTTCGCGTGCAGGCCGATCTTGTCGATCAGCCGGCCGCGCTGGAAGCCGGGCGTGTCGTCGCCGATCTCGCAGACCAGCAGGCTGATCCCGGACGCGCCCTGGCTGGTGTCCGTCTTCACGGCAAGGATCAGCAGGTCGGCGAGGGCGCCGTTGGTGATGAACGTCTTCGAGCCGGTGACCACGTAGTCGTCGCCGTCGCGGACCGCGCGAGTGCGGATGGCCTGCAGGTCGGAGCCCCCGCCCGGCTCGGTCATCGCGATCGCGCCGACCAGGTCGCCGTCGCAGAGGCCGGGCAGCCAGCGCCGCTTCTGCTCCTCGGTGCCGTAGTGGCGCAGGTAGCCGGTGACGATGCCGCTGTGCACGGCCAGGCCGAGGCTGCCCTCGCCGCACATGGTCTGCTCGTGCAGCAGCACCGCCTCGTGGGTGAAGTCGCCGCCACCGCCGCCGTACTCCTCGGGCACGCTCAGGCCGAGCAGGCCGAGCTCGCCGGCGCGGCGGTAGTGCTCGCGGTCGGGGTGGCCCTGCCGCTCGAGCCGCTCGGCGTGCGGCAGCACCTGGTCGGTGAAGAAGTCACGGGCCAGCTCGGCGAGGTCGTCGTGCTCGGGCTTCAGCCACGGCGGGGCGTACCCGTCCAGTCCGGGGGTGGGCATGGCCCCACTCTCCCGGCTTTGTTGGCAGTGTGTCAACAAGCCGGTCCCGGTAGGGTCCACTGCGTGAGTGTGGATACCGGTCAGCGCCGCCGTCTCGAGCCGGACGCCCGCCGCGAGCAGATCCTGTCGGTGGCGGTCCGGCTGTTCGGCGAGCGCGGCTACGCGGCCGTCTCGACCGGCGACGTGGCAAGCGGGGCCGGCGTCGCCCGCGGACTGGTCAACCACTACTTCGGCACCAAGAAGGAGCTGTACCTCGAGGTCGTGCGGGTGATGCTGACCGTGCCCGAGGCGGCCCTGACCCGGCTGCCGCCGGACGACGACCTGCCCGCCCGGGCCGGCGCGATCGTGTCCTGGTTCCTCGACGTGGTCTCCCGGCACAGCACCTCGTGGCTGGGCGCGATCACCGCGGGCGGGATGGCCGGCGACGCCGATGTGGACCGGGTGATCGCCGAGGCGATCGACGTGGCGGCCGATCGGGTGCTGGCCGCGGTCGGCCGGCCCGCCGACGGCGCCCGGCACGCGATGGCCCGCTCCTACGTGGGCCTGGCGACCTCCACCGCCCGGGAATGGCTGCAGCGCGGCGAGCTCACCCGCGCCCAGGTGCACAAGCTGCTCACCGCGACCCTGCTCACCCTGGTGGACCAGGTGTTCCCCGACGCGTAGCCGAGGAGTTCGCCAGCGCGCGGCTGAGGTGGCCCTCGATCTGCCGCTGCGCCTCCGTCGGGAGGTCGGTCACCGCCAGGCCCAGCTCGGCCTCGTCGCCGCGCTCGCGGCGGCGGACCACCTGGACGTTCGCGTGGATCGGCACGCCGTCGACCGTCAGATCGGCCCGAGCCTGCTCGCCGACCCGGATCGGGGTGCGGGACGGCACCGTGAGGCCGATCCCGCCGTTGCTGAGGTCGATCAGCCGGCCGGTCACCTGCTCGGCCCGGTCCGGCACCCGCAGCTGGATCTCGCCGCTGGCGGCCAGCCGGTCGCCGCGCCGGCGGTCGAGCCGGTCGGCCACCTCGGACAGGTCCGCGATCTGCGCCATCGTCGCGTCCACCGTGACGTTCAGCCGCTCGACGATCCGGTGCTGGTCGTCGGCGATCCCGTCGAGCAGGCTCATCGCCTGCTCGATCTCGCTGACGTCCTGCACGATCGCGGTCAGCGTGCCGCCCATCTGCTGCACGTCCGCCTCGAGCGCGGCGACCGTCGCGGTGATCTTGTCGGTCGAGTCGGCGGTGGTGTCGGCCAGGTTCTTCACCTCGTCGGCGACCACGGCGAACCCCTTGCCGGCCGCGCCCGCCCGGGCCGCCTCGATGGTCGCGTTCAGCGCCAGCAGCCGGGTCTGCGAGGCGATCCCGGAGATCACGCTGGCGATCCCGGCGACCTGGTGCAGGCTGTCGTTCAGCGCCGTGGCGGCCTCGTCGGCGCTGCGCGCCCGGCGCACCATGACGGTCGCGGCCTCGCTGGTGCGAGCGACCCGCTCGTGGGTGGCGGTGGCCGCCTGCCGGGCCGCGCCGACCTGCTCGACCACGTCACGCAGCCGCTCGCCGATCACCGCGCCGGTGTCGTCGATCGCCTCCTTGGCCCGGCGGCGCAGCCGGCCGTTGACCTCGCGCTGCTCGTGCTCGGCGGCGCGCAGCCGCTCCTCGCGGTCGGCGTGCATCTGCTCGATCTCGGCGGTGCGCGCGATGAGCAGGTCGCTCATCCCGGCGATCGTCCGCTCCCCGGCGAAGTCCTGGGGGAACACGGCCGCGATCTCGGCGGCCAGGCGCTGCGCTTCCCGGCCTCGCTGCCGGCGACCGCCCAGAGCGTACGCCGCGACGGCCACCGCGACGGCGACGACGACCCAGATCCCGGTCAACGCTCGATTCTCCGTTCCGGCGGTCCGACGTTTACCTCCACCTCGACAGAACATCGGCTCCGGTGCGGCCGGCTTTAGGAGTGATCGGTCCGCATCCGGGACCGGTACCGTTGCGGCCATGCCGCTGCTGTCCGCGCTCGTCGCCGGTGACGATCTGCCGTCCGCGCTCGCCGCGACCGACGGCACGTTCTCGCGGCACGACCTGCTGGGCTGGGCGGCGTCGATCGCCGCCGACCTCGCCGGGGCGCCGATCGCGGCGGTGCACGCGGCTCCCGGCGCCGCCACCGTCGCGGCCGTGGCGGGGGCGCTGCTCGCCGGGGTGCCGATCGTGCCGGTGCCGCCGGACGCGGGCCGGCTCGAACGCGAGCACATGCTCAAGGACTCCGGGGCGGCGCTGCTGCTCGCCGACGACGGCGACGACTCCGGCGGGCTTCCGGTGGTGCGGATCACCCGGAAGAGCCGGGCCACCGCGATCCCGGACGAGCCGGCCGGGGACGCGCCCGCGCTCGTGCTCTACACCAGCGGCACCACCGGCGCGCCGAAGGGCGTGGTGATCTCGCGGGCGGCGGTCGCGGCCGACCTCGACGCGCTCGCCGCGGCCTGGGAGTGGACGCCGGACGACACGCTCGTGCACGGGCTGCCGCTCTATCACGTCCACGGCCTGGTGCTCGGGGCCCTGGGACCGCTGCGGCTGGGCGGGCGGCTCACGCACACCGGGCGGCCGACCCCCGAGGCGTACGCGGAGACCGCCGGCACGATGTACTTCGGCGTCCCCACCGTCTGGTCCCGGATCGCGGGCCGGCCGGCGGCCGCCCGCCGCCTCGCCGCCGCCCGCCTGCTGGTCTCCGGCAGCGCGCCGCTGCCCGCGCCGGTCTTCCACGACCTGCGCGAGCTCACCGGGCAGGCGCCGGTCGAGCGGTACGGGATGACCGAGACGCTGATCACGGTCAGCGCCCGGTCGGACGGCGAGCGCCGGGCCGGTCAGGTCGGGCTCCCGCTGGCCGGGATCACCAGCCGGATCGTCGACGAGTCCGGCGCGGTGCTGCCGTCGGACGGCACGACCATCGGGCACCTGGAGATCCAGGGGCCGACCTTGTTCGATGGCTATCTGCGCGACGGCACGGTCGAGTCGTGGGGCGAGGGCTGGTACCGGACCGGGGACGTGGCCACGATCGGCCCGGACGGCTGGCACCGGATCGTCGGCCGCGCCTCCACCGACCTGATCAAGACCGGCGGCTACCGGGTCGGCGCCGGTGAGGTGGAGGATGCGCTGCTGCTGCATCCCGCGGTGCACGAGGCGGCGGTGCTCGGCCTGCCCGACGCCGACCTGGGCGAGCGGATCACCGCGTTCGTGGTGGCCGACCCGGTCGCCGAGACCGAGCTGATCGCCTTCGTCGCCGAGCGCCTCGCCGCGCACAAGCGCCCCCGGGCGGTACGCCTGGTCGAGGCCCTGCCGCGGAACGCGATGGGCAAGGTCCAGAAGTCCCGCCTCCGCGACGCTTGACCCTCACCCAAGGGGAAGGCCCAGCGTAGGTCGTGCCGGTCGCCCGACCGGCACGAGGAGGAGGCATCGTGCAGCTGCTGACGATCGGCGCGTTCGCCCGCGCCGCGCGGCTGACCCCGAAGGCACTGCGCCTGTACGACTCGGTGGGGCTGCTGCCGCCGGCCGCGGTCGACCCCGAGACGGGGTACCGGCTCTACGATCCCGCCCAGATCGCCGACGCCCGGCTGATCGCTGCGCTGCGGCGGATCGAGATGCCGCTCGCCGAGATCCGGACGGTCCTGTCGCTGCCCGCCCCCGCCGCCGCCGAGGCCGTGGACGCCTTCTGGCGGCGGGTGGCGGCCGGCAATGCGACCCGCGCCGAGCAGGTCGCCCTCCTCGTCGGGCAACTGTCCAGAAGGGACCACATCATGTCCGACACCTTGACCGTCCGGCATGCCGCGCGAACCGACACCGGCGCGGTGCGGGACAGCAACGAGGACGCCGCGTACGCCGGGGACCGCCTGCTCGCGGTCGCCGACGGCATGCGCGGTCCGGCCGGCGCCGCCGCGAGCGCCGCCGCGATCGAGGCGCTGAAACGCCTGGAGCCGTCCGCCGGTGGCGCGGCCGCGTTGCTGGCCGAGCTGGCCGTGGCCGTCGACGAGGTCGACCGCTCGTTGCGCGGCACCGGCACCGATCCGTGCACCACGCTCACCGCGCTGCTGCGCCGCGGCTCCCAGCTGGCACTGGTGCACGTCGGGGACACCCGGGCGTACCTGTTGCGCGGTGGTGAGCTCTCCCTGCTGACGCAGGACCACACCTGGGTACGCGACCAGGTCGACCACGGCAGGCTGAGCCCGTCCGAGGCGGCGGGGCACCCGCAGCGGGCACTGCTGACCCGGGCGCTGGGGGCCGGGCCGCAGCCGGTCGAGGCCGATCTGGCGTTGCGCACCGCCCTGCCGGGTGACCGCTACCTGCTCTGCTCGGACGGGCTGTCGGCGGTGGTGGAGCGCGCGTCGCTGCGGGAGGCGCTGGACCTGGCCGAGCCGGAGGCGGCGGTGCGGCGGCTGATCGAGGCGGCGTACGAGGCCGGGGCGCCGGACAACATCGCGTGCGTGGTGGCCCATGTTTCGTGAGATCGAGATGCTGACCGTGCCGCGCCGGCGACGGGGGCGGGACGGAGGCGTACGGGGATCGCACGAGATCGCCCGGCGGGTGCGCCGGATCGAGGAGCGGCGCCGGCTCGGCGAGACATAGGCGGCCGGCGCGGTCGGGAACCGCGCCGGCTCGGCGAGACATAGGCGGCCGGCGCGGTCGGGAACCGCGCCGGTTCGGCGAGGCACAGACGGCCGGCGCGGTCGGGAACCGCGCCGGCCGCCCTTCTGGGGTGCGCAGCGCATACCCCGCCCGGGGGCCGGTAAACGTCGTCCGGCTTCTTTTATGCTGTGGCCCGTCTCGACGGGGAAAGGCGGCAGGTGGAGAAGATCTGGTCGGTCACCGCGACCGAGGACGACTGTGTCGAGCTGGTCCTCGAGAAGGGTGCGCCCCGGCCGCTGGTGGCCGCGATCACCGAGGCCGAGCTGCGCAGCCTCATCGAGCCGCTGCGGCCGGTCGACGAGGCCGTCCGGCGCAACGAGTTCAGCCGGCCCCAGCTCGCCTCGATCTGCCGGGACGTGATCGGCCGGGACCCCTTCGACGAGGAGCGCGTGGCGCCCGACCGGTCGCCGGTGTGGGCCGACCTCGGGCTCCTGGCCGGCGGCGTGATCGCCGCCACCGGTCACCTGCCGGGGTGGTGGCGCGACGCCGGTGGGGCCGTCGCCGCGTACGGCCTGTACCTTCTGTCGCGGCGCGGGTGGCGGCGCCTCCGGAGCCGCCAACCCTAGGCCTGTTCCTGCTGGTCACGACGATGATCAGGCCTGCGGCACGCCTTGCGCTCGCCGCGCTCCGTCGCCGGCCTCGCGCTGCTCGACCCGGCCGGCTTCGGCAAGGTCAGCTCGAAGTTCCTCGCCGCGGACTCCCCGCCCCGCGCTTGACGCTTCGGCCGTCGCGGTGGTCGGTGATCAGGCGGGTCACGAGTGGGCGTAATGCGGCTGATCTCGCGCGGCGCCACGTGGACATGCCCGGGATGACGGTGTCGGGCATTGTCGCGGCACGGATGCACCACATCCCGGCCAGCCCCACCACGAAACGGGATGCCTCGGGTGGCAGCGTCCGCAACAGCTCGTACGCGGATCGCGTTGCCGCTTGCCGACCGAGGACGTGCCCGGTGGCGACCACGTCCGCCGCCATCTGGGCGAGGTCGACCCAGGGGGCGCCGGCTGCCGCGTAAGCCCAGTCGAGCAGCACGGCCGCTCGGTCCTGCGGGTCGACGGCGGTGTTGTCGAGGCGGATGTCGCGGTGGACCAAGGCGCTGCCGGCCGTCCAGTGTTCCCATCCGGCCACGACATCGGCTGCCGGTCCCGCATGGGCCGCCTCCCATTGGTCGCTCGTGCCGATCTCCAGCAGGCGCGTCCAGCCGTCGAAGTCGAAGATGCGCTGGGCGACCGGTGGCAGGGCGCCCGGCGCCATGTGCCCGCTCGCCGTGCGGCACGCCTTCGCGACAGCCGCGATCGATTCGTCGGTCCAGAACGCTTCCGTGGCACCGGGAGCCCAGGTGGTGGCCAGCACGACCCATGGTCCATGTTCGATGGTGGCGAGGCGTCGGGGCGCCGGCACCGACTCCGGCAGGACGTCCAGGATTGCCGATTCCTGCCGGATCATTTTGTGGTTGTGTGCCCGGACCTCGGCCGACACGGCCTTGACGAACACCTGTCGACCGTCGGCCAACCGCAAGCCCGCAGCCGGACCGGGTGACATCCCGCCGTGCAGATCCGTGTGAGCGACGATCGTTGTCCCGAGGGCCTCGGCGACGGCCATGCGTACCGGTTCTGGCGTGTCGGCCCACGCGGCCCGGCGAGTGAACGTCACGCCGGCGGCCTAGACGGGTTTCTGCGGCACCCGGGCCACGGCCGCGTGAATGGCCACGTCCTCGACGGCCGGCCGGGGGCCGGGTTCGTCGCCGGCCCACCACTGCACGACCGACTGGATCCCCGGCTCGACCAGGTCCAGGCCGCCCAGCAGCCCGGCCAACTCCTCGCGGGACCGGGCACGGAACCGGCCGTCCCGGTTGGGCGCCTCGAGCCTCGGGAGCATCTCGGCCGGCATGAAGTCGAAGGTCGAGTGCGACACCACCACCCAGCTGCCGGGCGCCAGCGCATCGACCAGCGTGGCGACGATGCCGGCCGGGTCCTCGTCGTCCCGGACGAAGTGCAGGACGGCGACCAGCAGCAACCCGACCGGCCGGGCGAGGTCGAGCGTGCCGCGGAGCTCGGGATGCCGCAGGATGCTGCCCGGGTCGCGCAGGTCGGCGCCGAGGTACGCCGTCCGGCCCGCGGGCGCGCTGGTGAGCAGCGCGCGGGCGTGGGTGAGGACGAGCGGATCGTTGTCGACGTACACGATGCGCGCCGTGGGGTCGATCGCCTGGGCGATCTCGTGCGTGTTCGGCGAGGTCGGGATGCCGGAGCCGACGTCGAGGAACTGACGGACGCCCTGCCGGGACAGGAACTCGACGGCCCGCCGGAGGAAGTGGCGGTTCTCCACCGCGGCGAGCCGGACCGTGGGCATCACCGCCTCGATCTCGTGCGCCGACGCCCGGTCCGCGGCGAAGTTGTCCTTGCCGCCGAGCAGGTAGTCGTAGCGCCGGGCCGGATGCGCGACGGTGGGTCCACGGCAGCGGACGCGTCGGCTCCACCATGGAAGATCGGCGATGACATACCACGCATCGTGCCATGGCCGGCAAAAGATCGGACTCGATGTATCAACCCTAGGTCGCGTACGCGTGGAGCCCGGTCAGCAGCGACGTGAGTCCGGCCTTGGCGTCCGCGAAGAGCATGGCGGTGCGTGGGTCGGTGTAGAGCTCGTTGTCGATGCCGGCGTAGCCGTGTCCGAGGGAGCGTTTGAGCACGATGACGGATTTGGCCTTGTCGACGTCGAGGATGGGCATGCCGGAGACGGGGTTGCCGGGTCGGCGGGCGGCCGGGTTGGTGACGTCGTTGGCGCCGACCACCAGCACCACGTCGGTGCGGGCGAACTCGGGGTTGCTCTCGTCCAGGTCGCGCAGCTGGTCGTAGGGGGCGTTGGCCTCGGCGAGCAGGACGTTCATGTGGCCGGGCATGCGGCCGGCGACGGGGTGGATGGCGTAGGTGACC
>NZ_JAOSZE010000180.1 GCF_025630775.1 Actinoplanes sp. KI2
ATCCGGATGACCGCGATGCCGCAACTGGTCAGCCTGTTCAACGCGGTCGGCGGCGGCGCGGCCGCCCTGATCGCGCTCGGCGACCGCGTCGCCTCCACCCAGGCCGCCGTGACCGGCGTACTCGACGTGCTCATCGGCGCCGTCACGTTCAGCGGGTCGCTGATCGCCTCGGGCAAGCTCGCCGGGCGGATCCCCGGGCAGCCGATCGTGGTGCCGCTGGGCCGGCTCGCGGCCGTGCTGCTCGCCGCGGTCGCGGCCGTGCTGGGCGTGCTGATCGTCGGCTTCGGCGCTCCGGTCGCCGCGCTCTGGGGTGTGGCCGGCTG
>NZ_JAOSZE010000181.1 GCF_025630775.1 Actinoplanes sp. KI2
AGGGTGCCGCCGAGGTTGGCGGAGTTCCAGGTGTCGGTGTACCACCAGTGCCAGAGGGTGGCGCTGGTGCCGCGGGCGTACACGTGGTTCTGGCCGGCGGCGTAGTAGCCGGTCGGGGTGCCGGTGATGGAACCGCCGAGGGCGGCGGAGGACCAGCCGTCGGCGTACCAGAAATGCCACAACGACCCGCCGGGCGTACGCACGTAGACGTGATGCTGACCAGCGGCGAAGTACGCGGTCGGGCTGTCGGCGATGGAACCGCCCAGGCTGGTGGAATGCCAGCCGCCGTCATACCAGAAATGCCACAACGCCCCGCCCGG
>NZ_JAOSZE010000182.1 GCF_025630775.1 Actinoplanes sp. KI2
AGCGGAGCAGCGAGAGGACGCCCTGCTGGGACTGGTTGGCCTGGGACAGCATGGAGGTGCCGGCCTGGGTCAGGATCTGGGCGCGGGTGAAGGACACCATCTCCTGGGCCATGTCGGTGTCGCGGATACGCGACTCCGACGCGGACAGGTTCTCCACGGCGACGTTGAGGTTGTTGACCGTGTGGTCGAACCGGTTCTGGTACGCACCGAGGGCGGCACGCTGGTCGGAGACCGAGGCGAGCGCCTTGTCGAGGGTGGCGATCGCGGCGTCCGCGTTGCCCACCAGGTCGATCGAGGCGGTGCCGAGGG
>NZ_JAOSZE010000183.1 GCF_025630775.1 Actinoplanes sp. KI2
TCCGTGGTCGGGCGAGCCGCCGAGGTCGTCGTCCCAGTTCGCCGACCAGGTGATCTTCATGTCCTGGCCGGAGAGCAGTGACTTGGGCCGGGCGACGGGCGTGTGCTCCTGCAGCGGCGCGTTGGTGAGCGTCTCGTAGTCGTACGTCCAGGGCTCGTAGTAGTCCTGAATGGACGGCAGCTTCGGGTTGGCGAAGATGGTGAACAGCTTCCGGAAGCGGCCGCCGCCGGAGAGCGTGAGCCGGCCGCGCCGGTTGAGCGTCCAGCCGCCGCGCCACTCCTCCTGATCCTCGTAGCGGCGCGGATAG
>NZ_JAOSZE010000184.1 GCF_025630775.1 Actinoplanes sp. KI2
CCCGTGGTCGGGCGAGCCGCCCAGGTCGTCGTCCCAGTTCGCCGACCAGGAGATCTTCATGTCCTCGCCGGTGAGCAGCGACTTCGGGCGGGCCACCGGGGTGTGCTCCTGCAACGGCGCGTTGGTGAGCGTCTCGTAGTCGTAGGTCCAGGGCTCGTAGTAGTCCTGAATGGACGGCAGCTTCGGGTTGGCGAAGATGGTGAGCAGCTTCTTGAACCGGCCGCCGCCCTTGAGCGTCAGCCGGCCGCGCCGGTTGAGCGTCCAGCCACCGCGCCACTCCTCCTGGTCCTCGTAGCGGCGCGGGTAA
>NZ_JAOSZE010000185.1 GCF_025630775.1 Actinoplanes sp. KI2
CAACGCCGTTCAGTTAAGGAACTCGGGCGGCCGTCAAGGTGTGTTGAACGGGAAGTGAGAAGCGGAGTTCCGGTATAGAGGTTCGTCACTCCAAGACAACCCCGAACCAGGAACTCCGCTTGGTCGATCAGATTGCCATAACCCGCACGGTCACGGTAGCGGCGGGACCGTTCGCTGCCGGTCATCTCGGTGAGCTGACCCGCTTGATCCCGTTCGAGATGATCGACGAGGTCCTCACCGCGACCCATCGCGTCCAGCACCGGGTCCGCTTGTTACCGGCCCGAGTCGTGATCTATCTGCT
>NZ_JAOSZE010000186.1 GCF_025630775.1 Actinoplanes sp. KI2
TACCACCAGTGCCACAACGCGCCGTCGCTGCCCCGCGCGTAGACGTGGTGCTGACCAGCGGCGTAGTACGCCGTCGGAGTGCCGGTGATCGAACCGCCCAGGCTGGCCGAATGCCAGCTGGTGTCATACCAGAAATGCCACAACGCCCCGCCCGGACTCCGCACATAGACGTGGTTCTGGCCATCGGCGAAGTAGGCCGCCGGGGTGCCCTCGATGGCACCGCCCAGGTTGGACGACTTCCAACCGTCGTCGTACCACCAATGCTGAAGCCCACCAGCGGCGTTCCGGCC
>NZ_JAOSZE010000187.1 GCF_025630775.1 Actinoplanes sp. KI2
TGTTCGGCACGATGGACAGCTGGCTGCTGTGGAACCTGACCGGCCGGCACCTCACCGACGTCACCAACGCCAGCCGGACCATGCTGATGAACCTGGCCACCCTCGACTGGGACGAGCAGCTGCTGGGCTTCTTCGACATCCCCCGGGCCATGCTTCCGCAGATCCGGTCCTCGTCCGAGGTGTACGGCTACGCCGACACGGTGCTGCCCGGCGTGCCGATCGCGGCGGCCATCGGCGACCAGCAGGCCGCCCTGTTCGGACAGACCTGCTTCGCACCGGGCGA
>NZ_JAOSZE010000188.1 GCF_025630775.1 Actinoplanes sp. KI2
GAGATCGGCGGCCGGCAGGCGGACGCCTTCTACCGGGATCGGTGGTCGCACGACAAGGTGGTGCGCTCGACCCACGGCGTCAACTGCACCGGGTCGTGCTCCTGGAAGGTGTACGTCAAGGACGGGATCATCACCTGGGAGGCGCAGCAGACCGACTATCCCAGCGTCGGCCCGGACCGGCCCGAGTACGAGCCGCGGGGCTGCCCGCGCGGGGCGGCGTTCTCCTGGTACACGTACTCGCCGACCAGGGTGCGCTACCCGTACGTCCGCGG
>NZ_JAOSZE010000189.1 GCF_025630775.1 Actinoplanes sp. KI2
GGGCACCGGCAACGACTGGATCGAGGTCGCCTTCCGCACCGCCCGCAACGCCGACCCGTCGGTCAAGCTCTGCTACAACGACTACAACATCGAGAACTGGTCCTACGCCAAGACGCAGGGCGTCTACCGGATGATCCAGGACTTCAAGTCCCGCGGCGTCCCGATCGACTGCGTCGGCCTGCAGACCCACTTCACCGGCGGCAGCTCCCTGCCCAGCAACTTCCAGACCACGCTCTCCAGCTTCGCCGCCCTGGGCGTCGATGTGGCCCTG
>NZ_JAOSZE010000019.1 GCF_025630775.1 Actinoplanes sp. KI2
GGGGTTACGTTGTCCATCGGCCAAGTCACGCCGCGATCGTTCCTCGAAGTCAAGGAGCCCGCCTCAGCCACCCCCGCACTCCCGGCCTCCGCCACCGCTGCACTCCCGGCCTCCGCCGACGCGGCGGTGCGGGCGCCGACCCGGCGGGCCTCGGCGACCACCAGCAGCACCGCGGCCAGGGCGAACACCGCGTGGCTGACCAAGACCAGCGCGGGCGGCGAGGCGATGACCGGTTGCATCAGGAAGCCGTGCCAGGCGTAGGTGAGCAACGCGCCCGCCGCCGTGGCCAGGCGGTGCCGCCCGTCCCAGCCGGGCCGGCGAGACCACCGCAGAATCAGCACGGCAGCACCGGCCAGGGCGACCGTCAGCAAGACCACACCCACGCCGGCAGGCAGCGCGTCACCAGCAAAGAGGACGAACCCGCCCACCAAGATGGCGACCAGCACGACCCACGGCCGAGGCGCCACCGGGGCGGGCGCCGCGGACGCGGGCGCGGCAGACGCGGGCGCGGCAGACGCGGGCGCGGCAGACGCGGGCGCGGCAGACGCGGGCGCGGTCGTGCGCGGCAGACGGAACGCGGTCACGATCAGGGCCGCGGCCACGACACTCGTGATGGTCAGTTGGGTGGGGCTGGCCATGAAGTGACCGTCCGCGTAGGAGATGGCGAAGGTGAAGACGGCGCCCGCCACGGCCATCCCCGAGAAGAAGACCAGGCCGGGCAGCCGCAGCCATGGCGTGACGCGCCGGGTGGTCCACTCCTCGACCAGGGCGATCGGCGTGCTCACGCTCCACACGGTGTGCAGGGAGAGCACGAACAGCGTCCACGGAATCGCGATCCCGAGGGCCGGCACGAACCCGTGGTCGAGCAGGTGCGCATGCAGATAGTTCGGGTTGAACAGCGACTGGGTCTCCAGCCCCTCCTCGATCACCCCGTAGGCGAGGGCCAGCAGGATGATCGTGGGCCACCCCCGTCCGGCCCGCCGAGTCAGCTCACGTATGACGACCGCCGCGCCACCGTAGGCGGGCGCCAGCGCAAGCACGAACGTGAGCTGAGCCAACGTGAAGTCACCCAGCAGAAACTCGGCCACCAGCGGCGACAGAAAGAACAGGGCGATCGCGGGAGCCACCCGGCGCATGGACATATCCCGATGGTCATGCCGGTCCCCGCCGTTCACCCGGGCCGGATGTCATGCCTGCCCGATGACATCCGGACGCCCCACCGTCCGCGCCCACCTCCCGGCTCACCCCGGACGGCCCGCGCCCACCGCTCACCCCGGACGGCCGCGCCCACCGCCCAGCCAACCCCGAGGGCCGCCTCGCGTCGCCGCCGCGCCCACCGCCCGGCCGCCCCCGAGGGCCGCCACCCGCGTCACCACCGCGCCCACCGCCCGGCCGCCCCCGAGGGCCGCCACCCGCGTCACCACCGCGCCCACCGCCCGGCCGCCCCCGAGGGCCGCCACCCGCGTCACCGCCGCGCCCACCGCCCAGCTGCCCCCGAGGGCCGCCACCCGCGTCACCACCGCGCCCACCGCCCAGCTGCCCCCGAGGGCCGCCACCCGCACCCCACCGCCCAGCCGCCGCCATGCCCGCCCCCGGACGGCCGCCCACGCTCACCGCCCGGCCGACCCCCGACAGCCGCCGCCGGCCGCCACCACCAGGCCCGCCGCCAGCCGCACGCCGGGCGGCCGCGCCCACCGCCGTGTCCGCGACGAACTGCTACCTGGCGGCATTGCCCGTGATCGCCGGCGGTGGGGACGCGCCGTGCCCCGACCCGGTGGTGCTCACCGGCCCTGGTGGCCGCGGCGCTGCCGGACGGTGCTGGTCAGGCCGGGGCTCGGTAGCCCAGGAACGTCGTCACGCTGCTGATCAGCTCCTCTCCGAAGTCGAAGACCAGGAGGGCGAACGGCTCGAACTCCCCGTTTGGGCCCGTCGGGCGCTCCTGCCACAGGGCCAGGTCGCCGTTGGCCGTTTCGGGGACCAGCCGGGCCGAGTGGCAGGAGCCGTCGGAGGCGGCCATGACCGCGGCGACCGACTCGCGGCCGCGGATCCACCAGGTGAACGGGGGCATGGAGTTGACCACGTCCTCCTGCAGGAGGGCGACCAGGGCGGCCACGTCGTCGCGGTGGAAGGCGTCGGCATACCGCTCGACCAGGGATCGCTTGGCCGCGTCGCCGAGAGGGCTGGGCGGCGACAGGTCGGTTTTGCGCAGCGACGTGCGGGCGCGCTGCAGGGCGCTGGTCACCGACCCGACGCTCGTCTCCAGGAGGGTGGCCACCTCGTCGGCCGGCCAGCACAGCACGTCGCGCAGGATCAGGACGGCGCGCTGGCGGGGCGGCAGGTGCTGCAGGGCCGCGACGAAGGCCAGCCGGATGGTCTCGCGGCGGACCGCCACGTCGGCCGGGTCGGCCAGCGAGCGGTCGAGGATCGGCAGCACCCACGTCGACTCCGGGAGCGGCACGCCGAGGTCGCCACCGGGGCTCGCGGTGGAGGCGAAGTCGACGGCGCGGGCGCGGCGCCGCGCGCTGCGAAGCATGTCGAGGCAGACGTTCGTGGCGATGCGGTAGACCCACGTGCGGACGGTGGCGCGGGCCGGGTCGTAGTCGCCGGCGTGCTTCCACGCCCGCAACAACGTCTCCTGCGCGGCGTCCTCCGCTTCAGATGGTGAGCCGAGCATCCGATATGCGAAGCCCACCAACTCTCCGCGCATCGCCGTGAGCTGTGCTTCCATGCCCGGCAAAGCTACTCGTCCGCTAACCCAAATACATCAGACCGGGGTACGACATACAAGACTTGATCTTGTCAATCCGGGCAGGGACCGTTGATGCCATGCAATGGACCCAGGACGGCACGATTCGGAACGCGCTGTGGATCGGCGGCGGCCAGTGGGCCGGCAAGACCACGGTCGCCGGTCTCCTCACCGACCGGCATCATTTGGTCCACTATCACTACGACTACCACGACGCCCGCGGCCACGAGGACCGCCGAGTCGCCGCTCGCGTCCGTCGCGCGCGGGCTGCCGAAGAGGCGGCGACGTCAGGCACAGCGCGTGCCACCGAGAGCGCGACGACCACGACCGAACGCCCGGCGCAGGACGGCCCGAAGTGGCGCGACGTGCTCGAGACCGACTGGGAAGCGGCCTGGATCGGCCCGACGCCCGCCCAGATGGCCGAGAGCGTCCTCGTCGGCTTTCCCGAACGGTTCGGCTGGGTGCTCGACGACCTGCGTGGCATTGTCACCGCGCATCCGGTGCTCGTCGACGGCTGGGGCTTGCGACCCGAACTGGTCGCCGCGATCACCGACCCGGCCCGCATGGTCGTCCTCGCGCCCACCGAGCCGTGGCGCCGGCGCCAGGCCACCGCCCTCCCCCGCGCGCGGCGCATCGGCCACCGGGTCAGCGACCCCGAGCTGGCCGCGCGCAACCGTTTCGAACGCGACCGCCTCATCACCGAGGACGCCGTCCGCGAGGCCCGCCGGCACGGCATCCGCGTGATCGAGGTCGACGGCACCCGCACCGCCGACGCGATCGCCGACGACGTGGCCGACCACTTCCGACCGTTTTTACCCCGACGCACGCAACCCCGGCCGACCGGCTGACGACATGACGGATCACTTCCGACCGAACCTGCCCTAGCGTGAGCAGCATGGACCGGATCGATGTCCGTCAAGCCACCGCGGCCGACCATTCCCGGATCGTCGACCTGCTGAGCCGCTCCTGGGGCAGCACGATCGTGATCGCTCACGGTGTCGTCTACGACGCCGCGACCCTGCCGGCGATCCTGGCCGAGCGGCGGGGACGGTTGGCCGGGCTTCTCACGTACGCAATCGGAAGTGACGCTTTTGAAGTAGTTTCGATCGATGCGGTGGTGAAGGGCGCCGGAGTGGGCACGGTCCTGCTGAACGCCGCCGCCGACCATGCCGAGCGGGCCGGGCTGCGGCGCCTCTGGCTGATCACCACGAACGACAACCTGGACGCGCTCCGGTTCTATCAGCGACGCGGCATGCGACTGGTGGGGGTGACCCCGGGCGGGGTGGACGGGTCGCGGCGGATCAAGCCGGGCATTCCGCTGGTCGGTGACTTCGGCATCGAGATCCACGACGAGCTCACGCTGGAGATGCGCCTTCCACGACCGCACCCGCATCATTGAAAATCGCGTCGCTGATCGGCTCACGTCGCGGCAGCGTCCGCCGCGGCGAGGATCGCGTCGCTGATCGCGCACTGGTGCGGCGATCGCGCCGGACCGCCGCCGAGCCGATTCGTCAGGTAGGCGACCACGAGCCGGCGTCCCGGATCGGCCCACCCCATGCACGCGTTGGATCCGTTGTGTCCGAACGCGAGCGGATCGGATCGCGCCCCGATGTACCGCTCGCCGCTCAACCCGCCGAGTTGAAAGCCTTCCGACCATCTGATCGGCATCCGCGAGACCCGATCGGACTCGCCCTCACTGGTCGGCGTCGTGGCGAGGCGCCAGCACGCACAGCTGCGCGGCCGCTCCCCGCTCAGCAACGATCCGGCTCACCACGTCGAGGTCCACAATCGAAAGTTTGCCCGAACTGGCGGCGAGCGACGTCTATGAGACAGAACTGTTGCGCATACGGTTCTTTCGGGGTGGGATACCTTCCGTGCCTTCGGACACGAGGGCGCGACGACCGGCGTGGTCGTGGGCCGGTGACCGCCATCGCCCGCCCACGGCCGCGTCGCCTTTCGCACCGGCGGCGCCCGACGGCCCGGTCGCCTTTCCATCGGCCGCACCGCACCGGCATTGGGCATGCGACGGCCCGCCGACGGACCGCGAACGTCCCGCTGGTCGACTGCTACCTGCCTCGGAGAGCTGTCGCGCGGGCGCGCAGGAAGCGCCGTTCCGGCTCGTTCCCGGCCTGGTCGGCGGCGCGGTCGTAGGCATCGGCGGCCTCGGCGAGCCGGCCCAGGCGCCGCAGCAGGTCGGCTCGCACCACGTGCCGCACATGGTGCTGGTCGAGATCGGGGAGAGCGTCGACCACCTCGAGGGCGGGCGCCGGGCCGTGCACCTCGGCGAGCGCCACCGCGCGGTGCAGGGCGACGATCGGGGTCGGGGTGAGCGCGGCCAAGTGGTCGTACAGGAGCAGGATCTGCCGCCAATCGGTCGCGTCCGCTCGGGAAGCGTCGGCGTGCACCGCGTTGATCGCGGCCTGGATCTGGTACGGCCCGGGCTGGTTGCGCCGCAGACAGGCGCGCAGCAGCGACTTCCCCTCCTCGATCTTCGAGCGGTCCCACAGCGATCGGTTCTGGTCGGAAAGCAGCACCGGGTCGCCCGCCGGGGTGATCCGCGCCGGTCGGCGCGCCTCGATCAGCAGCATCAGCGCGAGCAGGCCGCGGGCCTCCGGCTCGTCCGGCATCAACCGTACGAGGGTGCGGGTCAGCCGGATCGCCTCGGACGTGAGATCGGGCCGCGTGAGGTTGCCGCCGGCGCTGGCGGCGTACCCCTCATTGAAGATCAGGTAGAGGACGGCCAGCACCCCGCCGAGGCGGACCGGCAACTCCGCGTCCCGCGGCACCCGGTACGGGATGCCGGCGTCGCGAATCTTGCCCTTGGCGCGGGAGATTCGCTGCGCCATGGTGGACTCGGTGGTGAGGAACGCTCGCGCGATCTCGGCGGTGGACAGGCCGCCGAGCAGGCGCAGGGTGAGCGCGACGCGGGCGGCGGGCGCGAGCGCCGGGTGGCAGCAGGTGAAGATCAACCGGAGCATGTCGTCGCCCCATTCGGTCGCATCCGATACATCCGACCCCACGTCCGGCACATCCGATCCGGAAGCGCCACCCGTGTTCACAGCCGCGCGGAAGCCGGCGGCGTAGCCCGAAGCGGCGGCCTCGACCGCGGGCCGGCCCGACTCGCGCCGTAGCCGATCGATCGCCCGATTCCGCGCCGTCGTGATGATCCAGCCGGCCGGGCTGGGCGGGATGCCCAGCTCCGGCCAGCGCCGGACGGCCGCGACGAACGCCTCCTGCACCGCCTCCTCGGCCACGTCGAGATCGCCGAAGTGGCGCGTCAGGACCGCGACGGCGCGGCCGTACTCGGCGCGGAAGATCCGCTCGATCGCGATCGCGTCGTACCCTCCGGCCGGACCGATCGTTTCCGCCGGAGAGTCGGGGCAGCCCGGCCTATCCGGTTGATCCGGCATATCCGCCTGATCCGGCATATTCGGTTGATCCGGTGTGTCCGGCTCGTCCGGCATGTTCGGGCGAGCTGGCATGTCCGGCTGATCCGGCATGTCCGGACGGGCCGGCATGTTCGGGCGGGCCGGCATGTCCGGGCGGGCCGGCATGTCCGGGCGGGCCGGCATGTCCGGGCGGGCCGGCCGGTGCGGCTTGGTGTGATCCGGCACCGGCCGGCTCCCCTCGTTCACACCGCGGGCCGAACCTCGATCGCGAGCGGCGGCCGCAGGATCGCCGACATCCGCCGCCCCCAGGCGAGCGCCGCGTCCAGATCGGGCGCGTTGATCACGGTGAAGCCGCCGAGGTGCTCCTTGCCCTCGGTGAACGGCCCGTCCGTCATCACCTCATCGCGCAGCACCGTCGCGGCGCTCGCCGGGTGCAGCCCGAGCGCGAAGACCCACGCGCCGGCGGCCCGCATCTCGTCGTTGAGCTTCCCCAGCTCGGCCATGATCGGGTCGAGGATCTCCGGCGGCGGCGGGTCGCCGTCGGGCTGGTAGACGCTGAGCAGGTATTGCCTCATCGGTGGCTCCTCTCGAGTGCTGTTCATCGTCTACACGATCGGGCCCGAGCGGTTTCGACAGTCAGCCCATCATTTCCGCCAGCGCCGCGTGGTGGTGATAGTCGCGCGTCTCCACGATCAGGCCGTCCCGCACGCGCAGCACCTGGATGTTCGGCAGCACCCGGCCGCCGACGGCATAGTCGAACTCGGCCACGATCAGTTCCGGATCGGACGTCTCGTAGACCCGGACGTCCCGCGGTTCGAGGGTGATCTGACCATCCAACTGGGCGAAGTGCTGGCGAACCTGCTCGCGACCGTGGATCCGGACCGCGGCCGGCATCATGAACGGGATCGTGACCTCGGCGTTCTCGGCGTACAGAAGATGCAGCTCCGACCAGTCGCCGCTGCCGATCCCGTCGCTGAGCCGCTCGAAAACTTCCCTGGGTGTGCTCATCGCTTCTCCCCTGGTTAAATAGAAGTCTCCACTCCGCTTCCGAATATACGGAGTACTCACTCCGCTTACCAGTCGGGATTCGCATGACCTTGCGCGCCGACGCCCGTCGCAACCGCGCCCGCATCCTCGAAGCCGCCGAGAAGGTGCTGGTCGAGCGCGGTACGACGGTGTCCACCGAGGAGATCGCCCGAGCCGCCGGGGTCGGCGTCGGCACGCTCTTCCGGCACTTCCCGACCAAGGAGGAACTGATCCAAGGCGTCTTCGTGGCCCGCCTCCACCGGCTCGCCGACGACGCTTTCCGGCTCGCGGAAAGTTCCGATCCGGGGAAGGCGCTCACTTCTTTCCTGCGCCAGGCGGTCGCGCAGGGCGAGGTCAAGAACGCGCTCGCGGCGATGCTCACCTCGGCCGGCGTCGACCTGCAGGAGGCCGCCGGTGAGGTGCACCAGGAGGTCAGGCGCGCGCTGGGCACGCTGCTCCGCAGCGCCCAGGAGACCGGCGCCGTGCGCCGGGACCTGGAAGTGTCCGATCTGATCGGTTTGCTGGCGGGCACGTCCAGGGCGATCGAGTACGCGGGATCGGACGTGACCGCACGCGATCGGATCCTCGCCGTGGTCCTCGACGGCCTCCGCCCGCCTTCACCGGCGGGCTGGGCGAGGCGCGACGGGCCGGCGGACGGCACAGCAACCGCGCAGCCCGCGGCGGGCAGGGCGGCCCCCTCGCCCAGCAGCGGTCAGGCCGACCAGACCAGCAACGGTCAGGCCGACCAGACCACCAGCGGTCAGGCCGATCAGAAATGAACCCGCACATCCACGTCGAGCGGAACCTCAACCGGGAGGCGGCCACGCGCCGCATGCTCGCCGACACGTTCGGGCTGGTCGGGGACGCGCCGGTCACCGTCACGACCGGGTGCGGGCTCGAAGTCGCGTACGCGATGACCTCGGCCCGCCCGGAGAAGGTGACCTGTCTCCCCTGCCGGGAACACGCGACGCAGTGGCACCTCGCGGCGGCCGCGGACATGGAGCGGCTCGCACCGGGCGTCGGCTTCACCTCGCGCGATCTGTGGAAGGTCGCCGAGCACCACCGAGAGCAGGCGCGGCTGTTCGGCAGCGGTTAGCCCACCGCCGCACGGAAGGGTGAGCGGCCGCGAACGATCAGCGCACCGCCGCACCGAAGGGTGAGCGGGCCCGATCGTCAGCGGACCTCGAACTCCAGCAGGGAGTAACCGAACTGACTGTTGCGCTCGGTGCCGTACATGCGCACGTACCGGGCCGGCGTCGGGGGAACCGGGATGTCGCGGACGCCCGCGGTGCCCGAGGTGGTGCGGTAGACCGTCGTCCAGTGCTTGGCGTCCAGCGAGACGTCCACGTGGTAGCTCTTCGCGGATGCGTTTTCCCAGTAGAGCTTGATGTCCGTCACCGACCAGACCGCGCCCAGGTCGACCCGGATCCACTGCGGGTCGGAGAAGCCGCTGCTCCATCGGGTGGTGGGGTCGCCGTCGACGGCGGCCGCGGCCGGGTACTGGGGTTGCTCGTCGCTGAGGCTCTTGGCCTTCTTGTGCAGCGCGAGATCGGTCTTGGCCGGATTGGGCCGGCCAACCGGCGAAGGTGGCGGCGAGGCCGAGGCCGACGCACTCGCCGACGGCGCGGATTCGCCCAGTGCCGACGTATCGATCGACGGACCGAACGATGCGGCCGGACCGGTCGCAATGGGTTGGAGAGTGGACTGTGAACCGGCGCTCGGATCGACCGTGGCGACACGATCCTGGGTGCGGAACGGATTCCCGCGCATCGCCACGTAGGCCGCGCCGCCGCCGATCGCGAGGAGCAGGATCACCACCGGGATCAGCCAGAGTCGACGCTTGCGCCGTTTCGGTGTCCGGGTAGCCGCGTCCTGGTGCGACCCCCCGCCCGTGCCCGCCGACGGCCATGGTCCGCCGGGCGCGCCCGCACCCGGTCGGCCCACCCCGGCGAACGGCCGGCTCCCGGTCGTCTCGCCCGGCACGCGTGGCGTATCCGGGCCTTGGCCCGGGCGCGGCGAGGACGCGAACACGGCCCGTAACGAAGCGGCCCGCTCGACGGCGGCCCGCTCGGCGGCCGTGCGCTGGTTGGGTACGTCAGCCGAATCGGTCGGCGCGCCTTCCACCAACATCTCCTCAGCAGCAGCGGTATGGGACGACCGTAGTTTAGCGATCTTTTGCTCATCGATGCGCCTCGCGGAGCCGCCGGGTCAGAAATCGGTCACATTTGAACCCTCAATGACTACTCCAGGTAGTCGTCTCCACAACAGAGGTCAGCGGACGAACAGCAGGAACAGGCCCGTCCAGGTGCAGGCGATCATGAAAAGGACCACCGGGAGCTCGTCGGCCAGCACCGCCAGCGGCGGCCGGCCGGGGCTGTCCGCGAGGGCCAGGTCGTGGGCGGCCAGCACGCCGAGCGCGTGGCCGAGCAGGATCAGCGCCACCTGCAGCACGGAGATCACGTGCGGGTCGGGGAGCACGTTCCACGTCGCGCCCTCGGCCAGTCCCCATTGCTGGACGAGCAGCAACCCGCCGCGTGGCCCCTCGACTAGCAGCAACGTGAGGTAGTGAGCGAGCGTGTAACCGACCGCGATGGGGATCAACGAGTTGGTCACGTCGAGCTTTCCCGGAAGCGTACGGACGGCGACGAACACCACGCCGCAGATCAGCACCAGCCCGAGCGTCGACCAGAGGACCGGCGCGCCCGCCCGCTGCACGAACCCGGCCCAGGCCGGCGACCCGGCGGCACTGTCGAAGATGGTCGATCCCCACCAGATCGCGAGGAACGCGGCTCGCCCCGCCCCGGCCGGATGGTCGGCGGCCAGGCCGGAGAGCGGCGGACGCCACCGCAGCGGGCTCAGGCGCCCGGCGAGATCGGAGTAGACCTCGAAGAGATCGCCGCGGGCGGGCCAGTCCGCGCCGTACCGGAAAATGAGCCCGACCTGCACGACGGCGTATCCCAGGAGGCAGAGTCCGAGCACCAGCGGATCGGCCCGATCGGGTGCGATCAGTTCCAGCCAGGCGAACGCGAGCAGTCCCGCCGCGGCTGCCCACGGCTGACCGCCCGGGGCGGCGCGAACCGGCCGGCGCAGCAGACGAGCAATGGTGCGCAGCGGGTTGACCGCACGCCAGACCGGCCCGAACAGCACGCTCAGCGGAATCAGCCCGACCCAGAGCCAGACGTAAAGGGCGTGCGCCGCCGGGTTCGACTCGTCGCGCGGCCCGAGCAGGGCGTCCGCCGGCAGGTAGACGCACACCGCGAGCACCAGGATCTGCAGCGGGCGACGCCACCATGTCGTACGCGGATGGCGTTCCACCCCACCGGCCAGGCGAGGGCGACGCCACAGCAGGGCCGCCCCCAGGAACGAGATGACCACGGTCGCCGCGCCGGCCTGGAGGACCAGATCCAGCGGCAGCGGCAGATCGGTGGACTGGCCGATCCCGTGCGCGAGCGGGATCACTTGACCTCGAGCTGCAGCAGCAGCGTGTCCGGGTGCGCCTCGACGTCGAAGAGCCCGGCCCGATCGGCCACGAACGACACACATCCGGGTACGCCGGGGGCAGCGTCGTATTCGAGGTCGTACCCGTGGACGTGCACCTCGACGACCTGGTCCGACTCCACCCGCACCTGCACGGTCCCACCCGCCGGCACCGCCACCCGGTGCGGCGCCGGCGTTGCCCGCCCGTTCCGCAGGGCCGAGGTGACCACGACGGTCCCGGGAGCGGTCGATGAGCAGTCGGAGACCCGCGTCGCCGGCGCCTGCCCGCACCCCGCGAGAAGAACAGCGCCGCCGATGAGCCACCACGGACAGCGACGTTTCATGCGGGCTCTCCGGCGCGCGCTTCCTGGGCCGCCAGCCCGCGCAGCACCGCACCACCGGCCACCGCCGTGCCGACGCCGGCGCCGAGCGCCAGCACGACCAGAACACGTTCGATCGCGTCGGGTCCGGCGAACGGCAGCACGGCCCGGTGGAAGGACGTCACGTCGGGCAGGACGGAGACCGCGGTCAGCGCCGCACCGGCGCACACCGCCAGCAGCCCGGCCGGTCTGCCGCGGTACGCCGCCACCGCGCCGCCCAGGATCAGCGGCCAGGCGAGCAGGTTGACGCCGGCCGCGCTGACGAACGTGCCCAGCGCCGGCGCCGAGACCACCTCCATCGTGGAGCCGGTGACGTGCGCGATCGACGCGGCCATGGCGACCAGTCCGGCCCCGGCCAGCACCACTTCCCCGCGGCGGGACCGACCGGAGCCGCCGGAACGGCCGGAACGGCGGCAGACCACCGGAATCGCGACGACCAACGCCAGCGTGGCCCCCCACCAGACGACGAAGGCCGGCGGCGAAGCGCCCTCCAGCACCCCGGTGACCGTCACCGCGGCACCCGCCACCTCCAGCACCAGCGTCCACGGCCGCACGGCACCCGCGCCGATCCTCTTGCCGACCGGAGACGTACGCGAATCGGCCCACATCGCGGTGTGGCCCGCGGCGACCGTCGCCGGGGCGGCCGGCCCGCCGCCGGGCGGGATGGCCACCACGGAGGCCGTGCCGTTGACCAGCCGGAGTTTGGCGCCGTCCTCGATGGTGGCCACCGACATGCCGGGAACCGACGGCGTCACCGACACCACCCGGCTGCGCGCATCGGTGGCGACGAGGCCGCCCGCGTGCGCGGACGCGGGCGACGCCCACCCGGCGAGCACGACCGCCACGAGCCCGACCAGCGAAACCACCCGCCGAACCAGCAAGGACATGGCGAGCCCGACCGGCGAAACCACCCGCCCTACCAGCAGCGACATGGCGAGCACGGCCGGCGAAACCACCCGGCGAAGCGGCAACGACGTCACGAAGCAGCGGTGTCCGAGGCGAGCTCCGGCGAGGGCCCCGCCGCGGCCGGTGCGGGCGGCCGCACGTTGCGGGCGACCAGCACCGTCGCCGCCCCCGTCAACGAGACGTAGGTGAGGATCCCGGCGACGATGTGGATGTTCCACCCCACCCCGATCTCGATGTCCCCCACCAGGAACAGCGTGCCCCACACCACCGGCGGCCCGGCCAGCCCGAGCAGCAGCCAGGCCACCGACGACGAGACCCACAGCAGCGGCCCCACCACCCGGATGACCAGTTCGACACCGGCGGCGGCCGCGGCGACCGTCAGCGACAGCCACCATTTCTCGTCGGAGAGGAACATCAGATGCATGGCCAGCGCGGGCACCGCCACCAGCACCGTGGGCACTCCGATCGGCACCGACCACCGCCGTCCGATCAGGACGATCGGCAGCAGCAGGAGCGCCGTGGTGAACAGATACGCGTGCATCATCTGGGCGTCGCTGGAGTAGATGCGCACCGGGTTGTCGCCGTTGCCGAAGTAGATCCGGCCCAGCACGTTGGCGTGCAGCGAGAAGATGTGCAGCGGCAGCACGGTCAGCAGCGCCGAGACGGTGACCAGCGCAGCGTCGCCGAGGCCCAGCCGCGGCGCCGTCGTCATCAGGGCCGGCCCGACCGCGACCAGCACCATGCCCAGGATGATGAACTGATGGCTCGGGCTCACGAAGATCTCGAGGCCCTTCTCGATGCCGAAGATGTTGTGCCACAACGTGTCGATCGCGCCGCCGACGAGCAGGAACGCCATGCCCAGCATCGGGATCCGCAACGCGTTCGGCAGCGCGAGCACCGATTCGTACGTGGGGATCCGCGGCAGCCGCGAGCGCAGCAGCCAGACCAGGGTCAGTCCGGAGGCGGCGATCCCCGAGTAGAGCACGGCGTGCCACGGCGTCCAGAAGGTCTCCAGCTGGGGCGTGGTCGCGTGGGCGTAGGCGTCCAACTGCAGGCCGGTAACGAGCCAGGCGCTCGCCACCAGCATGATCCAGCGCTCACGGGCGGAAAACGTCACGGTCCGCTCCTTCGGGTGCTCGACGAAGCCGTTTCAACCGGACAACCTACATTCCCCCGGGTAAATGGTCCGTCAACTCCCCAACCGCGGAAGGCGGCCCGCTCGCCGCTCATGAACGCTCCGCCGGGCAGGTGCGCCGGTCAACCGGATCAACGACCGATCGTGCTCTGCCGGGGCACCAAACGGTGCGCCACCTTGAGCTCGACCCCGGGTACCGGCTCTCGGCTGCCGATCCGCAGCACCAGGCGATCGACGGCGAGCTGCGCGATCGCCTTCTTGTCCGGCTGAATGGTGCTGATCGTGGGCTGGCTGTAGCGGCCGTCCTCGATGTCGTCGTAGCCGATGATCGCCACGTCCTCGGGCACCCGCAGACCGCGGTCGAGCAGGGTGTGGATCGCGCCGGAGGCGACCAGGTCGCTGTAGCAGAACACCGCGTCCGGCGGGTCCGCCCGGTCGAGCAGCGCGGCCATCGCGGTGGCGCCGTCGATCCGGTTGAACCGGGGAGTGCCGATGATCAGCGACTCGTCGACCGGCAGGCCGGCCGCCTGGTGCGCGGCCCGGAATCCGCGGGTGCGCAGCTGGGCCGCCTCGCCGGTCGGGTACGGCTGGTCACCGATCGCCGCGATCCGGCGGCGGCCGATGTCGATCAGATGCGACACCGCCTCGGTCGAGGCCGCCAGGTCGTCGATGCCGACGTGGTCGAACGTGCCGTCCGAGCGGCGCTCGCCGAGGACCACGAGGGGCAGGTCGGGATCGCGTACGGAAAGGTCGTCCTGAGCGAGGCCCAGCGGGCTGATGATCATGCCGTCGAAGAGGAAGCGGCGCGAGCCGCGCCCGATGAGCTCGCCCTCGTGCGCGCGATCGCCGTCGGTCTGGTCGATCAGCACGTTGTAGCCGAGCTTGCGGGCGGCCGGGATGATCGCCTGCAGCAGCTCGGCGAAGTACGGCGTGTCCAGGTAGGGCACGACCACCACGATCTGCCCGGAGCGACCGGTCGCGAGGTTGCGGGCGAGCACGTTGGGCCGGTAGCCGAGCTCGGCGATCGCCCGCTCGACCTTGGCCCGCGTGCTGTCGGTGACCTTGGCGTAGCCGTTGACCACGTTGGAGACCGTGCGCGGTGACACGCCGGCCAACTCGGCGACATCACGCAGCGTAGTTTCTCGCAAGGGTGGCCTCCCCTGTTTGTTGTCCGCGGTCACGAAGGTATTTCCGCGACGTTGCCTCTTGCCAGAGCCGAACGGCCGAGGCATAGTCCTTTGCAGCGCTGCAATAGGAATTTACCTCACACATCACCGGCGAGCGGTGAGCTCCCCCTCCCCTCGGCATCCACCCAGATAGCGCGTCGTCCACCCGAGCCGCCAGCACGCTCGGTAATCTTCTGTGCCCTTTTTGCCCGGAAACGACGGCGCGCGGCTGATCACAGGAGGCCAGGAATGCGTTTCCGAACCACTCTTTCCCTCATGGCCCCCGTCGTCCTCGCGCTCGGCCTGGCCGCCTGCGGCGGCGGGGACGACTCGGCCGGCGGCGGGGGCACGGCGGCAAAGGCCACCAACTGCACCAACAAGGTCGTCCACGAGGACGCCAAGAAGGTCCTGGTCTGGGCCTGGTACCCGAACATGGCCAAGGTCGTCGACAACTTCAACAACCAGCACACCGACGTCCAGGTCTGCTGGACCAACGCCGGCCAGGGTCAGCCCGAGTACGCGAAGTTCCAGACCGCGATCTCGGCGAAGAAGGGCGCACCCGACGTCATCATGCTCGAGGCCGACCAGCTCGTCGGCTTCGAGATCCAGGACGCACTGGTCGACCTCGCGCCCTACGGGGCTTCCGGTATCCAGAAGAACTTCAGCGCGGGCGCCTGGAAGGACGTCTCGCAGGGCGACAAGGTCTTCGCCGCGCCGGTCGACGGCGGCCCGATGGCGCTGATCTACCGCGCCGACATCTTCGAGAAGTACGGGATCAAGACCCCGCCGAAGACCTGGGACGAGTACGCCGCGGACGCCAAGAAGGTCAAGGACGCCGGCGGCCCGGTCTTCGGCGACTTCGGCAGCAACGTGCCGGCCGTGACCACCGCGCTGATGATCCAGAAGGGCGCGCAGCCGTTCGTCTACGACCTGTCGAACAAGAAGAACATCACGATCAAGCTGGACGACCAGGCCACCAAGGACGTGCTCGACTACTGGGGCAACCTGTCCAAGCAGGGGCTGGTCGGCAAGGAGGATCAGTTCACCACGGACTACATCGCCGGGATGGTGGGCGGCAAGTACGCCACCTACGTCTCGGCGGCGTGGGCGCCCGGCTACCTGACCGGCGCGGGCGTGGGCAAGGGCGCCGACAAGGGCAAGTTCGCGGTCGCCCCGCTGCCGCAGTGGGACACGAACAACCCGGTCTCGGTCAACTGGGGCGGTTCGGCCTTCGCGGTCACCTCGCAGACCGGGGACAAGGCGGCGGCGGCCAAGGTCGCCCTCGGCCTGTACGCCGATGACGCGTCGTTGAAGGACGGCTGGCAGACCCAGACGATCTTCCCGCTCAACCAGAACGTCCTGAAGTCGGACGAGTTCCTGAACGCGAAAATCGAGTTCTTCAACGGGCAGACCGTGAACAAGGACATCTACGTCCCGGCCGAGAACGCGTACCAGGGCGCGGTCTACAGCCCGTTCACCGTCTACTACTACGCCCAGCTCCAGGCCCAGATCGCGAAGATCAACCAGGGTCAGACGACCGGCTCGCAGGCGGCCACCGACCTGCACAACCAGATCGTCACGTACGCGAAGCAACAGGGCTTCACCGTCCAGTGATCCGCCGGCCGGGCGGCGCGAGCCGCCCGGCTCCACCTGGGGAGCTAGTCCCATGGCAGTCGAGACGCCGGTCAGCGCCGGCAGCTCCGTACCGGCCCTCCCGGTCGCGCGCGGCGGCAAGGTCCGCCGCGGCAACGCGGGCTGGCTGTTCATCCTCCCGTTCCTGCTGGTGTTCGTCGCCTTCCTGGTGGCGCCGCTGGTCTACGCCGGCTACCTGAGCCTGTGGACCAAGGGCCTGGCCACCGGCACCACCTTCGCCGGGATCGACAACTACACCCGGGCGTTCGGCGACCCGTCGTTCCGCAAGGGCCTGTGGTTCGTGCTGAAGTTCAGCGTCGTGGTGATCCCGTTGCAGATCCTCGTGGCCCTGGTCGCGGCGCTGCTGCTCGACGAGATCACCGGCCGGCTGGCCAGGTTATCGCGTTTGGTCATCTTTCTTCCGTACGCGATCCCGGTCGTTCTCGGCGCTCTCATGTGGGGCTTTCTGTACAGCCCGACGTTCGGCCCGATCGAGCAGATCGCCTCGTTCTTCGACTTCCGGGCACCGTTCCTGCTCAGCCAGGGCAACGTGTTCTACGGATTGCTGAACGTCGTCACCTGGCAATGGTCCGGGTACTACATGATCATCATCTACGCGGCGCTCAAGGGCATCGACTCCTCGATCTACGAGGCGGCCCGGATCGACGGCGCCACCGCCCGGCAGATCGCGCTGCGGGTCAAGGTGCCCATGGTCGGCTCGGCGCTCGCGTTGATCCTGGTCTTCTCGCTGATCGGCACGCTCCAGTTCTTCAGCGAGCCGCAAATTCTGCGCCCGATCGCGAACGGCTCGATCACCCCCGACTTCACCCCGAACATCTACGCGTACGAGCTGGCCTTCAACTACGCGCAGTTCAACTACGCGTCGGCCATCTCCTTCGCGCTCGGCTTCGTGGTGTTCGTGGCCGTCGCCATCTTCATGGTCGTCACCCGCAAGCGAGGGAGTCTCTTCACATGACCAGGCCGCGGCACGTCTGGGCAAAACTCCTGCTGCTGGCGCTGTGCTGTTACTTCCTGATCCCGGTGTGGTGGGTCGTGGTGGCCAGCACGAAGAACGCCCGGGGCCTGTTCTCGGGCAGCGGGGCGCTCTGGTTCAACGGCTTCCACCTGTTCGACAACCTGCACGCGCTGTTCACCTTCAACAACGGCGAATACCTTCGCTGGCTCGGAAACTCGGCGCTGTACGCGTTCGCCGGCGGCCTGGGCTGCACGGTCGTCTCGGTGCTGGCCGGCTACGGCTTCGCGAAGTTCACCTTCCGCGGCCGCAACATCGTCTTCGCCCTCGTGCTGGGCTCGGTGATGGTGCCGCTGACCGCGCTGGTCATCCCCACCTTCGTGCTGATGAGCAAGGTCGGCCTGATCGACACGATCTGGGCGGTGATCCTGCCGTCCCTGCTCAGCCCGTTCGCGGTCTACCTGATGCGGGTGTACGCGGGCGCGTCGATCCCCGACGAGCTGCTCGACGCGGCTCGGATCGACGGGGCCGGCGAGCTGCGGACCTTCTGGCGGGTGGCGCTGCCGCTGATGCGGCCCGGCGTGGTCACCGTGGCGCTGCTGTCGATCGTCGCGACCTGGAACAACTTCTTCCTGCCGCTGACCGTACTGTCAAGTTCGAAGCTCTATCCGCTGACCGTCGGCATCGGCCTCTGGGAACAGCTGGCCAGCGCCAACAACGGCGGCGGCCAGTCCCTCTGGAACCTGATCATCATCGGCTCGCTCGTGTCGGTCATCCCGCTGATCATCGCCTTCCTCACCCTGCAGAAGTACTGGCAGGGCGGGTTGTCGGTGGGCAGCCTCAAGTAAACCTGGAGTCCCGTGCTGCACGCCTCGTTCCGCCTCGATCCGACCTTCACCATCGCGCCGGTCTCCCGCCGCACGTTCGGCTCCTTCGTCGAGCACATGGGCCGCTGCGTCTACACCGGCATCTACGAGCCGTCCCACCCGACCGCCGACGAGGACGGCTTCCGGCGGGACGTGCTCGCCCTGACCCGCGAGCTGGGCGTGTCGGTGGTGCGCTACCCCGGCGGCAACTTCGTCTCCGGGTACCGCTGGGAGGACGGCATCGGCCCGGCCGCCGACCGGCCGGTGCGGCGCGAGCTCGCCTGGCACAGCCTGGAGACCAACGAGGTCGGCATCGACGAGTTCATGCGCTGGGCGCAGAAGGCCGGGGTCGAGGTCATGTACGCGGTCAACCTCGGCACCCGGGGCGTGCAGGAGGCCCTCGACGTCCACGAGTACCTGAACCATCCGTCCGGCACCCGGCTCTCCGACCTGCGCCGCACCCACGGCTCCGAGAAACCGTACGGGATTCGGATGTTCTGCCTCGGCAACGAGCTGGACGGGCCGTGGCAACTAGGGCACAAAACCGCCATCGAGTACGGGCGGCTGGCCGCCGAAACCGCACGGGCGCTGCGGGCGGCGGACCCCGATGTCG
Source organism: Actinoplanes sp. KI2 (assembly GCF_025630775.1). Classification (GTDB taxonomy): domain Bacteria; phylum Actinomycetota; class Actinomycetes; order Mycobacteriales; family Micromonosporaceae; genus Actinoplanes. The sequence continues at coordinate 18,310 of NZ_JAOSZE010000019.1, forward strand.
AACTGGTCGCCTGCGGCAGCTCGGGCTCGTCCATGCCCACCTTCGCCGCCTGGGAGTCGCAGGTCCTCGAGCTCGCGTACGACGAGGTGGACTACATCTCGGCGCACGCGTACTACGAGCCGCTCGACGGGGACCTGGCGAGCTTCCTCGCCTCGGCAGTCGACATGGATCACTTCGTGGAGAGTGTGGTCGCCACCGCGGACAGCGTCGGGGCCCGGCTGAAGAGCAGGAAGAAGCTCACCATCTCCTTCGACGAGTGGAACGTCTGGTATCTGAAGCGCTGGGAGGCCACCCGCAAGACGAGCGAATGGGCGGTAGCGCCCCGGGTGATCGAGGACTGCTACAACGTGGCCGACGCGGTGGTGGTCGGCAACCTGCTGATCTCGCTGCTGCGGCACAGCGACCGGGTCACCGCCGCCTGCCAGGCGCAGCTGGTCAACGTGATCGCGCCGATCCGCTCCGAGCCGGGCGGCCCGGCCTGGCGGCAGACCATCTTCCACCCGTTCGCGCTGACCTCGCGGCTGGCCAAGGGCGACGTGCTGCGGGTCGAACTGCGCGGCCCGTCGTACGAGACGGCCCGGTTCGGCACGGTACCGTCACTGGACGCGGTGGCGACGCACGACCCGGAGTCCGGCGACGTCACGGTCTTCGTGGTCAACCGCAGCCTGTCCGAGCCGGCCGATCTGGCGGTCGGCGTGGCGGCCTTCGGGCGCCGCTTCCGGATCGCCGAGTCGTGGACCCTGGCCGACGACGACCTGACGGCGGCCAACACCGAGGACGACCCAGACCGGGTGACGCCGAAGCCGAACGCGACGGCCTGGGTCGAGGAGGGCGAACTGCACGCCTCGCTCCCACCCGTCTCCTGGACGGCCATCCGGCTCACCCAGGTGTGACGCTCCGGTGTGACGCTCGCAGGGGCGCGTGCCCGCCGGCCGTCAACGACCGGCGGGCACGGCTCTATATGGAGTACGGCTCTATATGGAGTTCAGAACTTGATGGTCCAGCCCTCCCGAGTGGACTGGTCCGAGGTGTACGCAACGCCGTCGACCTTGAGCCCACGCGCGTCGAGCAGCGTGATGGTCCCGCCCCGGTTGCCCAGTTGCACCGGAGGCGCCACCGCAACCCGGGCCGTCTCACCGGCCCCCAGCCGACCGGCGAGCGCAGAGCGGTTACCGGCCCGATCGACGATCTGCCACCCACTCAGGTCGATCTCCCCCGGCGACGTGTTCAGCAGCGTCACGGTCTCGTGCTCGGGCGCCGGGCCGACCGGGTTGACGAGGGCGGCGACCACCCGCACGAGATGGTCCGGCTCGTCCGGACCAGGCGCGGGCGCCGGCCCCGGCGCGGGAATCTCCGGCACCGTATGCCCCGTGACATCGTCGGTGTGAAACGACTGCGACTGGAAGGCAAGGAAGATCGCCACCCAGCTGTCGCTCCCCGGAAAATGCAGCAGCAACGCGCCGTCCTGGAAAACGCCGTCGTCATCGGCGAACCGGCCACTGTTCCCCTGATTCATATGTACGTCGTGCACGCCGTTGCCCGGCAGGAACCCGAACACCTTGTCCTTGGTGGTCGGCTCCGGCCCCCATGCCTGCCCGAACACGTAGGCCCGCGCGTCCGCGTCGCCCAGCGCCTTCTGCACGTAATGGTCGAGGAAGTCCCCGAGGTCGTTCTCCGGCCCCGGCTCGGCCGTAGGCACCGGCCGCATCATCTCCCGCTGAAACAGATTCCCCCGGATGTAGTCCAGCGCCGCCCCCGACCCGTCACTGCTCAGCTCGGTAAACCCGTCGGCCAGCGCAGCAACCCGCTCGAGAATCGGATGCTGAAAGTTGTCCACCGCCAAATACAGCAACTCCGGCGGCCGCTCCTGCGACCGCACATTGACGGCCGCCCGATACTCCACCGCGCCGGCCCGCAATCGAATCTGATAATGAGGCGTATCCGTCGTCTCCACCCGACGATCAACAACCGTCGCACGCAGAACTCCGTACCGCTTGATCGGCATGGCCGGAAGTCAACCATCCCGCCGCCGCCCACTCAGTCAAAAGATCTACATAGGCCGGTACGACCATCCGTCAGTGGCAAAACCTCCGTCCGCATTCGCCCACTTTTTGTCGAGTGGCCTGTCTCAGAAGTACCATTTCGTGGAGCCCGGCACCTTCGAGCACTTGGCCTCGCCGTCCTCCTCCCTCGCGGTCTTGCCGTCGACGCATCCAGCCTTCCTAGGCCCGGCACGACCTCGCGTCGCCTTGTCCGCGCGCCGCCCTCGTCCGCGCGCCGCCCTTGCCCGCGCCGCCCTTGCCCACGCGCCGCCCTTGCCCGCGCGCCGCCTTTGCCCGCGCGCCGCCTTTGCCCGCGCGCCGCCCTTGCCCGCGCGCGGCCTGTCGTTTCGCCCGATCTCCTTGTATTCGACGTCCTCAAATTTCGGCATCGGCTCGTGCCAACCCGGCCCGATAATGCGGACCGACTCGCTGAACCGCTGCGAACGAGGTTGCCAGAGGCAGCCGCCGAGCACATCGGACCACGGTATGAGAGACCCTGGTCCGATCCCCCAACCCAGCCGACGGGCCACAATCGGAGGCAATACGGAACGCGGTCTTTGTTCTTTGAAAACGCCACACAGCCCGTGGCCGCATAACTGGAGTCATGAAAGACGAGCTGTAAGAAGTCCAGTCATGCCGGGCGGGGATCGGATCAGGACTCGTCCGGGTCCGGATGGGCGGCCAGATACCGGTCGGCCGCCTCTCGGTGATCGGCTGGTTATGGCTCAGCCACTCGACCGCTCGCCGCTCGGTCCGGGTGTCACGGAAGGCGTTCCAGACCGCGATCAAGTGCTCGTGCCGGTCGTAGAGCTCGTTGCGGAACCGGCGCCGAAGGCGGCAGGAAACAGGAAAGCAGCACGGTGAGCCGCCGCCAGCCGATCGCCGCCCGGCGAGACGCCTGCCACGTCGACGGTCGACGCGAAGGAGCAACGAGCCGGCGCCGCCTCCTGCAGGAAGAAAGCGGCGCCGGACGGCAACCGGCCGGCCCAGACGGGCAGATCAAGTGGGGAGATCAGATGGTCTGATCAGACGCCCAGATCAGAGGGGCAGATCAGACGGAGCGGGAGAGGCGGGCAGATCAGATGGGGCGGAGAGGCGGGCAGATCAGATGAGGTGGGAGAGGCCGGCAGATCAGATGGGGCCGGAGAAGCCGGCAGATCAGATGGGGCCGGAGAAGCCGGCAGATCAGATGGGGCGGGAGAGGCGGTAGTAGGCCTGGTTCCACCGCACGCGGTCGGCGAAGTCGAAGGGCGTGGTGCGGTCGTCGATCAGCAGGAGTTCGGTGCGCTCCATGTCGGCGAAGTCGCGCAGGGTCTCGGAGCCGACCGCCTGGGTCATCACGGTGTGGTGTGGGCCGCCTGCGGTCAGCCAGCACTCGGCCGACGTGGAGAGGGAGGGCTGGGGCTTCCACACCGCGCGCGCCACCGGCAGTGACGGCAGCGGCTCGTCCGGCGGCACGACCTCGATCTCGTTGGCCACCAGGCGGAAGCGGTCGCCCATGTCGGCCAGGCCGATCACTACGCCGGGGCCGGTGGCGGCGTCGAAGACCAGGCGGACCGGGTCCTCTCGGTTGCCGATGCCGAGCGGGTGGATCTCGCAGCGCGGGCGGTCGGCGGCGATCGTCGGGCAGACCTCGAGCATGTGGGCGCCCAGGATCTTCGGCTCGCCGGGGCCGAAGTGGTAGGTGTAGTCCTCCATGAAGGAGGTGCCGCGGCCGGCGCCGGCGCCCATCGCCTTCACGGCGGCAAGCAGGGCGGAGGTCTTCCAGTCGCCCTCGCCGCCGAAGCCGTAGCCGTCGGCCATCAGGCGCTGCACGGCGAGGCCGGGGAGCTGGCGCAGGCCGCCGAGATCCTCGAAGTTCGTGGTGAACGCGCCGAAACCGCCGGTGACCAGGAACTGGCGCAGGCCGGCCTCGATCCGCGCCGCGTAGCGCAGCGAGTCGTGCCGCTCGCCGTCCTTGCGCAGCTCGGGGGCCAGGTCGTACACGTCGGAGTATTCGGCGACCAAGGCGTCCACGTCGGCGTCCGAGACCGCGTCGACGACCGCGACCAGGTCGTTCACCCCGTACGTGTTGACCGAGACGCCGAAGCGCAGCTCGGCCTCGACCTTGTCGCCCTCGGTCACCGCCACGTCGCGCATGTTGTCGCCGAAGCGGGCCAGCCGCAGGGTCCGCAGGTGGGCGAAGCCCGCCGCGGCCCGGACCCACGCGTCGATCCGCTGCGCCACCACGGGGTCGGCCGCGTGCCCGGCGATCGTCTTGCGTGGCACGCCCAGCCGGGCCTGGATGAACCCGAACTCCCGATCGCCGTGCGCGGCCTGGTTCAGGTTCATGAAGTCCATGTCGATGGTTGCCCATGGCAGCGACTGGTTGTGTTGCGTATGCAGGTGCAACAGCGGTTTGCGCAGCACGTCGAGGCCGGTGATCCACATCTTGGCCGGGGAGAAGGTGTGCATCCAGGCGATCACGCCGAGACAGGACGGGTCGGCGTTGGCCTCGAGCATCACCTGGCGGATCGCGCCCGAGTCGGTGAGCACCGGCTTGCCGACGATCTCGGCGCTCAGGCCGGCGTCGGTGAGCAGGCCCTGGATCTCGGCGGACTGGGCGGCCACCTGGTCGAGCGTCTCCGGGCCGTAGAGGTGCTGGCTGCCGGTCAGGAACCATACCTGGGACTTCATGCGACGGGCTCCTGTCCGTAGACGTTCTGGTAGCGGGCGTACAGGGAATCGATGTCCGCCTGATCGATCGGCCGGGGCGTGCCGATCTGCCGGGCGATGTGCACGGTGCGCGCCACGTCCTCGCACATGACGGCGGCCTTCACCGCGTCGCGGGCGGAACGGCCGATGGTGAAGACGCCGTGGTTGCGCATGAGCACGGCCGGCGAGCGATGGCCGCGCAGCGTCTCGACGATGCCGCGGCCGATCGAGTCGTCGCCGATCAGCGCGAACGGGCCGACCGGGATCTCGCCGCCGAACTCGTCCGCGATCATCGTGAGCACGCACGGGATCGGCTCGGCGCGGGCGGCCCAGGCGGTCGCGTACGTGGAATGGGTGTGCACGACGCCCTGAACGTCCGGCATGTGCTTGTACACGTAGGCGTGCGCGGCGGTGTCGCTGGACGGTTTGTGCTCGCCCTCGACCAGGTTGCCGTCGAGGTCGGTGACCACCATGGCGTCGGCGCTGATCTCGTCGTAGGAGACGCCGGACGGCTTGATCACCAGCAGGTCCTCGCCGGGCACCCGGGCCGACACGTTTCCGGCGGTCCACACCACCAGGTCGTTGCGGGGCAGTTCGGCGTGCAGATCGGCGACCATCTTCCTGATGTCGGAAAGGCTCACGAAGCGGCCTTCCGCTGGATGGCCCGCAGCTTCCGCATGACCCGGTTCGCGCCCCGGCCGAAGTAGTCGTGCAGCGTCGAGTACTCGGCATAGATCTCGTCGTAGATCGCCGCCGCGGAAGGATCGGGAAGAAACGCATTCGGTACGACGCGGCCCATCGCCTCGGCCGCCGCGCGCACGGACGGGTACGCACCCGCGGCCGCCGCCGCATGGATGGCCGAGCCGAGCGCCGGCCCCTGATCGGACCCGATCGCGGAGAGCGGCATGTTGAGCACGTCCGCATAGATCTGCATGAGCAGTTTGTTCTTGAGCAGGCCGCCGGCCGCGATGAACTCGCGCACCGGCACGCCGGCCGCGGTGAACGTCTCGACGATCTTGCGGGTGCCGAAGGCGGTCGCCTCGATCAGCGCTCGGTAGATGTCGGCCGGCTTGGTCGCGAGCGTCTCCCCCACCAGCAGGCCGGACAGTTCGGCGTCGACCAGCACCGACCGGTTCCCGTTGTGCCAGTCGAGCGCGATCAGGCCATGCTCGCCGGGCCGCTGCGACGCCGCCGATGAAGTGAGCCGCTCGTGCGTCCACTCGGCGCCCAGGTTGTCGACATAGTGGCCGAAAATGTCCCCGACGCCGCTCTGCCCCGCCTCGTATCCCCAGAGGCCGGCCACGATCCCGCCGTCGACCACGCCGCACATGCCGGGGACCTCGCGGACCTCGTCGCCGTTCATCACGTGGCAGGTGGAGGTGCCCATGATCGCGACCATCTGACCGGGATCGAGCGCCTTCGCCGCGGCGGAGGTGACGTGCGCGTCGACGTTGCCGACCGCGACCGCGATGCCCTCGGGCAGGCCGGTCCACTGCGCGGCCTGCCCGGTGAGGGTGCCGGCCGCGTCGCCCAACTGCCCGATCGGCTGCTCGAGCTTGTCGGTCACGAAATTCTCGAAAGCCGGGTTGAGCTCGGCCAGGAACGCCCGGGACGGGTACTGGCCATCCTGCAGGATGCCCTTGTAACCGGCGGTGCAGGCATTGCGCACGTAACGGCCGGTGAGCTGCCAGACGATCCAGTCGGCGGCCTCGACCCAGCGCGCGGTGGCCGCGTACGCCTCCGGATCCTCCTCCAGCAGCTGCAGGCCCTTGGCGAACTCCCACTCCGAGGAGATCAGCCCGCCGTAGCGGGCAAGCCAGGGCTCGCCGCGCTTCGCGGCGAGCTCGTTGATCCGATCCGCTTGCGGCTGGGCGGCGTGGTGCTTCCAGAGCTTGACGTACGCGTGGGGACGGCCACGCCAATCCGGCAGCTCGCACAATGGAGTCCCGTCGGCGAGCGTGGGCACCATCGTGCAGGCCGTGAAGTCGGTGCCGATGCCGATGACGTGCGCCGGGTCGACCCCGGCGGCCGCGAGCGCGGCGGGCACGGCGGTCTTGAGCACGTCGACGTAGTCGGAGGGGACCTGCAGGGCCCAGTCATGGCCGAGCGGGGTGCCGTCGGGCAGCGCATCGGTGAGCACCGCGTGGGAGTAGTCGTGCACCGCGGAGCCGAGCTCCGCGCCGTCCGACACACGGACGACGACCGCGCGGCCGGAGAGGGTGCCGTAATCGACACCGACCACGCAGGCCACGGTGGGGTCAACGGGCATGTGGGGGAACCTCTCACGTTGAGGGGGCGTTTCAGCATTGTTATCGCTAACAACACAGGTGTCAACGCTGGTCTCCAGGAGCAATTGTTATCGCTAACACCACGCAGGTCAGCGCGTTGCGCAGACAAATTCATCAGCGTCGCCGTCCCCGGCACCCCGGGCGTCCCGGCACCCTCGGCCGCGCGCCGCTCCGCCCGGGCGGCATCGCGCTCAGCCCGCAGACACCGCCCAGCCCGCAGACACCGCCCAGCCCGCAGACACCGCCCAGCCCGCAGACACCGCCCAGCCCGCAGACACCGCCCAGCACGCGGACGCCGCCCAGCCCGCGGACGCCGCCCAGCCCGCGGACACCGCCCAGCCCGCGGACACCGCCCAGCCCGCGGACACCGCCCAGCACGCGGACACCGCCCAGCACGCGGACACCGCCCAGCACGCGGACACCGCCCAGCACGCGGACACCGCCCAGCACGCAGACACCGCCCAGCCCGCAGACACCGCCCAGCCCGCGGACGTCGGCCGGCGTCGCTCCCAGCACGCGCGCGTTGGCCGCCGTCGCGCTCAGCACGCGCGCTGGCCGCACGTCGCGGTGACGCTCTCCGGGACGACGGCTTCGCGCCCAGCACGCGCACATTTGGGCCGGCCTCCCGCCCAGCACGCGGGTGCTGGCCGGCCTCCCGCCCGGCACGCGGGTGCTGGCCGGCCTCCCGCCCAGCACGCGCACGTTGGCCGGCGTCGCGCGAAGCGACCCACGGCCAGACATCGCACTCCAGCACCCGAGCGCTCGGCCAGGCATAGCGCGTCTCAGCGCCGGCCGGCGTTACGGCGGAAGGGCGGAATCTAGGCCGTACGACGCCTGATTTGCAAGATCCGCCGACCGCATTCGATCAGCAGCGCGCGCTGTGTCCCGGCGTCCAGCCCCGGGACCGGCGGCTTGGTGAGCGGCGCCGTCATCCCGCTCAGAAACACGATCAGCGCGGTCGGCATGATCGGGTCGGCGCCCGCCCCGATGATCTTGTCGGTGACCCGCATCCACCAGCCGGCGAGGTCGTGGTGGGTCTCCATCAGCCGCCCGACGTACGGGTCCCGCACGAGCACCGCGAATCGCGAGTGGCTGTCGACGATCAGCCCGACGACGCCGGTCAGGAACTCGTCGAGCCGGGCCGAACGGGATCGGTGCGCCGCGGCCCGGTCGACGATCGCGTCCAGCTCGGTGAACAGCGGCGCCAGCACGCCGAGCACCAGCTCGTCCTTGCTGCGGTAGTGGTGGTAGACCGCGGCCTTGGTAACGCCCATGTCGTCGGCGATCGCCTGCAGCGACGTGCCCTCGACCCCGTCGCGCGCGAACAGGCGCAGCGCGGTCTCGTGCAACTGCGCCCGGCCGGCGCCGCGCGGCCGCACCCCTTGCGTCACGCCGTGATCGTATCGACCCGACGGCGACAAAACTGGCCAGTCAGCAAGTGTGATCCTTACCGCTCGGCTAGGTGCTTCCTAGCCGATCGGTAAGTCTCAGCTCCCCCACTGCGGCGCCGAACGTAAGGCGACTTTCGAGGGGGAGGCTTCGTGGCGTCGCTGCTGTACCGGCTGGGCCGGTTCTCGTTCCGCCGGCGGAAACTGGTCGGCCTGCTGTGGGTGCTGCTGCTCGCCGTCTTCGGGGTGGGCGCGGCGACGCTGTCCGGCCCCACCAGCGACGCGTTCTCGATCCCCGGGACCGAGTCGTTCCGGGCGATGGACGTGCTCGAGCAGAAGTTCGGTGCCGGCGCCGGCGGGGCCACCGCCAAGGTCGTCTTCACCGTCACCGGGGACGCCAAACTCACCGGCGGCACCCAGACCGCCGCGATCGAGAAGGCCGTCGCCGCGCTCCGGAAGGCCCCTCAGGTCGTCTCGGTCGCCGATCCTTTCGCCTCCAGGACCATTTCCCAAGACCTGCAGACCGGGTACGCCACGGTCTCGTACTCCGCCACCGCCCCCGAGGTCACCGACGCCGCGCGGACCGCCCTGTTCGCCGCCGGCGACACGGCCAAGTCGGCGGGTGTGGGCGTCGAGTACTCCGGCGAGATGCTCGCCGCTCAGCAGGGCGGCGCCTCCAGCGAGGGCCTCGGCATCGTCATCGCCGCGTTCGTCCTGGTCGTCACGTTCGGCGCGCTGGTCGCCGCCGGCCTGCCGCTGCTCACCGCGATCATCGGCGTGGCGCTGGGCATGACCGGCATCCAGATCGCCACCGGCTTCTTCGACCTGTCCTCGTCGACCTCGGCCCTCGCCACGATGCTCGGCCTGGCTGTCGGCATCGACTACGCGCTGTTCATCGTCTCCCGCTTCCGGCACGAACTGGCCGAGGGGCGCGACGGCGAAGAGGCGGCGGGCCGCGCCACCGGCACCGCCGGCTCGGCCGTGGTCTTCGCCGGTCTCACCGTGATCATCGCGCTGGTGGCACTGAGCGTCACCGGCATACCGTTCCTGTCCGCGATGGGCCTGGCCGCCGCGTTCACCGTGGGCATGGCCGTGCTGATCACGCTGACGCTGACCCCGGCGCTGCTCGGCTTCGCGGGCCGCATGGTGCTCGCCAAGAAGGACCGGGCCGGCTTCCGCGCCCGGAACGGCAAGATGCGCTTCGGTGAGCGGTGGGCTCGACTCGTACTCAAGAATCGGGTTGTTGCTCTTGTTCTTTCCCTTGCGGTGATCGGCGCGGTCGCGGCGCCGGCCCTCGACCTGCACCTGGCCCTGCCGGACGACAGCACCGCGTCGCCCGCGTCGACCCAGCGCAAGGCCTACGACCAGCTGTCCGAGGGCTTCGGCGCCGGGTTCAACGGGCCGCTGATCGTGGTGATGGAGCACGCCTCCAAGGCGGCAGCGGCCACCGCGCAGCAGACCATTTCCGGTCTCAAGGACGTCGTGCTCGTTACGCCGGCGACCCTGAACCCGGCCGGCGACACCGCGATGCTGACCGTGATCCCGGCCGGCGGCGCCACCGCCGAGTCCACCCAGGATCTGGTCACCGCGATCCGCGCGCTGCCCGACATCGACGGCGCGTCGCTGGCCGTCACCGGGACCACCGCGGTCAACATCGACGTCACCGACAAGATCACCAAGGCGCTCGTGCCTTACCTGGCGATCGTCGTCGGCCTGGCGTTCGTGCTGCTCATGCTGGTGTTCCGCAGCGTGCTGGTGCCGCTCAAGGCCACGCTCGGCTTCCTGCTGTCGGTGGCCGCCACGTTCGGCGCGGTGGTCTTCGTCTTCCAGCAGGGCCACCTGGCGAGATTGATCGGCGTCGACTCCACCGGCCCGATCATCAGCCTGATGCCGATCTTCCTGATCGGCATCCTGTTCGGCCTGGCCATGGACTACGAGGTCTTCCTGGTCACCCGCACCCGCGAGGAGTACGTGCACGGCGCCGCCCCGAACGACGCGATCGTGACCGGAATGCGCCACGGCGCCCGCGTGGTCACCGCCGCCGCCCTCATCATGATCAGCGTCTTCGCCGGCTTCATCCTGGCCGACGACACGATCATCAAGACGCTGGGCTTCGCACTGGCGTTCGGCGTGGCGGTGGACGCGTTCGTGGTCCGCATGACGATCGTGCCGGCCGTGTTGTCCCTGTTCGGCCGGGCCGGCTGGTGGCTGCCAAGGTGGCTCGACCGCACCCTGCCGAACGTCGACGTCGAGGGCGAGGGTTTGACCAGGCAGCTGGCCGCCGCCGACGACGACGATGACGAGGTCGACGACGAGGAGCTCGTCGCGGCCTGACGATCCTCTCGACGCGCTCCGGCGTCCTGAGGCTCTGGCTTCCCAAGGCGCCGGTGGATGAGGTCCACCGGCGCCGTCCTCGTGGGATGGCCCGAGGATCTAATCGGGAGGCTCGAGGAAGACCACCGGAATCTGGCGGGTCGTCTTCTTCTCGTAGTCGGCGAAGCCCGGCATGTCCGCCTTCTGCGCCGCCCAGACGCGCTCCCGCTCGTCCCCGCTCGCCACCCGGGCGACCAGGTCCACGGTCGCGTCCCCGATCTCGGCCCGGACCCGTGGCTCGGCGAGCAGGTTGTGATACCAGTCCGGGTTGGTCGGTGCCCCGCCCTTCGACGCGAACACCGCATAGGCGTCCCCGACCCGCTGATAGACCACCGGGTTGACGCGCGCCTGCCCGCTGCGCCGGCCCACGGTGTGCAACAGCAGCATCGACCGCCCGGCGAAGTTGCCGCCCACCTTGCCGTGGTTGCCGCGGAACTCCGCGATGATCTGGTCGTTCCAGTCACTCATGCGATAAATCCTGCCCCCGACCGGGACGGCGCGCACACGATCGGAGTCATTCATCGATCGTGAACAGGTGCAGCGACTCCTCCTTGGCGCGGCAGGAGGCCGGCTGCGAGCCGCGTTTGCTGCGATCGGAAACGACCACCACGGTCGACAGCCCCTGCCAGCACACCCCCTCGACCGTGCAATAGCCGCGCGGAAACCGATACGTGCTCCCCGGCCCGGTGACCGACCAGGTGTCCGGCGCGAGCTCGCCCACCCAGAGCGTGGCCGACTGCTGCGAGATCAGCGCGACCCGGCGGCCGGCGATCGAGATGCCGCTGTAGTCGGCCAGGTCCAGGTCGTCCGGCAGGTCGACGGCCGCGACGTGCTTCCAGTTGCGCCGTCCCTGCCGGAAAACCAGCAACCCCCCGGATTCATGCAAACCAAGCAGGTGTACGTCGTTGTCCCGGCGCACGAGCTCCAGGCCTTCGAGGCCCTTGTTCGGCCGCGCGAGCGGGTATTCGAGCCAGCCGGAGGCGATCGGGTTCAGGTCGGCGTCGTACTCCTCGACCCGCGCCTGGAAGAGGGGCTCGCCCTCGGCCGCCCTCCCGCTCCGGCGCCCGTTCCGCCTGCCGGCCTCGCCGCGACCCGCGCGGCGCCCGCCCCCGACCTCGCCGCCACCCCCGCGGCGCTCGGATTCGATGAGCAGGAAGACATGCCCGGTGCTCGGATCGCGGGCGATGTCCTCGTACCCCACCGACGACGTGGCCGGCGGCGTCCACACCACGTCGTTGGCGGCTACCCGAGTAAGGTCGGCGCCGATTCGAGCGACCGCTCGCAGGTTGTCGCAGATGACCAGATAGCGGCCGTCCAACAGCGGGCCGTCGCCGGCGAGTGGTGCCCGTTCGTCGCCCACGAAGACCACGCCGCTCGCCTCCAACCGGCCGGGCGATCCGGCCGGAAGCAGGTCCCGGATGCGGGCCTCGCCGATCAGTCGCATCAGAACTGAGCACCGCTCGCTCCGGCCGGATACCGATCGCGCAGCGCCGCCAACTGATCGCGGGCGCTGTCGTATCTCATCCGTGCGTAGTGATAGATCCCGAGCACGAACTCGTTGGCTTGCCGCACCTCGAACTGCTCGTGCCCGGCCCGGTAGACCTCGTCGTTGGTGAACTGGCGTCCGGTGAAGGGCGCCGAGGTCGGGAAGTTCGCCTCGTAGTAGGCCGACGGGATCACTCTCGGCCACAGTGCGGCCATCCGATCGGTCAGCGCCGCCGGGGTGAAGTCGGTGTCCAGCAGGTGTTCGAGGTGGTCCAGGTAGTACTGGGCGAAGTCGTGGTTGGCCAGCAGGTTCGTGACGAGCGGGATCCGCGACACGCCCTTGCCCTGATGGTAGGCCTTGGTGTTGGCCGGCCAGTCCAGCAGATCGGTGTATTGCCAGGCCGTGCCGAAGTAGTCGATCCCGAGGCAGTTGTCGTAGTCCCACGGGATGAACGTGAAGTACGGCTTGTCGAAGAAATCCTTGGCGGCGCCGGGACGGCCGCCGTTGTAGAGGTAGTAGTTCGCCGGGGTCGCGAAGTAGTTGTCCCAGCTGCCGAGCAGAACGTTCAGACTTGCCCAGCGCAGAAAACTCCGTACGTCGAAGATGTCCTCCACGGCCGAGCGGAAGTTGTCCGAGGCGAAAGAACCCGCATTGATGACCCGGACGAGGTCGGCCAGATCGTCATAGCCGTTGAGATCGGCGTCGTTCTCGTTGGTCTTGAGGCGGTAGGTCAGATCCGGGTGGTCGTGCCGGGTGAAGTACTGCCCGCCGCCGTCGTCGCCGTCCGATCCGACCCGATGCTCGAGCGTCGCGCAGCCCACGTCGCCGCAGTAGGCCTTGTACAGGTTGCCGCGGTCGTTCGCTCCGAACCGCTCCCGGAGGAAGCCCTTGTCGACCTGTTCGATCAGCGAATAGAGCCCCTGATAGCCGCCGTTGATCGCGACCCGGGCGTAGGTGTGCCGCGCGGCCGGGACCTTCGCCCGCGTGAACAGCGCCCAGGCGATCGCCTCGCGCATCTGTGACGGATCGTTGTACATCGACTTGAGGTTGAGCCGCGTCATCCCGACGATCTTGTCGTCGTCGTCACCCGGATCGGCGTCCACCTTCCACGACCGCTTGGGCGCGTACTTGGTCTTGTTCCCGCTGTTCACGAGCGAAAAGGTGTCGGTCGTGTACAGCACCCCGGCGTCGTCGGCCGACGGAATCACCCGCTGATCGCCGGGCTCGGCACGCCACAGGGCGATCCGCGCGTTCCCGCTCGCCACGACCGGTTCCTCGGGCCGCATGTCGGCGGTCGGCCAGTCGGTGATCGCGACCTGGTACATCTCCTGCGCGAAGAACTGGTCTTTCCCCACCGAACATTTCCGGTACGTGTCGACCAACTGTTCATCACCGGCCGCCTCGATCGCAGCGAACAGCGCATCGAACTCCGCGCGAGTACGCAGAGTCGCGTCGCCCGGACCCGCCGGCCGGTTCGCCGCGGCCGCCAGGTCCCGGGCGGTCCCGGCCGGCACATCGGCGACCACCAGCGCCCGATCCTCGAAAATCTCCCGGAACTGCTTTTTCTCCATCACTCGATTCGGCGCCCGCCGAGCCGCCGGCAGAACCCCTGAGTCGGGTTCCGGTCTCGCCCGTTGACGGTCCGTGCACCATCCGCACGCACCGAAACGGGGCTACGCACCGTCTCTGGGTGCGACCGACCTGCCACCCGCAACCCGTGCCCGGCCCCCGACCACAAGCACCCCGCCGCGACCCGTGCGCGGCCCGCCGGCCACAAGCACCCGGCCGCAAGCCGTGCGCGGCCGCCCGACCACCAGCACTCGCGCCAACCCAGCCGATGCAGCCCCTGGTCAACGGGATCGGGCGGCCACCATCCGGAGCAGGGTGCGGGTGCCGACGATGCGGCGCAGGTTGGCCGGGCTGAAGAAGTCGCGGATGGCGACCGTGCCGGTCAGCACGCCGAGGAAACGGCTCACCTGGGCCGGGTTCTCGGACAGCGCCGGGAACAGCAACTCCCCCGCCGGGTCCGGCCGGAACGACGCGAATCGAGCGGTCAGGTCGTAGATCGGGCGGCGGGCGGCGTCCCGGCGGCGGTGGTAGTCGCGAAATGCCCGGTCGCGATCATGCGGCCGGCCCCCGGCCAGCCCGTCCCCGGCGAGGATCGCGCTCGCGAGGAGGTCCGCGTCGCGCAGGGCGTTGCCGATACCCTGGCCGGTGATCGGGTCCATGACCAGGCCCGCGTCCCCGGCCAGCGCCCAGCCGGGTCCGTACGGTTTCCGCATCAGGCCGGGCAGGTCGGTGGTGGCGCGCAGGTGCTCCACCCGCGAGGCGGCGGCCAGCCGAACGCCGAGATCGGCCACCTCGGACACGTCGGCCCGGAAACCTCGCTCATCGCGTACGGCGGAAAAGCGCGCGGCCGGCACGCCCAGATAGACGATGGTGAGGTTGTCGTCGGTCGGCCAGAGGCCGACCATGCGATCGGGGCGGGTGTAGACCTCGCCGCCCTTGACCGGCAGGTCGGCGAAGTAGGCGTAGCAGGCCGCCGAGGCGGGCGGACGTGCGCGATACGTCCGAGCCTGCACCGTTCGGGCGATCGTGGAGTGTTTGCCGTCGGCGCCGATCACCAGGTTGGCCGTGATCGTGCGATCGGTGGTGGCGTTCTTGGCACGGCCTCGGATGCCGGTGATGCGGTCGTTCCCGATCGGATTCGCCACGATGAAGCCCTCCTCGATCGCGGCGCCGGCCGCGCGGGCCTCGTCGATCAGCACGGTGTCCAGGAGGGTGCGCCGCGGGCTGTAGACGGCGTCGACCCCGTCGTGGGGCTGATAGTCGCCGCGGAGGACGGCGGGGCCGGGGTCGAAGAGAACGCCGCGGGCGGGCGGGGTGCCGCTTTCGATCAGCCTGTCGAGGATGCCCCACCGGCGCAGCAGCGCTCCGCCGGGCAGCTGCACCTGGTGGCTGGAGAGCGTGTCGCTCGGGAACCGGGCCCGGTCGACGACCAGCACCCGCAGGCCGCCTCGGGCCAGCAGCATCGCGGTCGCCGAGCCGGCCACCCGGGCGCCGACCACGATGACGTCGTAATCCACGGTGACCTCCCCGTTCTCGCCAGTTTCGTTACGGCGTAACGTAACACCGTCCCGGTATGGTGGGAACCATGGGACGCCCGAAGGAGCACGGAGCGCAAACCCGGGCCGCTCTGCTCACCGCCGCCGCCGAGTTGCTGCACGCCGAGGGGCCCGGGGCGGTGTCGGTGCGCCGGGTGGCCGCCACGGTCGGCACGTCGACGCGCGCGGTGTACAGCCTCTTCGACGACAAGGACGGCCTGTTGCGAGCGCTCTCGATCGAAGTGGCCGAGACCATGCGCCGGCATCACGAGGCGGTGCCCGGGTCGGACGATCCGATCGCCGAGATCGTCGAGTTGGCGCTCGCGTACCGGGCGGCCGCGCTCGAGCAGCCGAAGCTGTACGACCTGTTCTTCGGCACGGTCAGCCCGGGCGCCTCGCAGGCCGATCCGCTGTTCGCGCTCGTCTACCGCAGTTTTGAGCGGGTGCTCCGGGTGGTGCGCCGGGCGATCGCCGACCGGATCTTCCCGGGGCGGGCGGAGCTCGAGGTCGGATTGAACCTGTTCGCGCTCGTGCACGGGCTCGCGTCGCTGGAGCTGCGGGGCGTGCTCGGGGACGGCGCCGAGAGCGTGTGGCGCCAATCGATCGGAGGGGCGCTGATCGGCCTGCAGCAGGAACCGGCTGACCCCGGAAAGCAGAAACCGGCTGACCCGGGAAAGTAAGTCAAGACTTACTTTCCCGGGGAATCTGCCGAGAATGGTTGCGGTGGGCGAGCAGGCGCAGGTTTCCAGGATGTACGAGGTGCTCGACGCCGAGATCGCCTCGGTCGTCGACGAGCTCGCGGGCCGGCCAGGGCCGGATCGCGCGCCGGTGCTGCGGGCACGACTCGCGGCGCTGCGCGGCGCCGAGCATGCACTGGTGTTCGGCCGGATCGATCGCGTCGACGGGACGACGCTGCACCTCGGGCGGCGCGGGCTCTGGGTGGACGGCGAGCCGATTTTGATCGATTGGCGGGCGCCGGCCGCCGAGCCGTTCTACGCGGCCACCGCGGCGCATCCGATGGGCTTGCGCCGGCGCCGGCACCTGCGGCTCGACGGACGCCGGGTGGTGTCGGTCGCGGACGAGATCCTCGACGGGTCGCCGCCAGGCCCGGACGACCGGGTCGGGGATGGTCCGCTCGCCGAAGCGCTCGCCGCGCCGCGCACCGGGCGCATGGGCGACGCGGTGGCGACCTTGCAGGCCGAGCAGGATGCGATCGTACGGTCGGCGCACCGCGGAATCACCGTGGTCGAGGGCGGTCCGGGCACCGGGAAGACCGTGGTGGCGCTGCACCGGGCGGCCTACGTGCTGTTCGCGCTCCCCGCGGCGGCCGAGCGCGGGGTGCTGGTGGTCGGGCCGGACGCTCGCTTCCTCTCGTACATCGAGCGGGTGTTGCCGTCGCTGGGCGAGAACGACGCCGTTCTGGTCACGCGTGCCGGGCTCACCGGGCAGGAACCGACCGCGACCGACACGCCCGCGGAAGCGCGCCGCAAGGGGCAGGCGGAGATGGCCGATTCCATCCGATCGCTGGTGGCGGCGCGCCGGCCGGCTGTCGCGCCGATCGAGCTGCCACTGGGGTCGGAAACGATCGAAATCGGCGCGGAGGCGGTCGGTGAAGCGATCGCGGCCGCCCACGATCTGCCGCACAACCCGGGTCGAGCGGCGTTCAAGGAGTACCTGATTGCCGAGCTGCGACGGGTGCGGGCCGCGAGGACCGCCACGACGCTGGCGCGGATCGACGCGGACACGGCCGCGGCCACCGGGATCGACCTGGACGCGGCGGTCGCCGCCGACCTCGAATCGCTCGGCCTCGGCGCGGAAGCGCGCGAACTCGGTCGCGATGCGTCGACGGCGCTCTCGGAACTCGCCGAAACCGTCGTGGACGATCCGCGGCTCGACGCGGCAATCGATCGGATCTGGCCGCGGCTGACCGCGAGCGACATCATCGGGCCGCAAACGGATTGGACCGCCGCGGATCTCGCGCTGCTGGACGAGGCCGCCGAGCTGCTCGATGGCCCGCCCGAGGTCGTCTACGGGCACATCGTGATCGACGAGGCGCAGGAGCTGACCGAGATGGACTGGCGGGCCGTGCTGCGACGCTGCCCGTCTCGATCGATGACCGTGGTGGGCGACTTCGCCCAGGCCGGCCAGGGCTCGACCGTCACGACCTGGCGGCAGGCCGTCGGCGATCGATTCGAGCGGCACACGCTGACGGTCAACTACCGGACCACCGCGGAGATCCTCGAGTACAACCGCGATCTGCTCGCCGCGATCGCCCCCGGTCAGCGGCTCAGTCGATCGCTGCGGCACGGCGAGCCGCCACTGATCGCGCCACCGACCCTGGACCTCGACGATGACGAGCTCGTCGCCGTGATCGGCCCCGATCACCTGGACATTCCCGGGGCCATCCCGGTCTCCGCCTGCCGCGGCCTGGAGTTCGACACGGTACTCGTGGTGGCGCCGGCCGAATTCACCGAGCGTGACCTCTACGTGGCACAGACCCGCGCCACCCGGCGGCTGGTCATCGTCCCGGAGCCGGACGCGCTTCCCACCCTGCGACGGTAGCCGCGACGCATCCACAGATAAGCCGCAGCGCTTCCGCAGAGAAGCATACAGTCGCGTACGCTTCTGCGAATCCGCACCTCAGAGGCGGTTTGGTCGCGGTGACGCGGCTCGGGAACTGATGGACAAGCTGTACCGGCACAGCCCGCGCCGCTCGGCCGCCCTGATCGCCGGCAAGATGCCGGACCTGCTCAGCCACTGACCGGGCGAGCCCGGCACGGGTGGTGGCCGAGGCGGGCGACGGCGCGGCAGCGGTCCTGGCCGCAGCAAGCAGGCCGCCGCTCGGCGCGGAACGGCTTACGCGCCGGCCAGGTGACGGCGGACGGCGGCGGCGTCGGGCAGTTCCAGGGCCCACGCCGCGCTTTCGCCGCCGGCGGCGCGGACCGCCTCCTTCACCAGCGGCACAGCGGGCGGCGTCACGCTGAGTTCCCGCACGCCCAGGGCCGCCAGCACCGGAACGGCGGTCTCGTCGGCGGCGAGCTCTCCGCAGACCGCCACCGGAACTCCGGCGTCGCGGCACACCCGGTCGATCAGGCGCAGCACCGCGGGGTCGAGCGCGTCGGCCGGCACGGCCGGGTTCCCGCGTTCGGCCGCCAGCGTGTACTGCGCGAGGTCGTTCGTCCCGATGCTGACGAAGTCCAGATGCGATCGGAACGTAGCGATTTTCAGCGCCGCGGCCGGCACCTCGACCATGATGCCCACCGCCAGCCCGCTCGGCGCGTCGAGGTCGTCGAGCAGCCGACGCGCCGCGAGCAGCTCGTCGAGGCTGGTGACCATCGGGAACATGACGCTCATCGGGGTGTCCCGGGCGACCTGGACGATCGCCTCGATCTGATCGCGAAACAGCCGCGGATGTGCGAGCGAATGCCGAAGCCCGCGTACGCCGAGGAACGGGTTCTGTTCCGGTCGGCCGGGAGCGTATCGGAGCGGCTTGTCCCCGCCGACGTCGAGCGTCCGCACGGTGATCGGCCGACCGCCGATCGCCTCGGCGAGCGCTCGATAGGTCGCGACCTGTTCGTCGACGCCCGGCGCCTCGTCCCGATCGAGAAAGAGGAACTCCGACCGCACCAACCCGGCCAGGTCGGCGCCGTGCGCAGCAGCCGCGCGCGCGTCCTCGACCGATCCGACGTTGGCCGCCACCGCGATCGGCACGCCGTTGCGGGTCACGGCCGGTTCGTGCGCCAGCCGCTCGGCCCGTTGCCGGCGAACGGCGCGCTGCGTCCCCCGGCCCCGAAACTCCGCCAGCGCCCGGTCGTCGGGCGCGATCACGAACTCGCCGGTGCCGCCGTCGAGGGCGATCGTCGTCCCGGCCGCGACGCCGAGCACGCCGGCGCCCGCCCCCACCACCATCGGAATCTCGCGCCCCCGGGCGAGAATGGCGGCGTGCGCGGTGGGGCTGCCACCCGCCAGCAGCACCCCGGTCACCCGGCTCCGGTCGAGCCCGGCAACGTCGCCCGGGGTGAGATCGGACGCGATCAGCACGCCGTCCCCGTCGAGTCGCGTTTGCTCGAGTCCGAGCAGATGGCGCACCACCTGCTCGCCGACCGCTCGCACGTCGGCGGCACGACCTTTGAGGTACGGGTCGGGCAGCGCCTCGAACTCCCCCGCCACCCGCTCGGCGGCGTCGCGGACCGCTCGCGGCGCGGCGTCACCACCGTCGATCCGGGCCCGGACGTCGTCCAGCAGATCCGCGTCCGCCAACAGCAGCAGGTGCGCCTCGAAGATGCCCGCCCGGTCCGGCCCGAAGCCCCCGATGAGCTGCGAGATCTCCAGCCGCGTCGCCTCGACGGCGGCCTCGACCCGCGGCCACTCCACCGCGACGCCCTGCCCCGGCATCTCGGAAATGCCGGCGGGCGAGGCGACCGGGCGCCAGGCCGGCCCGACGCCGACACCGGCCGACGCCGCTTGACCTCGCGTTCCCCCGGTCGCCGATGTTCCGGGTACCTCCGTCACAGCCGGTGCGGCGGGCAGGTCGGCCTCGTCGAATCGACGCCGCGCGAGCGCGACCAACCCCTCGACGGCCGCCCCCGCCTGCGGCCCGGACGCCCGCAGTTCGACCTCGTGCCCGCGCAGAACGCCGAGCGTCGACACGCGCGAGAGGCTTCCGGCCGGGACCCACCCCGAGCCGGTCGTCCGGTTGCGGATCTCCACTCGCGCGTCGAACCGCCGCGCCTCGGTGACCAGCCGAGCCGCCGGCCGCGCGTGCAGCCCGTGCGGGTTGGCGACGGTGACGACCGCGGTCGGAGACGAGGCCGGGAGGGGATCCACGACGGAGGGCACGGCATCCGATGTGGACGAACCGGAGCCGAGGTGGGTCAGCTTCGCCTCGAGGGCGGCGGCCGCCTCCGCGGCGACCTCCGATCGCTCGGCACCGGACGCCGCCGACACCACCGCCGCGACCAGCCCTTCGACCAGCGGCGCCGGACACAGCACCACTCGATCGGGCGACCCGGCCATCTCCAGGGCCAGCTCCGCCGACAGCACCGCACTGCCCAGATCCATCAGCACCACGACGCCGTCCCCCGCGTCCGCGCGATCGATCGCCGAGGCGATCGCCACCGCGTCGGTGCCGGTCGTCGACTCGTCCAGACCGGCGGCCACCTCGATCGGCGGCCGCCCGTCGTGGACCATCTCCACGGCCAGCGCCACCGCGGCCACGGCCAGCGCCCGGCTGTGGCTCACCACCACCAGACCGACCATGCGCGGATCAGGCCAGCGATCTGGCCGCGGCGGCCAGCAGGAGCGTCACCGAGGTCGCCCCCGGGTCCTGATGCCCCGCGCTGCGCTCGCCGAGATAGCTGGCCCGCCCCTTGCGAGCCACCATCGGGATCGTCTTTGCCCGGCCCTCCTCCGCCGCGCGCACCGCCGCGTCGAGCGCCTCGGCCAGCGGCTGCCCGTCGGCGACCGCCGATTCGAGCGCCTCGACGGCGGGGCCGAGCGCGTCCAGCATCGTCTTGTCCCCGGGCGACGCCTTGCCGCGCTGGACCACGCCGTCGTGCGCCGCCCGGAGCATCTTCGCGAGGTCGTTGCCGTCGAGTTGCTCCGCGTCGCCGACGGTCGTGGACATCCGGAGGAAGGCCGTGCCGTAGAGCGGGCCCGACGCCCCGCCGACGGTGCTGACCAGCGTCATCCCCGTACGCTGGAAAAGCTGGTTCGGACGGCCCGGGCGTTCGCTCTCCAGCGTGCTGACCACCGCGCTCATCCCTCGATCCATGTTGATGCCGTGGTCGGCGTCGCCGATCGCCGAGTCGAGCTCGGTGAGCATCTCCTTGTGTTCGGCGATGAGCCGCGCGAACTCGCGGATCCACGCATCCAGCGCGGCGATGTCCACAGTGTCGGCCATGGTCTCAGACTCCCCAGCGCAGCGCGGGCGTGCGCACCGGCGCGTCCCACAGGCGCAGGATCTCGTCGTCGGCCTTGACCAGGGTGACCGAGCAGCCGGCCATGTCCAGGCTGGTGATGTACGGCCCGACCAGCGTGCGGGCGACCGGAACGCCGGCCTTCGCGAGGAGCGTCGAGACCTCCTGGTACATGACGTACAGCTCGATGAGCGGCGTCGCGCCCATGCCGTTCAGGAAGGCGATCACGCCGTCGCCGCCGGTGAAGTCGTGGTCGGCGAGGATCGGGGAGACCAGCATCTCGGCGATCTCGGCCGCGGTGCCCAGCGGGACGCGGCGCCGGCCGGGCTCGCCGTGGATGCCGATGCCCACCTCGATCTGGCCGGCGGGCAGGTCGAACGTGGGCTTGCCGGCCGCCGGAACCGTGCACGACGTGAGCGCGACGCCCATGCTGCGGCCGTTGGCGTTCACTTTCCGGGCGACGTCGGCCACTTCGGCGAGCGGGCGACCCTCCTCGGCCGCGGCGCCGGCGATCTTCTCGACCAGCACCGTGACGCCGACCCCACGCCGGCCGGCCGTGTAGAGGCTGTCCTCGACGGCGACGTCGTCGTTGGTCACCACCGCGACGACCTCGGTCTCGGCCATCTCGGCGGCCATCTCGAAGTTCATCACGTCGCCGGTGTAGTTCTTGACGATGTGCAGCACGCCGGCGCCGCCGTCGACGCCCTTGGTGGCCGCGAGCATCTGATCGGGAACCGGCGAGGTGAAGACCTCACCGGCGCAGGCCGCGTCGAGCATGCCCATCCCGACGAACCCCGCGTGCAGCGGCTCGTGCCCGGACCCGCCACCGGAGACGAGCCCCACCTTGCCCCGCACCGGCGCGTCGCCGCGGAACACGACGCGCTGCTCATGATCGACCCTCAGCTCCGGATGTGCGGCCGCCACGCCACGCAGTGCATCCACGACGACCTGCGCCGGATCGTTGATGAGCTTGTTCATACCGACAACCTACGCCGCGACCGGACCCAGGTGGTGATCATCAACCCCAGTTCAAAACCGGTTTTCGGGTACGGGTCGAAGCGCACCGGAGAGCAGCCGCGGCAGCAGGTAGTCGCGCAGCGCCGACAACGCATCGTTCTCCTCGGCGAGGTGGTCCCGGAGCGCGAACAGGGAACGGACCCGCTCGGTGAACCCGGCGATCGCCTCGGCCGCCGGCAGGCGCACCCGGACCGCGAGGGCGTGCCCGCGGTTGAGCCCGGGAACCGCCGAGTCCTGGTTCATCCGGCTCAACTTCAACGACGAGAGCAGGAAGTACGCGTACGGGAAGCCCAGGTTTGGGTCTTTGAGGCGTACGTAGTAGGTCGTGTCGATCGGATAGAACCCGATCGGCGACCAGTGCACCGAGCCGACCGTACCCTTGCGGCCGACGATCACGCCGGGCCCCTCGACGAGCGGCCGGTCGTGGCTGCCGGAGACGCCGCCGCTGCCGTAGACCGGGACGTCCCCCGGGCGGCGCCGGGCGGCGGGCAGGGCCTTGCCGTAGACCAGGTCGATGACGTCCCCGAGCGCGCACGTTCGCTCATGTCCGGCGCTCACCCGGTCGAACTCGGCCGCGGCCAGGTCACCGGCGATCCGCGCCGCCTGCTCGTTCCCGGCGATCTTGTCGTCCAGCGCGGACAGCACGTCGGCGATCGCGGTCTGCGCGGCCAGCGGCGGAATCACGATCGGCAGCGACGCGAGGATGCCGAGGTTGATGTGCGGCACCCCGGTGGTGATGGCGCTGGTGCGGATCGCGTCCACCATGGCCGGCGATCGGAACTGGTGGTACACGAAGCGCGGGTCGGCCTTGGCCGGATCGACCCGCAGCCGCATCTGGCTCTGCGAGATCAGGTAGCGGTCGTGGCCGGCCGGCACGATGCCGACCTGGCCGAGCGTGCCGCGCTGGGTGAAGACGACGTCGCCGGGGCGCGCCTGATTGTGCGCGAGCGACGCCGCCTTCTCCGCGGTGACGTACACGAAGGCCGACGCGTCGAAGGTGCTCCGCGTCGAGAGGTTGCCGCCGCGGATCACCGGAACGCCGTCGCCGACGTAGTCCTTGCCGCCCAGCGATGACCCGAACGGGCCGCCGACCAGCCCTTTCGGCGCCGCCACGTCGCGCAGCGTCCCCTTCGGCCACTCCGGCAGCGTCCCCTTCGGCCAGTCAGTCATGCAGGCGCCCGAGCTGATCGCGCACCATCGCCTCCAGCCGCGCCGACTCCTCGAACTGCGCGTACAGCTCCTTGGTCAGCCGCTCGATGCGATCGGCGACCGGCTCGGTCTCCTCGTCGCGCGCCACGGTCCCCACGTAGCGACCCGGGTTGAGCACGTAATCCTGCTCGGCGACCTCTTCGACCGACGCCGAGAAGCAGAAACCGGGCACATCCTCGTACCCGTCGGACCGCCACGCCCGATAGGTGCCGGCGATCCGCGCGATGTCGCTGGTGGTCAGGATCCGTTCGGTGCGGTCCACCATCGTGCCGAGCCCGCGCGCGTCGACGAACAGGATCTGCCCGCGGCGGGCGCTCTTGTTCCGCGCCAGGAACCAGACGCAGGCCGGAATCGCCGTGGTGCGGAACAGGTTCGCGGGCAGCGCCACCATGCAGGCGACCAGATCGGCGCGCACCAGCGCCGCCCGGATCGTCCCCTCCCCCATCTGCCGCGACGACATCGACCCGTTCGAGAGCACCACGCCCGCGCTGCCGTCGCCGGCCAGCTTCGCCGCGATCAGCTGCAGCCAGGCGAAGTTGGCGTTGCTCAGCGGCGGCACGCCGAACCGCCAGCGCGGGTCGTGCGGGTCGCGCTGCCAGTCGGACTGGTTGAACGGCGGGTTCGCCAGGATGAAGTCGGCCCGCAGCCCCGGGTGCAGATCGTTGGCGAAGGTGTCGCCCCACCGATCGCCGAGCCCGCTCGGATCCATGCCGTGAATGGCGAGGTTCATCTTGGCGAGCCGCCACGTGCGCTCGTTGCTCTCCTGCCCGCGTACGGAAAGGTCGGGTTTGACCTTGGCGGACTGCACGAACATCCCGCCCGACCCGCAGCAGGGGTCGTAGACGACGCCGCGATCGGGTTCGAGCACCTCGACCAGCAGCCGCACCACCCCCGCCGGCGTGTAGAACTCGCCGGCCCGCTTGCCCTCGGCGCGGGCGAAACGCTCGAGAAAGTACTCGTAGGACTCGCCGAGCACGTCCCGCTTCTCGCCGGCGAACCGCGCATCTCCGATCAGCGCGACGAGCTCGGCGAGCCGACCCTGATCGAGGCTGCGGAACACCTTCGGCAGCACACCGGCGAGCGCCGGATTGTCCCGCATGATCGAGTCCATCGCCGCGTCGAGTTTCGCGCCGTCGCCGCCGGCCAGATCGGCCCACCGGACCCCGAGCGCACCCATGTCCGAGACGTGCTTGAGAAAGACCAGGCCGAGGATGAACTCCTTGTACTGCCCGGCATCGACCGAACCGCGCAGCTTCTCGGCCGCCCGCCAGAGCAGCTCCTGAATCTCCCGCGTCCGTGACACCCCGGCTTTCATCCGCGCATGCTCCCACAGCCCGCGCCGCACGCATCGGTACGACGCGTCGGAAACAGTCCTCGGCGGACTCGGAGTTCAGCGATGCCCGGATGGCCGGGGCCCGGCCGAAAGCGGCCGGGCCCCGGGAGGTCAGCGGGTGGTGCAGGTGATCGTCGGGGTGTTTGGCGTGCCGTTGGCGAGGAAGCCGAACTGAGCCGTGGCGCCCGCGGCGAGCGATCCGTTCCAGGACAGGTTGCGCACGGTCACGGTCGGCGAGCTCGAAACCAGTTCGCCGTTCCACAGCTGGGTGATCTGCTGGCCGGAGCCGAGCGGCCAGGTGACCGTCCAGCCGGTGATCGCGGCGCTGCCGGCCTTGACCGTGACCATGCCCTGGAAGCCGCCCTGCCAGAAACTGGCGGTCTGGTACGTGGCCGAGCAGCCGCCGACCGGCGCGGTGGTCGGTGGTGTGGTGGGAGCGGTCGTCGGCGGCGTGGTGGGGCCGGTCGTCGGGGGCGTCGTCGGGGGCGTCGTCGGCGGCGTGGTGGGAGCCGTCGTCGGCGGGGTGGTCGGGGCGGTGGTCGGCGGGTTCGGGGCCGAGCTGGCCAGGCTGTACGCCAGGTCGGGCTGGAAGGATCCGGCCGTGTACTTGCAGCCGTCCGCCTCGCCGGGCGGCTTCACCCACAGGTACGCGTCGATGTTCGCGTCGCCGGTCGCCGTGGTCGGGTACTGGCCGATCCGGCGGTCGGTGTTGTCGTCGGCGCACCAGTCGCCGGCCGCGCCGCCGTTGCGGCTGGTGTCGATGACCTGGTGCTTGCCGGAGACGCCCTGGCCCTGGAGGGAGGAGAGGACGCTGCGCCCGTACGACGCCTCGCTGTTGGTGGGGTTGAAGTTGGAGACGTTGGTGAAGAAGCCGTCCGCGTCGGCGACGCCCGCGGCCACCAGCCGACCGGCCTGGTCGCCGGCGCTGTTCCAGGTGGAGTGGCCGGCGTCGAGGTAGACCTTGGCGTTCGGGTTGGCCGCCTTGATGGTCCGGGTGGCGGTGCGCAGGGCCTGGTCGCGGGCGCTGATGTCGCTCGAGCTCAGGCAGGTCTGCAGGGCCAGCGAGTCGGGCTCGAGCATGACCAGGGCGGTCCTGCTGCCGAGTCCGCGGGCCAGGTTGCCGATCCACGTCTGGTACTGGTTGAGATCGGGCGCGCCGCCGGCCGAGGCGCCGCCGCAGTCCCGGTTGGTGATGCCGTAGACGGTGAGCACCGGTATCTGCCCGGCGGCGTTGGCTCCGTTGACGTACGTGGAGACCTCGCTCTGCACGGTGCTGATGTTGAAGTTGGCGAACCAGCGCGAGGCGGGCTGGCTGGCGATCTTGTCGCGGATCACCGCAGTACGGGAGTCGTTGGGGTTGGCGGCGACCCACCGCGCGACGGCGGTGTCCGGGTCGCGGTAGAGGGTGCCGCTGACGGTGCCGGCGTGCGCGGTGCCGGCGGCGAACCAGACGCCGGCCGCGGTGGCGAGACCGGCGGCGATGGCGGTGGTCAGCCGCCGGGCGCGGGGGGATGCGGGGAGAGGGGACACGGGCCTTCCTTCCAAGGAGCGACATCCGTCTATGGGAGCGCTCCCAAGGTAACCCGCCGGAAATGCCAGGGCAACAGTTGCGACCGGGTCGGCTCGCTCAAGGCTCAAGCACCCGAGTTCCGGCGGTCGGGCCGGGACTCAAGCACCCGAGTTCCGGCGGTCGGGCCGGGACTCAGGCGCCCGAGTCCCGGCGGTCAGCTTCGGCGTCGGCCTCGCCCACCGGGACGCCGTCGGAGTCTCGCTCGGCGGGGGTGATTTCGACGTTGGCGCCCGAGGCAGCCGCGTCGGCATCGGCATCCGAGGCACCGACCGTGGGCCCGGCCTCCTCCTCGGGCTCGTCCGGGCGGGCCGGGTCGCGGTGGCGGGGAACGTAGGCCATGCCGACGGGCAGGCCTTGCGGAGAAGTCATGACTGTCGCTTACCCAGGGAATCGGCGACTACTACCGGCGGCGGGCGGTCAATGGTAGACATCCGATGTATGAAGCCGTACGTGCGCGACGAAGCCTTTCACAAGCAACCAGCCGACACAATCATCGGATCACCGGCGTGAGCGGGGCGCGGATCACGGCGATCGAGACGTACGACATCCGGTTTCCGACCTCGCTGCAGCTGGACGGCTCGGACGCGATGAACCCGGACCCGGACTACTCGGCGGCATATCTCGTGCTGCGCACCGACGACCCGGACGGGCACGCCGGGCACGGGTTCGCGTTCACCATCGGGCGCGGCAACGACGTGCAGACCGCGGCGATCGCGGCGCTCACCCCGTACCTGATCGGGAGGCCGGCCGACGCGGACCTCGGCGAGCTGTGGCGGGAGCTGGTGCACGACTCGCAGTTGCGCTGGCTGGGCCCGGAGAAGGGGGTCATGCACATGGCGATCGGGGCGGTGATCAACGCCTTCTGGGATCTCGCGGCGAAGCGGGCCGGCCTTCCGCTGTGGCAGCTCCTGGCCCGGATGTCGCCGGAGGAGATCGTCCACCTGGTCGACTTCCGGTATCTGAGCGACGCGATCACCGAGGCCGAAGCGCTCGCGATATTGCGGGAGCGATCGGACGGCAGGCGGGAGCGCGCGGCGAAACTGATCACCGCGGGCTATCCCGCCTACACCACCTCGCCGGGCTGGCTCGGCTATTCCGACGACAAGCTGCGCCGGCTCTGCAAGGAGGCGGTCCAGCAGGGCTTCCGGCAGATCAAGCTCAAGGTCGGGGCCGACCTCGACGACGATCGCCGGCGGCTGCGCATCGCCCGGGAGGCCTGCGGCCCCGACATCCGGATCGCGGTCGACGCCAACCAGCGCTGGGACGTCCCGGTCGCGATCGAGTGGATCCGCGCGCTCGCGCCGTGGGACCCGTGGTGGGTCGAGGAGCCGACCAGCCCCGACGACATCCTCGGCCATGCCGCGATCGCCCGCGCCATCGCGCCGATCAAGGTGGCGACCGGTGAGCACGTACCGAATCGGATCGTTTTCAAGCAGTTGCTGCAGGCGCGTGGCCTCGACTATCTCCAGTTGGACGCGGCCCGGGTGGCCGGGGTCAACGAGAACATCGCGATCCTGCTGCTCGCGGCCAAGTTCGGGGTGCCCGTCTGTCCGCACGCCGGCGGGGTCGGCCTGTGCGAACTGGTGCAGCACCTGTCCATGTTCGACTACGTCGCCGTCTCGGGCTCGATGGAAGACCGGATCATCGAGTACGTCGATCACCTGCACGAACACTTCGTCGACCCGGTGACGGTCCGCGACGGCCGCTACGTCACGCCCACCGCCCCCGGCTTCAGCTCGGCGATGCGGGCCGGAACGTTGACGACGTTCGCGCACCACTCATCGGATGGATGACGCGAACTTCGGGGACCAACTCTTGATTTCGGGCATGTGAAGCTGATAAACATCCGATCTATCGCCACCTCGCTCTTCGAAACGCCTGACCACCGGGAATCGGGGAACCACCATGAGGTACGCATTCCGATCGGCGCTCGCCGCCGTCCTGATCATGTCCGTGGCCGCCTGCGCCAACGACAAGACCACCGCCGCGAGCAGCGGCGGCAACCCCGCGATCGGCGTGGACCTCCCCCGCGCCGACTCGGACTTCTGGAACTCGTACGCGAAGTACGTCCCCAAGTTCGCCACCGAGCTCGGCATCAACATGATGCCGCCGACCAACTCGCAGAACGACGTGGCGAAACTGGTCGCCAACACGCAGGCCCTGGTCAGCCAGGGCGCCAAGGCGATCGTGATGGCACCCCAGGACACCGGGGCGATCGCCACCACGCTCGACACCCTCGCCGGCAAGAAGATCCCGGTGGTCTCCGTGGACACCCGGCCCGACAAGGGCAAGGTCTTCATGGTGGTGCGCGCCGACAACCGCGCCTACGGGCAGAAGGCGTGTGAATTCCTCGGCCAGAAGCTGAACGGCCAGGGCAAGGTCATCGAGTTCCAGGGCTCGCTCTCCTCCATCAACGGCCGGGACCGATCCGAAGCGTTCGCCGACTGCATGAAGACGAAGTTCCCCGGCATCACCGTCTTCGCCGAGCCGACCGAGTGGGAGGGCGCCAAGGCGGCCGCCGCGCTGCAGACCCGGCTCGCCCAGCACCCCGACATCAAGGGCATCTACATGCAGGCCGGCGGCGTCTTCCTCGCCCCGACGCTGCAGGTGCTCAAGTCGAAGAACCTGCTGGTGCCGCCGACCGATCCGAAGCACATCTTCGTGGTCTCCAACGACGGCATCCCGCAGGAGTACGCCTCGATCCGCAAGGGCGAGATCGACGCGACCGTGTCACAGCCCGCCGACCTGTACGCCAAGTACGCGCTCTTCTACGCGAAGGCCGCGCTCGACGGCAAGACGTTCCAGCCCGGCCCGACCGACCACGACTCGACCATCGTCGACGTCGGCAACGGCACCCTCGAGGACCAGCTGGCGGCGCCGCTGGTCACCAAGGACAACGTCGACGACAAAACCCTGTGGGGCAACCAGATATGACGGCGGTTGCCGCGGAGCACATCACCAAGCGGTACGGCGCGACGACCGCCCTCGACGACGCGGGCGTCTCCCTTCTCGACGGGGAGACGCACGCGCTGGTCGGCCGCAACGGCGCCGGCAAGTCGACGCTCGTGTCCATCCTGACCGGCCTGCAGCGGGCCGACTCGGGGCGGGTCACGTTCGACGGCGAGCCGGCGCCGCCGCTCGCCGATCGGGACGCCTGGCGGCGGCGGGTCGCCTGCGTCTACCAGAAGTCGACCATCATCCCGACGCTCACCGTCGGCGAGAACCTCTTCCTCAACCGCCAGCAGACCCGGCGGGGGCTGATCGACTGGCGCGGGCTGCGGCGGCGCGCCGGCGACGTGCTCGGCCGCTACGGCGTCGCGATCGACCCGGCGACCGTCGCCGGGGACCTCACGGTCGAACAGACCCAACTGGTCGAGATCGCTCGCGCGCTCTCGTTCGGGGCCCGGTTCATCATCCTCGACGAGCCGACCGCGCGGCTCGACGCGGCCGCCATCGAGCGGCTGTTCGAGCGGATGCGCGACCTGCGGGCCGCCGGGGTCACGTTCCTGTTCATCTCCCATCACCTGCAAGAGGTGTACGAGGTGTGCCAGCGCGTGACAGTGTTCCGCGATGCTCGACATGTGCTCACCGCGGGCGTCGACGAACTGCCGCACGACGAGCTGGTCCGGGCGATGACCGGGGACGCGCCGGTCACCGCCGCCGCGGCGCGGACGTTCGCCGGGGACGGCCCGGTGGTGCTCGACGTACGCGGGCTGACGCTGGCCGACCGCTACCAGGACGTCGGCCTCGAGGTGCGGGCCGGCGAGATGGTCGGCCTGATCGGATCGGGGTCGAGCGGCAAGAACGCCCTCGCGCAGACCCTCGCCGGGCTGCTGAAGGCGGACACCGGCACGGTGACGATCGCCGGGGTCACGCCCCGCCCGGGCAGCGTGCCGGCCGCGCTCGGCGCCGGGCTCGGCTATCTGCCGCAGGACCGGCACTCCGAGGGCCTGGTGCCGCTGCTGTCGGTGGCCGAGAACGCCACCATGACGATCACCGACCGGCTCGGCCCGGCCGGGATCGCGCTGCCGGCCCGCCGCCGGGCGGCCGCGGTCGCCATGATCGACGAGTACGACATCCGCACCAGCGGGCCGGACCAGCCGGTCGAGGGTCTCTCCGGCGGCAACGCGCAGAAGGTGGTGCTGGCCCGCGCGCTGGCCAGCAACCCGAAGGCGCTGGTGCTGGTCAGCCCGACGGCCGGGGTCGACGTCCGGTCCAAGCAGTCGCTGCTGTCGGCGGTCGTGCGGGCCGCGGCCGGCGGCACCGCCGTGCTGATCGTCTCCGACGAGCTGGACGACGTGCGCGACTGCGATCGGGTGCTGGTCATGTTCCACGGCCGGGTGGTGCACCACGCCGGGAAGGGCTGGGACGACAACGCGCTCATCGGCGCTGTCGAAGGCGTACGGCAAGAGAGGGGTTAGGGAGTGACCGGAACGCCCACGCTGGCCACCACGCCCGCGCAGCCACGGCCACGGCTGCGGTTCGCCCGGTTCCGCGATCTGGCGCTGGTGCCCGCCATCCTGGTGCTGGTGCTGGTCGGTGCGCTGATCGACCCGGTGTTCCTGACCCGCGACAACCTGGTCAACGTGCTGCAACAGCAGACCGAGCTGTCGCTGCTGGTACTGGCGGAGTCGGTGATCCTGATCGCGGGCAAGTTCGACCTGTCGCTCGAGTCGACCATCGGGCTCGCCCCGGCGCTCGCGCTCGGCCTGGTCATCCCGACCGCCAGCCACGGCCTCGGCACCGAGTGGCCGACCGCGCTCGCGATCCCGATCTGCCTGCTCACCGGCGCGGTGATCGGCGCGTTCAACGGGCTGCTGATCCTGCGCTTCCGGCTGTCCGCGTTCATCGTCACGCTCGGCATGCTGATCGTCCTCCGTGGACTGCAGATCGGTCTGACCGGCGGGCAGAACCTGTTCGACATCCCGCCCTCGGTGCTCTACCTGGGCAACGCGACCTGGCTCGGGCTGCCCGCCTCGATCTGGATCTGCGCCGTGCTGTTCGCGGCCGGCATCCTGGCGCTGAGCTTCCTGCGGGCCGGGCGGGCGGTCTATGCGATCGGCGGGAACGTCGACGCGGCCCGGGCGGCCGGCATCCGCACCGACCGGGTCGTCTGGCTCGTGCTCGTCGTCGGCAGCCTGCTGGCCGCGCTGGCCGGGCTCCTGATGACCGGGCGGTTCGGATCGGTCGCGGCCGCACAGGGGCAGGGCATGATCTTCACGGTCTTCGCGGCCGCGGTGATCGGCGGGGTCAGCCTCGACGGCGGGAAGGGGACGTTGTTCGGGGCGCTCTGCGGCGTGCTGGTGATCGGCCTGATCAACAACATCCTGACGCTCGGCGGGGTCTCGGCGCAGTGGATCCAGGCGATCTACGGGGCGATCATCCTGGCGGCGCTGGTGCTGGCCCGGCTGACCTCAGGAAAGGCACAGGACTGATGCCGGAGATTGCACTGCACACCCGGCCGGGTCCGGGCCCGGAGGAGGACTGATGCCGGAGATTGCGCTGCACACCCGGCTGCGTCCGGGCAAGGAGCGGGAGTACGAGGCGGTGCACGCCACCATCCCGCCGGCGCTGGACGAGGCGCTGCGGTCGGCCGGGGTCCGTTCGTGGCGGATCTGGCGGGACGGGCGCGATCTGTTCCACCTGGTCGAGGTCGACGACTACCGGCGGATGCGGGCACACCTGCGGGATCATCCGGCCAACGTGCCGTGGCAGGCGCGGATGGCGGAGCTGTTGGAGGTCGAGGACGACTACTCCGGCGAGGACGACGGCCTGCACCTGGTCTGGAGACTGCCGTGACAAGGCTCGGCCTGGGGTGCGCGCAGCTCGGCAACCTCTACACCGCGATCTCCGACGAGACGGCATCGGCGACGGTTTCGGCGGCGTGGGACGCGGGGGTGCGGTACTTCGACACCGCGCCGCACTACGGGCTCGGGCTCTCCGAACGCCGGCTGGGGGCCGCGCTGCGGGGGCGGCCCCGGGATGCGTACACGATCAGCACCAAGGTCGGTCGCCTGCTGGTGCCGTCGCCGTCGACGGCCGGGGAGCCGGACCCGGCCGGGTTCGTCGTGCCGGCCGCCTATCGGCGGGAGTGGTCGTTCACCGCGGACGGCGTGGTGCGCTCGCTCGCGGGCAGCCTGGATCGGCTCGGGCTGAACCGGGTCGATCTCGTGCTGATCCACGACCCGGAGGATCACTCGCGGGCGGCGCTCGACGAGGCGTATCCCGCGCTGCACGCGCTGCGGGCGGAGGGCGTGGTGCGAGCGATCGGGGTCGGCTCGACGAAGGCGGCCGTTCTCGATCGGTTCGTGGCGGACACCGACATCGACGCGGTTCTGGTGGCCGGGCGGTACACGCTGCTCGAGCAGCCGGCCCTGGACTCGCTGCTGCCGTCGTGCCTGCGGCGGGGAGTCGCGGTGCTCAACGGCGGGGTGTTCAACAGCGGTCTCCTCGCGGTCGACGAGCCGCACGCCGGGCTCCCCTACGAATACCGCGAGGCGCCGGATTCGATCGTTGCGCGGGCGCGAGCGATCGCGACCGTTTGTGCGCGGCATGGCGTGTCGCTGCCGGGGGCGGCGCTCGCGTTCGCCGCGGCACACCCGGCGATCGCCTCGGTGGTGATCGGGGCGCAGACGCCGGAACAGGCTCGGCGAAACTTCGCGCTCGCGGCGGCTCCGCCCCCACCGGCCGAGATGTGGGCAGAGCTGGTCGACCATGGCCTGCTCCGCGCGGATGCGCCCGTTCCCGATCGGGCCGCGGCGTGATTGTGGACGCGCACCACCACCTCTGGCGGATCGACCAGGGGTACTCGTGGCTGAACGCGACCGAGGTGGAGCCGATCCGGCACACCTTCTCCCCGGCCGAGCTGCGGGCCGAGCTGACCGCCCACGGCGTGGACCGGACCGTGCTGGTCGAGGGTGGGCGGTGCGACGGCGACGAGGCTCGGCTGCTCTTCGGGTACCTCGCGGAGACTCCGGAGATCGCGGGGGTGGTGGCGTGGGCCGATCCCTGCTCACCCGATCTCGACGAGACTCTGCTCGGCTACCGGGCGCTGCCGGGCGGGGAGCGGCTCGTGGGCATTCGGGAGCAGATTCAGGGCGTCGACGACCCGGGGTACCTCGATCGGGACGATCTGCGTCGCGGGCTGAGCACCATCGGCGCCCAGGGGCTCGCTTTCGACCTGGTGATCCGGGCCGATCAGATCGCGGCGGCGGCGCGGCTGGCCGGGGAGTTGCCGGCGGTACGGTTCGTCCTCGACCACCTCGGGAAGCCGGCGATCAGAACGGGCCGGTTCCGGTCGTGGGCGGCCGACCTCGCGCTGCTGGCGGCCTGTCCGAACGTGACCGCGAAACTGTCCGGACTGGTCACCGAGGCGTCGTGGGATTCCTGGACGGTTGACGATCTGCGGCCGTATGTCGAGGAGGCGCTCCGGCTGTTCGGCGCGGACCGGCTCATGTTCGGATCCGACTGGCCGGTCTGCACGCTGGCCCCGGCATCCCGGAACGACGCCGGACCGGAGCGCGGCGACGCGTCGAGGGCGGCCGCCGGTAACGCGGAGCACGAGAACGCCGAACGCGGGAACGCGTCGGCTTCGGCGTACGGGAAATGGTTTGCGGCCTTGGAGGTGATCCTGCCGGCAGACGCGCGCGAGGCGGTCCTCGGCGGGACGGCCGCGCAGACCTACCATCTGTCTCTGGACTAGGGAGCGCACGTGGCAGTCACCGACGAGGCGATCGAGAAGATCAAGGCGATGATCGTCGCGGGCGATCTGCGGCCCGGCGATCGGCTCCCCCGCGAGGCCGACCTCGCCGAGCGGCTCGGACTGTCGCGCAACTCCCTGCGCGAGGCGGTGAAGGCGCTGTCGCTGATCCGGGTGCTCGACGTGCGGCAGGGCGACGGCACCTACGTGACCAGCCTCGCCCCGCAAATGCTGCTGGATGCGCTGAACTTCATCGTCGACTTCCACCGCGACGACACCGTCCTGGAGTTCTTCGAGGTCCGCCGCATCCTCGAACCGGCCGCCACCGCGCTGGCCGCCCAGCGGATGTCCGATGACGACGTGCGCGAGCTGGGCAAGGTCCTCGCCGATCTGAGCGACGACGCCGGGATCGACGAGCTGGTCGCGAACGATCTGGAGTTCCACCACCGGATCGCCGCGGGGTCGGGAAACACGCTGCTCTGTTCGCTGATCGACAGCCTGTCGGGCCCGACCACCCGCGCGCGGATCTGGCGGGGCCTGACCCAGGCCGGCGCGGTGGAGAAGACCCGCGAGCAGCATGCCGCGATCCTCGGCGCGATCGCCACCCGCCAGCCGGAACTGGCGCGCTCGTGGGCCACCGTGCACGTCGCGGGGGTCGAGGACTGGCTGCGGGTCGCCCTGCAGGACCCGGTTGGTTGATCGGCAGCAACTATTCGGGGGAAGGCCGTGCCCGGTTGTTTGCTTAAAGTTCCTGACTATGGGCTTGCTTGGACGGCTGCGCGACCACCGCAAACGGGACCGCATCCCGACCGAGCTGTTCATGCCGGCGCCCGCCTTCCCGGCGTACCAGAGCGAGCCACTGATCCCCGACTTCCTGCCCGCACCGCCGATCACCGCGACGCCCGCACCGCCGACCACCGCGACGCCCGCACCGCCGGTCACCGCGCCCAAGCGGCGTAATCAACGGGCCACGGGGTATGACACCCGGTATGGCCACTAACCGGAACGAACTGGATGCCGAAGACCGGAACGCGCTGAGCGAGAGCAGCTTCGCCTTCCCGCGCGAGCGCAAGGAGCCGCTCACCGACGCGAGCCACGTGCGCAACGCGATCGCCCGCTTCGATCAGGTGCGCGACGTGACCGATGCCGAGCGCGAAGAGGCGTTCCGCCGGATCAAGCGGGCCGCCGGCAAGTACGGCATCACCATGACCGAGACCCGCTGGCAGGAGCTGGGCAAGCCGTCGGCCGGCCGCAAGTCCTCGGACCAGGAGAAGACCAAGGCGCAGCTGATGTCCGAGGCCAAGCGGCGCGGCATCACCGGCCGCTCACACATGACCAAGGCCGAGCTAGTCCGCGCCTTGCAGAAATAGCTCCGACGTAGCGATCTGGGCTCTCAACACGTCGACCTCGCAGCCCGGCCGGAACGGGTCGAAGCCGTGCTCGACCAGCCAGCGAACCGCGAGCAGGCTGCGCACCGACCACCAGGCCCGGATCACGTCGAGGTCGACGCCGCCGCCGTAGCCGGCCACGACGTCGCCGAGGTGCTCGCGGTGCCCGAGCGTCAGGGTGGCGAGGTCGAACAGGGCGTCGCCGCGGGCCGCCTCGGACCAGTCGAGCACGCCGGTGACCTCGTCACCGTCGACGAACACGTGGCTGACGTGCAGGTCGCCGTGGGTGAAGGCCGGTTGCCACGGGCGGAGCGCGGCCTCGGCGATCCGGCGGTTCCGGGCGACCAGGCCGGCGGGGAGGATGCCGGTCGCGACGAGCCGCTCGCATTCGCCGTCGAGCCGGGCGGCGATCTCGTCGAGGCTCCGCCCGGGCCAGGGTGGCAGCGGCGCGTCGTGCAGTCTCCGCACGGCGGCGCCGGCCGCGGCCCACGCCGCCGGCGACGCGGCCGACGGCTCGCCGAGGTGGCCGATCGCGGACCCGGGGAGGGCGGCGAGCGCGAGCACCGGCGGCTTACGCCACAGGACCTCCGGGGTCGGGACCGGCGCGAGGGTCATCGCCTCGACCTCGACGTCGGTGAGCGCCTGATCGGCGTCGATCTTCAGGAAGACGTCGCCGACCCGCAGGGTCGTGCGGGCGCGGTGTGCGATGACGACCTCGACTTCCGGCACGCCCAGAATTGTCGCGAAACGCCCATCGGAGCGCCACCGGTTATGCGTGGGTGATCCCGGGCCCGGCCGCGACGGCTTATGCGTGGGTGATTCCGGGCGCGCCCGCGACGGCGACCATGACACAGCCGGGCCGGCGGGACACCTCGGTGGCGACGTCCAGCAGGCGGGCCGCGCGTACCAGAACCGCGGCCATCTCATGATCACCCAGCCGGACCGACGTCAGGTCGCCGCGCCGGCGGCGGCCGCCGGCCAGCAGCGCCGCCCGCCAGGCGGCGTGCGCCAGCGTCAACCGCTGGGCATGCCGCGGCGAGGACGCCCCGAGCGCCTGATCGCCGAGCAGCGCCTGCCGTCCCTGCCGCCAGGCCGCCGCGATCATCCGGGCGGTCGCCGCCCGCTGCGCCTCCGGCACGTGCACCCGCTGCAGGTCGTACCGCCGCCGGCCGCCCCCCGATTGCACCTCGTGCTCCGCCGCAACGCCGAGGCGAGTGAGCAACAAGGTCAGGCGGCCGGCGGCGTCCCCCCGGTCGAACTCGATCACGGCGGCGGGCCGTCCCTGGGCGAGCGCGCAGCCGACGAGGCAGGCTGCCTCGAAGGCCGTCGGCAGCGCGGCGGCGAGCACGATGTCCCGGGCCTGATCGCGGTTCATCCCGTTACCGTGACCGATCGGGCCGTTCGGCGGGTACACCACCGGCGCGGACTTGAGGGAAACTTGCGCCGGTGAGACGTCGCGGCTTCCTGGGTGGGCTGGCCGCCTTGACCCTTTCCGGGTGCGTGGGCCGGCCGCCGCGGCACCGCGTCGTGCGGATCGCCACCGGCAGCCCGACGGCCGTCTACTACGCGATCGGCTCGGCCTTCGCCCGGGTCATCGACCAGGACCTGCCGAACACCGGCGCGAGCGTGCTGGTCACCGCCGCGTCCGCGGAGAACCTGCAGCTCATCGCGACCGGCCGGGCCGAGGTCGGGTTCACCCAGGCGGACGTCCTGGTCTCCGGTGGCGCCTCGGCGCCGTCGATGGCCGCGCTGGCCCGGGTGTACGACGACCTGCTGCACCTGGTGGTACGGGCGGACGGGCCGATCCGTACCCTCGAAGATCTTGCCGGAAAGCGGGTGTCGATCGGGGCCCAGGGCTCCGGCACGGTGGTGACCGTGCGGCGGCTGCTGACCGTGGCCCGGATGCGCGGCATCGACGAGCGCCACCTCAGCCTGGACGACTCGCGGTTGGCGCTCACCGCCGGCAACATCGACGCGTTCTTCTTCTCCGGCGGGCTGCCGGTCGCCGGGATCAAGGAGCTCAGCGCGACCGTCCCGACCCGGCTGGTCGATTTGTCCAAGTGGGCGGGCGACCTGCGCAAGACCTACAGCGACGTGTACGTCGTCCGCGACGTCCCGATTTCCGCGTACCAGATGCCGGCCGTCGCCACGGTCGCGGTGCCCAACCTGCTGGTCGTCGCGTCGTCGATGGACGACGACCTGGCGTTCGACCTGACCCGGCTGCTGCTGGAGCGCCGCGAGGTGCTGGCCGCCGCGCACCCGGCGGCCGAACGGCTGGACATCCGCTCGGCGATCGGCACCCTGCCGGTGCCGCTGCATCCGGGTGCGGCCCGCTACTACCGGTCGGTCAAGCCCTGACCGCGGTGCTGTCCCACCCCCTGGGTAGCGTCCGGGGAGGTGGTTGGCGCGGCATGCGGTGGTGGAAAGGTCGGGCACATGAGTGAGTCGAGTGAGCTGGTGCGCCGGCTGCGCGGGGCGGGGATCGCCGACGTGCTGGATGATGCGACCAACCGCTCGATGTACGCGTCCGACGCCTCGCTCTACCGCATCGTGCCGCAGGCGGTGGTGCGCCCGCGGGCCGAGGAGGAGGTCGCCGCCGCGCTGGCGGTCTGCCGCGACCTCGGTGTGCCGCTCACGGCGCGCGGCGCGGGGACGTCGGTGGCCGGCAACGCGATCGGCCCGGGCGTGGTGCTCGACTTCAGCCGGTATCTGAACCAGGTCCTCGAGGTGGACCCCGCGAGCCGGACCGCCCGGGTGCAGGCCGGCACGGTGCAGGCCGTGCTGCAGGCGGCGGCGAAACCGCACGGGCTGCGGTTCGGGCCCGACCCGTCCACGCACACCCGCTGCACGATCGGCGGGATGATCGGGAACAACTCGTGCGGCTCCCGGACGCTGGGCTACGGGCGTACGTCGGACAACGTGGCCGGCTGGAGCGCGCTCACGATCGGCGGCGAGCGGCTCGTCGCGAACGGCACGGAGATCAGCGGCGCCGAGAAGACGATCACCGGGCTGCGCGAGACGATCGCCGCCAACCTGGCCGTCGGCCGCACCGAGTTCGGGCGTTTCGGGCGGCAGGTCTCCGGCTACGCGGTGGAGCATCTGCTGCCGGAGCGCGGCTTCAACGTCACCGAGTTCCTGGTCGGCAGCGAGGGCACCCTCGCGGTGGTCACCGAGGCGACCGTCCGCCTGGTGGCCGATCCGAAATATCGGATTCTGGTGGTGCTGGGCTACCCCGACTTCGGCGCCGCGGGCGACGCGGTGCCGGGGATCCTGGAGTTCCACCCGACCGCGTGCGAGGGCATCGACTCGCGCATCTGCGACATCGTGCGCAGCCGCCGCGGGCCGGGCGCCGTGCCGCCGCTGCCGGGCGGGCACGCCTGGCTGATGGTCGAGATCGCCGGGGACGATCTCGGCGAGGCGCGGGCGCAGGCCGAGCGGCTGGCGAAGTCGGCGGGTGCGGTCGACACGCTGGTGGTGGAGGACACCGCGGCGGCCGCGCCGCTCTGGCGGATCCGGGAGGACGGCGCGGGCCTCGCCGGCCGGGCACCCTCGGGACTGCCGGCGCACGGCGGCTGGGAGGACGCGGCCGTGCCGCCCGCGAAGATCGGGGCGTATCTGCGCGACTTCGACGCGCTCTGCGTGCAACACGGCCTGAGCAACATGCCGTACGGGCACCTGGGCGACGGCTGCGTGCACGTGCGGCTCGACTTCCCGCTCGACAAGCCCGGCGGTCCGGCGAAGTTCCGCGCGTTCCTGGAGGACGCCGCCGATCTGGTGGTGAGCTACGGCGGCTCGCTCTCCGGCGAGCACGGCGACGGCCGGGCCCGCAGCGAGTTGCTGAGCCGGATGTACTCGCCGGCCGCGATCGGCCTGTTCCGCGAGATCAAGGCCACGTTCGACCCGGGCAACCTGCTCAACCCGGGCACCATCGCCGACCCCGACCCGGTGGACGCGAACATCCGGGTGGCCCAGGCCCGGCCGGTGCGCGCCCGGCTGGCGCTGGCGTACCACGCCGATCACGGTGACTTCAACCAGGCCGTGCACCGGTGCACCGGGGTCGGCAAGTGCCGGGCCGACACCAGCGTGCTCGGCGGCGTGATGTGCCCGTCCTACCTGGCGACGAAGAACGAGAAGGACTCGACCCGGGGCCGGGCGCGGGTGCTGCAGGAGATGCTCGACGGTGATCTTGCGCCCGGCTGGCGCTCGGACGCCGTACACGATGCGCTCGATCTTTGTTTGTCCTGCAAGGGCTGCGCGAGCGACTGCCCGACCGGGATCGACATGGCGGCCTACAAGTCCGAGGTGCTGCACCAGAGCTACAAGGGGCGGCTGCGGCCGCGGTCGCACTACGCGCTGGGCTGGCTGCCACGGTGGTCGCGGCTGGCCTCGAAGATGCCGCGCCTCGCCAACCGGATGACCGCTCTGCCGGGGTTGCGGAACGTCGCGCTCTTCCTGGCGGGCGTGGACAAGCGGCGGGCCATTCCGAAGTTCGCGCCGCAGACGTTCCGCCAGTGGTTCGCCGGGCGGACGGTGACCACCGGCAAGCCGGTCGTGCTCTTCGTGGACAGCTTCACCGATCATTTCGACCCGGAGATCGCCAAGGCCGCCGTCGACCTGCTCACCGACGCCGGGTACGCGCCGCGGCTCACCAGCAGGGCGGCGTGCTGCGGGCTGACCTGGATCTCGACCGGGCAGCTGGACGCGGCCAAGCGCATCCTCGGCCGTACGGTCGACGAGCTGGCCGAGGCGGCGGAGAACGGCGTGCCGATCGTCGGCCTCGAACCGTCCTGCACCGGGGTCCTGCGCGGCGACCTGCCGGAGCTGCTCGACGGCGACCGGGCCCGGAAGGTCAGCGCGGCGACCGTCACCGTGGCGGAGCTCCTGTCGCGTACGGCGGATTGGACCCCGCCCTCGCTGGACGGCCTGAAGGTGATCGCCCAGCCGCATTGTCACCAGCACGCGGTGATGGGCTGGGAGGCCGACGCGAAACTGCTGAAGGCGGCCGGGGCCGAGGTCGTCCGGCTGGGCGGCTGCTGCGGGCTGGCCGGCAACTTCGGGGTCGAGCGCGGGCACTACGAGGTGTCGGTCCAGGTGGCCGAGCAGCAGCTGCTGCCCGCCCTGCAGCGGAAGAAACCGGGGGACGTGTTCCTCGCCGACGGGTTCTCCTGCCGCACCCAGTCGGCGGATCTCGCCGGCGTTCCGGGCACCCATCTGGTCCAACTGCTGGCCGGTGCCCGGGCCCGGATGAAGTAGATTTCGCCGCGTGCGGATTCTGCTGGTGGAGGACGACCGCCGAGTCAGCTCGGTCATGGTCTCGATGCTGCAGCGCCGCGGCTACGAGGTCGAGCACGCCGCGACCGCCACCGCGGCGCTCGAGGCCGCCCCGTGCGACCTGGTGCTGCTCGACATGAACCTGCCCGACGGCGACGGCCTGGACGTGTGCCGGGCGTTGCGGGCCCGCAACGATCAGGTCGGCATCATCGCGGTCACCGCCCGCGCCGAGGAGCGCGACCGGGTCACCGGCCTGCGGGTCGGCGCCGACGACTACGTGGTCAAGCCGTTCTCGATGGCCGAGCTGGAGGCGCGGATCGAGGCGCTGCTGCGGCGCAGCGTCCGGCATCCCCCGCCGGCCCGGGAGGTCGCCGAGATCGGCCCGCTGCGCATCGACCACGCCGCCCGCACCGTGCACCTCGACGAGGAACCGGTCACGCTGACCCGCAAGGAGTTCGACGTGCTCGCCTCGCTGGCCCGGCAGCCCGGCGTCGCGTTGTCCCGCGAGCGCATCCTGCTCGACGTCTGGCAGACCACCTGGTCGGGCAAGCACACCCTGGAGGTGCACGTCGCGTCGCTGCGCGCGAAGCTCGGGCGCCCCGACCTGGTGGAGACGGTCCGCGGCGTCGGCTACCGTCTGCGCGCCTGACGGGGAGGCGGCGTGCGCAACCGGCTGGTCGGCACCTATGTGCTGCTGCTGTGCATGGTGCTGGTCGCCCTCGAGGTGCCGTTCGCGATCGCGCTGAGCAACCGGGAGACCGAGCGGGTGGTCGCCGACCGGCTCGCCGACGCCACCCGGTTCGCGTCACTGGCGGCGCCGGCCCTGCGCAGCGGCCGGCTCGAATCGCTCAAGGACGAGCTGCGCAGCTACTACGCGTTGTACGGGATCGCCACCATGCTGGTCGACCAGGACCAGCGCGTGCTCAGCGTGTTCGGCTCCCCGGCGACCGATTTTGACACCACGGTCCGCGGCGCTCTCGCCGGCCGGCAGGTCAGCACCCCGTCCACCCTGTGGCCGTGGGAGTCGCAGCGGCTGATCGTCGCGGTGCCGGTCAGCGACGGTGGCGCGGTGCTCGGCAGCGTGCTGCTCGCCTCGCCCACCGGGCACGCCCGGCGCTCCGAGGTCGTCTCCTGGCTGTCCCTGGGCATCGGCGGGCTCCTCGCGGTGGCCGCCTGCATCGCCACCGCGTACTGGCTGGCCGGCTGGGTGTTGCGGCCGGTGACCAGGCTGGACGCGGCGGCCCACGAGATCGCGGCCGGGGACAGCGCGGCCCGGGTGCAGCCCGGCCTGGGCCCGCCGGAACTGCGCCGGCTGTCGGCCAGCTTCAACGAGATGGCCGACGCGGTGGCCGAGTCGCTGGAGCGGCAGCGGTCGTTCGTCGCGCACGCCTCGCATCAGCTGCGCAACCCGCTGACCGTGCTGCGCCTGCGGATCGAGGACCTGGGCGGTCGCCTCTCGTCGTCCTCGGCCCGCGACGACCACGCCCTGGCGCTGGCCGAAACCGATCGCTTTGCCGACGTGCTGGACGGGCTGCTCGCGCTGGCCCGGGCGGAACGCGGCCGCCTCGCGGTGATCGAAGTGGACGCCACGGCCGTGACCATGAACCGGGCCGAGGCCTGGCGGCCACTCACCGAGCGGCGAAAGGTCGAGCTGGTCACCACGGCACCGTCCGCCCCGCTGCCGGGCCGGTTCGTCGCGACCGCCCTCGACCAGGCGCTGGACGCGCTGATCGACAACGCCATCAAGTTCACGCCGGCCGGCGGGCGGGTCGAGGTGACCGCCGCGGCGTCCGAGGGCGGGGTGGCGATTTGCGTACGCGACTCGGGTCCCGGGATGACCGAGGAGCAGTGCCGGCTGGCCACCGAGCGGTTCTGGCGCGCCCCCGACGCCCAGAACGTCGACGGCGCGGGCCTCGGCCTGTCCATCGTCGCGGTCCTGATCGAGGCCTCCGGCGGGCGGTTCACGCTGGCCCCCGCGGACGGGGGCGGCCTGGAGGCGCGGATCTGGGGACCAGGCCCCACCACCTGAGGATCCCCAGCGCCGCCCGCCGCCCCACACGCCGGCCGCGTAGATTTCGTGGATCGCGACCCGGAGGGGCAACGTCCTCGCGTGCTGACTCGAACTCGGCGGATTGAATGTGGGCCGGATCAACGGCATTCGGCGGGAGCGTCGCAGTAGCGTGGCGGTGTGCCGCTGAAAGCCGATCTGACCAGCGATGATCTGACCTCGATCCGGGAGTCCGCCCTGGGCACGGCCGATCCGCTCGGCATCGCCGCCGAGCTGGCGGACGCGGTCGATACCGGGCGGCTCGCCGACATGGCCGACGCCGGGGCGGCGCTGACGCTCGCCGCCGAGATCGCCGAGAGCCGGTCGAAGCTCGACGCCGCGCTCCGGTATGCCGCGCGGGCCGTCGAGGCGTACGGGGACCGGGTGGACGGCGAGGTCGTGAACGCCCGGGCGGTGCACGCCCGCATCCTGTTCCGGGCCGGCCGCGCCGACGAGGCGATGGCCACGGTGGAGCCGCTGCGGCCGCAGCTCACCGAGTATCCGGAGGCGGCCGCCTACGTCAGCGCGGCGCTGGCCGCCGGCGGGCGGCTCCAGCTTGCCGAGGAGTGGCTGACCGAGGCGCTGCGGTCGGCGCTCGCGGCCCGGGGCGAGCCGACCGAGCCGGACGGTGTCCTCTTCTTCCTGCTGCAGCAGCGGCACCGGGTGCGGCACGCGCTCCGCCTGCCGCACGACCAGCACGACGACCTCGCCGAGAAGCTGGAGACCCGGCTGGCGAACTCGGCGGCCCCCGCGGCCGCCGATGACCTGCTGTTCTTCCCGAGGGACGAGCTGGCGCGGGCGCTGGCCCAATGGCCGGGGCTGGCCTCGGCGTACGGCGCGGACTGGGACGAGCACCGGGCGCGCCTGGAGCGTGAGCTGACCCGGCAGGCCGGAGCGGGACAGGCCGGGCTGGGGTTGCTGCCGGGAACGGTGGCCGGTCTGACCGCGTTCGCGGGCGGCGACGGCGACCCGGCCGACCCGAGGACGCGGGCCGGCTACGCGAGCCGGATCGCCTCGGGAAGCGGCCAGATCCCGTGGCCGCCGGAGCGGAACGGGGCGTGCTGGTGCGGGTCGGGCCTCAAGTACAAGAAGTGCTGCCTCCCCCGCGGCCGTCGCTAGCGAAGGATGCCGGTGTGGCCCAGTGAGTAGCGGCCCGGCTGCGGCCAGACGCACAGGCCGTGCGGCTGCCGGCCGACCTTGATGCGGGCGAGCAGGCGCCCGGTGGTGGTGTCGATGGCGTACACCTCGGCGTGGTAGCGGCCGGAGAGCCAGAGCACCTTGCCGTCGGCGGAGACGCCGCCCATGTCGGGGCTGGTGGCGCCGGGCAGCTTCCACTTCTTGACCACCTTGCGGGTGGCGAAGCTGATCAGCGAGATGCTGCCCTCGCCCCGGTTGGCGACGTACAGGAACTTCGAGTCGCGGCTGGGATAGAGGCCGTGCGCGCCGTCGCCGGTCGGCATGAACGTCGGGGTGGTGAACCGGTCGCCGTCGAGGATCCAGACGCCGCTGGTCTGCATGTCCGCGACGTACCAGGTCCGGCCGTCCGGCGAGATCTTGATGTCCTGCGGCATCGGGTTCTCGCCGGGCAGGTGGATCTGGCCGACGACCCGGTGCGCGAGCGTGTCAACCTTGATGAGGTCGC
The DNA here is from genome assembly GCF_025630775.1 of Actinoplanes sp. KI2. Classification (GTDB taxonomy): domain Bacteria; phylum Actinomycetota; class Actinomycetes; order Mycobacteriales; family Micromonosporaceae; genus Actinoplanes. Next base: position 62,779 of record NZ_JAOSZE010000019.1, read on the forward strand.
CGGAGAACTCGCAGGTCACGATGAAGTACCGGCCGTCCGGGGAGAAGTCGGCGTGGTTCACGCCGGCGCACTTGACCGGGAGCACGTCCCGGACCGCCATGGTGTGCGGGTCGCGGAAGACGATCTCCTTCTGCTTCTCCTCCATCACCATGGCGAACTTGCCGTCGGGGGTGAAATAGAGGTTGTACGGGTCCTCCACCCGGACGGCTTTGCCGAAGCGGCCGGTGACCGGGTCGATCGGGGTCAGCTGGTTGCCGGTGTCGTCGTTCACCCACAGTGTCCGGAGATCCCAGGCGGGCACCACGTGCTGCGGTCCCCGCCCGACCGGGACGGTGCGCAGCACCCGGTACGTCCGCGGGTCGATCACGGTGACCGTGTTGCTGTCCAGGTTGGGCACGTACACCAGCGACCTGTCCCGGCGGACCACCGGGGCGAGCTCGTTGGGCCGGTCGGCGGCGTAGAGGTCGTTCGCGGCCAGCGGCGGCGGCATCCCGGGCAGCAGGTGCGCCGGCGCCACCGCGTCGGCGGTGGACTGCGGCGCGGCGGGCGCGGACGAGCCCGCGACCCAGGTGTCGGCCGGGCGGGGCTGACCGGCCGCCTGCACCACGGAGCAGCCCGCGACCGTCGGCGCCGTCAGCAGAAGGGCTACACCCAGGATGGTCCGGAGGCACGCACGGCCGAGCGGACTGGTCACATGATCCCCCACGAAACGGGGTCGCCGTGGCGGTCGGCGACCTTCGTGGTGGAACCGTAGGACAGCCGGGCAAGACACGGCGACCCGCTTCCGTGGGAGTGTCATCACATCGGCTGACACCCGCTCAGCCACGTTGCTACTGACCGTCCAGATGGCACGAGCAGGTGATGCCCTCGCTGATCCGGGTGAAACCGGCGGAGTTCGTGGAGCGGCTCGCCACGCCATCCAGGCCGGCGGTCATCCACCCGGGTGACCGGCCACGGGTGAGGCCGGCCCCGGCCGGCGGCGACGGGTTCGACGCCGAGGGCCGACCGGGAGCGGGCGCGCTCATCTCGTACGGGGATGCCCGTCCGTCCAGACCTCGCCGCCACAGGTTTCAGCGCAGGCCGTTCAGATACTTCTCGACCATCTCCTCCGGATGGCGACGTCGGTGCGGGTGCCGACTCGCCCGCGGCCGGCGATGAAGCAGGGAGGGCGCGACCGGCCCCCGCCTGGTAAATCACTCGGGCCCGGCGGCCTGGTGAGCTACCGTGTCGCGGTGTCCGTCGACTCCTCCGGAGGCATGCCCAGAGCGGCCACTCTGGCCGCCATCATGGATTCCGCCCACACCACGATCCGCACCCTGTTGGGTGTCACCACCGTCCCCGACCTCGAGATGGTGACCGACGTCTACACCACCAGACGAGTTGTCCGCCGCCCCGAACAGGAGTCGACCCTGCTCGGCGGCCTGGCCCGGCACGGCGACGACGGGCCTTTCTGGGAGGTCGGCCTGCCCGACACCAACGACTGGGTCCGCCTGATCCTGCATCGTTACCTCGACCAACCCGTCGACCCGGCCGGCCTCACCGACGACGAGGGCGACCTCTGGCTACATCCCTGCTTGGGCTGCGACCCGATGCGTACCGGCGTCGCGATGGCTCTCTCGGTGGGCCTGGCGCTGGGCGCCGCCCTCGTCGGTGGCGGCCGCTTCTCGACCCAGCTCACGGTGTGGCGCGACGACCTGGCCGACCCCGCCCAGGTGATCGCCGAAACCTCGGTTTCCCCCACCGACCAGCCGTTCCGCGACGCCTGCATCCGCTACATGGACCAGTTCCCCGGTTCGAAACCTGGCTTAAGCTGGTGACGACGACGGAACGAACCTGGCGCAGATCGGGTCCCCCTGACGTCTGAACGAATAGGACAGTCCGACCACTGATCTGCCCATTGCTGATCGGGAGAGCTGCCGGCCGGGGACGGCCACGTGCGGGACGAGCCGTCCCCCATACCGTTTGGTCGATCGTGACGGGGTCAAAGACCGTACTCGACGGCAGTCGCGGCGTGCGTGACGGGCGTGTGGTGACCGGTCGCCGCCGCCAGGGCCACGCCGGCCATAATGGCGGCGAGCACCAAGACCAGCCGTAACCGGCGTCCGAATAGCGTCAGCGCGAATTCTGTGTACATGGTGTCCTCGATACTTTCGCTTTGTGCGGATGACGGTTCTGGGTGATGGCCGGTTCGACCGATCAGCCTGGGCCCTGGATGCCGTCCGGGTCGGCCGCGGCGCTGAGGTGACCGGTGCCCTGGATGCCGTCCGGGCCGGCCGCGGCGCTGAGGTGACCGGTGCCCTGGATGCCGTCCGGACTGGGTACGTTCGCGACGGCTGCCACGCCGGCGGCGGCCAGGACCACCGCGGCCAAGAGGCCGAGCAGCCTGGACGGCCGCCGGCCGTGACGAAGTGTGACTAGGGATGCCTTACTCACCTGACAGTCCTCCTTTTCGAGTGTGAGCAGGGATAGGACTCGTGACCGAGGGCCGCGCCCGCTGGTCACGTACCGCTGCCAGGCATGCGCCACTCGACCGCGTGCGTGGTGCCTGCGGATGGCCCGGCGAACCCGACGATGGTGCCGTGGTCATTGATGCCTTCCGCCCCGGAGAAGGTGTCGCCGGCCGGCACCGCGATGGCCGTGCCCGATCCCGCGGGATTCCAGCTCACCGCGGCGGCCTTCTGGTTGTCGCTGGAGAGGACCACGCCGACGGTCGCGCCCCGGTTGTTGAGCCCACCGGGCTCGCCGTTGGCGTACCCGGGCAGGGTTTGGAGCCGGATCATGGCACCGTCCCGGTTCCAGCGCACCGCGGAGAACTGGTTGCCCGTCGTCACGCCGATTCCCATCACCGTGCCACGGTTGTTGATTCGCAACGCCTCGCTGTCGATGTCGCCGGGCAGGGTGCCGAGATTGACCGGCGAACCGTCGCGGCCCCAGCGCACGGCATGCACATCGACGCCAAACCCGGAGGCGGACACGCCGACGATCGTGCCGTCGTCGTTGATGCCGATGGCCTGACTGAACGCGTCACCGGGAAGGGGCGCCATGAGCGTGACCGTGCCGTCGGAGTTCCATCGCACGGCCACCGCCTGGTTGGCCGAGTTGATGGCGAAGCCGACGATCACACCGTGGTTGTTGATCCCGAAGGCCGCGCTGACCGGGAATCCGGGTATCGCCGCCAACCTGGTCACCGCAGTGTCATGGTCCCACCGGACTGCGGTGGGCGACGTGGCGACGGCGCCCGACTCGCCCACGATCGAGCCGGCGTCGTTGATCGCGTTAGGTTGGCTGAACATGTCACCAGGGAACGTCGGCAATTCCAGGATGGCGCCCCGCCTGTTCCACCGTACGGCGCGGAGCACACCGGAAGCGCTCTCCGAGGCGCCGATGACCGTGCCGGCGTTGTTGATCGCCTCAGCCGCACTGACGGTATCCCCGGGAAGAACACCCAGATCGGTTACCGTGGCCGCGCCGGTCGCCCACGACGGAACGCTGTGGGCCAGCGTCATCGTGGAGCCGAGAACCACGGCCGCGACAACACCGATCGCTCGTCGGCGGGTTGCCGGTGACACCCGGCCCGACGCCGGCCGTCCCTGCCTCGGATGCGTTTTCATTCTCCGATACCTCCCGTATTCGGGTTCTCCGGCAAGACCACGGCTGGTGAGCCACCGGCCGGCGGCCCGAGAACCGGACCCACCTCTGGTACGGAAGGGGGTTACGCGAGACGGGTTCTCCCGCGGGAAGGACCGGATTCGGCTGAGACCCGGTCAACGTTCATGGGCAACGCACTGACTGATCAGAACACCGCGTTGAGTACGAAGTGCGCGACGATAACCGCCACGACCACGACGGCGCTGGTCAGTGCGGCCAGCGTGCCGGCGAGCACCGCCGACCGGATCCGGCGCACGAACCCCGCGGCGGTCGCCAGCGACACGAGCATCGAGAAGAAGAGGAATCCGGTGCTCACCACGAAGAGCAGGTCCGCGCCGTCCTTGGCGGTGAAGCAGAAGCCGCCGGCGTCGTCGCAGGAGGTGTCCTCCCGGCCCACGAGCGTGTTCAGCCAGGCAGCCACGAACGCCGTCAGGTGCCAGAGGAAGGACGTCAGGACGGCGGTTCCGTATCGCGTGGATCGCTTGGTCGTCGGCCCCCCGTTGTACATGCGCACTTTCTATCGCACCCACGCCAGGGGCTTGCGCTACTACTTCGCCGCCGCGCGCAGTCCCGCGTGACGGCTGATCGGGTCTCAGCGTAGGCGGATCCGTAGCCGATGAGCGGATGTCTACGCTTCCGCTGTGGACGTGGACGATTTCTGGACCTTCATCGAGCTCTCGCATCGAGCCGGACCCAAGCTGGGCGACCGTGCGGCCTTCCTGGCTCACCGGCTCAGCCGGATCTCCCGCTCCCACGTGCTCGACTTCGTCCAGCACCTGTCCTCGACCCGGGAACCGGCCAACACCTACCGCCTGTGGCGAGCCGCCGACATCCTCATGGCGGGCGGCTGCAGCACCGACGGATTCCACTACTTCCAGATGTGGCTCGTCGGGCTGGCGTCTGTCACGGTTCGCCTACGCTCGATCATGTTTGCTCGAGGCGGCCGGCTCCCGGGCTCTGCAGAGGTGGCCGGTCATCCATGCGTGTTGCCTCGTCGGTAACATCCTTCCGCTTGGCTTCGAACGGGGGAGGAAACACACATGCGATGGAAGTTGTCGGCCGGCGTCCTCATGGCGCTGGCCCTTCTGGTTCCGGCGGCACCGGTGGCGGCTCAAACCGCACCCCCCGGGCTCAACGCGGCCTGCCAAACGGTCGAACGCAAGGTGTACGAGGACATCCGCAAGCTGGTCACGATCGATCTGGACACCGCCACCGACGTGCAGGTGCGGATCTTGGCCAACCAGATCCTGGCCGAAGCAACCGCCGAGTCGTTGTCCGTGCTGCCGGACGCGGTGCAGAAAGGGCTGGACGGCACCCCGGACGACCTGCGGACATTCCTCAAGACGGGCCTGTCGAAACCCTGGTCGACGGCTCTGCGAGTCGCCGTGGACCAGACGCTGACAGGCGCCGGCACCAACGTGAAGGCGGCCGCGCAGAAGGCCCTCGACGACGAAACCATCGACGCCTACCTGGCTTACCTGAACGACGGCCTCTACGCCGCACGTGCGCTCGACTGCGCGCCCAAGCCCCCGACGACACCCAGCGCCACGACGACTGCCGCAGTGCTCCCCACTTCCTCCGCCGGCCCAACTGCCGGCGGCGGCAAGGGTGCTGCGCTGCCCGAGACCGGTGCCGACACCGGAACCGTGGCCGCCATCGGCGGGGCGCTCCTGCTCATCGGCGGCACCGGCTACCTGCTCGCACGCCGGCGCCGTTCCCGATTCGTGGCGTAGCTGACTCGACGCGCCCGGCTCGATGCTTCGCCGAGCCGGGCGCGGGACCCGGGGACAACGGAAACGACGCTAAGGTCGGCACCGTGACGGGGATCGATGAGCGCCAGGAGCAGGTCGTCATCGTGGGGGCGGGGCCGGTCGGGCTGTTCCTGGCGGCCGAGTTGCGGCTGGCCGGGGTGGGCGTGACGGTGGTCGAGCGGCGCGCCGAGCGACCGTCGATCACCAAGGGCGTCGCTATGCACGCGCGCACCCTCGAACTGCTCGCCATGCGCGGGATCGCCGGCGCCTTCCTCGACGGGGGCGTGCGGCTGCCGGGCTGGCACTTCGGCTTTCTCGAACGCCGGGTCGACTTCACCGGGCTGGACTCGCCGTACCCCTTCGTCCTCTCTTTTCCGCAGGATCGCACCGAGGCGATCCTGGAAGACCGGGCGCTGGCGCTCGGGGCGCGCATCGTGCGCGGCGAGCAGGCCGTCGGCCTCGAGCAGGGCGACGACGACACGGTACGCGTGCGCACCTCCCGCACGGAGTACCGCGCCGCCTGGGTGGTCGGCGCGGACGGCGCCGGCAGCGCGATCCGGCAGCTGGCCGGCATCGCCTTCCCGGGCACCGAGGCGGCCATCTACTCGTACGTCGGTGACGTGGTCGCCGACCGGCCACCCGCACCCGGCTTCAACGTCGTGAACGACCGGGGCGCCATGATGGTCGCCGCCATGCCGGGCGGCCTGCATCGCATCGCGGGCTACGACCCGGTGCGCCAGCAGGCCGGTCGCGGCGCCCTGACGCTCGACGAGCTCCGCGAGACCAGCGCCCGCATCGCCGGCGCCGACTTCGGGCTGCACGACCCGAAGTGGATGACCCAGTTCGACAGCGCCACCCGCATCGCCTCGGCCTTCCGCTCGGGACGGGTGCTGCTGGCCGGGGATGCCGCGCACACGCATTTCCCGGCCGGCGGCGTGGGCCTCAACCTGGGTCTGCAGGACGCGATGAACCTCGGCTGGAAACTCGCCGCCGTCGCACAGGGCCGGGCCGGCGAGTCGCTGCTGGACACCTACGAGGCCGAGCGCAAGCCGTGGGCCGAGGACGTCGCCCGGCACACCATGGCCCAGACCGCCCTGATCACCGCGACCACCGCCGAGGGCCTGGCCCTGCGCAAGCTGCTCAGCGACCTGATGGGCGCCCTGCCGGAGATGAACCGGGCGCTGGCCCGCCGCCTCTCCGCGGTGGACGTCGCCTACCCGCCCGCCGACCCGGCCGCGCATCCGCTGACCGGCGCCCGGGTCCCGGCCGCGGAGATGCCGGACGGCCGCCCGGTCACGGTCACGCCGGCCGGGACCACGGCGATCGTCCGGCCCGACGGCTACGTGTGGTGGGCCACCGACGACCCCTCCCCCGACCTCGCGGCCGCGTGGGAGGGGCTCGGCGTCAGGTTCTGAGCCGCCCGGCGTGCGTCAGCGGGGGGCGGTCGCGGGCGCGGGGACGACCCCCGGCTCGTTCGGCAGCCGGCGCAGCGCCCGCACCACCGGCAGCGTCGCGAGCAGGCCGATCACCGGGATGAGGAACGCGGTCTGCAGCCCGACCGGCTCGGACAGCGCACCCAGCAGCACCGCGCCGACGAGCGCGCCGCCGTAGTTGAACAGGTTGACCCGGGCGATCACCTCGTCGCTGTTGCCCGGCGCGGCGTGCCCGGCCGCGCTGAACGCGAGCGGCACCAGGATGCCCACCCCGATGCCGGTGAGCGCGAACCCGACGATCGCCGCGAGGATCACCGGCAGCACGACCACCAGGCCCAGGCCGACCGCGCAGACCAGCAGGCAGCCGATCGCCGCCGCGGCCCGGCCGATCCGGGGCACCACGTGGTCGCCGGCCAGCCGGGAGACCAGCACCGCGGCCTGGTACGCGGCGTACCCGAGCGGCACCACCGCCGCCGTGGCCAGCAGCGTGTCGTGCAGGTAGACCGAGCTCCAGGTGCTCACTGCCGAGTCGGCCAGGAACGCGGTGAAGATGAACGCCCCGCACACCCACACCACGTGCCGGGTGCCGTCGCTGCGCTTTCCGCCGCCGTCGTGCTCGGGCAGCACGGTGCGGGCCGGTTCGAACGAGCTGAAGCCGAGCACCACGACCAGCGCGGCGAACACGGCGGCGGCGCCGACCGAGAGGGCCGCTCCCCCGCCCGAGGCCGCGTTGCCCGACATGAGGAGGGCCGCGGTGATCGCCGCGGCGGTGTAGGCGGCGAACAACCGGCTCATCACGCTGCGCCCGAGCCGCGCCTGCACCAGAACCCCCTGCATGCTGAGGCTGGCATCGACGGCGCCGAGACCGATTCCGTACGCGATGAGGATGGCGGTGAACACGGGGGTGGGGGTGTGGAACGTGGTCAGCCCGAGCCCGGCGGCCACCGCGAGCAGGCCGCCGCTGAGCGCGTACCGGCTGCCCCAGCGTGCCGCGGTCCGGTCGGCGAGGATGGATCCGCCGGCCGCCGCCACGCAGACCAGCAGCAGGATCACCGAGACGTACGCGTCGCCGATGTGCTGCCGCGACTTGAACGCCGGCAACGCGGTCACCACCGCCGCGTAACCGAAGCCCTGCGCCGCGTAGCCGGCCCCGATCCAGATGGCCCGCCGCCGGCCGCTCACCTCATCGAACATCAGAGGATCATCGCTGGTAATCCCGGTCACACAACAGTCCTCCGGCCGAATTCGTTCACCACCTGGCCTAATCGACGCGGGGCGACAGGAGCACCACCGGGATCGGCCGCCCGGCCCTCGCCTGATGGTCGGCGAAGAACGGGTACGCCGCCGTGATCTCGGCCCACGCCCGTTCCCGATCGTCCCCGCTCAACGGCGTGGCGGTCGCGGCGTAGCCCTGCTCGCCGATCTCCACCCGCACGGACGGCCGCGCCACCAGGTTGCGATACCAGTCCGGGTCGCGGACGGCTCCCGCGTTCGACGCGATCACCAGCAGCCGGCCGTCCCCGTCCCGATGGAACATCATCGGCGTGGTGTGCTCCCGGCCGCTGCGTGCGCCCGTCGTGGTGAGCAGCAGCAGTCGTTCGCGGTGCATGCCGTCGACCTCGCCGCCGGCCCGGAACTGCGCGATGACGCGCTTGTTGACCTCGCTGACGTCCATTCCGGCATTATCGCCGGTAAATCACCGCGTCCCGGCCCCGGTCACCGGTCGTACCTCTGGTAGATCGCCGAGCGCGCCCCGTCCGGGTCGAGCCGGTGCAGCACGGCGTCGGCGATCTGGCCGAGCTGGGCCACCTGTTCCCCGGTGAGCGCGCCGATCACGTACTCCCGGACGGTCGCGACGTGCCCGGGAGCGCTCTGCTGCACCTTGGCCCAGCCGGCCGCGGTGAGCCGGGCGTTCGTCGCGCGCCGGTCCTCGGGGCAGGGAAAACGCTCGAGCAGGCCGCGCGCCTCCAGCCGCTGCACGACGTGCGAGAGCCGGGCCAGGGTGGCGGTGGTCCGCTCGGCCAGAGCGGTCATCCGCAGGGTGCGGCCGGGCGCCTCGGAGAGCATCGCCAGCACGTAGTAGTCGAAGTGCGTGAGCTGGGCATCCCGCCGCAGCTGGGCGTCCAGGGCGGCGGGCAGCAGCTCCAGCACGGCGGCCAGTCGCACCCAGGCCGCCTGCTCTCCCGTGTCGAGCCATCGCGTATCCACGATCGCATTCTGACAGAAGCGTTGGTTGTTGCTACAACCTCTAGAGGGTCACCCGGAGCGTGAGCCGCTCGGACGGGGCGGCCGGGTCGTCGGCGTCCACCACCGCCATGACCCGGGCCCCGTCCCCCGCCGACTCGATCAGGGCGAGGCCCTCGACCTTGGGCGCGCCGGGCAGCTCGGCGATCGCTCGTACGCCGAAATCGTCGAGCAGGGCGAGCGCGGCCGCCACCACCGGCCCGTCGTCGATCGCGTTCGGGGTGTCCTCGGCGACGGCGCTGACCAGGATCAGCCCCTCGGCGACCGGGACGGCGTCGGTGATCGCCAGCGCGACCCCGCGGACCCGGCCCAGGTCGTAATGTCGCACCGGACCCGCGGCGAAACGGGCCGGGTCGCGCTCACCCGCCGGGCCCGCGGCGAAACCACCCGGGTCCGCGGCGGAACCAGCCGAGCCCGCGGCGGAACCACCCGGGCCCGCGGCGGAATCACCCGGGCCCGCGGTGGCCGTCAGCAGTGCGGCCAGCTCCACGTCGGCGCAGACGCTGGGTGCGCCGACCGCCACATTCGCCCGCTGGAACCAGCGCAGCCGGTCGCCGACGACGCAGGCGCCCTCCAGGTTGAGCTGGTCGTCCGCCAGGCCCATCGCCGAGGCGACCGCGCGGTAGGCGGGCGTCAGATCCGCGACCACGAAGTACGGCGAGCCGTCCGCGTCCAGCCGCAGCAGCGACGCCCGCATCCGCGCCGGGGACGAGCCCGACCCGAGCAGGAACGCCGCCTCGGCGCCGTCGACCGTCACCGTGCAGGCCGCCTCGAAGTCCGGCTTCAGGTGCTTGGTGCCGGCCACCTCGCTGAACACCTCGAGCCCGTCGATCGCCGCCACCACGCGGACCGGCTCGATCGTGCCCGCCCGCAGCCAGGCCGCGTGCGTCGCGTCGTCCTGCACGACGAGCCAGCCGCCGCCGAACGGCACCACCGCCGAGGCGGCCCGCACCGGCGAACCGTCCGGAAAGCTCAGCGCGTGCCGCTCCTCCACCACCAGCCGCATGACCACATCATCGCCGCTCGCGGACGTCCGTGGGAGAGCATGCCGGTCAGGCCACGAAGAACCCGTTCTCCAGATAGGCCACGACGCCGTCGGCCCGCGCCCGGACCGCCGCGGCGACGCGCCGGGCCAGCAGCCGCGACAGCCGCTCGCCGGCCTCCTGCTCGGTGCACCAGGCCCAGGCACGCAGCTCGTCGGCCGGCAATCGGATCCGCTCGGCCTGCGACCGGGTCAGCACCCCGCCGTCGAAGACCATCATCAGGCCCTCGGTGCGGTCCGGCCGCGGCGGCACCCAGTCGACCACCAGCAACCGGCCCGGCCGCAGCCGCAGGCCGAGCTCCTCGTCGAGCTCGCGCACCACCGCCGCGTACGGTGATTCGCCGGCCTCCACCGAGCCGCCCGGAATCTCGAAGTCCGGCTTGTACGTGGGCTCGACCAGCAGCACCCGGCCGTGATCGTCGGTCAGCAGCACGCCCGCACCCATCCGCTTGCGCGGCAGCGTGGCGGTGAAGTCGTCGGTCACCGCGTCAGGCTAATCGTCGCCCGTCGCGCCTGGTTTCGGTTCGCGGGTCGGCGCGGCGTGGCGCGCAGCGCGCCGGCGGGCGAATAATCGCGGCGGAGCGATGAGAGACGAGGGGATCGCATTGGGTTTCGAGACCACCCGCGGCGGGACGCGAGGCGGCCGCTCGCCGCGCGGGGCGCTGCTGAACTGGGCCAACAAGATGACCGTCAAGCGGATCCGGAAGAACAGCGCCTCCGAGATGCTGGTGCTGACCACGGTCGGCCGCAAGACCGGCGCGGTCCGCGAGACGCCGGTCCGCTGGTTTCCCGGCGGGGACGGCACGTGGCTGATCGTGGCGTCGGCCAACGGCGCGCAGGCCAACCCGGCCTGGTACTACAACCTCGCCGCCCATCCGGACGTCACCGTCGACGTCGAGGGCCGCACGGTCGAGGTCACCGCCGCCCAGCTGGCCGGTGCCGAGCGGGACGAGGCGTGGAAGCAGATCACCACGACCGCGGCCCGGTTCGCCGGCTACCAGCGCAAGACCGACCGCGAGCTGCCCATCCTCCGGCTCACGCCGCGGGCCGCCGACTGATGCGGGCCTGGATGGCGCCGCCGGGCGGCGCCATCCAGCCGGTCAGTCCCGCACGTAGTAGTGGCCGTTGGTGTCGTCGTACCGGCCGCCCGCCCGGCAGCAGCGGCGGAACCGCCGCCCCGACCGGCACGGGCACGGATCGTTTCCACCCAGCTTCTCGATCAGTTCGGTGTCGGCGCCGACCGTCCGGTCGCCCCGTTTCACCTGCGTCTCGCTAGAGGGAACCCCCGGCGGCGCTTGCTGGTCGGCTCAAAAGGACGCCTCGGCGTCGTGATCGCGGTACATGACGGCCTCCTCGAAAATGCAACAAGGCCCGAGAAGCTACCCGACCTGATCGCGCCCCCGCGACCGAGTTTCGACCCGCACCGAACGAAACCACAGTGGACAGCGCGGGCGCGCGCGGCGAAAACTGACCCCGGGATCGACGAGCGGGGGTTGCGATGCGGGCATGGGCGGCGACGGGCATCCTGATGACGACGGTCGGCCTGGCCGCACCGGTCGGCACCACCACGGTGGCGGACGTCAACTTTCAGCCGGCCTCCTCGGCCACGCCCGCCGGCTACACGGCGGACACCGGCGCGGCCTACACGGCGGCCCGCGGCTTCGGCTGGGTGCGGCAGGACAACGGCGCGCCGCTCGATCTCACCCGCAACACCCGCGACCGGGCGCGCTCCGGGATCGACCCGCGGCTCAACACCCTGATCCACCTGCAGTACGGCGACGTCGGCGGCACCAACGGCGTCAGCACCGCGGGCGCCTGGCAGTACGCGGTCGCGCCCGGCACGTACACCGTCACCGTTGCGGCCGGCGATCAGCCGGCGTACGACAGCGTGCACGTCGTGCGGGTCGAGGGCGTGACCGCGATCGACCATTTCCGGTCGTCGTCGGCCGCCGAGTACACGACCGGGACCGTCACCGTGCCGGTCGCCGACGGGCTGCTCACCGTCGACGCGATCGGCGGCACCAACACGAAGCTCAACTACCTGCACATCGGGCGGGTGGTCTACGACTCGGCCGCGCCCGCCGCGCCGGCCGATCTCGCCGCGCGGCCCGGCGACCACCAGGCGGTGCTGTGCTGGACCGCGAGCGGCAGCGCCGACACCCTCGGCTACCGCGTCTACCGCGACGGCACGCCGATCACCGGCGCCGGCCTGGTCACCGCCACGACCTTCGCCGACGTCACCATCGAGAACAACATCTCCCACGCGTACGCGGTGAGCACGGTCGACACCTCCGGGAACGAGTCGGCCGTCTCCGCGTCCGTGCCGGCGACCGCCGCCGCGGTCGCGGTGCGGGTGAACTTCGCGGACCAGTCGACCGCACCGCCGGCCGGTTACCTCGCCGATTACGGGCAGGCCTACGGCGACCGCGGGAACGGCCGGACCTACGGCTGGGTCTCGCTCGACGAGGGCACCCCGCTGAGCCTGGTGGGCAACGGGCGCAACCGCGGCACCGCCGCCAACGCCGACGTACGCCTGGCGACGCTGATGCACACCCAACTCCCCGCCGGGTCCGCGGGCGTGCACACGCCGGGCGCCTGGGAGCTGGCCGTGCCGAACGGCCTCTACACGGTGACCGCCGCGGTCGGCGACGCGGGCACGGCCGTCGACAGCGTGCACTACCTGAGCATCGAGGACCAGAACGGGGTCGCCGCGTTCGTGCCCACCGCCGCGGCCAAGTTCGCCACCGCGACCCGCACGGTGACGGTCGCCGACGGCAAGCTCACGCTCAGCCCGAAGGCGGGCACCAACACCAAGGTCGACTACGTGGACGTGGCGAGCGTCCCGGCACCGGCCGCCATTCCGGCGGTACGCATGATGACGCCCGCCAATCTCGCCACCGACGTGCCACCCACCTCCAGCGTGGTGGCCGATCTGCGGCTGCCGAGCGGCGGCGTCGACCCGGCCAGTCTGAGCGCCGGCTCGGTGCGGCTGACCCGGGTCTCGGACGGCACGGCGGTGGACATCAACGTCATCACCAGCGGCGGTGGCGATGTCATCAACGCTTCGCCCCGTGCGCCGCTGGCGGCCGACACGCTCTACCGGCTGGACATCACCTCGGCGGTCAAGGACGTGGTCGGCAACGGCTTCTCGCCGTACTCGATGGTGTTCTCGCCCGGAAGCGCGAGCGGCGGCAGTGGGCCGGCCTTCGACAAGGTCGCCGCCGGCGCGGTGAGCGCGCAGTACACCAGCGTGGCGAAGGGGCCGGACGGACGGCTCTACGCCGCGACGCTCGACGGGCACATCTACCGCTATCCGATCGCCGCGGACGGGACGCTCGGCACCCCGGCCGTCATCGACACGGTGCGGAGTCACGCGACGGCCGCCGGGCTGCCGGGCGCTCCGAACCGGACGGTCATCGGGCTCGCCTTCGACCCGGCGTCGACCGCGGCCGCGCCGATTCTCTGGGTCAGCGACAACTACGAGTTCGTCGGCACCTACGACGTGCCCGACTGGTCCAGCAGGATCGCCCGGCTGACCGGCGCAGACCTCGGCACCTACACCGAGGTGGTGACGAACCTGCCGCGCTCGGTGAAGGACCACGAGACCAACTCGCTGGCCTTCGGGCCGGACGGCGCGCTGTATTTCACCCAGGGCGCCGACAACGCGATGGGCGCGCCCGACGCGGCGTGGGGCAACCGGGCCGAGCACAGGCTGAACGCGGCCGTGCTGCGGCTCGACCCGGCCAGGTTGCCGGCGACGCTGCCGCTCGATGTGAAGACCTCGGACGGCGGCACCTACGACCCGGCCGCGGCGGGGGCCGCCCTGACGCTGTACGCGACGGGCGTGCGGAACGCGTACGACCTGGTCTGGCATCGGAATGGGCATCTCTACACGCCGACCAACGGATCGGCGGCCGGTGGCAACACGCCGGCCTCGACGACGTGCCCCGGCTACAGCGGGCCGGTCGTCCCGGCCATCGCCAACAACCCGCAGGCCGAGACCGACTACGTGTTCGACGTGAAGCCGGGCCGCTACTACGGGCACCCGAATCCGACCCGGTGCGAATGGGTGCTGGCCGGCGGCAACCCGACCGGCGGCGCCGACCCGTTCCAGGTCGACGCCTATCCGGCCGGGACGCTCCCGGACGCCAACCTTGATCTGTCCGGCATGTACGACGCCGGGCTGCACGCCTCCGCCGACGGCGCGATCGAGTACCGCGGCGGCGCCCTGGACGGGAAGCTGCTGGTGGTCCGCTACTCCGACGGTCAGGACATCGAGACCTTCGACGTGGCGGCGAGCGGCGCGCTGTCGAACCGGGCCACCGGCATCACCGGGTTCACCGGCTTCAGCCAGCCGCTCGACCTCACCGAGGACACCGCGACCGGCAACCTGTACGTGACCGAGCTGGGGGCGAGCCGCATCACGCTGCTGCGCCCCCACGCCGGGTAGTCAGGCGACGACATCCAGCCGTCCCGGCGGCACCGGGCTCTCGCCCTGGGACTCGGCCTGGCCGGCGCCGTGGTGGCCGCGTGCCTCGGCCGTGCGGGTCCTCGACGCGATCTTCTCGGCCTGCGCGTCCGACATGGTCCCGCCCTGCTTGATCGCGGCGATCAGGTCGTCGTGCGAGACGCCCTTCTCGGTGGCCACGTCGCCGAGGGACTTGCCGCTGCGCAGCTCCTTCTTGAGGTCGTCGCTGCTCATGCCGAGCGCGTCGGCGATCTTGGTCATCGACCCCGCACCGTGGTGCCGGGCGGCGTGCACCGCGCCGGCCGAGGCGGTCGAGTCGATGGCATTGATGGGCGTCGTCATGTCGTGGACTCCGTTCCGCGGGGCGCCGATCGCCCCGCTCACGGGTGCTCTGATCGGACGCTCCGCGGACCGCAAGCACGTTCGACAGCCGATCCACAGACTTACACAGGTGGCTCTTATGTTTGGCTTGCGGCCAGCCGCTCCATCGCCTGGACGTACTCGCGGTCGGTGATGTCACCGGCGGCGAGCTGGGCGGCGAGCACGCCCTCGGTGCTCGACACGTCCGGATCCGCGCGCCAGGGCCGGGCGGCCTGAGGCTCGGAGCCGACCCGTTTCCACACCATGAGTGCACATACCGAGAGCACGAAGACGACAAAACCGTACAGAAAAAGCATCCCCGTCACCTCCAGTAACCCATGCTGGCGTGGCAGACGTGATGATCGGAAGTACGGCGTCGGCTAGTCGACGGGCCAACCTGGCCACCGAGTCGTGCCGTGCCGTCGGGCAGGAGTGTCACGCCAAGGCCAACGACCAGGCCGCCCGTTGAGGTACCCCCTCGCCGCCCCGGAACACACGGCGATCGGCACCGCGGGGTAGGTTCGAGTCTTTGCCGGAGGGGACAGCCCGCGATGACCACCGGAACCGCCCGGGTCGCCGGGCCCGCCGACGTCGACCGGATCGTGGAGATCCTGACCGGCGCGTTCTTCCACGACCCACTGTGGGGGCCGGCGTTCCCCGACGTCGAGCGCCGCGCCGAGCAGGCGGCCGGTCTGTGGCGGTTCTACGTCACCTGCGTGCAGCGTTATCCGTGCACGTTCCTCACCACCGGCGGCGAGGCCACCGCGGTGTGGATCCCGCCCGGCGGGGTCGAGCTGACCCACGACGAGGAAGCCGACCTCGAGCGCCTGCTGCTGGCCACCACCGGCCGCGAGACGACCGACGGCATCCTCGAGATCATGGCCCGGTTCGACGCCGCCCGGCCCCGCGAGCCGCACTACTACCTGGGCCTGATCGGCACCCACGACGCCCACCGCGGCCGCGGGCACGGGATGCGCCTGCTGGCGGAGAATCTGGCCGTCGTCGACGCGCAGGGCGCCGCCGCCTATCTGGAGTCCTCCAACCCGGCCAACGACGCGCGGTACGCCCGGCACGGCTTCCTCCCGCACGCAACGATCACCGCCGCGAGCGGCCATGTCATCACCACGATGTGGCGCCCGATACGAGGCATACCGTCTCGATAGCATGACTCGGTGATCGAACCGAAGAGCCGTGGTGGCCGTCCCCGCAGCGAACTGGCGCGCGAAGCGGTCCTGCATGCGGCCGACGACCTGCTGCTCGAAGTCGGTTACGCGGCCCTGACCATGAAGGGCATCGCCGAACGGGCGGGCGTCGGCCGGCAGACCGTGTACCGCTGGTGGTCCACCAAGGCGGAAGTCCTCTTCGAGGCCAGCGTGACCGACGCGGAGGAAGAACTCGCCGTCCCTCCCGGCGGGACACCCGTGGTCGAGGTCGCCGCCTACCTGGACGCCCTGGCGCGGTTCCTGGCCCACTCGCCGGCCGGCGTGGCATACCGCAGCCTGCTCGCCGCCGCGCAGCACGACGCCGCGGTCCGAGAGCTCGTCGCCTCCCGCGATGTCCTCGGCGCAAGCGCAAGAGCCGTCCTCGAACGGATCGCTCCCGACACACCCGCGATCGAGGAGACTGCCGCGCGGCTCATCGGGCCCACCTTCTTCTGGATCATGAGCGGCCGCGATCCCGCTTCGCTGGACACACGGGCACTGGCGCAGAACTTCCTGCGTTCCCTCCAGGTGAACAACGACTCGAGCGAAGCGGCGGTCGAGTAACTAGACACGGTGCCTCGATACGCGATACGGTTTCGATACACGGTGAACCGAATCTGCGAGGAGGACCTGATGCGCGTGTTCGTTACCGGGGCAACCGGCTGGATCGGCTCGGCCACCGTCGACGAGTTCTTGTCGGCCGGCCACGAGGTCGTCGGCCTGGCCCGCTCGGCGGAGAAGGCGGCTGCGCTGCGGAGCAAGGGCGCCATCGCCCTGCGCGGTGACCTGGACGATCTCGACTCGTTGCGCCGCGGCGCGGCCGAGGCCGACGGTGTCGTCCACCTTGCCAACAAGCACGACTGGGGCGATCCCGACGAGACCAACCGCGCCGAGGGCACGGCAGTGCAAGCCATGCTCGACGGGCTTGCCGGCACCGGCAAACCGATCATCGTCGCGAACGGCCTCTCCGGCCTGGTCACCGGCCGCGCCGTCCGGGAGACCGACGCCTCGCCGGAGGTCGGGCCCGGCGCCGACCGCGGTGGCAGCGAAAACCTCGCGCTCGACTATGCCGACCGCGGCGTACGCTCGATCGTCGTCCGGTTCGCGCCGTCCGTGCACGGCGCCGGCGACTGGGGCTTCGTCACGTTCCTGGCCGAGGCCGCTCGCCGCCAAGGCGTGTCCGGCTACCTCGGGGACGGCACCACGACATGGTCGGCCGTCCACCGCCTCGACGCCGCACGGCTCATCCGGCTCGGCCTCGAAGCGGCACCCCCTGGCACCCGCATGCACGCCGTAGCCGAGGAGGCCGTCACCACCCGCCAGATCGCGGAGGCACTCGGCACCGCGCTCGGCCTCACGGTGGCCTCCGTCGAGCCGGAGAAGGCCGACGAACACTTCGGCGTCGTGGCCTCGTTCTTCGGCCTCGACATGACCGCCACCAGCACCCGCACCCGAGAACTGCTCGGCTGGACCCCGACCGGCCCCACCCTGATCGACGACATCCTGGCCGGCTCCTACGGCACCGCACCCTGACCGCCGCCACCCCGACGTCGAGGAGACGCGCCATGTCTGCACCCACCGATTTCGAACCCACGGTCACCGCGTTCATCCTGGTCAAGACCACCCGCGCCTGGCTGGAGATGTCCATCCCCCAGCGGATCGCCGCGTTCGAGACCAACGTCCTGCCCACCGTCCGGGAAAAGGCCAAGGACGTCCGCTCACGCTTCTACGACACGGAGTTCTACACCGCCCGGGTCACCGACGTGTGGGTCTGGGAGGCGCGCGACCACGAAGCCTTCCAACTGGTGATCGAGGCCCTGCGCGAGACACCGTTCTGGGACCATTACTTCGAGGTCGTCGAGATCCTCGTCGGCGTCGAGAACGGGTACGCCAAGATTACGGCACCGCCACTCTGGCGAGCATCAGCGCCTGACGCCCGACCTAACGTGCCGCCGACCCCACGCTGACCTTGACGGGTGCCGGGCTCGACTCCGTGCGGCGGCGGAAGGCGACGATCAGCAGCGCCGCCCCGGCCGCCAGGGTGAGCGCGGCCGCCGCGGCGGTCACGTGCATCGACCCGACGAACGCGTGGTTCGCCGCGTCGATCAGGTCCGGCCGGTGCAGGGCGTCGGCGACCGCGCGGGTGCGCTCGGCCGAGGGCGTCGCGGCGTCCCGGGCCGGGGCCGGCAGCGCGGCGAGCGAGGGCGCGATCCGATCCCGGTACGCCGTAGTCAGGATCGTGCCCAGCAGCGCGATACCGAGGACGCTGCCCACCTGCCGCACGGTGTTGTTGACCGCCGAGCCGGCGCCCATCCGGTCGACCGGCAGCACCGCGATCACCGCGGCCACGGTCGGCGCGATCGCGAGGCCCATCGCCACCCCGCTGATGAAGCCGACGGTGCAGAACCACGCGAGGGGTGTGTCCACATCGAAGCTCAGGTTGGCCAGGAACGCGCCCGCGACCACGAGCAGCCCCAGGCCGCTGACCGGGCCGACCCCGTACCGCCGGGCCAGCCGTGCCCCGACCGGGGAGCCGAGGGCCAGCCCGAGCGCGCCGGGCAGGAACGCCAGGCCGGTCGAGAGCGCGCTCATCCCGCGGGCGCCCTGCAGGTAGAAGTTGCCGTAGAACATCTGCCCGGTGATCCCGAAGAACAGCGCGGCGAGCGCGAGGTTCCCGGCGCTGAACCGGCCGTGGCGGAACAGCCGCGGGTCGAACGACGGCTCCGGCGACCGCCATTCGAAGACCGTGAACGCGGCCAGCAGCACCAGCCCGGCCAGCACCGGCGCCCACACCCGCCAGCGCTGCCAGTCGGTGTTCTGCCCGGCCTCGATCAGGCCATAGGCCAGCAGGGCCAGCCCGGCCGTCGAGAGAACGAGACCGATCGGGTCCGGGCGGCGACGAGCGGCAAGCTTCGGATTGGGTACGACGAGAGCGATCCCGATCAGCGCCACGGCGGCCACCGGCAGGTTGACCAGGAACACCGAGCCCCACCAGAAGTGGTCCACGAGCAGCCCGCCCAGCAGCGGCCCGAGCGCGACCCCGATCCCGCTCGACGCCGACCAGGCCGCGATCGCGCCCGCCCGCCGGGCCGGCGGGAAGGTCGCCCCGATGATCGCCATCGAGGTCGGCATCATCATCGCGCCGCCCAGCCCCATCAGCCCGCGGGCGAGGATCAGGCCGGTCGCGCCGCCCGCCCAGGCGGCCCAGACCGAGGCGGCGCCGAAGCAGAGCAGCCCGAGCACCAGGATCGTGCGGTGACCGTACCGGTCGCCGAGCGCGCCGGCGGCGAACAGCGCGGTCGCGAACAGCAGCGCGTACGCCCCGACCGCCCACTGCAGCTGGCCGGGGGTGGCGCCGAGGCCGGTGCGCGGGTCGGCGATGCGTTCGAGGGCGATGCCCAGGATGGTGGTGTCGATCCAGATGAGCACCGCGGCGAAGACGAGGACGGACAGCACCCGGCGCTGCCGCGGTACGCTTATTGACAGGTCCCTGACGGTCATGCGGTAACCCTCGCAAGATTGTCAGGTCCCTGTCAATAGACACTGTCGCACAATGGGCGGGTGACACAGAACTTGGGCTGCTCCACCTTTCTCGTCCGGCACGCCTGGCTCGCCCTGCGCGGCGTCGTCGCCGAGGCGCTCGTCCAGCACGACCTCTCGGTGGCCCAGTTCGCGTCGCTGCTGATGCTCGAGGAGGTGCCCGGCCTGTCGGTCGCCGACGTGGCCCGCAAGGTGTCGACCGCGCGCCAGTCGGCCAACGAGATGCTCGGCGGCCTCGAGCGGGCCGGCCTGGTCGAACGCCGCCCGCACCCGAGCGATCGCCGTACCCAGCAGATCTTCCTGACCGACGCCGGCCGGCAGCGGCTGGCCGAGGCGGTGCCCACCGTGCAGGCCGTCGAGGCCCGGCTCGCGGCCGGCTTCACCGCCGACGAGATCGCCGTGGTCAACGCCTGGCTGCAGAAGATGACCGAGGTGACCGACGCCGGCGAGGAGATACCGACTATCTAGTCGGGCAGACCACCAGCGCGGCGGGCGCCGGCACGCGGGCCGCCGCGGAACAGTCGAAACGCTGGTCGATCAGGGTGCGGACCTGCGCGTCGGCACGGGCCAGATCGAACCAGGCCGGCTGCATCACCAGGTACCGGTAGCGGTGACCGTCGTCGGTGAGGCAGCGCAGGTTGTCCTGGTAACTGGGGAAGGTGCGCACCCGGGCTGCGGAGTTCGCGCGCTGCAGCCACTGCGGCGACGGGTAGCGGCAGCTCGTCGGATTGCCGAGGGCGTGGTTGTAGGTGCCGAACGTCAGGTAGAGCACGGGCGTGTCCGGGCCGAGGCGCCGGCCCAGGTCGGTCAGCTCGCCGTTGCTCGACGGTCGGTTGTAGACGGTGTAGTTGTAGATGCCGAACGCGTACGGGTCGCCGGGCAGCACCGGCGGCAGCAGCGCGACGCCGAGCGCCACCACGCCGAACGCCCACGGCAGCGCGGGCACCGATCGACCGGCGAGGAACCAGGTCAGGGCCGCAAGACCGAGACCGATCAGCGCGTACGCGAGGGCGACCCGGCCGACATGGGCGTGCCGCCACCCCGCGGGCAGGCGCAGCAGTGCCAGGCTCAGCGCGGTGACCGCCGCCGTGGCCAGGGCCAGCGCCCAGCGGACCGCCGGGACCAGCGCGAAGGCGGCGCCGCCGACCCCCGCGGCGAGGATCGGAACCACGGCGAAGTGGTACGCGAAGAACTCGCCCTGCGCGTACCCGGAAAGCACCGACAGCAAGCCCGCGACCAGCGCGACGGCCACGCCCAGCGATCGGCTCCGGCCCGCCGGGAGGCGGTGGATCAGCGCGACCGCGGCGGCCGGCGCCAGCACCACGATCGGGCTGAGCACCGCCACGTCGCCGAGCGCGATGAACAGCTTGTGCAGATCGGAGCGGCGGATGCCGTGGTGGATCGGCGAACCGTGCACGAGGTTCGCCTGGTCGCGCAGCCAGGTCCACTCCCAGGGCAGGAAGTGCATGGTCGCCACGTACCAGAGAGCGACGAAGACGGCCGCGGACAGCGCGACCCACGCCGCGCGGCGCCGGTCGAACAGCGCGACGACCAGCAGGGTCAGCAGCGCGACCGGGAAGGTGGCGAGCTTGACCGCGACCACCAGCATGGTGGCGAACCCGCCGAGCAGCGCGCCCAGCCAGACCCGCCGGGGCAGCAGCGCGGCGCCGACGGCCAGCACGCCGCAGAACGGGGCCACCCAGTCCGGCTCGAGGAAGTGCCACGGCGGCGCGACGATCAGCGCCAGGCCGGTGGCGGTCGCGATCCCGGCCGCCGCCGGCAGGCCGGCGACGCGCCGCACCCCCAGCAACAGCACGACCGCGACACCCACGATCAGCACGTACGTCTCGAGCCGGATCACCAGGTCCGCGGTGGGCAGCGAGGAGTCGCCGACCAGCAGATGCCGTCCACCGTCGAGGGCGGCGATCAGCAGCTTGTACACGACCGGGCGGGCGATGAAGATGTCCCAGACGCTGACCCCGCCCCGGCCGGCCGTCTCCAGGCCGCCGAGCGCGTACGTCACGTCGCCGTTGACGTTCGTGCGGATCGCCAGGACGACGGCGGCCAGGACGACGGTTGCGGCCAGAACGATCACGGCCGCGCGGCCCAGTGCAGGGCGAGCCGCCCGATCCCCCGATCGCATGATCAAGAGCGTACTGTCGCCGCGCCAGGCGCCCTATCGATCGGCGCGGAGTCCTAGCACTTTGATAGCCGCGTCCCAGCTTTTTCTCAGGCTCGGTCCACGATCGACCGTGCCCGTCAGTCGCCCCAGATGGTGGCGTGGTCGGCGAAGTCGTCGCTGTGCCGCGGGATCACGCAGAGGATGTGTCCGCCCGGGGCGCGCAGGATGCGGCACTCCAGCCAGCGGTTGATCTCGACGGCGCCCAGCGCGAGGAGGCGGGCGGTCTCGGCCTCCACATCGTCGGTCTCCAGGTCCACGTGGTAGCGCGCCTCGGCGTCGACCGCCTGCACGGCCAGGGTCAGGCTCGGCAGGGCGCCCGGCAGCGACGTGAACTGCTCCTCGCCGGGGACCGGGGTGG
Organism: Actinoplanes sp. KI2; assembly: GCF_025630775.1. Classification (GTDB taxonomy): domain Bacteria; phylum Actinomycetota; class Actinomycetes; order Mycobacteriales; family Micromonosporaceae; genus Actinoplanes. The sequence continues at coordinate 85,007 of NZ_JAOSZE010000019.1, forward strand.
CGGGGACGCCCAGGGCCGCGGACCAGAAGGCGGCGGCCTCCCCGGCCGAGGCCTCGGGCACGTCGATCAGGATGGTGGACAGGCGGCTGCGATGCATGGCCGGAACCTACCTCAGGGGCGCAGCAGGGCGGGGTGCAGCAGGGTGGCGGTGCCGCGCCGGTAGAGCTGTGCGGGGCGGCCCCGGTCGCGGATCGCGGACTCCCCGGTGGGCTCGATGAAGTTCTCGGCGCCGGTCACCTTGCGGTGGAAGTTGCGGGGGTCGAGTTTGGTGCGCCAGACCGTCTCGTAGACCGTGCGCAGCTCGGCGATCGTGAAGGCGGGCGGGCAGAACGCGGTGGCCAGCGGGGTGTACTCCAGTTTGGCCCGAGCCCGCTCCAGGCCGTCGGCCAGGATCCGGGCGTGGTCGAAGGCCAGCCGGTCGCCGGCCGCGATCGGGCGCCAGGAGGCGCCGGCCGCGTCGCTGCCGGCCACCGGGGCGGGCAGGTCCGGCAGCAGGGCGAGGTAGGCCACCGTCACCACCCGGCCGCGGGGGTCGCGGCCCGGCGCGCCGTAGGTCGCCAACTGTTCGAAGTGGCCGGCCGCCGGGTCGACGCCGGTCTCCTCGCGCAGCTCGCGGGCGGCGGCATCGGTCAGGTCCTCCGACTCCAGCACGAAGCCGCCGGGCAGCGCCCACTCCCCCTCGAACGGCGGGATGCCGCGGCGCACCAGCAGCACCTGCAGCTCGCCGTTGCGGATCGTGAGGAGCACCAGGTCCACGGTTAGCGTCATGTTGACGATAATACCTCGGACGGTTTATCGTCAGTGTGACGACAAAACGGGAAGGCGGCCGAGATGGCTGACGTGACACGACGACTGCACCTGCGGCACCTGCGGGGCACCCCGACGAGCTGGGTCAGCCACACCGTCGGCGGCAAGACGCAGAAGCAGGGCACCGGGCTCTCGTTCTGGTACCGGCCGCTGACCGCGGTGCTCTCCGAGGTGCCGGTGGACGACCGGGAGCTGCCGCTGCTGTTCCACGCCCGCACCGAGGACTTCGCGGACGTGACCGTGCAGGCGACCGTCACCTACCGGTTCAGCGACCCGGGCGCGGCGGCCGGGCGGCTGGACTTCTCGATCGACCCGTACCGGGGGGCCTGGCGGGGGCAGCCGCTCGACCAGGTGGCCACGCTGCTGGCCGAGCTGGCCCAGCAGCCGGCGCTCGACCTGCTCGCCCGGCTGCCCCTCGCCGAGGCCCTGACCACCGGCATCGCGCCGGTGCGGCAAGGGGTCGCCGACGCGCTCGCGCACGATCCACGGTTGACCGAGACGGGGGTGACCGTGGTGAGTGCGCGGGTCGTCGCGATCCGCCCCGAGCCCGACCTCGAGCGGGCGCTGCAGACCCCGACCCGGGAGCAGGTGCAGCAGGACGCCGACCGGGCCACCTACGCCCGCCGGGCGAACGCGGTCCAGCAGGAGCGGGCGATCGCCGAGAACGAGCTGCAAAGCAAGATCGAGCTGGCCCGCCGGGAGCAGCAGCTGGTCGAGCAGCGCGGCGCGAACACCCGGCGCGCGGCCGAGCTGGACTCGGAGTCGCAGCTGGTGGCGGCGCGCGGCGAGGCCCAGCGGCAGGAGGTGGCGGCCCAGGGTGCCGCGGAGCGGGCTCGGCTCACGGCCGGTGCGGAGGCGGACGCTTCCCGCGTACGGGATGAGGCGCGGGCCGCCGGAGCGCGCGTCGTCGGCCTGGCCGAGGCGGAGGCCGAGGCCGCACGCCTGGCCGCCTACCGGGACCTGCCGCCGGCCGTGCTGCAGTCGCTGGCGCTGAAGGAGCTGGCGCAGCACGTCCCGGCGATCGGCGAGCTCACCGTGACCCCCGACCTGCTGGCCAAGCTGATCGGACGGCTGGGTTCGTGAGCACCCTGAACCCGCGGGTGGTGGTCGTGTCGCGGCGCAGCGAGCTCGACGAGCTGCTCGCCCGGCACGGCACCAGGGGCGCGGCCGCCTACTTCCTGCGGCAGCGCGGGCGCGACCTGGACGAGGTGACCGCCCGGCACGAGGCGCTGCGGGCGGCGCTGACCGAGGTGGGCCGGGCGGTGCCGGCCGACTGGCGGCGAGGGCACGTGGAGCGGGCCGACCTGCCGCGGTTCCTGTTCGGACCGGAGGACATCGTCGTCGCGGTCGGCCAGGACGGCCTGGTCGCCAACGTGGCGAAGTATCTGGACGGGCAGCCGGTGATCGGCGTCGACCCGGAGCCGGGGCGCAACCCGGGGGTGCTCGTGCGGCACACCGCGGGCGCGGTCGCCGAGCTCCTGCGCACCAGCGCGATCGGCGAGGAGCGGACCATGGTGGTGGCCCGCCTCGACGACGGGCAGGAGCTCTGCGGGCTGAACGAGGTGTACGTCGGGCACGCGTCCCACCAGTCCGCCCGCTACGTGCTCGGCACGCCGGACGGCGACCGGGAACGCCAGTCGTCGTCGGGGCTGATCGTGGGCACCGGGACCGGGGCCACCGGGTGGTGTGCGTCGATCGCGCGCGAGCGTGCAGCCGCCCCGGCCCCGCCCGCACCGGACGACCGGCGACTGTGCTGGTTCGTCCGGGAAGCCTGGCCGTCACCCACCACCGGCGTGCGGCAGGACGCGGGACTTCTCGCCGCCGGCGAACAGATCGAGCTGACCAGCGAGTCGGAGCGGCTCGTGGTGTTCGCCGACGGGCTCGAGTCGGACGCGATCGAGCTGTCCTGGGGCCAGCGGGTGCGGGTCGGGGTCGCGGAGCGACGGCTGCGGCTGGCCTGATCCGGTCGTCGATCACGCCGGGCGCGAACTTGATCCCGGTGATGGCGGGGTGGCGCGCATCCGGATCGACCGACGGGCCGGCGGCACGCAGGGGACTTCCGGCCCTGGCGAGGCGGGCCGGCCGGGCCGACGATCGGGGCATGACCATCATCGTCGGCACCGAGGGGACGGGCTGCTCGCGGGCCGCCGTGACATGGGCGGCCCGGGAGGCCCGGCGGCGGGGTGACCGGCTGCGGATCGTCCACGCGTTCGACGGGGACCGGCGGGAGTCGCAGTTCGACATCGGGAACGAATTCACCGACGTGACCCGCGTGCTCGCCGGCGCGGTGGTCGCCGCGGCCCGGTCCCAGGCCCTCGGCGTCGCGCCGGGGCTGGACGTGCAGACCGCCGCGGTGCCCGGCCCGGTCGTGCCGACCCTGCTGGCCGAGGCGACCGGCGCGCAGCTGCTGGTGCTGGGCCACCGGGACCGGGTGTTGCCGGGCTCGGTCGGCCGGCGGCTGGCCGCCGAGGCGCCCTGCCCGGTCGTCGTGGTACGCGGCCGGGAGACACCCGACGGCTCGGTCCTCTGCGAGATCGACGACTCCCCCGCCGCCGACGCGGTGCTGGCCACGGCGTTCTCGGCGGCCGACGCGCTCGGCTGCGGCCTGGTCGTGCTCGGCGCGCGGACTCTCGGCGGGCGGACTCTCGACGGGCGGCTCGCGCCGTGGCGGGAGAGGTTCCCGGGCGTGCCGGCCGGGACCGTCCACACCGACCGGACGGCGGCACTGGTGGCGGGCTCGCGGGACGCCCGGCTGGTGGTGGTCGGCTCGGCCCGGCGGCGACTGCTGCGGAAATCCGGTTGCCCGGTCCTGGTCGCTCGATAGCCTCGGTCACCTGCCGGGCAACCGCCTACGCTGCTGCTAGTCAGCCTGACGATGTGCGTGATCTACCGGCTGATCGCCCGCTGACATCATCCGGATGGGGGCCCACGGATTCCGGTTCGACGGGCTGCTCGCGGTCGAGCAGGAAGGCCCGTGCCGCGCCCAGCGCGGCGACCGTGATCGTGCCGATCGCGGTGGCGCCGGCGGTGGCCGCCGCGCCCTGGCCGAGCACCTGCACGGCAACCGTCGCCGGAATGCCACTCACCGCGATGGCCACGCTCCAGCCGGCCAGCCGGCGCCGGGCGCGGGCGGCTGCCGGATCCGGACCGGCTGTCGCGGTCATGAACGCACCTGCCTGGTAGCGGCCTCGCGCAGTTCGGCGCGCAGCACCCAAGCCTGATCAAGCAGCCGTGTCACGTACCTCAGTTGCACCCACCGGGAGGCGCCGGCAGCCGCGAGCTCGTACAGCTCCGAACCGAACTCGTCGTGGTATCGGTCCCGCGACGCCGCCGGCAGTACCCGCACCGCTTTGTGCGCCAGCCACGCTGCCACAGCGGCCGGTGTGGCCGGCCGCGGGCCCTCCTCGGGCTCGCGCATCGCCATCACCATCAATTCCGCCGTCCCGGGGAGGACGACCGCGGTCATGATCGCACCCCCTTGGTGGCCGCCGCACGCGGTTCGGCGTGGTGCCTGGTGTCGTTCACGCGGGGCCCCCCTCGGGTGCGAGGCCGAGGCCCAGCCCCGGCAGCAGCCCGGTCAGCGGGGTGCGGGCGGTGGCCAGGGCGTGCCGGGCATGCTCGGCGCCATCGGGGCTGAGCCGGTAGTAGCGCCGCCTGGGCCGCCCCTCCTTGACCGGGTCGATCTCCTCCCAACGGGACTCGAGCCAGCCGAGGCCCTCCAGCCGGGCGAGAATCGGATGAATCGTGCCGGTGGCCAGGCCGGCAGCCTGACTGATCTGCAGCCCATACCGCTCGTGGGTCGGCTCCTCGAGCAGGGCACGCAGAACGAGCTGCGTCTGCAACGTCATCCTCGGTGCGGCCATGCCCTAACTCTAGCTAGCCCCCTAAGTAGATCACAAGTATGACCGCAGCCCCGGAGAGTGCCCCGCGGAGCGACACCGGGGCGCATACCTCGGGCACCGCCGGGTATGCGCACCGCATGCGGATCCTCACCCGACTCGAAACCGCCCGTGAGCTCGACCCGGTCAGCGACAAGCTGCAGGAGGCGGTCACCGCCGTGGTGCGCCCGCGCCGGCTGCGCGACCTCCTGCACGGCACCTGGCTCGGCCATCCCCTGCATCCGGTGCTGGTCGAGCTGCCGGTCGGCGCGTTCGTCTGCGCCGCCGTGCTCGATCTGCTGCCGGGCCGCCGGCGCGCGGCGACGTCGCTGGTCGCGCTGGGCGTCGCGGCGGCCGGCCCGTCCGCGGTCGCCGGGTGGACCGACTGGTCGGAGATGACCCGGGACCGGCGCCGGGTCGGCCTGGTGCACGCGGCCGCGAACCTCGTGGCGGTCGGTCTCTACACCGGGTCGCTGGTGGCCCGCCTCCGCGGCCGGGACGGCCGTGCGCTCGGCTTCGCCGGCCTGTCGGTGGCCGGGCTGGGTGCATTTCTCGGCGGACATCTGGCGTACGCCCAGGGCGCCGGCGCCAACCAGGCCGCGCCGGAGATCGCTCGCCTGCCGGCGGACTGGACGGTGGTGGGCTCGGTGGCGTCCCTGCCGGAGGGCAAGACCGCGGTGCGCACGGTCGGCGACGTGCCGGTGCTGTTCTACCGGCACGGCGACCAGGTCTCCGCGCTGGTCGAGCGCTGCGGTCACGAGACCGGCCCGCTCGGCGACGGCGAGGTGGTCGGCGCGGGCCCGGACGCCTGCGTGGTCTGCCCCTGGCACGGGAGCACCTTCCGGCTGGCCGACGGCGCTGTCGTGCACGGCCCGGCCGCCAGCGCGCAGCCGGTGCTGCCCTGCCGGGTCCGCGACGGCAAGGTCGAGGTCCGTCAGCCCTGACCGGGTGCGGTCAGTTGTCGCCCGAGCGGCGTACCACCAGCAGGGCGACGTCGTCGGTCGGCTCGTCGAGTCCGACCGTCGCCATGACCTTCTCGCAGAGCTGCTCGGCCGGGGCCGGCGTGACCGTCTGGGTCAGCCGGGCGATGCCCATGTCGATCAGCTCGCCGCGCCGCTCGACCAGGCCGTCGGTGTACAGCACGAGCACCGACCCGGGCGGCAGGTCCACGGCGGTGGTCCGCCGGTCCCGCCGGGCGATGTCGATGCCCAGCGGCGGGTCGGCGGGCAGCACCAGCACCCGGGGCGGCTCGCCGGGGACGGCCAGGACCGGGGGCATGTGGCCGGCCGTCGAGATGTGCGCGACGGAGCGGTCCGGCGAGATCAGCGCGTACATGGCGGTGGTCATGCTGCCCGCCTCGAAATGCCGGACCTTGCGGTCGAGCAGCGTCAGCGCCTCCGCCGGATCCTCGGTGATCAGCGCGTACGCCCGCAGGGCGCTGCGGATCCGGCCCATCACCACTGCGGCGGCCAGGCCGTGCCCGGACACGTCGCCGATCACCACGCCCAGCCAGCCGGACGGCAGGGTGAAAACGTCATACCAGTCGCCGCCGATGCCGAACGCGTGGCCGGGGACGTACCGGGCGGCCAGGTCGACCCCGCCCAGCCTCGGCAGCGTGCCGGGCAGCAGGCTGCGCTGCAGCGCGAGCGCGGTGGCCTGCTCGAGCTTCTGGTTGCGCAGCTGCCCGGCCGCGCCGGCCCGGTCGGCGGCCAGCTCCAGCAGCTGGATGTCGTCGGCGGTGAACCGGCGCGGCCGCGACGACCCGACGTGCAGCACCCCGATCACCTCGCCGGCGGCCAGGATCGGCACGCCCAGCAGCGAGCGGATGCCCATCTCGAGCAGGACCGGGCTGACCACGTCGCCCGAGGCGACCTCGTCGATCATCATCGGCCGGCGGGTCTGCGCCACCCGGCCGGCGAAGCCCCGGCCGATCGGGATCCGGACGACGCGGTGGGCCTCGTCCGCCATGCCCTTGGCCGCGGCGACCATCAACTGGCCGGAGTGCGGGTCGAGCAGCAGGATCGCGGCGATCTCCGCGCCCAGCAGGTCACGCACGCGTTCGAGCAGCTCATCGAGCAGATCGGCGGCGTCGAGCCGGGACAGCGTCGCATCCGTCACAGCCTCGAGGCGACGCAGGCGCTCGTCGTTTCGCACGCTGTCGACATCCATGCGCAACAACTTACTCATTCCCACCCGCCCAGCAGGTCACGGACCACCCGCCCGGTGTCGGCCGCACCGGTTTCGCCGTGTTCGTGCCCGCGCGGATGCCCCGCTGTCGAGGGGGACAAACTCCGGAATCTTTTGCCGCCCGCCGGTTGGAGTGACCCCGATCCGGGTAGGCGGCCAGGGTGGCTGAGATTACTTCGGAGCTGTTGATCACGAGGCTGGCCGAGTGGGGCGTCGACACCATCTTCGGCCTGCCCGGCGACGGCATCAACGGAATCATGGAAGGCCTGCGCCGGCACGCCGACAAGGTCAAGTTCGTCCTCGTGCACCACGAGGAGGCGGCGGCGTTCATGGCCACCGCGTACGCCAAGGCGACCGGGAGGATCGGCGTCTGCCTGGCCACCTCGGGGCCGGGCGGCATCCACCTGGCCAACGGCCTGTACGACGCGAAGCTGGACCACGCGCCGGTGCTGGCCATCACCGGCATGCAGGAGTCGGCCGTGCTCGGCACCAACTACCAGCAGGAGGTCGCGCTCGACCGGCTGTACGAGGACGTCACCGAATACAACCAGGTGGTGATGAACCCGGCGCAGCTGCCGACGCTGGTCGACATCGCGGTCCGGACCGCGTACGCGCGCCGCGGGGTCGCCCACCTGACCTTCCCCAACGACATCCAGATCGCCCCGGCCGGCAAGGACCCGTACACGACGGTCGCGCCGGTCCGCCCGCCGGCCACGGCCCCGGTCTACCTCGCGCCCGCCGTCCGTCCCCGCGACGACGACCTGCGCCGGGCCGCCGACGTGCTGAACGCCGGCGGCAAGGTGGCGATCCTGGCCGGCATCGGCGCGCGCGGCGCCGGTCCGCTGGTCGAGCGGGCCGCCGACAAGCTGGGCGCGCCGATCGTCAAGTCGCTGCTGGGCAAGATGGTGGTCGCCGACGACTCGCCGTACGTGATCGGCGGCCTCGGCCTGCTCGGCACCAAGCCCAGCGAGGAGCTGATGGAGGAGGCCGACACCCTGCTGATGCTGGGCACGAACTTCCCGTACACGAAGTTCCTGCCCGAGCCCGGCAAGACGAAGGTCGTGCAGATCGAGATCGACCCGTCCCGGGCCGGCACCCGGATCCCCACCGACATCCCGCTGGTCGGCGACGTGGGCGCCACGCTGGAGGCGCTGCTGCCGCTGCTCGACGCCAAGGACAACGGGCTGCTGACCAAGTACCAGGGCAAGATGCGCGACTGGCGGGACTCGATGACCGCGCTCGAATCGGCCGAGCGGGACCCGATCGCGCCGCAGTACCTGGCCCACCTGCTGAACGAGCTGGCCACCGACGACGCGGTGCTGACCTGCGACTCCGGCACGATCGCGACCTGGGCGGCACGACACTGGCACGTCCGCGGCAACCGGGAGTTCTACCTGTCCGGCACGCTCGCCACGATGGCGCCGGGCCTGCCGTACGCGATCGGGATCCAGCACGCCCATCCCGGCCGGCAGGTCATCGCGTACGTCGGTGACGGCGGTTTCGCGATGCTGATGGCCGAGTTCCACACCGCGGCCCGCTATCAGTTGCCGATCAAGGTCGTGATCAACAACAACAACTCGCTCGGGCAGATCCTCTGGGAGCAGATGGTCCTGGGCTACCCCGAGCACGGGATCCGGTTCGGTGAGCCGAAGCCGGACTTCGCGGCCTGGGCGCGCGGGTGCGGCGGCTTCGGCGTGCACGTCGACAAGCCCGGCGACCTGCCGGGTGCGCTGCAGGAGGCCTTCGCCCACCCCGGGCCCGCACTGATCGACGTGGCGGTCAACCCGGACGAGCCGCCGCTGCCCGGCAAGGTCAGCTACGACCAGGCGAAGAAGTTCGCCGAGGCCTGGCTGCACGGCCAGCCGCGGAAGGCGTCGATCGCCTCCACCCTGTTCAAGGACAAGATCCAGCAGTTGAAGGGCTGAACCACATGGCGGTCATCTCGCTTCCCACCCCGACCGCCCGCCGCTCCGCCCCCACCACCGACCATGCGGCGCTCGAGCGGGCGCTGAGGTCGGCGGTGAGGGGCGACGTGCGGTTCGACGCCGGCGCTCGGGCGGCCTACTCGACCGACGCGTCCAACTACCGGCAGGTGCCGATCGCGGTGGTCTGCCCGGTCGACGTGGACGACGCGGTCGCCGCGGTCCAGGTCTGTCGTCAGCACGACGTGCCGGTGCTCAACCGTGGCGGCGGCACCAGCCTCGGCGGTGAGTGCTGCAACGTCGCGGTGGTGCTCGACTGGACCAAGCACGTGCACGGCGTCGAGTCGGTGGATCCGGCCGCGCAGAAGGCGGTCATCCTGCCCGGCACGCCGCTCGACGACGCGAACCGGGCGCTCGCCGAGCACGATCTGATCATCGGACCCAGGCCGGCCACCCACTCGCACTGCACGATCGGCGGGATGGTCGGCAACAACTCGTGCGGCGCGACCGCGCAGTGGAGCGGGACGATGGCGCAGAACGTCTCCCGCCTGGAGATCCTCACCTACGACGGCCTGCGGATGTGGGTCGGGCCCACGCCGCCCGAGGAGGTCGAGCGCATCGTCGCGGAAGGCGGCCGGAAAGCGGAGATCTATCGCTCGCTGCGGGACCTGTACCGCCGGTACGCCGAGCAGATCGACACCCGTTTCCCGGACATTCCGCGGCGGATCTCCGGGTTCAACCTGCCGGACCTGTCGGACATGAACGTGGCCCGGGCGCTGGTCGGCTCCGAGTCGACCTGCGTCACCGTGCTGCGGGTCGAGCTGAACCTGCTGCGGCCGCCCAAGCAGAAGGCGACCGTGGTGCTCGGCTACCCGGACATCGCCGCGGCGGCCGACGCCGTTCCCGAGGTCGCCGCGCACGACCCGATCCAGTTGGAGGCCGCCGACGAGAAGCTGTTCCGGTACGAGCGCGAGGAGCACCGGCCCACCGAGATCCTGAAGTTCCTGCCGGACGGGCGGGCCTGGCTGGTGGTCCAGCTCGGCGCGGACACCGAGGAGGCGGTGCGAGCCAAGGCCGAGGCGCTGGCCGGCAAGGACGGGGTGATCCTGGAGGGCGAGCAGGAGGCGCGGCTGAGCAAGGTGCGGGAGGCCGGCCTGGCCACCACCGCGCGCACCCCGAACGGGCCGGACGCGTGGCCCGGCTGGGAGGACTCGGCCGTCGACCCGGCCCGCCTCGGCGACTACCTGCGGGGGTTCCTCGCCCTGCTCGACGAGTACGGCTACGGCGCGACCAGCATCTACGGCCACTTCGGGCAGGGCTGCGTGCATTGCAGCATCCCGTTCGACCTGACCAGCGTGGACGGCATCGCGACGTACCGGTCGTTCGTGACCAGGGCGGCCCGGCTCTGCGTCGAGCACCACGGGTCGCTCTCCGGCGAGCACGGCGACGGGCAGGCCCGCGGCGAGCTGCTGCCGATCATGTACGGCGAGGACGTGGTCCGCGCGTTCGAGGAGTTCAAGGCGATCTTCGACCCGCGCAACCGGATGAACCCCGGCAAGGTCGTGCACGCCCGGCCGCTCGACTACGACCTGCGGCTGGGGGCCGACTACGCGCCCGCCCAGCCGGCCACCCACTTCGGCTACCACGAGGACGACGGCAGCTTCGCCCGCGCCGCGCTGCGCTGCGCCGGGGTGGGCGACTGCCGCCGCTCCGGGCCGGACGGCGGCGTGATGTGCCCGAGCTACCAGGTCACCCGGGACGAGGAGCACTCCACCCGCGGGCGGTCCCGGTTGCTGTTCGAGATGGTCAACGGCGGCGTGATCGACGACGGGTGGCACAGCACCGCGGTGCGCGACTCGCTCGACCTGTGCCTGGCCTGCAAGGGCTGCCGCAGCGACTGCCCGGTGCAGGTGGACATGGCCACCTACAAGGCGGAGTTCCTGTCGCACCACTACGCCGGGCGGATCCGGCCGCGCGACCACTACTCGCTGGGCTGGCTGCCGGCCGTCGCGCAGGTGGCCGCGCTGGCACCGGGCACGGCCAACGCGATCGCCCGGAGCCCGCTCGCCAAGCGGCTGGCCGGCGTCGATCCCCAGCGGGACGTGCCCAGGTTCGCGCCCGCCCGGATCGACCGGTGGCTGCGCAAGCGGCGGTCGCCTGCCGGGCCGCGTGGTCCGGTGTTGCTGTTCACCGACTCGTTCACCACCGCCTTCTCCCCCGCCGTGACGGCGGCCGCGGTCGGCGTGCTGGAGGCGGCCGGCTTCCAGGTCGTGGTACCGCCGAAGACCGTCTGCTGTGGGCTGACGTGGATCTCGACCGGGCAGTTGGGCGTCGCCGAGCGCGTGTTGCGGCGCACCGTGGACGTGCTCTCGCCGTACGTGCGCAAGGGTTTGCCGGTGGTCGGCCTGGAACCGTCCTGCACGGCGGTGTTCCGATCGGACCTGCGCGAGATGTTCGGCCGCGATCAGGACGCCGACCGGCTCGCCCGGCAGACCAACACCCTGGCCGAGCTGCTGAGGGACCGGGCGCCGGACTTCCTGCCGCGGCTGCCCGGCGACCCGGTGAAGGCGATCGTACAAAAGCACTGCCATCAGCACGCGGTGCTCGGCTTCGACGCCGACCTCGCGCTGATGGAACGCGTGGGCATCGACGCCGAACAGCCGGACTCGGGCTGCTGCGGGCTGGCCGGCAACTTCGGCATGACGGCCGGGCACCGGGACGTGTCGCTGGCCTGCGCCGAGCAGGCGCTGCTGCCGGCCGTGCGCGACGCGGCGCCGGGGACGCTGGTGCTGGCCGACGGGTTCAGCTGCCGCACGCAGATCGACTACGCGCACACCGGAAAGCGGCCGCTGCACCTGGCCGAGGTGCTCCACGCCGCGGTGCGGGGCCGGCATGTCCTCGGCGATTGAGATCGGCGCCGTCGAGTGGGCCGCTTACCAGGTGCCGACCGACGGCCCGGAAGGGGACGGCACGTTCGCCTGGGACGCCACGACGATCGTGGTGGTGCACGTCCACGCGGGCCCGGAGTCCGGGCTGGGCTGGACGTACGCGCCGGCCGCGGCCGGTCACCTGATCGGCGAGATGCTGGCGCCCGCGATCGGTGGCCGGTCGGCGTTCGACGTGCCGGCCGCTCAGGAGGCGATGGTCCGGGCGGTGCGCAACGCGGGCCGCCCGGGCGTGGCGGCGACCGCGATCTCCGCCGTCGACGTGGCGCTCTGGGATCTCAAGGCGAGGCTGCTGGGCGTACGGCTGGCCCGGCTGCTCGGCGTCGCGCGCCCGGCCGTGCCGGTCTACGCGAGCGGCGGCTTCACCACGTGGGAGGACCTCCACCTGTCGCGGTGGCTTTCCGACCACCTCGACATCGGGCGTGCCAAGATCAAGATCGGTGAGTCCTGGGGTACGTGTGAGCGACGCGATCTGGCCCGCGTCGAACTGGCGCGTCGCATCCTCGGCGAGCGGGAGCTCTATGTGGACGCCAACGGCGGCTACTCGGCGGCGCAGGCGATCCGGCTCGCGGCCGAGTTCCCGGAGGTGCGCTGGTTCGAGGAGCCGGTGTCCTCGGACGATCTCGACGGGCTGAGGCGGGTGCGCGACGCGGTCGCCGCGGACGTGACGGCGGGGGAGTACGGCTACGACCTGCCGTGCTTCGCGCGGCTGATCCCGGTGGTGGACTGCCTGCAGGCGGACGTCTCCCGGTGCGGCGGCATCACCGACTGGCTGCGGGTGTCGGCGCTGGCCGCGGCCCACCAGCTGGAGGTCTCCGGGCACTGCGCGCCGGCCCTGCACGTGGACGCCGCGGCGGCGACACCGAACCTGCGACACCTCGAGTACTTTCACGACCACGTACGGATCGAGTCGAAGTTCTTCGACGGGGTGACGCCGCTGGGGCCGGGCGGCACGCTGACGCCCGACCTCTCCGCCCCCGGGCACGGCCTCACGTTCAAGGCCGCCGACGCCGAGCCCTTCCGGGTGGCGGGGTGACGCGTCTCGCCGAGGTGACGGTCTGGTGGGTGGTGCTGACCGCCGCCTACGTGACGACGCTCGGCGCCTTCACCGTGCCGGAGTTCGCGGTGGCGGCCGGCGTCGGCCTGCTGTGCGCGGTGTGCGCGGTCGCGGCCCGCCGGGCAACCCGGGCCCGGTGGAGCCCCGACCCGCGCTGGGCGGCCTGGCTCGTGCCGCTGCCGGCCGCGGTCGCCGCGGACACCGTACGGCTGCTGTCCCGACTCCCCCGCGGCGGCACGGTTCGCGACCTGCCCACGCCCCGGGACGAGTCGCCGGACCGCGCGGCCTTCCGCCGCGCCTGGGGAACGGTGGTGCTCTCCTCGTCGCCCGGCAGCGTCGTGCTCGACTGGCCGCCGGACGGGCCGCTCACCATCCACGAGCTCGGGTCCGGGCCGCCGCACCTCGAACGCCGGGTGACCCGGCCGTAGGTCGCCGGGGATCAGGAGGCCGCGGTCTGATTTCGCGCCGGGTCGGCGTCGGCGTCGGCGGTTTTGTGGCGGCGGGTCAGAACCTCGGGGCCGGCGGGCGTGATCGCGACGGTGTGCTCGGAGTGGGCCGTGCGGGAGCCGTCGGCGGATCGGATCGTCCAGCCGTCCGGGTCGAACTTGATCTTGTCGGTGGTGCGGCAGAACCAGGGCTCGATGGCGATGGTGAGGCCGGGGTCGAGCCGCATGCCGCGGCCGGCGCGGCCGCTGTTGGCGACGTGCGGGGCCTCGTGCATGGTGCGGCCGATGCCGTGGCCGCCGAACTCGCCGTTCACGCCGTAGCCGTACGAGTGGGCGACCTCGCCGATCGCGGCCGAGATGTCGCCGAGGCGGCCGCCGGGCCGGGCGGCGGCGATGCCGGCCTCCAGGGCGACCTCGGTGGCCTCGATCAGCCTCAGGTCGGCCGGGTCGGGCGCGCCCACGACGATCGAGAGCGCCGAGTCGGCGACCCAGCCGCCGATGCCGACCGCCATGTCGATGCTGAGCAGGTCGCCGTCCCGCAGGACGTAGTCGTGCGGGAGGCCGTGCAGCACCGCGTCGTTGACCGACAGGCACAGCACGTTGCGGAACGGTCCACGGCCGAACGACGGGGCGTAGTCCCAGTAGCAGGACTCGGCGCCGCGCTCGGCGATCCGGCGGCGGGCGTGCTGTTCGATATCCATCAGGTTGACGCCGACCGCGGCGACGCCGCTCAACTCGGCGAGCAGCTCGCCCACGAACTGGCCGGCCACCGCCATCCGGCCGATCTCCTCGGCGGACTTGAGCTCGATCACGACGCCCCCTCTCCCGTCCGGTATTTTTATACCACGCCGCTTCCGGGATACCCTGCTCGCATGGTTCGCCAGCCGCTCACCGCCGAACAGATCGCCGCCGGCCGGCGCCTCGGAGCCGCCCTCCGGGCCGCCCGGGCCGGCCGCGGCCTCGTCGAGGTGGCCCTGGCGGCCGGCATCTCCCCCGAGACCCTGCGCAAGATCGAGGCGGGCCGCCTCCCCGCACCGGCGTTCGGCACCGTGGTCCGCCTCAGCCAGGCCCTCGGCGTCCCGCTCGGCGACCTGGCCGAGATCTGGCTGGCCGACGCCCCCGTCCGCCAGGCGTCCTGACCGCGGGGCGGAGCGGCTTGAGCCCCGACCGGAGATGGAGCGAGCTGGTCGCCGCCGCGTTCGACGCCGGTCGGCCGGTCGCGCCGATGACCCGGGTCGACGGCGGCGTGTCCCATGCCGTGTTCCAGCTGCGGACGACCGCCGGCCGGTACGCCGCCAAGCGCCTGAACGTCGTCGAGGAACCGTGGTGGTGGGACGAGCATCGGGCCGCCGCCCGGGTGGAGCAGGCCGCCGCGGCCGCCGGGGTGAGCATGCCCGTGCGCCTGGCACCGCCGGTCGCGGCGCTCGATCTCGACGGCGTCCGGCACCACTGGCAGCTGCACCGCTGGTGCGACGGACGCCATCCCACCGGCCCCGACGACGCGGTCGCCGACTGGACCGGCAGCACCCTCGCCACGCTCCACCGTCGACGCGGCGGCGACCGCCCGGCCCCACCGCGCGCGCCGTACCCGCTCGACGCCTGGCACGAATGGCTCGCGGGACACGACACCGACTTCACCCGAGAGGTCCGCCGCCATCTGCCAACCGTCGCCGCATCGTTGGAACAGCTCGGCCGGCCCGGTCCGCCGCTGACCCCGGTGGCCTCCCATCGCGACATCAAGCCCGACAACGTCCTGCTCACCGCGACCGGGCCGGTCCTGCTCGACTGGGACAGCGCCGGTCCGGATCTCGCCGAGCACGAGGTCCTCCGTTCCGCGCTCGCCATGGGCTTCGAACGGCAACGCCCCTTCGCCCGCACACTCACCGCTTACCACCGGGCCGGCGGCCGGCCCATCCCGGCCGACCCGGCCGTGTTCCACGGCATCGTCGAAGCGCAGCTGCACACCGCCGAGTGGCTGCTGTGGCGCGCTCTCGGCCACCGGGGCGACGACCCCGCCGCCCGGGCGCGGGCGGCCACCGAATGCCTTGCCCGGCTCCGGGGCGCCGCCAAGAGCCTGGGCCACATCGCCACCTGGACCGGCTGGCTGAGCGAACTCCGTGGGCAGCTCTGAAGTGACTGCCCGACGTGGACCTGAACAGAGCGTGCCGCCGGGCGTCTGCTTCGGCGCAGTGGCCCTGCTCGTTCGGTGACGAGCTACTGACCGGCCGCCGCCGGGTCGATCTGGAGGGCGGCGCTGATCAAGGCGAGGTGGCTCAGGGCCTGCGGCACGTTGCCGAGCGCGCCGTGATCCTTGACGCTGATCTCCTCGCTCAGGATGCCGAGGTCGTTGGCCAGGGCGACCGTCGCGTCCATCTGCCCGGCCGCCTCGTCGCGGCGGCCCAGCGCGGCCAGCGCCGACGCCAGCCAGAACGAGCAGGCCAGGAAGGCGCCCTCCCGGCCGCGGCTGCCCGTGTAGCGGTGGATCAGGGGGCCGTCGGCGAGCTCGCGCCGGATCGCGTCGACCGTGCCGGCCAGGCGAGCGCCGCGGTCGAAGCCGGTCTGTGCGGCCAGCAGCGTCGCGGCGTCCAGGTCGTCGGTGCCGGCGTAGAAGGTGTACGCGTTCTTCGCCGGCGACCAGCAGTGCTCGTCGACCCAGTCGTGGATCAGGTCGCGCTCGCGCCGCCAGCGGTCGGCGTGGTTGCTCGGGATCCGGCCCTGCTCGTGCAGCCGCACGGCCCGGTCCAGCGCCGCCCAGCAGCCCATCTTGGACTGGGTGTAGTGCCGGTCGTCGGGCAGTTCCCAGATGCCGGAGTCCGCGCCCTTCCAGTCGTCGCAGCAGCGGTCGGCGACGTCCGCCAGCAAGCGGCCGGTGCGCGGGTCGAGCACGTGCCCGGCGTCGAGGTAGCGGCCGACCGCGTCGAGGAGATGCCCGTACGTGCCCAGCTGGGTCTGGCCGGCGGCCGAGTTGCCGGAGCGGACCGGCCGGCTGCCGCGGTAGCCGGGCGCGGTCAGCCGCTGCTCGGAGTCGTCCAGCCCGCCGTCGAGGCGGTAGAAGACCTTCAGCTCCGGTCCGGTCGAGCTGATGCACCGCAGCAGGAAGGACAGCGCCGCGTGCGCCTCCGCCTCCAGCCTCAGGCCGAGCAACGCGTCCACGGTGAAGGCGGCGTCCCGCACCCACATGTACCGGTAGTCCCAGTTCTGGTCGCCGCCGATCCGCTCGGGCAGCGAGGTGGTGGCGGCCGCGGCGACCGCGCCGGTCGGGCCGAACTGCAGGAGCTTGAGCATCAGGGCGGAGCGCCACACCGCGTCCCGCCACCGGCCGTCGTAGGTCAGCGCCGACTCCCAGGACCGCCAGCGCCCCTGCACCGCGTCCAGCCGGCCGATCAGGTCACCGCGGCCGGGCAGCGGCACCGGCCCGTCGTCGCCGCAGGCCAGCGCCACGATCGCCGAGCTGCCGGGCGCGGTGGTGAACTCCCCGGTGACGGCCTGCGCGGTCACCACCGGGTCGCCGGCGTCGAAGCACCGGATCGCGAGGTGCTGGTCGCCGCAGTGCACGACGAGCCCCTCGGTCCACGGCTGCGCGGTGCCGAACCGGGTGCCGGGCCGGACCGTCCAGGTCATCGGCACGTGCCCGGCCAGGCCGTCGGCCCGCCGGACCAGTTCGCCCCAGGACTGCGGCCCGGTCAGCGCCTCGACCACCCGGACGCTGCCGTCGGTCGTCGTGTAGGTCGACTCCAGGATCGGCGCGTTGCCCCGGTAGCGGCGGGTGACGGTGAACGGCTGCCGCGGGCGCAACTCGAGGTACCCACCCTCGGCGGGGTCGAGCAGCGCGGCGAAGACCGGCGGCGCGTGCAGTGCGGGCAGCGGGAGCCAGTCGATCCGGCCGTCGGCGGCGGCCAGCGCCACCGTGCGGCCGTCCCCGAGAACCGCGTAGTCACCGATCGGCACGTATCCGTCTCTGCGCTGCTCCGCCATGCTGCGGCAGTACCCGAGATCATGCCGCCCATGCCGCGCCGGCGGTGTTTGCCGCGTTGCCGCCGGGGTACGCCGGGATCCGTGACGCTGCTGCTGGGCGCCGGACTGGTGCTGATCATCGGGGCGCTTGCGCCCGCCGTCTACCTGGGCCTGCGCGGCGGCCCGCTGGACCGGCTGGTCGGCCTGCAACTGTCCGGGGCACTGCTGGTTCCCGCGATGCTCCTACTGTCCTACGGTTACGGCCAGACCTCGTACCTGATCGTGCCGTTGGTCCTGGCCGTGCTCTCGTTCGCCGGTGTCCTGGTGTTCCTGCGCCTGCTGAGTGACCGACCATGACCGTACTGATCGCCGCCGGTGTCCTCGTCTGCCTGCTCTCCGCGGCCGGCGCGCTGCGGGCCCGCACCGTCCTGGATCGCCTGCACTTGCTCACCCCGGTGACCAGCGTCGGCACCCCACTGATCGCGATCGGCCTGGCCGTCCACGCCGGTTGGCATCTGGCGACCGCTCTCCTGCTGCTCTGCGCCGCCGTGATGCTGCCCGCCGGCCCGGTGCTCGCCTCCGCAACCGGCCACGCCGCCCGCGAAGCGACCGACCACGCCGCCCGCGAAACAACCCAACAAAGAACCACCACCTACGTACGGGACGGCCCGGGGTGAACGCCGCGCTGATCGTTGTCGCGCTGCTGCTGGTCGCGGCGGCCGGAACCGCCGTGGTGGCCACCGGCGACCCGGCCCGGCAGGCGGTCACGCTGAGCGCGTACGGCATCGTCCTGGCCCTGTTGTTCCTGGTGTTGCAGGCGCCGGACGTGGCGTTGTCGCAGATCGCGGTCGGCACCGCCCTGGTGCCCCTGATGGTGATGCTCACCGTGCGGAAGACGAAGAAATGAGCCGCCGGACCCGCACCCTCGTGTTCGCCGCGGGCGCCGCCGTGCTGATTCTGCTGTTCGCGCTCACGGTCGCCGGGCTGCCCCCGTTCGGCGGCGGCGAGCACCCGTACCGGGACCTGGCGGTCGCCGCCTCGCTGCAGCAGTCCACCGCGAACGTGGTCAGCTCGCTCACCTTCGACCTGCGCGGCCTCGACACGCTCGGCGAGGAGATGATCCTGCTCGGCTCGGTGGTCGGCACGGTGGCCCTGCTGCGGCCGCGCAAGGACGAGACCGCGCGGAACCGGACGCGGACCGAGACCAACCAGGCCGTCGCGCTGATCGCGTACGTCTTCCTGCCCTTGACCCTGCTTCTCGGTTTCGACCTGCTGGTGCACGGGCATCTGACGCCCGGCGGCGGCTTCCAGGGCGGCGTGGTCCTCGCGACCGGGCTGCACCTGCTCTACCTGTCCGGCGGGTACGACGCGCTGCGCCGGTTGCGCCCGCTCAGCTGGTACGAGTGGGTCGAGGGCCTGACCACCGCGGCGTTCGCGGCGGCCGGCCTGATCGGTGTGCGGAACTTCCTGCCGCACGGCACCGTCCAGCAACTGTTCTCGGCCGGCACCGTCCCGATCCTCAACATCCTGGTCGGTTTCGCCGTCGGCGCCGGCGCGGTGGTCCTGCTCGCCCAGTTCCTGACCCAGGCCGTGGCGCTCGACGAGGGGAGCGGATAGATGCGGATCCTTGCGTACGGGGTGGCCGGCTGGCTGATCCTGGCCGGCGCGTTCGGCATGGTCCGCAGCCGCAACCTGATCCACGTCGCGGTCTGCCTCTCGGTCTGCCAGTCCGGCACCTACGTGCTGCTGCTCGCGATCGGCTACCAGTGGAACGCCCCGGCCCCGGTCTTCAGCCCCGGCTCCCCGGTGCGGCTGCCGGTCGCCGATCCGGTCGTGCAGTCGCTGACGTTCACCGACATCGTCGTCTCGGCGACCGTGACCGCCCTGCTGCTGGCCCTGGCGATCCAGATCCACAAGACGCACCGGACGTTGAACCCGGACGACCTGCAGAGCCTCAAGGGTTGACGTGCTGCCCATCGCGATCGCGCTGCCCACGGCGATCGGGCCGCCGCCGCTGCCGGCGGTGATCGCGCTGCCGCTGCTGGCGGGTGCGGTCCTGCTGGCGATCGGCCGGCGTCTGCCGCGCGCGCTGGCGGACTCGGCCGCGCTGCTGACCGCCGTCGCGGTGGCCGTGCTGACCGGCCTGATCGCGGTGTCCGCGGGTCAGGGGCGAGAGGTCACCTGGGTGGGCAACTGGCGACGGGTCGGCATCGTCCTGGTGGCCGACCCGCTCGGCGCCGGCCTGGCCTGCCTGGCCGCCCTGCTGACCTGCTGCGCGCTGCTGTACAGCCGCCGCTACCTGGAGGACGCCGAGACTCATTACCACGTACTCATGCTGCTGTTTCTCGGTGGCATGACCGGGTTCGCGCTGACCGGCGACCTGTTCAACATGTTCGTGTTCTTCGAGCTGATGGGTGCGGTCGCGTACGCGCTCACCGGGATGCGCATCGAGGAGCCGGCCTCGGTGCAGGGCGCGTTCAACTTCGCGGTGATCAACTCGCTCGGCGCTTACCTCACCCTGGTCGGCATCGGTCTGCTGTATGCACGCACCGGCCAGCTGAGCATGCCGCAGGCCGGCGCCGCGCTCGCCGGACACCGGGCCGATGCGCTGGTGGTGGCCGCATTCGTGTTCATCGCCACCGGCCTGCTGGTCAAGGCGGCGATCGTGCCGATGCACTTCTGGCTGGCCGACGCGCACGCCGTCGCCCCCGCGCCGGTCTGCATGCTGCTCTCCGGGGTGATGGTCGAGCTCGGCCTGTACGGCGTGCTCCGGGTGTACGAGGTGGTGTTCGCCGTCGCCGTCCCGCAGGCGGTGGTCACCCGGGCGTGGATCGTGCTCGGCCTGCTGACCGCGCTGGTCGGCAGCCTGATGTGCGCCGGGCAGCGGCACCTCAAGCGGCTGCTCGCCTACTCGACGATCGCGCACATGGGCCTGTTCCTGGCCGCGGCAGGCCTGGGCTCGGCCGGCCCGATCGCCGGGGTCGCGGTGGCCGTGGCCGGGCACGCCGGGGCGAAGGGCGCGCTGTTCGGCCTCTGCGGCCTGCTGCTCGACCGGCACCGCAGCGTCGACGAGGGCGAGCTGCACGGCCGGGGCGGCGGGTGGCGCGAGCCGGCCTGCTGGCTGTTCCTGGGCGCCGGGCTGCTGCTGTCCGGGCTGCCGCCGTTCGGGCCGGCGCTGGGCACGGCGGTCGCCGAGGAGGGTGCCTGGTGGCTACCGGCCGTGTCGTTGCTGGTCTCGGCGGTCACCGGCGGCGCGGTGCTGCGCGCCGGGCTGCGCGTCTACCTGGGCCTGGGACGCCGGCTCCCGCCGCCGGAACCCGATCAGACGTACGGCGGGAACGAGTCCCCGGAGACCGAGGAGCCGTTGCCGCGTACGCCGGTGTCCATGCTCACGGCCCTGGCGCTGCTGCTCGGCGGCAGCGCCCTGGTAGGCCTGCTGCCCTGGGTCGCGCACGGCGCCGCCCGGGGCGCGGCGATGTTCCTCGATCGGGGCGGCTATCTCGGCCAGGCGCTGACCTCGGCCGCGGCCCCTCCGCCGGCGAGCGCGCCGGAGGTGGGCTGGACGGCCGGCGGCGTGCTGCTCGGCCTGCTGTCGACGGCCGGCGCGCTGGCGATCGCCGCCCTCCAGCTGCGGGCCGGCGAGTCCGGGGTGAGCGAGCCGGGCCTGCTGCGCCGCCTGCACCTCGGCCACATCGGCGACTACGTGGCCTGGCTCTTCGCCGGCGTGGCCGCGCTCGCCCTGTTGATCGGCGCGCCGCTGCGGTGAATTCGCGGCGACCGGTCAACTTGCTTGACCGTGGCTCACTCCTTCGTGGAATGTGTTTAGCTTCTGGCAGCCAGGGAAGTGTGGTTCGGTTGGCCTTTGGCAACGAATCACCGGAGGGGTCGCGCATGCCGGTCACCGGCGAGGCGGAACCGCTCGAGGATCTTGACCTCGCTGCGGACGAATACACGCGGGCCTGCGCCGGCGCGGACGACCCGACGCGCGAGCGGCTGCGTGCCGACTTCGTCGGGCTCTCGTTGCCGTTCGCCCGGCGGCTGGCGCGGCGCTACCGCGGGCGCGGCGAGCCGATCGACGACCTGGAACAGGTGGCCCGGCTGGGGCTGGTGAAGTCGGTCAACCGGTACGACCCGGAGCGGGGCTCGTTCACCGCGTACGCGATCGTCACCATCACCGGGGAGCTCAAACGGCACTTCCGTAACCACGCCTGGGGGGTGCACGTACCGCGGCGGCTGCAGGATCTGAGCCTCGAGGTGGGCCACACCCGCGCCGCGCTGACCGTCGACCTGTCCCGCCGGCCGACCGAGGACGAGATCGCCGGGCAGCTCGGCGTCGAGGTGGCCGAGGTCCGCGAGGCGCAGCTCTCCGGCGCCGGGTACGCGCCGGGCTCGCTGAACGCGCACGCCGAGGGTTACGACGGCGTCGAGGTGGGCGACCTGATCGGCGCGGACGACCCGGATCTGGATCTGGTCGACGACCGGACCAGCGTGGAGCGGCTCATCTGCCGGCTGCCCGAGCGCGAGCGCCGGATCCTCGGGCTGCGCTTCTACGGCAACCTGAGCCAGGCGGAGATCGCCCGGGACCTGGGCGTCTCCCAGATGCACGTCTCCCGGCTGCTGGCCCGCGCGCTGACCTGGCTGCGCCAGGCGATGCTGAGCGACACCCTGCCGCCCTGGGCGGGCCTCGACGAGACCGATCACCGGGTCACGGTGGCCGTCCGGTTCCGCGGGGACGTGATCGAGGCGCGGGTGTGCGGCGAGATCGACCGGGACAACGCCGGCCACCTGCGGGACGAGTTGCTCACCGTGCTGCACGACAGCAGCCGGATCCGGCGGCTGGTCCTCGACCTGGGTGGCGTGCCGCTGCTCGACGCGGCCGGCATCGGCGTGCTGGTGGCCGTGCACGAGGCGGCGCGGGTGCGCGGCGTGCAGCTGCGGGTGACCGGGCTCCAGGCGTACGTCGAAAAGATCGTCACCGCCTCGGGGCTGCGAGACCTAATCGTGGAGTGAGGCCCAGACGACCTTGCCGTCGTCGGTCGGCAGCCAGCCCCAGTGCACCGAGACCGCGTCCACCAGCAGCAGGCCGCGACCGCGCTCGGTGAGGCCGGCCGACCGGTTGAGCACCGGCTCGGCGGGTGAGCCGTCCCGGACCGCGACATGCACATGCCGGGTGCGCCGGGTGATCTGCACGGTCATCATCGTGCCCGCGTGCTCGACCCCGTTGGCGACCAGCTCGCTGACCACCAGGCTGGCCGGCCCGACCAGCTCGGGCAGCTCCCAGGTCAGGCAGGCCTCGGTGACCACGTTGCGCGCGTGCCGGACCGCGCCCGCGATCGGCAGCAGCAGGTCGCTGAGCGAGGGCGGGACCACCGTGCCGGCGTCGGCCTCACGGCGGGCCTGCTCGACGCCGGGGCGAACCGTCACCCGGCCGAAACGGCCGCGCTCCAGCAGCGAGGCCACGCGCGGTGACGGGCCGCAGAGCAGGATCGGGGTGCCCGGCCAGCGGCCGGCCTGCCGGGTCACCGCGGTGAACAGGGCCAGCGCCGTGTCCGCGCCCAGCTCCATCGCCGAGAGGTCGACCAGCAGCGCCCGCGGCTGCTCGGCCAGGCACTTCAGCAGCGCCGAACGGAATCTCGGGGTGTCGGGCAGGTCGAAACGGCCGCGAACGGTGACCACGGCGAGCCCTCCGGCCTGATCGACCGTCCACGCCAGCGGCACCGTCATGGGTTAAACCTCCGTTCCGTCCGGAGGATGCCCACCGCGGGCCGAGGCAAACTCGCCGACCTCCATCGCGATTATCGCGCCTGGCGGCTCGCCGGCGATCGGCAGCGGGGTGCAGGCCACCCGCACGGTCACCGTCCGGCCCCGGCGGTTGACCGCCTCCAGCACCAGCTCGGCGGTGTCCGCGTCACCGGCCAGCGCCTGCCGCACGAGCGGCCGCAGCCGGTCGACCGGCAGGCCGATGTCGAGGTTGAGCAGGTGCTGGCCGACCGCCTCGGCCGGGCGCAGGCCCCACAGGTTTTCCGCCTCCCGGTTCCACACCCGCACCCGCAGGTCGGGGTCGACCACCGCGATGCCGGCCCGCAGCCCGGAGAGCACGGCATCCAGGAACGCGTTCGCCTCGTCCAGCTCGGTGCTGCTGCGGTGGAGCTGCTCGTTGATCGTCTGGAGCTCGTCGTTGGTCGACTGCAGCTCCTCGTTCATCGTCTCGAGCTCCTCGTTCGTGGACTGCAGCTCCTCGTTGGTGGTCTCCAGCTCCTCGACCGTCGACTGCAGCTCCTCGTTCGTGGTCTCCAGCTCCTCGTTCGTCGACTGGAGCTCCTCGTACGCGGCCTCCAGCTCGCGGTTGGCGTGCTCCAGCTCGGCGCGCAGCTGCCGGGCGGCGGTCACGTCATGGAAGATCAGCGCGACGCCGAGGAGCCCGGCGTCCGCGTCGACCAGCGGGTTGACCTGCACGTCCAGGTAGAGGGTGTCGCCCGGCCCGCGGGTGTACTCGACGTCGGACACCCGCAGCGGGCTGCGCTCGGCCAGCGCCTGCTCGATGTGCTTGCGCAGCTCGATCGGCCGGTACGACACCTCCAGGTCCTGGAAGCGGCGGCCGACGTCGCCGACGGACAGCCCGAACAGCTCGTTGGCCCGGCGGTTGGTGAGCGCGACCAGCCCACCGGCGGTGAGCACGACCTGCGCCACCGGGTTGGTGAGCATGGCAGCGCCGCGCAGCAGCTCGAGGCCCGCGATCTGCTCGCGGACGGCGAACGGCGACGCGTCCGGTAAGACCACTCCGCCGTTGGCCACCGGGAGCCGGGACACCTTCCGGAAGATACGCCGTTTCAGGTCGATCGGCTGGAACAGGTGGGCATGGCTGAGCAACATCTCGGCCTTGCCGAGAAACAGCGCCCCGCTGCCGAGCAGGGCGAAGTGGAACCGGCCGATGATCCGCGCCTGCGTTTCGGCGTTGAAGTACATCAGCGTATTGCGGCAGGTCAGCACGTCGATCCGGGAGATCGGCGCGTCCTGCACGAGATCATTGCGCCCGAAGATCACCGAGCGGCGCAGATCCTTGCGGAACACGTATCGGTTGCCGGACTGCTCGAAGTAGCGTTCCAGCAGGGCGGCCGGCACCGCCTCGATCGCCCGCACGCCGTACGTGCCGTGCCGTGCCTCGGTCAGCTGCTCCTCGTCCACATCGGTGGCGTAGATCTTCACCCGCTCCCGGAACTCCTCCGGCCCCAGGATCTCGCACAGCAGCATGGCCAGCGTGTACGCCTCCTCACCGGAGGCGCAGCCGGCGGTCCACATCCGGATCGGAGTGCCCGGCGCCTTGGCCGCGATCATCGGAACCAGCACCTCGGTGCGCAGGCACTCCCAGGCCTCGGGATCTCGGAAGAAGGCGGTCACGTTGATCAGGATGGTGTTGAACAGCGCGGTGAACTCGTCCGGATGGACCTCCAGAAAGTCCTGATACTCCGCGTAGCCGTCGACACTGACCTGCGCCAACCGGCGGTCGACCCGGCGCATCAGGCTCGACCGCTTGTAGCCCGTGAAGTCGAAGCCCCGCAGCTCCTTCACGTGCAGCAGCAGCGCCTCGAACTTCTCGTCCACCGCGTCCACGGCGTCACCGTACCTCAGTCGCTACTCGACCTGCGCCGCCGTGCTGGCGGCCATCCGGGTGAGCAGATCACGGATCAGCCGTCCGGCGCTCTCCGCGTCGTCGGCGATCCCGGCGAACCGGTCGCGGTCGGCATGATCGCGGCCGGCCATCCGGCGGCTGAGCGCCGACTTCTCCTCCAGCGCGCGCAGCGCCGTCCACAGTGCGCCCTCGGTCGCCACCGCCTGCTCGTCGATCAGGCTCTCCGGCGACCAGGCGTGGCCGACCCGGCAGCGGTACCGCGGCTGCGGCCAGGTCTCCATCTCGAACAGGCCACCGCCGCAGCTGGGGCATCCGTACACCGCTGGCTGGTCGACGATCTGGTCGGTGGTGATCGGGACGAACGCCTCGATGGCCACCTCGGGGTCGGCCTGCGGGTCGGCCGGCGGCCGGTCCGGGATCTCCTCGGCGGTGAGCCGGGCGATCAGCCCGCCGAGGTCGGCGGCGTCGGCGACGTGCTCCGGGCCGAGGCGGTCGATCACGGCCTGCGGCATCGACGCGTTGAGCGCGTCGCCCGGTCGCTGCGCCACCAGGACGCCGCCAGCGGCCGCGACGCTCGCGGCGCCCACCGCGCCGTCGTCGCGGCTGCCGGAGAGCACCACCGCGATCACCCGCGGGCCGGCCGAGCGGGCGGCCGAGCGGAACAGCGGGTCGACCGCCGGGCGGTGCCCGTTCTCCGAGGGGCCGTGGCTGAGCTTCAGCCGGTCGCCGAGCAGGAGCAGGTGCCGATCGGGCGGCGCCACATAGATGCGGCCCGGCACCAGCGGCTCGCCGTCGAAGGCGGTGCGCGCGGGCAGCGGGCCGGAGCGGGCGAGGATGCGCGCCAGGGCGCTGTGCGAGTCGCGCGGCATGTGCAGCACCACCAGGACCGCCGCGGCCAGGTCGGCGGGCAGACCGCCCGCCATGGCCCGGAGCGCCTCGACCCCACCGGCCGATGCGCCCACCACGACTACGTCGCGATGCGCCACTCCTTACCCTAACCCCAACGGGACGCCGGTGCCGTCGCGGCGCAGCCGCTCCCACGGGATTTCGACCGCGTTGCGCCGCCAGACCCGCCGGGCGAACTGCTCCAGCAGCCACGGCCCGCGCATCTCGTCCCGTTCGTAGCCGAGCAGCCGGCCCCACCGGCCGCGCACGACGATCACCGCGGTGATCCGGTTGTGGTCGTCGGTGACCAGGTCGGCGATCCGGCCCAGCGGCTCGCCGCCGACGTCGGCGACCGCCCGGCCGATCAGGTCACCCACCCGTCCCCTAGGCATCACCGGCCCCCGGAATCCGCCCGATCAGGTGAGCCCGCAGCCAGCCCTCCAGCGGCGGCTCGGGCAGCAGCTCGCGCGCCACCGACAGGTGCACCGCGCTGTCCACCTTCGCGACCAGGTCGTAGCCGATCCGGATCGGCGGCTGACCGGGTGGCTCGGACATCCGCCGCGCCACCGCCGAGATCCACCGGCCGAGCCCGCCGCCGATCCGCTCGCCGAGCGCCTGCTGGCCGAGCAGCAGCCCGGTCACGTACGCGTCGCCGCGCTCGTCGTAGTCGAGCTCGACGTCGTCGACCTTGCCGACCGGCTCGCCGTCCCGGTCGACGATCTGCCGGTCCAGCAGGTCGAAGCCGATGAGCATGTCAGCCGCCTCCCATCCGGGTGATGATCATCAAGGGGACCGCGGCGACCGCGGCGATCAAGACCACGATCAGGTACGCCACGCCCAGCACGTTGGCGAGCCGGCCGTTGACCCGGTCGCCGAGATAGCCGCGGTCGTTGGCCACCACGAGGATCGGCAGGTAGGTCAGCGGCAGCGCGACGGCGCTGAACAGCAGCGTGTACTCGGTGAGCTGGATCGGGTCGATCGTGGTGAACAGCACCGCCACCCCCACCAGGATGCCCACGATGACCACGGTGTGAAACCTGGCGGCCTCCCGCGGCCGGCGCAGCTTGCCCCAGTTCCAGCCCAGGTACTGCGCCACCGTGTAGCCGGTGGAGAGCGCGGTCTCCATCGCGGCGCCGAACGTGGCCGCGAAGAACCCGAGGATCGCCACCGCCAGGCCGATCTTGCCGAGCGCGATCGCGGCCGGCATCGCCGCCTGCGACAGCGTGTCCACCGAGGCGCCCAGTGGCTGGAAGACCGCCGCCGAGGTGAGCATCAGGGCGAACGCGAGCAGCCCGCCGAGCGGGAACCCGACGAAGACGTTGACCCGGGAGGTGATCAGATCCTTGCGGGTCCACCTCTCCTCCACCGCGCCCGAGGAGAAGAAGAAGACCTCGTACGGGGTGAGCGCCGACGCGAAGAGGGCGACCGCGAAGAACCAGTAGGTGCCCCAGTCCTCCCCCGGCGGCGGCCCGGGATGCCACAGCTCGCCCGGCGAGACACCCAGCCGGAAATACGCGATCACGAACACCACCAGGGCCAGCCCGGTCAGCCCGAACACGTTCTCCAGCACGCTGAACTTGGCCCGCCACAGCGCCGCCCAGAGCACGAACGCGACCAGCGGCACCCACAGCAGATAGCTCACGCTGGTGGCCAGCTGCAGGGCCAGCCCGACACCGCCGATCTCGGCGCCCAGGGTGAGCACGGTGACCAGCAGCGACCCGGCCAGATTGGCCAGCGCCACCCGCGGCCCGAGCCGCTCCCGCACCAGATCGAAGACCGGACGCCCGCTCACCGCGCTGACCCGGCCGCTCATTTCCGCGTACGCGCAGATGCCCACCACGCCGACCAGCAGCACCCACGCCAGGGCGATGCCGAACCGGGCGCCCGCCTCGGCGTTCGCCACGATGTCGCCGATGTCCACGAAACCGCCGATCGCGGTCAGGATCCCGAGCGCGACGGACAGGAGGCGTTTCATTGCGCGTACGCCGTGAGGAAGTCGTCGAACTTGCCGGCGAGCTCGTCCAACCGCCGCACCCCGTCCCGCAGCGCGGCGTCGTCCGGCGCCTCCGCGGTGTCCCCGAGCGCCACCACGGCCGCGGCCAGCAGCGGGCTCAGCCGGTCACGCAGCCCCGCCGACCGCTCGTCGGGCGGCCCCTGGCTCGCGAACTTCTGCTGCGCCCCCGCGAGAGCCTTGGCCGCGTCGTCGAACGAGGTCCGCGCGAACCACACGGTCACCTTCCCGGCCAGCTCCTGCTCACCGGTGAGCCGCCCGGTCTGCGCCGCGTCGTGCGCCGAACCGGCGACCTGCACCATCGTTCGCTCGTACGAGCGATAGTCGGCGGGTTTTGCCATGTTGTAGGCGAAGCCGGCCCACAGCGCCAGCACGGCGACCCCCGCGACCGCGACCCTGCCACGTCCGTTCACGCCGGCCGTATACCCACGCCTTCAGTGGATCTCACCTGCCGAGCACCGGAGGATCACCCGCGGCCGATTATGCGGGGCGGTCGATGGGTACGGGCAGGGCATGGCCGGCGGAAGCTACCGTACGGTGATCGTCGCGGTGGCCGCCAACCTCGCGATCGCCCTGGCAAAGATCGTGGCGGCGGTGCTGACCGGGTCGGCGTCGATGTGGGCCGAGGCGTTGCACTCGGTCGCCGACACCGGCAACGAGGTGCTTCTCTTCGTCGGGCTGCGCAAGTCGACCAAGGCGGCCGACCCGTCCCGGCCGTTCGGCTACGGGCAGGAACGCTACTTCTGGGCGTTCCTCGCCGCGCTCGGCATCTTCCTGATCGGCGGCGCGCTCTCGGTCGGCGAGGGCATCCGCAGCCTGCTGGTGCCCGAGCCGGTGGAGTCGCTGTGGGTCGGCATCGGCGTGCTGCTGGTGGCCGCCTGCTTCGAGGCGTTCTCCTGGCACACCGCGCGCAAGCAGCTGCGGCAGGAGTCCCGGGAGCGCCGCCGTTCGATGGCGCAACATCTCATCCGGGCCTCCGACCCGAGCGCGACCACGGTGTTCCTGGAGGACACCGCGGCGCTGATCGGCATCGCGCTGGCGCTGGCCGGGCTGGTCCTGCACGCGGTGACCGGCTGGGCGGCCTGGGACGCGATCGGCAGCATCCTGATCGGCGTCCTGCTGATCGCGGTGGCGTTCCTGCTGGCCCGCAAGTCGAAGGGGCTGCTGCTGGAGGAGGCCGCGCCGGAGGACGTGGTCGAGCCGATCCGCCGCCGGGTGGTGGAGACCGACTGGGTCGGCGAGCCGACCACCGTGCACGCCGTCTACGTCGGGCCGTCCAGCCTGCTGGTCAACGTCCTGGTCGCGCCGGTCCGGGACGGCGCCGGGGAGTCGGCGGCCGCGCTGATCGAGAAGGTCGACCGGCTCCGCTCGGAGCTCGAGGCCGACCCCTCGATCACGCAGGTGACGGTGACGGTCACCGCCTCCTGAACCCGACGGCCGAAACCCCGACCGCGGCGAGGGTGAAAGCCGCCGCGAGCAGGCCGTGGTGCTGCGACGCCCACACCTGGACGCTGCTGTCCTTCGCGTTCGCGTCGAACTCTCCGTGCGCGCCGTAGTCGTGCCCGTCCCCGGCGTCCGCGGGGTGCCACAGGTTGCCCGGGTCGTTCGGGTCGTGCGGCTGGTCGGTCTGCTGCGCCTGGAACCCGGTGCGCGCCAGGTACCGGTCGAGGATGCCGGGCGCGACCGCGTTCGCCAGCAGGGTGCCGGCCGTGGATGCGCCGACCCAGTACTCGCGGCGGCCGGGGTGCTCCGAGGCGTACACGATGGCCTTGGCCGCCACCTCGGGCTGGTAGATCGGCGGTACCGGCTGGGCGTGCCGGCGCAGCCGGGAGCGCAGCCAGGTGAACTGAGGGGTGTTCACGGCCGGCAGTTGCACCATCGTGGTGCGCACGGCGCTGTGCTCGTGCAGCAGCTCGCAGCGCAGCGCCTCGTTGAAGCCCTGGATGGCGTGCTTGGCCCCGCAGTACGCGGTCTGCAGCGGGATGCCGCGGTACGCCAGCGCGGAGCCGACCTGCACGATCGTCCCGCGGTTGCGCGGCTTCATCCGGCTCAGCGCGGCGCGCGTGCCGTGCACGTAGCCCAGGTAGCTGACCTCGGTGACCCGGCGGAACTCGCTCGGCTCGATCTGGTCGAACGGCGCGAACACCGAAGAGAACGCGGTGTTGACCCAGACGTCGATCGGGCCCAGCTCGGCCTCCGCCTTGGCCGCGGCCGTGTCGACCGCGTCGAAGTCGGCGACGTCGGCCGGCAGCGGCAGCGCCCGGCCGCCCGCCGCGGTGATCTCGTCGGCGGCGGCCCGGAGGCCCTTCTCACCCCGGGCCACCAGGGCGACACGGTCGCCGCGCGCGCCGAACCGGCGGGCCACCGCCCGGCCGACGCCGCCGCTCGCCCCGGTGACCACCACGACTCGTGCAGCGGACATGATGTTTCCTCCTCATCGGCTCGATGCCCCGGACGTACCCGAGGATTCGGGGTTTCACTCGCCCGCGATACCTCCCGTAGTCGTCCGATTTGCCGTAAATATGTAATAGGCTGCGAATTATGTTGTCAGCGAGTGCCCGGCAGGTCGTCGCCGCCACGCTTCCGGCGGTGGCCGCCAACATCGAAGAGATCGCCATCCGGTTCTACGCGCACATGTTCGCCGCGCATCCAGGGCTGATGGACGGCATGTTCAACCGGGGCAACCAGCGGGAGGGCTCGCAGCCGAAAGCCCTCGCCGGCTCGGTCGCGGTGTTCGCCTCGTCGCTGCTCACCGACCCGCCACAGCTCCCCGACCGGCTGCTGACCCGGATCGCGCACAAGCACGCCTCGCTCGGCCTGCGCGCCGACCAGTACCCGATCGTCCGCGACCACCTGATGTGGGCGATCGGCGACGTGCTCGGCGACGCGGTCACCCCCGAGGTCGCCGCGGCCTGGGAGGAGGTCTACTGGCTGATGGCGTACGCGCTGATCCATCAGGAGCGCGGCCTCTACAGCGCCCGCGGCGTCACCGCCGAGCGGGTCTGGCGCCGCTGGCGGGTGGTGCGCAAGATTCCGGAGACCGACGACGTGGTCACGTTCGTGATGCGCCGGATGGACGATCGCTCGGTGCGCACCTCGCTCCCCGGCCAGTACGTGAGCGTCATGGTTCGCATGCCGGACGGGATCCACCAGGCGCGCCAGTACAGCCTGGTCCGCGCCGACGACGGCGAGCACCGCTACTTCTCGGTCAAGCGGGTGCACGGCGGCGGCAAGCCCGACGGCGAGGTGTCCAATCTGCTGCACGACCACATCCACCACGGCGACGAGCTGACCCTGAGCGTCCCGTACGGCGACGTGACCCTCGACGACTCCGGCCGCCCGGTGGTCTTCGCCAGCGCCGGCATCGGCGTCACCCCGATGGC
The DNA here is from genome assembly GCF_025630775.1 of Actinoplanes sp. KI2. Classification (GTDB taxonomy): domain Bacteria; phylum Actinomycetota; class Actinomycetes; order Mycobacteriales; family Micromonosporaceae; genus Actinoplanes. The sequence goes on from NZ_JAOSZE010000019.1 coordinate 116,112, forward strand.
CGGCATGCTGTCCCACCTGGTCAAGGCCGGCTCGCACCTGGACGTCACGTTCCTGCACGCGGACGTCGAGGAGAAGGCGTTCCCGCTGCGCCGCCAGATCGTCGAGGACCTGGACCACATCCCGAAGTCGCGCCTCTACCTCTGGTACGAGAACGGCGCCGACTCCGATCTCCCGGCCGACGGCGTCTTCTCGGGCACGATCGACCTCGCCCAGGCCGACCTCCCGGACGAGGCGGTGTACTACCTGTGCGGCCCGATGCCGTTCCTGCAGTCGGTGCGCACCACGCTGATCGATCGCGGCGTCGTCCCGGCCGACATCCAGTACGAGATGTTCGGCCCCGACCTGTGGCTGGCCGACCGGGAGTGACCGCGGCGGTGTTCACCGCGGCGGTCAGCGCGCCTCGTACGCGGCCCGGCTCGCCTCGATCCGCGGCACGTGCTCCATCGCCCACCCGGCCAGCCCCAGCGCCGGCCCGAGCAGGCTGCGCCCCATCTCGGTCAGCGCATACTCCACCCGCGGCGGCACCTCGGCGTGCACCGTCCGCGACACCAGCCCGTCCCGCTCGAGGTTGCGCAGCGTCAGGGTCAGCATCCGCTGCGAGATCCCCGGGATCTGCTGGTGCAGCTCGGTGAACCGGATCGTGCTCCGATCGAGCGTCGCCACGATCAGAAGCGTCCACTTGTTGCAGATCTGATCGAGGATCCCGCGGATCGCCTTCCCGCCGTCCCCTCGGATCATGCAGGTGTGCCCGTACTCCTCCACGACAACCCCTTGTGCCTCACGCACATGAATGTGCCTTTTGTACCGCCGCCGACGGTGCCCCATGATGGGGCTGCTTCCGCACGGTAACCGTCCTGGTGAAGGGGCTGTCATGGAGATCGCGTACTGGGTCGTCGGGGGGTTGCTGGCGCTCTTCTACCTCTACGCGGGCGGCCTGAAGGTCACCCGCGGCAAGGAGCAGCTGCGCCCGATGATGGGCTGGGTCGACACCGTCCCGATGCCGCTGGTCCGCGCGATCGGCGTGGTGGAGCTGCTCGGCGCGATCGGCCTGATCCTGCCCCCGCTGACCGGCATCGCACCCGGCCTGGCCCTGGCCGCCGCGATCGGCTTCGTCGTCCTGCAGATCGGCGCCGCGGCCCTGCACCTCTCCCGGGGCGAGGGCCGCCTGATCGGCCTGAACGTCGTCGCCCTGCTGCTGGCCGCGGCGACCGCCTGGCTCGCCACCACCTGGCTCTGAGCGCCGGTCAGCCCTGCGGTGTCCAGTCGGTGTTGGCCCCGCAGATGATCAGGCAGGGCAGGTCACCGGTCACCCGGCCGGCCAGCCACGCCGCGAACGGGACCGCCGCCGCGGGCTCGACCGCGATCCGGAAGTGATCCCACAACAGGTCCCGCGCGACCAGCAGCTCCTTGTCGCTGACCAGCACCGACTCGACCGGCGCCGCGCGCAGGACCTGGTACGGCAGGTGCCCGACCCGGGTGGCGCCCAGCGCCGAGGCGGCGACCGAGTCGACCGGCGCGTCCACCGGCCGGCCCGCGGCGAGGGCTTCGGCCAGGCACCGGCACCCCTCCGGTTCGACCGCGACCGTGGTCCGGGTGCCGGCGGCCAAATCTCCGGCGGCCAGCGCCGTCCCGGCCGCCAGCCCGCCACCGCCGACCGCGACCACGAAGCTGTCCACCTCGGGCGCCTCCTCGACCACCTCGGCGGCAACCGTTCCCTGCCCCGCAATCACGGCCGGATCGTCGTACGCGTGCAGGTAACCGCGGCCGGGCCGGTCCGCGTCCTCGGTCGCCGCCGCGGCCGCCTCCGCGTACGTCGAACCGTGCCGGATCAGCCGCGCCCCGGCCGCCTCGATCCGCCGCGCCTTGCCGGCCGGCACGGTCACCGGCACGAACACCGTGGCCGCCCGGCCCAGCAGCCCCGCCGCCGTGGCCACGCCCAGCCCGTGGTTGCCGCCCGACGCGGTGACCACGTGCTCGCCGTCCGGCCGGGCGAGCAGCGCGTTGAGGGCGCCGCGCAGCTTGAACGACCCGCCCAGCTGCAGGTGCTCCAGCTTGAGCAGCAGCCGCCGGCCGTCGATCCGCGCGTCCAGCAGGGGTGTGTGCCGAATGTACGGGCGGATCGCGCGCGCCGCCCCGGCGATGTCGATCGAGTTCATGCCCTCGATGATGGGAAGCCCGCGGCGTTAAGCGCCAGCGCACAAATCTGGGGCCCGATTAGCATTGCTTAATGGCCTTGGACGTGGGACGGCTGCGGGTGCTGGTCGAGGTGGCGCGGGCGGGCTCGATCGCCGAGGCGGCGCGCCGGATGTCGTACACCCCGTCGGCGGTGTCCCAGCAGCTCAGCAAGCTCGAGGCGGAGCTGCGGGCCCGCCTGGTCGAGCGCAGCGGCACCGGCGTGCGGCTCACCGAGGCCGGCGCCGTCCTGGTCCACCACGGCGAGCGCGTCCTCGGCGAGCTCCGCGAGGCCGAGGCCGCCACCGCCGCCGCGCTCGGCGCCGGACAGCGGCGGATGGCGATCGGCACCTTCGCCACCGCCGGCGCCGCCCTGGTGCCGGCGGCGCTGACCGAGTTCCGCGAGCGCCACCCCGGCGTCCAGCTATCCCTGCGCGACCTGGAACCGCCCGACGGCTACGGCCTGGTCACCTCGGGCGACCTCGACCTGCTGATCACCCACCGCTACCCGGGCGTGCCGTCCGTGCCCACCGCCGGCCTGGTGCGCCGGCCGCTGCTGAAGGACCCGCTGCGCCTGGCCCTGCCGGCCACCCGCCCGGCGAACGCGAGGCTGGACCCGGCCGCCGAGCACTGGATCTCCGGCGGTCCCGGCGTGCCGAACCGCATCTGCCTCGACATGCTCGCCGGGCGACGGGGCTTCGTCCCGCGGATCAGCTACGAGACCGCGGACTACGCCCTGACGCTGGCCCTGGTCCGGGCCGGCCTGGGCATCGCCCTGGTGCCGGCGATGGTCTTGCGCGACCACCCGGGGCTGCGCGTCCGCGAGTGGGGAAGCGCCCGCCCGGCCCGCGAGGTGTGCGTCGTCCATCGCCGGCGCCCCACCCCGCTGGTGACCGAGCTGGTGAACCTGATCGGGCAGGCGGCACAGACCCACTGATCAGCGGTTACGCCACCGGGGCCGGCGCTTTTCGGCGAACGCCGTCAACCCCTCGATCGCGTCCTCGCTGATCATCAGCTCGTCGAGGGCCGGGCTGTGGTGGGTCACCGCGTCGACCACGTCCGGAATGCCGCGGGTCTCCTCCATCACCTGCAGCGAGATCCGCACCGACGTGGGCGAGCCGTCGAGGATCTCGGCGGCCAGCTGCCGCGCGCCGGCCAGCGCCTCGCCCGCCGGCGTCACCCGGTTGACCAGGCCGTGGGCGAGCCCCTCGGCCGCGGTCAGCCGGCGCCCGGTCAGGATCATCTCGTTGGCCAGCTTCGGCGGGAGCATGCGCGGCAGCCGCACCACTCCCCCGGCCCCGGCGATCAGGCCGACCCTGACCTCGCTGAGCGCGAACTTCGCCGTCTCGTCCGCGACCACCAGGTGGCAGGCCAGCGCGATCTCGCACCCGCCGCCCATCGCGAAGCCGTTGACGGCGGCGATGACCGGCTTGGTCATGCCGTGCCGGCTGGTCAGGCCCGCGAACCCGTTCTTGGGCACCCACATCGGCTTGCCGGACGCCGAGTAGATCAGGTCGTTGCCCGCGGAGAACGCCTTGTCCCCGGCCCCGGTCAGGATCGCCACCCACAGGTCGGGGTCGGCGAAGTACGCGGTGAACGCGTGATCGAGCTCGTCGTTCGCCATCGGGTGCAGGCTGTTGCGGGCCTCCGGGCGGTTGATCGTGACTTCCAGGAGGTGCCCGTCGCGGCGTACCAGAATGTGCTCGTATCGCTCGCCCAGCACCGCGGGTGACGCGGGGAAGAGCGCGTCCATCGCCTCCGGGGAGACCGCCACCCGGTTGCCGAAGCCGAACGACCGCACGTAGACCCGCTTGCCGATCGGCTCGTCGGCGCCGAGCAGCTCCACCATCGTGGCATCCCGATCATCAGTACGGGACACGAACCGTCGCCCGTCGGACTCGAGGCGCCCGATCACGATGCCGGTCCGCTTCCCGTCTCGGGCATGCCGGACGGTGTACGTCTCGATGGTCGCCCACCCGTCCGCCTGCCGCGCCTCGACGGGTGCCGGCCACGAGTCGATCTCCCGCTGCAGAGCCGCCGAGTCGTCGGGCCGCCAGGCCGACGGCGTCGTCGTGTAGACGCCGGCGGAGTACTTGCTCATCGTGCCGCCGTTGGCGCCGACGAACCCGTAGCTGCCCGGCGACCGGCGCGCCAGCTGCACGGTCGAGGCGATCGCGTGCATCGAGTAGTTGTTGCCGGCCCCGCCGAAGAACGGCAGCCCACCGGTCACGGTCAGCCCGCGCGGGTCGTCCGCGGCCAGTCCGAACGCGTCCGCGACGGTGAACACCGGCGCCGGGAAACAGCTGTACAGATCGATGGTGGCGACCTCGTCCATGCCGATGCCGGCCACCTCGAGGGCGTGCCGGGCGGCCAGCACCGACGCCGGGCCGGCCGAGAGGTCGGCCCGGTCCATCAGGTCGCGCTCCCGCAGGTCGGCGTGGCCGGGCAGGAACACCCACCGCTCGGCCGGGATGCCCAGTCGCCGCGCCGCGCCGACCGAGGTGAGCAGCACCGCCGCGCCCTGGTTCACCTTTTCCCGGGCGACCACATAGCGGGTGTACGGGTCGGCGATCGGCCGGTTGGCCGCGCTCGGCGTGACCAGCTCCGCCGCGCTGCGCTCGACCGGCGCCGCCGCGTGCGGGTTCGCCGCGGCTACCTTGGTGAACGGCTCGAACAGCGCGCCGATCGACGCCGCGTACTCCTGCCGGGTCTGCTTGAGCCGGGCCCGCCGTGCGTTGTCGAACAGCGCGTACTGGCTCGCCGCGTCGGTCAGCCCGTGCGCGGCCTGATGCATGCTGACCAGCCCGCGCAGCCCGTAGCCGCGGTCCTCCAGATCGCCGTCGACGTGCTCGGTGAAATCGGGCTTCTCCTCGGCCTTGGCGTACCTCTCGATGGTGGAGATCGCCTCCGATCCGAAGAGCAGGACCGCGTCGCAGGACCCCGCGGCGATGGCGGCCGCGAACTCGTTGACCAGGTGCTGCGGGCTCTGCCCACCCGCGACCTCGAGCACGGCACGGCGCGGCGCGACCCCGGCCCGCGCGGCAACCGAGCGCGGGAAGTTGTCCGACCGGCCGAGCGGCGCCCGCGCCATCGGCATCGAGTTCTCGAACTGCCGGGTGCCGGCCACGGTGTCGATCGCGGCGGCCACCGCGGCGGGATCGGCGCCGGTGTCGGCGATCGCCTCCGCGGCGGCGTCGGCGGCCAGCTCCACCGGCGACCGGCGCCGATAGCCGGGCTCGTCGAGGCGCTCGGCGGACTGACCGACGCCTACCACGATCGGTGTCCGCGGGTCGAGGTCGTGCGATGTCACGAAGGTCTCCAATACTGAACGCTTCCCGTTCACTTATCGCGACTGTATCCTGACGGAATCCGTTCAGCAATATGGAGATCGCGAATGACCGCACCGCCAACCGCACCCGGCCGGCCCCGCGACCCCGAGGTCGACCGCCGGATCGCCCGGGCCGCGCTGGACGTCTTCGGCGACACCGGCTGGGCCGGTTTCGCGATGGAGGCCGTCGCGAAGCGGGCCGGCGTCGGCAAGGCCTCGCTCTACCTGCGCTGGAGCAACAAGGAGGCGCTGCTCACCGACGCGCTGACGGCGGGCCTGCCACAGGTCAGCGACGTGGACACCGGCACCCTGCACGGCGACCTGGCCGAGCTCGCGACCCAGATCCTCGACCTCTACCTCGGCCCGGCCAGCCGCGCCGCGATGCGGCTCAACCTGGAAGCGCACACCATCCCCGGCGTCGCCGAGCACTATGAAGCCATGCGTACGGCTCAGGTGCTCGCCGCCCGCGCGATCGTCCGGCGCGGCATCGACCGGGGCGAACTGCCCGGCACGGTCGCGATCACGCTGCTGCTGGACACCCTCGTCGGCGGCGCGATGATGCACGCGATGACCACCCCGGCGGACAAGCGCGCCGCCCTGGCCGGCGACACCGCGTCGCACGCCCGGCGGCTGGTCGACTTCCTGCTGCACTCCGTCACCGCGGGCCGCGCATGATCGTCACCGGAGAGGCCCAGCACTGGGCCTGGCAGCAGCGCGTCCTCCCGCCGGTCGAGCAGGTCCGCCCCGGCGTCTGGTCGATCCCCGTCCCGATCCCGCACAACCCGCTGCGCTACACCCTGTGCTATGCGTTCCTCGACGACACCGGTGTGCTGCTGGTCGACCCGGGCTGGGAGTCCGCCGAGGGCCGCGACGCGGTGACCGCCGGGCTGCGCGCCGCCGGGGCCACGGTCGCCGACGTCACCGGCGCGCTGATCACCCACGTGCACCCCGACCACCACGGGCTCAGCGGGTGGCTGCGCTCGGTGTCCGGCGCCTGGATCGGCATGCACCCGCTGGAGGCCCGCTCGCTGCCCGGCCGGGTCTGGCGCGACCTCGACCCCGCCACCGACCGGGCCTGGCTGCTGCGCCACGGCGTACCGGAGGACGCGGCCGGGGCCCTGACCGTCGATCCGGAGCGGATGAGCCAGCTCCTCGGCATGGCGGAGCCCGACCGTACGTTCGAGGACGGCGACCTGCTGCCGCTGGCCAGGCACGAGCTGCGGGCGGTCTGGACACCCGGGCACACCCCGGGTCACCTCTGCCTGCACGACGCGGCCGCCGGCATCCTGCTCACCGGCGACCACCTGCTCCCCCGGATCAGCCCGAACATCGGCGTGCACCCGGGCGAGGAGGGCAACCCGCTCAGCACCTACCTGGCGTCGCTGGAGCAGACCGCCAAGTTCGCCGACGAGGAGGCGCTGCCCGCGCACGAGTACCGCTTCCGCGGCATCGACGCCCGCGCCGCCGGCCTGATCGCCCACCACGACGACCGCGGCCACGAGATCCTCGCCGTGCTCGGCACCCGCGGCGAGTCGACGGCCTGGGCGATCGCCGCCGAGCTGACCTGGTCGCGCGGCTGGGACGCGCTGCGCGGCATGCTGCGCCGGATGGCCCTCGGCGAGACCCTGGCCCACCTGCGCCACCTGGCCGCCACCGGCGCGGTCCGCTCGGACGGCGGCACCCCGGAGCTCTGGCGCCGCTAGATCTGCAATTCGCCGCGGGACCAGCGCTCGCGGACCGCCTCCACCAGGCCGGTGACCACCCGGTCGGCGACCCGCGCGCCCAGCCAGACCAGCCCGAGGTGGAACGGCGGCCCGTCGGCCAGCGGCACGATCGCGAACGCCGGGTCGTCGAAGATGCGGGCCGAGCCGCCGGTGTCCGGCGCCAGCGTGAAGGTCAGGTCGCCGGTGCGGCGCACGTGCCCGGCCAGCATCGCCGAGTCGGCGCCAGGCAGCATGCGCACCCGGCGCAGGCCGCGGCTCAGCAGCGCGTCCCGCATCTGCTCCATCGCCGCGGGCTGCAGGCTCAGCGGGAACGTCACCACGGTCCGGTCGGCCAGGTCGGCCAGCGACAGTTCGGCCCGCCCGGCCAGCGGGTCGTCCCGGCGCATCGCGACGAAGAAGCGGTACGCCGCCAGCGGCACCGCCTCGACCGCCGGGTCGTCGACCGGCAGGTGCACCACGGCCGCGTCCAGCTCGCCCCGGCTCAGCGCCGGCAGCAGCTCGGACGACGGCGCGAGGGTGACCTCCACGGTCCGGCCGGGGTTGCCCTTCTCCGCGCACTCGACCACCGCGTCCAGGATGGCCGGCGGCGACAGGTGCGAGCCGCCGAGCCGCACCACCCGGCTCTCCCCCGCCGCCACCAGCTGGATCTCGCTGCGCAACCGGTCGAACTCGGCGAGCAGCGGCGGAACGCGGCGGGCCAGCTCGCGCCCGGCCGGGGTGAGCTGGATGTGGTGGTAGCCGCGGACGAACAACTCCGCGCCCAGCTCGCGTTCCAGCTCCTTGACGATGCGGCTGACCGGGGAGGCGGTCATGTGCAGCCGCTCGGCCGCCCGGCCGAAATGCAGCTCCTCGGCGACCGCGAGAAAACAGCGCAGCTGGGCGACCTCCACGCACCCATCCTGCGGTGCACAACGATCACCCGGCAAGAAAGCGGGACGGCCACGTTGCGGCCGGCGGCACGTAACGTGCCGGAAACAGCGATTTACGGCCTTCGGGGCGCCCGGTCATCGTGTGAGCTACCGCACCGCACCCGCCGAGGAGGCCCGCCGTGGACGAGAACCTGCCGCTGACCGGAGTCCGGGTCGTCGAGCGCACCGACGGTCTCGGCGAGACGACCGGGCGGCTGCTCGCCGACCTGGGCGCCGACGTGATCCGGGCGGAGCCGGCCGGCGGCGCGGCGTCCCGGCGTCGGGAGCCGGTCGTCGACGGCGTGAGCCTCTACTACGCCACGCACAACGCCAACAAGCGGGCCGTGGTGGCCGACGGCGACGATCTGCGACGCCTGGTCGACACCGCCGACATCTACCTCACCGACGACGCCTCCTGGCTGCCGCCGCGCCGGCCGGGCCTGGTCATCGTGGCGGTCACCGACTTCGGGCTGACCGGGCCGTACCGGGACTGGCAGGCGACCGAGTGGACCCATCTCGCGCTCGGCGGCGTCCTCTCCCGCTCGGGCCTGCCCGGTCGCGCGCCGTTGCTGCCGCCGGGTTCCCTGGCGTACGAGTCGGCGGCCGCGCAGGCGGCGTGGGCGGCCCTGGTGGCCTACTTCGCCGGCACCGGCGACCTGGTCGACGTGTCCGTCTACGAGGCGACCGCCCAGGTGCTCGACCCCGGTTACGGCATCGGGGGCAGCGCGACCGGCGGCGTCCCGGCCGCCGACGGGCCGCGCGGGCGCCCCGACGCCCGGCACCTCTACCCGATCTTCCGGTGCGCCGACGGCTGGGTGCGCATCTGCGTCCTCGCCCCCCGCCAGTGGCAGGGCATGTTCACCTGGCTGGGCGAGCCGGCCGAGTTCGCCGACCCGGCCCTGGCCAACCTCCGCAAGCGTTTCGCGGCGGCGGGCCGGATCTACCCGGCGATCGGCCGCCTCTTCGCCGGCCGCACCCGGTCCCAGATCGTCGCCGAGGGCCAGCGCTTCGGCGTGCCCACCGCCGCACTGCTGGAGCCGACCGAGGTGTTGCACGCCGAACAGTTCGCCGCCCGCTCGGTCTTCACCGCAATTCCGTCGGTCCCCGGCGCCCTGATGCCCAACGGCTACCTGGAGGTGGACGGCCGCCGGGCCGGCATCCGCTTCCCCGCCCCCTCGCACGGCCAGCACACGGCCGAGGTCCTGGCGGCCGTCCCGGCGGCCCCCGCCGCTCCGGCCGGCCCGGGACGCTCCCGTCCGCTGGCCGGGCTGCGGGTGCTCGACCTCGGCGTCATCGTGGTCGGTGCCGAGCTGGGCCGCCTCTTCGCCGACCTGGGCGCCGAAGTGATCAAGGTGGAGAACAGGGCGTTCCCGGACGGCAGCCGGCAGACCTTCGACGGCTCCGCGCTCAGCCCGTCCTTCGCCTACGGCCATCGCAACAAGCTCGGGCTGGGCCTCGATCTGCGCGCGCCGGAGGGCATCGCGCTCTTCAAGCGGCTCGTCGCGGAGTCCGACGTGGTGCTCTCCAACTTCAAGCCCGGCACGATGGATTCGCTCGGCCTCGGCCACGACGAGCTCGCCGCGATCAACCCCGGCATCGTGGTCGCCGACTCCAGCGCGTTCGGGCCGACCGGCCCGTGGAGCAAGCGGATGGGGTACGGGCCGCTGGTCCGCGCCACCACCGGGCTCAGCGGGCTGTGGCGCTACCCCGGCGACGAGGCCGGGCACAGCGACGCGTCCACGATCTACCCCGACCACATCGCCGCCCGCGTCGAGGCGGTCGCCATCCTGGCCAAGCTGATCGCCCGGCGCCGGACCGGCCGCGGCGGCACGGTCAGCGTGGCCCAGGCCGAGATCATCCTGGGCCAGCTCGCCCACCAGCTCGCCCTCGAATCGGTACGCCCCGGCTCGCTCACCCCGGCCGAGGCCGCCGAGGACGCGCCGCGGGGGCTCTACCCCTGCGCGGGCGACGACGAGTGGTGCGTGGTGACCGTGCGCGGCGACGACGACTGGGTGCGGCTGGACGGCGTACTCGCCAGCGGTCTTGATCTGCCGACGGCCGGCGACCGGATCGCCCGGCGCGACCACCTCGATGCCCTGGTGTCGGCGTGGACGTCGAAGCGCGCGCCGCGCGAGGCGATGGCCGAGCTGCAGGCGGCCGGCGTGCCCGCGGCGATGATGCAGCGCGTCCCGGACCTGCCGCGCGACCCGCACCTGGCCGAGCGCGGCTTCTTCCGCACCATGCACCACCCGCGGATCGCCCAGCCGATGCCCACCGAGAACGCCCCCGCGGTCTTCGCGACCGTGCCGGACCCGACGCTCCACCCGGCCCCGCTCCCCGGTGAGCACTCGCGTGACGTGCTCGCCCGCGTGCTGGGCCTGTCCACCGAGGAGATCGACGCGCTGATCGCCGCCGGCGTGGTCGAGCAGTGGGCCGACGCGGAGTCGGTCAAGGAACGACGGTGACCGGCCAGCGGCCGCACCGGGTCAGCTTGACCGCGAGCGACCCCGCGATCCGGTGCAGCATCTTGCTGGACCGGCCGACGATGACCGCGTCCGGGTGGACCTCCTCGGCCACGTCGAGCAGCTCCGTGTACGGTTCGCCGCTGCGGACCACCAGCTGCACGTCGACGTCGAGGGCCACCACCCGATGCTCGATCGCCGAGCGCAGCTCCTGCTCCACCAGATCCTGGGCGGCGAGCACGGTGCCGGTCGCGCCGGGCACCGGCACCGCGTAGGCGCCCGGCTGCCGCACGTAGACCGCGACCAGCCGGCTGCGCTGCCGCCGCGCCATACCGGCGGCGTAGGCGGCCGCGCGCAGCGACGACGTCGACCCGTCGACGCCGACCAGAATGGTGGCCGGCCCGTCCTTGCACCGCTCGGGGGCGGCCTTGGTGCGCGGCAGCAGCGAGTCGTCAGTCATGCCCGGACCCTCCATTACTGAACGTTCATTGTTCAGCAACGTCCACTTTATGGCGACGGATACCGTTTCGGCAACGCCTCAGGCGCGCTGGACCTCGTGCTCGTAGTCGATCGCGTCCGGCGCCCCGCCGAACTCGTCGGCGACCTCCCCGGCCACGTCGTCGGCGCTGCCGTGCGGGCCGGCCGCCATCGCCGCGTCCGCCGCGGCGAGCGGCTTGTGCCCGGTGGCCAGCACGAGCACGCCCAGCACGACGGCGACCGCGCCGACCACGAACGGGACGTGGATGTTCCAGTGGTCGACCATCCTGCCGGCCGCGTACGGCGCCAGGCCGCCGCCGATGAACCGGACGAAGCCGTACGCGGCCGACGCGACCGGCCGCTCGACCGGCGAGACCAGCATGACGGCCTGCGTGGTGAGCGTGTTGTTGATGCCGGCCACGACACCCGAGGCGACCACGCAGACGATGACCGCCCAGCGGTTGCCGGTGAAGACCCCGATCAGCAGGATCAGGATCGCGAAGACGCTGAGCGCGCCGTACAGCGAGGGCGCGGTGCCGAACCGCCGCTGCAGCCACGGCGCGCCGGTGATCGAGAAGAAGGCGAGCAGCAGGCCCCAGGCGAAGAAGACGAAGCCGAGCTGGATCGCGGTGAGCTCCATCGGGTACGGCGCGAAGCCGAGCATGGTGAAGAAGCCCCAGTTGTACAGCAGCGCCGTGATGCCCATGGTCAGCAGGCTGCGGTGGCGCAGCGCCCGGATCGGGGCGAACAGCGAGGTCTTGCGGGCCGGCTTCGGCGTCTTCTCCAGCAGCGTGACCGTGGCCAGCAGGGCGATCGCCATCAGCACCGCCACGCCGAAGAACGGCCCGCGCCAGCTGATGTCGCCGAGCAGCCCGCCCAGCAGCGGCCCGGCCGCGATGCCGAGGCCGAGGGCCGCCTCGTACAGGACGATCGCGCCGGCGAAACCGCCGGACGCCGACGCCACGATGACGGCCAGGGAGGTGGCGATGAACAGCGCGTTCCCGAGCCCCCAGCCGGCCCGGAAGCCGACGATGCCGTTGATCGAGCCGGACAGCCCCGCCAGCGCGGCGAACACGACGATCAGCGCCAGGCCGGCGATCAGCGTCCGCTTCGGCCCGATCCGGCTGGAGACCCAGCCGGTGAACAGCATCGCCACCGCGGTGACGAGCAGATAGCTGGTGAACAGCAGGCTCACCTGGCTCGGCGTGGCGCTCAGCTGCTTCGACAGCGCCGGCAGGATCGGGTCGACCAGCCCGATGCCCATGAAGCTGACGACACAGGCGAACGCCACCGCGTAGACGGCCTTCGGCTGCTTGAACAGGACATTGCCACCGGTAGCACCGCTCACCGGTCACCTCCGTACGGGAAAAGGTCTGCGCTCATCACAGTAGCTGCATAATGCAGCTATTAAAATGAAGATGAGGTGTGATCGCGTTCTCACCGCGAAAGCTTGCGCAATGCGCAAACTTGGCTGACTCTGGATCCGTGACAAAGAAACTGCGGGCAGTGGGCATCGCAGCGGTGCTGATCCTGCTCGCGGTCGAGTTGGTCCTGGGCTGGCCCTCGCTCGCCGGTGCCCTGCGCCAGCTGCGCACGCCACACCTCGGCTGGCTCGCGCTGGCCACCCTCGTCGAACTGGCCGCGATGAACGCGTACGGCCGGATGCAACGCCAGCTGCTGCGCTCGGCCGGCGTCCGGGCCCCGATGATCGAGCACCTGCGGCTGGCCTACGCCGCCCACTCGCTGAGCGTCACCCTCCCCGGCGGCCCCGCCTTCTCCACCCGCTTCAACTACCAGCAGATGCGCCGCCTGGGCGCCAGCCCCGCCATCGCCTCCTGGGCGATCGTGCTCAGCGGCATCCTCTCCACCTGCGGCCTAGGCGTGGTCACGCTCGGCAGCGCCCTCGCCGCCGGCGGCGCCACCCACTGGCAACACCTGCTCTGGTGGCTGCTCGCGGCGGTCGCCCTGACCCTGGGCGTACGCCACCTGGCCCGCCACCCCGAGGTGCTGGGATCGCCCCTCGCGGTCGTCAACCGCCTGCGCCGCCGCCCCGCCGCGGCCGGCTCCGATCGCCTCAGCGGCTTCCTCGAGCAGCTGCGCGCCGCCCGCCTCACCCCCGGCCGGGGCGGCCTGGCCGCGCTCCTCGCCCTGGCCAACTGGCTGCTGGACGCCCTGTGCCTGTGGCTGTGCTTCCGCGCCGTCGGCGAGCAGCCGGCCCCACTCACCGTGGTCCTGCTCGCCTTCTGCGCCGCGATGGCCGCCGGCACCATCACGATCGTCCCCGGCGGCCTGGGCATCATCGACAGCGCCCTGATCCTCGGCCTGATCGCCGGCGGCGTCCCCACCGCGGCCGCGGTCGCCGCCGTAGTCCTCTACCGCGTGATCAGCTTCGGCTTCATCGTTGCCCTGGGCTGGCTCTCCTGGCTGGGCATGCGCGCCCCGCACGACACCACCGCAACCCCGGTCGCCCCGATCGTCGCCGACGCTCTCGCCTGATCCTCGCGCCGGCCTGTCGCCAACGTCTCCATTCCCCAGGGCGAAGACGAGATGTCGATGTGATGACATGGGATAGCCCCGTGGAACAGTCAGCAGCATCGGAGAAGCGCATGCAGTCGCGTACGGACCTAGTCGAAGACCTGATGGCCCGCTTCCCGCACGTCCCCCGCGAGGCCGTGATCAAGGAAGACCTGCTCCGCGGCGGCCTGGCCTTCGACGACTCCGCGCTGACCGACAACGAGAGCGGCGACGTCAAGCCCAAGTCGTACTTCATCTTCTCGTTCGACCACCGCACCCTGCCCGAGCTGGGCGAGGCCGCACTTCGCCGCCCCCCGGAGGAGATCGTCCTGCTCGGCGGCCCGTACGAGCTGCGCCGGACGGTCGTCTCCGTGCGCACGAACCCCGACTCCCCGTACCGGGTGAAAGCCGACGAAGACGGACAGCTGAAGCTGTTCCTCGACGGCCGCCCGATCGCCGAGGTCGGCCTGCCCCCGATGCCCGACTACTACCGGCACACGCTCGCCAACGGCAAGCAGGTCATGGAGGTGGCCCCGACGATCCAGTGGGGTTACCTCGTCTACCTCACCGTCTACCGGGTCTGCCAGTACTTCGGCGCCTCCGAGGAATGCCAGTACTGCGACATCAACCACAACTTCCGCCAGCACAAGGCGGCCGGGCGGCCATACACCGGGGTCAAGCCGGTCGAGGAGGTCCTCGAAGCGCTCGAACTGATCGACAAGTACGACACGGCCAAGTCCTCGCAGGCGTACACGCTGACCGGTGGCAGCGTCACGCGCAAGGTCGACGGGCTGGCCGAGGCCGACTTCTACGGCCGGTACGCGCAGGCGATCGAGGAGCGCTTCCCGGGCCGGTGGATCGGCAAGGTGGTCGCGCAGGCGCTGCCCCGGGCCGACGTGCAGCGGTTCAAGGACTACGGGATCAGCATCTACCACCCCAACTACGAGGTGTGGGACAAGCGCCTGTTCGAGCTGTACTGCCCGGGCAAGGAGCGCTACGTGGGCCGCGCGGAGTGGCACCGCCGGATCCTGGAGTCGGCCGAGGTGTTCGGCCCGCGCAACGTGATCCCGAACTTCGTGGCGGGTGTGGAGATGGCCGAGCCGTTCGGCTTCCGGACCGTGGACGAGGCGATCGAGTCGACCGCCGAGGGCCTGCAATATTTCATGTCGCGGGGGATCACGCCGCGGTTCACCACCTGGTGCCCCGAGCCGACCACCCCGCTGGGCAGGACGAACCCGAACGGCGCGCCGCTGGAATACCACATCCGCCTGCTCGAGGTGTACCGCGCGACGATGGAGGCGAACGGCCTGTCCAGCCCGCCGGGGTACGGCGAGCCCGGTGCCGGCCGCGCGGTCTTCTCGGTGAGCTCGTTCATGGACAGCCTGCCGCCGAACGACTGACCCGTGGTGTCCGGTGTCCGGCGCGACCGTCGAGATACCGATCGCGCAGCACATCGACGCGCGGTAGGTGGTCAGGGCCACGTCGGCGGCCAGGTTCTCCACGTCCGGCCGCTGGTGCCGGGGCGGCCGTGGCCCTCGGCTACGAGAACGTCGCCCTCCAGCTCCGGGTCCGGTCCGGCACGCTGTCGGCCGGGCAAGTTCATGGGCGTTTCCGTCGCCGGCCATCCACGCGGTCAGCCCGACGACGGACGGCAACCGGTATGCGTTGGTCGCCTGGCTGCATTGACCGGGCGCGGTGGGCACGCAGAGGGGCCGGCGCGATGACGCGCCGGCCCCACGAAGCGGGACGGGTCAGCAGGTGGCCTCGCCGGACTGGGCCGGCACGTTCACCGCGCTCCAGGCGGCCTTCACCGAGTTGAACTGGGTGCAGCTGCCCGGGAACAGGTTCTTCGCGGCCTGCAGCGTCCACTTCCGGTAGTACAGGTAGGACGAGCTGGACGTCTTCAGCAGCATCGCGTTGTACATGATCTTGATGGCGTTCTGGATGCCGACGCCGGTCACCGTGCTGCCGTTGCAGGTCGGGCTGGACGGCTGACCGTTGCCGCTGCTGCCCTGGGCCAGCAGGTAGAACCAGTGGTTGCCGGGCCCGGCCGCGGCGTGCACCTCCTGGTTCGGGGTGCTGGACGAGTAGCAGTTGCTGTCGCCGAGCGCGGACGGGTTGTACATGTTGCGGATCGGGCCGCTGCCGACCAGGTTGACCTCCTCGCCGACCAGGTAGTCCGGCGGGTCGTTCGGGCTGTTGATGTACCACTCGGTCGCCGCGCCGAACGTGTCGGCGACGAACTCCTGGGTGCCCCTCCGGGAGATGCCGCCCGGGGTGTGGTCGTCGATGCCGTGGCCCAGCTCGTGGCCGACGACGTCGGCGGAGGCGATCCACTGACCGGCGGTGTTGTGCCCGATCTGCACCTGGGTGCCGTCGTAGTACGCGTTCTCGTCGTTCAGGCCGATCCGGATCGGCCACGCGCCGCCGGAGCCGTTCTGGCCGTTGCGGCCGAGCCACGAGGAGAGCATCGCGAACTGCTTCTCCGCCACGTAGAGCGCGTCGACGCCGCCGGTCTCCCGGTTGGTGCCGTTCCCGTTGCCCCAGACGTTGTCGGAGCCGCTGAAGGTGGCGTTGTTCGACGCGTTCTGCGCCCGCACGGTGGTGTGCGACGGGTCCTGCAGAAGGTACGTCGAGCCGGACTGGGTGGTGTTCAGCGACACCGAGCCGTACACCCAGCCGGTGCCGGTGCCGGTCGCCTCGGTGACGTGCTCCTCGGTGCTGAGCACCTTGCCGGTGAGCGCGTCGACGTCGACCGTGAGCCGGCTGATGCCCTTGGCGCCGATCCCGTCCACCGTGGTCTCCCACGCCAGCCTGGCGGCCGCGCCCAGATCGGCGAGCACGACCAGCTTGCTGCCCTCGACGCCGCTGACCGACTTGAGCTGCTGACGGGCGGTGGCCTGCGCGGCCCGCTCGGAGATCTTCGGGGTGACCGACAGGGCGCCGATCGCGGTGGTCTGGGCGACCGAGGTGTACCTCGCGACGCCGCTCGCGTCGGTCATCACCACGAAGTCGCCGCCCCGGACCGCCAGGCCCTGGTAGGTGCGGGTGTACGGGACGTAGCTGAAGCCGCCGGAGGTGATCACGGCGTGCCGCTGGAAGGTCTCGGCCGAGCTGACGTGCAGATAGGAGGGTTTCGACGCGACCAACGCATCGGCCGCGGCGGCCGGCGACGCGGCGGTTCGCGCCGGCGCTGCCTGGGCGACGGCCGGCCCGGAAGTCAGCGCGGCGGCAACCGCGGTCGCGGTCCCCACGGCGATGACGAGGGGGATTCGGGACATCTGGTGCACTCCTTCCCCGCCCGAGGGGTGACGGGCGGGCTCGACTCCGGCGCGGCCGGGTAACCGCAACCGGCGTTACAAAATCGACGCTATATATCGACACAGATCTAAGAAATAGGGAAAACCCTTGTCCATCGCATCGCGCCGCATGGTTCCGGAACCCAGAACCCTTGCTCGGCACGACGGACGTCGATGAGACTCGCGAGGGAGAGCGCTCTCTGCCGCCATCCCCAGGCGGCACCATCCCCATCCCCAACGGGAGAGTCCATGCGACAAGCCATCCCCAGGCGTCGCCCCAGGCCACTCACGGCCGTACTCGGCGCCGCACTCGTCCTGCTCACCGCGGCCTACGCGGCGGTGACCGTCACCACCGCGCACGCCGCCGACACCCTGCTCTCGCAGGGCAAGACCGCGACCGCGTCCAGCACCGAGAACGCCACCACCCCGGCCAGTGCCGCGGTCGACGGGAACACCGGAACGCGCTGGTCGAGCGCGTTCGCCGACCCGCAGTGGCTGCAGGTCGACCTCGGCGCCACCGCCACGATCAGCTCCGTGTCGCTGAACTGGGAGGCCGCGTACGCGAGGTCCTTCCAGATCCAGACCTCGGCCAACGGCAGCACGTGGACCACGATCTACACCACGACGACCGGTGCCGGCGGCGTCCAAAACCTGACCGTCAGCGGGTCCGGGCGATATGTCCGGATGTATGCGACCGCCCGAGCCACCGCCTACGGCTACTCACTGTGGGAGTTCCAGGTCTTCGGATCCACCGGCGCGTCGACGACCTGCGGCACGACCGACGCCGCCCAGGGCCGCACCGCCACCGCCTCCAGCAGCGAGAACGCCTCCACACCGGCCGGCGCGGCGGTCGACGGCAACGCCGGTACCCGCTGGTCGAGCGCGTTCAGCGACCCGCAATGGCTGCAGGTCGACCTCGGCTCGACGCAGACCGTCTGCGGGGTCGCGCTCAGCTGGGAGGCGGCCTACGCCACGGTGTACCAGATCCAGGTCTCCACGAACGGCAGCACGTGGACGTCGATCTACAGCACGACCACCGGCACGGGCGGAAACCAAGCGCTGACGGTGAACGGCAGTGGGCGATACGTCCGGATGTACGGTACGGCCCGGGCCACCGCCTACGGCTACTCCCTGTGGTCATTCAGCGTGTTCATCACCGGCACGGTCACCACCCCGCCGACGACCCCGCCGACCAGCACTCCCCCGGGCGGCAGCACGATGCCCGACTCGTTCTGGGGCGACACCAGCAGCATCCCGGCCGCGCAGAACGTCGTCGAGGTCAAGATCCTCAACCGGACCAACGGGAAGTACCCGGACAGCCAGGTCTACTGGAGCTTCAACGGGCAGACGCACTCGATCGCCGAGCAGCAGTACCTCGACATGCCGGCCAACTCGGCCGGCCGGATGTACTTCTACCTCGGCTCGCCGACCAGCCAGTATTTCGACTTCATCGAGTTCACCGTGGGGGCGAGCGTCTTCAACGGCAACACCACCCGGGTGGACGCGTTCGGCCTGAAGATCGCCATGCGGCTGCACGCCAAGGACGGGTACGACGTGCAGGTCGGCGAGGACTACCAGACCTTCACCGAGGATCGGGCGGTCACCTTCCAGAAGTTCTCGGACGAGGTGCCGACCGAGTTCAAGCACCTGGCCACGGCCACCGCGCCGTACCGGATCATGGCGCCGGGCAGCGACGCGGCGTTCCGCTCCGGCGGGCAGTACCAGACCTACATGTCCAGCTACGCGGCGCAGAACGGGATCACGGCCGCCACGTCGGACATCTTCGGCTGCGCGGGCACCCTGGCCGGGCAGCCGCAGCAGTGCGCGGCGCTGAACCGGCACACCATCGACCTGCCGTCGTCGCAGTGGGAGACGGTGTCCAACTTCTACCGCGGCGCGCCGGCGAACTACTACGCGAAGTTCTGGCACGACCACGCCCTCGGCCGGCTGGCCTACGGCTTCCCGTACGACGACGTGGCCGGGCAGAGCTCGTTCGTGTCGCACGGCAGCCCGCAGTACCTACTGGTCGCCGTGGGCTGGTGATTGCCGGAAAGCCGGGATGCGGCCGCCGGCGAGCACCGTCTCGACCTGTCGTGGGGAGAGGCGGTGCCGCGGCCGGATCGTCGTGTCCCGGCTTTCGTTCCGTACGGTGATCTCGTCGCCCCGGCGCAGCTGATCGCCGAGGTCACTGATCACCAGGCGGTCGCCTCGCGACAACGGTGACTCGTCGTACTCGAGCGGCAGTACCCCGAAGTTGACGAGGTTCTGCCAGTGGATGCGGGCGTCGGCGCCGTCCGGACGACGATACGGTGGCGGTCGTGACCACGCTGATCGAAGTCGTCAACTCGTTGTTCGGCGCGCGGGTCTCGGGGTCGCCCGGACGCAGCATGTCGGCGCTCGGCGACGGCGCGATCCACCTCGAGTTCCCGGAGGACGACCACGTCTACCTGGTCACCGTCCGGCAGATCCCGCGGACGGTGCTGCCGCTCGACCGCCCGGTCGCGCTCGGTGAGCTTGCCGGAGTGCCGTTTCAGCTGGTCCGGGTCGCGGTGGCCAACCATGTCGAGGTGACCCTGGACGCCGCGGCCGGTCCCGCCCGCGACGCCGCGCTCGGCGCCTATCAGCAGCTCTTCCGGCAATGGGAGCAGGACGGCGATGTCGACCGGCATCCGCCGGCGTGGCCGGCCGAACAGCTCCGCGCGGTCCCGTCGACGGTCTCCGACGACGTCGGCACGGTCTACCGCTTTCAATCCGGCGAGGCCGGCGGCCCAGGAACCGAGTTCCGCGCACGATCGAACTACCTACCGACCCCGCCCGCCGGGGCGACCGCGCTGAGTTTGCGGTTCACGCCGCGGGACGGTGCGCCGGTCGAGGTAGAGCTCCCGCTGCCGTAATCGGGGCCGCGGCACTTTCGTTACACCCGCTGTGACCGCACCCGCCGCAGACCGCCGGCGACTGCCGGGTCCGCGCACCGCGCCCGCCGGGGAGACCGCCGGCCGGCCGACGCGGCGGCATCCTGCCTGGCGGGTCGTGTGGGCCAGCTGTGTGCTCGTCCCGTTCGTGGTGCTCGCCCCCCTGACCACCCAGGCCCCGTGGGCGGACGACCAGCTCAACGTCTACGGCTACGGCGGCGTCTACCTGGACCGGCCCTGGCGGATCCCGGTCGACGCGTTCGGGGCGGTCCCGTACTTCCTCGGCGTCGGGAACTTCCGGCCGCTCGGCCGCACGTACGAGTGGTCGCAGAACGTCGCGGTCTTCGCCCTGTCCGACCTGTTCGGTGTGCCGGTCGACATCGGACTGCGGCTCGTCGCCCTGGTCGCGGCGATCGCGCTCACCGGCTGCGCCGTGCTGCTCGCCGCGTACGCGACCAGCCGCACCCGCCCGTGGAACGGCGCGCCCGCGGTGCCGGTCGCCCTAGTGCCGTTCGCGATCGGTGGCGGTCTCGTCGCGGCCGGCCGGTCGAGCACGACGGTGCTGTTCAGCGGTCTCTACTTCGCGACCAGCGCCCTGGTCCTGGCGGTGGCGGCGTGGGCGTGCGCGACCGTCGGGCGGCCGCGCCTGCCGCTGTGGCGTGGGCTGCTCGCGGTCGCGGCCGGCGCCGCGATCGCCGGGTTCAACGAGATGGCCTGCCTGGCGGTGCCGCTCGCGGTCGTCGCGGTGGTCCTGCGTGGCCGGCTCGTGTTCGCCGTCCGGTGGCGCGACCTGCCACGGGACGCCGGGGTCCGGTTCGTGCTCCTGCTGTCCGCCGGGTTCGTCCTGGTCATCGTGCCCGTACGGGTGATCGTCGCGCACCGTTGTGCCCGCGGCGGCTGCTACGACGGGTCCGCGGTGTCGCTGTCCGGGGCGGTGACCGCGCTGCCGGTCCGGCTGGTGTCCTGGCTACCGCCGTTGATGTGGCAGTGGGCGGGCGGCCGTGACCGGCCGGCCGGGGCGATTTCCGTCTTCGCCGGGATCGTCCTGCTGGCGGTCGGCTGGCGTGTGCTTCGCACCCTGCCCGGGCTGCCCCGCCTCGACGCCCGGCAGACGTCGGCGCTGGCGGGCACCGCCGCCACCGTCCTGATCCTGGCGGCGGGGATCGCGGCCCTCAACGTGTGGATGCAGCGGGCCGCCGCGGCCGGCCAGTACGGCCTCGGGTGGCGGGACAGCGCCCTGACCACCGCCGGCGGCGGCATGCTCCTGGTCGCCGCGGTGACCGCGCTGCACCGGGCACGCCGGGCCGTGGCCACCGGGCTGCTGACCGTCCTCGCCGGCGTCGCGGTGGTCTCCGCCGCCGCGAACGCCGCCTACCACCGCGACAGCGCCCGCGAACGGTTGCCGTACCTGCACAACCGGATCGCCCAGGAGCTGGCCGATTTCGACCGCACGCCCGACGGGGACGAGCGCCGGTGTGCCCTGCGCGCGCGGCTGCTGTCGACCAAGGCGGCGGCCAACGAGCAGCGCATCGACCTGATCCTGGACGCCGCGGCCCGGCAGATCGCCGGGCGCCGGTTCTGTGGCCTCGCCCCGGACTGGCCCGGCCCGGTACCGCTGTACCGCGCGGCCGGCCGCGATCTCTGACCAGAGGCGATGCAGCGTTCTCTGACCAGAGGCGATCAGGAGCGGACGAACCAGTCCTGCGACTCGTAGTCGGCACGGTTCGGGTCGACGAAATCGGTGCGAATCGCGATCCACAGCTGGCCCGGCCGGAACTGCGACATCGCCACCCAGACCTGCCGCTTCGCGAAGCCCTGGTCGTAGAACGCCGGGATCCTGCCGTTGGCCAGCCGGAACGCGCCGGCCGACCAGCCCCAGTCGCAGTCGGTCGGCGAGCAGGCGCCGAACAGGCGTACGGCCCAGCCGGCGTCGGACGTGGTCGAGCAGACGTCGCCGGTGCAGGTGGTCACCGACTGGCAGTCGCGCACCTGGGCGCGGGTGATGCTGCGGGTGGCCGGGTCGGCGTTGCGCCAGTCGCCGTACTCCGCCGCATGCTGCCCGGAGCAGAGCCGCAGGGCGCCGGCCTGGGACGCCGGGGCGAGTCGTGGGGCACCGGGGAACGGCGCGCGTTCCTGGAACACGGCGGAGGTGCGGGCGGGCGCGGCGGACGCGCCCGCCACCGGGGGTGCGATCAAAGCGGCGGCGATGGTGACGGCGGCGGCAAGCGAACGGACGAACATGGTCGGCTCCTCGTGCGGACGGCTTGCGGGTCAGGGCCGCGGCAAGCTGCCGGCGGCCGAAAGACCGCTTTGGCCTGACAAATGGTGAAAGGTATCCGCCATTTTTCTACACCAGCACGACGAACGAGGTGACGCGAACCCGGCACCGGCCGCCGAGCTCAGCGGCCCGCTGTCCGGCGTGGCCTCGGCCAGTGATTGACCAGCCAGAGCCACGGCGAGCTGCCTCTTCGCGCGGTTTCCGCCTCCGCCTGCCGCGACGCGTCGACCGCGGCGAAGCCGTACTCGCGCATGCTCTGCTCGTAGCCGCCGATCGCCGGGACGAGGTCGGTGCCGCCGGTGAGCGCGGCGCACAGGTTCGCCGCGTCCATCAGTGCCGTGTTCGCGCCGGAGCCGCGGGCCGGGCTCATCGCGTGGATCGCGTCGCCGAGCAGGGTCACCCGGCTCGGCGGCCAGGCCGGGACACGCCGGCTGCTGCGCACCCGGATGAAGAACGTCTCGTCGACGGCCGCCCCGGCGAGAAGGGCGCGCAGGTCGGGATGCCACGTTCGGATCGCCCGGCAGGCGGTCGCGTGCAGGGTCGCGGCGTCCGCGCCAGCCAGTTCCGAGTCGGCCGCCGGGAGCCGGTCGTGCTGCGCCGACAAGCCCCACATCAGGTAGTCCGCGGCCGGGCTGAGCCGTACGCCCGGGGCGAGGGCGGCGGCGGCGTCGGACGGCGAGCGCCGGAACTCGACGAGCCCGGTCGCCAGGCCGAGGTGGCCGCCGGTGACCGCGGTGAACCCGTTGTGCATGGCCGCCGGAACGAGCCGCCGGGCGGCGCCGTCGAGCAGGGTCTTGCCGTAGATGACCCGCGCGCCGGTGTCCACGAGCCGCGCCTCCGGCAGCAGGGCACGACGAACCACCGAACCCACCCCGTCGGCGCCGACGAGCACGTCGGCGCGCTCGGCCGAGCCGTCCGCGAAGCGGAGCGTCACGCCGCCCGCGTCCTGGTCATGCCCGGCGAGCTCGCGGCCGTACCGGATCCGGTCGGCAAGGCCGGCGGCGAGGATCTCGCGGAGGGTCCCGCGGTCGGCCGATGTGGACAGGGTGGCCGGGTCGTCCGGGTCGCGGTCCGGGCCGCCCGGCGTCTCGTGCAGGACGCGCAGCTGGGCGGAGAGCACGGTGACCTTGGTGCCCGGCCGGCCGGTCGTCGCGAGGAACAGCCGGAACAGCCGCGGCGGCAGGCACTTCTGGAGCGAGAGACCGGCCCGGGCGTCCATGTGCAGGCGGTAGCCCTGCCGGCGGGCGGCGAGCCCGGCGTCCCGCTCGTAGACCTGGACGTCCACGCCGGCCCGGACCAGACCCTGCGCGAGGCACAGCCCACCGAGACCGGCGCCGGCGATCGCTACCCGCATTCCGCTCCGCCCTCCTGCCGGGTTTGACCCACTTCGATGAACGCCGGGAACTTCGGAGAGTGCTCGCCGCCCGACCACCGAGTCAACGACCGGTGCCCGAAGTCTGCCCTAACGGTCATCCATATCGCCGTACCTGGATGGCTAGTCTCCGAAGGTTCGCCCAGCGTGGGGCAGGGACGCGCGCCCGCCCACGCCGGACACGGGAAACGAACCCGAGACGAAGGGCAGGGCATGAAACGAATTCTGGCGGCTACCGTCGCCACCACTGCGGGGCTGGTGATGGGCGTCGGCATGATCCCGGCGGCGGCACAGGCCCACAGCGGTTCCCCCGGCTACACGCCGCCCCCGATCGCGTGGGGCACGTGTACGAATCCAACCCTGAAGGCGCGCGGCGCGGAGTGCGGCTTCGTCATCGTCCCGCTGGACTATGCCCGGCCGGGCGGCACCAAGATTCAGATTGCGGTCTCGCGGGTGAAGCACAAGTCCGCGGCCGCCGACTATCAGGGCATCATGCTGGTCAACCCGGGTGGTCCGGGCGGATCCGGCCTGATCTACTCGGTGCTGCAGCCGGCGATCCCGAACAACGTGGGTCTCGACTACGACTGGATCGGGTTCGACCCGCGCGGCGTCGGTTCCAGCGTTCCGTCGCTGGCCTGCGACGGCAACGTCGCCGGCTACAACCGGCCGTACTACGTCCCGGTCACCAAGCAGCTGGAGAAGACCTGGCTGGCCCGGTCCAAGGCCTACGCCCAGGCGTGCGCGAAGGCCGGCGGCGCGCTGCTCGACCACCTGAAGACCACCGACAACGTGGCCGACATGGAGAGCATCCGCAAGGCGCTGGGCCAGAAGCAGATCAACTACTACGGCTTCTCGTACGGCACGTACCTCGGCCAGGTCTACGCCACGCTGCACCCCGGCCAGGTGCGCCGGATGGTCTTCGACGGCGTCGTCGACCCGCGCGGTGTCTGGTACCAGGACAACCTCGACCAGGACGTCCAGTTCGACAAGAACATGGACACGTACTTCACCTGGGTAGCCATGTACGACGCGGTGTACCACCTGGGTACCACCGGCAAGGCCGTGAAGGCCAAGTACTACGCGACGCTGCAGAAGCTCCGCAAGTCGCCGGCCGAAGGCAAGATCGGCCCGGACGAGTGGAACGACATCTTCGTCTCGGCCGGTTACTACGTGTACGGCTGGGAGGACGTGGCCTCCGCGTTCTCGGCGTTCGTCAACGACGGCGACCCGTCCGGCCTGCTGGCGCTCTACCCGGAGCCCGGCCCCGGCTCGGACAACGGCTACGCGATCTACCTGGGCACCCAGTGCACCGACGTGCAGTGGCCGCTCAACTGGAACAAGTGGCAGCGGGACAACTGGCGGCTCTACGCGAAGTACCCGTTCATCACCTGGAACAACGCGTGGTTCAACGCGCCCTGCCGGGACTGGCAGGGTGACGTCGGCAAGCCGGTCAACGTCACCGGCCGCAACGCCCCGCCGATCCTGCTGATCAGCGAGACCAACGACGCGGCCACGCCGTACCCGGGCAGCCTCGAGATCCGTAAGCGGTTCCCCCGTTCGGTCCTCATCGAGGGCGTCGGCGGCACCACCCACGCCGGCTCGCTGAGCGGCATCGCCTGCACCGACGACACGATCGCGGCGTACCTGGACAACGGCGCCCTGCCGAACCGGGTGCACGGCAACCGGTCCGACAAGCAGTGCGACCCGGTCCCGCAGCCCAACCCGACGGAAGCGGCGGCCAAGACGCTCGCAACCACCGGCAACGGCAGCCTCATGGCGACGCTGCGAAAGGCATCGCCCGCCGTGCGCTGACGCACGCACCGCGCCGACGGCCCGGGAGTCCACGACGGACTCCCGGGCCGTTCGTCACGCAAGGGCCGGTGGCCGCCGGTTGCTACGCTGCGACACAAGTCGATGGCCGGGAGGAACCGTGACGGCGCGGCCGAGAAGCCGTGGCGGCGGCGACGACCCCGAGCCGCCACATCGGGGTGACGGCGACGAACCCTCGCCACGCCCGCGCCCACCGGCCTCGAACGTAGCCGAGGGCGAGCAGCACATCCAGCAGGTACTGGGCGGCGGACACCCCAGAACGGCCGGCACCGCGCGGGAGCCGGGCCCCGAGGATCCGGAAGTCGCGCACGCGATGCGGATATACGACCAGCTCGGCCCCGACCCGCCGAAAATCCATGTCGCCCGCAACGACGCGAACCATGCCCGTGCGCACACGATCGAGCGGCATGGCCCCGACCTCCCACTACGGCAGCAGGCCGGCGTGCAGACGATCGAAGGCCGCATCTACGGTGACCACGGTTGGGAGGACCCGGAGAACCAGTCCTTCAAGTGGGACAACGCGACGGTCATGACCCGCGAGATCAACGAGTACGTCCAACGCAACTGGGAGAACATCCGAAGCGACCTGGCGTTGAAGGGCTTTCACCAGGCCGGGTACAACACCGGCCACCGAGTCGGTGAAGGGTTCCTCAACGGTGGCATCTATGGCTTGGGCGCGCGCCAGGCGGAGTACATGTCGACCGGCCTGGTAAAGATCCGCATCAGGCTCGTGCCGGACGCGGATCCCGCACGATCCTTTCTCGTGAGCGCCTTCCCGGCCGGGATACTCTGACGCGATGGACCCTTCCCGGACTCGCGACACGCTGCGGGCGCGCATGGCGGAACTGGACGCCCGCCCGCCGCTGGAGAAGGTCCGCGACCTGCTGAACGGCCATGTGGTGGACACCGACGGGTGGGGCGAGATCCGCGATGAGCTACGCATGACCGTGCGGCACAGCGCGCGGCCGCTCCGGCAGGGCCTCGACGCCATCGACGCCGTGCTGGCCGCGGAGTTGCCGCCCGGCACGCTGCTGCGCATGGTCGCCGGTGAGGCCGGGAAGTCGCTCGACCACGATCCGACCGATGCCGGTGCCGCCGCCTTCCTCCGAGAGCTGGCCGCCCTGATCCGATCCGTGCTGGACGAGGCGGCGTAGGCGCCTCGCCGCTGCGGAAGGCAGCACCCACCGTGCGCTGACGCTTGTTCCACGCTGAGCCCGGGAGTCCTCGCCGGATTCCCGGGCCGTTCACTGCCGCCGGACCGTCAGGACCGGCTCGAGGTGCGGCGGCGCGGCATTCTCGTCACAACCCCAGGTAGTTACGCAATGCGTCGTCGACGCGGGACAGCGTGGTACGGGACAGCCGTCCGACGCGAGCGCCGACATTGTCGGGAACCACCGGCCGCAATCTGGTGACGTCGATGGTGCCGCGCGCCGGGTCGGCCGGTGCCATCGGAACGAGCGAAGGCGACGGCGGCGTGGGGGTGTCCGGGCCGAGGATCACCACGAAGGTCGCCCGGCGGGGGTTGTACGGCGCCGCGGAAACGATCGCGATGCGGGCGCGTGCGTTGCCGATCGTGTACTCGTAGACGTCGCCGCGAGTCACCCGGCATCGAGGTCGTGCCGGTCGGCGGCGTCGAGTGCGGCAAGGACGGCTTGGTCGTCTGGCGGCAGGGTGGCTTCCCACTCGGCGATGACATCCACGTCACCGCGTGCGGCCTCGTTGCGGATCGCTCGGTCGAGCCAGCGGCCGACGTCCAGCCCTTCGGCCTCGGCGCGGGAGCGCGCAAGAGGAATACTGTCCTCGTCAAGCGTCAGTGATGTCTTCTTTCGCATACCGCTAAGCATACCGCTCATCGTGCCGCCGGCAGGGGGGCCGGCGACGGCACGCGCGAGGTCGCCGCCCAGCCGGTGGCGATCAGGAACAGGGCCGCCGAGTACGTGGCCATCACCAGCACGTCGTGCGCCGGCAGGTGGCGGCCGGCCGCGCCCATCCCGATCATCAGGTCGGAGACCACGAACAGGGCGCCGCCGATCGCCAGCCGGCGGCTGACGGCGGTCGCGGCGGTGGCCATCGCGGTCAGGGCGAGGCTGTAGGCCAGCACCGGGAGCCGCAGCGTGCCGAGATGTGGCCACAGCAGAGCGTTGGCGGCCGCCCAGACCACGGCGTACGCAATGATCGTGGGTTTGGTCGGTTTTGCCCGCCGCAGGAAGGCGACCGTCAGGCAGACCTGGCAGCCGAGGAAGAACACCATCCCGATCAGGAACGCGCCGGGAACCAGCAGCGCGATGTCGCCGGCTGTGGCGAAGCAGAGCGCCAGCACGACCAGGTCGCGGCGGGCCAGATACCAGATCAGCAGCGGAGCGAGCAGCGGCTTGGCGACCCACTGCAGCGGGGTGAGATCCGCGGCCACGGCGATCAGCTCGGCGACCGCCGCGGCCACGAAGAGATAGAGCTTCACGCGGACGGCTGCCAGCCGGGGTGGCCGAACAGGTAGCCGGCCCGGTGCCGCCACCGGCGCGCGCCGCGGACGTCGCGCCAGATCGCCGCGTACTCGTGGGTCGCGACCTTCAGCGGGTTGAAGGTTTGGATGTTCGTGGTGAGGCCGTAGCTGACCGGCGCCCCCTCGGGCTCGAAGCTGCGGAACAGCCGGTCCCAGATGATCAGGATGCCGCCGTAGTTGCGGTCCAGGTAGGGATCGTTCGAGCCGTGGTGCACCCGGTGGTGCGACGGCGTGTTGAAGAACCACTCGATCGGCCGCCACATCCGGTCGACCCGCTCGGTGTGCAGGAAGAACTGGTAGAAGAGGCTGATCGACTGCTGCAGGAAGATCATCCACGGCGGCAGGCCGAGCAGCGCCAGCGGCAGCCAGAACGGCAGCGACGTCATCGGCGTCCAGCTCTGCCGCAGCGCCGTCGACAGGTTGAAGAACTGGCTCGAGTGGTGCACGACGTGCCCGGCCCACAGCACCCGCACCTCGTGGTGCAGCCGGTGGAACCAGTAGTACGCGAGGTCGTCGGCGAAGAACAGCAGCACCCACACCCACCAGTGGCTCGGCGAGAGCTTGATCGGGCTGAGCACGTAGAGGCCGGCGTAGGCGACCGCGGTGAACAGCTTCCACGGGAAGCCGATCACCTGGCTGCCGACGCCCATGGAGAGGCTGGTGGCGGTGTCGCGGGCCTCGTACCCGCGCTCCTCGTCGTCGGGCAGGAACTTGAAGGAGAGCGCCTCGAGCACGATGAGCAGCAGGAACGCGGGAACGGCGTAGAGCACGGCGGGAATCATGGGCGAGCGGATCCCTTCGGCTGGGCGGCGGGGACGGCGAGCAGGGTGCGCGCGACGCGCTCGGCACCCTCGGCATCGCCTGCGGCGATCAGGGCGGCCAGGTTGCGGTGGGCGGTGACGTCGAGCAGTTCCGCCGTACGCCGCGGCAGCGGCATGTGCCCGACGGCCACATCGCCCGCCGTCAGGCTGTTGTAGGCCAGCAGGTACGCGACGTTGCCCGAGCCCTCGATGATCCGCCGCCACAGGTCGCGGTCGGCGGCGCCCATCGCGGCGAGATCGGGGGCAGCCGCCGCATAGGCCTCGACGGCGGCGACCACTGCCCGGCGCGCCTGGTCGCCGGCGCGCTGGGCGCAGAGCCGGGCCGCGTCGGCGCCGATGCAGGCGCGCATCTCCAGCACGTCGCGGATCAGCGTCTCGACCGGCAGCACGTCCTCGGAGCCGGCCAGGGTCATCGCGAGATCCAGGCCGGCGGTGGCGCGCCAGTCGAGGACCCGGGTCGCGCCGCCCTGACTGACCCGGACCAGGCCGAGCTGCTGGAGGCGGCGCAGCGCCTCCCGGATGGCGTGCCGGTTGACGCCGAAGGCGGTGGCCAGCTCACGCTCGCTGGGCAGCGAGTCGCCGGACGGGTAGCGGCCGCTCACGATCGCGTCGCGCAGGCGGCCGAACACCTGATCGGAGACCGAGTGCCGGGACAGCGGCTCGAAAGTCATGCCGAGCAGTGTGCCCCGCACCACATCAACCCGTCAACTGGTTGGACCAGTCCTGTCACGTTCCCGCTCATTCCGGAACATTTGCGCGGCTCGAGCCGTGGTGTTGCGCTCATGTGACCGAAGCGGGGCTGCGCCGTCGCCGCCGAGCCTGCAAGATCCCTACGGTCGAGGCGACGATCGAAGGGGCACCCGATGCTGCACTACCTGATGCCACTGATCTCGTCGCCGTGGCTCTACGTGATCATCTTCCTGCTGGTGGCGGTCGACGGCTTCATCCCGGTCGCCATGTCGGAAGCCGTCATCATCGGCCTCGGCGCCATCTCCGCGACCGGCTCCCCCGACCTCGCCGTGCTGGCCGGCTCCGCCGTCGCGGGCGGGATAGCCGGCGACCGGATCTCCTACCACGTCGGCCGCACGGCGATCGCCCGGATCCGCAACGGCAAGCTGGCGGCGGCGCGGGCGCGGGCCGAGCAGACCCTGCTGCGACAGGGCGGCGCCGCCATCGTGATCGGCCGGTTCATCCCGTACGGGCGCACCGCCACCACCCTGACGGCCGGGTCGGTCTCGCTGGCGATGGGCCCGTTCTACGTCGGCAGCGTCGTGTCGAGCCTGCTCTGGGTCGCCTACTCGATCGGCCTGGGCCGGCTGGGCGGGGTGGCCTTCGCCGACTCGCCGGTGCTGGCCGCCGCCTTCGGCATCGCCCTCGGCTTCCTCCTGGCCGGCCTGCACAGCGCCGGCAAACGCCTGCTGCCCCGGCTGGCCGCGATCCTCGGCCGCGTCCGCTTCCGCCGGCCCACCGGCCCCGATCTCACCGACCAGGTCCCGCCGAGGAAGCCTGAAAGTGAAAGGCCTCCCGTGACCATTCAGTCAGGGGCGAGTTAGTCGGTCAGCCGACCCTGCACGGCGGACACCACCGATCTTGGCGGCCGCGTCAGCACGGGGTCCAGACCCCGCACGCTCACACTGTCGTCAACAACGACAGTCCGAGGAGGCATCGGTGCCCGCAGGAACAACAGTCGCGCGTCTGGCGGACGAGTTCGTCGCCACGCTGTACCAGCACGGCATCGTCATCGACCGGCAGTGCGTCGAGCAGGAGATGCACGAGCGGATCGCCGACATCGCCGAGCGACTGGGCACCTCGCCGGAGACGGTCCTGCGCGAGCACGCCTGCCAGGAGTGGGGACGGCAGATGGCCTCGGGAGTGATCGCCCAGATCCGCAACGGCGGCGATCTCACCCGGTCGAACTGACCGCGCTCACCCGGTCGAACTGACCGCGCCCATCCGGTCGAACTGACCGCGCTCACCCGGTCGAACTGACCGCGCCCATCCGATCGAACCGGCCGCTGCCGGGCCCCTCGCGAGGCCCGGCAGCACCGGTATCAGTGCTGGTGGCCGAAGTCGATCGCCTCGATGACGCGGGGCCGCAGCTCGGCGGCGCGGATCACCGCGTCGACCGAGCCGACCTCGACGGCACGCTGGATACTGTGCTTGCGGTCGAACTCGGCGGCCACCTCGTTGAGCTTCTCGGTGCGGACCGTGGCCCGCAGCTCCTCCAGCTCGGCGGCGAGCGAGCCGCGCCCGGCGCCGGACGCCGCAGCGACCCGCGCCGCCAGCTCGGTGACCCGCGGGTCGGCCGCGGTGCGCCGGTTGACGTCCGCGGTGAAGACCACCGCGGCCGCCGGGGCGCCGCCGAGCACCGAGGCGAACGAGCCCTCGAGCGCGAGCACGGTCATGTTCGGGTTGAGCCGCTTGGAGAAGACCACGAACGCGCCGCCGTGGTAGCGGGAGATCACCACGAAGACGATCGGGCCGCGGAAGTTGACGATCGCGCGGCCGATCTCGGCACCGTACTCCAGCTGCAGCTTGCGCATCGACTCCGGCGAGCCGTCGAAGCCGGACAGGTTGGCCAGCACGACCAGCGGGCGGTTGCCGCTGGCCGCGTTGATCGCCCGGGCCGCCTTCTTCGACGAGCGGGGGAAGAACGTTCCCGCCGTGTACGCGTCGGGGCCGTCGGTGGGCGGGAACCCGCGCCGGGTCACCGACTTCGACTCGATGCCGAGCAGGCAGACCGGGATGCCGCCGAGGTGCACGTCCTGCACCACGGCGGTCTCCGCGTCGGCCATGCCGGCCCACCGCTCCAGCACCGGGTGGTCCTGGTCGGCGAGGGCGCGCATCACCGTACGGATGTCGAACGGCTTCTTGCGATCGGGGTTCGCGGTGGCCGAGAAGATCTCGCCGACCGTGGTGAAGTCGCTGCCGGCCGCGGTGTGCGGGAAGCTCGACACGTCCCGGTCGATCGGGTCGGTGGTGGCGATCCGCCGGGGCGCCTGCTCGCCCGGCACCACGTACGTGTGCTCGTAGTGCGCCATCAGCACGTCCCGGGCCGCGGCCAGGTTCGGCGCCCAGTACTGGGCCTGCCCGTTCGGGCCCATCACCCGGTCGTACCCGCCGATGCCGAAGTTGTCCTCGGCGGAGACGCCGCCGGAGAAGTCCAGCGCCTGCTTGCCGGTCAGCACCATCGCCGAGTCGGGGGTCATCACCAGGATGCCCTTGGTGTGCATGAGCATCGTGGCCTCGGCGTTCCAGTACGGCTGGGCGCCGACGTTGATGCCCGCGACCACGATGTTGATCTCGCCGCCGTCCTGGGTGAACTCGACGATCCGCTTGAGCGCGGCGGCCACCCAGTCCATGTTCTCGGTGCCGGAGTCCATCGAGATCTTCGCGCCGGAGGAGAGCGTGTACCACTCCAGCGGGACGCCGAGGCGCTCGGCGAGGTCCAGGCCCGCGATCACCCGACGGCACTCCGGCTCGGCGAGCGAGCCCAGCGACTTGGTCGGGTCGCCGAGCAGCACCACCCGGGCGATGCCCTCCGGGTGCCGGGCGGTCGTGCTGGTGACCACGCCGGCGACGATGGCCGCGCTGTTCTGCCCCTTGGGCCGGTCCACCGGGACGAGCTCGTTCTCCGCGGAGAGGTCGTGTTCGACGAAATCGCCGAGCATGCCGGTGATCTCGTACGGGTAGACGGTGTTGCGGCTCGCGGCCCGCAGCACCTTCTGCCGGTACCCGTCCAGCGGCTCGACCGGCTCGTCGGTCGGGGCGCCGATGGTCAGCGTCGCCCCGTCGGCGATGTCGAAGGCGATCCGGACCGCAACCTTGACCAGCTTGCCGTCGACGGTCCGCTGCCGCGCGATGAACAGGATCTCCTCGAGGCCCGCGCCGGCCACGGTCGGCGCGACCCGGCGGGCGATCATCTCCATCTCCTCGCGGGTCAGCGAGACCGGCGGCCAGACGTAGATGACGATCCGGTTCGTGTTGAACCGCTTGTCCGAGGGGCGGCTCGACTGCTGCCGGCGGATCGAGTCGAGGCAGGTGGCGATCGTCTCCTCGGTGGTGGGCAGGGCCACCAGCCGGCCGTCGTGCTCGCGCAGTTCGGCCAGGTCGCGTACCTGGGCAAACGCCACAAGCCGGTCGTCGGCCGGGTTGTCCCGGGCGACGCAGCGGAAGAGGTAGACCTCCTCGTCCGAGGACGGCACCCGGGTCAGGTCGAACTTGCGCAGCCGCTGGAGCTGCATCCGCTGGGCGATGTGCGGGTGCAGGCCGCGGATCAGCCGTTCCTCGGTCATCCCGGTGGTGGACCGGCGGAAGGTGAAGTGGTGGTGCATGACCGCGCCGCCCCGGCCGGCGACCGCCACGGTGAGCCGCTGCACCTGCCGCGGCAGCGGGTGCGCGCTGATCACCTCGTAGAGCGCGGTGGCCATGTCGTCGGAGTCGGCCGGCTGGCCCTCCCAGGACAGGTAGAGGTCGGCGTCGATCGCGATCTCGCCGGTCGCCAGCGTGGCCAGCCCGTCGAGCGTGGCGCCGAACCGGCCGAACTTCACCGCGGCGGTGACCAGCCGGGACCCGGCCCGCTCGGCGACCACGTAGGAGCAGCCGGCGGCCTCGACCGTACGGAGGTCGGCCAGGTCCTTGTTGCCGTAGTAGCGCCGGGACAGCACCTCGAGCATGACCGAGTTGTCGAGGTTGTCGCGGACCAGGCGCTGGCCGAGCACCCGGACCAGCGGCTCGGTGCTGCGCACCATCTCGGCGATCCGGCTCTCCCGGTCCGGCGCGTCCGGGTGGGCGTCCAGGTGCCGCAGGTCCTTGCGGACCTCGACGTACACCCGGGCGCGGTTGCGCAGCAGCAGGGGCTGGCCGAACCAGGTGAACACCACGCCACGGGCCAGGTCGGCGAGCGCCGGGAAGCGCACCTGGGTGGCCGAGATCAGCCGTTCCAGGGCGAGACCGGACGGCTCGCGCAGGGTGTCGTCCGGCGGCGGCTCGCCCAGCCAGGCGCGCAGCAGCGCGGCGACGGTGGCGGCATCCGCGGCGGCCCGCTGCTGGGCCAGGAAGATGCGGAACACCGCGGCCTCGAGCTCGGGGGTGCGCTCGAAGTCGGTGACGCCGTAGTGGCCCAGCGCCTTGGCCAGCCGGGTCTGGAACCGTTCGGGCAGGCCGGCCCGCTCGACGTCGAGGCTCTGCAGGTACGCGTGGAAGTACTCGCGCGGGCTGTGCACGTGGGTGTCGCCGGCGCCGTCCTCGCCGGCCGGCCGGTTGCGGCTCAGCTCGGCCAGGTCGGCGAAGGCCTCCAGCAGCCGCACCTCGCCCGCGAGGGGGCGCTGCCCGGCCTCGGCGGCGGCCCGGCGGGCGTCGAGGTAGTCGTTGAGCACCCGGCGCTCGTCGTGCGGGTCGGTGTCGAAGCCGAGCAGCAGGGCGCGCAGGTCTTCCTGGCCGCGGGCCGCGCGCTGCCGGGCCGGCACCTCGGCCGGCTCGGCGGGCAGGTCGATCTCGACGTGCTCGGCCGCCGCGACGGCCTCGGCCTCGGCGTCGCCGATCGGCTCGAGCCGCAGCAGCGCCGCGCCCGCGTCGACCTTGGTGCCGACCACGACCAGGCACTCCTTGACCCGGGCCTTGAACGGCGCACGGAGCACCGCCTCCATCTTCATGGCTTCCAGCACGAGGACCGGCGCGCCCGCCTCGACCTCGGCGCCGGCGGCCAGGGGGGTGGCCACCACCAGGGCGGGCATCGGCGAGCGCAGTACGCCGCCCTCGTCCCGGGTGATCCGGTGCGCGACGCCGTCGACCTCGACCAGGTGGATGGCGCCGTGCGCGCCGGTCATCAGGCGGTGCCGCTCGCCGTTGACGACGATCCAGCCGGTGTGCTCGTCGAAGCGGTGGATCTCGACGTCGGCCGCGCGCATGCTGTCGCCGGCCTCGATGCTGACCCGGAACCGGTGCGCGCCGATCCGGGCGACCCGCACCCGGTAGCCGTTGCCGCGCAGCTTGAGGTCGAGCGGGCGGCCGCTCTCGTGCCGCACCTGCGGGCGGCCGCCGAAGGCGGTGGACAGCAGGCGCTCCTCCTCGACCCGCTCGTCCTCCTCGTACGCCTCGATCGCCGCCGCCGCGAGCGCGACCCCGGAGTGCCGCTGGGAGACCAGCCGGCCCTCGCCGCGGACCCGGTCGATCCAGCCGGTGTCGGCCGACGCGTCGATCACCTCGGGCTGGGCGAGCAGGTCGAGCACGAAGCTCTTGTTGGTGGCGCCGCCCTCGATGACGACCGTGGTCTCGGCCATCGCCCGGCGCAGCCGCCCGAGCGCCTCGTCCCGGTCCTTCCCGTACGCGATGATCTTGGCAATCATCGAGTCGAAGTCGCCCGGAATGGTGTCGCCCTCGCCCACCCCGGTGTCCACCCGGATGCCCGGGCCGGCCGGGAAGACCAGGCGCGCGATGCGGCCCGGCGAGGGGGCGAAGTCGCGGTCAGGGTCCTCGGCGTTCAGCCGGGCCTCGATCGCGTGCCCGCGCTCGGCCGGCGGGGCGCCCTCGAGCCGGCCGCCGGACGCCACGTGCAGCTGGGCCTTGACCAGGTCGAACCCGGTGGTCGACTCGGTGATCGGGTGCTCCACCTGGAGCCGGGTGTTGACCTCGAGGAAGGCCAGCAGGTCGTCGCCCGGGTGGTAGAGGAACTCGACGGTGGCCGCGCCGCGGTAACCGACCGCGATCGCCAGCCGCTCGGCCGACGCCTTCAACTCGGCGGCCCGCTCGGCGCTGAGCACCGGGGACGCCGACTCCTCGATCACCTTCTGGTTGCGGCGCTGCACCGAGCAGTCGCGCACGCCCAGCGCCCATGCGGTGCCCTGGCCGTCGGCGATGACCTGCACCTCGACGTGCCGGGCGCCGGTGACCAGGCGCTCCAGGAAGACGATGCCGCTGCCGAAGGCCCGGGCCGCCTCCTGGCTGGTGCGCTCGTACGCGTCACTGAGCTGCTCGGCGTCGCGCACCACCCGGATGCCGCGCCCGCCGCCGCCGGCGGTCGCCTTGAGCATCAGCGGGTAGCCGATCCGGTCGGCCTCGGCGATGGCGGCGTCGAGGGTCTCGACCGGGCCGCGGCTCCACGGCGCGACCGGGACGCCGACCTCCTCGGCGATCAGCTTGGCGCCGATCTTGTCGCCGAGCTTGCGCATGGCCTCGGGGCTGGGCCCGATGAAGGTGACCCCGACCCGCTCGCACAGCTCGGCGAAGGCCGGGTCCTCGGCGACGAAGCCCCAGCCCACCCAGGCGGCGTCGGCGCCGGTGTCGATCAGCGCCCGCTCGAGCGTCTTCAGGTCGAGGTAGGGCCGGGCCGCCGCCGCGCCCAGGTCGTACGCGATGTCGGCCTCGCGCACGAACATCGCGCCCCGGTCGACGTCGGTGTAGAGGGCCACGGTCTCGATCCGGGCGCCGGTCTCGGCGGACAGGTCACGGACGGCGTGGATGAGCCGCATGGCGGCCTCGCCCCGGTTGACGATCGCGATTCGCTTGAACACCAGACCCTGCCCTGCCTCAGCTCTAGGTAACTCTGAGGGGAGGCTACAGGCCCGGCGCTGATCATGAAGAGTAGGTGAGATCCATCGTGTCGACATGCCCGGACCACGACAGGGTCAGCCGCCAGCAGCCGGGCCTGGGCAGATCGATGATCGACGGCCCGGGCGCGGGGTCGACCTTCGGTCGGACCGTTTCGCCGGTCCCGACCAGATTCGCGACGATCGAGAAGTCGCTGGGCGTGGAGACCGGCGGCTTCGACACCCAGAGGATCTTGTTGCTGTGATCCGCGGCCGGCGGCGCGCTGAGCGGGGTGCCGAACAGTACGCCGACCATGTCGCCGTTCTTGCTGAACACGTGCGGGTTGCCGGAGCCGTCGCCGCTGAAGCCGATGCGCGCCCACTCCGGCAGCGCACCCGTCTCGATCTTGGAGACGCACGGCGCCGGCGAGGCTTGCGGCTCCGCGCGGCAAGCACCGAGCATGAGTACGGGGATCAGCGCCACGGCCGACCGCTTCATCGAACACTCCTCAGGCTCAGTAGTCCGTCGACCGGGACACGCCCCCGGGTGGCGCCGGCCGCATCGACCCAGCGCACCTCGTCCGCCCCGCCGCAGTACACCCGCCGGCCGTCGCGGCTGACGGCCAGGCCCCGGACGTCGGCCGGCATCGACCACCGCGCGCGCACGGTGCCGCCGTGGTCGAGGGTGCTGATCGTCCGCCCGGCCCCGGCGAACAGGCGGGCCCCCTCCGGGGAGTAGGCCAGGCTCGCGGCGGCGCCCGGTGCCGCGGGCGCGGGGACGACCCCGGAAACGGCGAGGGCGGTCGTCCCGGCGTACGCGATCTGCCCGGAAGTGATGTCCAGCACGGCGAGTTCCCGGCCGTCCGCGGGCACCGCCATCGCGTGCCCGTCCGGCGGTCCCTCGCCGAACGGGTGCGGCAGGTCTATGCAGTACGCCCAGCGCTGGGTCAGGTGCAGGACGTGCACGAACGCGTGCGCGTTGCCGGGGCGGCCGGACAGCAGGTCGCGGGTGTGCCGGTGGCCGGGCTGGTGGGTGTAGAGCGTGTAGAGCACCTGCCCGTCCGGGGACGGCGCCTGCTGCCGGCGCTCGCCGCGCATCTCCTCCTCGGCGCCGGCCGGCACGGCGCTCTTGTCCCGGGTGAGCAGCGGGCCGATCGTTCCGGAGGCGAGATCCAGCAGGCGTACGCGGTAATGGTCCGGATTGGCGGCCGGAAGCCAGTCGAGTACGAAGAGTCCGTCGTTGCCGGTGGTGAACGCGTCCGGCTCGATCGCGCCGGGCAGGCGGTACTCGCGCGAGCGGCCGTCGCGGACCACCAGGAGCTCGGTGGTGGCGCGCGGGTCCGGCGTCCGGGTGAGGGCACAGGCGGTGCCGTCGGTGGAGACCACCCGGGGCAGCCACCCGCCCCCGAGCGTGGCGCTCCGGGTGGACATCCCGCTTCCGGGGTCGAATCGGACCAGGTCTTGGCCGCTGATCGCGTAGATGACGCGGCTGTCGGCGCTGGCGGCGGCGTCCGTGCCGGGCCGTACGCTGCCGAGCACCACCAATCCGGTACGGGTGTCGGCCAGCACGGTCTCCGGCGGCTCGTCACCTTTTTCCGGTTTACCGGATTTATCCGGTAGATCGCAGGCGGCTACCAGGGCGGCGCCGGTGAGCGTCAGGATCGTTCGCCGTGTGGTCATGCCCTGCTGACACCGCCGGGGCGGGATCGGTTCCCGAACTTTTGTCATACCCGGGCCGTAAGTTCTGGGCATGGCACAACTGGGCAGCGTGTTTCTGCCGGTCACGTCCCCGCGGGCCGCGGCAGCGTGGTTTTCGGCGGCGTTCGGCCTCGCGGTGTCCAGCCTCCAGGAGCATGCGGCCGTCCTCGACTCCCCCGACCGCGAGTTCCGCCTGACGCTGATGGGGCCGGAGAGCGGCATCGCGGCCCGCCCCGGGCTGACCTGGGCGACGTTCAGCCTGCTGGTCGACGACCTGGAGGCGGCGCGCAAGGGCCTGGCCGATCGCAGCCCGGGCCCGATCAGCGGGGACGAGCGCACGTGCCTGTGGTTCACCGTGACCGACCCGGACGGCAACACGCTCCTGGTCTGCGACCGCTGAGCTGAGCCGGCTGCCTCCGCGGGCTCCGCGCCCGTCGCCGCCGCCGCGGCGCCCGGGCGCTGGGGCGCCACCTGCGGTGACTTCGGTGGTCTACGGGCGGCGCCGTGCGGTCGGACACTGCGGCCCCGCCCGGTGACTTCGGCGGCCTGCACGCGGAGCGGCGTGCCCGGCCTGCGGCGCCACGTACGGTGACTCCCGTGGCCTACGCGCCACGTGCGGTGACTCCCGTGGCCTACGCGCGGCGCCGTGCGGCCGGGCGCTGCGGCGCTCGGCGCCTCGCCCGGTGGCCTCCGCGTCGGCCCGCGGCTCCCGCATCCGTGGCAGGTCGGCGCGCAGTTCGGGTTTCGGGCGGGCCAGCCAGAGAAGGTTCCCGCCCGAAACCCCAGCCCCGCCCGGACCCCCACCCGACTCCGTATTTCGGGGTGCCCCATATCAGGGAACGACCCGCGATCGCCCCGCCGATGAGCGGGCAGTCGATTTCCGACACCGCAAACCCCGCGGCGGCGGAAATCGACTGCCCGCTCATCGGCCTGAAAGGGGCGATCGCCCGCGGAGCGAAGCGGAGCCAGCCAGCTCAGCCCGCGGAGCGAAGCGGAGCCAGCCAGCTCAGCACCCGGGAACCTTTTTTCGGCGGGCGGTGTCGATGATGTGTTCGACGGTGGCGGAGCGGGCGGGGGTGTCGGGGCTGGAACGGGCGACCGAGCTCGATGACGCGACCGCGGTGGCGCGGGCGCGGGCGGGCGACCTGGACGCGTACGAGGTCCTGGTCGCGCACTACACCGCGGCCGCGCACCGGGCCGCGGTGCTGCTCGGCGCCGGTGCCGACGCGGACGATGTGGTGCAGGAGGCGCTGGTCAAGGCGTATCGGCAGCTGTCGCGATATCGGGGGGAGTCGGGTTTCCGGCCCTGGCTGCTGGCGATCGTGGCGAACGAGACCCGCAACCTGCACCGCTCGCGCGGCCGGCGCGACGGCGTGCTGCTGCGCGCGGCACAGCAGGAGATGCCCGCGCTCGCGCCGGATCCGGCCGACACCGCCGAGGCGAACGAGCGCCGGCAACGCCTGGTCGACCAGCTGAAGCGGCTCGATCGGCGGGACCGCGAGGTGCTGGTCTGCCGGTACCTGCTGGACCTGTCCGAGGCGGAAACCGCAGTCGCGCTGGGCTGGCCGAAGGGCACGGTCAAGTCGCGGACCGCGCGGGCGCTGGGCCGGCTGCGCGAACACCTGACCGGGCAGCGGGACCACCCGGCCAACGAACGGGAACACCGGACCGGCGAGCGGGAACACCCGGCCACTGAACGGGAACACCCGACCGGGGAGCGGGACCACCCAGCCAGCGAGCGGGAACACCGGAGCGGGGAGGAGGACACCGATGACTGACCGGCACGACGATCTGATCGCGGAGCTGCGTGCGCTCGGCGACTTCCTCGACGTACCCGCGGCAAGAGACCAACGGGCCGCCGTGCGGGCCGGCATCGCCCGGCGCAAGGCGACGCGGCGCTGGCGGCTGTGGTTGATCGGCATCCTGGTGGCGGTGGCCGGGGCGACCGGCGCCGTCGCGCCGGCCCGGGCCGCGGTGGTCTCGGCCGTCGACGGCCTGCTGCGGGTGGCCGGTATCGCCGTGCGCACCGGTCCGTCCCGCCCGGTGGCGCTGCCGGCGAGCCCCGGCCCGCTGCCGTCCGGGCAGGTCGCCAGCGTGGCCGAGGCCCGGCGCGCGGCCCGGTTCCCGATCCGGATCCCGGCCACGCTCGGCGACCCGCCGGCGGTGACGGTCGCCGACCAGGCGCGGGTAGTGACGTTCGAATACCGCAACGGGCGGGTGCGCCTCGACCAGTGCGACGGCACGATCGACCCGATCTTCATGAAGCAGGCGCCGAACGCCCAGTGGGTGGATGTCGGCGCGGACACCGCGCTCTGGCTGCCCGCACCGCACGAGGTGACCTATGTGGACCGCAACGGGGTGGAGCGCACGGTCACGGCGCGGCTGGCCGGACCGACGCTGGTCTGGTCGCACGGCGCGGTGACCTACCGCCTCGAGGGGATCGCCACCTTGGACGAGGCGCTGAAGGTGGCCCGCTCGATGGCGTGAAGCGCTTTCTTGCCTCGACCATCTTCCAGTTCCGGAACCACCTCGAACTCATTGACAAGCTTCGAAAACGGCTGGACTGTCGTGAGAGAGCGCTTCCCCGGGCGCTCCCCCGCTTCTTCCCCCAAGAGGAGCACACATGTCCATCCCCAGACGATGGGCGTCGCTGATCGGCGCCCTGTTGCTCGTCTCGATCGTCCTGATCGCGCCGAGCGCGCACGCCGCGCTCACGCTGCTGTCGCAGGGCAAGCCGACCACCGCGTCGTCCACCGAGAACGCCGGGACGCCGGCCGGTTCGGCGACCGACGGCAACGACGGGACGCGGTGGTCGTCCGCGTTCGCCGACCCGCAGTGGCTGCAGGTGGACCTGGGTTCGTCCCAGGCCGTCACCCAGGTCTCGCTGCACTGGGAGACCGCGCGCGCCGCCACCTTCAAGATTCAGGTGTCCGCCGACGGCAGCACGTGGACCGACGCCACACCGGTCACCAACGGCGTGGACGGCACGCAGGTCGTCGCGCTGTCGGCCAACGGGCGATATATCAGGATGTACGGGCTGACCCGCACCACGCAGTACGGCTACTCGCTCTGGGAGTTCCAGGTCTTCGGCGGGTCCGCGGCGACCGCCTGCTCGACCGGAAACAGCGCGGCCGGCCGGCCCACCACCGCCTCGTCGGCCGAGAATGCCGGCACCCCGGCCACGTCGGCGACCGACGGGAACGACGGGACGCGCTGGTCGTCAGCCTTCGCCGACCCGCAGTGGCTCCAGGTGGATCTCGGCTCCACGCAGCAGATCTGCGGCGCCGACCTGCATTGGGAGACCGCCCGAGCGGCCACCTTCAAGATCCAGGTATCCGCCGACGGCACCACGTGGACCGACGCCACGCCGGTGACCAACGGCGCCGACGGGACGCAAAGCCTGACTTTGTCAGCTTCAGCACGATATATCAGGATGTATGGGTTGACTCGGACCACTCAGTACGGCTACTCGCTCTGGGAGTTCATCGTCCACACCGTGGGCGGTCCGACGACCACTCCCCCGACCGGCGGCACCGGCTGCCCGTGGGTCGGCTCGACCGCGCCGGTCGCCGACCGGGTCGCGCAGGTCCTCGCCCGGATGACGATCGATCAGAAGGTGCAGATCCTGCACGGGAACAACAACGCCTCGCCGTACATCGGCAACGTCACCGGCATCCCCGCGCTCTGCATCCCGAACCTTGGCCTGCAGGACGGCCCGGCCGGCGTCGGCGACGGCGTCGACGGGGTCACCCAGATGCCGTCCGGCACCGCCACCGCGGCCACCTTCGACCCCGACTACGCGCAGCAGTACGGCTCGGCGATCGGCGCCGAGTTCGCCGGCAAGGGCGCCAACGTGGCCCTCGGCCCGACCGTCAACATCGTGCGCGACCCGCGCTGGGGACGCGCCTTCGAGACGTACGGCGAAGATCCTTATCTCTCCGGCCGGATGGCGGCCGCCGACGTGCGCGGCCTGCAGAGCCAGGGCGTGATGGCCTCGGTCAAGCACGCGGCGGTGTACAACATCGAGCACCCGGCCGGCACGGTCGTCGTCGACGAGCGGACCCTGCAGGAGATCTACCTGCCCGCGTTCCAGACCGCGATCCAGGACGCCGCACCCGCCTCGGTGATGTGCGCGTACAGCGTGGTCAACTCGGTACCCGCCTGCCAGCATCCGGCCCTGCTCAACGCCGGGCTCTACCAGCAGGCCGGCTTCGGCGGCTTC
Organism: Actinoplanes sp. KI2; assembly: GCF_025630775.1. Taxonomy (GTDB): domain Bacteria; phylum Actinomycetota; class Actinomycetes; order Mycobacteriales; family Micromonosporaceae; genus Actinoplanes. The sequence goes on from NZ_JAOSZE010000019.1 coordinate 158,156, forward strand.
GTCGAGTCGGACTGGGGCGGCACGCACTCCACGGTGGAGTCGGCCAACGCCGGGCTCACCATGGAGATGCCGAACGGCTACTTCTTCGCCGACTTCCTCAAGCAGGCCGTGCAGGCCGGCACGGTCAGCACCCAGACCCTCGACACGATGGTCGGCCGGGTGCTCACCCAGATGTTCGCGTTCGGCCTCTTCGACAGGGCGCCCAGCGGCTCGCTCGGCGCCACCGTCACCACGCCGGCGCACGTCGCGGTCGCCCTGCGCGGCGCCCAGGAGGGCACGGTCCTGCTCAAGAACACCGGCATTCTCCCGCTGTCGACCACCGGCCTCACCTCGATCGCGGTGATCGGCGTGGACGGCGGCGCCGGCACCCAGACCATCGGCGGCGGCTCGGCCACGGTCCGCAGCGGCGCGACGGTCTGGCCGTTGACGGGCATTCAAAATCGAGTTGCGGGTATGGGCGTAACCGTCGCGTACGACGAGGGCAGCAACCAGTCGTCGGCGGTCGCGCTCGCCCAGCGCAGCAGCGTCGCGGTCGTCTTCGCCAGCGACAACTACGGCAACGAGGAACACGACAGCGCCGACCTGACGCTGCCGAACAACCAGGACGCCCTGATCTCGGCGGTGGTCGCGGCCAATCCGCGTACGGTCGTGGTGCTGAACAACAACGCCGCGATCAACATGCCGTGGCTGTCCCAGGTCCCCGCAGTCTTCGAGGGCTTCTACGACGGCCAGCAGTGGGGCACCGCAATCGCCGGCCTGCTCTTCGGCGACGTCAACCCGTCCGGCAAGCTCCCGATGACGTTCCCCACGTCGCTGTCCGCCGTTCCGGCCTCCACCGCGGCGCAGTGGCCGGGCGTCAGCGGCCAGGTTCAGTACAGCGAGGGCCTGAACGTCGGCTACCGCTGGTACGACGCCCGGAACGTGACCCCGCTCTTCCCGTTCGGCTTCGGCCTGTCGTACACCTCGTTCGTGTTCAGCGGTTTGCAGGTGGGCGCGATGACCAACGGCGTGGCCACGGTCACCGCGACGGTGCGCAACTCGGGCTCGCGGGCCGGCACCGAGGTGGCCCAGCTGTACGTGGCCAACCCGGCCGCCGACGGCGAGCCGCCGCACCAGCTCAAGGGCTTCCAGCGGATCACGCTCGCGGCCGGGGCGTCGGGCACGGTGACCTTCCCGGTGCGGTCGCGGGACCTCGCGCACTGGGACACGGCCACGCACGCGTGGCGGACGACCGCCGGGACGTACGGGATCTCGATCGGGAACTCGAGCCGTAACCTGCCGCTGAGCGGAACCCTCACGGCGCCGGCCGCACTGGCCGCCGCCGCGCCGACGCCCGCCGCGGTGGTGCACCCGCACGGCATGAGCTCACCGGCGGGCAAGGCGGTGAGCTGGTCGCTCGGGACCGGGCAATGGTCGGCCACCGGCCTGCCCGCGGGCCTGACGATGTCGGCGGCCGGCCTGGTCACCGGCACGCCGACGACGCGCGGCACCTCCACGGTGCGGGTGACCGTGGACGGCACGACCGAGATGACCTTCGTCTGGACGGTCACCTGACCGTCTCCGCGCCGAAGCCGGGCCGCCACCGCGTCGGTGGCGGCCCGGCCGCTCACTACTGCCCGGTCACGCGCCCATCAGCTTGCGGAACTTCGCGGGCATCTCGATGACCTGCGAGGCCGGCGGCTTCTGCACGTCGACCGACGTGCCGAAGTCGCTGTACTCGGTGGTCATCTTGCCGGCGCTGGGCACCACCGACCCGAGGTCGAAGACCAGCTTGACGATCCGGCCCTGGTCGTCGGTCTCGGCGGTGAACGGGACCGCCTTGAACGCCGAGCCGAGGCCGGCGGCCGCCGTCGAGTTGAACGCCGGAGACTTGGTCATGTCGACCTTGCCGCTGAACGAGTGGGCACCGGTCTTGGTCACGTCGCTGCTGTCGGCCAGCACCTTCGCGGTGGCCTTGGGGTCGTTGTTGGCCATGTTGAGCGCGCTCTTGCTCGGCACCTTGGACATGTCGATGTGCATCCACTTGCCGGACGGACCGCCGATCGCCGAGGCCAGCGCACCGGACGCCTTCACGTAGAGGTCGGTGCCGTCCTCCCGGATCTCCATGCTGCCGGCCGAGCCCATGGCGGTGGTCATCTCCGCCTTGTGGTTCTGCGCGTCGATCGCGCCGGTGATGGCGCCGCCGCCCACCGTGGTCATCTTGAGCTTGACCGGCTGGTCGCCGACCTTGGCGGCGGCCGCCGCGAACTCGTCCCGCGGGTTCGCCGCGGCGGTGGTCGCGGTGGTCGCGGCCGGGCCGCCGCCGGCCGCCGCCGGGTGGTCCGCGGAACTGGACTTCGGGTCGCACCCGGCGAGCCCCATCATCACGGTCGCCGCCGCGCCGACGACCGCCAACTGCCGCACCTTCATGTGCACTCCCCGTAGTCGATTTCGATCTGCGGCGCACACGGTAGCGAAGGGAAGCGACCTCAGGTGCGGGCCAGTTCCGCGGACAGGACCTGCATCACGTCGCCCACCTCGTGCGCCCGTTCGTAGAGGTCGGCCGGCAGCGCGGTGGGCGGCCCGTGGTGGGCACGGTCCTCCACGTCCGCGCAGAGGGCGGCGAAGCGGTTGGCGCCCAGCGTGGCCGACGAGCCCTTGAGGCCGTGCGCGAGCCGGGCCAGGTTGCGGCTGTCGCCGTCGCGGGCGGCGCGTTCCATCCTGCCCAGCACATCGGGCAGGCGGTCGGCGAAGTTGTGCAGGATCTCGGCGAGCTTGACGTGGTCGCCGCCGGTGGCCTCGGCCATGTCGCCGATGCAGGCGCGGATGCTCGCCGCCTCGGTGTCGTGGACGACGGCCGGCACCTCGGCGCGGGCGGCGCCGGCCAGCACCGCGTCGAGCTCGGCCTCGCGGATCGGCTTGGCCAGGAAGCCGTCCATCCCGGCGCGGTGGCTGGCGGCGCGGTCGTCGACCATCGCGTTCGCGGTGAGCGCGATGATCCGGGGGCGGCCGTGCGAGGGCGGACGCGCGCGGATCCGTTCGGTGGCGGCCAGCCCGTCCAGCACCGGCATCTGCACATCCATCAACACCAGGTCGTATGGCGTACGGTGGACCGCCGCCACCGCCTCGGTGCCGTCCGCGGCCAGCTCGACGCGATGGCCGCGCCGTTCCAGCAGCAGCTGCATGACGCGCTGGTTCACCGGGTTGTCCTCGGCGACCAGCACGTGCAGCGAGCGGCCGGCCGGCGCGGGCAGGTCCGGCGTCTCCGGCGGCACCCCGGCGGCGGCCGCCAGGCGTACGGTCACGGTGAAGGTCGAACCCTGGCCGGGTGCGCTGTCCACGGTGATCCCGCCACCCATCGCCTCGGCCAGCCGCTGACTGATCACCAGCCCGAGCCCGGTGCCGCCGTAGCTGCGCGCCACCGACGCGTCGACCTGGCTGAACGGCAGGAACAACCGATCGAGGCGGTCGTGCGGGATGCCGATGCCGGTGTCCCGTACGGCAAATTGGATCTCGCCCTCGGCGGGCGCGGACGCGGTCACCGTGACCGCGCCGTGGTCGGTGAACTTGACCGCGTTGCCGATCAGGTTGACCAGGATCTGCCGCAGCCGGCTCTCGTCGCCGACCACCGCCTCGGGGCAGCCGTCGGCGAGGTGGCCGGAGAGATGCAGGCCCTTGGCGTCGGCGGTGAGCGCGACCAGGCTGATCGCCCGTTGCAGGCACGAGCGCAGCCCGAACGGCCGCTCGTCCAGGGTCAGCTCGCCCGCCTCGATCTTGGAGAAGTCCAGGATGTCGTTGATGATCACGAGCAGCGTCTCGCCGCTGGCGCGCACGGTGTCGACCAGCTCCCGCTGCCGGGCGTCCAGGTCGGTGTCGGCCAGCAGCCCGGTCATGCCGATCACCGCGTTCATCGGGGTCCGGATCTCGTGGCTCATCGTCGCCAGGAACGCCGACTTCGCCGCGGCGGCCGCCACCGCCTCGTCCCGGGCGGTGACCATCTCGGTCATCGACGCGTTCACGGCGCGGGCCATCTGGGCCAGTTCCGGCGGGCCGCTGACTTCGGCCCGCCGGCTCAGGTCGCCCTCGGCCACCCGCTGGGCCGCGGCGGTGACCTGCCGGACCGGCGCGGTGATCCGCCGGGTGATCCAGCGCCCGCCCAGCGCGACCAGCGCCGCGGTGGCCACCGACACCCAGAGGATCAGCTGCCGGGTGCGCCGGGCGCTGGAGTCGCTCACCCGCAGCTGTTCGGCCAGGCGCTGCTCCTCGTGCGTGTGCATCTCGCTGATCAGCGACTGCACCTGCGCCATGTCCGCGTTGGTCAGAGCGGGTTTCCGCTGGTCGGCGGCGGCCCGGTCGGCGGCGATGCGGCTGTCCAGCATCGGCTGCAGCCGATCGAGGATGCCCTGGGACACCGGGTCGTCGCGGCTTTCCGCGCGGACCCGGTCGAGCCGGGCGTCGACGTCGGCGGTGACGGTACGCAACGCCTGGGCCCACATCGGGTCGCCGGTCTCGCGGTACTCGCGGGCGGCGCGATCCATGGCGTTCACCGCGTCGCCGAGCCGGCCGACCTCGCCCAGCAGCAGGTGCGACTGCTGGAGCGGGACCTGGCTGTGCATCAGGGCGCCGATCCGCACGTACGCGCTGGCGCCCACCACGGCCAGCGCCAGCAGCGCGAGCAGGATGCCGAACGCCAGCATGCGCCCGACCGTCCACCACGCGATCCGCTCACCCCGCTCCCCCACTCCAGCTACTCTAGGTAGCGTCGGAGGGGGAAGCGGTGACTTCTGTCCTGGTGGTCGACGACGACCCGACGATGCTGGAGATCGTCCGTACGGTGCTGAGTTCCGGCGGGCTCGACGTGTCCACCAGCACCACCGGCCGGGACGGCCTGCGCGCCGCGCACGAGCGTCCCCCCGACTGCGCCGTGCTGGACGTGGCGATGCCGGACATGAGCGGCCTCGAGGTGTGCCGGGCGCTGCGCGACGACGACGCGACCGCGGACATCCCGATCATTCTGCTCACGGGCCTCGGCCAGTGGCTGGACGTGGCCTCCGGTTTCGACGCGGGCGCCGACGACTACCTGGTCAAACCGTTCACCGCGCAGGAGCTGCTCAGCCGGGTCGACGCGCTGACCGGGGCAGGCTGACCACCAGGTACGGCGTGCCCTCGGTGCTCTGCACGCCGACCATCCCGCCGTGCCGCCCGATCACCGCGCGGGCCAGCATCAGCGCGGTCGCGTTGCCGCCCGCCTCCGAGTCGGTGAAGAGCCGGTCGCCGCCCTGGCCCGGGGGCAGCCGCAGCGCGATCCGCCACCAGTCGCCGCGCGCCTCGGCCGTCCCCGGGTCGTCCCCGCCCAGCGCCCGCACGGCCGCGACCAGCCGGCCGAACACCTCGGCGAGCCGCGCCCGGTCCCCGATCAGCGTCTCCGGCTCGGCCAGCACCACGAAGCCGTGCTCGGCCAGCAGCGTCGGCAGGTCGAACGCGTCGCTCTCGAGCGGCACCGACCCGTTCTCGATCCCGCTGACGGTGGCGATCTCCGCGGTCGCCGCCCCGATCCGCCGGACGTTGCGCACGATCAGCTCGATCGCCTGGTCGAGTGCCGGGTCGCCGGTGGTGTCCGGCAGCAGGTCGGCCATCGCCAGGCTGGACGCGAGCGGGGTGCGCAGCTCGTGCAGCAGCGCCGAGACCAGCTCCGACTTGGTGGCGACCAGCTCGGCGAGGGCCCGGTTGTGGGCGCGCAGGCTTCCCCGGACGCGGGTCTCGGCGGTGAGGTCGGTGACCACCGCGGCGAGCAGCTCGTCGCTGTCGTCGGCGGGCAGCCGGTGCCACCGCACCTCGACCACCCGATCGCCGGGCAGATGGCAGCGGCGGCGCCGGCCGGGCACGTCGTGGCGGGCGGCCCACAGCCCGGGGGCGGCCCGGAACGGCTCGCGGGCCGCGACCTCGTCGAGCCGCTCCCCAACCGGCGAGCTCAGGAAGGCGTCGAACAGCCCGAGGAACTCGTCGTTGGCCACCACCACGATGTCGTCGGCGGCCAGCAGCACACCGGTGCCGACACACTGCGCCAGCGCCACGACCACCCGCGGGACAACGATCACCACTCCAAAGATAGGCACCAAACACCCCCGCCGGACCCGGACCGCACTTACCCGAGGCGAAGGACCGCCAGCAGCGAGGCCGCGGCGACGAGGCACGCCACCGCGACGGCGGCGAACACCGCGCCGTAGCCGCCCGTGGCCGCCAGCCATGCCGCGCCCAGCGGGGCGGCGGCCTTGGCGATGGTGACCGGGACGACCATCGCGCCGGCGATGGTGGCGTAGCGCCGGGTGTCGAACCGCTCGGCGAGCAGCACCGGCTTGGCGATCGTGGCGACGCCGAAACCGAGCCCGAAGCCGACGACCGCGAGGACCGCAAGGGTGCTGTTGCGGCCGGCCGGCGGGAGCATCGCGGCGGCCGAGCCCTGCACCGCGAAGACCGCCGCCACCACCGGAATCGTGCGGAAACGGCGTTGCAGTCCGGTGGTGACCAGCCGGCCGGTGACCGACAGCAGGCCGAAGAGCCCGGCGGTCGTGGCCGCGAAGACGGCGGGGTGGCCCCAGCCGATGAGCGCGGCGACCAGGTGCACGGTGACCACCGCGATCGCCGCGGTGTTCGCGGTGAAGGCGACCGTGAGCAGCCAGAAGGAACGGTCGGTGAGGACCCGGCGCAGCGGGACCGGGGGCCGCCGCGACCGCGCCGGGTGGGGCGGCGCGGGGCGGAGCACGGCGGCGTGCAGCGGGACGGTGAGGCCGGCCTGCAGGGCGGCGAGCACCAGCAGCGCGGTACGCCACCCGTGAGCCTGGACGAGCCATCCGGTCACCGGCAGGAAGACGGTGCTGGCGAAGCCGGCGACCACGGTCAGCGTCAGCAACGCGGGCGAGCGTCGCCGCGGCCCGTGCCAGGCGATGATCACGGCGAACGCCGCCTCGTAGAGGCTGGCCGCCGCGGCGATCCCGAGGCCGGCCTGCACCAGGTACAGCTGCCACAGCGCGTGCACCTGCGACCAGGCGACCAGCAGGATCGCGCCGAGCATCGAGCCGGCGGTCATCAGCGCCCGGCCGCCGTACCGATCGAGCCAGCGCCCCACCGGCACGGCGAGCAGCGCGGAGGTCAGCACGGAGGCGGTGAAGGCCCCGGTGATCGCGCCGGTGGAGGCGTGCAGGCCGGCGGCCATCGGCACCAGGAACACGGCGAACGCGTAGTAGAGGGTGCCGTAGCCGACGGTTTGGGTGACCGCGAGGGCGCGGACGATGGCTCTCGCCCTTCCCCGGTCGGCTTCATCCGGCCGGGATGCCATGCCGCGTCAGGAGCAGCAGCCGGCGTCGGTACTGAGGATCGGGTCGCTGTTGCAGACGCCGGTCTCGGGCAGGTCGAGCCGCACGTCGCGGGCGGCGGTCCAGTCGCCGTCGAGGGCGGCGACGATCGAGCGGGCCTGCTCGTATCCGGTCGCGAGCAGGAAGGTCGGCGCCCGGCCGTAGGACTTGACGCCGATCGCGTAGTAGCCGGGCTCGGGCTGGCTCAGCTCGTCGACGCCGTGCGGCGGGACCGTGCCGCAGGAGTGCTCGTTGGGGTCGATCAGCGGGGCGAGCGCCCGGGTGGCGCCCAGGATCGGGTCGAGGTCGAGGCGCAGCTCGGACACGATGCGGTGGTCGGGCCGGAACCCGGTCGCCGAGACGATCCGGTCCACGACCACGCTCCGCCGGCCGTCGGACACCTCGACACCGTCCTCGACCTCGGTGAGCCGCTGGACGCCGAAGCCGGTGAGCAGGGTGATCGCGCCGGACTCGACGTGCTCGCGCAGCCGGCTGCCCAGCGCGCCGCGGGCGGGCAGCGCGTCGTCGGCCTCGCCGCCGTAGGTGCGAAACGGCGAGCCCGAGCGGATCGCCCAGGTGACCGGCGTGCCGGGCAGCTGGGCCAGCGACAGCAGCGTATTCGCGGCCGAATGCCCCGCGCCCACGACCAGGACGCGCCGACCGGCGAACCGGTCACGGTCGCGGCCCAAGACGTCCGGGAGAGCCTTGCCGACGTACGCCTCGGCGGAGTCCTCGCCGTGCGCGGGGATGCCCGAGGCGCCCAGCACGTTCGGGGTGTACCAGGTTCCCGACGCGTCGATCACCGCGCGGGCCAGGACGTCCTCGCCGGTGGTGAGCCGGATCAGGAACGGTGTGTCCGGGCGGCCGGCGGTACGCAGCCGGTCGAGGCCGGCCCGGGTGACCGCGGCGACGCGGGCGCCGTAGCGGAGGTGCGGCCGGAGTGCGGGCAGGTCGGCGAGGGGCTGCAGGTAGTCGTCGGCGAGCTGGGCGCCGGTCGGCAGCAGGTCGTCGTCGGGCCGCTGCCAGCCGGCGTCGGCGAGCAGCTTCGCGGCGGCGGTGTCGATGTTGTAGCGCCAGGGCGAGAACAGCCGGACGTGTCCCCACTCACGAACCGCGGCGGCGGCGCGGTCGCCGGCTTCGAGGACGACGAAGGGCAGGCCGCGCCCGGCGAGGTGGGCGGCGGCGGCCAGGCCGACCGGACCGGCCCCGATGACGGCAATGGGCAAGGTGGACATACGTAGCTCCCGATTCAGTCGACGAGCGGGCTGCGGCGTTCGATGAACACGACGTCGCGCCAGCGGTTGCCTTGCGTGGTATGCCGCCCCACCCGCTCGCGGACGCCGACGGTGCGGAACCCGGCGGCCCGGTGCAGGGCGAGACTGGCGGTGTTCTCGGGGAAGACGCCGGACTGGATGGTCCAGATCCCGGCCTGTTCGGTGGATTCGATGAGCGCGTCGAGCAGCGCCCGGCCGACCCCGCACCCCCGTGCCGCGGGGTCGACGTAGACGGAATGCTCGACCACGCCCGCGTAGACGGCCCGGCCGGAGACGGCCGAGATCGCGACCCAGCCGAGGACCGCGTCGTGGTCGTCGACGGCGACCAGGCGGTGCCCGGGCAACTTGCTCGCGTCGAACGCCGTCCAGGTCGGTGCGGTGTGCTCGAAGCTGGCGTTCCCGCCGTCCATCCCGGCCTGATAAATGGCCAGGACCGCGGGCGCGTCGGCGGCGGTCATCGGGCGGATCCTCACGCGCAGCCCCCGGTCGTGCTCGGCGCCGGGCGGCCCATGACCACGTCGGCCGCGGACGGGAAGCACGCGATGCAGTTGGTGTTGATCCGGTAGTGCCGGGCGTTGCCGACCGCCTCGACCAGCACGAACCGCACCTCGGTGAGGACCTTCAGGTGCTGCGAGACGGTCGACTGGGCCAGCCCGGCCGCGGCCACGATCTCGCCCACCGGCATCGGCCGGCCGTGGCGGGCCAGGTATTCCACGATCTGCACCCGCGACGGGTCGGCCAGCGCCCGGAACCAGGACGCGTACGTCTCCGCGGCCGCGCGGTCGAGCAGGTCGGCCATCGTCCCCCCGTTCATCGTCTATCGCCGATTGACGATGAAAGTGTACCGGCAGCTAGCCGGGATGTCAGGGGCGGCGGGCGCGAATGATCGCGGCGTGCATGCCCTGGGCGTAGGCGCCGGTGAACTCGACTGTGGGGTCGACGAATCCGGCGGCGGTCAGGCCGTCGAGGTATTCGCTGCGGGAGAGCGCTCCGGCGATGCAGGAGGACCAGTCGCCGACCACGCCGCGCTGCTCGGGCGTGAGGTGGTCCTCGGCGACGACGTCGGAGATGCCGATCCGCCCGCCGGGGTGCAGTACCCGGTGCATCTCGGCGAAGACGGCGGGCTTGTCGGCGGACAGGTTGATCACGCAGTTGGAGATGACGACGTCGACCGAGGCGTCCGGAAGCGGGATGTTCTCGATGTGGCCTTTGTGGAACTCGACGTTGGTGGCACCGGCCTCGGCCGCGTTGCGACGGGCCAGCTCCAGCATTTCGTCGGTCATGTCGAGACCGTGCGCGGTGCCGGTGGGTCCGACGCGGCGGGCCGAGAGCAGGACGTCGATGCCGCCGCCGGAGCCGAGGTCAAGGACGGTCTCGCCGGGGTTGAGGTCGGCGACCCGCAGCGGGTTTCCGCAGCCCAGACTGGCGCGCAGGGCCGCCTCGGGCAGCTGGCCGCGCTCGTCGGCGCCGTAGAGATCGCCGTTGCCGCAGCGGCTGCCCTCGGCGGCGCGGACGGCGGCGTCGGCGTAGCGGGCGCGGACCTGCTCGCGGATCTCCGCGCCGGTGGTGTCGGCGGCGGTGCCGCAGCAGGTCGCGCCGGCCGCGACCGCCTCGGTCCTGGCCGCGGCGGCGCAGCAGGAGCCCTCGGCGGCGGCGTCGGCCGCACTGCCGCAGCAAGGGCTGGTGGTGGTGTCGCTCATGGTGGGTCTCCTGGGGATCGGCGTTGCGGTTTCGACAACCATCGGATTTGATGGCTGTCGAAACCAAGGTTGCACCCGGATTCGATACATGTCAAGCTCGATGCATGTCGAAACCAGCCGCATCGGTGAATCTGCTCGATCCGGGCGCGCAGACGCCGTGCTGCCCGCCGATGGCGGTCCGGCGGGTCGAGCCGGCCATGGCCGTGCAGCTCGCGTCCGCGTTCAAGGCGCTGGGCGACCCGGTCCGGCTGCAGCTGATGTCGATGATCGCCTCGGCGCCGGGCGGGGAGATCTGCGTGTGCGACCTCACCCCGTCGTTCGAGGTCTCCGGCTCGACCATCTCGCACCACCTCAAGACTCTGCGCGAGGCCGGGCTGGTCGACGCCGAGCGCCGCGCGAGCTGGGTCTACTACCGGCCCCGGCCGGGCCTGATGCGCCAGCTCGCCACGCTGCTCACCCCCGGCGAGGGTGAGTGACCCCCGAAGCAGCAGGTCGACTCATGCCTCCGATCGACCTCCGGCGACGCCTGCTGGCCGAGTTCGCCGGGACCGCGCTGCTGGTCACCGCCGTCGTCGGCTCCGGCATCATGGCCGCCACGCTGTCGCCGAACGACGTCGGCCTGCAGCTGCTGGAAAACTCGGTGGCGACCGCGTTCGCCCTCGGCGCCCTCATTCTGACCTTCGGACCGGTCTCCGGCGCCCACTTCAACCCGGTCGTCTCGGCCGCCGACTGGTTCCTCGGCCGCCGCGCGCGCACCGGCCTGACCGCGACCGACCTGGCCGGCTACACCGTCGCCCAGATCGCCGGCGCGATCGGCGGGTCGATCCTGGCCAACCTCATGTTCGGCCTCGACGCGGTGTCCATCTCGCACCAGCAGCGGTCCGCCGGGCACCTGTGGCTCGGCGAGGTCGTCGCCACCAGCGGACTGCTCCTGCTCATCTTCGCCCTGGCCCGCTCCGGCCGCGCCTCGGTCGCGCCCGCGGCCGTGGGTGCGTACATCGGCGCCGCGTACTGGTTCACCTCGTCCACCAGCTTCGCCAACCCCGCGGTCACCATCGGCCGCACGTTCACCGACACCTTCGCCGGCATCGCGCCCGCCTCGGTGGCCGGCTTCGTCCTGGCCCAGGTCGCCGGGCTGATCGTCGGCGCCGGGCTGCTGCTCACCCTGTATCCGCACGTCGGCAGCGCCGCCGACGAGGTCGTTGTGCACCACGA
>NZ_JAOSZE010000190.1 GCF_025630775.1 Actinoplanes sp. KI2
GAGGGCGACGTCGACGCCCAGGGCGGCGAAGCTGGAGAGGGTGGTCTGGAAGTTGCTGGGCAGGGAGCTGCCGCCGGTGAAGTGGGTTTGCAGGCCGACGCAGTCGATGGGGACGCCGCGGGACTTGAAGTCCTGGATCATGCGGTAGACGCCCTGTGTCTTGGCGTAGGACCAGTTTTCGATGTTGTAGTCGTTGTAGCAGAGTTTGACTGACGGGTCGGCGTTGCGGGCGGTGCGGAAGGCGACCTCGATCCAGTCGTTGCCGGTGCCT
>NZ_JAOSZE010000191.1 GCF_025630775.1 Actinoplanes sp. KI2
GGTCTGCGGTGACCAGATCACCAGGCCCAGGCACATCTCGTCGCTGGTGCCGTCGCCCCAGACCACGTAGCGCGGTGGGAGTGTGCGCAGCTGCGGCAGCAGTTTGCGCAGTCCCGCATCGTGCGTGCAGGTGACCCGGAGCGTGTCGCCCGGCTTGACCGCGAGCGGTGTCGCCAGCGGATGGATCGCCTGGTCGTCGAAGTTGTACTGCGGGATGTCCAGCAGGGTCCGGGCGCCGGCGGTGCCGGGGTTGAGCTCTATCTTGATCGA
>NZ_JAOSZE010000192.1 GCF_025630775.1 Actinoplanes sp. KI2
GCCCGCTTCTACAACCTGCTCGGCGGCGCGATGCTGTCGTTCTACGACTGGTACGCCGACCTGCCGGTGGCCTCGCCGCAGATGTTCGGCGACCAGACCGACGTGCCGGAGTCGGGAGACTGGTGGGACGCCGGCTACCTGATCATGTGGGGGTCGAACCTGCCGGTCACCCGCACGCCGGACGCGCACTGGATGGCCGAGGCGCGCTACCGCGGGCAGAAGGTGATCGCGGTGGCCCCGGACTATGCGGACAACGTGAAGTTCGC
>NZ_JAOSZE010000193.1 GCF_025630775.1 Actinoplanes sp. KI2
CGTGCTGCTGGAGATGTACCGCGAGGCGAGGACCCGGCTGGGCGACCCGGTGGCGGCCTGGGCCGAGATCACCGGGGACCCGGCCAAGGCGCGGCGCTACAAGTCGGTGCGTGGCAAGGGCGGCCTGGTCCGGGCGACCTGGGCGGAGGCCACCGAGCTCATCGCGGCCGCGCACGTGCACACCATCAAGGCGCACGGCCCGGACCGGCTGGCCGGGTTCTCCCCGATCCCGGCCATGTCGATGGTGTCGCACGCGGCCGGC
>NZ_JAOSZE010000194.1 GCF_025630775.1 Actinoplanes sp. KI2
TGTGCTGCTGGAGATGTACCGGGAGGCGAGGGCGCGGCTGGGTGACCCGGTGGCGGCCTGGGCGGAGATCACCGGGGATCCGGCGAAGGCGCGGCGGTACAAGTCGGTGCGTGGCAAGGGTGGCCTGGTGCGGGCGACCTGGGCGGAGGCCACCGAGATGATCGCGGCCGCGCACGTGCACACCATCAAGGCGCACGGCCCGGACCGGCTGGCCGGGTTCTCCCCGATCCCGGCCATGTCGATGGTGTCGCACGCGGCCGGT
>NZ_JAOSZE010000195.1 GCF_025630775.1 Actinoplanes sp. KI2
CGCAGCACCAGCGGCACGTTGTACGTCGAGCTCGGACCCTCCAACCGATACAAGAACCACAACCGGCGCTGCTCCGCCGACAACGGCACCCGCACCGGACGCTCCGCCACCACCACACCCGCACGAGCCCGACCCGCCGAACCCACAAACTCCGCCAACCCCGCCACCGACGGCCGCTCGAACACCACCCGCACCGGCACCTCAACACCCAAAACCGACCGCAACCGCGACACCAACCGCGTCGCACCCAACGAATG
>NZ_JAOSZE010000196.1 GCF_025630775.1 Actinoplanes sp. KI2
AGGCCGGAATCCGGCGGGCCGCCTCCTGCGCCGAGCCCGACTCGCCGACCACCTCGATGTCGCCGTCCGCCTGCAGCAGATCGACCAGGCCACGGCGGACCACCTCGTGGTCGTCGAGAAGAAAAACTCGGATCATTCATTATTCGTACCGTCGTCGATGCCCCGGCCAAAGGGCCGAAAGTCCCGTCCGGCACCGCCGGTCAGGGCAGCGCCCGGGCCGGATTGCGGGCGAACCGATCGATGT
>NZ_JAOSZE010000197.1 GCF_025630775.1 Actinoplanes sp. KI2
CGGCGACCAGCAGGATGCCGAAGTGGAACAGCGGGCTGCCGATCCGCAGCAGGCCGCGCTCGTAGAGCTGGGACGACCGGGTGGTCCAGCCGAACTTGTCGTAGCGGTAGCGCCAGACGTGCCCGCCGATGAAGATCGCGATCGAGACGTACGGGACGACGACGAACAGCAGCGTGGAGATCATCTCTTGGCTCCGTAGGGCTCGAGTCCCACCTTCTCGACGGGCGG
>NZ_JAOSZE010000198.1 GCF_025630775.1 Actinoplanes sp. KI2
ACATTCGTGCGGGACCGCGGGGCTCTGCGTTCGTTCGGGCCCAGGGCCCCGGCAAAGTCGTCAGATGATGCGGAGCAGTGCGAGCGAGCGGGTGCTGTCGCGGGCCTGATGGCGGCCGGCGGCGGCGATGTTGGTGACGCCGGCGAGGCGTAAGGCGCCATTGGCGGCGTTGCGCAGTGCGGCCATGACCTGGGCTAGAGGCAACGCCGTTCAGTTAA
>NZ_JAOSZE010000199.1 GCF_025630775.1 Actinoplanes sp. KI2
GTCAGCACCGGTGAACTCGACCAGGCCCGCATCCTCGCGCGCAGCCTGCACGCCGGGATGCTGCTGCTCGCCGATCGCGGCTACTGCGCCGCCGACCTCATCGCCTCGTTGTCCGCCACCGGCGCCGATCTGCTGACCGGATGATCTTCAATCCGCCATCCGGGGCAGCCTGGTTCGCGATCCCTCGATATTGTTCCGCAGCCACGAATCGGGGGT